>NZ_JAMZCU010000021.1 GCF_024273195.1 Devosia ureilytica | reverse complement strand
AAAAAAGCCGCGGCCTACTTCGCCAGGGACTCGATATGAGGTTCTCTTTTGTTGCGAAGCACCGAGGGATCTGGCCGGTCTCGTGGATCTGCGAGGCGCTCGGTGTGTCTCGCTCGGGCTTTCATGCCTGGCTCAACCGCTCGCCGAGTAGACGGGCTCAGTATGACGAGGTGCTGGTCGCAGGCATCCGTTCAAGCTTTGCCGGAAGCGATCGCACCTATGGCGCCCGTCGGGTCTGGCACGACGTGCTGGCCGAAGGGCTCGACGCCGGTCTGCATCGCATCGAGCGGCTGATGCGCCAGGAAGGTCTGCGGGCACGTCCCCGCCGGCGTGGACTGCCCAAGGATGGCGGGCAGCGCCATGCGGTCTCGCCCAACATCCTGGACCGGGCGTTCGTGGCATCCGCTCCGAACCAGAAGTGGATCGCCGACTTCACCTACATCTGGACGGCCCAGGGCTGGCTCTATGTGGCGGCGGTGGTCGACCTCTACTCCCGCCGGGTGGTGGGCTGGTCGATGAGCGCGTCGATGGCCGCTCAACTGGTGACCGATGCGCTGATCATGGCCATCTGGCGTCGCGGCAAGCCCGACAGCCTGTTGCACCACTCCGACCAGGGCAGCCAATATACCAGCGAGCAGTTCCAGCGGCTGATGGCCGATCACGGCATCACCTGCTCGATGAGCCGGTCCGGCAATGTCTGGGA
>NZ_JAMZCU010000020.1 GCF_024273195.1 Devosia ureilytica | reverse complement strand
TAGGGTCTGGACTCAATTGACCCACCACGAGAGCGCGGCTGCAATGAAGACGCCGGACAGGAATGTGTCGGCTCGCTTGTCGTATCGTGTAGCGATGCGGCGGAAATCCTTGAGCCGACAGAACATGCGTTCGACGACGTTGCGGAGCCGGTAGGCGACCGGGTCATAGGCGTGTGGGTGCTTGCGTGTTGGGTTGGGTGGAATGACGGCTTCGCAGCCTCTTTCGGCCAGCCAGTCACGGAGCCTTCGCGCGTCATAGGCTCGGTCTGCGAGGAGTTTGCGCGGTGTGGGCACACGTGCCAGCAAGGCCTCTGCGCCGGTCAGATCATGGGCTTGGCCCGGTGTTAGGGTTAGGGCCAGCGGGCGACCGCTTTCATCGGTCAGCGCATGAATCTTGGTCGTCCGTCCGCCGCGTGAGCGTCCGATAGCCTGGGCAAAGTCCCCCCTTTTCCGCCCGAGGCCGAACGGTGCGCTTTGACGTGGGTGCTATCGACAGCGGTGGTGCTAACGACACCGCTGGAGCCAGTCAGGGCATAAAAGACATCTTCCCACACGCCTTGCCTGCTCCAGCGATTGAAGCGGTTGTAGATCGTCGTGTAGGGGCCGTACTCAGCCGGGCAGTCACGCCACCGCGCGCCGGTCTTGAGCATGTGGATGATCCCAGACACCACCCGTCGGTCGTCAACCCGATGTGCACCGCGGCGCCCGCTCGGCAACCAGGGCGCAATCCGCTCCCACTCCGCATCGTTCAGCCAATACAAGTGCTTCATCATTCGAGCCTCCGTCCTCGACGGAACTTGAATCACATCACGAAACCAACGGGAATCCGCTAATTGGGTA
>NZ_JAMZCU010000002.1:565639-767479 GCF_024273195.1 Devosia ureilytica | reverse complement strand
TCATCCAGATTGTCGCCAGCGTCTCATCCAGATTGCCGCGCTATAACCGCGCTCGCCCCTGTAACTTTGCGTGTGGATACCCGTGTACCTCTCACACTCGCCACTAGGATTAGCTGAAGACTCTAAATTTTTGGCTAGTTTCACGTTCGATATGAGCGTGGATGTCTGCACAGAACGAGGGTGCTCACGAACGACGCAACGACAAGGAGGGTCGCGGCAATTCCGGCAGTGACAATGCTGGTGGAAAAGGCGGCGGGCGCCCCTAAGTCCAATCAGATGTCGGACCTGCGACTGTTCCGACGCTCCGCCACGACGTCTTCAGGGAGGTCACCGAACTCCGGCGCCAGTTGGTTTGCCGGGGCTCGCCCCTTGCGAAGCACGGACTATTCCCGCAATGAAAGCTCCGCTCAGGTCTGTGTTGCCTGAAAGCAGGAGAAAACCATGTCAAATACGCCTGACCTTCGTTGGAAGGTCGAGGGCATAGCCCTTATTGCCGCCTTCACCCTGACAGTACCACTGGCCAACTGGATGATTGGCAATGTTGGAACCGTCTGCGTTCCGGATGGCCCTTGTCTTGTGCCAGTGGCGCCCGGCCTCCTGGCGCCCAGCGGTGTGCTGGTGGCCGGCCTTGCATTTGTCCTCCGGGATTTTGTGCAACAGCGTCTTGGTGCAATCTGGGCCATTGCCGCCATCGTCGCTGGTGCAGCCATCTCAGCCACGATCGCGCCGCCCGCCCTGGTGATTGCGTCGGCTGCAGCATTTCTGGTGTCCGAACTGGCAGACATGGCGGTATTCACGCCCTTGCGGCGTCGCGGCTTGCTTCTCGCCGTGTTCGCCTCGAGTATCGTCGGGCTCTTTGTGGATACGTTGATCTTTCTGCAACTGGCATTTGGCAGCACAGACTTGATGTGGGGTCAGGTTGTAGGCAAAAGCTGGATGGTGGTACTGGCATTGCCACTGGTTCATCTGTTGCAGACACGCCGCACGTCAACGGCTCCCATTGAGGGAGCACAGGCATGAGCGAGCAGCATCTTGGCCTGAGCCAGCTTGGGCGCGATGTTCCGGCACCCACTGACCCCACGACGGCCGTTTTGGAACGCGTGCCCAATCTCCACGAGGATACCGATTACCTGACCCGCTTCACCGCGCCTGAGTTCACGTCAATTTGCCCGGTCACAGGTCAACCCGATTTTGCCCACCTGGTCATCGATTACGTTCCGAACAGGTGGCTGGTAGAGTCGAAATCCCTCAAGCTCTATTTGACGGCCTTCCGCAACCACGGGGCCTTTCATGAGGATTGCACAGTCGGGATCGGGCGTCGTTTGGTGGGTCTGCTCGAGCCTCGCTGGCTCAGAATTGCCGGCTACTGGTACCCGAGAGGCGGCATGCCGATTGACGTCTTCTGGCAGACCAACACTCCGCCAAGCCATCTCTGGCTACCAGACACTGGCGTCCCCAGCTATCGCGGCCGTGGCTAGGTTCAGTCTGTTCGTGCGCCAACCCATGCGAGCGTGCAACTGAACTCAATTTTGACTCGCAGGGCAGTCTCGCAACTTGAGGCTGCCCTGCGGGGATTTGGCAATATTACCAGACCCCACCGTCGTACACCGGCTCCTCGACCGGTTCGTCGATGGGCTCCGACACGGATCCGCCGCCGGCATTGCCCACCTTGCGATCATTTCCCTGGTTTCCGTCAAAGCCAGAAATGCCGCTGTCATTGGTGTGGCTTTGGCCCGGGCCGGCCATGTCAATCAAATCCACAGGAGCAGGCACATCGCCTGAACCGATGGCCAAAGCTGGACCAGCGACCGCAAACGCAGCGACCACCGACAGCGCTGAAGACAGAAGAAGAGACTTTTTCATGAATACCCTCATCGGATTTCGGCTCATCAGGGCCGGTCGCCCAGTGTCTGGTCAGACTCAAGTACGGTTCCTATTCGAACTGAATCGCTATTGAGATGAATTGCATGCACATGCCCGGGATAAGGCACGTTGATGTGCCTTCTTGCTCTGTTGCCGCCCTTGCTCTAAGTCAGATTGAAGCAGGTTACCTGCAAGTGTTCTCAGGGCGGGGTGGAATTCCCCACCGGCGGTAATTGTGTTTTTCGGCACATCAGCCCGCGAGCGCCCATCCTTCGGGATGGGGTCAGCAGACCCGGTGTAATTCCGGGGCCGACGGTATAGTCCGGATGGAAGAGAACCGATGATCGTCGACGCGCGCTTTCCGTTCACCGGACAGCGCGTGCTTGTCGTCATTTGCCCTGGAACGCGTCTTTGGTGACGACGGGACGGGCATGAACGAAAGCGCAGTTTACCCCAATCCAGATCTTCCGCCGCAGCCGATCCTGCGCGCCTTTGCGCGTGCGCTGGATTTGGCGCGGGCCCATGAGGGCGCCACGGCGCCCAATCCGCCGGTCGGTTGCGTTCTGCTGGATGCAAGGGGATTGGAGCTGGCCGCCGGCGCCCATCGGCGGGCGGGTCTACCCCATGCCGAAGCGGAAGCCATAGCGCTGGCACGCGCGACCGGCCTTGCGGACAAGATCGACAGCGTCGTGGTGACGCTCGAACCCTGCAACCACCACGGCCGCACACCACCCTGCGCGGAGGCCATCCTGACCACGGGCGCACGCCAGGTCTGGATTGCATGCCGTGACCCCAATCCCCGGGTCACGGGCGGCGGCGCCGAACGCCTGCGCGCAGCGGGGCTCGGTGTGCACATCTTGTCCGATCTGCACCACCCCGAGGCCGCTGTGCTGCTTGGAGAAGCCAACCGGCTGCTCGCGCCATTCGCAAAGCGCAGCCAAACAGGCTTGCCCTTCATCACCATTAAGCAGGCCATTTCCGCGTCGGGAAGCATGGTACCGGCTGCCGGGCGCAAAACCTTTACCAGCACTTCCTCGCTGGAACTGGCCCATCGTCTGCGGCGTCGGGCCGATGCCATCCTGACAGGCTCGGGGACGGTTCTTGCGGACAACCCTCTCTTTACCGTGCGGCGCGTACCAGACCACCCGGAAAAGCAACGCATGCTGGTCATCCTTGACCGGCGCCGGCGGGTCATTGAGACCTATCTGGATGCTGCCCGACAGCGCGGCTTTACCCTGCACCTGGCCGATGACGTGCACCACGCCTTGGAAGCGATCGGCGCGGCGGGCGGAATGGAAGTGCTGGTCGAAGCCGGTCCGACCCTGACCGCGCATCTGCTCACAACCGGCCTCTGGGACGAGCATGTTCTGATCGAGCAGGCCGCCAATCCCGACGGGACCGACCGGGTGACCGTTCGCCACAACCTGACTTCCCAAGCTTATTCACACGGAAAGGAAAAAGATGTTTTCGGGCATCATTGAAAAACGCGCACGCGTCTCTCTGGCCGCGCCCAATGGCGGCTCGCTGGAAATCGAACTCGAAAGCGGCTGGCCGAACCTGTCGCTGGGCGAGAGCATTGCCGTCAACGGCGTGTGCCTCACCGTCACCCAATTCGATGGCGCCGGCCGCGCCCGTTTCTTCATCAGCCCCGAAACGCTGGCGCGCACCAATCTGGGTGGCCTGGCCGTCGGCCAATACGCCAATCTGGAGCGCGCGGTAACGCTCGACACGCGGCTTTCCGGACATCTGGTGCAGGGTCATGTCGACGGACTGGCGCGGCTGGTGGAGCGCGTCGAGACCGATGGCGCCTACAAGCACGTCTTTGTGCTGCCCGACGCCCTTGGACGCTATTGCGTCGAAAAAGGCTCCATCGCCCTCAATGGCATCAGCCTCACCATCAATGGCCTCGACCAGCGGGACGGGGGCGTTGCGGTGCTGGTGACCATCATCCCCCACACCTGGGAGCACACCAATCTCAATACCCTCGCCATTGGCGACGATCTTAATGTCGAGGTCGACGTCATGGCCAAATATGTGGAGCGGCTATGTCTGCCCTATCTCAAGCCCTGACCCAATTGCGCAATGGCGGCATGGTGATCCTGGTCGATGACGAAGATCGTGAGAATGAGGGCGATCTCGTCATTGCCGCCGAATTTGCGACCCCGGAAGCGGTCAACTTCATGGCCCGCCATGGACGCGGCTTGATCTGCCTGGCGCTCACCGGCGAACAGGTGGACAGGCTTGGCCTGCCCCCGATGGTGGCCAATAACCGGGCCCGGCGTTCGACCGCCTTTACTGTGTCCATCGAGGCTGTCGAAGGGATCACCACCGGCATATCGGCGCATGATCGGGCCAGGACAATTCGGGTTGCGGCCAACCCCGATGTGAGGACAAGCGATATCGCCTCGCCGGGTCACGTCTTTCCCCTCAGGGCAGCCGAGAACGGTGTGCTGGCGCGCGATGGCCATACTGAGGGCGCTATCGACCTGATGCGGCTGGCCGGGTTGCAGCCCGCCGGCGTGATCTGCGAGGTCATGCGCGACGATGGACAGATGGCGCGGCGGACAGATCTCGATATCTTTGCCCGGGAACACAAGCTGCCCATTCTGACCATAAGGGACATCATCGCCCATCGTCTCGCTAACGAGACTCTGGTGGACGAGGTGGCGCGATCCGAGCTGCCCACCAAACACTCCCCCGTCCCGTTGGAGGTTCGAGCCTTCCGCAGCCGGTTGGACGGGACCGAGCACCTGGCGCTGATCCGCAATCCGCTGGGGCGCACGCCGCTGGTACGCCTGCACTCAGAATGCCTCACCGGCGATGCACTGGGTTCGCTCAGATGCGATTGCGGACCACAACTGCAGGAGGCTCTGTGCCAGATCGCCACTGGTGATGGCGGCGCCCTGATCTATCTGCGCGGGCAGGAGGGCCGCGGCATCGGCCTTGCCAACAAGATCCGTGCCTATGCCCTGCAGGACCAGGGCCACGACACGGTGGAAGCCAATACGGCCCTGGGCTTTGCGCCCGATGCCCGCGACTACGGTATTGCCAGCCAGATCCTGCGCGCGCTCGGCATCGAGCGCCTACGGCTGTTATCAAACAATCCGGACAAGGCCCTTTCACTCGAGCAGTTCGGCATCGATGTCGCCGAGCGCGTGCCGCTCGAAATCCCAGCCAATCCCTACAACTGGCGCTATCTCGCGACCAAGCGGGACAAGTTCGGCCACACCTTCACCCATCAGGAACATGAGAACCAGAATGTCTGAAACCACACCTCGCCTTGCCCTTGTCGTCAGCCAGTTCAATCCCGAGGTTACCCACGGCCTGCGCGATGGTGCACTGGCCTATCTGGCGGAAAACGGCGTTTCGATAGCGCCAGACCACATCTATTCGGCGCCTGGCGCCTTCGAAATTCCGCTCATCGCCAAGCGCCTGGCACAATCCGGCTTCGATGGCGTGATCTGCCTGGGCTGCGTCATCAAGGGTGATACGGCTCATTTCGAATATATCAGCGAGGCGGCCGCCCACGGATTGATGCAGGCTGGCCTGGAAACCGGCAAGCCTATTACTTTTGGCATTTTGACCACCTATACCGATGAACAGGCGATCCTGCGCAGCCGCAAGGACGAGCACAACAAGGGCCGCGAAGCTGCTGCTGCCTGTTTGGAAGCACTGCGCACTTTAAGGACCTGCCCGGCTTCAGCTTGAGACTTCAATAACAAGTTCTGCGGTACTACGCTTATGGCTCGGTTTCCTTGGGCGCGCGTTGACGGTGCGTGTTTTTAGGCCACCAGCCGGTTAGATCTGGAGATGCAGCGTGCGAGGACAAAAGGAACGGCGGCTTGCGACCAGATACCGCCAGCGGATGCCGGCCATGCTTGTCCTTGACGACGACCTTACGCGCTTCCCAGTGGTTGTGATCAACAGATCAGGTTCGGGTTTAACCATTGAGTTGGCCGAACCTGTAGATCTGCCAGCAACCTTCAGAATTCTGGTCCAGCAGGCAATTGAGCCCTGTGATCTGGCTTGGCAGAACGGGAAATTGGCGGGCGTGCGTCTTGGCAGCCCGACTGAAATTACCTGAGCCAATTGGTAACAGTGCTGGACGCGCGCGGTGCAGGGCATGGCAGATGCCCCACCGTTCGACTCTTCACCCAACGACGATACGGCACGCTACCTCAGAGCCCAATGCTTACCCCTGATGGCGACGATGGGTCGACCCGGAGCGGCGACGCTGGTCGGGGCCGCTCAGGATTGAAGAGTGGCCATCAGATGTGAAGCGCCAGTTCTCGTTACGGTGTCGACGACGTTTCAGTGTTCCGTGAACTGATCGCACGGGCGGCTGTGCGTCGAGGAGAAGTAAGCCGGAGAGGACCTTGGGCTCAGTTCACAGATAATACCAGCTCACCCGAAGTGGGCAGAGATATTCATAACTTGGGCACGTCACCTCGAAGGTGATGTTTCGGCCGCCGATCATCTCTTCAATAGAGTCGAGTGTGTAAGGCGGCGCCTCATGGAAGGACCAGCCCCTCCGACCGCCACATAGCGTTTCCTTAATCTTCGGCGGTGTTTACTGCCTCGATGAACGCTGGGAGGGTGGCAGAATGTCATCGAGGAGTTCGGCGACCTTCAACGTAAGCACCATCTGGCATGTCGTCCTGCCTGTTGTCCTTCTAATCGTCGGAACTGTCGGCGGCCTAATGCTTTACTTGCCTGGGGCACTCAGATCCGCTGCCCTTGAGTCGACCCTGCAAAGCAATGTGGAAGTAGCCGACCAGATCAAGATCATACGTGGATATTACACCACCCGCGTGGTCGCTAAGGCCCTAGTGACCGGAGCGATGCAGCCATCCATCGATCATGAAGCTGAAGCGACGGGCATACCTTTGCCGGCCACGTTCGTGAAGGATATTTCCGACCTCCTTTCTGAGCGAGACCTGCAGCTCGCCTTGATTAGCCCATATCCGTGGCCCCATCGCTCAGAGCGCCGGATGGACAATTTCCAAGAGGTGGCATGGAAGGCCTTCCAAACCGACCCTGATGCCGTTTTCGCGCGTGAGGAAATCATCAACGGACAGCGCGTAATGCGCGTCGCCGTAGCGGACCGAATGACCGCGCCAGCCTGCGTGTCGTGCCACAACAATCATCCAGATTCCGTCCGCCGAGACTGGCAATTGAACGATGTGCGCGCAGTGATGGAAGTTTCCAAGGTGGTTGAGCCATATCTCGCCGGCGCCGAACTCAGGAGTCGCTACATCATTTCAGCGGTTGCGACCGTTGCAGCGCTGCTCATCGCCGTTTTATTGGGAATTGGCCTTCTCGTCTCCCGCCGCACCAAAGAGAAAAACGACGCGGTGCGGCACCTTCAATACCTGGCCCATCACGACGCCATGACGGGCCTTCTCAGCCGAAGCAGCTTCTCGGAACTGGTTTCCCAGGAGATGGGCGGACGTACAGCGGTGGCAATTCATTTCGTCGATCTAGACCGCTTCAAGGACATTAACGACTGTATGGGTCACGATACTGGTGACGAACTGATTAAACAGACTGCGGAGCGGCTCAAAGAGCTCTGCGGAGAGCATCACCTTTTGACGCGTTTCGGTGGCGACGAATTCGTGATCGCGCAAACAAACGTAGCCGCCCCGCAAGACGCTTTGGTGTTCGGGCAGGCTATCGTAAAGGGCCTGGCGCAACCTTTCACGCTGTCGGGCCACACGATCAATATCTCCGCCAGTGTGGGAACCGGCATCGCTGATCGCCAGGTGACCGTTGACGAACTTGTGAAGCGGGCCGATATCGCTCTATACCGCGCAAAAACGGTGGGTAGAAACTGCAATGTTCTGTTCACACCGGATATGCAGCAAGTGCTCACCCGACGGCGGCGCCTCGAAACTCGCATTTGGGAGGCTCTGCACGCCCAGGAGTTCATACTGTTCTTTCAGCCGATCCTCAGTGCCAGGACCAAGCAGCTGGAGGGTTTCGAGGCCCTGATCCGGCTCCCTGATGGCTTTGGTGAGATGATCTCGCCTGGCGAGTTCATACCAATTGCTGAAGAAATCGGGGCAATCAGCCGCATCGGAGACTGGGTAATTCGATCGGCCTGTCGCTTTGCCGCGACCTGGCCGGAGCATCTTACGGTCTCCGTTAATCTGTCAGCCGCTCAATTCGGCCGAAATTTTGAGGCGGATCAAGGGCTGGTCGATGTCGTCTTGCAGGCACTGAAGGACAGTGGTTTGGATCCGCACCGCCTTGAGCTGGAAATCACGGAAAGCCTTGTTATGGAGCGGACCGACGTCGTCCTCTCAGAGTTGAAAGCATTGCGGGACCTTGGTGTAAGTATCGCAATGGACGACTTCGGAACCGGCTACTCAAACTTAAGTTCTCTCTGGCAGTTGCCCTTTACCAAGCTAAAGATCGACCAGTCATTCGCCAAAAGCTGGCGAGAGAACGCAGCGACGGTCCACCCAATACTGGATACGATCGCATCACTCAGCCGTTCACTTGGTGTGAATTTGACTGCTGAAGGCGTAGAGACACAGGAGGAAGACGATTTATTTACAGGCCTAGGCTGTGATCAGCTGCAAGGCTACTTATTTGGCCGTCCACTTCCCCCGGCGGATATGGCTGCATTTCTAATCAGTCATCGGACGCCCAGTCTCGAGGCAACGACGTTCGAAGACTGGTCTAGTGGAAGCACGGGTGCGACCAAGACAGCCTAACTGTATAGACAGCCGAATTGCAAAATCCGTCGACGTTGGATCAACGATCGAGGATGCCAGCCCCCAGCGTTGCCCGGCCCAGCCGCTAGCGACGGTCCTATCCGTGCCGTGACCTGAGCGAGCCTCAACGCCAGTAGGCGCATTGGCACAGCGCGGGCGTCGATAGTTTGGCGATGCCACCGTGACCAGCCGCTACACCCATGTCGCCGATATCGCGCTCATATGGCCCCGATTGCATCACCCCTTACACCCAGCAAGGAGGGCCTTGACCGCTGCCCTTGTGGGCAGCGGTCGAACGCCCCTTCGACCTCCGAACCTTTGCTTCGCAAGAAAATCAGTGTCTTACGCAGTAGGGCGGCGGCGGCAACGGCGCGGAAACATCGACTGAAGCAGCGGAAAGCCGAGGCGCACTGCTTACGCAGAGCTCCCTTCGACGCACCTCAAGTCGGCTCGCCCCTTCTTCAACTCATTGTAATACAAGGATAAATTTGGCGCGCCGGTCAGAACAGAACTGCGAACACCTACACCATTGAAATACAGAGATGAATCGCGGCACCTGTTGCCGATTAGAACCCTGTTCGGACCCAAGCTCGCCACCTTCATGGCTGCGTCGGAGTCCGTTCGAATCGGAACAAGAGGCAGAGCGGAGGGTCGTGGCCGGCGCGAACATTCGGCTGGTCGCCCCTGAGAACGCGCTCATCAGATGGTATGCCTCGCGGCGAGGATCACCATTGATTGCCGCGTCGAATAGTTCAGATAGCAAGCGGCCCAACGATGGCCTTGAAGCGGTCAATCGCGCATAGCGTCGGTACTGAGCTGACGGGCGTTTGCTGATTGTCGCCAGGATTTTGACCCGGATTGTCATCGAGACGTTTTCTCAGTGAAAACTCCTGCCCCTAACGGGTCAGATCTCGGTGACAATCAACAGGGCGTTGCCAAAAAATCGGCATCTATGCTTGATTGCGGTTGGCGATTGCGGCTAAGAGCGTCAGCATGGCTAGCACTCAAAATTTCATCGTATGAAGGGCATAATCCTGGCCGGAGGAAGCGGTACCCGCCTGTATCCGCTGACTTTGGCCGTCTCCAAGCAAATCCTTCCCGTATACGACAAGCCCATGGTCTACTATCCCCTTGGTGCTTTGATGCTCGCGGGCATCCGCGAAGTCCTGATCATCTCAACACCTCGCGATCTACCCCAATTTCGTGAGTTGCTGGGTGACGGCAGCAATTTTGGCATATCGCTCTCGTACGCTGAACAATGCCAGCCCAATGGATTGGCTGAAGCATTCATCATCGGACGGAACTTCGTCGGCAACGACCCGGCCGCGCTCATTCTCGGCGACAATATCTTTTACGGCACAGGGCTGGCGAGGCTTTGCCGCGAGGCAATCGAGCGCAAGACGGGTGCGACTGTCTTCGCGTACCACGTGAAGGACCCGAGCCGGTATGGTGTTGTCAGCTTCAACAGCACTACCGGACATGCGGACACGATCGAGGAAAAGCCGCCAAATCCGAAATCGAACTGGGCAATCACGGGCCTCTATTTCTACGACAACGATGTGCTCGATATTGCTGCGTCGATAAAGCCGTCGTTGAGAGGCGAGCTCGAAATCACCGACGTCAATCGTGCGTATCTTGAGCGAGGAGATCTGCATGTCTGCCGGCTGGGCCGGGGATTCGCCTGGCTGGATACCGGAACACACGACAGCTTGCATGACGCCTCATCATTCGTACGCACAATAGAATCGCGCCAGGGAATGAAGATCATGTGTCTGGAGGAGATTGCGCTTGAGCTCGGCTATCTAACGGCCGACCAGGTACTCAACAGGGCTGGTCAGCTAGGCAAGACCGAGTATGCCAGCTACCTACGCCGCCGAATAAAGGAATTAGCGGATGCTGGACCTTAAGCCCACCAGCCTGGAAGGTGTCGTAGAAATCGTTCCACGAAAGTTCGACGACGAGCGTGGCTTCTTTTCTGAGACCTATAGCGCCCAGGCGCTAGCTGAACACGGAGTGGACCTCGTCTTCCGGCAAGATAACCACTCCTATTCTGAAGTTTCCGGTGTGCTCAGGGGACTGCATTATCAGCTTCAGCCGCGAGCACAGGCCAAGCTGGTGCGCGTCGTGCGAGGCCGCATCTTTGATGTTGCCGTCGACATCCGGAGGGGCTCGCCAACATTAGGCAAATGGGTTGGGTTGGAGATTTCCGCCGAAAAGTGGAACCAGCTACTGGTGCCGGTGGGCTTCGCCCATGGTTTCGTCACACTCGAGCCAGCGACAGAAGTGGTCTATAAGGTGACCGACTACTACTCACCTGAACATGACCGCTCTATCCGCTTCGATGACCCGCAAATCGGTATCGCGTGGCCTTTCACTGCCGACATGGTGCAGCTTTCGCCAAAGGACCGGGACGCACTGCCGCTTGCGGCCGCTGACCTATTTGACTTTGACACTTAACAGATTGAAAAAAGCATGCGGATAATGGTGACCGGCGGTGCTGGATTCATAGGATCGGCTGTTTGTCGCCACCTGGTGGCAAACGGGGCAGAGCGGGTCGTCAACGTCGATAAGCTCACTTACGCTGGCAATCTTGGGTCGCTGCGGGACATCGCCGACAGCCCCAACTACGTCTTCCACCACGTTGACATCTGCGACGGTGGCCTGATCAACTTCATGCAGGCTGAGCGGATCGATGCTGTTATGCATCTCGCTGCCGAAACCCATGTTGATCGATCGATTGACGGTCCCGAAGCGTTCGTCGAGACCAATGTCGTGGGAACTTTTCGCCTGCTCAACGCGGCGCTCGAGTACTGGCGCGGACTGCCGCCAGGCCGGCGGCGGAGCTTCCGCTTCCATCATATCTCGACCGATGAGGTGTTCGGCGACCTTCCATTCGAGAGCGGCGTCTTTACCGAAGATACGCCGTATGCGCCCTCCTCGCCCTACTCCGCCTCAAAAGCTGCCTCGGATCATTTTGTACGCGCCTGGCACGAAACCTACGGCTTGCCGGTGGTCCTCTCCAACTGCTCCAACAACTACGGGCCCTATCACTTCCCGGAGAAGCTCATTCCGCTCACTATCCTCAACGCGCTCGCAGAAAAGCCCCTGCTTGTCTATGGCAACGGCGCGAACATCCGCGACTGGCTCTACGTCGAAGACCATGCCCGTGCCCTAGCTCTAGTGGTTAGCAAGGGCCGCGTAGGAGAGAGCTACAACATCGGAGGACGGGTCGAGCGCACCAACCTAGCAGTAGTCGAGGCGATCTGCGCGCAGCTCGATGTAAGGCGCCCGCGCGCAAAGGGAACAAGCTTTCGCGAGCTAATAACCTTCGTGACCGACAGGCCTGGGCACGACAGACGCTATGCCATCGATGCTTCCAAGATCGAGCGCGAACTCGGCTGGACACCCCGGGAAACTTTTGAGACCGGTCTTGCCAAGACGATCGACTGGTATCTTGAGAACGATTGGTGGTGGAAGCCAGTTCGGGAGCAGCGCTATGCCGGCGAGCGCCTCGGCAACTCAAAGGCCATCGTTGCATGAGAATCGCGGTGACCGGCCACGAAGGCCAAGTAGCCCGCAGCCTTGCCGAACGCGCATCGACGCGCGACAGAGTCGTTGTCATCACTGTTGGTCGTCCTTTGCTCGACCTGACAAGACCCGAGACGATCATGCCCGCACTCGCGTCGGTACAACCCGATATCGTCGTCTCCGCCGCGGCTTTTACAGCGGTCGACCAATCGGAGGACGAACCGGATATCGCCTATGCAATCAACGAGGGGGGCGCCAGGGCCGTGGCTGAAGCGGCCGCAAACCTTGGCATTCCGGTTATTCACCTTTCCACGGACTATGTTTTCGACGGCAGAAGCGAACGCCCCTATACGGAGGACGACTTGCCCGCGCCACAAAGCGTTTATGGCGCCTCCAAGCTGGCAGGGGAGA
Source organism: Devosia ureilytica (assembly GCF_024273195.1). GTDB lineage: Bacteria > Pseudomonadota > Alphaproteobacteria > Rhizobiales > Devosiaceae > Devosia > Devosia ureilytica. The sequence continues at coordinate 754,958 of NZ_JAMZCU010000002.1, read as the reverse complement.
ACGCAGTGGCAGAGGCCAACCCACGTCATCTGATCCTGCGCACCGCCTGGGTTTACAGTCCCTTCGGCCAGAATTTCGTAAAGACAATGCTGCGCCTTGCCTCTGAACGCGGAGAGATCTCTGTAGTGGCGGACCAATGCGGCAATCCGACCTCTGCACTCGACATCGCAGACGCAATCCTGCATGTGGCCAATGCTCTTGGCCGCGAAAGACCAGAACCATGGGGTATCTACAACGTAGCAGGAGCGGGCGTGACCAATTGGGCAGATCTTGCTCGCCATGTTCTTAGCGCCAGTCGTGAACATGGCGGGCCCTATGCACAAGTGCTAGATATTGCCACAAGCCAATACCCCACCAAGGCTCGCCGACCGGCCAGTTCTCGACTCGCAACAGACAAAATTACAAGCAGCTTCGGGTGGTCGGCACCCGAATGGCGGGCGAGCGTGCGTGCCGTTGTGCACCGGCTGGTCGTTCGGCCATAGTGAGATTTTTCGGATGACTCAATCCCGCACCATTCTGCACATCGGGCCGCCCAAGACGGGAACGACGACATTCCAAGAGCTCGTCTTTCCGGCCCTGAAATCGGTGTGCTTCATGGGCAAACCTTGGTGGAATCCGACCGTCCCTTATGAAAAGTGCGTGGCGCTACACCGCGCGATCGATAGTGTTACCAAGGCCGCCCATTCCTATGACCAAGGAGCGGCGAAGGTGGCCGTCGACGACTGGCTGGCCCACGCGCCTGCCGCCCAACCGCTCCCCGACGGCAGCCTACTGCCGCGTTTCCTCTCGGAGGAACGCCTGAGCTTTACCGATGTCGTCAGCATGGATGAGATTGCTAGACGACTTGCGGCCCTGTTTCCGAGGGCAGAGATCGTTTACACGCGACGAGATCGCGTTGCTGGCCTACGCAGCTTTCATCGGTGGCTTTACGCACACGCCTGGATCAATACCAGCTTTTCCGACTGGCTCGTGGAAGGGATAATGTTGAACGAGTCTGATCTGGCCGGCGTGGCATTGAGGAGCTATGATTGGAAACTCATCGAGACCAGCTTTGGTGCGCATTTCCCGTCGGTGCGGTGGGGCGAGTTCAGCGACATGTTCCGCTCACCGCAAGCTTTTTTGCGCACCACCATCGGGGTCGAATCTGAAGAGTTCAGCCGGTTCGAATTGCTGGTGAGCCGGCGGCTCAATGAGTCCCCCGGCCGCGCCGTTTCCGAATTGCATCGCGCGGTGAAGAAAGCCATCCGTCTGTGGAACCAGCTGCCATTGGCCAAGATCGATGAAAAACGCGAATATCTGGGCGACACACCGCTTTGGCGGGCGCTGGAGACTCCGCTGCGACCTTTGCGTTGGGGAGAATCCAAGCTTGCGGCCACGGATGCTGACAGGGAGCGGATCGCCGCGTATTACGCAGCGCGAGACGCATCTGGTGACCCGCGTCATAGCCCCAAACTGGGACGAGCAGCAAAAGGAAACTGAGTGAGCGGCTCCAGGATAACAATTTCCCACAAGATCGCCGCAGGCCTGCTGCTGGTGCACCGGACACCAAGCATCCGTAGCAAGTTGAGCGTACTCGGCCAACTAACAAGGGTGGCCCTGCATCCAAAATTGGGCCGCCCCGATGGGGCTCCATCTGTATCGGCCGACGCCTGGGCCGAATACCACTTGCTGTCCTTTGTAAACCGCGACATCAATGTCCGCTTGCAGCCGGACCAGCCCCCACGAATTTGGTTCGTTGTTCCGGACCTGAATGCCAGCGTCATTTTCGGCGGGTATATCGCCCTTTTTCAATTTATCAACTTCGTCCAGTCGCTCGGCTACGAGACCGCGATCCTGGTCCTGGGTCCAATTGGCGACAAGAGCGAGCTTCTCAAAAGTTTCGAGGACCGGGCGCTGATCCACAAGGTCATCACGCAGTCGCACCTGGAGCGGGTCGGCATAAGTCGGACCATTCGACTTAACCCTGACGACATGGTGGTCTCCTATAACTGGACCACTTCGCTCGTAGCAGCCAGGATGGTGCGTTTCCTCGACGATAAGGGCTATTACTACTTCGTTCAAGAAGACGAGCGTATCTTCTATGCCAACGATAGTCGACGCTTTCTTGCCGAAAGCGTCTTTCATCAGCAACCACGACCGCGGCTGATCTGCAATTCAAGCAAGCTTCTGCAACACCTCCAGTCAGAGGGGCTGGTTTATCCCGATAGTGAGGTCGCCGTCTTCGAACAGGGACTTCCAGCGGCCGTGCTGCCTGACCGAGCCACGTTGTCCAGCCGCTCGCCCCGCCGCTTTGTGTTCTACGGCCGACCGGAAGAGCACGCTAAGCGGAACCTCATGACCATTGCCCTGATGGCCCTTGCCCGCGCAAAGCGATGCGGTGCCTTCGACGCCGAGCCTTGGGAGTTTTTCATGATCGGCTCGCCCAAGATGGGCGAAAGCTTCGAACTGGATGGACTGCGTATTACCTGTTTGCCCAATAAGGACTACGAGTCCTATCGCCAAACCCTGGCAACGTTTGACCTAGGTATGAGCCTGATGTATGCACCTCACCCCTCGGTGCCGCCTTTCGAGATGGTGCGTTCGGGAGTGGTGACGGTGGTAAACATCGCCCCCGGCCGCCCGGCGGAATGGTACCGCTCCCTTACTTCGAACTTCGAACCGGGGGAGCCCACGGTGGACGGCCTGGCGGGGGCAATCGGCAGGGCCGCCAAGAGGGTGGGCGACGTCGATGCAAGGCTCTCTGCGGCCCGTACCTATCATCCAGAGAGTTGGCACGTCAGTTTCGCCCATGTACCCGGCATGCTTTCACATCGGCTTTTCCGTGCCAAAGCGGAGTTAGCGACATGAGTGTTCCAGAAGATCTTGCCCCGGTTTATGCTTTGGAAATGCCCCCTCAGGATCCCCGGCCCCATATCACGCCCTATGAGGTCATCAGCCACAACTATCGCGACAACCGATACAAGCGATGGCTAGATACCGGCGACGATGCCAATGCTGCTCAACGGCGTTACAGCAATGACTTTTTCTTCGTCAACAGCACGCCAAAATTCAGGCTCAGCCGCAGCCACAAGTTCTTCGCAATCGGCTCGTGCTTCGCCCGCAACATAGAGCGCGAACTGGCCGCGCAGGGCATAGCCTGCCTGACCGCGGGTACGAACATTCCGGCCGAATTCTATAGTGGGGATCGCGATGCACGAGCCGCGATGAACAAGTTCAATATTCCCTCCATGATCGATGAGCTAGAGCGCACCTTCAATCCGGCGCATCGGGAGCCCGGCCGCTATATCGGCGTTGGCGAGAACGAGTATTTTGACCCCGCGACTTCCGGGATAAAGCTCTTGCCACTAGAACAGCATGCCATCGTGCGAGACAGCATCCGGGAGACAACCAGCCGAATGGCCGAGGCCGATGTGGTCATTATCACCTTAGGCCTGGTAGAGGCATGGTTCGACCGGCCATCGGGACTGTTCCTGAACACATCGCCTCATCCGCGCGCCATGCAGCAGGAGGCCCGCCGCGTCAAAGCGGAGGGTCCCAATGGGCAACCAAGTCGCTTTGTACACATGCGTCCCAATTTCGCGTTCCTCCGAGACAAGATGCATCGGCTGATCCAGTTGGTCTCGACCTATGCTCCCAAGGCGAAAGTCGTACTGTCAGTGTCGCCGGTGCCGTTGCAGGCCACCATGACCGCCGACGATGTCGTGATGTCATCGTCGCTATCGAAGAGCCAGCTACGTGTTGTGGCAGAGGACGCACGGGACAGCTTCAACCACGTCGATTATTTTCCTTCCTACGAGATGGTCATGAATTCGCCGCGCGCCGAAACGTGGGAAGACGACGAGATTCATGTGAAGCCCTCGCTTGTCTCACAGGTAACAAGCGCTTTCGTCAAAGGGTGGATCGACTAATGCCACCCCCGCAAATCAGGAGTGATATGCTTTCCCTTGTTTCGATCCACGTTCCCAAGACCGCTGGAACCAACTTCATTGAGACGCTCAAGATCGTCTACGGTGACCGAATTTACATGGATTATGGCACCGAGCGCGACCTAACTGCGGCCCGGACCTGCGCCCCCTGGATTGCCGCGAATCCGGCCAGCTTTTGCGAGAAATACGACGTCATTCATGGGCACTATCATTATCCCAAATATGCCGACATCTTCGGCGATGCTCCCGTCCTGGCGACGCTGCGCCACCCGGTGTCCCGGGTCATATCTCAGTATCGTCACATTGCGCTGCACGGGGACGACAGCGTAGAGCGGCACCGCGCAATCATGGCGGGCGAAATGGACGTAGTGGCGTTTTCGCGGTTTCACTTCATAGGCAACGCACAGTCGGTCTACCTTGACGGTATCGGCATTGACGGGCTTTCCCATGCAATCATTCAGGAGCACTTTCGGACGACGGTGGAACGGTTCTGCGCGGCAATCGATTTCGATCCACAACATCCGCGCGTGCAGGAATTGGTCACCAAACCAATCAACTCGCGCGAAAATGCGGTGTGGAGCGGAAGCGCGATCCCGGTCGACCCTGCGATGCTCCCCGAGATCGAAATGAACTGCGCTGCAGACCTAGCCGTTTATGACCGTGCGCTGGAGCGCTTCGTCGCCTGACCATGAAAGAAGCGTCCATGTTTCTGCCTCCCCCCGAGGTCCTCGATTTTTTCCCGGATTACCGCACCACTCAGATTGCGTGGCAGGGACTGGCTCCTGTTGCAGCATGGGCCATCTGGTCGCTCAAACCGGGGCGTGTGGTGGAATTGGGTTCCTACCGTGGGGACAGCTTCTTTGCCTTTCTCGATGCCGCCTCCCAAGTGCCGGAACTACGTGAAATAGTGGCTGTTGACAGCTGGACTGGCGACAAACACACCGGCCCCTTTACCGGGCAAGTCTATGCGCAGTTCCATGACGAGCTAGAGCGTCGTGGCGATCATCGCGTCCGCTCCATCCGCGCATTGTTCTCCGACGCCGCCACCCAATTCGAAGAAGGCTCGATCGATATGTTGCATATCGATGGCGCCCATGAGTATGACGCTGTCAAGCTCGACTTCGAACAATGGCTCCCCAAGATGAGCCCAAACGGGGTCGTCCTTTTCCACGACACGATGGTAACCGATCCCGACTTCGGAGTCTGGCAAGTTTGGGCTGAAATCGAGGCTGCCTATCCGAATCGCACCTTCAATTTCGAGCACTCGAACGGACTGGGCGTCCTGTTCCTGGGGGATGACACCACAGGCGACTTCCGCCAGTTGGCACTGTTGCCCCCTAGAGAAGCCGCCATTCTACGCGATACCATGCGTCTCACCGGTGAAGCGATCGTGAACACGACGCGGTATGAGTACTTGCTTATCACGCGCAATGGCGGCGCGGTCGATGTGGGTCATATCTATAGCCGCGGCCATGATCGCACGAGAATAGAGAGATTACGCTCTATTGAAGCGACACGCCTGGAGACCCACGCCCTCAATGCGTGGATTGAACAGTGGTTCAACGTGCACAAGGGCGACCTCACCGCCGCACTAGTTGAACCTTCAATGTTGACGCAGACCAAGTTGTTGAGGGAAGAGTTCGAGGGTCAACTCCAACACCATGTCGCTAGGCTTGAGCAGCTTCTGGCGGAGCAGGGCAATGCCATACGACTGTCACTCGAGCCTTTGGTAATCCAGGCGCTTACCACACCGGGCGGCTCGCTGGGACCTGCCTTAGCATCATTTCTGGCCGAAATGTCGCGCGAGAAGAACGATGCCCAAGATGACTCTATTATGTCGCTTGGAAGCAAGGCGGATGCCCAGGATCAGGCGATCGACACCATCCTAAACTATATTCGCCGCAATGACCCACGCTTCACCAGCTAACGAATTTTTTGATGTAGCGCGCGGAAGCGCGTGCTCAAAAGCGTAGCTAGACGCGCCACCAAGCTCCCGCGAAATCAATCTGGTGCAGTTCCTGTGTCACGCCGTGAAGGTGGCGGTACTCTTCGACTGCCTTGGCGCACTGCTCGTAGACGAAGTAATCGTCGATTATGACAATCCCACCCGGAACCACGCGATCATAGAGGTTATCAAGCACTACCTTCGTTGAATGATAATAGTCGCCATCTAGGCGTAGGACCGCTATTTGCTTTGGGCCGTTTGTGCGCAATTGTGGCATGCTATCGGCGAACCACCCCTCTATGAAGTGAACGCTATCATCGAGCAGATCGAGCCGCGAGAAATGCGACTGCACTTGGTCCAAAGGGGCGGCAAGGATCGGGTTCTCATTGAGAGGTAGCGATGAGTCCGGTCCTTCTTTCATCTCAGGCAGGCCCTGGAAAGAATCGCAAACATAGAGATCCCGCAATTCGCCGTAGGCGGTCATTACTGCCTTCATCATCATGCAAGCGCCGCCGCGCCATACTCCCGTTTCGATCAGCGCTCCGGGGATATTTTCGGCAATCACCGTCTCAACTGCCCAGCGAACGTTGTCGAGCCGGTCAGGGCCAATCATGGAGAAGGGAAAGCCGAGAGTTTTTATCCACCAGTTTGGCCGGGCGAACGGGTCCTTGAGCGCCTCACTGATCTCGGGAGATTGGTTTCTAATGTCGACGAGCGCGCTGATAAGGGCACGTCTGTCTCGAAGAGGTGCCGAGCTGGTGAGAGCGTCAAGCAAGTACTTTATCCTGGCCCCATTTTCGGGGTTGATCTGGTTCAAAATGACCTTCGCCATCAGGTCCAGAAAAAGCTTTCGCGTATCGCCGGTCGCACGCGACCGATCCTCATGATTGTCCAATGTAAAACTCCGGGTCCCGTTGCGAGAATGCTTTGACCCTACCGCCCTCAAGCTCCAGCCTACTGGTGCATACCCTCGATAGTAACGTCTCATTGTGACTCGCCAGCACGATTATTCCCGCTCGCTCCGCCAGTTCCGACATCCGTCGGCGGGCCCTTTCCTGAAAGCCGGGGTCACCCGCGCCGATCCATTCGTCCATCAGAAGAATCTCCGGCTTCATGCTGGTGGCGATGGAGAACGCCAAACGTGCTGCCATGCCTTGGCTATAGCTTTTGAAGGGCACGTCGATAAAGTCTCCAAGCTCGCTGAAGGCAATGATCTCCTCCATGCGCGCTTCGATCTCCTCCGGGCTCCAGCCGTTTATCAGCCCACGCAATTCAATATTACGCCGTCCGGTTGCCTCGCGACGAAATCCCAAGTTAATGTTGAAAAGGGCGTCGATCCGCCCATCGGTCACTACTTTGCCACCGGTGGGCGCAAGTATCCCGTAGAGTACTTTGAGCAGTGTGGTTTTGCCTGCCCCATTAGTGCCGACCAATCCCAGCCGGTCGCCGGACTTAAGCTCGAAGCTCACGTCTTCCAAGGCTCGGACAAGGCGCCTACCCGCTCTTTCCTCGATCCGGCCGCCGGGTCCGACCAAGTGGGGGGCCCGGCGCGCCAGAGTCGGCCGTTCGCGTAAAGTGTAGGTTAGGGAGAGATTTTCCGCTCGGATGAATACCATCTAGAGTACGAACACCAATTGTCGCCGACAACGGCCGAGGGTAAAAAGGGCGATTGCCCAGATGAGGCAGCCGGAGGCGAGGCAAAAAAGGAACGGGTATGCCGCCATGTCTCCGGTGAGGATTGGTGCGCGCACAATCTCAAGGAAATAGGTAAATGGGTTCCAGTAGTAGAGAAAGTGACGCAGACCTCCGGAGCCTTCATAGGACCAGAATACCGGGGTAAGGAACATGCCAATGCGCATCAGGTTGGAAACTACGAACTGGCTGTCGGGAAAATACGCTCCCAAAAAGGCAATGACGATAATGACAGCCGGCGTCACCACAAGCAGAAGCACGATCCCTGCAAGTGACCACATCCAGCCTGCGGAAAACGCCACGCCGCTCAGCGCCAAAATGGCGATGCATCCGGCAAGTGCATAGGCGGCCCGGATGACCGACTGCATGGCAAGGCGCATCACATAGACTGTTAGTGGCAACGTCGTGCCCTTGATGAAGCTCTCTTCGCGCGCAAACAGCGTAATGCTCTGGTTAATCGTTTCCATGATGTAGAGCCACACGAGCAGCCCGGTCGCCACATAGGCCGGGTAATTTTGGGCTCCGCTATCGCCGCGCTGAAAAACGAAAATGAAGGTGCCCGCGAAAGCGAGATAGCTGATGAGAAGCCAGAGCGGGCCAAGCCTTGTGCGCCGATGCTGGTCGCCGATATCTTCTTGCGCCAGTGCCATCCAGATGCGGCGCATTCGCAAGCCGGAGCCTACGTCATCAAATGCGCCCTTCAACGATTCCAAAATTGTTTTCCTTCGCTAGATGAGCCGCCAGTAGCACATCGGTTGGATATCTAAACGCCCCCGATGGAACTCTGGCGCCACATCACCCGATCATGTCACAATTTGTTCAGGGCGCTCGCAAGGTATAGACCCAGTTGGTCAAGCGACTTCTGCCTATACACACCAGAGCGGACGAGAGACGAAATTCGTTTGGTGAGCTGCCCGGTCCTAGCTTCGGAGAAGAGCCGCGCTGCTTCGCGCGCGTCCTTCGTAAGCATGTCCTCGCACGCCGCCAACCCAACTAGATTGCGATCGTTCCAACGCGCAAACCGTCCCTCCAGGAGCGATCGCAAACGCTGTACTCGCGCGCGCCAGGTTCCATTCTCTCCAATGACATTTTCCGAGTGCTGCCGATACCCTATTTTGGGTTCGCCGGAAAAGTGTACTCTCCCCCCCACCCCAGTGATCATCATGTAACACCACCAATCATGGCTAACGAAGCCTGTCCGGGCGCACGCTTGCTGCATGACGTCGCGTGCGGCCCTGTTCATCACCATGGTATTGCCACCGCCAATGCTCTGTACAATCGCATTGCGGAAGTCCGGCTTTTTGCGGAAGAGCGGCGAAAGCCGCAAGAACGATCCTTCTGCCGTGATGATTCGCGTACGCGAACAATAGAGAGCTGGGGTGCCTTCGGGCTGGTTGGAAAGCCAATCCACAGCAACCGCTAACTTTTCTTCGTCCCACACATCATCTTGGTCGCAGAATGCAAAAAATTCCGCCGCTATCTCTGGGTTCACAATTAGTGACCGGAAATTCTCGGCAAAGCCGCGGCGTGGGCCGTCGGAGAGGTGGACCGTTCCCTTGCGCCAGTCTCTCGCAGTCCTCTCAATAATTTTTCGCGTAGAGTCGTTCGACCCATCATCCGAAAACCAAAGGTCAATCATCGGGTAACTTTGATTGTACAGGCTTGCGATCTGCTGCGATAGAAACGCCTCGCCATTATACGTTGCTATTAGTACAGCGGTTCGGCGGCAAGTTACCATGTTTTACTTCAACCTATTGCCATTGTGGCCTTCTGCGCGGTCCAGCTCCGGCTCAGGCCGGTCTGTTTTACTGCGGACGAAGTGGGCGCTGGCTCAGAACGGATAATGGCTCAACTAGCCTACGGATACCAGCGTCATATAGCGGGCACGTTGGACGACCGTCATCGTTCCTTCGAGCGGTCTTGCCCTTTCCAATCGGACGATGCCCAATTCGTTTATCAAAGTGCCCTTGACCTCGGTCCTGCGCCTCCCTGGCTGCCTGCTCAACGTGGCGTGATTGCTCCTTGGGGCGGTGATGTGGACGACATCGTGCTCGACTTCGTCCATTATTGTGGTGAGTTTGGAGCACCAGGGGCCTATCTGTCGGCGACAGAGCGAGGCACTCGTCGCTTCGGCACGCATCTGGATCAATCGCGAACATCCCATGCTGCGAACCGATACCGCCCGTTGGCCTGATCATTGAACCTAGGCAGGCCAACCCACCTTCCCTTGGCGTCACAGTGCCAATGGGACTGTGGGCGCGCTGGCCAGGCCTTGGTTGGGCACTTTGGTGCACAGGTGTGCGTTCTTCAATCTGCTTCGAAATGCGTCTGGTTGCGTCGTAGCGCGTCACGCAAAAGTGGAGGCAAAGAGGGATTCGAGGCTAAGAAATCGATGAATTATCCAGATCTATCGTGGAGAGCGTCAACTACGTTGTAGTCCGGATCGGTTGAGCTCACTCCCCGACAACGTGGGGAGCGCTGCGCAGCACGCCGACCGGCATGGGTGGGACATCCGCAGCCGTAAGGACGCTCGTCGCGCCCTGGTGCCCAAGATCGATGTCGTATCTGCGGCCGGGCTCGGCAGTCGTGCTCACCAGGCGCCGGCAAAGTAGGTCGGCAAGCGCCGGGTCTTCGACCGCGCATATAATCTGGCGGCGATCGAGACGAAGCGCCGCCAGTACTTCGACGAGATGAAGCGCGCGGAAATCGTCGATATGCTGGACCGGATCATCGAGAAGGAGTGAGCGCCAAGGCGTCCAGGCGCGGGCTAAGTGAACCGACAATAGGAACGCCAGTCCCGCCGCACGTCGCTGGCCGGAGCTGAACACGAATTGCGGGTTCAGCCCGTCGCCGACCTTCAGGCTCAGGAAGCGTTTCACATCGCCGCGGATGCTGTAATCGATGGTCCTCCAATCCGCATGCGGTCTCAGACGTTGATAGAGTTCATTGAGCAAGGGGCTGATCTGAGCCAGCCTTTCATCGATGATCTCGGCGCTGACGCGCTTCACCGCCCGGTCGATCTTGCGGGCGCTGGTTGCGGCGGCCTGTGACTGGCCGACGACATCGGCGAGCTTTTCGATGTCCTCACGCAGAACTTCGATGGTTTTCTCGATCGACGCCATGCGCGAGACCGACTGGGACGCCTCCAGAACGATCAGGGCGCGCTCGAGGTTGATCAATCGGTCGCGCTCGGCCGTTACATGGTTTTCGAGCCCGTCCGGGTCAGAAAGGAAGCGCGGATCTATCCCCCACCGGTCGAAAAACGCGGCATGGGTCTGTTCAGCCTCTCGCAAGGCGTCCTCTTCGGCTTGATGGCCAGAAACCTCACGCTCGACCATGGTGAAGGCGGATGACGCTTGTCGCGCCTGTTCACTGGCCGCAGCCATTCTGCGGCGGGCGTCCTGAACCCCGGAGGCGAGGCTCGAAATCCGCCGACGCGCTGCTTCCAGGCCTGCGGCGAACTCCGCAGAGGTTCGTTGGGCCGCGCAGAGCGGGCAACGGTCCTCATGAACGCCAAGGCGCTCGCCGTGCTCGACCAGAATGGCAAGCGAGGCTGCGACCGCATCCGCGTCCTCTTCTCGGGCGAGCAGCATCTCGGCGGCGGCAACGTCCGCCAAAGCGACGCCTTGCGCCTCCCTTGTCGTTTCAAGCCCGGCCTTCGCCGTTTCCCGCGCTGTTACCGCATTGGGCGCCTGAAAAGCCTGCTGACGGGCGAGCAGAACCCGACCGGCCTCCGCCGCTTCAGCGCTGCGGGCGGTTCGCGTCCGCCCGTCTGCAAGCGCGCCGCGAGCGGCTTCAAGGCGGAGCACCATGTCGGTGGGCGCATTCGGCACGGCGGCGCCCACGATCTCCAACGCGGCAGAGACATCGCCTGAGCGGCTAAGCGAGGCTTGGATTTCCGACTGCTGGGTCAGACGCTCGCCCAACGTGGCGCGCGCATTCTCATAGGCGGCTTCATTGCGGGCGTGAGAGGCATCGGCGGCGGTGACGACATCCCTGGCCTTCGCAGCCGCCTCTGAGCCTTCGAGGGCGCCGAGGGCCGAGCGAACGAGATCGAAGCGTTCGGTCTCGGACAGATCGAGACTGAGGGCAGCGATCCATTCGTCGCGAATGATGGAGGTTCGGGTCAGCTGTCGCAGCGCATCCTCTGGCACAGGTCCGCTGCACAAGGCCGCCTGGATTTCTTCCGGCGACACATCGGCACCGCTCTCGCGGGTCCGGGTGATCTTGAATGGCTTGCCCTCGCCGCTAACGAAGGCAGCGGTGACATAGTGAGCTTCCGGTTCGCCGGCGCCGCGCCACCACAGATAATCGGCGAGGCTTTCCTTGGCGGCCTTCTCGACGGCGTACTTTTCGATCAGTCCGGTGATGGCGAACTCGACGGCGTCGCACAGGGTGCTCTTGCCGACGCCATTGCGGCCGGTGATGACGGTGAAGCCGCCGCCGAAATCGATCCTAGCCTTGTCTCGGAAACCACGGAAGCCGCAGACCTCTACATAATCGAGCTTCATGATCTGGCTCCCAAAATGCGAGCGACCTCCACAGCCGGCGTTTCGTTGAGAAAGGCGGCTACGGCGTCGGCGGGAACGTCCTTTAAGCGGCTGCGGAGGCGGTCTTCGAAGTTGGTCGCACCGAGGAGCGGCTGCGCGCGGAGCCCTATTAAGGGCAGCAACGCCCTTTCGACGTCCTCCGCCGTTGTCACGGCCGTGCGGGCGATTTTTCGGGTGAGTGTGAAGTCTTCCTCTATCCGCTCGATGGCGCGGGCCAGCGAAGGTGCACGCTCGGCAGTGAGTAGCACCGAATAGACATTCCAGGCCTTCATGCCGGCTCCTCGCAAGGACGCGGCGTGGCGTGCAAGGCTAGTCTTTTGGCTGGCCTGCCAACCGGCCATGAGCGCCTCCGCGTTTACGAAGACGTGGACGAAGCCCATGAGGGCGGCGCTCTCGAAACAGGTCACGGGGCCACTCGGCCCTGACCAGGACCAGGTTTCATATTGTGCATTGCGAAGCACGATTTCGGCTTGGGTCGCGATATCCATCAGATGTTCAGCTCCGCGCGTGCGCCGTTGACGTCAAACCAGTCTCCGGCGGCGGCCGGACGTATGAGATCGCCGGTCCGCCCACCCCGGATGACATTGCTGGGAAGACCGAGATCAGTTGCGCCCACGGCGACCACGATTTCGGAGGTGACGGCCACGGGTGGCTCGATGAATTTCGTTCTAAGCGAACCGAGGATCGCCTCGGCGCCATTAATGACCCGGATGCTGCGACCGTTCAGTTCGTACCCTTCGGGTAGCTGGGTGGCGCCAGCCTGGCGCAACAAGAGATGAAAATATCCAAGCGCCTCCACATTGCCGGGGCGAAGGCGTGTGGCCGGCTGTACAGCAGGGATGCCTTCGGCATCCCGGCGCAGCCCGTAAAGGGTCTCGCTGTCGAAATTGGCGATCTGGAGCCAGTCCGGGTGGCATTGAACGCCCGTCGTCTGTTCGAATACGGCCCGGCCCGCGGCCAGAACCTGGCGTAGATAATTCAAGGAGAACGTCCTGCGCAGTTCATCGAGCACGTCCGCGCCGGATTCGCGAACATGCTCGAAATGAACGTTGGCGGCATGGGCGACCTGCCAGAGCTGGGGCGCCTTTTCTTCGAGGGTGTCCGTCGGCGAGAGATCGACGACTGTGACGGAGAGCGGCTGCACGTCCGCAAGGGCGCCGCCGATCACAGCGTTGAGATATTCCCAGTCTGACCAGAAGCCGACGACCAGCAGGTCCTTCTGTCGCAGGTTCGCTGCCATCCAGGTTTTGCTGCGTTCGATGCGGGCCGAGATAACGGGATCTTGGAGTTGGGAGGGGGCCCACACGGTCGACACGGGATCTCGCTGTGCGCATCCATGAAATTTCAAGAGGGGGGCTTGGCGCGCTGCATCGACATTGGCCTCATCGCCATCGAGGGAGCCTCTGAAGGCAGCGCCGTAATCCCAGGCCCGGCGTTCGATGAGGATGTCGTAGTTGCTAGATATGCCCGCGACGGCAGCGCGTGTGATCAGAAAATCGGCGATTGCGGCGTGACCGGGATTGTACGGTCGCGCAAAGGCCGGCCATGGCACCAAATGCTCGATGAAGACGGACTGGAGCGTATTGGTTGCCACGAAGTGTTCGGCCAGCGCCTCGAGATTGTCACGCAGCGCGATATCGCAGGCGGGATCGACCTCGAGCTGGTATTTGTCAAAACATCGTTCTGCTACGGTGCGAGCCGATGGTAGGCTGCTGGGCGGCGCCATCGACAGGCCCGCGCCGCAGACCACCAGAAGCCGGCCGGCATTCATCGATGCGAGAAGTCGCGTTAGGATCTCCGGACTCAACTGCATTCCCCCCGACTACATAATGCTATTACCACCGGATCCGAACCTGCCGGCGGAATTTCTCTCGGTCACCGCAAGCAATAATTACGGTCACCGAGAATGTCCGTTCTCGATTACTATTGGTCAAGAGCGGGTAGGCCCTGTTGGGCTAGACTAAGCCGAAAAGCTTGGCGATGGCGGATGGCTGCCTGTAGGAGTTCGCGATTAGATCCTAAGCGAGCCGCTTGGTTAGCACAGACCACCACACCTTTGATGCCCTTCACTTTCCATGTCGCCATGCTTGTCGCTACGCGCTTGTCCTCGAAAGAGGAGCCCGCCCAGTTGCGGGCGGGCTCTCTAATTCCTTATTCGCTGCGGCGGGCGGGGCGAGACCAGATGAGGCTGTGGGTGTCACCGTCCTCATCCTCGAAGAGGTTGGCATAGATGGGATTGGAGAAGCTGGGATCGTCGACCTTGAGGCTCAGATAGTTCCTGCCTTCGTTGGACGTCTTGGACCAGGCGGCTCCGATTTCTGCGCGACCGACGAAGACGCGGTGGCTGGGTGCATTTTCGCCAATGGCCCGAGTGTCGGGGGCGATGCGGACATTTTTAGCCTGAACCGAAAGGGTGAGGATTTCGCCGGTGAATTCGTTGTTGGCGGTGGATTTGAAGGTGCCGATGGTTGCCATGATAATCTCCTTGATTTTCCTACGAGCCCGCCCCTTGCGGCCTCGATGGCGATCGAAGGGCCGAAGACGATCGACGGCGCACCCGCAGGGGAAACGGGAGAGGAGAGCTTTCTTGTCTTTCCGCGAGGAATGCCGGCCTGCGCCGGCAGGGGAAGAAAGCTTGACGACGCCGTTGCGCCATAGGCGATCGAAGCGCAGCTGATCTTCGGCCAGATCAGCCCATCGAAGAGGCCGGATGGGAGCGGACTTGTCTTGGGGAAAGCTCAAGGAGGCTATGTCAGCCACCCTGCGCCATGGAACCGGCTTCACGGATTAGCGGCGTGGATCACCTTCGGTCAGGTTTTGAACGCCTTTGATTCGACATTGGCACCGGAGAACATCCCCATAGACTTCGCTCTATGGCGATCCAGGTCGCTGTTTGGTACCGGATTCCAAAAGACGAAAGAGGGTATTGCGCAGTCATGTTACGCTGGCCGGGGTTCCTCATCGCGCGCGCCAAGTCCGGTATGGGGCAGGTTACCTGCCGCCGTTGATGACAGTTCAGTTGGCCCATGGAAATTTCACAGAGCGTCCTGGTCTCTGGCGGGGGCCCTTTCCACCGACCACAAGATGCGCCGCGATAGTTGGCATGGAGATAGACCAAGTCGTAAGGGGGCCAGACGAATTCGGGATGATGCTGGTCAGTCCGGTCGTGGTGGGTGCCGGTACATTCAGGGACGCTTGCAGCCGTACGCCGAGCTATGAGCTCCTGGCTTGCGAGAAGCCAGGGCAGCGGTGGCATGCTCATTTGCTAGGCTATCCCCGCCCTGTGGGCGGCGCTCCTAGGGTGGCGCTTACGCGCCACCCCGCTTGCGGCAATCGAAGAGTTTGATGCCAAATTTTCTGGCCTTGTCAGCCAGGTTGTCCTGGATGCCGGTGCCCGGAAAGACGATGACGCCGATCGGCAGGATGTCGAGCATGGCGTCGTTGCGCTTGAAGGGCGCGGATTTTCCGTGCCGGGTCCAATCGGGGGCAAAGCCAATCTGCTGGACCTTTCGCGTGTCGGCCCATTTGCCGGCGATGAATTCGGCTCCCTTTGGCGATTTGCCATGAATGAGGACCATGTCGGGATGCTTGGCATGAACCTTGTCGAGCACGTCCCAGACGAACTGGTAGTCGTTGAAATCCATGCCACCGGTAAGCGCTACCTTGGGGCCAGCAGGCAACAGGAGCTCGGTTTCGGCCCGGTGGCGAGCAGCCAGAAAATCGCGGCTGTCGATCAGGCTGGCGGTCATGGTTTTGCGGTTCAGCATCGAGCCTGCGCGCGGTCGCCAGGCCGAGCCGGTCTGGTGTTCGTAGCGTTCGGCGGCCTGGTCACGCATCAGTTCGAGGGCATCGCGGCGTGCGGACAGGAATTGTCCCGTGGTGACAAGGTTTTCCAGTTCGACCGATTTGACCTCGCTGCCATCCTGCTCTTGCTGCAGCCGGCGCTGGTTCTGCTCATTGTCATCGAGTTGCCGCTCCAGCCGGGCAGCAGCCCGATGGAAGGTGCTGACACTCGACCATAGCAATTCGCCGAGATCGGCATCGAGCGCAGTGTCGGCAAGACTGGACGCGAGAGCATCGAAGATATCGGTGACAACGCCGGCGAGAACATTGTCTTCGGGGATTGCTCGAGGATCAGCCTCGTCGGCGGAAGGGCGCCAGCCATAAAGCTGCAACTGGCTGACAATATGATCGGTCGAAGAGGAATGATGGTGCGGTTCGATCGCGTCGTGTTCTCGCATGATGTTGCTCCCGTCGGTTCGACCGCGACCCTCGCGGCCTTGATGGCGACGAAGCCCATGACCGGGACGGAATGGCACCCCAAGCGCAGCGCGTGGCCGGAGCGACAGCGCAGGATGGCAGAGGCCAACTATTTTGTTCGCGCTGGAACGGCGTCGCTATCGATCGACATTGTTCGCGAAAAATCGCGCGCCGCCGGAAAATAGTTGGTCGTCGCCATTGCCGGGCCGACCCGGCCATGGGCCGATCGCCCTCTGCAAGGCCGGGTCCGCGGCTCTTGTCGACGGGCCAAGGGAATGTGGTGCCGATGAAAATGGAATCGCTCGCCTTCCTTGCCGTCTTATGCTGCCCCATGAAGGTAGCGAATGCGGTCGCGCCGGATGACCTGTTCCCCGACCAGTTCCCGAACAGCCTGAATGCCGAAGTGCCGCAGGTCATCGTTGAAGTCGGCCAGGCCGGGCGACAGGACGATGGGTTCGATCCCGGCCCGATGCGCGCGGTCAGCGAGATGGTGGCACACATTGGCGCCGGCCCGGTCATTGTCGCGAATGATATAGAGCCGCCGAAGGGATAACGGGAACAGGATGGCGGCGAGGTGAGCGGCCGACAAAGCTGCCGCCATGGGCATGTCAGGCAAGACGCATCTGAGGGATAGGACGGTTTCGATGCCCTCGCCTGCAGCCATGACGGTGCCGGCCGTGCCAAAACGGACAGCGTGACCCAGAAGATCGCCCATTGCCCGGCGCGGGGTGACGATGGGCGCCTTGTCACCGCCGTCATTGGAAAGCCAGGTTCGATGCGCTCCAGTTTGCCTTCCATGAAGATCGGTGACGGCTGCGATCATGGCCGGCAGGGTTTGCCGCGATCCGCCGTCTTCGGGACGGTAATAGCAATGTGGATGGAAACGCAGGGCACTGGCACCATGCAGCACGGTGACGGCGCGTTGACGAAGGTAGGTTTCTGCCAGTGTGCCGAAAATGGGCCGCGCCATGTTGAACAGGCGCCGAGACGCTTCGGGTGATCCAGTAGGGATTGGGTCAATCTCTATATCTGGTGATGGTACCGCCTCGCTTTCAGTCAAATTGAGAAATCGCCGTGCTTCACGACCAACATCCCTAAAGTCGGCGAGACCCGTCGATTCCCGGATAACATCTAGCAAGTCGCCGTGCTCGCCGGTGGCCGCGTCGGCCCATTTGCCAGCGGCGCCTTTCCCGATCTGCGGACCAAACAGTCGCACAAACATCGAGCGTCCCGGCGTGTTGCGGGCATCACCGACGATCCAGTATTTGCCGGAGCGGCGACCGCTGGACAGATAGTACCGACAGACCGCCTCGGCCCGCAGGCCAAGGCGAGTGGCAAGGTCAGCCGCCTTCATGGCGGACCATCACTGCCGCTGGCCGGCAAAAAGCCGTCCGGATCGCCAAGTCCGAGCGGCTGATACTGCGCGCAGGAATTGCCTTCGGTTAGATGGCCAGAAGGCGTGATGGCAATGTCGGCGGCCGCACGCAGCAGGGTCCGAAAATCGCTACGGTTATGATCGGGAATGCTCATAACGTCCGGCCTGCCTTAGCCAATTGACGGGCCAACCAGCCATGGGTGTCATTCCAGGCCAAGGTATCGCCGGTGGTGAGGTCAAGAACGAGAGCGCCGCCGCCGAAACTGTGCATCATGGGTTTCGAGCAGACATGGGCCCATTCGAAACCCCAAGGCCCGGTGAGCCCAAATTCCTGCGCACAGCGCCGGACAAAGCGGATCACCACCCCGGTATCGCCGGAGGGCGAGGCAGAAATCCGCAGGCGGCATTCGCTGGCCTGTTCGTCCACATTGAGATCAAAGCCATCCCGGAACGCGGCCCCATTGTCCGAGTGCTCCTGCGTTTCCTCATAAATTTGCCGGGCGCGAAGCAGGTTTTCTGGTGTGCGCACATCGAGTTCGGTTGCAAAGAGTGTCAAGTTGTCGGCCATCTGGCCCTCCAAAATGCGAAAACCCGGCACGACGGCCGGGCGGGAAAAGAGGAGCGGGACGGCCGAGGCCGCCCCGCGGATGGATGGTTACTCGGCAGCAACTGGATGGACCGTGCGGCCATCATTCTCGACCGGTTCATCGAGGTCGCTATCGTCCGCGGCCTCCAGCTGGCCGGCACTGTCGCCGGCACTCTGCAGCACCGGATCCGCGGCCCCGCTGTCACCCGCAGGGCGGAGCACGTCAGGCAGCCAGTCGGATCCGGCGAGCAAGGTTTCGGCTTCGATCGCCATGTCACCTTTCTTGAGATGAGCTATGCGGTCGGCGGCGCGCTGGCCCTTGGCCTCTGCAACCGCCTGCAGAATCCGGCCCTTGGTTACCCGGCCGAGATAGTTCGCCGCGGTCGGTGCCCAGAGTTTGGTCATGTCGAGCTCTACCGCCTGGGACAGGCAGTCGGCATGAGCAAACACGCCGGACCGGCGGTTCCAGGTTTCGTGCACGGCATTGACGGAGAGACTTACAACGTGGGCGAACAGTTCGGAGCGGCTGTCGGCGTCCCACTCGCCCAGGGCATCCCAAAGGTCCCCGGCATCTTCAGGCAGCGTCTTGCTCCAACCGTCATGCCGAGCGCGAATGACCTCGGCGGCGGCACTGTCCTGCAACCCGGAACCTGCGCCACCGAAGTTATTGCTGCGCAGAAGATCGAGACAGGTCTCGGGGGCGTGGTGGTAGAACGCCTTCAGCACCAAGGCGTGGAGTGTTGCGAGCAAGGCAACATCGGGGCATGCGCCGAGAGCATAGCGCAGGCCAAGCGTGCGATGGGCCGTCAGCTCCGTGAGCAGTTTGTCAGAGATCGGCGCCAGGCTATTGTCGTCCTCGGCGTCCGTGGATTCGATGGTCCCAGGCGCGGCAGCGGCAGAGGCCGCCTCGTTGCCCTGCCCAATCTCACCGCCGGTATCACCCTCACGGTCTGCTACGCGTTCGTCCTCGGGCCGAACATAGCCGCTTTCGATGCACAGGCGGCCGTCGCCGGTGATGCTGATGAAGGCGCCCGCCCGGGCAATCTCCTCGGGATCATACTGCGTCGGACGATCCTCGAAAGCGGCAAGCGTCGTTTCGAGTTCGGCGAAGCGCTCGTCCACCAGGTCAGGAAGGTCGTCGCCGCTGTCCTGATACTCTTCAACGAGACGGTCGTATTCGACCTGGAGCGCAGCCCGGGCAGCTTCTTCTTGAGCAGTCAGCGGCACCGTTTCGCCATGGATGCGACGGAGGCCATAGGTGTGGCCGTAGGGAAAGTCGGTGGCCACCTGCACCCATTTCCAGCCTTCCGTGGCAATAGGCTCAGCGCATTGCTGGAGCTTTTCGACAACCAGCCGGTCGAGAAGGGAAGCGTCCTGCAGCCAGCCCCCGTCGTCGGATTCGAAAAGGTCCCGCAGCACTGTTCCACCGGCTTCGATATAGGCACCGACACCAACGAACAGTGCCCGCTTGTCCGAGGCCCGCACGGCACCTTCGGTCAGCATGCGCCGGATCGAATATGGCGTCTTGTCGTAAGATGACTTCACACGCTCGAAGACCTCCTCCTGCCTCCCATGATCACCGGTGACCGTGAAGGCCATGAGCTGGTCGAGGGACACGGCGTCCTCGGCATAAGCGTTGAGCAGGACCGGCGAGACGGCGGCGAGCTTGAGCCGCTGCTTGACCACATTGAGTGAAACAAAGAACGCGGCGGCGATTTCTTCCGCGCTCTGGCCTTTCTCCCGCAGCGTCAGAAAGGCACGAAATTGGTCGAGCGGATGCAGCGCCTCGCGGTGCACATTTTCAGCCAGGGAATCTTCTTCGGCGATGCCACCCTCACGAACCAGGCAAGGGATCAGCGCATCCTTGGCCAGGCGCCTTTGCTTGACCAGCCGTTCGAGCGCCCGGAAGCGGCGGCCACCGGCCGGGACTTCATACATACCGGTTTCGGCACCGGTCTCGTCCATGACGGGCCGGACGCTCAGGCCCTGCAGCAGGCCGCGCCGGGCAATATCTTCGGCCAGTTCCTCAATGGAAACACCGGCCTTGTTCTTGCGGACATTGGCCTGGCTCAACACGAGCTTGTCGAGAGGAATGTCCCGCGAGGTGCTGAGAGCGATCGGGGGCTTTTTCTTGGGGGTCGTGGACATGGATCATACTCCGTAACGGGCCGCCGGGAGCCTCTCTCCCGACCTGTCGACCCGTCACGACAAAGGGCGCCGCCCTCTAGCTCTGAGGACGGCGCCGCAATCTCGGGATTCGGGATGTTCACACCCGATCGAGCAGTTTCTTGGCCTTGCCTTCGAGATCGAGCCGGACATCCTGATGCGGCTTGTCTCGGGCCATGCGGGTAATGCCCTGGACGAAATCGAAAATGGATTCGGGCTTGCGGCCTTCTCTGACGAAGACCGTCTCGATGACCTTTGCCGTCTCGGCTCTGGAAAAGCCGCGCGCGCGCAGGAACTCGCTGCGGTCCTCGTCCGTGCGGGCCACGATCTGCTGCCGCGCCGCCTTGATGCCATTGACGAAGGCCAGGGGCGAGGAATTGGCGAAGCGCGTCAGCGCCGGGGCGGCTTCGTGGGCAAAACGGGAAGCGGCATATTTGGAATGACGGATGGTGATCTCCTGAAAATCCTCCACGCCCCACAAATTGCGGTTCTGGCAGACCGCCCGCAGGTAAAAGCTGGCCATGCCCAAGGTTTTGGCGCCGACCTCAGAGTTCCAGCAATAGAAGCCGCGGAAGAACAGGTCCGGCTCACCATTGGGCAGCCGCCCGGCCTCGATGGGGTTGCGGTCATCGACCAGGAACAGGAAGACATCACGATCGGAGGCATAAAGCGTGGTCGTATCCTTGGCGATATCCACATCGGGATTGTAGATGCCGCTCGACCAATCCAGCACGCCGGGCACCTTCCATCTGGTGTCACCGGTGCCGTTACCTGCAATCTTCTGCACCGCTTCCACCAGCTCGTGGTCATAGATGCGGCCATAATCGGGCCCGGTCACGGCCCGTAGTTCGACCCGGCCATCCTTAGTTTCGAGCGTTTTGATTTGTTCGGCACGATGACTGCTGAGGCCATACTGCAGATTGATCGCGGCTAGCGGTGCTGGCAATTGCCGCAGATAGGCGGCGGGCGCGCCGACCAAGCTGGATAACTGTCCAAAACTCCAGTGCGTCGGCGCCGCAGGACTATCCGTGCCCGGCAGCATCAACGCCATGTGTTCAGGATTGCCGCTGCGGGCCTCAACCCGGATCGCCGCACTGTCAACCGTGCGCGTCCGGCTTCGCTCGGCCCGTCCCCGAACGGAGGCATAGAGTTCGGACAAGGACAGATAGCGCTGGTCGTCGGGCCGGTTGAACCATTCCGAGCTCACTCGCCCGATCCGCTCCCTGGAGTGGACCCCGTTTCACCGGACAGTCGGCGGTTGGGTTTAGGCACTGAGGCGCAGGAACTCGCGTGGTGAGCGATACTTGAGCCCGGAGTGCGGGTGGACCTCACAGTAATCGTCGATCCATTCGGGCAGCAAGGCCAGGATGGTCTCGGCGTCTGGGAGGATAACAGTTGAGGCGTAGTCTCTTTTCAGGGTTTTGACGAAGGCCTCAGACATGCCGTTGCTCTGCGGGCTTCGAACCGGGGTGAAGAGCAGGTCGATGCCCAATGCCGCTGCCACCTGTGCGGTCTGTCTGGCGATATAGGCACTGCCATTGTCCGAGAGCCATTCCAGCCGGTGTGGGACCTTGAGGGCCTGGAAGCGGCGCTCGACGGCAGCGATCATCAGATCACAGACCATCTCGCCGGAGATGCCGGCATTGGCCACGGCTGACCAAGCGATAATTTCCCGGTCACAGGCGTCGATGACGAAGACGATGCGCACCACCTCGTCATTGCGGGCGTGGATTTCGAGATGATCTGAACACCAGCGGATGTTGGAGCGCAGGGCAACGACAACACCGTCGTGGGTCCGCGCGGGCCGCAGGGCAGTATGCTTTTGAAGGGTGAGCCCGTTCTGCTGCATGACCCTGAGGACACGCTTGGTGTTGACGGTGGGCTTGCCCTCCTTGCGCCGCTGCCTGTTGAGCAATGCCGTCACGCGGCGATAGCCATAGGTGGGCCGCTGGTCGATGATCGGACGCAGTTCGGCAAGAAGAGCCACATCATCGGCCTTCCGATAAGGTCCGCGTAGCCTGGATGGCTTGCTGGCGCGCTCGATCAGGTTGGACCTGGAGACGCCCAGAGTGCGGGCAATGACGCTCATTGGGTATCGTCCTCGGGATTGCTCCACGACAGCAAGGGCGAGGTCCGTTTTTTTGGGCGCGAGAGATCCAGGGCCTCCCTCAAGATCTCGGCTTCCATGGTCTTCTTGCCCAGCATGCGCTCGAGGTCACGCACGCGCTTTTCCAGATCGCGGACCTGGGAAGCGCCAACGACATCTTCATCTGCCTGAACGGCTGCGTGGCCGCCCTCAAGCATGCGGCGCTTCCAGGCGAAGAGCTGGGAGGGGGAAATGCCGGCGCGTCGTGCCACGTAGGAAACGCTCATGCCCGGCTGCATGGCTTCCTCCACCAACCGAACCTTCTCGGCAACTGACCAGCGCCGGCGGCGCTGCACGGAGGTGATGACTTCGACCCGTCGAAACGGCTCGTCAGAACTCTTGGACATAGTCGTACTCATAGGCGCATGCCTATGCCTTATCGGCTATGCCGCCTGTCCGGTCAAAATGGGGTGCGCTCCACTCCCCCCGGCTGACATCGACACGATAGCCGACATGTTTACGAGGAACCGCATCCAGAACTTCCACACTGCTCATTGTGTTTCTCCAAGCGGGCCGGCGGAGAACTCTCTCTCGCCCTCAGCCCGTCATTCCCTGGAGGCCGCCCTCTCCCTCCACAGACCCAAAAGCGATCCAAAAGGGAGGAAGGACCTCGCCGAGGCGGGGTATCGCCGCCCATCGAGCCATGTTAGATTAATTCAGATATCTACGGTTTTCGAGATCGATCATGGAATCGGACATATCCACGCTTGCCGGACGGGTCGCCGCACGCATGGCCGAGTTGGGTCTATCCCAAGCAGACATCGCCCGGCGCGGGCGCTTCAACGCCACGTTTGTGTCAGATCTCTTGCGGGGCAAGAAACTCACGTTGCACGCGGGCAATTATGGTCGCCTGGCAAGGGCTCTACTAACGACGCAGGCCTACCTGCAGACAGGAACCCAGCCGTCCGAGGCCGAAATTGATCGGATCAAGACAGAGGTTGGATGGCAACCAGAATACGCTCCCGCCGAGCCGGAACTCAGTCCGGACGCCGCCGCTGACCTTGACGCCATTGCCAGGCATCTTGCGGACCAGGCGGCGTCGCGTGCGGAGATCAAAAAAGCCGAGGAACTGGGCAGGTTTCCTGTATATCGATCGGGCGGTCGCTTTGATGGCGGCAGCATTGTCGAGAGCTTCCCCCTCTACCACCTCACCCTGCCGATCAAGGTGCAGTCGAACGGGCTTTATGCCGTCGCCATCTCCGACACGACCATGTCCCCGCGCTACGAACCGGGTGAGCTGGCCTACGCCCACAAGAGCGCCATAGCTCGCCCCAAGGACTATGTGTCGATCCTGGTCAAAGGGCGCATGAATTATCGCGACACGATCATCGCCTATATCCGCCAATTGGTGCATGAAAGCGCCGATGAGGTTATCGTCCGGCAGATTTCTCCCAGCATCGAAACCCGCTATGCCCGCGACAGCATCGAGGGAATCCATCGCGTCGTGTTCGCCGGCGAGCCTATCGAAGGGATCGGCCTTTAGCTTCTGTTTACCGTGTTAGATCAATTCAGATGTAGAAGATTTTGTTTCGGCCTATGAACCGGTCAATGCCAATGGGTGGCATCGACAAGGAGGCGAGATGGTCAATTTCAGTTTTTGCCGCGAGAACATTCTCGCGAAGTACGCGCCGCTTCTGGACGCGCCGATCCAGGAAGACGATCCCCGCTATGGGGACTACATGATCGTCATGGGCACCGAGTTCCGCGCAGAGGCTTATGCCAGCCAGGAAGCGCGCGATGCCAGGCTCGGCCCGGCAAGCGAGCACATCGAGTACGTTGCGGTCAGTGCCGAAGAGGTCGCTGCCGTCGAGTATCCTTTGTGCCGGATGGCCATCGGCCCGGCACTGAATGACGCCGGCTTCGCACGCGTCGCTTCCGCCGTGCTTGGAGCCGTCATCGATTTCGACGGCGCCGAAGATGCCAGCAGCCTCCACATGGACGTCGTCATCGCCCGCACCGCATACCTGGTGCGCTCCGATGGCCTGTCCGGTTTGCCCACGGTGTGTTGGCGGCCTCTTTTCAAGCCCTTTGACCCTCAGGATGACCAGAAGCTGGAACGCGAAACCGCTTCCTGGCTGCGGGGCTTTGTTGCTGGTCATTTCGCTCCGATGGCGCGATAGCAACAGGCGAGCCGACCCTGGTCTAGCTGGCAATCACGGGCAGTCGGGCAATTCCTGCCCGGCTACCCGGGGGCTCCGAGACCCGGCCGGCCAACCTCCCTAACCGACCGGCCTGCAACACGCTTTTCCGGCCAATCCTGCCACGCCCAAGGGCCTCTGGCCCATCTAGGCTTCACGCTTCAGGCAGTCGACGACTTCAGATCATGGACCAAGATACCGAACTCAAGAACGGCGCCGCAGCATTTGCCCGGACCCTGATGGGGCCGGCGGGGCGAATTTCGTTCGACATCGCCGTTGGCCAGCACCTCGGCTGGTTTTCAACGGCGCTGGCGCGCGGATTGTCCTGGCTCCAGATCATCGAGCTCCTGCGGCGCGCGGGTGTCACCCGTGACGATGGGCGGCCGCTGGCACGGGGGCATCTGAGCGCCGTCTATTCGCGGCAGCGACGCAAGGTTCACCAGCACCTCACGGGCAAAGCGGTCGAGCGACCGCCGGCTATTGGCGCTCGACCGCCAAAACCTCCGTGGCAACCGCCCTCGTCGCCCGCCCGCCCCAGGCCTGCCTCTTCGACACAGAAGGTGCAGCGCGACCCTGAACAGGCGTCGGGTACCCGCCCGACGGAGCAGACCTCAACACCAACCAATTCTGCGATCCGGTCATTCATGAACCGCGCAGCAAAACAAAGGAATGGAAACAATGAACGCTGAAATGCTCTGGCACCTCATCGTCAACTGCGCGCCTGCGGCCGGGCGGCTGGTGGTCATCACCGACATCGTGGCGCGTCTCGCCACGCGCTTCGAAGCGACAGGTCATTTGCCTGACCTGCTCCCGGTCAACCTTGCCCGTGGCGGCGCCAGCGGCCCGGAACTGATGGTGCATGCTGTCGGCGAGATTGGGGGCAAGCTGATGGTGCTGGCCGATCTGCTGGCGGACCCGAAATTGGCGGGCCAGTTCCATGTTGCGGCCAGCAATGTCGTCGATGTGCAGCCCGATGATATCGCAAGTGGTCGCATCGCTCCCCCCAAGGCCGGGTTGCTCCTCAGTTATGACGGCATGCCGGTTCTGGTAATCGGGGGTGAGGCTGAACGCCTGGTGCTGAAGATGGAAAACTTTGATCGGGCACTGATCGGATTGACCGCCGAATTGCCGGGATTGTGGGAGCGGGTCCGGCGCGCCGAAGGCAAGGTAGCCGAAAAGACCCAGGCGGCGGAAGCGAAAGGGCGCGGTCGCACGAGTGAGGGTCAGCGCCGCCATGAGGGCGCTCGGCAGCGTGCAAAGTTGCAGGAACGGCAGGAGCGCAACGGCCCGATCGGCCAGCTTGGGCTTACCCTCCCGGCCGCGACCTTTCTCCCAACCCCGATGGTTGGTGGTGTGGGTCCAGTGTCTGGAGATGACCTCCTGCTCGTTCCCATTCAGGGGCGTAAAGAGACGCCAGGCGCCTACCCGCCACGCAAGATCGTCGACCGGCTTCGCGCGGGTCTCGCTGTACAGGCCATCCTGGCCGATTGCGGCCTGCGTGCATTGCTGGGAGATCGGACCCGCGCCCGGGACGAACTGCAGAAGGCTTTGCCGCGCACGGGCGCACATCTGCGCGACATCGGGACTGGGCACCTTGTCGTCTGGACCGAATTCGACAATGTCGAACAGGTCGAACACTGGGCCAAAGCCAAATATGCCGGCCACCCCAAGATCCGCAATCTCAATGCTATTCCTCTGGATGGTGAACCGGCGCCGGTAAAAATCCTCTCGCGCGCCCTCGCCCATGCCGAACGGATCGTGGTGGCGTACGATCGCGCCGAGCGCGAACCGCCGGAACTGGCCGCTATCATCATTCGTGAAGCCTATGCCGAAAGTCCGCACACCAATCTGGGCCTTGATGATCTGTTCCAGATCGCCATGCTTGGCAACATCAACCCGCTCACCTTGTGGCCACGGTCCCATGATGATCATGCCCTGGCATTCGAAGCCGCCAGGATCGCGGGCCGCGTGCAGGCCGGGGCCAGGGTGATGGTGCCGCCGCACATCCAGGATGTTTTCCGCGAAGTGCTCACGGACGGGCCAAGTCCGGACAACCCGGGCGGTGACGCCAGTATCGTGGTGGCGCTCAGGCGTTTGGCTCAGGCGATGGCCGACCTGATCGGGCCGGACAAGTTGCTGCGCGCACTCTCGGACGCTGCCGGCACCGACCAGCACCTGGTCGTTGCGCGCAAAACCCGTAAGGTCTCGGTGATTTCGAACGACTAAGGAGCGGCTGAAGGCCCACCGAGCACCTTCAACATTTTGATATGCAAGCTCTTTTCCGCCTCAATCGTTCCAGACCGATGAGGCGGAAAATCGGAAAGACTGAAGGCTCCACCAACCCCGGAGCCGACCATGACTACCCCTTCTTCCCTTCTTTCGACGAGTGCGCTGACGCCTCCGATCGGCATCGTGCTCGATGCCGATGACGGCGGTGTCGGCAAGACCCATACCGCCGTCCAGTTCATCACCGCCTTCCGCCTCGCCGGCTATCCGCTCGACTTGTTCCAGCTCGACAGCAAGCGCACCCTGGCGGAAAAGTCGGGCGAGAGCGTCACCAGCCTGCTGGTTCCCGACCGGCATGACGTCAATGCCGACGCGGTAACCGGGGCCGATGTCCTGGCACCGTGGTATCGCGCCGCAACGGCCATGCCCGAGACCGGCCGCTCGTGCCTTCTTGAAGTCGGTGGCGCCCTGTCGCCGGTCTATCATGAGGCGATTACCGATTTCGATCTTGAGGAAGATATCGACCTCCTGAGTCTGGGCATCGTGACCGTCATCGTCACCAAGGCGGGTGGCGACGCCGCCTCGCAGCTGGTGCGCGTCGTGCGCCGCACCGAGCGCAACCTGCCGGGCAGCCCCATTATCGTCGCCCGCAACGAAATGGTCGGCTCGCCGATCACTGCCGCGGCCGAGCTCGACAAGGGCTTGCGCAAGCAGGTGCTCGACGTCTTTGATCGCTATCCCTCGATCCGCCTCCCGCGCCTCAACCCCCGCACCATGGTGCTCTATGAGCGCCTGCCCGTCCTGCCTTCGACGGTCGTCGGCTGGCATGCGGACAATTACGCCGAGGCCCTGCGCCAGACCGGCAAGCCGCGCGACGAGGCCAAGCGCTTTGTGCGCGACGTGGCGGCCTGGACCGGAACGATCCAGGAGGAGCTGACCCGCGTGATGCCCTTCCTCGCCGGGGAGAGCGTCGATGCCTGATCTGGAAAAGTTCAAGACCTCGGTGGCGGCAATCGCCCGGGACGCGAAAGAGGAGACGGGCGCATTCATCGCCCGTCTCAAGTCGCTCAGTGCCGAGGAGTTTCTGCGCCTGTCACGCCACGATGTCGAACGGCTGAGCCTGGCCCAATATATCGACGTCGCGCGGGCCATCGCGCCCGACATCCTGCCGATCGCCGCAATGCAGGCGGCTGATCCTGAGCCAGACAAACCTTCGTTCAACTGGACGCCCCGCCGGCTCTACGCCATTGCCATCAGCGCCAGTATCGCACTGGGTCTTGCCGGGTTCCTGGCGGCACCGATTGTGACCGAAGCGGTGTTCGACGCGCCGCTCGTCCGCTCCCAGACCGTGCTGGACTGGCCGGCCTGCCGCCGGCTCACGGCAGAGGTCGATGGCTGTGTCTATCGCCCCACCCAGGACCTGTCCTGGGACTATGTCGCCGCCATGCTCGAAATGGATCGCAACATCCTTCACCGCAACAATGCGCATCTGCCCCAAAACATGGTGCCCCGGGCCAGCCAGCTGGTTGTCTGGCGCTATCAGGGCCACCTGGAGAATTGATGATGAACACGCTTGAACTTGCCGAATACGAAGTGGTCCCCCTGACCCCGGCCATCTTCCGCGCCACCACGATGGCGCTGTTGACCGGTTTCATCCTCGCCCTTGCGTTCATCTGCCTGCCTCTCTCCGGCTGGCAGGCCGACCAGCCGGTCACCGTGACCGCGCCCATGCTGGTCGATGCCCTGATGCGCCTCATCTCCTGGCGTGGTCAGGGCTGGCTCGACTACGACATTGCCGACCAGGTTCTGTTTCGCCTTTGCGGGATTGGTATCGGCATGGGCCTTGCCGGCTTGGCCGGGTTTGCCATCGCGCACGCAGCAACACCGGCAGTGGATACCCGCCAGCACTATAGTGGGCGGCGCCTCATCTTCGGCAAGGCGGCAGCAAGCGGCGCCAATGCCGAGATCCTGGCCAAGGCCGGCAGGCGAAAACAATGGATGCCTGAGCTCGCGCCCGGCGTCGCCTGGCCGCGGGGCTGGCAGGTCCTCAACCTGCTGATCCTGGGCGCGATCGGCTCGGGCAAAACGCGCATCCTGCTCAAGTTGCTCGAAGGACTGCTCATGCAGGCCAAGCAGAAGAGCCGCGATTTTGGCCTGCTCGTCTACGACGCCACCGGCGAAATCCTGGCCGGATTGCCCGTCGGCAATGAAGACATTGCCGTCATTTCCAGCACCGGCCGCTCGCGCTATGGCTGGGCCATGAGCCGGGACATCCGCACCATCGATGACTGCGAATCCGCTGGTGCCCAGCGTGCCCTCGCGACAAAGGAGAGTGGCATGTGGCAGGATGGCGCGGCCACGCTCGATGCCGGCGTCATGGTTGAGTGCATGCGTAGCCATGAACACTGGTCCGCGCCGGAACTTTATGCCATGTCGCTGTCCGATCCGCTCTGGCTCAAGCAGCAGTGGGAATTGCACTATCCTCCCGCGGCAGGGCTCATCGAGGTCGATGCTGCGGGCGAATTGTCCAAGACGACGGTGTCGCTGCTGATCACCTGGCGCATCAACGTCCTGCGCACCCTTCGCCCTTTGGCCGAAGCGTGGAAAGACCTGCCAGCAAAGCGCCAGTTCTCCTTTGCCGAATGGTTGCACGGCACCGGCAGCCAGCCCCGCATCGTTGTCCTGCCCCGCAACGGGAGGCATCCCCGCATCTCGGCAGGCTGGATTTCCATGGCGATCGACGCCATCGCCGGTCACGTCGGCGATCCTGACCTGCTGGTCAGCCAGACGAGGCTGCGCACAATTGCGCTTGAGGAGGCTCCAACCCTGGGCATGCTGCCGCGCTGGCCGGAAATCCTCGATACTGGCAGGAACAAAGGCCTCTCGACCATTGCAGTGGCCCAGGACCTGACCCAGTTCCGCTCCGCGTATGGCGAGGTTTCTCGCTCGATCCTGCAACGGTTCCGCCTGAAAATCATCTGTGAGCAGACCCCCGGTCCGGATGCCAGGGAAATTGCCCAGCAATGGATTGGTACTCGTCAGGTCCGGGACTGGAAATCCGCCAGGATTGTTGACGGCAAGACCCAGTCTCCGGACCCGCAGGAGGTTCCCGTTATCCCCGAAGAGCATCTCTCTGATCGTCTTGGGGTTAGCGGCGGCGCCGTCCATGCCGTTCTTGTTGGTCTGAAACAGATTTACCGGCTGGAATGGCCCATCACCGTCTGGGAGCGCCGTCGCTGATACAGACAACCATTTGAAATCACTGAGATTTCCTCGTTCAATCCTTCCTCCAAAAGGCAAGAAAATCAGGGATATCTAAAGGGCCTCCATTGGGGGCCCTTTTTCTTGGTCGCTACATTCGCCGTTATCAAATCGTCGTCCTACTACACCCGTCAAGCCGCGGCAGCCGCACTTGACTACTACGCTGCTGACGACAGCGCGGGGATATGGCTCCGCGGGCACGACGCCTTGGGCATCGCCGCCGGCCAGATCGTCCGGGCCGAAGACTTCGACCGCATCTGCTCGGGGCTCGATGCCACCGGGAAGCCGCTGACCAAAGCCGCGGGCGGCCCCCGCATGCTGGGCATAGACGTGACCCTATCCGCCCCCAAGGGGTTTTCCGTCAAATTCGCATGCTCCCGTGGGCCTCTGCGCCAGCTCTTCGCGGATATCGAGCGGGACGCGCTCGAAGACGTGCTCCGGCTGGTGGAGCAGGAAATTCCCCTGGCCCGACGTGGTCACAATGGCAGCCGTCGTGAACAGGCCAGATTCGTTGCCGCCGCTTTCACGCATTCCGAAGCGCGCCCGGAACGCCATGCGGATGGCGTCGTCTTCGCCGATCCACAACGCCATCATCATCTCTGCCTACCCAATATTGCCGAACGCGAGGACGGCACTTGGGGTGGCGTCGATTCGGTTGCACTGCGCAGCTGGAAGAAGGCACTGGGCGCGGTCTTCAGGCTGCGGCTCGCCAGTGGGCTGCAGGCGCACGGCTTCACCATTGAGCACGCCGATGACGAATGGAAGTGGTCGATTGCCGGTGTGCCAGAGACCGTCACCAAATACTTCAGCGCTCGCCGCGCGACGCTGGAAGAAGAGCTGGCCGAGGCAGGACTGACCTCCGGTCAGGCGCCGGCTCTCGCCGCTGCGATCAACGCCACGGACCGCCGCACCAAACAGGACCTGAGTCTGAACCAGCTCACCGAACAGTGGCACGCGGCGGTTCGGGGTCTCGGCTTCGATCCCGAACAGATCGCCCTTGCAGGACGGCAGGTTGAGCAAGAGCCCCAGGATTTCAATGGAGCACGGAAAGAGCGCCTCGCCACTGTCCCGGAAAAACTGACCGAATACCAAGCGACCTTCTCGCGCCGCCAATTGATCGAAGTCAGCGCTAACACCCTCGTCGGCACCGGCGCGACGCTCGATGACGTCATTGCCGGTGCCGATGACCTTGTCGCCCGGAACAGCGTTCTTGAACGCGCCGAAACACGCGACGGGCCCGTTTACTCCACACCCCAGATGCTGGCGGCTGAGCGCGCCTTGGTGAACATGGTACGGCGCAATGCACAGGCCCGCGTGGTCGGTCCCGACCGGAGCGCCAGGGACGAAATGCTCGCCATTTCCGGCCTGAATGCCGAGCAACAGGATGTGGTGCGCGCCGCCACCAGCGGCGCCAGGTTTGTCCTCCTCCAGGGCGGTGCCGGGACGGGGAAATCCACGACCCTGAAAACCGTCGCCAAGACCTGGCAGACTGCAGGTTATCAGGTGAAGGGCGCCGCCGTGGCCTGGCGCCCCGCTAACATCCTCGGCGCCGATCTCGGCGTTGAATCCCGCGCCATCGACGCCTGGTGCAAATCCATCGCCATGGGCAATCAGCCCTTCGGGGAAAAAACCTGCCTGATTGTCGAAGAGGCCGGCCTGCAGGCCACATTGCAGACGCTCCAGTTGCTCGAAGCGGTGGACCGAACGGGCGGCGTGGTGGTGATGGTTGGCGATGAGGATCAGCTCGTCCCCGTCGGCGCCGGCCATGCCATGCGGCTCATCCGGGAGACCATCGGCGCCACCCGTATCCAAACGGTCGTCCGCCAGCGCGAAGCCTGGGCTCGCCAGGCGCCGAAAGACTTTGCTCGTGGCAGGGCTCAGAAGGCGCTCGATGCTTTTTCCGAGCATGGCCAGATCGCATTTCAGGATAGCCCTCGTGCGACAGTTGAGGCCGCGGCTGATCGCTGGAATGAAACCACGAGGACCGCCCCGGCCAAGAATGTGCTGGTGACGGCCAAGACCAATGCCGAAGTGCGGGCCTTGTCGGCCGCGATCCGCAATCGACTGCGGGAGCGCAACGCGCTGACCGGGGCCGACTTCCAGATTGAGGCCGCAGATGCCTCCGGCAACCGCCACATACTGCGTCTCGCCATAGGCGATCGGGTGCGGTTTCTGCGCCGCCACGACGGGCTCGGTGTCGTCAATGGCACCGAGGCCCGGATCGTCACCATCGCACAGGACAAGGCCGGCATCATCCGGATCGAGGCCGAACGGGACGGGCAGCGGATCAGCTTTGCACCCAGCGACGTCGCCGATACCAAGGGCCGGGCCCGGCTCGCGCACGCCTATGCTGCGACGCTGTTCCAGGCGCAGGGTCTGACCGTCGACCACACCCTGGTCCTGCTATCCGCTCGTTTCGACCGGCATGATGCCTATGTCGCTTCCAGCCGGGCACGGGAAAGCACCGAATTCTTCATCGATGCGCGGACCCTTGATCGCGAACGCGAGCAGGAGGCTCCGCTCGGCGCCGGTGAAGATCGGGACGAGGCGAGGATGACCTATCTGGCCAGCCGCCTGGCCCGCCATAGCATCAAGACCAACGCCCTCGATTACAATCCCGAAAAAGAGCCGACGCGGGCTCGGTCAAAAGGGCTTGACCATGAGCTCTAGCCGCCCGTCCGCGCCCAGACGCGCAACAAGGCCACCCCGCAAGGTGCGGCCGCCGCGCCGCCCGCCGCGCGCACCGCGGGAATGGGAGCTGATCGATCAGTTGCCCTCTACCCTGCCGATCACGCAGGCCGAGATCGAAGTGCTCGACAAAATGCTGGGCGCCCAGATTGACGCTATCCTCAAGGGGTAGGCACATGGCGCTGGCGGAGATATTTTTCTTTGTTTTCCATATGCTTAGCTTGCATGAACGAGCGTATGATGCGACGCTGCCGGTAGAATTCCAGACGATCGGGAGAGGGTAAGACATGGCGTTCGGAAGCAAAGCCAATAGCGTTGCACTCAAGACTGGGACCGCCCCCTTGCGGGCAGCGCTCTACCTGCGCGTCTCGACGGGCCGGCAAGCCAAGCATGACGTGAGTTTGCCTTCACAGCGCAAGCTCAACACAGACTTCTGCGAGCGTGGCCGCTGGGCCGTCGTCGATGAATATGTCGAACCGGGGCTGACCGCCACCGACGACCGGCGCCCCGCGTTTCAGGCCATGATCGACCGTGCCTGCGACCCGGACCATCCCTATGACGTGATCGTGGTCCATGCGTTTTCTCGGTTCTATCGGGACGGCGCGGCTATGGAACTGGTCATCCGGAAATTGCGCAAGCACGGCGTCGAAGTCGCGTCAGTCACCCAACCTAGCAGCGATGACCCCTCAGGCGCCATGATCCGCCAGATCATCGGCATCTTCGATGAATATACCTCCAAGGAAAATGGGCGGCAGGTTACGCGCGCCATGACCGAGAATGCCCGCCAGGGGTTCTGGAACGGCGCCGCTCCGCCATTGGGCTACACCATCGTCGAAGCCGAACGCCGCGGCCAGAAGATCAAGAAAAAACTCGCTGTCGACCCGGTCGAAGCTGAAACCGTACGGCTGATTTTCCGGCTGTACCTGGAGGGCGACCCGGCCGCGGCCAAGCCGCCCATGGGTATCAAGGAGGTGGTAAAATGGCTCAACAGCCACGGCTATCGCACCAAGAAAGGCGGAACCTTCGGTGTCGGACCGGTCCATCACATCCTCACCAACAAAGCCTATGTCGGGCGCTGGCACTATCATTCGCGCAATTCCAAGTCCGGTGGGAAACACCCGGCAGGCGAAGTCGTCGAAGTGCCGGTGCCGGCCATCATTGAGGATTCCGTGTTCGCGGCAGTCGAGGCCAAGCTCGCTGCCAACAATCCTCGCGTCAGTCCGGTCCGCGCCGTTAGCGGCCCGATCCTGCTCACCACGATCGCCACGTGCTCCCATTGCGGCGGCGGCATGACCCAGCGCACCGGCACTTCGGCCACCGGGCGCGTCTACGCCTACTACACCTGCGCCACCCGCGCCCAGAAGGGACCCACGGCCTGCAAGGGCAATACGATCCCCATGGCCTATCTAGATAACATGGTCCTCAAGGCGCTTAATGAGAAGCTGTTCGCGCCGGAGCGGCTGGCTGGACTGCTCACCGCCATGGCGGCCAAGCGCACGGAGCGTGCTGAAGCTCATAGTGCCCGGCTTGTGGCGCTGCAGGTTGAGGCCGACGCTGCCAAAGAGCGGCTGCAACGTCTCTATACGCTGGTCGAGGACGGCCTTGCCGAAGTGGATGACCTGCTGCGCGAACGCATCACCATACTGAAGGCCGATCGTGAGAAGGCGCAGGCCGCCCGGGATCGGGCGCGCCGGGAGGTCGGCGGCGAAGCAGCCCTCGACTCCGAGAAGATCGCCGCCTTTTCCAAGCTCATGCGAGGGGTTTTGGAGAATGCCGACAACCCTACGCGCAAGGCCTATCTGCGCTCCCTGTTGACCGTGGAAGTCGGCCCAGAAAAAGTGCGCATCATGGGCAATCGCGAAACACTGTTTGCCGCGGCCAATGCCACCGACTCGTCAGGAGAATTAGTTCAGTTTTCTGGACTGAAATGGCGCACCCGACACGATTCGAACGTGTGGCCTCTGCCTTCGGAGGGCAGCGCTCTATCCAGCTGAGCTACGGGTGCGGACCAGAATCGAGCGGCGTTTGCTCGATCGAACGGGGCGCAAACTAATCGATGGGCGGCGATTGCGCAACCGGTCAAATGACCTGGACCCAGGCCGGGAGCGCCGTGATGAACGGATGCTGAATGAGAAGATTGACGAATTAGGCCGCCCGTCCTAATTATTTGGCCGATTGACCTAATTGGCGGCAGGACCAAGCCATGCGCGGCCCCGAAACACGGACGGAAATCATCGGCGCGGCGGACCGGCTGTTTTACGAGCGCGGCTTCGAGCACACTTCCTTTGCCGACATCGCCGAGGCGGTGACCATCGCGCGCGGCAATTTCTACTACCACTTCAAGAGCAAGGACGAGATCCTGTCGGCGGTGATCGCCCGGCGGGTGGCCCATACCACGGCCCTGCTCGAGCGATGGGCGCGCGACAACCCGACGCCGCGCGGGCGGCTTTCGGCCTTTGTGGGCATGCTCGAAGTCAATGGCGACGCGATCATGCGCTATGGCTGCCCGGTCGGAACGCTGACGATCGAACTGAGCAAGCTGTTGCACGGATCGCGCGACCAGGTGGTGGGGCTGTTCGATCTGTTTCGAGACTGGCTGGCTGAACAGTTTCGCGCCCTGGGGCGCGATGCGGATGCCCAGGCGCTGGCGCTGCACCTGCTGATGCGCAGCCAGGGGGTGGCCACGCTCTATACCGCCTATCGCGACCGCGATTTCGTCATCCGCGAAATGGCGATGATGGAAAGCTGGATCGACGAGGTGGCCGGGACGCAACCTGCTGCCACGATCTGACGGGGGAATGACATGTTTGTTGTATTGCTGAAACCATCTGGCCAGCCGGGGCGCGCCGGAGACTTGCTGGCCGGCCACAAGGCCTGGCTGGAAAAGGGGCTGGCCGATGGCGTGTTTGCCCTGTGGGGCAGTCTCAAGCCGGAGGGCGGCGGCGCGATCATGGCGCATGGGCTCGACCGGGCCGCGCTGGAGAAGCGCGTGGCCGCAGACCCATTTGTCAGTGGCGGGGTGGTGAGGGCAGAAATTGTCGAGATTGCTCCGGCCCGCGCCGAGTCCCGGCTGGAGTTTTTACTGGATTGAGCCTTTGGGGGAAATTGCATGAGCCTTTTTGAAGGACCGGACGGATTGGCCCGCTGCCGCTGGTGCGGCGGGGCGCCCGAATTCGTGCCCTATCATGATCACGAATGGGGCTTTCCGGTCAGCGATGACACGCGCCTGTTTGAAAAGCTGTGCCTTGAAGGGTTCCAGTCGGGCCTGAGCTGGCGCACCATTCTGAACAAGCGCGAGGCATTCCGCGCCGGCTTTGCCGGTTTTGATATTGCCAAGGTCGCCGCCTTTACCGACGCCGATGTCGAGAGGCTGCTGGCCGACGCGTCCATTGTGCGCCATCGCGGCAAGATCACTGCCGCCATCAACAATGCCGCCCGCGCCCAGGAATTGATCGCAGAGGCCGGGTCCATCGCCGCCTTTGTATGGCGCTATGAGGCCAAGACCCCTGCCCCGCCGCAAAGCCAGACGACCTCGCCCGAATCCGAGGCGCTGTCCAAGGCACTCAAAAAGCGCGGCTGGCGCTTTGTCGGCCCGACCACGGTGTTCGCCTTCATGCAGGCCATGGGGCTGGTCAACGACCATGCCGAGGGGTGTGTGAGCCGGGCCAAAGCAGCCGAGATGCGCAAGGGGTTCGTGGTGCCGGGGCGGTAGACGAGACCGGCGTGTGGCCCGCTATCGACCCCATTTCAGACACTCACGCCGTTCATCCCTGATCGTGAAACCGTCCGCTTCACCACCCACCGCACGTCACCCTCGGCCTTGAGCCGAGGGCTCTTCACTGNGCTATCGACCCCATTTCAGACACTCACGCCGTTCATCCCTGATCGTGAAACCGTCCGCTTCACCACCCACCGCACGTCACCCTCGGCCTTGAGCCGAGGGCTCTTCACTGGCTGATTTCGTCCCAGAGATCGCGCCATTCCGGGTTATGCTGCTCGATCAGGTCGTGCTTCCAGCGGCTGTACCAGCGCTTGAGCGAGGTTTCGCGCTGAATGGCCATGCCGATCTCACCAAATTGTTCAAAATAAACAAGCCGCTTGATGTCGCGCGCCCTGGTGTAGCCCGACACCAGCCCTTCTCGATGTTCATAAACGCGACGAACCAGGTCGTTGGTCACACCGATATAGGTGCGCCCCCGACGCATATTGGCGAGGATGTAAACGAAGCCGCCCATTCCGGCATCTTCAAGTATAGAGCCCTCGGGTCAAGCCCGAGGGTGACGACCGGTGGGTGGGCGGTACTGGTGGACCTGTCTGGACGGCAGATCCCGACCCCGTTGCGGTCGTTCAGGCCATTGCAGCGCATAGCTCCAACCCGCCATAATCTCGGATCGCCCATTTGCCCACCGGCCGTCACCCTCGGCCTTGAGCCGAGGGCTCTTTACTTGACGATTTCATTCCAGAGCTTGAGACGGTGAAAGTGTCGAGCGTTGGTCGTAGCCTAGACCCGGCCAAGCTTCCGGCAACCAGAAGTATAGAGCCCTCGGCTCAAGGCCGAGGGTGACGACCGGTGGGTGT
Organism: Devosia ureilytica; assembly: GCF_024273195.1. GTDB lineage: Bacteria > Pseudomonadota > Alphaproteobacteria > Rhizobiales > Devosiaceae > Devosia > Devosia ureilytica. The sequence continues at coordinate 717,421 of NZ_JAMZCU010000002.1, read as the reverse complement.
TGATAGACAATGCCCTTCCGAGCGTTGAGCATGGCGGAATCCGACCCCATCGCGGTCGTTCAAGACGTTGTGCTGTCGTTCTGGAAAGCGGACGTAGAAAGCAGTAGCGAGGACTCTTGACCGCTCGCCTTAGAGGTCGGTCCACGCTAGAATCGAGACATGGCAAAAACGTCGATCAGATTCAGCGTCACCAATGGTTTTGGCCATCGCGCAGCGACATGGAACCTGCGGGCACAGAAATCCAAATGGGGCCAAGAAATTTACCTAACGTGCCGCGAACTCAAAGGCACCATACACACCAGCTTTCACGCGACCGGTGAATGGCACACGACGTATTCGCAGGCAGCTTTTGAGGACTTGCTTGGAGATCGTCCTGCAAACAAGGCGCGGCACAAGATCGAGAAATGGCAGAGACCAAATGAGGTTAAGCCAGGCATTACCCTCGCCTACAAGGTCCTGACACCTTGGTCAGCGACCACGACGCCGATAACTGAAGACATGTCCCCGATCATCCAGATTCCCAACGTGCCTCAAGGGTACGCCAATGAGACGATGGTGCTCATCGTCCGCTCTGGAATGTCACTGGAAATCGTCAACGCAACATTGCTTGGCCAGACTGAGCTACTCACCGGCGAGCGGCTACTTATCGTCAATCACGCGATCGCCATGCCTACAATCAAGAATCCAGGCCCAGCGCAGGTCCAGTTCTTTCGAGGAAAGTCGAGGTCAGATTTAGCGAGTGAGCACCTGCGCGCGCTAGTTTTCCTCGATGACCAAAATGGCAACCGGATGATACTCGACAGTCCGGTAGCTGGACTAAAGAACTAGCTGAGATGATATCTTTAATCCAATAAATGAAATCGCAGCAAAATTACTTTGTGCAAGTGAAATGCCTCAATTGCTACCGGGTGGCGAAGGGAGCTCCTTACGAGTTGTGGTTCTGTTGTGCTGAAGCTAGCCGGCAACCTTGTCCGATTTTCAGCGTTCCCGACCAAAACCCGCCAGTCCGCAAACCACCCCAAAGTTGCCAGCTATTGCTCCAAGACGAAACGCTGTCGTCTTCCGTCATCGCTTAGCCGGCCGTCTTACTGGGGGCAGGCTGAGGCAGTCGCCGGTGGGACTTGCGGGGGCGGTGGGTGGGACAGTGGCTTTGTCGGCTACAAGGAAAAGGTGGTGGACCTGATCGGGCGGGTGGCGCGGGTGAGCGTTGAAACCATGGCCAGCACCGCGGCCATGAAGGGTGCCAGGAGGGATGATGGGGATACCCCCACCTAACCTCCCCCTGATAGGGGGAGGGATGATCGAGTTTATCGCAGCGACGGTGACAGGCGACATGTCTTCTCCTCCCCCTATCAGGGGGAGGTCGGGTGGGGGTATCCAAACGGGAGGATACCTGCCGGGGCGGGGATCGGTGTTGCAACCATCACCATTTGTCACCCCGGCCCCCGGGTCGCATTGCGCCCGCGGGTCAACTCCGGCCGGGCCGAGCCTGAGATATTACTGCTTGCGGTGGACGTTCCATCGGCGCGGGATGGGCCCCGGGTCAGGCCCGGCGCCATTCGACCATAGGTCTCATGGCCTGCTCCTCTCAAATCGCTGCACTGGAGCGATTTGCCCTTTGGGATGGTTCGCAGGGTGACAGCCGGCGGGGCCTATCGGCGAGGGGTTGAACCAGGACTCCGCGCGCATCGGCCCCCGCCCAGCCAAGCCAGGGCTTGCGGCCAAGCTGCGCAGCCCTCGCAAAGGGGGAGGGCGAAGGGGCGGCCACCCGCCATTCGCGCGTAGCGCTGATGGCCTGCTCCGGCTTGAAAGGCTCCACTGGAGCCTTTTGCCATTATGTAGCTAAGCCATTCGAGCGCAGCTCTCATGGCCTTCTCACCTCAAACTGCGCCACTGGCGCAATTTGCCCTTCGGGACGAACGGCCACCCGCCATTCGCGCGTAGCGCTCATGGCCTGCTCCGGCTTGAAAGGCTCCACTGGAGCCTTTCATCTGCGATGCAGAACGCCTACGCAGCCTTGACCACTTCGACCAGTTCGACGTCGAACACCAGGTCCTTGCCGGCCAGGGGGTGATTGGCGTCGACGGTGATGCTTTGCGCGTCGACACCGACAACGGTGATGGGCAGCAGGCCGCCATCGGCGGTGCGGGCCTGGAGCTGGGTGCCGACCTTGAGGTCAATGCCTTCGGGCACCTTGTTGCGATCCAGCTGCTGGATGGCATCGTCGCGGCGCGGGCCATAGGCGGCGGCGGCGGGAATGGTGACAGTGCTCCTGGCGCCCGCTTCCATACCATCGACATGCTGTTCGAGGCCCTTGATCACCTGGCCTTCGCCCAGCTTGAACTCGAGCGGCGCACGGCCCTCGGAGCTGTCGAACTGGGTGCCATCGGTGAGGCGGCCGGAATAGTGGATGCGCACAATGTCGCCGGTTGCGGCAGTGGTCATGTGACGAGCCTTTCGGAATTGTCTTGGCCCGGAACAATGCGGGGCCTTGAGGGTCAGTCGCGCAAGGGGCCGCTCGGCCACAGGGGGGCAGAACGGCTCGGGGGCGGCAGAGCGATTGCCGCAAGATGCGCACGACGGCGAAGGCACAAGTTTAGGGCATGAGGCCCAGATGTAAACCTTTGGCGCCCAAAGGCCCGGCTGTGCTCGGTTTTGGGCGCGGCGGGGGGCGATAACACTTGCGGCGGCGTCGCATTTCCGCCATCAAGCCGCCGCGTTTGCCGCGTAGCGGGCAGGTGAGGGACATTCGCGCTTGAAAGGTTGCTGCATGACGGCCCAGCCGCTTCCCATCGCTGGCACAATTGCCCTGGCCCTGGTTCTGGCCGGGTGTTCCATGGCCGGCATCAAGCCGCTGCCGGGCAATAAATCGGCCAGCGCCGCCATTGCCAGCTTTGCCCCGGTAGCGGCCACGCCCGCGGGATATGTGCCCAAGGCGGCAGCAGTGCCGTCTGCGCCGAGTGCCATGCTGCTGGGCTATGCCGGTAGCGAACGCGGCGCGCTCGATGGGCTGATTTCGCATTATGCCACCCAATATAGCGTGCCCGAGCATCTGGTGCGGCGGGTGATCGTGCGCGAGAGCGGCTATAATCCGGCGGCGCGCAACGGTCCCTATTATGGGTTGATGCAGATCAGCCACGCCACCGCGCGCGGCATGGGTTATCGCGGGGAGGCCGGTGGGCTGCTCGATGCGGAGACCAACCTGCGCTATGCGGTGCGATACCTGGCCGGCGCCTATGTGACGGCAGGCGGCAATGATGATCGCGCCGTGCAGTTTTATGCCCGCGGCTATTATTACGACGCCAAGCGCCTGGGCCTGCTCGACAAGAGCGGCCTGCGCTAGGGCTCTAGACGGCCGGCTGGGCCAGGAGTTCGGCCAGGCGACCGCTCAGCTCGGCCTCGTGATAGGGCTTTTCCAGCATGGGATAGTGGAGCGCGGCCTCTTCGGGGAGGTCGGCATAGCCGGTGGTGAGCAGCACCGGCAGGCCGGGGCGGAGCTTGCGCGCGGCTTCGGCCAATTGCAGGCCGGTCATGCCGGGCATGGCATAATCGGTGATGATGGCCACGATTTCGGGGCGCTGCTGCACCAGGTCCAGCGCCTCGCGGCCTGAAAAGGCCTCGAGCGCGGTGTGGCCGAGGTCGGTCAGCACATCGACGGTGTTCAGCGTGATCAAGGCATCGTCATCCACCACCAATATGGTGGCGCCGCCGCCCCGTTTCGGGCTTGTCATCAGGTGGTGTCCTTTCGGATGCCGCTGGCGGCACAGGTAAATGGCGCCCGGATCCAATCCGTTCAATCTCCCCCCGTAACCTCGGAAAGTGGCAAAGCTGGGTCCATCGGCAAAATTTTGCTGAAGGCTGCTGACACAGCCAGGCAAAAGTGGGTGCCATCATGGCGTTCGAGGCGATAGACTTGCCGCCAACGGACACCAAGGGAATCGCCAAATGCATCTGCTGCTCGTCGACGGCTCGGGCTATATTTTCCGTGCCTTCCACGCCCTGCCGCCTTTGAGCCGCAAGTCCGACGGACTGCCGGTGGGCTGCGTGCAGGGGTTCTGCAACATGCTCTACAAGCTCACCCAGGACATGGACGGCGATGACGCGCCCACGCATATGGCCGTCATTTTCGACGCCAAGGGCAAGACGTTTCGCGACGACCTCTACCCGCAATACAAGGCACAGCGGCCGCCGGCGCCTGAGGAACTGGTGCCGCAGTTTCCGCTGACGCGCTCGGCGACGCGGGCCTTTTCCATCCCCTCGATCGAAATGGAGGGATGGGAGGCCGACGACATCATGGCGACCTATGCCTGCATGGCGCGCGACGCCGGCATGAAGGTCACCATCGCCTCGTCCGACAAGGATTTGATGCAACTGGTGGAGCCCGATGGATCGATCCGCCTGCTCGATACCATCCCCCGCCCCGGGCAACCGCCGCTGCGCTGGATCGGGCCGGACGAGGTGTTCACAAAATTCGGGGTGACGCCGGACAAGGTGATCGACGTGCAGGCGCTGTGCGGCGATAGCGTCGACAATGTCCCCGGCGTACCGGGGATTGGCGTCAAGACGGCGGCGGAGCTGATCAACACTTATGGCACGCTCGAAAACCTCCTCGAACACGCCAGCGAGATCAAGCAGAACGCACGGCGCGAAAAGCTGATCGCCAATGCCGAACTGGCGCGGATTTCCAAGACGCTGGTGACGCTTGAACAGAAGGTGCCGGTCGAGATTGACCTCGATGGCCTCGTGCGCCAGCCAATGAGCCCTTCGGCACTGTTTCCGTTTTTGAAGGCGATGGAATTTGCCACCATCACCAAGCGCATGGCCACATTGCTCGAGGCCAATCCCGACGACTTTGAGCCCGATGCGGAATTGGCGGCCAACAAGGACAATCCGGTGGCCGGCGCGCCGGTGAAATCCACGACGCTCTCGGTGGCCAAGGCAAAGCTTGCCGCCGGCGTTGTGCCCGGCTCGGGCCCGGCGCGCCACGCCGCCGAGGAGCATGCGCGGATCAAGGCCATTCCGGTCAATTACGAGGCCTATGAGACCATCACCACGCCCGACCGGCTGGAGGCCTGGATCGGCAAAATCCTCGACAAGGGCCATGTCGCGGTCGACACCGAAACCACCGGGCTCGACCCGCAGCAGGCGGACCTGGTCGGCGTGTGCCTTGCCACCGAAATCGGGGAGGGCTGCTATATTCCCGTGGGGCATGCCAAGCCCGGCGATCTCCTCGGCGGTGGCGGGCTGGTCGAGGGACAATTGCCCATCGGCTTCGTGCTCGAGGCGCTCAAACGCGTGTTGCAGGACAAATCGATCCTCAAGATCGGCCAGAACGTCAAATATGACATGGAGGTGCTGGAACGCTACGGCATCACCATGGGGCCGATCGACGACACCATGCTGATTTCCTATGCGCTCGATGGCCCGCGCTATAATGGCATGGACGTGCTGGCCGATCATTGGCTCGGTCACAAGACCATCACCTATGCCGAGCTGGCCGGCACCGGCAAGGCGCAGAAGAGCTTTGACCAGATCGACATCCCTGCGGCCGCCCGCTATGCCGCCGAGGACGCGGATATCACGCTCAGGCTCTGGCATGTGCTGAAACCCCGCCTTGCGGCCGAAAACATGACGGCGCTCTACGAAACCATCGAGCGGCCGCTGGCGCCGGTGCTGGCGCGCATGGAAGCGCGTGGCATTACCGTTGACCGGCAGATCCTGGCGCGGCTTTCGGGGGATTTCGCCCAGCGCGCGGCGGCCTTCGAGGCCGAAGCCCATGAACTGGCCGGGCAGAGTTTCAACCTCGGCTCGCCCAAGCAATTGGGCGAAATCCTCTTTGACAAGATGGGGCTTGAGGGCGGCACCAAGACCAAAACCGGCGCCTGGGCCACCGGCGCCGATGTGCTCGAAGACCTGGCGCTCAAGGGCGTGCCGCTGGCGCGCACCATTGTCGACTGGCGCCAGCTGACCAAATTGAAGGGCACCTATACCGATGCCCTGCCCACCTATATCAACCCACGCACCGGCCGGGTCCATACCTCCTATCAGCAGGCTTCCGTTCTCACCGGACGTCTCTCGTCCAACGAGCCGAACCTGCAAAACATCCCGGTCCGCACCGAAGACGGTCGCAAGATCCGCACCGCCTTTGTCGCCCCGCCGGGCAAGGTTCTTATCTCCGCCGACTATTCGCAGATCGAGCTGCGAGTGCTCGCCCATATCGCCAATATCCAGGCGCTCAAGGACGCTTTCGAGGAGGGGCTGGACATTCACGCCATGACGGCGTCCGAAATGTTCAATGTGCCGGTGGAAGGCATGCCGAGCGACGTACGCCGCCGCGCCAAGGCGATCAATTTCGGCATCATCTACGGCATTTCCGCCTTTGGCCTCGCCAACCAGCTGGGCATCGAGCGCTCGGTGGCGGGCGAATACATCAAGACCTATTTCGAGCGCTTCCCGGGCATCAAGGACTATATGGACGCCCAAAAAGTGCGGGTGAAAGCCGATGGGCATGTGATGACCATCTTTGGCCGCAAGATCCAGTTCCCCAATGCAAATTCAGGCAATCCGAGCGAACGCGCCTTTGTCGAACGCGCCTCGATCAATGCGCCTATCCAAGGGAGCGCCGCCGACATCATCCGCCGCGCCATGATCCGCATGGAAGGCGAATTGAAAAAAGCGGGCGTCGAAGCCGACATGCTGCTGCAGGTGCATGACGAGCTGATCTTTGAGGTGCCCGAAGGGACCGAAGATCATGCCATTCCGGTGATCAAGCGGGTGATGGAAAGCGCGGCGGAACCGGCGGTGCGGCTGACCGTGCCGATCCAGGTGGACGCGCATGCGGCCAAGAACTGGGATGAGGCGCATTAAGTGGAAAGTGGACCATACGACGCCCGAGCGGTAGCCAACTTTGTGTTGGACCAAGCCAGCTTGGCGCGACTTGATATCTATTCCACGTCCTTGCTTAAGATACTGTATTTTGCGCATGGGTGGCATCTCGCTAAGTTCTCAGTGCCTTTGATTGCGCAGCCCTTCGAGGCTTGGGAATTTGGACCGGTGGTTAGGGTCGTTTACGACCAAATCCGAGAGTATAGCGGTAGCCCCATCAAATGTCGGCTTGTGTCATTCAATGCCGTGACGATGAAGAAAGAAGTAGCGCAAGTCGACGTGCAGGAAGATAGCTCGGCCTTGATAAGGGCAGTAACCGGGGCCTACGGCGTCCTTCATCCGTATCGGCTATCAGACTTGACCCACGCTGTAGACTCACCATGGACATCAGTTTGGGACGCTGCCAATGCAGGCAAAGCACCCGGCGCAAAGCTTTCTGACTGTGCAATACGCGATTACTTCTTGCGACAAAATGAAGCAGATGTGCTAGGTATCTCATAGAGTCGCTGGGAGGGACGTCTTCGGACGTAGCGGACGTAACCTAAAGGGATACACTGGAGACCGCATGACCCCGCTGAAACCTCCCATGCTCATCGACGCATTCCGCCTTTGCGCCTCAAGTATCGACGACACCGTAAAGAACATAATAGACCACTATTCAACTGCTGGTGGTGGTTGGAACCATCAACGTTGCTTGCGCTCGATAATGCACGCCTACAACGGAGCGACGGACATTGCCGCGCTAGTGGCCGGCTGCAAGGGTAAAGGTACCGACGCGGAGAGGGATAACGCAAAAATAGTCGAAGCTGTCCTGCCCAAAGTGGTTGGGCGTAAGACTCAATGCTTTCCATACCCGCGGAAGGCATTTGCACTAACGCCAAATCTCCAGTGCGCTATGGGTCCTTCGTTCTTCATCGTCGAGAACGGCGTAATTAAGCTTGTTTACGTTCATGCACGTAACGAAAAGCGAGCTTCACTGGCAAATTTGGCCGGACTCGCTCACGTTATGAAAACCGATGTTCTTGACCAAGACTTCTTCGGCCAGAAATCTGATGTTGAGATACATTTTGTTGACAAGAAGGGCGCATCACGCACCGATGAAGTTTTTGATCTGAAACGCCTCGGCGGCTTCTTGATTGAAGAGCCAGGCACTACGCTAAAGAGGTTTGCCACGGCGTTGGTCGACGTGATGGAAAATGATCGCGTGGCACCGGCGGAGCGCAAGCGCAAAGACAAACGGCCAGCAGACGATGGGCAGGAAGCCTTGAAGTTCTGAATTCGCCCCTCCCCCTCAATATGGGGAGGGGAAGAGGTGTTTAGCCCGAGGTTTGAGCGAACGCGATGCGCCCCTCCCCCTATCAGGGGGAGGCTGGGTGGGGGTATCCGCTAAGACTCTGCCCCAGGTTCGCCCAATACCCCCGAAAGCACCATGAACACCCCTTCCGGATTGCCCATAACCTCGCCATTGGTGAAGCGCAGCACGCGGTGGCCGCGTTGGGCGAGGTAGGTGCGGTACCGTTAGTCCTCAGGACGAGCCCGGCCTTCGCCGGGGTGACAGCTGGTGGTGGGGATGGGGTTTGCATTTTGCGAAGGTGGGATACCCCCACCCGGCCTCCTCGCCTCGAATGGCTCCACCGGAGCCATTCGCCCTTTGGGACGGGTCGGAGCCCTGAAAGGGGGAGGGGAAGGGGGGACGTTGCAGCTTTTGGGGCTTTCGCGGGGGGCGAACCAAACCTCGATGGGCTCCTCCCCCTATCAGGGGGAGGTTGGGTGGGGGTATCCGGCAAAAACCCTTTAGCGCTCGGCGCCGGGTTCGCCCAGCACGCCCATCAGGACTGTGTAGACGCCCTCGCCGCCCTGCGTGACTTCGCTATTGGTGAAGCGCAGGACGCGGTGACCGCGTTCGGCGAGATAGGCCGTTCGACTTTCGTCATGCGCCAGGCCCGCCTCAGAATAGTGGGTATCGCCATCGATCTCGACGATGAGATTGCGCGCCTTGCAGACGAAGTCGACCACATAGGGCCCGATGGGCGCCTGCCGCCGCCAGTGCAGACCGGCCTCGCGCCACGGCCGCACAAGGCCCCAGAAGCGGCGCTCGGGGAGAGTCTGTTCGCGGCGGAGTTTTCGCGCGAATGTGACGGGGTCGTCCATGCGAGATTTCTCGATGCGTTTTGTCGCTGAAAGAGGATACCCCCACCCGGCCTCCCCCTGATAGGGGGAGGGGAAGAGGGATCGCACTTGTTTCGACAAACTCGATGGGTCCCTCCCCCTATCAGGGGGAGGCTGGGTGGGGGTATCCGCTAAGACTCACTTCCCGGCTCTCCCAGCAATTCCATCAGCACCGTGAAGACGCCATCGCCGCGCTGCATGACATCAGCGTTCGTGAAGCGCACCACCCGATAGCCGCGCTCCTTCAGAAATGCCGTCCGTCGTTCGTCATGGGCGATGCCAGCATCGGAATAATGCGTGTCGCCATCGATCTCGACCACGAGCTTCTGGCTCTTGCAGACAAAATCCACCACATAGGGACCGACAGGCGCCTGCCGCCGCCAGTGCAGACCGGCCTCGCGCCAGGGCCCCACAAGGCCCCAGAAGCGGCGCTCGGGGAGGGTCTGTTCGCGGCGGAGTTGGCGGGCGAAGGAGATGGGATCGTCCATGGAGCCTCCATTCTCTTAGTCTAGTGCCATGGCGTAGAAGACCACCCCCACCCGGCCTCCCCCTGAAGCAGGGGACTGCTCATGTAGGGCGCTTGAATTCGCGCGAGACCATCGGCCCGATATCACCCTCCCCCTTGAGGGGAGGGTAGTGAAGCTGGCTGCGGAGCAGCCTAGCGCAACTAGGGTGGGGGTGTCGGAAGGCGTTGCAAATGTCGGCGTTTGCTGGAGGCGCTGACACCCCCACCCGAGCGCCGCCAAGGTCCTGACGGACCTAAGCTCTGCTTGCCCTCCCCTCAAGGGGGAGGGGTAGGTTTGGGGTGTTTCGCGCATTTTCGGGCCCATACGGGTGTCCGGCATCGTGCCACCCAAGCTTTGCGCTCGATCAAGCCCAATCCTCCGGCATGGGCTAGAGTGGGCCGCGCGACAGGGAGCAGGCCAATGCTGAACTATGCCATTACCGCCCGACGGATCGATGCACATGGTAGCGTCAGCGGGGCGCGGGAGGCGGTGGTGCAGCTCGATACATCGCTCGGTGGGCGCGAGGATGCGCTTAACCCGGTGGAGCTGCTGCTTTCGGCGCTGGCTGCCTGCATGATCAAGGGGGTGGAGCGGGCTGCGCCGTTGCTCGGCTTTGATTTTTCGGGGGTGGAGGTGCGCATCCAGGCGCAGCGGCAGGATAGCCCGCCCCAGGTTATTGCCATCAGCTATGAGCTGATTGTGGACAGTCCCGAAACCGACCGGCGGCTGGAACTGCTGCACACCAATGTGCGCAAATATGGCACGATTTCCAACACGCTGGCGGCATCCATGCCCCTAAGCGGCTTGGTGCGGCGGGCCTGAGGGGACTGCGGGCCAGCGCGCCATTTTGGCTGATCGGACTTTGGGAGTAGACTGGGTCCAACTGCAGGACGGGAGGACGCGATGACCGAGACACACGGCGCCATGATCGCCAAGTTCCTTGCGGCGCAGGATCAGGTCTATCCGGCGGCGCTGCATGAATTGCGGGCGGGGCGCAAAGAGAGCCATTGGATGTGGTTCATTTTTCCGCAGCTGGCCGGGCTGGGGCAGAGCGAGATGGCCCGACATTATGCGCTTTCAGGCCTTGATGAGGCGCGGGCCTATGCGGCGCATCCGATCCTTTGGGCGCGGCTGGTCGAATGCACCGAGGCGGTGTTGCTGCATGCGCCCGACAGCGTGGCACCCCGGCCGCTGAATGCTATTTTCGGGTCCCCGGACGACAAGAAGTTCATTTCATCGATGACGCTGTTTTCGCGCGCCCTGCCCGAGGACAAGCTGTTTCGCGCCGCGTTGAGCGCGTTTCATGATGGGCATGAGGATACGCGCACGGTGGGGCTGCTGGCGGGGTGAGTGCGCTCTAGCGACGCTCCAGTCGCGCCGTGCGCCCCTCCCCGCCGGGCGGAATGTCGAGGTGCAACAGCACGGTGACGGCATCTGCCACCTGGGGCGCGCGTTCGGCCCATTCGACGAGGACAATTGCATCCGGATCATCGAGCAGACCCAGCTCGTCCGCCTCGGTGGCGTGGGCCAGGCGATAGAGATCGGCATGCAGCACCGGGCCGATGGGCGTGTCATAGGGCTGGATGATGGCAAAGGTCGGCGAAGGGACTTCGAGCGCCGGATCGCCGGCCAGCGCGCGCACAATGGCACGGGCCAGCGCGGTCTTGCCGGCGCCGAGATCGCCTTCAAGGCTGACGATGTCGCCGGGCTTGAGCGTCGCGGCCAGCGCGGCGCCGAAGCGGGCGGTGGCATCATCATCGGGGAGAAAGGTTTGGGTCAGCAAGATGATCGGCTCCTGCGCCTCCCTCCCCCTTGTGGGGAGGGATTGAGGGTGGGGGTAGGGCCAAGCGCGGCGCTCTGGGGTTCACCCCACCCAGCTACGCTATGGCCAAGTGGCCGAGCTGCGCTACCCTCCCCCTCAAGGGGAGGGAGGCAGAACAGCGGATCATCTATTTATTCCGCCACACCGGCCAGGGCGCTGTCGAGCGGCAGATTGACGATAATGCGGCTGCCCTTGGGGTCGCGCTTTTCGGCGGAAATGGTGCCGCCGTGCATGTTGACGAAGGTGCGCACGATGGAAAGGCCCAAGCCCGCGCCGCGCTGGCGGCCGCCGGCGGCGGGTGTATCGAAGCGCGTGAGGATCGCCGATTTCATTTCGTCGGTAATGCCGGGGCCCTCGTCCTCGATGACGAAGATCATGCGGTCGCCGCGATGGCTGGCCGAAAGGCGGATTTCGCCGCCGGGGGGCGAGAAGCGCGCGGCATTGGAGAGGAGATTGTAGAGCACCTGCACGATGCGGGTGCCGTCGCCGATAAAGCCGGGCAGGTCCGGCTCGATATCGACCACCAGATGGGGCGCCTCGCCCGAGACTTCGGGGAAGGTGGCGGTGATGCCGGCGCGGGCCTTGTCGACAAGGGCGGCGACATCGAGCTGCTCGGGGTTGAGCTCGGCAATGCCGGCATCGACCGAAGCAAGATCGAGAATATTGTCGATGAGCACGCCCAGGGTCACCGAGGAGGCGCGGATATAGTCGATATATTCGCGCTGGCGCTCATTGAGGCTGCCGCTTTCCATGCCCGAAAGCAGGTCGGCAAAGCCGATGATATTGGTAAGCGGGGAGCGTAGCTCGTAGGAGACGTTTTCAACGAACGCGTCCTTGAGGCGGTCGGCCGCGACCAGGGCGTCGTTGCGTTCCTTGAGGACCTTGGAATAGCCGGCGCTTTCGGTGACATCGAGGAAGGTCATCATGGTCTGCCCGTCGGGCAGGCGGGTGATGGCATAATCGATCAGGCGCCCGTCGGAGCGGTTGATGCGGCCGGTGCGATCGGTGCGGGTGGGGTTGAGATCGATGATGGTGCGCTTGAGATCGCGCCAGATGGTCACGCCATCCTCGGGGATGGCACGGCCAGAGGCTTCGGCCAGCTGATCGATATGAGGATTGGTGCCCAACTCGTTCATCGGCAGCTTCCAGAGCTTGGAGAGCTGCGGATTGGAGAGGGTCAGGCGGCCATTGGTGCCAAACACGGCCACGGCCTCGTTCAGTGCCATGATGGTTTCGCGCAGCACATTGGTGAAGGACCGGTTGGTGCTTTCGAGCTCCAGCCGCTCGGTCAGGTCCTCGAACACATAGATCACGCCGCCATTGGTGCCGGCGGGGGCGGAAATGACCTTGATGGTGCGCCCGTCAGGCAGATGCCAGGGGTCGGCCTCGTGCGGCTCCTTGCGGGAATAGCTCTCGAGATGCTTGGCGCGCCAGGTGTGGTAGTCGACCTGATTGGGCAGCATGCCATCGGTGCGCAGTTTGTCGAGAATGGCGCGCTCATCCAGGCCGGGGGTGAGGAATTTGCGATCCAGATGCCAGAGGCTGGCATAGGCGGCGTTGAACTGGGTCAGCTCGCGCTTGGCGTTGAAAATGGCAATCGGGGTGCCCAGCGCATCGATGATGCCGCCGATATGGGCCAGGCCGTTTTCGGCGGGCACGGCGGGGCGGGCCAATTCGGCCAGCGGGCGCAGATAGCCGGCGCGGCCACCGGGCACGGGAAACTCGACCAGATCGAACTGGCCCTGGGGGCCGAAATCGAGCGGCAGACTGACGGGCGCCAAATCGGCGCGACCGGACTTGAGATGGGTTGCCAAGCCAGCGGCGTCGATCAGCTCGGCCGGCTGGGTGGGCGTGCAGGGTTTGCCGCGCGCCTTGGCCAGCGCGAGGTAGGCGGGATTGGCATAAACCAGCCGGTCCTCGTCATCGCGCAGATAGGCGGGTTTTGATAGCAGGCTGAGGACAGCGCGCGCGCCTTCGCGGTCTCCGGCTGTGTGAGCCTCGGCCGAGATCATCGCCGCGTTCTCGTCGGGCTGGCTATAGGCGGGCCGCAGGCGCAGGGCCACGGCGCCCCCCATGACCCAGCCATTGGCGCGAACAAGGCGGCCATCGAGCGTGTCCAGGCTTGCGGCAAAGGCGTGGCCGTGCATGCGCAGATCTTCGACCAGCGTGGTCAGCCGGTTGGTTTCAGCGGCGCCGAGCCAGGTGTGGAAATTGAGCACGCTTTGCGGCTGGCGGCCCGGCGGCAGCACGGCGGCGGCCTGGCCCAGAATGCGCGGCCCGCCCTGGCCTTGCCAGAGCACTGTCAATTCGCGACTGCCACCGATGAGGTTTTCATATTCGTCCACAAGGGCGCGCAGATCGGCAATCTGTTCGGCGGCGCGACGACGGGCGGCGCGGCTATCGGTGAGAAGGGTGCGGACGAGGGCCATGGACAGCAGGGCGAAACCGCCCGCACCAATGGCCACGGCGAAAGGCGCGATACCGCCCAGATTTGCGGGAACAAAACCCTGAGCCAAGGCGGGAACAGCCGTGCACAGGGTCAAGGGAGCGGCGCAAAGCGCTGCGAATCCCAATTGTTTCCGGAAGTGATCCGGCGTCATACGAGCCCTCTTTCGCTTTGATTGCGATGCCAACCCGGCCAAACGACCGGTACGCCCCAAACTCAAACAGGCTGCTGACGCAGAACCGAATGCGGCTCCAGCTGCCCCCAATGTTCAGGCCGCGTGTCCCCCACAGCCCGAATCACTCCACCATACCGGGCAGGCGAATCGCGAAAAAGAGTCTTGATGGCTGTGCGTTGCGGGCAAAGGGCAAGGAAAGCACTTGACCCCAGAACGAAACAGAAACCTTTCCAAAAGGTAAAAGCCCGGGACAATGCCCGGGCTTTTTCATGCGCATAACGATGGAGCAGGCTTAGTAGCGATATTCAGCGGACTTGAACGGGCCCTCGACGGTAACGCCGATGTAGTCGGCCTGGACCTTGGTCAGCTTGGTGAGCGTGGCGCCCAGCTTGGCCAGGTGCAGTTCGGCGACCTTTTCATCGAGATGCTTGGGCAGCACGTGCACCTTCTTTTCCAGCTTCTCGCCATTGGTCCAGAGTTCGATCTGGGCCAGGGTCTGGTTGGCAAACGATGCGGACATGACAAAGCTGGGGTGGCCGGTGGCATTGCCAAGGTTGACCAGGCGCCCCTCGGACAGAAGAATCAGGCGCGTGCCATCGGGCTTTTCGACCATGTCGACCTGCGGCTTGATATTGGTCCACTTGAAGTTGCGCAGACCCAGCACGTCGATCTCATTGTCGAAATGGCCGATATTGCAGACGATGGCCATGTCCTTGAGCTTACGCATGTCATCGACCATCAGCACGTCGCGGTTGCCGGTGGCGGTGACCACGATATCGGCGCGGTGGGCGGCATCGGCGAGGGTGACCACCTCGAAGCCTTCCATGGCGGCCTGCAGCGCGCAGATCGGGTCGACTTCGGTGACCAGAACGCGGGCGCCCGCGCCGCGCAGCGATTCAGCCGAGCCCTTGCCCACATCGCCATAGCCGCAAACGATAGCGACCTTGCCGGCCAGCATCACATCGGTGCCGCGGCGAATGGCGTCGACCAGCGATTCACGGGTGCCGTATTTGTTGTCGAACTTGGATTTGGTGACCGAGTCATTGACGTTGATGGCCGGGAACGGCAGCTCGCCCTTGGCATGGAGCTGATAGAGCCGCATCACGCCCGTGGTGGTTTCTTCGGAGACGCCGCGGATGGCGTCCTTGATCCTGGAGAAGAAGCCCGGCGACGTGGCAAGGCGCTTCTTGATGGTGGCAAAGAAGATCTCTTCTTCCTCATTGCCGGGCTTATCGAGAATGGAAGCGTCCTTTTCGGCCTTGGCGCCGTTGAGGATGTACATGGTGGCATCGCCGCCATCATCGAGGATCATATTGGGGGTGAGGCCATTGCCCCAATCCATCATGCGGTCGGTGAAGGCCCAATATTCTTCAAGCGTCTCGCCCTTGTGGGCAAAGACCGGAATGCCGGCGGCGGCAATGGCGGCGGCGGCATGGTCCTGGGTCGAGAAAATGTTGCACGACACCCAACGCACTTCGGCGCCCAGCGCCACCAGCGTTTCGATGAGCACGGCAGTCTGGATGGTCATGTGTAGCGAGCCGGCGATGCGTGCGCCCTTGAGGGGCTGGCTGGCGGCATATTCCTGGCGGATGGCCATCAGGCCCGGCATTTCGATTTCGGCGATAGTGATTTCCTTGCGGCCATAGTCGGCCAGGGAAATGTCCTTGACCGCATAGTCGGTCGGGCTCGTGGTCATGATGGTGCTCCGGCAGGAATTTTGTGTTGCCCCTCCTATAAGCGAGCCGATGTTACCGATCAATGACGGATATAAAGATTTGTTTATGTCCCTGGGATGAGGCAATCGAGCATGTGGCGGCTGCAGCGCCTATGCCCGGGTGATCCTCACCCGATTTCGCCGCCGGAAGGGCATGGCGAGGAAGCGCACCAGGCCCGAAAGCACCAGATAGCCGAGGATAAAGCCGCCACCGGCGTAGAGAATGCCTTCCATGGTGACGGGCACGGCGGGCTGGTAATTCTCAAGGGTGCGACGGCCGATGTCGGTGTCGAGATAGGCCGGGAGCGATCGCAGGCGCTCAACCGGTCCGGCGCTCTCGATCTCGGCCAGGGTTTGGCTCAAGAGGTCGTAGCGCTGGAATGTGGCCGACATGGAGGTGCCGCGCCCGGCAAGGAAATCGTCATTGGAGGCATTATAGCGCGCCAGCGCCGCCTGCCGGTCGAGCCCGCCTTCAAGCGCCGCCCGGTCAAACTCCTCGGTGATGACCCGCAACTCATCCACGGCGCCACCCAGGCGCTGGGTGTATTGCTGGGCATATTCGGGGAATTGGCTGAGGATGACGGCAAGGGCAAGTCCGCCGGTTCCGGCTATCAAGCGTCGCAACGTAGCCTCCCTCAACGTTTTAGCTTCGTGGCTCAGTCGGAACGACCCATGAATGCGGCGGTTCCAAAGTCACCCCGCCCTACCTGCGCTGCCAGGGGCGAGATCGGTGCTCAGGCTCCGGCCCCGTCCACATCCTCATCAAAACCGTTGTTGACCAGTTCGACAATGGCTTCGAGGGCTTCGCGGGCCTGTTTGCCGGTGGACTGGACGAGAATGGTCGAGCCGGGACCGGCGCCAAGCATCATCAGGCCCATGATGGAATTGCCGGCAACCGAGGTGCCGTCCTTGATGACCGAAATAGTGGCGTCAAAGCATTCGGCGGTCCGCACAAAGCGCGCCGAAGCGCGGGCGTGCAGGCCCTTGGTATTTACAATGGTCAATTGCTGGGCGAGCGCCCTGCCGGCATCCATGCGTCAGCTGCCCAGGATCGAATTGGCGACGGTTATATATTTCCTGCCCGCTTCCTGGGCGATGGACACGGCTTCTTCCATGGTCATGTCGCTGCGGACGCGGCCGAGCTTGACCAGCATGGGCAGGTTGACCCCGGCGATAACCTCGACCTTACGGTTCTGCATGACCGAAATGGCAAGGTTGGACGGCGTGCCGCCAAACATGTCGGTAAGAATGATGACGCCATCGCCACTATCGGCGCGGTCAAGCGCCTTGAGGATGTCGTCGCGCCGGCTTTCGGCGTTGTCTTCGGGACCAATGGCGATGGTTTCCACATATTCCTGTGGACCGACCACATGCTCCATCGCCAGCTTGAACTCATCGGCCAGCGCGCCGTGGGTCACCAGAACCAATCCAATCATGCACTTTCCCCAAACGGCCGCCGCAGCCAATTGATCCGATCGCGACGGCTCTTGAGCCCCCCAAATGCTGCTCCGCCTGGTGCCGGGCCGCAAACGCGGTGCAGTCTTGTCTCCATCCCATATCGTTGCAAGGGATAATTTGTCACGTCTGTGGATGTTGATTGGCTTGCGCGACGGCTTCGGCCACCAGCAGCATTTGATGACCAAGGCTGATGACGCCCGATTGCGGCACCGGGGCGCGTGGCAAGACGTGGTCGAGCAGTTCGGTTTGCAGCTCTTCTTCTTCGATCATGCGGGTGAGGTCGGGGACCAGATCGATAATCAAATGCAATTGCGCCCGCTGCTGGTGCGGCCGGTTCACGATGCCCCGCCCACGCAATTCGATGAGACCCGCCAATTGCGGCGGCGCCAGCATGATCAGCGCGCCCTTTTCCTCGACGATATCGACGCGGTCGTCAGCGACAAGGAAGGCAGCCTGCCCGCGCCCTTCCCAGCGATCCAGCAAGGCCATGGACAGCACCGACTTGCCGGCGCCTGAGGGACCGCGCAACAGCACCCCCGTCTCTCCCAGGACCAGGCCCGTCCCATGCACATTCACTGGCTTGCTCATGCAGACGAGTCTATTTGCGTGCCCGCGGCAGCACAATTGTAAAAATGGCGCCGCTGCGATCAGTCCGGTTCTGGGCGCGGATCCGGCCCTTATGGGCATCCACGATCTGCTTTGAGATCGACAGGCCCAGGCCCGAATGATTGCCAAAGCTCTCGGTATCGGGGCGGTCGGTATAGAAGCGCTGGAAGATGCGGCTGACGTCGCCGGTGATTCCGGGCCCCTCATCACTGACGGTAACGGTGATGGACTCGCCTTCGGTGGACACCGCGACGGTCACGGTGCCGCCCTTAGGGGAAAACGAGACGGCATTATCGACCAGATTGGCAAAGACCTGGGCAAGCCGGCTTTCGTGGCCATTGACCAGAGTGGAGCCGCGGCCGGCGCGCTTGCCCATGGTGACATTGACCCCACTGCCGGCGGCAATGTCCTTCTGGATGGCGACCATGGCCTCGGCAAGCTTTTCGACATCGACACGCTCGGCACTTTCGCGGGCCAGTTCGGCATCGAGCCGGCTGGCGCTGGAAATATCGGTGATCAGGCGGTCGAGGCGTTTGACGTCGTGCTGGATGATGTCGTTGAGGCGCTGCCGATCCTCGGGCTTTTTGGCGAGCGGCAGGGTTTCGACAGCCGAGCGCAATGAGGTCAGCGGGTTCTTGAGCTCATGGGCAACATCGGCGGCAAAGCGCTCGATGGCCTCGATACGGTTATAAAGCGCGTCGGTCATGCGGCGCAGCGCGTCGGAGAGATGGCCGATTTCGTCCGGGCGGTCGGTGAGATCGGGGATTTCGGCGCGGGCATCGCCGGCCGTCTGGACGCGCTCGGCGGCGGCGGAAAGGCGGCGCATCGGACCGGCAATGGTGCCTGCCAAGAGCAGCGAGAGCACGATCTGTACGCCGGCCGCGATCATGGCGATGCGCAGGATGGACCAGCGCTCCTGCGCCACCACCGAATCGATGTCACCCGGCTCGGTGGAGAGCAGGATGGCTCCGACAATGGCGCGCAGGCGCTGCACCGGAACAGCGACCGAGACGACGAGCTGGTTCTGCGCATCAACGCGCACGAAATCGGCGGGGGCACCCTGCAGGGCGGAGGCGACCTCGGGGTAACGGGTGCCTTCGTCGGCCTGGTATTCCTGATAGGTCGGGTAATTGCCGCCCGGCGACCAGGAAATCAGCGCGTTCCACCAATCATAAAGGAAGAAATGGCTGATCTGGGAGGTGTCGATGGTCTTTCGCAGCACTTCGCCGCGGGCATAGATGTTTTCGCTATCGAGAATGAGCAGCCCCTGCCCATCATAGATGCGGGCGCGGGTGCGGGTGGGGGTAATGAGATTGCGCAGCAGCGGCGCCACCCGCTCGGGGCTGATGGGAAACTCCAGCGTCGGGTCGAAATAGGAAAGAGGCGAGATATTGCCGGCCTGCGCATCGAGCAGGCGGTCGGGGTCGATGGAGATGATGTCACTATCGACCGTGGCCGAGGCGGCGATGGCCGCGGAAATGATTTCGCCCTGCACGCGCAGCGATTGCACGCGCGCCTCGATCAGCCCGGCGCGCCACTGGTTGAGATAGAGAATGCCCACCACCAGCACCAGAAGGCCGATCATGTTGAGCACGACGATGCGGCGGGTGAGGCTGGAGAAAATGGTGAAATCGACAAAGCGCCGGATGGCGTCGATCACCTTGAGCACCGGCATCAGCAACAGACGCCAGCCCCGCCGGCCGGAAGGCTGTGCGCCCTCGTCAGAAGCGGAGCCCTTGCGGGGCCCCGTTTCAGCAGCGTGCGGGTCGAGCGTGGCCACTTGGGTCCTTACTGCTCCTTGAAGCGGTAGCCGACGCCATAAAGCGTCTCGATCATTTCGAAGTCATCATCAGTGACCTTGAACTTCTTGCGAAGGCGCTTGATGTGGCTGTCGATGGTGCGATCGTCGACATAGACCTGATCATCATAGGCGGCGTCCATCAGGGCATTGCGCGATTTGACGACGCCGGGGCGCAAGGCCAGCGCCTGCAGGATCAGGAACTCGGTGACCGTAAGGGTGACGCGCTGGCCCTTCCAGGTGCAGGTGTGTCGCTCCTCGTCCATCACCAGGGCACCACGCTCGATCAGGGCCTTGCTGGGCGTGGGCTCGCCGCCGCCAGCGCCGGTGGCCGAGGGATCTCGCGGAGCCGAGCGGCGCAGGATGGCCTTGACCCGTTCAACCAGCAGACGCTGGCTGAAGGGCTTGGTGATGAAATCGTCGGCGCCCATCTTGAGGCCGAACAGTTCATCGATTTCCTCGTCCTTGGAGGTGAGGAAAATCACCGGCACATCCGACTTCTGCCGCAGGCGGCGGAGCAATTCCATACCATCCATGCGCGGCATCTTGATGTCGAGAATGGCCAGGTCACACTTGTCGGTGGTCAATCCTTCAAGACCGGAAGCGCCATCGGTATAGGTGGCAACCTGATATCCTTCCGCTTCCAGGGTGAGGGAAACGGAGGTGAGAATATTGCGGTCGTCATCCACCAGGGCGATCTTTGGCATGGGCTGCCTTTCTTCTCGTGACGCTAGCTCTGTTCTGGCGCGGCGAAGATTTCGACACGCTGTTGAGGACTTTGCAGGCGACAATTACGTACTAAATAAGGCGTGCGCCTCGGTTACGCCAGTGTCGGCGCGTATTTCATGCCGATGAGACTTCCGTCGTACGACCGATTTCGGGATGGCTGATGCCAGCCCCGCGCCCGTATTTTGAACGCCATAAGGCCGCTCTTTGCAAAGGCGGCAAGTGTGGAGAGTTGAAACATGCCGGCGTTCGATCACCAGGGCCTCAGGGCAAAAATTGCGGGTGCAGCCGTCTCGCTCAGCGACAACGCCATTGCGCCCGCACTGGTTGCTGCGGCAATTGGTCAGGGTGGCGCGACGCTGACGGCCCACGGGGCCCTCTCGGTGGAAACCGGTGCCTTTACCGGCCGCTCGCCCAAGGACAAGTTCATCGTGCGCGATGGCCTGACCGCCGATCGGGTCTGGTGGGACAATTCCGGGGCGATGGCACCGGCACAGTTCGATGTGCTCCTTAACGACATCGAGCGGCATCTGGCCGGACAGGCGCTGTTCCGCCAGGACCTGCTGGCTGGCGCGGACCCGGACAACCAATATGACGTGACGGTGCTGACGCCGAGCGCCTGGCACGCCCTGTTCATTCGCAACCTGTTGATCCGCCGCGACGATGGCATTGCGATTTCCGACCGGGCCATGCCGGTGACCATTGTGCATGCGCCGTTGTTCCAGGCCGATCCGGCCCGCCATGGCTGCCGCAGCGAGACGGTTATTGCGCTCGACATGAGCCGCAACCTGGTGGTGATCGCGGGCACGCGCTACGCCGGGGAAATCAAGAAGTCAGTGTTCTCGCTGTTCAATTTCCACGCGCCCGACCAGGACGTGTTGCCGATGCACTGCTCGGCCAATCTGGGCCCCGAGGGCGAGGCGGCGCTGTTTTTCGGGCTTTCGG
Organism: Devosia ureilytica; assembly: GCF_024273195.1. Lineage (GTDB taxonomy): Bacteria > Pseudomonadota > Alphaproteobacteria > Rhizobiales > Devosiaceae > Devosia > Devosia ureilytica. Next base: position 696,171 of record NZ_JAMZCU010000002.1, on the reverse strand, counting down.
GCACCGGCAAGACCACGCTGAGCAATGACCCCAACCGCCCGCTGATTGGCGACGATGAACATGGCTGGAGCGCCAAGGGGGTCTTCAACCTCGAGGGCGGATGTTACGCCAAGACGGTCAACCTGAGCGCCAAGGCGGAGCCGGAAATCCATGCGGCCACAAGGCGCTTCGGCACGGTGCTGGAAAACGTTGTGCTCGACGCCGGCAATGTGCCGATGTTCGAGGATGTGTCGCTGACCGAAAACACGCGCGCCGCCTATCCCATCCATGTCCTGCCCTCGATTGCCAAGGGCAGCGTTGGCGGCACGCCAAAAACCGTGGTGTTCCTGACCGCCGATGCCTTTGGCGTCTTGCCGCCGCTGGCGCGGCTGTCGCCGGACCAGGCGGTCTATCACTTCCTTTCGGGCTATACGGCCAAGGTTGCCGGGACCGAACGCGGCGTGACCGAGCCGCAGGCGACATTCTCGGCCTGTTTCGGCGCGCCGTTCATGCCGCTGCACCCGACCGTTTATGGAGCGATGCTGGCCCAACGGCTTGAACAGAGCGGCGCTCAGGCCTGGCTGCTCAATACCGGCTGGATCGGTGGCGCCTATGGCACCGGCAAGCGCATCGATATTGCCTCGACCCGGCGCCTCTTGAGCGCGGCGCTGGATGGCGAACTCGACGGCGTCGACATGCGCTTTGATCCGCTGTTCGGCTTTGAGGTGCCGATGAGCGTGCCGGGCGTCGATGAACGGTTGCTTGATCCGCGCCAATGCTGGGCCGATGGCGACGCCTATGACGTCCAGGCGACAAAGCTTGTGGCGTTGTTCCGCAAGAACTTCGAGAAGTTCGGCCCTGAGGCCAATGCGGACGCCGGCCCGAAATTGCAGATGGCGGCGGAGTAGGCTGGCCGCCGAGACAATGGGGGTTCTGTGGGTGGCACGCCACCCCACCCTCGTTCCCTCCCCCTCAAGGGGAGGGAGGCGAAGATGGCGGCTACCGCGATGATCCCAGCCTGCTTGGGCGGGGAGACTGCAAGAAAAACCAAGGGCGCCCGTGGCGCCCTTTTTCATACCGACCAGTTCGGCGCTTCACTATTCGAGCATAGCTCTCATGGCCTGCTCGCCTAAAATCGGTCCACCGGACCGATTTCCCTCCGGGACGGCCTGCCATTCGAGCGTCGCTCTCATGGCCTGCTCGCCTAAAAGCGGTCCACCGGACCGATTTCCCTCCGGGACGGCCTGCCATTCGAGCGGAGCTCTCATGGCCTGCTCGCCGAAAATCGGTCCACCGGACCGATTTCCCTACGGGACGGCCTGCCATTCGAGCGTAGCTCTCATGGCCTGCTCGCCTAAAATCGGTCCACCGGACCGATTTCCCTCCGGGACGGCCTGCCATTCGAGCGTAGCTCTCATGGCCTGCTCGCCGAAAATCGGTCCACCGGACCGATTTCCCTCCGGGACGGCCTGCCATTCGAGCGTAGCTCTCATGGCCTGCTCGCCTAAAATCGGTCCACCGGACCGATTTCCCTACGGGACGGCTCTCAGTTAGGGGAATAGAAGATGTGGCTGTCGACGGTGGCGACGCGGCTGAAGGTGTTGGACCAGGACGGGCGCACGGACGTGGTGTGGTAGTAGAGCGCGGAGCCGGGGAGCACGCCGATTTCCTCGCCCTGCGCATACTCGGCATAGACCCGCTTGGCCAGGTTCTGCGAGGCGGCCCAGGCGCGGCGTTCACCCGGGGTGTCGTCGCGACCATCGCAGGCGAAGGTGAACTGGCAGCGATATTTGCCCTTGTCGGCATTCTGATAGATCACGCCGCAGAGTGAACCGGGGAACCTGGAGGAGCGGGCGCGGTTGACGATGATATTGGCCACGGCCATCTGGCCCATGGCGCTTTCGCCGCGCGCCTCGTGGTAAATGGCCTGGGCCAGGCACTCGCGTTCGCCATTGGCGACTTCGACGCGCCGGGCGGTCGGCTGGTAGCCGCTTTCGACATAAGCGGACAAAAGATCGCTGGTGACGGACGGTTCAAGGCGCGGGGCTGGCTGGGTGAAGCTGGCAATGGCCGAGAGCGCAGTATTGTTGGTGCCGATGCTGCCCCGACCGATATAGCCCATCAACAGGTCGCTGGTGAGCTCGGGCTGGGGGCCTGCCGGGGTGACCTCAACCGAGCGCAATTGCTGCTGGCGCTTGACGTAATTGGCAAGGAGCGCGGGGGTCAGCACCTGCTGGCCCGGAACGGGCGGCGCGGCCATTGGCCCGAGAGCCGGCTGCAGGCGCAGGGCATTGAGTTCGGCGGGTACAGGCACGGGCAGGATCAGATTGGTTTCGGCGTGAACCGGCGTCAGCGTCACAAACAGCACGAGTGCCGCAGCAGCCAACGCCAACACGGGCGAAATGGCGCGCGCTATGATCTGCTGCCAGCCAGTTTTCAACGCCTGGTCCTTACCCCTGGGCCCATCCGGTGCTTCCGGTGGGCCTTCTGAACCAGAGACTCCTTGTTGAAGGATGTCTCCGCACTTCCCGGATGGCACACTAGCCAAGGCGGCGCCGGGATGGAAGTCGAAATTTACCGCTGGTTAACCATAGCAATTAGCGACTTAAAGCAGAGTTAACGGACCCGAAGACCCAGGAAAACCCTAGAAATTTCCTTGGTTTGGATGTGCTGAACCGCGCCTTACCCCATTGGATAAAGCTTTAACGACTTGCCGGAATGGTTAATCGTGATCGAAGGCGGCGGCCTGGACATGGGCCAGGCTATCCATGATGAACACGCCCAGGGCGTGAATATCGTCACTGGGACCGACCAGATCGGGGACCATGATGGTCTGCATGCCGGCGGCATGGGCGGCACGCACGCCAGTGTGGCTATCCTCAAGCGCCAGGCACAGGACCGGGTCGACACCCAGGCGCCTGGCAGCGGTCAGATAGGGCTCGGGATGGGGCTTGGGATTGACCACGTCATCTCGGGTGACCACGGTATCGAACAGCTCCAGCAGGCCCGCTGCGCCCAGATGATGCTCGGCATGGGGATTGCGCGAAGAGGTGGCCACGCCAGTCGGGATGCCGCGGGCCCGCAATTCGGTGATGAATTCGCGCGCGCCCGATTTGACCGGCACGCCGGCATGGCTGCGCTCGCGCATGATGACCCGGCAGCGCTCATCGAACAGGCTATAGGGAAACGCCACGCCATAGGCTTCGATCAGCAATTGGCTGGTGCGCTCATGGCTGGAGCCGACCATGGAGCGATGCACGTCATGGGTCATTTCAAAGCCCAGCTCGGTGCAGACATCGAAGACGATGTCGCGGAACACCGATTCGGTGTCGAGTAGGGTGCCATCCATATCGAAGATGGCGGCTTCAAAAGGCGCCAGACGAATGGCGGCAGCACTTGCGGATTGGGAGCTCATCTGCCTCTCTATATGCCCATTTGGCCGCCATCGCCAGACAAGGCAGCGCAGAGCGGGTTTGCACCAGCGACGAACGAAAATGCTTCTGTTAGCGTTGCGCCGTGATGAGCCAGTTCCAACCCGCCAAGACCCACGAGACGCTGGGCGATGATTTTTTCGACCGCGTCGCGCCCGCTGATTTTCCCACAATCGTGTTGCGCCACCGCGACCAGCGCTGGGCCGAACGGCTGGGGCTGGGCGGATTGAGCGAGGCCGAATGGCTCGACCATTTCGGACGGTTCGTCCCCCTGCCCGGCTCGTTCAGCCAACCGCTGGCGCTGCGCTATCACGGCCATCAGTTTCGTTCGTACAATCCGCAACTGGGCGACGGGCGCGGGTTTTTGTTCGGCCAGTGCAGAGATCCGGTGGACGGGCGCCTGCTCGATTTCGGCACCAAGGGATCGGGGAAAACGCCCTGGTCGCGCGGCGGCGACGGGCGGCTGACGCTCAAGGGCGGGGTGCGCGAGGTGCTGGCGACCGAAATGCTCGAAGCGCTCGGCGTCTACACCTCCAAGAGCTTTTCACTGGTTGAAACCGGGGAGCAGCTTTATCGCGGCGATGAGCCCTCGCCCACCCGCTCGGCGGTGCTGACGCGGCTGAGCCACAGCCACATCCGCATCGGCACGTTCCAGCGCCTGGCCTATCTCGAAGACGAGGCGAACCTGGCCAGGCTCGTGGATTACAGCATTGCCCACTACTACCCCGAACTGGCGGCGGCCGAGGACAGGGCGGCGGCCCTCCTGGAAGCCGTGGTGAAGACCGTGGCACGGCTGGGGGCGCAATGGATTGCCGCAGGCTTCGTGCATGGCGTGCTCAACACCGACAATATCAACATCACCGGGGAGAGCTTCGACTATGGTCCATGGCGGTTCGTGCCGGTGTATGACCCCGATTTCACCGCCGCCTATTTTGACGAAACCGGGCTTTATGCCTTTGGCCGCCAGCCCGATACGTTGGCCTGGAACCTGACGCGGCTGGCCGAGTGCCTGCTGCCCCTGTCTTCCATCGACACGCTGGAGCCGGCGCTGAACACGGTCTGGCCGGTGTTTCGGGAAGAGCTGCCGCGGCAAATCCTGCGGCGGCTGGGCCTGAAGCCGGGCGACGTGGAGCGCGATGGCGCCTTTGTCACGGCGCTGTTCGGATTTCTCGGGGCCAGCAAGGCGCCCTATGAGCAGTTCTTTTTTGACTGGCGCGGCGGCGGCATGAGCAGCGGGCGCGCGGCAAAAAGCCCGGCGGCGGACCATTATGCCAGCGAAGTGTTCCGGCCCGTGGCGGACCTGATGGAAGGGTATGGGCCAAGCGAGGACGTCAATCTCGATCATGCCTATTTTTCACGGGAGCGACCGCGCACCATGCTGATCGAGGATATGGAGGCCATCTGGGCGCCAATTGCCGAGAATGATGACTGGGGGCTGTTCGAAAGGACCCTTTCGGAAATCGCCCAGATGCGCGATGCCTATGGAATAAAGCCGTAACGGTCAGGAGGACAGAATGCCCGTTTATACTCTCGATGGCGTTGCGCCCCGGATCGATGAGAACGTTGGCTGGATCGCGCCGACGGCGGTGCTGGTGGGCGATGTGGTGGTGGGGCCCGAAGTGGGCATCTGGTTCGGCGTGGTGGCGCGGGGCGATATCGAAACCATTTCCATCGGCGCGCGGACCAATGTGCAGGAAAACTGCGTGCTGCACACCGACAGGGGATTTCCGCTCAACATCGGGGCCAATGTGACGGTGGGGCATTCGGCAATCGTGCATGGCTGCACCATCGGCGATAATACGCTGATCGGCATGGGCGCGACGGTGCTCAACGGGGCGGTGATCGGGAAGAACTGCCTGATCGGCGCCAATGCGCTGGTGACCGAGGGCAAGGTGATCCCGGACAATAGCCTGGTGATGGGCGCCCCAGCCAAGGTGGTGCGCGAGATCGACGCCGAGGGCGTGGCGGGGCTGGCGGCGTCGGCGGATCGCTATGTGAACAATGCCAAGCGGTTTGCAGCGGGGATGAAGCCGGTGGGTGGGCATGAACCGGAGTTTGATCCGGCGTGAGGGATCACCCCACCCTAGCTGCGCCAGGACGCGCTGCGTCCGGCTTCGCTACCCTCCCCATCTAGGGGAGGGAGGGATGAACACTGGCGTCTCGGCCCTGCGCCTCCCTCCCCTCGATGGGGAGGGATTGAGGGTGGGGTGACTGGACTATCCGCTTCACCCGATCTCGTAGGGCACCACGCTCCGCCGATCCGCCGGCACGGAAATGCCGACCGCCAGCGGCGGAACGGCGCGTTGGGGGCAGTTGCGGCGTTCGCAGATGCGGCAGGAGATGCCGATGGGCTCGAAGGGTGCGCCCGCTATGTCGAGATCGTCGGCATAGACCAAGCGCCCGGCATGGCTGATTTCGCAGCCCAGCGCATAGGCATAACGCCGCGTGGTGCCGCGATAGCCGCCCATGCGCTTTTCGCCGGACCAGGCGAGGCAGAGATATTGCTTGCCGTCGGGCGTTTCGGCCAATTGCCGGATGATCTGGCCATGGGCCTCGAAGGCCCGATGCACGTTCCACAAGGGACAGGCGCCGCCGAAGCGGGCAAATTGCAGCGCGGTGGCCGAATGGCGCTTGGTGATCGTGCCGGCCGCATCGACCCGGGCAAAGAAAAACGGCACGCCCTTTTCGCGTGGGCGCTGCATGGTGGACAGCCGGTGCGCGACCTGTTCGAGGCTGGCGCCGAAGACGCGGGCCAGTTCTTCGATATCGAAGCGATAGGCGTCGGCGGCCTTGAGAAAAGCGGCATAGGGCATGTGCAGCGCCCCGGCGAAATAATTGGCCAGGCCCATGCGGGCAATGGCGCGCGCTTCGGGTGAATTAAAGCTCGCGCCATCGAGCAAGGTTTCAAGCAAGGTCGATTGCTCGAGCCCGCAAAGCACCGTGCCGATCTGGAAGAACTGGCTCGACGGATCAAGATGGGCATTGACCCAGAGGCTGCGATTGGGACGGTCGAACTCGACCAGACGGTCGCCGCTGGCGGGCGGGCTGAGGACGACGCGAACAGCGTGGGTCTCGGCGCAATAGTCGATCAGCCGCCGCAGCCGGTCGGGGCCGAATTCGCCCAGCTCGGTTGCCAGGGTTTCGGCGGCGCGGTCGAGCGGGTCGATGTAATTGTCGGCATAATGGAAGAAGTCGCGCACTTCTTCATAGGCCGTGGTCACGCCGCTCTGGGGATCGCGCGAGAGGGCCGCATCCATGCCGGCCAGCTTTTCATTGGTCTTGCGATAGGCCTCGTAGAGCGCCAGCACCGCGCGGGCCATGTCGGGCGCATTGGCGGCGACCGATTTCAACTCCTGCAGGTTGGGCACCGCCTCGCCAAAGACCGGATCGGCCAGGGCCTCGCGCAGGTCGACGACCAGCCGGTCGCTGGCATCGGTGGCAAGGCTTGCCAGATCAAGATTGAAACGATCGGCCAGCGCCAGCATGACCGAGGCGGTCAACGGTCGCTGGTTGGATTCGATCTGGTTGACATAGGACGCGGAGATGTCGAGCCGCGCCGCCAGCTCGGCCTGGGTCAAGCGGTGCTGCGCCCGCAGGGCCCGCAAGCGGGCGCCGGCAAAGACCTTTCTGGGGGCCAATCTTCACAACTCCACAAAATCACATGAGTACGTTTGTGTGATTGTAGCAGGATTGCCTTTTCCTGTCTTGGGGTGTGGTGGCCAAGGGGCTAAGGTCGGCACAGCGACATCCGGGAGGCCGCCGATGCAGGACATACTTTCCGCCCTTGAAGGCAAGCGGGCCGAAGCGCGACTGGGGGGCGGGCAAAGGCGCATCGACACCCAGCATTCCAAGGGCAAGCTGACGGCGCGCGAACGGCTCGACGTGTTGCTCGATCCCGGCTCGTTTGAAGAATACGACATGTTCGTTACCCACCGGGCGGTGGATTTCGGCATGGAAAAGCAGATCTATCCCGGCGATGGCGTGGTGACCGGCTGGGGGACCATCGAGGGGCGGCTCACCTATGTGTTTTCCCAGGACTTTACCGTCTTTGGCGGCTCGCTGAGCGAAACTCACGCGAAAAAGATCTGCAAGATCATGGACCTGGCCATGCAGAATGGCGCGCCGGTGATCGGGCTCAATGACAGTGGCGGGGCGCGTATCCAGGAGGGCGTGGCTTCGCTGGGCGGTTATGCCGATGTGTTCTGGCGCAATGTGCAGGCCTCGGGCGCCATTCCGCAGATTTCAGTGATCATGGGCCCCTGCGCCGGCGGCGCGGTCTATTCCCCTGCCATGACCGACTTCATCTACATGGTCGAGGACACGAGCTATATGTTCGTGACCGGGCCCGATGTGGTGAAAACCGTCACCAACGAGAGCGTCACCCAGGAAGAGCTGGGCGGGGCTTCGACGCATACGAAAATCTCGTCGGTGGCCGACGCGGCCTTTGCCAATGACATCGAAACGCTGCTCGAAGTGCGGCGCTTGTTTGCCTATCTGCCGCTTGCCGCCGGGCAGAAGCCACCGCGCCTTTCGACCCACGACCCGGCGGACCGGCGCGACGACAAGCTCGACACCATTATCCCGGCCAGCGCCAATACGCCCTATGACATGCGCGAGGTGATCACCACCGTCGCGGACGAGGGGGATTTTCTCGAAATCCAGAAGAATCACGCGGGCAATATTTTGTGCGGCTTCATCCGGCTCGATGGCAATACGGTGGGCGTCGTCGCCAACCAGCCGCTGGTGCTGGCGGGGTGTCTCGATATCAACGCCTCAAAGAAAGCCGCGCGCTTCATCCGCTTCTGCGACAGTTTCGAAATTCCGATCCTGACCTTTGTCGACGTGCCTGGCTTCCTGCCCGGCGTGGCGCAGGAATATGGCGGCATCATCAAGCATGGCGCCAAGCTGCTGTTCGCCTATTCGGAGGCCTCGGTGCCGCTGGTGACGGTGATCACGCGCAAAGCCTATGGCGGGGCCTATGACGTGATGGCGAGCAAGCACATCAAGGCGGATGTGAACTATGCCTGGCCCTCAGCCGAAATCGCGGTGATGGGCGCCAAGGGGGCGACGGAAATCCTCTATCGCTCGGAGCTGGGCGACAAGGACAAGATCGCCCAGCGCACGGCGGACTATGAAGCGCGCTTCGCCAATCCGTTCGTGGCGGCAGAGCGCGGGTTTATCGACGACGTGATCATGCCGCATGGAACGCGGCGCCGGGTGATCCGGGCTTTTTCGAGCCTCAAGCACAAGAGCGTGCAGGGGCCGAAGAAGAAGCACGACAATATTCCGTTGTGAGGGGGACACAATGACAATCACCAAACTCCTCATTGCCAATCGGGGCGAGATTGCCTGCCGGGTGATCAAGACGGCCAAGAAAATGGGCATTGCCACGGTGGCGGTTTATTCCGACGCCGACCGCGAAGCGCTGCATGTGCGGATGGCCGATGAGGCGGTGCATATTGGCGCTTCGCCGGCCAAGGAGAGCTATCTCCAGATCGACAAGATCATTGCGGCCTGCAAGGCGACGGGCGCTCAGGCGGTGCATCCGGGCTATGGCTTCCTCTCGGAAAACCCGAAATTTGCCGAGGCGCTGGAGGCGGCCGGGATCATCTTTGTCGGGCCGCCGGTAAAAGCCATTGAGGCGATGGGCGACAAGATCACGTCCAAGAAGATCGCGGCCGAGGCGGGTGTGTCGACCGTTCCGGGGCATATGGGGCTGATCGAGGACGCCGAGCATGCGGTGACCATCGCCAAATCCATCGGCTATCCGGTGATGATCAAGGCGAGTGCCGGCGGCGGCGGCAAGGGCATGCGGATTGCATGGACGGATGCCGAGGCACGCGAGGGCTTTGAGCGGAGCAAGTCCGAGGCGGCATCGAGCTTTGGCGATGACCGGATCTTCATCGAAAAATTCGTCACCGAGCCGCGGCATATCGAAATCCAGCTGATCGCGGACGCGCATGGCCATGCGCTCTATCTCAACGAGCGCGAATGCTCGATCCAGCGGCGCAACCAGAAGGTGATCGAGGAGGCGCCCTCGCCGTTCCTCGATGAGGCGACGCGCAAGGCCATGGGCGAGCAGTCGGTGGCACTGGCCAGGGCCGTTGGCTACCAGAGCGCCGGGACGGTGGAATTCATCGTCGACAAGGATCGCAAGTTCTACTTTCTCGAGATGAACACGCGGCTGCAGGTCGAGCATCCGGTGACCGAGCTGATCACCGGGCTGGACCTGGTCGAGCTGATGCTGCGGGTGGCAAACGGCGAAAAGCTGCCGCTGGGCCAGGATCAGGTGAAGCGGAACGGTTGGGCTATCGAAAGCCGGCTCTATGCCGAGGACCCGTATCGCAATTTCCTGCCTTCGACCGGACGGTTGACGCGCTATCGGCCACCGGCGGAAAGCGCCAGTGACACGCTGGTGGTGCGCAATGATACGGGCGTGTTCGAGGGCGGGGAGATTTCCACGTTCTACGATCCGATGATCGCCAAGCTCTGCACCTGGGCGCCGACGCGCATTGCGGCGATTGATGCGATGGCGGTGGCGCTCGACACGTTCGAGGTGGAGGGCGTGGGCAATAATTTGCCGTTCCTCTCGACCGTGATGGAGCAGAGCCGCTTCCGCGAGGGGCGGTTGACCACCGGCTATATTGCCGAGGAATTCCCCGAAGGCTTTGCCGGGGCAGAGCTGAGCGAAACGCATCATGCCGATGTGGTGGCCGCCGCAGCGCTGCTGATGGCCCGGCGCGAGCAGCGGCGGCTCGGTGCCGAGGCGGAAAGCCAGTGGCATGTGCAGGTGGGTGATAAGGCCGAAACCGTGACGCTGCATCAGCACGGCCTTGAAACCCTGGTGGACATGGGCTGGCGCAGCCAGGCGGCGCATTTGCACTGGCAGCCGGGCGAAACGCTGGCGCGGCTCGATTGGTCGGGCGGCGGCCATGTGGTGCTCAAGGTCGAGACCAGGACATCGGGCTTCCGCATCCGCTATCGCGGCGCGGACCTGAAGGTGCTCGTCCTCAGGCCGCATGTGGCGCACTATCTCAAGCATATGCCGGTCAAGGTGCCGCCGGACATGAGCCGGTTCCTGCTCTGCCCGATGCCGGGACAGGTGGTGCGAATCGATGTCAGCGAGGGCGACGTGGTCGAGGACGGGCAGACCCTGGCCATCGTCGAAGCCATGAAGATGGAAAATGTGCTGAAAGCCGAAAAGCGGGCGCGGGTGAGCAAGGTGCATGTGGTGCCCGGCGCGGTGCTGGCGGTGGATCAGGTCATGCTCGAATTCGAGGCGGTGTGATGGCTCGCAGGGAAGCCTTGGCTCTTTCGCCTCCCTCCCCCTTGAGGGGAGGGACTGAGGGCGGGGGTCTCGGCGGCTTGGGCGAACACCAACTGGCCAATCCTGGACGAAACAACGACACCCCCACCTCAGCTACGCCAGGACGCCTTGCGTCCGGCTGCGCCCGCCATTCGAGCAAAGCTCTCATGGCCTTCTCGCCTCAATTCTCTCCACTGGAGAGAATTGCCCTTCGGGACGGGTCGAAGCCCACAAGGGGGCGGGAGGCGCAAAACGCGAGGCCGGCAGAAGGAGCAGCCCATGTCTGACAACCACGAAAAATGGGCCGCTCTCGCCCAGAAGGAATTGCGCGACACGCCGCTCTCTTCGCTCGACCGAGACTATGGGGGGATTGGCGTCAAGCCGGTCTATTTCGGCGCGGGATCGGAAGTGCCCGGCATGGAGCCGTTCACCCGCGGCGTGCGGGCGACCATGTATACCAACCGGCCCTGGACCATCCGGCAATATGCCGGGTTTTCGACGGCGCGGGAGAGCAACGCCTTCTATCGGCAGGCGCTGGAAAAGGGGCAGAAGGGGCTTTCTGTCGCTTTCGACCTCGCCACCCATCGCGGCTATGACAGCGACCATCCGCGTGTCGTGGGCGATGTGGGCAAGGCCGGCGTTGCCATCGACACGGTCGAGGACATGAAGGTGCTGTTCGACGGCATTCCGCTCGACCAGATGAGCGTCTCCATGACCATGAATGGCGCGGTCATCCCGGTGCTGGCCATGTTCATTGTCGCGGCCGAGGAACAGGGGGTCCGGCAGGATCAGCTCGAAGGGACCATCCAGAACGACATCCTCAAGGAGTTCATGGTCCGCAATACCTATATCTATCCGCCCGAGCCATCGATGCGGATCGTGGGCGATATCATCGCCCACACGGCCGAGCACATGCCGCGCTTCAATTCGATTTCGATCTCCGGCTACCACATGCATGAGGCGGGAGCGACGGCAGTGCAGGAGCTGGCGTTCACGCTGGCCGATGGCATGGAATATGTGCGCGCGGCCCAGGCCAAGGGGCTCGATATCGATGCGTTTGCCGGGCGCCTGAGCTTCTTTTTCGGCATTGGCATGAACTTCTTCCTTGAGGTCGCCAAGCTGCGGGCTGCGCGGCAATTGTGGAGCGAGATCATGAGTGATCTGGGCGCCAAGGACCCGCGTTCCAAAATGCTGCGCACCCATTGCCAGACCTCGGGCGTGTCGCTGACCGAGCAGGACCCGCACAATAATATCGTGCGCACCACCATCGAGGCGCTGGCGGCGACGCTGGGCGGCACGCAGAGCCTGCATACCAATTCGTTCGATGAGGCTATCGCCCTGCCGACCGAGTTTTCGAGCCGGATCGCGCGCAATACCCAGCTGATCCTCCAGCATGAAAGCCGGATCACCGATGTGGTCGATCCGCTGGGCGGGTCCTATTACATCGAGGCGCTGACGGCCGATCTGGTGAAGGGCGCCAAGGCGCTGATTGCGGAGGCGGAAGCCCAGGGCGGGATGACCGCTGCGGTGCAATCGGGCGGGCCGAAGCTGGCCATCGAGGAGGCCGCAGCCTTGCGGCAGGCGCGGGTGGACCGGGGCGAGGATGTGATCGTCGGGGTGAACCGCTACCGGGTCGATACCGAGGAAAAGATCGAGCTGCGCACTATCGACAATGCCAAGGTACGGTCCGAGCAGATCGCCCAGCTTGAGCGCATTCGTGCGAACCGCGACGAGGCCAGATGCCAATCCATGCTGGCGGGGCTGCGCGAATATGCGGCCAAGGATGAGGGCAATCTGCTGGCGGCGGCCGTGGAAGCGGCGCGCGCCCGGGCCACCCTGGGTGAAATTTCGGCGGCGCTGGAAGATGTCTTTGGCCGGCATCGCGCCGTGACCAAGGTGATTTCGGGCGTCTATGCGGGGGGCTATGGCGAAGACCCGCAGCTCAAATCCGTCGCCGACCGGGTGCAGGGCTTCAAGGCCGCACGCGGGCGCGCGCCGTCGATCTTTATCGCCAAGATGGGCCAGGATGGGCATGACCGGGGCGCCAAGATCATTGCCTCGGCCTTTGCCGATCTCGGTTTCTCCGTCCATATGGGGGACCTTTTTGAAACCGCGCCGGAAGTTGCGGCCCATGCCGATGACCTCAAGGTGGATGCGGTGGGCGTGTCCTCGCTGGCGGCCGGACACAGAACGCTGGTGCCCGAGCTGATCGCGGCGCTCAAGGATCGGGGGCTGGGGGAAGTGACCGTCGTGGTCGGCGGGGTCATCCCCGAACCGGATTATGACTTCCTCTATGACGCGGGCGTCGCCGCGATTTTCGGACCCGGGACCAATGTGCTGGATGCCGCGTTCTCGGTGCTCAATGAGATCGAGGGGAGGCTGAGCAATCGATGATGATGGAAGCCCCCTCATCCGGCGCTGCGCGCCACCGTCTCCCCGACAGGGAGACGAATAGTCCGGTGGTCACCTCTTATTCCTCTCCCCCTGGGGGAGAGGGTGGATCGCGCGCCAGCGCGAGACGGGTGAGGGGGGGCCTCGCATGATCGGGCGCCTCAATCATATCGCCATTGCGGTGCCGGACCTGGCCGTGGCGGTGGCAACCTATCGCGATCAACTCGGCGCCCAGGTGGGGGCGCCGCAGGCGCTGCCCGAGCATGGGGTGACGGTGGTGTTTATCGACACGGGCAATACCAAGGTGGAATTGCTTGAGCCGCTGGGCGCAGGCTCGCCCATTGCAGGGTTTCTCGAAAAGAACCCGGCGGGCGGCATGCATCACATCTGTTTCGAGGTGCCCGACATTGCCGCGGCCGTGTCGCGGCTGGTGTCGGGTGGCGCAAGGGTGCTGGGCGACGGACAGCCGCGGACAGGCGCGCATGGCAACCCGGTGGTTTTCCTCCACCCCAAGGACTTTTCCGGCACGCTGATCGAGCTCGAACAGGTCCGCGGCTAGCCTCATTGTCACAACGTTTACCAAAAGCCGACATTGCCAATACGGTAAGGCACTCATCAACCCTGGGCCCCTAGTATCGCTCCGACACAGAAAGTGTCAGGGCGCTCAGGCGAGAGAATGAACCAGGGACGGGCAGCAAAACAGAGCGGAGACTGGCGGCGCATCATGGCGGTGCCGGTGCTCCTGGCACTGGTCGCTCTATTGGTGGCAGCGGTGCTGCTCGACCGGCAGAACCTGCAAATCGCCGAGAACCGCCTGCGCGCCGATACGCTCAACCAGATTTCCGTGATCCGCGCCAAGCTCGAAGGGCATGTTTCGAGCAATATCCAGCTGATCAAGGGCCTGGTCTCGGTGATTTCGACCGAACCGGACATGGACCAGACCCGCTTCGACACGCTGGCGGCCAACCTGTTTGAGGAGGAAAGCCAGTTGCGCTCGATCGCTGCGGCGCCCGATCTCATCATCTCCATGACCTATCCGCTGGCCGGCAATGAGGCCGCCATCGGCCTCAACTACCGCGAGATGCCCTCGCAATGGCCCGCGGTCAAGGCCATGCTCGAAAGCGGGCAACTCACCATTGCCGGGCCGGTCGATCTGGTGCAGGGCGGCCGCGGCTTTATCGGCCGTTTCCCCGTCCATGTCGGACAGGGCGCAGAGCGCCGGTTCTGGGGCCTGGTGTCGGCGGTGGTCGATGTCGACAAGCTCTATGCCGATAGTGGCCTGTTCGACCCCAATCTGGCGTTTGATATCTCGATAACCGGCAATGATGGGTCGGGCGGGACCGGGCAGCGGTTTTACGGGCCGGACCTGAGCCAGGCCCAACCCGTTGTCGCCGATGTGGTGCTGCCTTCGGGCCGCTGGCAGATCGCGGCCGTGCCCAAGACCGGATGGAATGCCGATCCCTTCTCCACCTGGTCCCTGCGCGGCATGATTTTCGCAGCCGGGGCGCTGATCCTTTTTCCGGCCTTTCTCACCGTTCGCATGGTGCGCGAGCGCCACGACCATATCCGTGAGCTGGGACAGCGCGAAGTCGAACTGGCGCGGCTCAGCCGCCGTTTGAACCTTGCCCTCGACGCCTCCAAGGTCGGCGTGTGGGAGCTGGACATGGCGACCAATCTTGAGACCTGGGACGACCGCAATAACGAGATTTACGGCTTGCCCACCGATGGTGGGCCGCGCAACCACAACCATTGGTACGATGCCGTGCACCCCGAGGACCGCCAGGCGGCGGAGACCACGTTCCGCACCATGATCGCCTCGGGCTATTACGAAACCGAATATCGCGTGCTGCTGCCCGACGGCCAGCTGCGCTATGTCCGCTCGGTGGGTTCGCTCTATAGCGAGCCCGGACAGTCGGACAAGGTGGTTGGCGTCAACTGGGATGTGACCGGGGACGTCGAACTCAACGAGGACCTGCGCCGGGCCAAACGGCAGGCGGAAGCCCGCAATAATGAGCTGGAAGCGGCGCGCATCAGCATCGAGCACAATGCCCTGCACGACAGCCTGACCGGTCTGCCCAATCGGCGGTATCTGGACGAGGTGCTCAAGCGCCACGCAGCCGATGGCTATCATGGCAGCGGCTCGATTGCGCTGCTGCATATCGATCTCGACCGCTTCAAGCAGATCAACGACACATTGGGCCACGCGGCCGGCGATGCCATGCTGATCCACGCCAGCAAGGTGTTGCGCGCCAATTGCCGGGAAACCGACTTTGTCGCGCGTATCGGCGGCGATGAATTCGTCATCCTGTCCAGCGCCGGCTCGAACAACACAAGGCTGACGCTGATTGCCGACCGGATCGTGCGCGAGATGGGCCGGCCGGCGGTGCATGAGGGGCATGAATGCCGCTTTGGCGTCAGCATCGGGGTTGCGGTGTCGCGATCCTCCGACATCGACGTCAAGCAACTGCTGGTCAATGCCGACATCGCGCTTTATCGGGCCAAGGCTCGCGGGCGCAATCGGCACGAGTTTTTTACCGAGGCCCTGCAGGCCGAAGTCATCCACACCAAGCACGTGGCCGACGAAATCCTCAAGGGACTCGATACCAACGCGTTCTTTGCCCATTACCAGCCGCAGTTCGATGCCCATACGCTGGAGCTGGTCGGGGTCGAGGCCCTGGCCCGCTGGCAGCATCCCAAGGACGGGCTGAAGATGCCCGACAGCTTCATGGCCGTGGCCGAGGAGCTCAATGTGGTCGCCCAGATCGACCGCCTGGTGCTCGACCAGGCGCTGACCGACCTGGCGCGCTGGGACCAGATGGGGCTCAATGTGCCGCGCGCCTCGGTCAATGTCTCGCTGCGGCGCCTGCATGACGAAGGGCTGATCGAAAGCCTCAAGAGCCTGCCATTGACGCCGGGACGCCTGTCGTTCGAGCTGGTGGAAAGCATTTATCTCGACGAGAGCGACGGCATTGTCGCCTGGAATATCGACCAGGTGAAGGAACTGGGGATCGATGTCGAAATCGACGATTTCGGCACCGGCTATGCCTCCATCGTCTCGCTGCAAAAGCTGCATCCGCGCCGGCTCAAGATCGACCGCCAGCTGGTGATGCCCATCCTTGAAGAGCCGGCGCAGCGCCAGCTCGTGGCTTCAATTGTTGATATCGGCAAGTCCATGGATATCGAAATCGTCGCCGAGGGCGTCGAATCCATGGATCATGCGATTATCCTGCGCGATCTTGGATGCGATATCCTGCAGGGCTATGCCTTTGCCCGCCCCATGGCGCGCGACGCCCTGGAGAGCTTCCTGCGCGAAAACAGCTGGGCCCAGACCGGTTAGGCCGTTCCACACTCAGGCCGACACCCCCACCCCGGCTCTGCTTTGGCCTATCGGCCTGGCGTCGCAACCCTCCCCACAAGGGGGAGGGAGGCAAAAGAGCTGCGCGCTCAGCTAAACGTGAAATGATCCAGGCGTCAGTCAACCAGGAAATAGGTGATCGTGGTCACGACGCGAACCTTCTTGTCGATCTGCTTTTCGGGCCGGTCATTGGGGATTTCGACCGCCGGCAGGATTTCAAAGACACCCTGGTTGGCGGTCTGGATATCGCCCACCTGCGCCCCGGACTCGGTGGCGAATTGTTCGGCGGTTTCCTTGGCGCGCTGGGTGGCCTCGGTCAGCATTTCGCTCTTGAGATCATTGATGCCGGTAAAGACAAAACTCGCCCCGGCGCTATAGGCATCGGATGAGAATACTACGCCCTGGCGCAGCAGGTCGGCCACAGAGCGGCTGGCTTCGGCCAGATCCTGCACCCGATCGGTCGTGACCAGCATGTCCTCGGTGAGGACAAAGCGGTATTCGTCGTTCATCGAGCCGGCGCTGTAGCCGGCGGCGCGATCTTCCACGAGCACGTTCTGCACCTGGATTTCATCCTGGGCAAAGCCGCGCTCATCGAGAAATCCGCGCACGGCGGCTTCGGAGGTTTCAAGGCTGGCGCGCGCCGCTTCGAGCGTCGGGCCGGTGGCGACAAAGCGGATGGGCCAGAAGCCCAGATTGGCTTCGACCGAGCGCTCGCTAAGGCCCTTGACCGTCACCACCCGCAGCGGCTGGCGGCTTTCCACCAATGAGGTGCCGACAAACCAGCCGGCCAAGGCTATTCCGGCGGCAACGCAAAGCGCGGCAACAATCCCGACCAGTTTCATGCTAGGTCCCTCTCCCATGTCCCCAATGGACTGATGAGCGCCGGAAACGTGGCGCGATAAAGGCATTAGAAGGAGGCGGCTGAATGGCGCATGAACAGGCACGATTTGGACTGGGTGTGGTGGGCGCGGGCATGGCGGCCAAGCCCCATGCACTGGCGCTGAACGCCCTCAAGGACCGGGTCGATGTGCGTGGTGTCTGGCGCCGCAACCGCGACGAGCTGAACCAGTTCTGCACCGAATATGGCTTCCCGGCGGCGGAGAGCTATCAAGCGCTGCTGGCCGACCCGGCGGTCGATGCCATCCTGGTGCTGACGCCGCCCAATGCGCGCGAGGAGATTGTCGCGGCGGCGGCACAGGCAGGCAAGCATGTGCTGATGGAAAAGCCGGTGGAGCGCTCGACCGCAGCCGCCGAGCGGATTGTCGCGGCCTGCGAGGGGGCGGGGGTGACGCTGGGGATCATCTTCCAGCACCGGTTCCGGGCGGCCTCGAAAGCGCTGGCCGGAAAGGTCGCCAGTGGCGAATTGGGCGCTTTGCAGGCCGTGCATCTGGTGGTGCCGTGGTGGCGCCCGCAGGCGGGCTATTATGACAAGCCGGGGCGCGGCAGCTTTGCCCAGGACGGCGGCGGGGTGCTGATCACCCAGGCCATCCACTCGCTCGATTTGATGCTGAGCCTCACCGGCCCGGTCAAGGCGGTGACGGCGCTGGCGGCGACGACGGGCCTGCACAGAATGGAGACCGAGGATTTTGTCGCGGGGGGCATGGACTTTGCCAATGGCGCGGTGGGCGGTCTGATGGCCACCACCGCCAATTTCCCCGGCGGGGCGGAAAGCCTGACGCTCAATTTTGCCAAGGCCAGCGCCACGCTGACCGGGGGTAACCTGACGCTCAATTGGTTCGACGGGCGCAGCGAGACCATTGGCGAGGCCAGCAATTCGGGTGGCGGTGCCGACCCCATGGCCTTCCCCTTCGACTGGCACATGGCCCAGATCGCCGAATTTGCAGACGCGGTCACGGCTGGTCGTCAGCCCGTATCGACCGGCAAGACGGCGCTGGCCGTGCATCGGCTGATCGACGCGCTGATCCGCTCGGGCAAGGAGGGCCGGCGCGTCGAGGTTTAGACCGTTTCACGTTTAGCTGAACGCCTGCCCTTTTTCCTCCCTCCCCCTTGTGGGGAGGGTAGCGACGCTAGGCCGACAGGCCATAGCAGAGCTGGGGTGGGGGTGACGCGACCTCCAAAGACGCCGAGCCAGAGGACATGCCGACACCCCCACCCTCGGTCCTTCTCTCCTCAAACCTCTCCACCGGAGAGGTTTGCCCTTCGGGACGGGTCGAAGCCCACAAGGGGGAGGGAGGCGATGGAACCGCGTCCGCCTGAGTGTGAAATGATCTGGAGGGCCAGAAGGGCTCTAGGCGGCGGCCTTCTTTGCTGCGATGCGCGCGCGGATGCTGTTGACATCGGCGCGCGGCGTCGCGGCGAAGAGGGTCTTGGTATAGTCGTGCTGCGGATCGGCAAAAACCGCATCGCGGGTGCCATGTTCGACCACATCCCCGAAATACATCACCATCACCTCGTCGGCGATGTAGCGCACCACCGACAGGTCGTGGCTGATGAAGACATAGGTGAGGCCGAACTCGTCCTGCAGATCCTTGAGCAGGTTGAGGATCTGGGCCTGCACCGAAAGGTCGAGCGCCGAGACCGGCTCGTCGAGGACAAGAAAGCTGGGGTTGAGCATCAGGGCGCGAGCGATGGCGATGCGCTGGCGCTGGCCGCCCGAGAACATGTGCGGATAGCGATTGAAGTGCTCGGGCCCGAGGCCGACCTTGATCAGCATCTGCATGGCCCTGTGCCGACGCTCGTCATTGGACATGTCGGTATTGAGCAGCAGTGGCTCGGCCAGCACTTCGCCAATCTTCTGGCGCGGGTTGAGCGAGCCATAGGGGTTCTGGAAAACGATCTGCACCTTCTGGCGCATCTGCTTGGTGACATGGGCGGCACTGGCCGGCAGGCCATCGATGAGGATTTCCCCCGATGTCGGCTGATCGATCAGGGTGATCATCCGGGCCAGGGTTGACTTGCCGCAACCGCTTTCGCCCACCACGGCCAGGGTCTTGCCCTTTTCGAGCGTGAAATTGACGCCCTTGACGGCATGGAGCACCTTGGCCGGACGGAACAGGCCGCCCGAGGTGACATAGTCGCGCTTGAGATTGCGCACTTCGAGAACGGGCGTGCTCATCGGCCGGCTCCCACTTCATCGGCAAAATTGAAATCGGAGACTGTGGGCAAGCGGTCGCCCACGGCATTGTCGGGCAGCGCCGAGAGCAGGGCGCGGGTATATTTGGAGCTGGGGTTTTCAAAGAGGGTGAGCACGTCGGCTTCCTCCATCTTGTGACCCTTGTATTGCACGATCACCCGGTCGGCGGTTTCGGCAACAACGCCCATATCATGGGTGATCATGATCAGGCCCATGCCGGTATCGGCCTGGAGCTTGACCAGCAGATCAAGGATCTGCTTCTGGATGGTGACATCGAGCGCAGTGGTCGGTTCGTCGGCGATCAGCAGCTTGGGACTGCACGCCAGGGCCATGGCGATCATGACGCGCTGGCACTGGCCGCCCGACATCTGGTGCGGGAAGGCGCCGAGGCGCTCGGCGCCATCCTTGATGCCAACCAGCTGCAAGAGCTCAATGGCCCGGTCGCGCGCCGCCCGCCCCCTCAGGCCCATGTGGCGGCTGAGCACTTCCTCGATCTGGAAGCCGACCGTGAAGCAGGGATTAAGGCTCGCCACCGGCTCCTGGAAGATCATGGCAATGTCCTTGCCGATGATCTTGCGTTTTTCGGCCGGGGCCATGTTGAGCAGGTCGCGCCCTTCAAACTCCATCTTGTCGGCGGTGACGGTGGCGGTCGGGGGCAGCAGGCCCATCACGGCCAGCATGGCCACCGACTTGCCCGAGCCACTTTCGCCCACAATGGCCAGCACTTCGCGCGCTTCCACCGACACATCAATGCCGTCAACGGCCTTGAACAGACCCGCCGAGGTATCGAAGGAAACGGTGAGGTTCTTGATTTCAAGCAGGGGCATGGATCAGCTCCTCTTGAGCTTGGGATCGAGCGCGTCACGCAGCCCGTCGCCAACCAGGTTGATCGCCAGAACGGTGATCAGAATGGCCAGGCCCGGGAAGGTCACGACCCACCAGGCGCGCAGGATGAACTGGCGTGCTTCGGCCAGCATGGTGCCCCATTCGGGCGTCGGCGGCTGGGCGCCAAGGCCGAGAAAGCCGAGGGCCGCGGCGTCGAGAATGGCGCTCGAAAAGCTCAGTGTCGCCTGAACGATGAGCGGAGCAAGGCAATTGGGCAGGATGGTCTTGAACATCATGCGCCAATGGCCCGAACCAGCCATGCGGGCCGAGGTGACATAGTCCTTGCCCAGTTCGCCCAGCACCGCCGAGCGGGTCAGACGCACAAAGTGCGGCTGCAGCACCAGGGCAATGGCGATCATCATGTTGAGAAGGCCCGGCCCCAGAATGGCCACCAGCACCAGCGCCAAGAGCAGCGATGGGAAGGCGAGGATAATGTCCATGATGCGCATCAGCACCGTATCGACCCACCCGCCGGCATAGCCGGCGATCAGCCCAAAGACGACGCCGGCGCCAAGCGCGATGATCACCACCACGGTGCCGATCAGCAGCGAATATTGGGCACCATGAATGAGCCGGGAGAGAATATCGCGCCCCACCGCATCGGTGCCGAGCAGGAATTCGGGGCGTCCGCCCTCGATCCAGGACGGGGGCACCAGCAGGGCGTCACGATATTGCTGGATGGGCGAATGCGGGGCCAGCCATTGGGCAAAGATCGCCGTCAGCACCAGCAGGGTGAAGACGACAAGGCCGATGACGGCGCCACGATTGACGGAGAAATAATACCAGAACTCGCGCAGCCGGATCAGCGGGCTGATCTTGGGGGCTGCGTTCGGATCGGCGACGGTAACAGGATTGGACATGTCGCCTCCTAATTATGCCGGATGCGCGGATTGATGAGCCCATAGAGCACATCGACGATGAGGTTCACGGCCATGACGATCAGGGCGATCAGCAAGAGGCCGGCCTGAACCACGGGGTAATCGCGGCGGGAGATGGCGTCGACCATCCACTTGCCGATGCCGGGCCAGGAAAAAATGGTTTCGGTGAGAATGGCACCGGCCATCATCACCCCGACCTGGAGGCCAATGGTGGTGACCACGGGGATGAGGGCATTGCGCAAGGCGTGTTGCCCAACCACCTGATGAGGCGCCAGGCCCTTGGCGCGGGCGGTGCGCACATAGTCGTCGCCCAGCACCTCGAGCATGGCCGAGCGCGTCTGGCGCGCAATCACCGCCAGGGGAATGGTGCCCAGCGTGACCGTGGGCAGGATGAGATGGCGCAGGGCCGACACGAAGGCGCCATCCTGCCCCGAGAGCAGGGCGTCGATGGTCATGAAACCGGTCGTGGTGGGGAAATAGTAGAGCAGGTCGATGCGCCCGGATACCGGGGTCCAGCCCAGCATGCCGGAAAAGAAGATGATCAGCAGCAGGCCCAGCCAGAAGATGGGCATGGAATAGCCCACGAGCGCGGTGCCCATCAGGGTCTGATCGTACCAGGAGCCACGCTTGACCGCGGCGATGACGCCGGCGGGAACGCCCAGGGTCACGGCAAAAAGGATGGCGCAGACCGAGAGTTCAACCGTGGCGGGAAAGAGGGTGAGGAAGTCGCGGATAACGGGCCGCTTGGTGGAAATGGAGGTGCCGAAATCGCCCTGGAAAATGCCGGCGAGATAGTCCCAGTATTGCACCCATATCGGTCGGTCATAGCCGAACTGGACAATCAGGTCCTGGTAGCGCTCGGGCGTGACACTGCGCTCACCGGCGATCAGCAGGATGGGATCGCCCGGCAGGATGCGGACGAAGGCGAAGGCCACGATCGTGATACCGATGAAGGTCGGTATGATCAGCAGCAGGCGATTGAGAATGAAACGGATCATCTGTTTTCCGAGGAGGTCGGGGACGGATGGTCCGCCCCCGGACCCAAAGCACTTTCAGCAAAAGTGAACGTCACTTTTGCTGAAACCGCGGCCATAGAAATGCAGAACGGCCCAGCGATATCTGATCGCCAGGCCGCTCGGTTCCCGATTACTCGGTGATGTCGACACCGTCAAAGGCGTGGGTGCCCTTGGGGTCCATGACATAGCCGGTGACCTTGTTGCTCATCGGCATGAAGACCAGCGAGTGGGCAATGGTCGCCCAGGGGGCTTCGGCCTTGAACACTTCCTGAGCCTTGACGTAGAGCGCAGTACGTTCGGCCTGGTCGGAGACGACCTTGGCATCCTGGATGTAGCCGTCGAACTCTTCGTTGCACCACTGGGCGCGGTTGGCGCTGCCAACGGCATCGCAACCAAGCAGCACGGCAAGGAAGTTGTCCGGGTCGCCATTGTCGCCGGTCCAGCCCAGCAGCACGGCGCCGTCACGGTCCACAGCAGAGGACTGGGCGAGGTATTCGGCCCATTCCATGGAGACGATTTCAACATCGACGTCCACGGCAGCAAAGTCAGCCTGGATCAGTTCGGCCATGCGACGGGCATCGGGGTTGTACGGACGCGACACCGGCATTGCCCAGACCTTCATCGAGAGGTTCTCGACGCCGGCTTCGGCAAGGAGGGCCTTGGCGGCTTCAGGATCATAGGCGTCGTCGACGGTGGCCTCGTTATAGGACCACATGGTCGGCGGGATCGGGTTCTTGGCGATTTCAGCATTGCCTTCGAACACGGCCTCGATGATGGCCGCCTTGTCGATGGCCATGTTGAGGGCCTTGCGGACGCGGGCGTCATCAAAGGGAGGCTGCTGGGTGTTGTAGGCGAGGTAGCCGACGTTGAGGCCTTCCTGCTCCATCATCACCAGGTTCGGATCGTTCTTGATGATCTCGAGGTCAGCCGGGTTCGGATAGGGCATGATGTGGCATTCACCAGCCTGCAGCTTCTGCAGACGCACAGCCGGGTCGGTGGTGATGGCGAACACCAGATCGTCGATCGGCTGCACGCCATTCCAGTAGTCGTCGAAGCTGGCGTAGCGGATGGCTGCGTCCTGCTGGTAGTTGACGAACTGGAACGGGCCGGTGCCGATGGGCTGCTGGTTCAGCATGTCCATGGTGCCGGCGGCTTCGAGCTGTGCGGCATATTCGGCCGACAGGATCGAGGCGAAATCCATGGCCAAATTGGCGATGAACGGCGCTTCGGGACGGGTCAGCACGAACTTGACGGTGTAGTCGTCAACCTTTTCGATGGAGGAGATCAGCTCACCCATCGACATCGAGTTGAAATATTCCCAGGTGATGCCGGCCGAATAGGCGTTCCACGGATGATCCGCGCTCCACTGGCGCTCGAACGAGAACAGCACGTCATCGGCGTTGAAATCGCGGGTCGGGGTGAAATATTCGGTGGTGTGGAACTTCACGCCCTGGCGCAGGTGGAAGGTGTATTCCAGGCCATCGTCGGAGACTTCATAGCTCTCGGCCAGGCCGGGCTCGGTGGTCGAGGCGCCCTTGGTGAACTGCACCAGGCGGTTGTAGATCGGACGGCTGGAAGCGTCGAACGTGGTGCCGGCGGTGTAGGGCGCCGGGTCAAAGCCTTCAGGCGAACCTTCCGAGCAGTAAACAAGAGTCTTGGCCTGCGCTGCACCGGCGGCCAAGGCCAGCATGGCGGTTGCCGCCATCAAGGTTTTCATCAATTTCATGATTGTTGTCTCCCGAGACATTTTTTTGCGCACCCGGCTGCGAACCGAGGCTTGGATGCCAACAAAGCCTAGAATTTGAGGGAGCGCAATGGGGAGAGTTGACCATTTGGTCAATCCTAAGGCAGCCCAAACCCCTATCCACAGGATTGGACGGTTATTTGAAGAACCGTTCGGCTGGCAAAATCCCGGCTTGACCCAAGGCAAACCGCGACCCCAGCATGGGGCATGACCCAATCCATTGCCACCATTGCGCTTGTCGTTGCCGACTACGACGAGGCCATCGCTTTTTATCGTGACGCTGTCGGGTTCGCCCTGGCCGAGGACACAAGCCTGGGCCCGGACAAGCGCTGGGTGGTGATGACGCCGCCCGGCGGCGCAGGCGCGCGGCTTTTGCTGGCCAAGGCAGATGGGCCCGAGCAGGAGGCAATCGTGGGCAAACAGGCCGGTGGCCGGGTGATGCTGTTTCTTGAAACCGACGATTTTGCCCGCGACCATGCCCAGATGCTGGCGCGCGGGGTGCAGTTCCTCGAAGCGCCGCGCCATGAAGCCTATGGATCGGTCGCGGTGTTCGCCGACCTTTACGGGAACAAGTGGGACCTGATCGAGCCGCGACGCTAACGAACAAAACCGGGTCCCAGGCGTTGGGACTGGAACCATACAAAGGAGATGCAGGATGAACCGTCGCCCCCTCGGACGCAGCGAACTGGTGATCGAACCCCTGGTGCTGGGCGGCAATGTGTTCGGCTGGACGGTCGATGAGGCGCGCGGCTTCGACATTCTCGATGCCTATGTGGATGCCGGATTTACGGCCATCGACACGGCCGAGGGCTATCCCAATTGGGTGTCCGGCAATCCGCCGGGGATGAGTGAAACCATCATCGGGAAATGGCTCAAGGCGCGGGGCAATCGCGACAAGGTGCATATCTTTACCAAGGTCAATTCGGGCAAGCGGCCGGGCGGGCTCAAGCACGAGAGCATCAAGGCGAGCCTTGAGGCCTCGCTCAAGCGATTGCAGACCGATTATATCGACCTCTATTTCAGCCATTGGCCCGATAGCGAGACGGGGCACGAGGAAACACTCGAGACCTATGACCTGCTGATCCGCGCGGGCAAGGTGCGCACCATTGGCGCCTCGAACTATACCGCCGCAATGATGGCGGAGGCCCAGCAAACCGCCGTGGTCAAATCGCTGCAGCGCTATGAGGTGACCCAGCCGCGCTACAATCTTTACGACCGCGCCGGATTTGATGCGCTGATGCCCTATCTGGTCGACAATGAAGTGGGCGCAATCGTCTATTACAGCCTCGCCTCGGGGTTTCTCACCGGCAAATACCGCAGTCAGGACGACCTGGGCCAGTCGGCTCGCGGCGGCGGCGCCGGGCAATATCTCAATGCCAAGGGGCTGAGCATATTGGGGGCGCTGGACCAGGTTGCGGCGGACCATGGCGCGAGCCCTGCCGAAGTGGCACTGGCGTGGCTGGTGGCACAAAAAGGCGTCAGCGCGCCGATTGCCTCGGCCACCTCGGTCGAGCAGGTCGCGAGCCTGGCGCGGGGCGTGCGGCTGTCGTTGAGCGAGGCAGCCGAAACGCTGCTAACGGGCAGTGGGCGCTAGCAGAGGCTACGCCGGGCCGGAGCTGCGCCAATGCAGCACCGGCTCGGCGAGGGTTTGCAGAGTTCCTGCCGCTTCGCCATGGATGCGTTGCAACAGCAGGCGCGTCAGTTCTTCGCCCGAGGCGGTGACGTCTTCCTCGATGGAATCGAGATGGGGGTAGAAGGTGGGGAGAATGCCCGAGGTCTGCTTGTAGACCAGCTCCACCCCCTGCCCCGGATTCAATCCCGCCGCCTGCATGCCGGCGAGCAGCGCAATGGTGCGGATTTCATTGTCGGTGATGATGCCATCGGGGCGATCAGGCCGTTGGGCGAGTTCGGCGCCCAATGCCCTCACCTCATCGGGGGTGCTGCGCGCCTCGCCCACTTCAAGCACTTCGGCAATGACGCCGCGGCGGGTGGCGGCAGCGCGGAAGGCGGTGACGATATTGGCGTAATTGGTGATGAGCCGATTGCCGATGAACAGCATGACCCGCTTGCAGCCCTTGTCGGCCAGCCGTTCGAGCGCCTGTCGGGCGAATTCTTCGGAATGAAAATCGTGGAAGGGATGGGGCGCAGCAAAGGCGGTGCGCCCATGACTGACGAAGGGGAAATCGGCGGCCGCCAGCGCCGCGACGCGCGGATCATCGGGGGTGGTGTGGGTGATGATGACGCCATCGGCAGCGCGGCTGTCGAGGATATAGCGAACCGCCGAGACATCGCCATCGGCACCGAATTCGGGCGTGACATTGAGGTGATATTGAGTGCCCGCCAGCGCCCGGCCGATACCCTGGATCATCTGCCGGGCAAAATCGATGGAATCGTCGCCGCCATGCAGGACCAGAGTGATGACATTGGTCTTGCCGGTCCTGAGGCGCACGCCGGCCCGGTCGGGCACATAGCCGATCTGGCGCGCCGCCGCGGCCACCCTGTCGCGCGTTTCCTGCTTGAGAGAGGCGCCGCCGCGCAGCGACAGCGACACGGTCGACAGGCTCAGCCCGGTCATCTCGGCAATGGTCCGAAGCGTGGGCCTGGCCTTGGGGTCGTCACGATCCTGCATACATGCGCTCCATATCGCCCCTTGTAGCGTGAAGCGCGCCCAGAGGAACAGATGAAAATACTTGTCGATTGCAACGTTGCAATTTCCTCATTAGCTTGGCGCTCGATTTCAGCCCACCAGTACCCATCAGGATCACGGCCATGGCCTATTCGAACCCCCTCAGCTCGCGCCTGGCGCTTCAGGTCGATGACATCAAGCGCGAGGGCAAGCTGTTCGCGCTCTGCGCCGACCTGGAAAGCAAAATCCGCACGCCGCTGCCCGAGATGGCCTTCAACTGGCATGTGCAGCGCCAAAGCCTGACGGCAACGGAGGCCCTGGCGGCGGACTGGCGGGCCTGGGAGCGTTTTGACAGCCATTCGGTATGGGCGAAAAAGCAGGACCACACCTGGTTTGCCGCAGAAGTGGTGGTGCCCGAGGGGGCGCGGGGCAAGACCCTGGTCATGCGGTTTTCCAGCCAATGGCAGGACCGCCCCGGCACGACCGATCCGCAATGCCTGATCTATCTTGATGGCCACATTGCCCAGGGCCTTGATGGCAATCACACCGAACTGGTGATCGAGACCGATGCGGTGCCGGGCAATCGGCATGTGGTGATGGTGGATGCCTTCACCTTTTTCGAGCGCCCGCTGGTGGGGTTCGGCGTCGACTTCTTCACCCGCGACCGGCGCCTGGAGCAGCTCTACTACGATGTGCAGACGCCCCTGGAAGTGGCCGTGCGGCTGCATCAGACCGATGCGCGGCGGCACGCCATTCTCGACCGCGTCGAACGGGCGCTGCGGGCGCTGGACCGGCGCAACCACCATGGCGAGGGGCTGGCCGCGTCGCTGCCGGAGGCCGAGGCCATTGCCGCCGAAATCTATGCGCTGGTCGACACGGAAGTGCAGCCGCAGGTCACCGCGGTGGGCTCTACCCATCTCGATGTTGGCTGGCTGTGGCGGGTGATCCATACGCGCGACAAGACGGCCCGCAGCTTTGCCACGGTGCTCCAGCTGATGGAGGAATTCCCGCAGTTCATCTTCATGTACAACCAGTCGGTGCTGTTCGACTTCCTCAAGGCGGACTATCCCGAGCTGTGGGAGCGGCTGCTGGCCCGGGTGAAATCGGGCCAGTTCGAGATTGAAGGCGCCATGTGGGTGGAGCCGGACGTCAATATCGTCTCGGGGGAGAGCCTGGTACGCCAGATCATGCGCGGGCGGCGATTCCACCAGGAACATTTCGGGGTGACGCCTCGCACCGTCTGGCTACCCGATACCTTTGGCTATTCGGCCAACCTGCCCCAGATCATGGAAAAATCGGGGCTCGACTATTTCGTCACCAGCAAGCTGAGCTGGAACGACACCGACCGGCATCCCTATGACACGTTCTTCTGGCGCGGCATCGATGGCAGCACCACCAAGGCACAGCTGATTACCGCCCAGAATTTTGAAAGCGACGCCATTTACACCACCTATAATGGCGATCTGTCGGTGAGCGAGACCATGGGTGCCTGGAAGCGCTATGAGCCCAAGCGCGCCAATTCGGAAGTCGTCATGTCCTATGGCTATGGCGATGGCGGCGGCGGGCCGACGCGGGCCATGATCGAGCGCGGCACCAGGCTTGAGCGCGGCATTCCCGGCGCACCCAGGGTAAAGCTCGAAGGCATCGTGCCGTTTCTCGACCGGCTGGGGCAGCGGATGGAGGCCGACCCCGGGCGCTTCCCGACCTGGAATGGCGAACTCTACCTGCAATATCACCGCGGCACGCTGACCACCTGGGCCAAGAACAAGGCCAAGAACCGGCTGGCCGAGCGGCGGCTGCGCGAATTGGAGTTTCTGGGCACGCTGGCGCATGTGCAGACCGGCATGGCTTACCCCAGCCAAACCTTGCTCGAATTCTGGGAGCTGGTGCTGATCAACCAGTTCCACGACATCCTGCCCGGCACCTCGATCCCCGAGGTTTATGTCGATAGCGACGCCGATTATGCGCGTATTTTTTCGGCGCATGGTTCGGCACAGGGTCCCTGGCAGGGCGCTGCACTGGCGCTGGCGCCGCTGGCCGAAGGGACTGTCCGGCTGGTCAATTTCATTGCGCAGGAGCGCAACGGCCTGGTCAGCCTTGGTGACGGCGCCGGGCTGGCGGGTGGCGCGCTGCACCTCGGCGACAGCACGCTTGCCCTGCAACGCCTCACCCGTGCCGATGGCACGAGCGAACTGGCCGCGCCTGCCCGCGCATTGCCGTCGCTGGGCTGGGCCGATGCACAGGTCGTGGCCATTGTCCCCAACCCAACCAGCACTTTGGCCGTGTCAACGCAGCATCTCGAAAACGCCCTGCTGCGGGCCACGTTCGATGCCAATGGCCACCTGGTTTCGATCATCGACAAGACGAGCGGGCGCGAGGTGCTGAAGCCGGGGCAGGTGGCGAACCGGCTAATTGCCTATGAAGACAAGCCCATGGACTATGAGGCCTGGGACATCGACGCCTATTTCGAGGAACAGTTCTGGCCAGTGGACGATGTCGTCGCCATCACAGTGGTGGAAGAGGGGCCGCACCGGGCGGCTCTCCGCATTGAGCGCCGTTATGGCGCCTCGCGGATCGTGCAGGTGATCTCGCTGGTCGAGGGCGAACGGCAGCTTGAGTTCGATACCTTTATCGACTGGCAGGAGCGGGCGCAGGTGCTCAAGGCGGCGTTCGACTTTGACCTCAATACCTCCGAAATCCGCTCGGAAATCCAGTTCGGCCATGTGACCCGTCCGACCCATCGCAATACCAGCTGGGACAAGGCGCGCTTCGAAGCCTCAATGCATCGCTGGGTCGATGTGAGCGAGGCCGATTTCGGTGTCGCGCTGATCAATGACTGCAAATATGGCTATGACGCGCTTGAACAAATGGTGCGCCTGACGCTGGTGCGCGGGCCCAGTTATCCCAGTCCCGATGCGGACCGGGGCGAACACCGGCTGCGCTATGGCCTGTTTGTCCATGATGGCCTTGCCGACCTGGCGCAGGTGCATCGCGCCGCCGAGCGCTTCAACAATCCCGTCACAGTTATCGGCGCGGCCCGGCTGTCCGAAATGCCCGCCGCCCCCTTGGCGCGCTTCAGCCTCGTGAGGGTCGACGCGCCCAATGTGAGCATCGAGACCGTCAAGAAGGCCGAGGGGTCGAGCGCCATGGTGTTGCGGGTGTTCGAGCATGCCAATCGGCGTGCCGAGGCCCGGCTGGACTTTGGCCTGCCAATCAAGTCCGTGCGCAAGTGCAACCTCATGGAGGAAAAAATCGAGGCGGAGCTTACACTTGACGACGGCTCGCTGGTGTTGTCCTTGCGTCCATTCGAAATTGTCACGCTGATGGTTGAGGTTTAGCGCGGCGATATACCTGGAACTTCCATTCTGCCTGCCGCCGCCCCGGCGCGATGGGCCGGGGCAAATGTGCATGAGCAAAACCGATGTGCCGACGCGGGATATCTTTGAATCCGGGCGGCGCGGCCTCAGCCACAATGGGGTGCGGCGGGCCAATGAAAAGGCGGTCCTGACCGTCATTGGCTTTAATTCGGGCGTTTCCAACGCCGAGATTGCACGGCTGTCCGGCCTGGCGCCGCAGACGGTCTCCGCCATCCTGACCGATCTGGAGCGCGGCGGCCTGGTCACCCGCGGGCCGGTGTTGCGCGGGCGGCGCGGGCAACCGGCAACGCCGATCCTGCTCAATGCGGATGGCGGCTTCTCCATCGGCGTCGAGATCGGCTGGCGGCACCTCGACGTGATCCTCCTCAACATGCATGCCCAAGTGCTGGCGCACCATCATGCGGATTATCCCTATCCCGATGCTGAAACCATGGTCGATACGATCGCCGCGGTGGTTGCCGATTTTGCTGCGACGCTGAGCGTGGAGCAGCGGGCGCGCCTGCTTGACCTGGGCGTGGCCATGCCGGGCCGGTTGGCCGAGAACATGGATCTTCTGGGAGCGCCGCCGGGTCAGGCAGAGCTTTGGCGGGCGTTGAACCTTGAAGAGGCCCTTGAGGCGCGCAGCGGCCTTGGCGTGACAATGTTCAACGATGGCAACGCCGCCTGCTGGGCTGAACTGATCGCCCTGGCGCCGCCGCGTCCGGCCAATATCATCTACCTTTTGGTCTCCCATTTCGTGGCTGCCGGGATCGTTGGCGATGGGGCATTGTGGGAAGGCCCGACCGGCAATGCTGCCGAACTGGGGTCCATCCTGATCAGCCGGGCCGGCGCGGCCCCTGAGGTGGCGCACAACATTGCCTCGGCCTGGGCCTTGCGCGCGCAACTGGAAGCGGCGGGGCATCGGGCGCAGTCCCTGCCGGCGCAAGCGCTCGAGCGACCCGAATTTGCCGCGGCGACCGCAAGCTGGATTGAGGCTTCCGCCAGCGCCCTGGCGCAGGTGATCCACAATGCGACCACCGTGGTGGAGCAACCGCTGGTGGTGATCGACACAGTGCTTTCAGCGGAAACAAGCGCCGTGCTGGTGGAGCGCGTTGCCCAGGAGATGACGCGCCTGCCGACGCGCTCCGGGCGTGCGCCGCGGGTGATTGCCGGGCAGCTGGGGCGGATGGCGCCAGTGATCGGCGCGGCCGAGCTGCCGCTGTTCCGGCGGCACTTTTAGGCGCCTGGCCGGCTACGCGATCAATTGATCCAGCGCCTCGCGCAGCCTGGCGCTGGGAATAAGCACCACGGTTTGGCGCGGGGCTATGCGATGCTCGTCGCCGGTGCGGGGATTGCGCCCCACGCGCTCGGCCCGCGAGCGCACTTCCAGCGTGCCAAAGCCGGTCAATTTGACGGACTCGCCTTGCTTGAGCGCCTCCCCGATCAGTTCGAACATGCGTTCGCCGATCTGGGCGGTATCGTAGCGCGACAACCCGGTCGCGTCAGCGGCTCGCTCACTCAGCGCCGCCCTGGTGACAGTCTGATCCACCTCGTAACCTCCTCCACCTATTAAATTCATAGGTGGAACGAAATTGCCTGTCCAGCCCCGCGAGTGATCACAAAAAACCTGATCTTTGGCTTCAAGATTGTTTGACATTTTTTAGAATGATTATAAGCTATAGCCCAGATCAAGACTGAATCAAGCTCGTTTCGATCCCGCCCAAGGCTGCAGAAAGGCTTCCCGTGAGACTGACCCGCCAATCCAATTATGCCATCCGCACGCTGGTCTATTGTGCCGTCAATGAGCCGGGCCTGAGCCGGGTGGCAGAGGTCGCCCGGGCCTATGGCATTTCTGAATTGTTCCTGTTCAAGCTGATCAAGCCGCTGGTCGAGGCCGGACTGCTGCAGACGGTGCGCGGGCGCCATGGCGGCATCAAACTGGGCAAGCCGGCCCAGGACATCACCCTGCTCGACACCATTCGCCTGACCGAAGAGAACTTCGCCCTGGCTGAGTGTTTCGAGGATGGCGCTGATTGCCCGCTGATCGGCGAGTGCGATCTCAATGGCGCCTTGCGCGAGGCGCTGGGGGCGTTTTTCGATGTGCTGAGCCAGCACACGATTGCCGATCTTGCCAGCAAGAAGCGCTCGATCCGCGAACGCCTCGGCCTGACTGTGGACCAGGCCGTGACTGCTGCCTGAAAATCAGATTGCCTTTCAAATATGAGTTTGACAATCATGTTTAAGCATGATTGGTTGCGGACATGGCGCTGCGACCCCTTGGGGCCTGTGGGTCCGGGCGCCAGAACACGACGGGGCTTGCTGCTGCCGTCTCCCCGGGCCGGCCAGGATCCTCAACGTCCTGACCGGCCTTTTTTGCATTATGGTTTTGCGCGCCCCGGCAATTGATCTGGCTCCGCCCCTATGATCTATCCGGGGCGAATTGACCGGACACGACATGGCCCAGCCCCCACTTCTCTCCCTGCAGGATATTCAGCTCACCTTTGGCGGCACGCAGCTGCTCGAGGCGGCCGAACTGATTGTCTCCCCCGGGCAACGCATTGCCCTGGTGGGCCGCAATGGTTCGGGCAAGTCGACCCTGCTCAAGATCGCCTCGGGCGAGGTGACCCACGACAAGGGCGTGCGCTTTGTCGAGCCCAGCGCCACGCTGCGCTACCTGCCGCAGGAGCCGGACCTTTCGGCCTATGCCACCACGCTGGCCTATGTCGAGGCGGGCCTGGGGCCGGGCGATGATGAATATCGCGCACAATACCTGTTGAGCTCGCTGGGCCTGACCGGCGCGGAAGACCCGAAAAACCTCTCGGGTGGCGAAGGCCGTCGCGCCGCGCTGGCCCGCGTGCTGGCGCCCAAGCCCGATGTGCTGCTGCTGGACGAACCGACCAACCATCTCGACCTGCCGGCCATCGAATGGCTGCAGGCCGAACTGGATTCGCTGCGCTCGGCCATGGTGCTGATCAGCCACGACCGGCGCTTCCTCAGCGATTTGACGCGCGCCACGGTCTGGCTTGATCGGGGCGTGACGCGCCGCCTTGACCGAGGCTTTTCCCATTTCGAGGGCTGGCGCGACCAGGTGCTCGAAGAAGAGGAGCGTGACCGTCACAAGCTCGACCGCCAGATTGTGCGCGAAGAGCATTGGCTGCGCTATGGCGTGACGGCGCGCCGCAAGCGCAATGTCGGGCGCCTCGAGCGCCTGGCCGGGTTGCGACAGGAGCGGCGCGAACAGCGTCGCGTCACCGGTTCGGTCAGCATGCAGGTGACCGAGGGCCGCACCTCGGGCGCCTTGGTGGTCGAGGCCGAGAACATTTCCAAGGCCTATGGCGACCGGGTGATCGTCGGCGACTTTTCAACCCGCGTGCTGCGCGGCGACCGGATCGGCATTGTCGGCCCCAATGGGGCGGGCAAGACCACGCTGATCAAGATGCTGACCGGGCTCGACAAGCCCGACAGCGGCAAGATCAAGATGGGATCGGCGCTGGAGCTGGCGATGCTCGACCAGGGCCGGGCCAAGCTGCATCCCGACACGCGCCTGAAGGAAGCGCTGACCGGTGGCGGTTCGGATACGCTCCAGATCAATGGCCAGCCCAAGCATGTCGTGGGCTATATGAAGGACTTCCTGTTCGGCCCCGAGCAGGCCAATACCCCCATCGGCAAGCTCTCGGGTGGCGAGCGCGCCCGCGTGGCGCTGGCCCGTGCCCTGGCCCTGCCCTCCAATTTCCTGGTGCTGGACGAACCCACCAATGATCTCGATCTCGAAACCCTCGACCTGCTCGAGGAAATGGTCAGCGACTATTCCGGGACGGTGATCGTGGTCAGCCATGACCGCGACTTTCTCGACCGTGTCGCGACCTCGGTGATCATTGCCGAGGGCGATGGCGTGTGGACCGAATATGCCGGGGGCTATTCGGACATGGTCATCCAGCGCGGCGAGGGCGTGACGGCCCGCGAACCGGCGGCCAAGGCGCATCGGGCGGGCAAGACCAGCCTGACCCAGACCACGCAGGCAACCTCGGCGGCCGCCCCCAAGCGCAAGCTGAGTTTTAAAGAAAAGCACGCGCTCGAAACGCTGCCCAAGGACATCGAAAAGCTCGATGGCGAGATCGAAGCGCTTAACAAGGCGCTGGCAGAGGCCAACTTCTATAACCGCGACCCCGTCGGCTTCGCGGCCAAATCCAAGGCGCTGGAAGCCACTGCCGCGCGCAAGGCGGCGGCTGAAGAGCAATGGCTGGAGCTCGAAATGCTGCGTGAGGAACTGGAAGGCTAAGGCCCGGGCCTCAGTCCTTCCACTCGAACTTCGGTTCGGCCACGAATTGCAGACCCTCGGTTTCGCCGGCGATGCGGCGCAGCAGCAGGCTGCCCAGATTGCGGCCAGCCGCGACAAAGTCCTCCTGCACGGTCTCGGCGCCGGGCTGGAACTGCGCAAACATTGACGACGACTGCTTGGTCACCACATGGGCCGTCTTGCCCACGACCAGCCCCGCATCGGTCAAGCCGCCGGTAACGGCCAGCGCCGAAACTTCCGACGCGCAGATATAGCCATCCGGTGCGTCGGGACGTTTGGCCCGGCGGATCACATAGCTTCGGATCGCATCGGTGGGACTGCCCAGATTGACGTCGGCGGCGAACTCATAGGCGATGCCGGTTTCGCGCGCCGCCCGCTCGATGCCGGCCTTGAGATGCTCGGTATAGGTCAAGGCGCTATCGGGCAGCACGATGGAAACCTTGCGGCAGCCCTTGGCCGCCAGGCGCAACGTCGCGCCATAGGCATAGGCCTCGTTGTCATAATCGACGAAGGGATGCGGCTCGGGCCAGCGGCTGCGACCGTGGCTGACAAAGGGGAAATCGTTGTCGATGAGAAAGCGGATGCGCTCGTCAAAGGTTTCGGCCTTGGAGAAGATAACACCATCGGCCATGCGATTGCGCACGATGTGGGTGATCGGCTCGATGGGCTCGACATTGCGAAACAGCGGCGTGATGACGAGGTGAAACGCGGTGTTGCGCAAGGCCTCGGTGATGCCGGTGACCAGGCTGGTGCCAAAACCGTAGATCTGCTCGTCGGGCTCAAGGATCAGCGAAATGACATTGGTGCGTCCCGTCTTGAGGCGCAGGGCCGCCCGATCCGGCAGATAGCCGATCTCGGCGGCAATTTTCTGCACTCGGTCACGGGTATCCTGGGCCAGTTCGGGCGCGTTATTGAGCGCGCGCGAAATGGTCGTGACGGCAAGACCGGTCATCTGTGCAATGGTCTTGAGCGTCGGCCTTCCCGATGGCTTTACGCCCCGCTTGCCGCGCGAGGCGGGCGGTCCTTCTTCTTGCGACACCTATGTTCCCCTCAGACCCGCCGCACGCTTGGCGGGAACGCTACCTGGCTGGACAACACCAGATTGCGCCGCATGGCGCAAGTCGCACGCGCTTGCTCTTAAACATGACGCCATGTATCATAATTTTGTCGGCTGGCAGAATCGGAATAGAGTTTTTCGAGAAAAGCGGCCAATACGCATAAAGGTGGACTGGAAAAACCAGATCGCTGTCCCTATCTTGCCATTGCCGCGCCGCAATGGCGTGTCACCACGACGTCCAACACCCGCAAGGAGAGGAATGACGATGCCGACATCGACGACCTTCACAATCCATGCCATGTGTTCGACCGTAGTAACCCGCATGAACGTCGCCAAACGCTGGCAAGGGTCCTGTCGCTCAAAACGAATGTGATCATTTTCGTCACATCCCCGTCTCACTAAGCCGATAGACCCCGCGTTGCCAGCCCCCGATCCCCTTCCACGAGGAAGGAGACCGTGATGGACCGACGCGCAAGTGGAGCTTCCACCCATGCAGGAAAACAATCTGAATCGGGCCGAAAGGCTCAGACCCATCGTTATCGAAGTTGGCGGCGAGCCTCAGGGCGTCGTTGTGCCGGCTGCGGGCGGCTACAAGTTCGTGGCCGTCAAGCTGCCCGCCTTTGCCATGGACGGGCAACATTTCCCGACCATCGAGACCGCACATCTGGCGGTCAGCCGGGCGGTGGAAGGCGGCGAACCCGCATGAAAAAGCCGGTGGTCACGCCACCGGCTTTGCTTTGCCTGCCGCGATCAACGATCAGTCGTCATTGGTCGCATTGAGCTCGGAGGGCCGCTTGCCTTCCGAGGACGGCAAAGCCGGGTCAAGCGCCAGTTCGACGGCCTGCGCCAAGGCTTCGATATCGATGCGCGACGCGCCGGCCTGAGCCTGGCGTTCCAGCTCGGCAGCCAGCGCCGTGGCGATGGCCTGATGCCGGTGCTCGTTCTGGTCCTTAGCTGTTTCCATCGATCGAAATCCCCCCTTCGTCCACGCGCACCTCGATCCCCGGGCGGGATTGCTGCTGCTGGACAGTGTAGATGCCAAAGGCAACCAGCGCGATGACCAGAATGGCGATCACGCCGTAAAGGCTGTTACGGGACACGGGGATAACTCCTGACGCTTCTATCGATATCGGACCAACGCGCCAGGGCCGCCAAGGGTTCAATCCGCAGCGATGCGGCGCAGCGCCATGACGAAGGCCGTGACCCCGATGCCCACCGAACTGGAATTGTCGATGACCATGGGTTCGATATCGGCCGGCAGCGCAGCGCCTTCGCGGGCCAACCGCGCCACGATCTGATCGCGGCTTTCCCGCCCGCGCCGGGCCAGGCGCTCGGCCCGCAGCGAGATTTCGGCCGAAATCTGGATCACCTGGCAATGGGGGTATTTGACGATGGCCTGCGGCACCACATGGCGCGATATATTGGCTATGACCACACGCCCAAGCGCCAGGTCGGTATCAACGCCAATGGGCAAGGCATAGTCGAGACCATGGGCCTGCCAAGTGAGGGCAAAGCGGCCCGCCTTGGCCGCGCGGGCAAACTCATCGCTATCGAGGCTGACATGATCTTCAAGGTCGATATCGGCGGGGCGGGTCACCAGCCGCCGCACGAAGCTGAAGCGCTTGTCGTTGTCGAGCGCCTGACGGGCACCGCCGATCAGCGTGTCCTTGCCGACTCCCGAGGGGCCGATGACGAGAACCAGAACTCCAGGTGGCCGATCGTTCAACTCACACGCTGCCCTTCACGCCAGACACCCCGCACCGCCCGCAACGGACCATCCGCCGCGACACGCACGAGATCAGCCCGCTTGCCCGGCGCAATCTCGCCCCGGTCATCGAACCCTGCGGCACGGGCCGGATTGCGGGTCACGGTAGCAAGCGCCCGAGGCAGGTCAAGGCCCGCGACGCGGCTGGGAAGCACGAAGGCGGCTTGCAAAAGAGCAAAGGGCACGTAGTCGGAACTGAGAATATCGAGCAGACCCGCCGCCACGAGATCGGTGGCCGAGATATTGCCCGAATGGGATTTGCCCCTCACCACATTGGGCGCGCCCATGAGAATGGAAAGGCCGGCTTCATGGGCCGCGGCAGCGGCTTCCAAAGTCGTCGGGAATTCGGCAATGGCGACGCCATCGGCCTCAGCCTGTTCGACATGGGCGAGGGTGGCGTCGTCATGGCTGGCCAAGGCGATGCCCATTGTGCGCGCCCTCGAGACAATGGCCTGCCGATTGGGGCCGGAATAGCGCTCGTGCTCGGCAAGCCGCGCATCGAGATAGGCCTGGGCCTCGGCGGCATTGCTACCCATCTGCGAGGCATAAAAATTCTTGTAAGCCTCGAGCGAGCGAAACTGGCGCTGACCGGGGGTGTGATCCATGACCGAGGCCAGGCGGGTCGAGGGGTGATCGGCCAGGGCGTCGAAATGATCGACAACGTCGTGGCTGGGCAATTCGCAGCGCAGGTGGATGAAGTGTTCGGCGCGCAGCCAGTGTGCCTGCTGTCCGGCCCGCACCGCGTCGACCAGCTTTTGCGCATGCGCCAGCATGTCGGGCAGGTCGACATCGGAGCCGATCCGCACGGCGTCGAACACCGTGGTAATGCCGGAGCCGGCGATTTGCGCATCATGGGCATGAAGCGCCGCCAGCGGATCCCAGAAAACGCCGGGACGCGGACGATAATGATTTTCGAGATGGTCGGTGTGCAACTCGACCAGGCCGGGGATCAGATAGTCCCCGGACATGTCCTCGCCCTCCCGGCCTGTCCCCGGGTCGATTGCGGCAATCACCCCATCACGGACCAGAAGACTGCCGGTGACAATGTCATCGGCAAGAACGATGCGCGCATTGCGAAAGACGGTTTCAGGCACGATCAGCCCTCCAGTCCAAAATCGGCAATGCGGCGGAAAGGCAGTTGATTTTCCTGCTCGTGATAGAGTGACAGCCGGTCGATGGTGACGGGTTCGTCCAGCACCGGCCCGAACCAGGTCTGGGCCGCGCGCAAGAGGTCCGCGTGGTCAGCGCCCGCCAGCCGGTCGGTGAGCGTCATATGGAAGAGGAACTGATCGAACACATAGGGATAGCCGTAGGCATCGAGCAGTTCTTCCTGGCGCGGCGTCAGATTGGCCGTCGCCCGGGCGGCGCGGTCACGCGGGTTCAAGGGCGCCCGAAACGGCTCGAAGGCCTCGACGACACTGGCTGCAAAATCAAGGATCTGCGGATTGTCGGCCTCTTCGGGCACCAGAGCCAGAAAGCCATCGAGATTGGCGATGGTCAGCTTGCCCAGCGGCACGGGCGGCAGTTCGGCGGCGACACGCTGCATGGCGGCACGCAGCGCCGCCTCGGTCTGGCCCTCTGCCAGGGCCATGGGGGCTTTGAGGGTGGCATGAAACCCATAGCGCCCGGCTGATTGGGTCAGATTGAGCAGGCGCGTGCGCTCGATGCCGGCGACGGCGCCATCATGGGATTGCCCGGTGGCCGGGTCGCGACCCAGCCAGATGGCCGCGCGGTCCCAAAGGAGGTCGGTGACGGCGGGAGCGTAATAAACAGCGAATCTTTGCGGCATGGGGCCTCCTGACCGGGGAGCTAGTGGACCTATATGGCAGTGGTTTGACAAGCCAGGGGCTGGACAAAAGCAGGAGCGGTGGCGACAAAGCGTCACCTCGGTTACGCACAAAGATACCAGCCAATGGACCGCCCCCTGCTCGAAAGCCTTTTCCATCGGGCCGTTGCCCAGGCGCAACCGGCACTGGCGGTGGAGCGGCATCTGCCGGCGCCTGCCAAGGGGCGCACCGTTGTCATTGGCGCGGGCAAGGCTTCGGCCCAGATGGCGCGGGCCTTTGAAAAAGCCTGGCCGGGCGAGATTTCGGGACTCGTGGTCACTCGATACGGCTATGCGGAGGCCTGCGAACGCATCGAAATCGTCGAAGCGGCGCATCCAGTGCCTGACGCAGCGGGCCTCAAAGCCGCAGCGCGGCTGATGGACCTGGTCAGCGGGTTGAGCGTGGACGATCTGGTCGTTGCGCTGATTTCGGGTGGCGGCTCATCGCTACTACCGGCCCCGGCCGAAGGGCTGAGCTTTGAGGACGAGCAAGAGATCAATCGGGCGCTGCTGGCCTCCGGCGCGCCCATCGGGGTGATGAACCTCATCCGAAATCAGTTCTCGACCATCAAGGGCGGGCGACTGGCGGCGGCCGCGGCGCCAGCGCGGGTGGCGACACTGGTGGTGTCGGACGTGCCGGGCGACGACCCGGCGCTGGTGGCCTCAGGCCCCACCCTGCCCCTCAGTGGCGGTCGTGAAGCGGCCCGGCGGCTAGCGGCACTCTATCGGCTGGATCTGCCCGAGGCGGCCACGCGACTGCTGGCAAGCGACGCCAATTTACCGCCCGACACGACCGATCCGGTGTTTGCCAACAATAGTGTCGTCACCATTGCTTCGGCGGCCCTGTCGCTGGAAGCGGCGGCCGATCTGGCGCGGGAAGAGGGCGTGGACGCCGCGATCCTCTCGGATTCTATTGAGGGCGAGGCGCGCGACGTGGCGCAGGTGCATGCCGCCCTGGCCCGCGAGATTGCCACGCGCAACCGACCGTTCAGCAAGCCCGTGGTGCTGCTGTCGGGTGGGGAAACCACGGTAACGCTGCGCGGCAAGGGGCGCGGCGGGCGGAACGGCGAATTTCTCCTCGCGCTCGCCATTGCCCTTGATGGCGTCGAGAACGTCTCGGCGCTGGCCGGGGACACTGATGGCGTGGATGGATCGGAGGACAATGCCGGGGGCTTTGTCGATGGGACCTCGGCCCGGCGGATGCGCGAAGCGGGGATCGACCCGCAGGCGGCGCTGGCCAACAATGACGCCTACACCGCCTTTGCAGCGATTGGCGACCTGTTCATGACCGGCCCGACGGGCACCAATGTCAACGACTTCAGGGCCATCCTCATCCGCTGAATTGACTTTGGCCGCGCTGGTCGCTGTGCCATCCTGTCAGCCCGGACGCGGGAGGCGATGATGGCAAAGGCGGTTGGCATTGGCGGGGTGTTCTTTCGATCCCGCGACACCAAGGCACTGGCGCAATGGTACGAGACGCACCTGGGCGTTGTGGAATTCTGGTCCCAGCAGGCGGGCTTTACGGTCTTTGCTCCTTTCAAGCAGGAGACCGACTACTTCCCCGCCGACAAACAGTGGATGATCAATTTCAGGGTCGATGACCTCGACGCGCTGATGGACCAGCTCAAGAGTGCCGGCATTGCCATCGAGACGCGTCCCGACGAGTGGGACAGTCTCGAAACCGGGCGCTTCGCGCGCATCCAGGACCCCGAAGGCAACCAGATCGAATTGTGGGAACCACCGCCTCCAGCACCCACGGCATAAAAATCATACTTTTATCCGCTTGAGGTCTTGGCAGAGCCGGGTAAGGTCTGCTCTATAGCCGCGCCTTTGAGGCATCGAACCGAAATGTGCGATGCGGCTCTCGGTCGATTTCGATGCACAACCAACACAGACACGGAGTTTTCGGCATGGCCAAGCGCAAGATCGCCGTTATTGGCGTGGGCAAGATCGCCCAGGACCAGCATCTGCCGGTGATCGACGCTTCGGAGGATTTCGAGCTGGCGGCGACCGTGTCGACGCGCGGCGTCGGCCATGGCGACAAGCCGGTGTTTCGCACCGCCGCCGAGCTTTATGCCGCCATGCCAGATGTCGGGCTTGTGTCCATCTGCACGCCGCCGGGCGTACGCCATAGCCTGGTGCGCGAGGCGCTGGACGCGGGCAAGGACGTGATGATGGAAAAGCCACCCACCACCACGATCTCCGAGCTTGATGACATTATTGCCCATGCGGCGCGGCTCGACCGGGTGCTGTTCCAGACCTGGCACAGCCAGTACAATGCCGCGGTCGACCGGGCCAAGGCGATCCTGGCCCAGCAGGGCGTCAAATCGGTTCGTATCGACTGGCGCGAGAGTGTGCGCAAGTGGCATCCGGGGCAGGATTGGGTATGGGAGCCGGGCGGGTTTGGCGTGTGCGATCCCGGGATCAACGCCTATTCGATCTTCACCAAGATCATGCCCTTTCCCGTGTTTGTGGAAAGCGCCAACCTGACCTTTCCGGCCAATCGGCAGACGCCGGTGGATGTCGAGGTCAAGTTCAAGTCCGGCCAGCCGCATCGCCCGGAGATGTCCTCGGGATTCAACTGGCTCGAAGAGAGCGGAGAAATCTGGACCATTCATGTGGTCACGGGCACTGGCGACGATCTGAAGCTCGAACGCGGCGGACGGACGCTGCGGATCAATGGCGATGTCGTGCTGGAGCATGGCGATTCCGAATATGCCGGCATCTATGACCGCTTTGCCGACCTGCTCGACGCGCATCAATCCGATGTCGATGCGGCGCCGCTGCGGCTGATGAGCGATGTGTTCCTGATGGGCGCCCGCGAGAACGGGCCGGACTTCGAGTGGTAACCGCTTAGTCCTGCCGCTCCAGCGCCTTGGCCTTCGCTTTGACGTGGCCAGGGTGAGGGACGTATCTGACGCCCTTGAGCCAGAGCTTGAGCGCCTCCCAGTGAATGGCGCCAGTGACCTTTACGGTCATTAGCGGATGGGTGAGGAACAGCCGGAACAGCGCCGCATCGGTGAACGGCCGCCGCTGACCGGTGAAGGCGGCATAAAGCAGCGGTTCGCCATTCTCGGTCTCGTTGATGGCAATGCGAACCCGGTCGTCGGGCTGGGTCAGGCGAAACTCATAGCGGCAATCCATGTCGATGAAGGGCGAGACATGGAAGGCCTTATCGGCGGCCTGCTCGGGGGCCGCCGCCGGCAAGACATAGGTGTGGCGTTCGCCAAAAGTGTTGTGGACTTCGTAGATGGTGGCGAGGGGGACGCCCTCGACGTCGTCGCAGAACCAGACCGTCAGCGGGTTGAACACATAACCCAGGATGCGGGGGTAACAGAGAAGGCGGATGCGGCCTGGCGCCGGCAATCCCTCGGCGGCAAGCTGCCGGGCCACCCAATAGCGCAGGGGCAGGCCATCGCCATGGTCGCTGTCGCGGAAGGAGAACAGCGCCTGGCGGTTGTGGCCAAACCACTTGAGCTGATCGAGGCGCGGCAATTCGTCGAGATCGAGCAGAAGCGAAAACACCCGGTAGCGCAGCGCGTGCTTCTTGGGCCGGTGCCGCTGATGCACCACCTGCCCCACATAGATGGCTGAGTTGAAACTCATGCCACCAGCGCCGCCGCCGGAGGCGCGAGGGTAATGCGGCCTGAGGGATTGGCGACGCTCCAGGGCCGGGGCAACGCGCCCATGGCTTCGGCGGCTGCAAGGCCTGCCTGCAAGCCATCTTCATGGAAACCGCGACCGAAATGGGCGCCAGCATACCAGGTGCGGTTCTCGCCCTGGATCTGCCAGAGATTTTCCTGGGCATGGATGGCTTTGCTGTCGAACAGGGGATGGGTGTATTCGAACCGCGCAATCTCGTTCTGCGGGTTGTGCGGCGGATTGAGGGTGACGAAGAGATCGCGGCCCGGAAGGCTCTGCAGCCGGTTCATCCAATAGCTGACGCACAGCGGATGAGCGCTTTTTTCCTGTTCGACTGCAATGTAGTTCCAGCAGCTCCAGACCCGCCGCAGGCGCGGCATGAAGCTGGCATCGGCATGCAGGACAGCGGTGTTGAGCGTATAGTTGAAGGCCCCGAGCAGGTTGCGTTCGGCGACGCTGGGCGCCGCCAGCATGCCCAGGGCCTGATCGGCGTGGCTGGCAATCAGCACCTGGTCGAAGCGGTCTTTGTGCCCTTGCATGTCGATCACCGTGACACCACTGGCATCGCGCTCAATAGAGGCGACGGGCGTCGACAGCCGCAATTGGCCGCTGAACTGGGCCAGCAGCGCCGTGACATAGGCGCGACTGCCCCCCTTGACCGTCCGCCAGTTGGGGCGCTCCCAAATCTGCAAAAGATTGTGGCTCTGGAAGAAGCGGACAAAAGCCAGCAGCGGATAGGACCGGATGTCGGTGGCCGACGATGACCAGATCGCCGCAGCCAGGGGCAGGAGATGGTCATCAACGAAGGACTGCGAATAGCGCTGGGCCTGGAGATATTCATCCAGCGTCAGCTTCTGCAGGTCGGGTCGATCGAGCACCTCGGGCGCCTCGCGATAAAAGCGCAGCAGATCGCGGAACAGGTTCCAGAAGCGGGGGCGGAAGGCATTGCGCTTCTGCGCCAGCAGGCCGCCCAAG
Organism: Devosia ureilytica; assembly: GCF_024273195.1. GTDB lineage: Bacteria > Pseudomonadota > Alphaproteobacteria > Rhizobiales > Devosiaceae > Devosia > Devosia ureilytica. The sequence goes on along the minus strand of NZ_JAMZCU010000002.1, from coordinate 652,549 downwards.
CCTTCGCCGCAATATTCAAAACGCCCCTGGTCGAGCGAGGCCGAGAACGACATCTGCGAGCGAATACTCTCGACACCCAGATGCGCCATCATGGCGGTGAAATTGGGATAGTTGCTCTCGTTATAGACGATGAAGCCGGTATCGACCGGTCCCGTGCCGGGCACATCGATGGTGTTGGCGTGGCCGCCGGGCCGGCCATCGGCCTCGTAGAGCACCACGTCGTGGGATTTTGACAGGAGCCAGGCGGCAGAAAGCCCGGAAACGCCGCTGCCCACAACAGCCACGCGTTGCCGCGCGGGATGCGAGCCGGAAAAGCCTGAAGCGGCATGAAACATTGTCAGTGGTCCCGTTCCTGTTTGGAGAAGCTACGGACGCGGCGCGCTTTTGGATCCATTTTGCCGACTTATTTTTGCGCCCGGCCACAAAGGACGCGAATTTGCCCCGGGCACTGATCCAGTTGCGAGGGGGCCGCGTAGTCGAGACATGAACCTTGCGATTTACCCACTCGCCGAGCCGTGTAAGGATGACGCGCTATCAACGCGCCGCCGCCTTGCCGAGCCCGCGCCAGCCAGGGGCCCGCATCGCATGACGGACCGCAACGTGCCTGCCGGAATACCCAATGACACCATCAGCGCCCAAATCGTTGCCATTGCCGCCACGCGCGACATGGCATCGTTCGAGGCGCTGTTCCGCGAATTCGGGCCGCGCATCCGGGCCTATCTGCTCAAGCTGACCCGCGACGGGCAGGCCGCAGAAGACCTGATGCAGGAGACCATGCTGGCGGTCTGGCGCAAGGCCGGCCAGTTCGACCCGACCCGCGGCCAGGCCTCGGCCTGGATATTCACCATTGCCCGCAACACCTGGATCGATGCCTGGCGCAAGCAGAAGCGACCGGCGCTTGACCCCGATGATCCGGCGCTGGTGCCGGCCGCCGAGGCCGATGCGCCAACGCTGCTGGAGCTCAAGCAACGTGGCGCCGCGCTCCACGAGGCGCTCAAGGCTCTGCCCGAGGAGCAGGTCGAGTTGATCCGCCTGTCGTTCTTCGACGAAGCCTCGCACAGCACCATAGCCGCCCGGCTGGGCCTGCCCATCGGCACTGTGAAATCCCGCATCAGACTGGCCTTCGGGCGCCTTCGGGCAGCGCTGGAGGAAAAGAAATGACCATTCGACACCATCTTAACGACGACCTGCTCATCGACTACGCCGCCGGTACCCTTTCGGAAGGCTGGTCGCTGGCTGTTGCGTGCCATCTTGCCATGTGCCCGCAATGCCGGGACCAACTTGCCCTGGCAGAGGCCATGGGCGGCGCACTGCTTGAAGACCTGGCGCCTGTTGCCGGGCCTGACGACAGCTGGGAGACGCTCAAGACGCGCCTCGCCAATGCCAGTGAGGAGCCGGCAAAACCGGTGCTGCGTCCGGCCAGGGCGACGCTGCCCGAACCACTGCGCAGCTATCTGGGTGGCGATATCGAGAGCCTCAAATGGCGCAACCTGGGCAATGCCAAGCAGATCCTGATCAAGACGGGCGACGACACCACCCAGGCGCGGCTCCTGCGCATTGCCGCCGGCAAGCCGGTGCCCGAGCACAGCCATGGCGGGCGGGAGTTGACCGTGGTGCTGACCGGCAGCTTTCACGACGCCGTCGACAGCTTCGGCCCCGGCGATATCGAGGATGCCGATGGATCGCTGACGCATCAGCCAATTGCCGATGAGGACCAGGATTGCATTTGCCTGGCCATCACTGACGCCCCCCTGAAATTTTCCAGCCGCCTGCTGCGGATGGTGCAGCCGCTTCTGGGCATTTGAGGAGACCAGCATGCTGGCCGGATATTCGCTGCTGACTTTGGTTGTGGCCTATGCGGGCACTGCGGTGGTGTTCTTTGCGCTCGATTTCCTGTGGCTGACGGTGCTGGGCATCGGTTTTTACCGCGGCGAGATCGGGGCGCTGCTGCTGGACAAACCCAATCTGGCGCCGGCGGCGCTCTTTTACCTCTTCTATATTGCCGGGATCGTCGGCTTTGCGGTGTTGCCAGCGCTCAATGCCCAGTCCTGGCTCTGGGCCGTGATCGCGGCGGTGGCGCTGGGGCTTTTGGCCTATGGCACCTATGACATGACCAACCTTGCAACGCTCAAGGGCTGGACCTTGCAGATCAGCCTGATCGACCTGGCCTGGGGAGGGTTCCTCTCGGGCACGGCGGCGCTGGCCGGATATTTCGCGGCCAGGCTGACCACTTAATTCACCCCCGCATCCTTGCGGTGATGGCGAAGGCCAGCGGGTGCGGCAGCACGCCGAGCACTTTCAGCGGCCAGATGAGGCGCCGGGGGAAGGCGATTTCGAAGCGCTTAGTCGCCAGCCCGGCCATGATGCGTTTGGCGGCATCTTCGGGCTCCATCAGACCGGGCATGGAAAATTGGTTCTGGTCGGTCAGCGGCGTGCGCACAAAGCCGGGGGTGACCAGCCGCACATCGACTTGGGGCCAGAGTTCGGCCCGCAGCGATTGGGCCAGGTTCACCGTTGCGGCCTTGGTGGCCGAATAGGCCTGGCCATTGGGCAGGCCGAATATGGCCGCCGCCGAGCCGAACAGCACCAATTGCCCGCCCGGTTTCAGCGCCTTGGCCCCCACACGCGCCACATTGAACGTGCCAGTGAGATTGACCGAAAAGATCGCCTCGGCCTTGTTCTGGTCGGCCTTGAGCACGGGGCCGGGATCATAGATGGCGGCGGTGGTGATGACGCGATCAAAGGGGCCATATTGATCGGCAACCGCCTCGAGGCTGGCGACGTCGGTGGCATCGGCCTGGGCCGCGATCAGCGCCGGACCATATTTGTCGACCGTCTTCGCCAGCGCCTTGGGATCGCGCCCGGAGATGACGACCCCGGCCCCGGCCCGGGCAAAGGCCTCGGCCAGCGCCGCGCCAATGCCGCTCGAGCCGCCAATGATCCAGATGGTTTCGCCGTTGCGTATCATGGGTGTCTCCTCGGTGTCGTGGAGCACTACGCAGGCGCCGGGTGATTGGATGCCCAGGGCAATGGGCGTTCGGAAGCGGCCAACGACAGACAATGCCGATGGCGGGGCCCGGCCACGCGCGCGAAGCGCCCATGGCCTTTTCAGGCTCGGTTGGCATTTGTTCCGTTTCTCGCCGCCTGCGGGGACATAGAGCGTTTCCCACCGCAATCTCGCTAAGTGCAGCGCCCTCGGCTCAAGGCCGAGGGTGACGGGCGGCGGGTGGGCGGCATCCCAGACAGGGGCAAGAGCACTGTGGCCAAAACAATAATTCGACGCTAGCCTCGCTGCACACGCCCCTGCGGCGGTGCGACGAGCGAGGCCTGTTTAATGACCTTTGGGGTGTTCATTCATCGCGCGGATTCGATCTATGACGACAGTCCGGCGGAGCGCTATCAGTTCCCCAAACCCTATCTGGAGCGCGCCACGGCCTCGGTGGGTGATTGGATCGTCTATTACGAGCCGGTGAAGGTACGTGGGTCGAAGGGCTATTATGCCATCGCCAAGGTCGAGCGGATCGTGCCGGACCCAACGGCGGCGAATATGCATCTGGCGCTGATCGAGCCGGGCAGTTATCTGGAATTTCCCAATGCTGTGCCGTTTGATGATGGCACCGGTCCTGTGGAACGCGGGCTGCTCAACGAGCAGGGGCGGATTTCGGGCCGGGCGCAGGCGGCGGTGCGGCCGATTTCGGCGCGGGACTTTGACCGCATCCTGACGCGCGGGCTGGCGGAGGAACATCCGCTGCTGCCTCGATTGGGCATGCCCGATTTGGCTGCCGAACAGCGATTTGAGCTTGATGAGGGTCAGGCGCCGTTTGCCTTCGAGCAGGAGCGCGAGCGGGTCGAGGCGATGACGACGCGGGTTGTGCGGGACCGGGTGTTTCGGCGGGTCGTGCTGCGCGCCTATGGCGAGCGCTGCGCGGTGACGGGGCTGAAATTGATCAATGGCGGCGGACGCGCGGAGGTTGCTGCCGCCCATATCCGGCCGGTGGAGCATAATGGGCCCGATATCATCAACAATGGCGTGGCGCTTTCAGGGACCGCGCATTGGATGTTTGACCGGGGGCTGATCACCTTCAGCGATGATCTGGACATTGTCATTTCGCGGCAAGTGAATGACCGGGATGGGGTTGAAAGCCTGATCAATCGGACGGGGCGGCTGATCGGGCCATTAGTGGAGCGGAACCGGCCGCATCCGGCGTTTCTGGCATGGCATCGGGAGAACTGCTTCAAGCAGTGATTGACTGGCCGGATGTACCCCGGCGCGAGGCCGGGGCGACATCGGGGGTGGGAGGCAGCTTTGCGTGTCCCCGGAGAAGCACCCCCACCTAGCTTCGCTATGGCCCTGCGGGCGAGCGACGCTACCTCCCCCATCAAGGGGGAGGAGAGGTGCGGCGGAGTGGGGGCTTTCGCCTTGTGGTTCGAGGCAGCACTGAGGCTGCGCACTTCACCATGAGGCTTGCAGGAGAAATGCGTCAGCGGATGACTGGAGGCTTGGGGAGACCTCACTCTCAGGTGCCGCGCGGCGACATTGAAGGGCGGGTGGGCGGCGCTGTCTTGCACCCCGCCGGAAAGTGATTTCGGGTTCGGCTGCATTGGCGGGAGGGTGTGTTAGGCTGGGCGTGGCGCGCCGGGCCTGCCTGGCGACATTGCGCCTTCTTATCTTTGAGCCAAACCAAGGAATTGCACGATGAAGCGGACAGCGACGGCGAATTGGCAGGGGTCTTTGACCGAGGGCACGGGGACATTGGATAGCCAGAGTGGGGCGCTGGCGAAATTACCCTATACGTACAAGGGGCGGTTCGTGGATGAAACCGGCCAATCGGGCACCAATCCCGAGGAGCTGATCGCGGCGGCGCATGCGGGGTGCTTTGCCATGCAGCTGGCGCATTTCCTTTGGGAAAACGGCACGCCGGCGGACAATCTCAAGGTGACAGCGGCGGTCGAGTTGATCCCGGGGACCGGCATAACCGGCAGCGCACTGACGCTGGAGGGCAAGGTGCCCGGCATCGATGCGGCCAAGTTTGCCGAAATCGCCGAAAAGGCCAAGACCGCCTGCCCAGTTTCCAATGCGCTGGGCGCGATTGCCATTTCGCTGGACGCTACCCTGGCGTAACCGCACGCAAGGCCACAGCACTCTCGGTGTCATCCCGGCCTGCGCCGGGGTGACATCGCGTATCCTACACAGTCGGCGGCCTATTCGTCGCCCATCTTGAGGGCCTTGATGAAGGCCTCCTGGGGGATTTCGACGTTGCCGTATTGGCGCATGCGGGCCTTACCCTTTTTCTGCTTTTCGAGCAGCTTGCGCTTACGCGTGGCGTCGCCGCCGTAGCACTTGGCAGTCACGTCCTTGCGCATGGCGCGGACGGTTTCGCGGGCGATGATCTTGCCGCCGATGGCCGCCTGGATGGGGATGACGAAGAGGTGCGGGGGGATCAGCTCCTTGAGCTTTTCGCACATGAGGCGCCCGCGCGTTTCGGCCACCGAACGGTGGACCAGCATGGAGAGCGCATCGACCGGCTCGGCATTCACAAGGATCGAGAGCTTGACCAGGTCGCCCAGGCGATGGTCGGCCAGCTGGTAGTCAAAGCTGGCATAGCCCTTGGAAATCGACTTCAGCCGATCATAGAAATCGAACACCACTTCGTTGAGTGGCAGATCGTATTCGACCATGGCGCGGCTGCCGACATAACTCAGATTGCGCTGGATGCCGCGGCGATCCTGGCAGAGTTTCAGGATCGAGCCGAGATATTCGTCGGGCGTCAGGATGGTGGCCTTGATCCAGGGCTCGCGGATTTCATCGATCTTCATCACATCGGGCAGGTCGGCCGGATTGTGCAGATGGATGGTGGTGCCATCGGTGAGCAGGATTTCATAGACCACCGAGGGGGCGGTGGCGATCAGATCGAGATCGAACTCGCGGGAGAGGCGCTCCTGAATGATTTCGAGGTGCAGGAGCCCCAGGAAACCGCAGCGGAAGCCGAAGCCGAGAGCCGCGCTGGTTTCCATTTCATAGGAGAAGCTGGCGTCGTTGAGGCGAAGCTTGCCCATGGCGGCGCGCAGCTCGTCAAAATCCGAGGCATCGACCGGGAAGAGGCCGCAGAACACCACCGGCTGGGCCGGACGGAAATCGGGAAGCGCCTGGGCGGTGGGCTTTTTATCGTCGGTGATGGTATCGCCGACATTGGTATCGGCCACTTCCTTGATCGAGGCGGTGAAGACACCCAATTCGCCGGGGGTCAGCTCCTTGACCTCGACCAGTTTCGGCGTCGAGACGGCGACCCGATCCAGCTCATAGACGGCGCCCGAGGCCATCATGCGGATGCGCTGGCCCTTTTTCATCACGCCATCGATGATGCGGACCAGAACGACCACGCCGAGATAGGTGTCGTACCAGCTATCGACCAGCAGCGCCTTGAGCGGCGCGTTGATATCGCCCTTTGGGGCGGGCAGGCGGGTGACGATGGCTTCGAGCACGGTGTCGATGCCGAGGCCGGTTTTCGCCGAGATTTCGAGCGCCTCGCTGGCGTCGATGCCGATGACATCCTCGATCTGGGTTTTCACCCGCGCAACGTCGGCGGCGGGCAGATCGACCTTGTTGAGGACCGGCACGATCTCGTGATTGGCGTCGAGCGCGTGATAGACATTGGCCAGGGTCTGCGCCTCGACGCCCTGGGAGGCGTCAACGACCAGAAGCGAGCCTTCGACCGCAGACATGGAGCGGCTGACTTCATAGGCGAAGTCGACATGGCCGGGGGTGTCGATGAGGTTGAGGATATAATCCTCGCCATCCTTGGCGGTGTATTTGAGGCGCACGGTCTGCGCCTTGATGGTGATGCCGCGCTCACGCTCGATATCCATCGAGTCGAGCACCTGTTCCTTCATCTCGCGCAGGTCCAACCCGCCCGTCATCTGGATCAGGCGATCAGCCAGGGTGGATTTGCCATGGTCGATATGGGCGACGATGGAAAAATTGCGAATGTTCTTGAGCGGCGTGGTCATAGGCGCGCTGATAGCAGAAGCGGCGGGGCCGAGAAAGATGGTTTAGCGCAGGTTAACCGGGTGTTTTGGGCAACGCCGACGGCATTTGGCGCGTTGGGGGAGCATGCGTATCCTCCCCGCCGCCGTTTTCGCCCTGCTTCTTGCCACCGGACCGGTGGTGGCGCAGGATTTTTTGCAGTCTTTCGAGGACTTCGTCGAAGAGATGCTGCCCGAGCGGCAAGCGCCGCGCGCGGCGCCACGAGCGGCACCGGACCAGCCGACGCCGGTGGAGCAGCGGCCGGTGGTGGGGACGGACGAGGCCGAAGCGGAACCGCCCTTGCCACGACCGCGGCCGGCGCCCGTGGTGCGCGAACCGGAGCCGGACGTCTTGCCCGAGCCTGAGAAGACGCCGTCCGCGCCGGAAGAGCGCGAGCCGGAACGGGTCTATCAGACGGCGTGTCCGGCGCTGCTGGGTGGACGCGTTGCGGGGGAGATGCTGGAGCCGATTGCCCAGAGCGTGTGCGCAGAGCGTTCGCCGCTCTCGGTCACGGGCCTATGGGTCAATGGCAGCGAGATTGCGCTGACCAGCCCGGTGATCACCAATTGTCAAATGGCGGGGGCCCTGGCCGATTGGGTGGGCGCGGTGGATCTTTATGCGCGGGCGGCGATGAACAGCGCGGTGGTGTCGGTCACGACCGGCACCTCGTTCATGTGCCGCAATCGCCTTAGCGCCGCCGATGGATTTGTGTCCGAACACGGCTTTGCCAATGCGCTCGATATTGTCGGGTTCACATTGGCGAACGGCAGGGTGATCAATGTCGAGAGCGACTGGTTGCCGATGAGTGCGCCCGAGGGGCGGCTGTTGCGGCAGGCGCATGGGGCGGCGTGCGGGCGGTTTACCACCGTACTGGGGCCGGAGGCCGATGCCGATCACCAGGATCATTTTCATCTGGACCTCGGCTGCCACGGCCAAACCTGCACGGCGCAGATCTGCGAGTGATCAGCCCTGGTTGCAGCGCGGGTGATGGGCGGGCAGATCGGCCCAGTCGTTCAGGGTCATGCAATCGGGATTGATGGGACGGCGAGCGGACGGCAGAGCGCGCCCGAGCCGCGCCAAGAGGCGGGCCAGGATGGACATTTCTTGTCTCCATTTGGATGGTTTGAATTGATATGCCCCCATAATGGGCCCGACGAGCGGGGCCGCGCAATGGACAAGGCCTCGCGTCCGCTATAGAAAATCTATATGAGTAATGCCTTCCCCATTCCCCTCAATGCGCTGCGCGCCATTGAAATCGTGGCCCGACGCGGCGCCCTGGCCCCGGCGGCTGAAGAGCTGGGCGTGACGGTGGGCGCGGTCAGCCAGCATTTGCGGCGGGCCGAGGACCGGCTGGGCATGGAGCTTTTTGCGCGCACGCCCCAGGGGCTGAAACCACTGCCGGCATTGGCGCAAATCCTGCCGCAGCTCTCGGCCGGATTCACCCAATTGCAAGACGGGCTGGCGAGCCTGACCGGCGCGCATGAAGGCGTGCTCAATGTGACTGTGGGGAGCGTTTTTGCGTCGCGCTGGCTGATCTGGCGGGTGCATAAGTTCTCGGCCCTCCATCCTGGGCTGGAGGTGCGGCTGACGGTGACCGGCGCCATGCTCGACCTGGCCCGCCCCGATATCGACTGCGGCATTCGCTATGGCAATGGGACCTGGCCGGGCGTCGAGACCAGCCTGATCGGCGGACAGGACTTCCAGCCGGTGTGCTCGCCGCAATTGCGGGACCGCGTGCGGCAGGCAACAGACCTGACACAGGTGCCGGTGATTGCCGACGAGACCAGCATGCTCGACTGGCCGGCATGGCTGACAAGAGCGGGGCTCGACCCGGCCCTGAAATTGAGCGGACCGGTCTATTCGGACGCATCGCTGGCCTTTGATGCCGCCATTTCAGGACAGGGCGTGCTGCTGGCGGCGGACATGATGACCGCAGACGCGGTGAGCGACGGCCGGCTGATCCGCCCCTTCGCGCTGCCGATTACCGGCAAGCGGGGCTATTTCCTGGCCACAGCCAAGGGAAGGCGGGAACCCAAGAAACTAAGACTGTTTCGGGACTGGCTGGCCGAGGAGGTGCCGGCCAGCGTGCAGGGCTATGTGCACCAGAACATGGGCAATGCCGCAGGTGTCCGGTGATTTTGCCGATATTCGCAATAATATTGTGATTCTTAGTCATTTAATCGAACAAATGTCGCAAACCGATCCTGCACAAGCCCGAGATGGACGCTTTCTTGCATCGATGATTTGATAGTGTGGAAGGCCAGATAGACCGGAATATTCACGCAGGGGCCGACATGGACGACGTCATCATTCTTGGGGCCGGCATCGTCGGCATTGCCACAGGCATCCACCTGCTCCGCCGGGGCCGCAGCGTGACGCTGGTGGACAAGAGCGAGCCCGGCCATGAAACCAGCTTCGGCAATGCCGGGATCATCCAGCGCGAAGGGGTGCGGCCGCATCCGTTTCCGCGCGACCTGCAAACGCTGCTGCAGGTGGGCCTGCACCTGAGCACTGCGGCCCGCTACGAACCCCTGGCCCTGCCCAAACTGGCGCCGCCACTGCTGCGCTATTGGTGGGAGAGCTCGCCCGAGCATTACCGCAAGGTGGTGGAGAGCTATGCGCCGCTGATCGGCCGCTCGATCATCACCCATTCAGACTTTATCGAGGCGGCCGGGCCAGCAGCGGAAAAGCTGATATCGCGCTATGGCTGGCACCTGGCGTTCCGCAGCCCGGAAAAGCTGGAAAAGGAAGCCGGCAAGGCACAGGGCGACCATGACCAGTTCGGCATTGGCTATGAGGTGCTGGACTGGGCAGCGCTGAAGGCGGTGGAGCCGGCCCTGCTCGGCGGGCTGACCGGCGCCATTCACTGGACCGACCCATGGACGGTGAAGGACCCCGGAGCGCTGGTGGAAGCCTATTTCAGGCTGTTCGAGACACTGGGCGGCAGCTTCATTCGCGGCGCGGCGACCGGGCTTACCCAGACCGCCAACGGCTGGAGCGCAGAAATCGGCGGCAAGTCAATTGCGGCGCGGCAGGCGGTGATTGCCCTGGGGCCCTGGGCACCGGATGTGCTGGAAAAGCTGGGCTATCGGCTGCCGCTATTCGTCAAGCGCGGCTATCACATGCATTATGATACAGAGGGCGGCGCGCCTCTCAACCACCTGCTGCTCGACCCCGAGGTGGGCTATGCCATGGCGCCAATGGCGCGGGGCATTCGCATCACCACCGGCGCCGAATTTGCCGCGCGCGACGCAGCCCCGACGCCAATTCAACTGGGCAAGGCCGAGCAGGCGGCGCGGGAACTGTTCCCGCTGGGGCGCCGGCTCGACCCCCAACCCTGGAAGGGCGCCCGACCCTGCACCCCGGACATGATGCCGATCATTTCCAAGGCGCCCAGACATGAGGGGCTTTTTGTGGGGATCGGTCATGCCCATCACGGCTTTACCCTGGGGCCGGCAACCGGCGAACTTTTGGCGCAGGCCATGACCGGCGAACCCACGGCCATCGACATCAAGCCGTTCCGCATGGAGCGGTTCATGGGTGGCTAGGGCCTTTGCGGCCGGGGCTGGGCCCGGGCCCGGGACTTGCGATTTCACGCACCCGGCCCTATATTTCTCCTGAAATATTTTCACGATATATTTCAGGAGAAATCACATGTCTGTGCTGGCACCTGCTGACGATGCGGATCGTGCTGCGGTCATGACCAAGGCGGTGGTGCGCGCGGCGGACGCCCTGGGGCTGACTGCCCGGCGGCTGGCGCAGGTGATCGGGGCGAGCGAACCCACAGTGTCCCGGATGAAGGCGGGCGGCTATCGGCTCGATCCCGAGAGCAAGGCCTATGAATTATCGGTCTTGCTGATCCGGGTGTTTCGCGCGCTCGATGCCATAGCGGGCGGCGATGCCGAGGTGGTGCGGCAATGGATGGGGAACGAGAACAGCGCGCTGGGCGGCAAGCCCATGGACAGGCTGGCCAGTATTGCAGGGCTGGTGGATGTTCTGGCCTATCTCGACGCACGCCGTGCCCTTGTCTGACCGGGACTATCGCGGCCGCGCCTGGCGCGTGGTCGAGGCCCAGCACAAGGTCTCGACGCTCAAGCTTGTCGACAACGGCCGCGAACAGGCGCTGCTTGAAGACATTCTGGAAGACAGCAAGCCCCCGCTGCCACAAGATTGCGCGGGGCTGCATTATCTGCTCGCCACGCCATTTCGCTACCGGCCCTATCCGCATGGGTCGCGGTTTCGCCGTGCAGGCCTGACCGAGGGCGTGTTCTATGCCGCCGAGGGGATCGAGACGGCACTGTCGGAGATCGCCTTTTACCGGCTGCTGTTTTTCGCCGAATCTCCAGCGACACCCCTGCCCGCCAATGCCGCAGACCTGACCGGATTTGGGGTGATGGTGGCGACCAGGCACCTGGTTGACCTGACCTCGGCGCCGCTGTCGAAGGATGTCGCGTTATGGACCGATCCTGTGGACTATGCCGCCTGCCAGGCATTGGCCGACAGGGCACGAGCGGAGGGTGCCGGGATCATCCGCTATCGCTCGGTGCGCGACCCGGATGGCAAGGCCAATCTGGCGGTGTTGACCTGCGCAAGCTTTGCCGAGAGCAAGCCGTCACGCTTTGAAAGCTGGAAGCTCTATATCGGCCGCGACAGTGTCACGGCGCTGCGCGATTTTCCGGCCCGGCGGCTGGAATTTTCGCGGGTCGGATTTGCGGCCGACCCGCGCTTGGCTGGCGTTATCCGTTGATCAGCCGACGAAGCTTGGCGAGCGCCGTATCGCTATTTTCGCGGTAGGCGATGGTGCCCTCGAACTCACCCTGGGCATTGACCAGAAACACGGAGGCGGTGTGGTCCATGGTGTAGTCGCCGTCCTCGAGCGGCACCTTCTCATAGAAAACGCCCCACGAGCGGGCCGCCTTGGCGACCTCGTCCAGAGTGCCGGTAACGCCGGTGACGTGACCGGTCCAGCTCACATAGTCTTCGATGACGGCCGCGGTATCACGCTCGGGATCAACGGTGACGAAAAAGGCTTTCAGGTCCCCCGCTTCATCGCCCAGCGCCTCATACCAGCTGGCCATTTCGGCCAGCGAGGTGGGGCAAACTTCCGGGCAATGGGTGAAGCCGAAGAACAGCATGGCGGGGCTGCCCTTGAGGCTGTCGCGGGTGAAGGCGTCGCCCTGGGCGGTGACCAATTGGTAGTCGCCCTGCCCCAGCGCCACCGCCTGGGCGGGGCGGGTCATGGTGGTATAGACATAAAGCCCGGTGGCGGCGATGGCGGCACAGGCCACCAGCACCCAAAGGACCAGCCGCAAGCGCGCGAGCGTCATGGCCTCAATGCTCCGAGCAAGGCGCCGGCGCATCGGCGGCGGTGGCGCCGATGTCGAGGTCGATTGTGACCGTGCCGGCTTTTTCAAAGGTCAGCGTGACCGGGACCTTCTCGCCTTCCACCAGGGCCTGGGTGAGACCCATGAACATGATGTGATAGCCGCCGGGCGCCAGCGCCACGGTCTCGCCAGCCGGGATGACAACGCCATCGGCGAGCTGGCGCATCTTCATGACCTCACCCTCCATGGCCATTTCATGGATCTGGGTTTCGCGGGCAATATCGGCGGTGACGGAAACCAGCCGGTCATCTTCGGTGCCGGTATTGACGATGGTCACAAAACCACCGGCCACAGGGGCATTGGGCAGGGTGGCGCGCGCGAAGGGGCCCTTGAGCTCAAGCGTACCAAGGGTGATGTCATGGGCAAGGGTGGGGACGGCCAGGGCGAGAAGCGTCAAGGCGGCAATAAGGGTGCGGATCATTTGTGATCTCCAGTCGAAAATATTGGTCTGATGCCGGCAGCACTGCCGGGACGTCGTGATGAAGTCAGACCGTGACCGGAGGGGCGCGCGACTGGCCGACATGATCGGGCAGAATGGGTTGGACGCCGAGCGAAACGGACGCATAGCCAATGGCATCGGCGGCTGTCGGAACAGGAATGGTGAGGACCGGGGGCAGGACCCCGGCCAGCTGATGCTTGGCAATGCCGGTGGCCGGGCAACTGAGCGCCGCCGCTTCGCGCGGCTCGCCATTCTCATCCTGGGCCAGGGACTGACAGACCGACCAGCTGTCCAGGGTTGAAAAACCAAGGGCATTGAAATCGCGCTGCAGGCCGGCCGCCTGATGCAGGGGCAGCAGCAGGGTGAGCACATAGACGGCCAGCAGCGCCAGGGCGATGCCGGTTTCGCGGGCCATGATCGGCCAATATCTGCGCATGGATGTGCTCACGAGGTTCTCGATAACCCGGGGTGATGCGGGCCTCAAGGAATTTGGCACGCCGGGGGCCACTGCACTTTGTCGCAGATCAAGAATCCATTGCACAAAGATTAGAACGGTTCTAAAAAATAATCGGGACAATTCCAAACCGAGTGCTCTTCAATGCTTCGTCTCTGGCCTGACAATCGTCGCGATTTTTCCTCCCTGTCCGAGCGCGAAATCCTGTCGCTGGCGGTGGCCGCAGAGGAGGAGGACGGACGCATCTATTCCGAATATGCGACGCGGCTGGGCGAGACCTATCCCGGCAGCGCGGCGCTGTTCGAGGGCATGGCCGCCGAAGAGGACGAGCACCGCCAGCGGTTGCTCGACCTTTATATTTCCAGGTTCGGCAAAAGGCTGGTGCCGATCCGGCGCGAGCATGTGCGCGGCTTTCTCACCCGCAAGCCGGTGTGGCTGCAAAAGACGCTGACACTGGATCAGGCGCGCCAGCAGGTGTGGGAAATGGAGGAAGGCGCCTATCGGTTTTACCTCGAAGCGGCCAAGCAGGTGACCGACGCCAGCATCCGCAAGCTCCTGGGTGATCTCGCCGCAGCCGAAAAGGGTCATGCCAAGCGCGCCGACCAGATCGACGAGGATGTGCTGGGCGAGGCGGGGCGCGAAGCCGAGGGCCAGGAGGCCCATCGGCAGTTCCTGCTGACCTATGTGCAGCCGGGACTGGCCGGACTGATGGATGGATCGGTGTCGACGCTGGCGCCGGTGTTTGCCGCCGCCTTTGCTACGGGCGACACGCACCAGACCTTTCTCGTTGGCCTCGCCGCCGCTGTGGGCGCCGGCATTTCCATGGGCTTTACCGAGGCCGCATCGGACGATGGCAAGCTGACCGGGCGCGGATCACCCATCAAGCGCGGCTTTGCAGCCGGGATCATGACCGCCGTGGGCGGACTGGGGCATGCCCTGCCCTATCTGATCGCCGATTTCTTCACCGCCACTGCGGTTGCCGTGGCCGTGGTGCTGATCGAGCTGTGGGCGATTGCCTTCATCCAGCAGCGCTATATGCAAACCCCGTTCTGGCGGGCGGTAATGCAGGTGGTGCTGGGCGGCTCGCTGGTGTTTGCGGCGGGCATTCTGATCGGCAACGCCTAGCGGGGTTTTTGCCCACTCAGTGGATAGAGATGCAACCGGTTGTCGATGATCTCGCCGACGCGGGCGCATTCCTGGGCGATCTCGTGCAGGAAATCGGCCAGCATCGGGCGATCCAGCACGGCCGGATTGCGCACGACGATGGCAGTATCCCGATACAGTGGCTCGAACTCGGCCGGTGAGATTTCGACCAGCCGGCCGGCCTTGACGTCTTCCTCGACCGCCGAATTGACGAAAAAGCCCAGGCCCTCACCCTTCATGGCCAGCCGCCGGGCGGGACCGGTGGGCAATTCAACGCTGGTCTGGGCCAGACGCACCAGCGCCGCCGCGCGCTCGGGATCGACCTGCCACCACCTGAGGGCAATGACGCGAGGCACCAGCGCCAGGACCTCGTCAATGGTTGGCTGGCCTGAAAGCTTGGCCGCCACTTCGGGGGACACCACCAGCGGCACCCGCTCGCGCATGATGACGAGGGGTTCGAGATCGACCACTAGCGGATCGATATTGGGCCAGCACAGAATGCCCATTTCCACCTCGCGCTCATGCAGCATGGCGGCGATTTGGGCTTGCCGCCCTTCGCGCACCACCACGTCGACGGCGGGATATTTTTCCTGAAAGCGCAGAAGGCTTTCGGTGATCAGCGGCGAGACCAGCGTGCGCAGCGAGCCGATGGACACCCGGCCACGTTCGACCCGGCGCAGCGCCTCGCGTCCTTCCTGGGCCGTGCCGATGATGCGGCGGGCAAAGGGCAGGAAGGTCATGCCCTGATCGGTGAGGGTCACCGTGCGCCCGCGCAGGAACAGCTGCACGCCCAGAAGATTTTCCAGCGCCCGAATGCGCATGGAAGCGGTCGCCTGGGTGATATTGAGATGGGCCGCGGCCCGCGTGAAGGACTGCTCACGAACAATACGGTCAAACGTGCGAAGCTGGTCGAGGTCCATTGGTTTGGCTTATGCGATCACATGGGTCTGACCGACATATCGCCCGCAGCATTGGCAAAGTCTATACGTCGAGTGACGCATAACGAATTGCGTTATGTAACGCAGCGCGTTATGATTATACATGTTACAAGGCTTTGCCGACGACGAAACAAAGCTGATCTGGCAAGGCCGACGCAGCCGCAAGCTGCCGGTTGACATCCAGTCGATCGCGTTGCGCAAGCTCCGTCTGCTGCATGCGGCACGCGTATTGTCCGATATGCGGGTGCCCCCTGGCAATCGACTGGAAAGTCTAAAAGGCGACCGCGCCGGCCAATGGAGCATCCGGATCAACGACCAGTGGAGGATTTGCTTTGTCTGGGAAGAAGGAGGACCGCGCAATGTCGAAATTGTCGACTACCACTGACGCGCTGCTGCCCAACCCACATCCGGGTGAAATCCTGCTTGAGGATTTTCTCAAGCCCATGGGCCTGAGCCAGAATGCGCTGGCGCGCGGCGTTCACGTGCCCCCGCGCCGGATCAATGAAATAGTCCTGGGGCTGCGGGGGGTGACGGCGGACACCGACTTGCGCCTGGCCCGCTATTTCGGGCTTTCGGAGGGCTTCTTTCTGTCCCTTCAGGCCGAGTATGACCTGATGGAGAAGCGTCGCCAGATTGGCGAGGAGCTGGCGCGGATCGAGCCGCGCGCAGCCTAGTCTTTGTTCGCCTGCCGGGACTGATCGGCGAGTTGTTTCTTGCGCTGGCGGCGCTGTTGGGCGTCGGTGGCGGCAGCGTCGCCCATGTGGGCGAGGCCGCGCTGTCTGGCCAGATCCATCTGACGCTGGCGCTCGGCGGCAGCTTCATGCTTGGCCGCATCGTCCCTGCAATGGGGACAGGAAATGCCCTCGTGATAGTCGGCGTGCCGGCGGTCGGCTTCGGTGAGGGGATGGCGGCAGGCACGGCATAGCGTGGCGCTGCCCAGCTCCAGCCCATGGCCGACCGAGACGCGCTCATCGAACACGAAGCATTCGCCCTTGAAGCGGCTCTCTTCGGGCGGCGTGACCTCGAGATATTTTAGAATGCCGCCCTTGAGATGAAACACCTCCTCAAAGCCCTGGCTCAGGAGATAGCTGGAGGCCTTCTCGCAGCGAATGCCGCCGGTACAGAACATGGCGACCTTCTTGTCGCGCGCCGGGTCGAGGTTTTTTTCGACATAGTCCTTGAACTCGACAAAGCTCGAGGTGTGCGGATCGAGCGCCCGCTGAAAGGTGCCCAGGCCCACTTCGTAGTCGTTGCGGGTATCGACCAGCACCACATCATTGCGCTCGATCAGGCCATTCCAGTCCTCTGGCTCGACATAGGTGCCGACCTGGCGATTGGGATCGACCTGGGGGGCGCGCAGGGTGACGATTTCGGGCTTAAGGCGCACCTTCATGCGCAGGAATGGCGCGGTATCGGCAAAGGAATATTTCACCTCGGCCCCAGCCAGCCGGTTGCCGAAGGGGCCGCTGGTGAACAGGAATTCCGCAAGAGCGTCGATGGCCTCGGGCGCACCAGCCACAGTGCCATTGATCCCCTCGGGGGCCAGGATCAGGGTGCCTTTGACGCCGCGCGCGCAGCAGAATTCAGCCAGCGGGCTTTTCAGCGCTTCGACGTCCGGCAGAGACGCGAATTTATAGAGCGCCATCACCTTGTATGGATGATGAGGCTGGGGCAAAGTGGGCGTGGATTTGCTTGTCGGCGCGTTCATGGCGCCGCTCATATCAAAGGTCGGGCCCGGCGTCACGGGTTGACCGCAGCCAGGACATTGGGAGAGACAACATGACCTATCGGGCCGATCCGGCACGCTATGACAGCATGCAATACCGCCGCTCGGGCAATTCGGGCCTGAAATTGCCGGTGGTGAGCCTGGGACTGTGGCAGAATTTCGGGGGCACGCGCGACTATCCCAGTGCCATGGAAATCCTCGGTTATGCTTTCGATCAGGGGGTGACCCATTTCGACCTGGCGAACAATTACGGACCGCCGGCCGGCTCGTCGGAAGAGCTGTTCGGGCAAGTGATGGCCCGCGACTTCCGTCCCTATCGCGACGAGCTGATCATATCGACCAAGGCGGGCTACAATATGTGGCCAGGGCCCTATGGCGAATGGGGGAGCCGCAAATACCTGCTGGCGAGCCTTGACCAGAGCCTAAAGCGCATGGGGCTCGACTATGTCGACATTTTCTATTCGCACCGCTTCGACCCCGATACCCCGCTTGAGGAAACCATGGGCGCACTGGCCCATGCGGTGCGCTCGGGCAAGGCGCTTTATGTTGGCATTTCCTCCTATCCCGAAGCGCAGACGCGCGAGGCCTATCGGATACTCAAAGAGATGGGGGTGGCGACCACTATCCACCAGCCGAGCTATTCGATGATCAACCGCTGGATCGAGAACGACAAGACCATTGATGCCTGTGGCGAGCTGGGGATCGGCATGATTGCCTTTTCGCCGCTGGCGCAGGGCGTGCTGTCGGGCAAGTACAATTCTGGCGGCGTCGAGGGCACGAGGGGCGGCAATCCGCAGGGCACATTGCGCGCCAGCCATATCGAGCCGCGGGTGCTCGAAGCGGTCGACAAGGTGGGCGAGATTGCGCGGGCGCGCGGGCAGTCGATGGTGCAACTGGCATTGAGCTGGGTGCTGCGGCGCAAGGAAATGACCTCAGCGCTGATCGGCGTGCGGACGCTGGAGCAGCTTAAAGACAATCTGGGCGTGCTCAACAATCTCGACCTTTCGGACGAGGAGATTGCGGCGATCGAGGAGGCAACCAAGGGCGGCCAGATGGAACTGCACCCCCGCCCGCAGGGTTGGCTGCGATAATTTCTTCTTCCCATCGGGGAGAAGGTGGCGCGTAGCGCCGGATGAGGGGGAGGCCGAAGCGCACTCGGCGTCGCGGACAGATCCCCCTCACCGACTCGGCTTCGCCGAGCCACCTCTCCCCGAGGGGGAGAGGAACTAGCCCATCATCGATTGCAGCACGCCCATGGCGGCCATGGACCCGGAATTGCTGGCGAAGGTGACTGAATGCATGGCGGTTGTGAGATCGCCGGCGGCGTAGATGCCGGGGCGGGAGGTGGCCTGCATGTCGCCGACAGCGATCATGGTGCCGGTGGGCGTCTCGGTCATATCCAGACCGAGCTGGGCATGGAGATCGGCGGAGGGGTGATTGCGCGGGTGGGCGTAAAGGGCCTCAAGCTCGACCTGCTGCCCATCCTCGGTTGCGACGCTGTGCAGTTGGCCATTGTCGTGACGGATGGACTTGAGCTTTGCGTCGATGATCTTGACGCCGCGCTTGTCGAGCTTGCTGCGCTCCTGCTCGATGATCTCATGGCCGTCGAGGAAGAGGGTGATGTCGTCGGTCCAATTGGCGTAGAGCACCGGACCATGCAGCGACATGGGGGATGAATAGACCAGGCCCCAGCGCTGCCCCGCCACTTCATAGCCATGGCAGAAGGGGCAGTGGATGACGGTTTTGCCCCAGCACTCGGCAAAACCGGGAATGGCCGGGAAGTGATCGACAATGCCATAGGCGAGAATGACCCGCCGCCCTTCAAGGCTTGCGCCATCTTCGGTGGTGATAGCGAAATTGTCCGGTTCGCCGGCAATGGCGATAGCCTTGCCTTGGACCAGTTGGACAGTGGGATAATGCTCCACCTGGGCGCGGGCGCGGGCCAGCAGGTCGCCGGGCGGGGTACCATCATGGCCAAGGATATTATGAGCATGAGCGGCGTAGCGGTTGCGGTTGAGGCCGGTGTCGAGCACGCTGACCTTGCGCCGGGCGCGGCCCAGCTGCATGGCTGCGGTGAGGCCGGCAAAGCTGCCGCCGACGATGATGACGTCCTGCATATCTTGTCCTTTCAAAAGGCGAGCGGCATCGATCATTGCCCATCGGGCAATGTGGACGTCCGCTCAGGATTTAAGTTTCAGTCCAGCCGCGGGAACCCCGCGTGCATGGCGTTGGCAGCAATGTCGCTCAGGCGCACGCGGGCCAGTCGCGCCGCCAGCAGCGCCTCAGCGTCGTCGAGAAATTCGGTCATGACCCGATCGACCGAGCGCACGATGGCACAGGTGGCATCGCCAGGATCGCTTTCGGTGCGCAGAAGGCGTTCGCCCATGGCGACATAGACGTCGCGCAGGGTGATGTCGGTGGCCGGGCGCATGAGGCTCCAGCCGCCATTGGGGCCCTTGCTGGCCTCGACAATGCCAGCCTCGCGCAGCTCGCCCAGCACCCGGCGCACCACAACCGCATTGGTCATCAGGCACGTGGCCAGATTGGCCGAGGTGAGCGATTTGCCCGGTTGGGCATGCAGATGCACGAGCGCGTGCAGGGCGATGGAAAGTCGGCTTGAGCGTTTCATGTAACTTTTAATGTTACATATTGGGCGTGCCGTCAAGAGCCCGTTTCGTCCGCCCTGATCGTACGCAGGAGCATTTCACCGTTTTGTTGAAACGCTGAACTGCTCTAAGCCCTTGTTTTGTCCCGCTTCTGAACCGCAAAACCCGTTGGCACTCTTGCTGCAAGCGATCTAGATTGGCGACCAAGCTATCTCGGGAGGATCGCATGCGTCGTCTTGCTTTGTTACTCGTGTTGGTTATGGGCAGCGCCGTGCCCGGGCTGGGACAGGACGCCCAAAGCCAGGCGGTCATCGACAAGACCAAGGCCGGCAAGTTGATCCCGATCAGCGATGTGGCGGTGCTGATGATGGGGGCCGAACGCTGGTGCTATAACCAGCAGGAGAGCAATTGCGCCTGGTCGGACATTTACCTCGCGGTCGATGCCAATGGCGCCAGCTACGAGATTTCCAATCCCTGGAGCGAGGAGACCGACATTTCCTTTGTGGACGTGGCCGAATTCCGGGAGGATCGCTATATCTGCGAGACCGGATTTGACTGGGTGCCCTCGGTGCGGGCCTATGAACGCGACGATGGCAATGCCATCGAAGGGCGGGCGCTGGCGGCACTGAAGGCGGAGATCTATGGCCAGATCGCGCCTGCCGATAGCGACGACTGCTTCGACTATCAGTATCAGGGTCAGGACAAGGCCGCAGAGACCGTGACACTGTCGCAGCGCCATTATGTCGATGGGGCCACCGACCCCAGCAATAATTCCGTGGTGACGCTGCACTTCAACAAGGAAACGGCCGACGCCTTGGGGTGGTACTGGTAGGCCGGTTCAACCTACTCAAAGCCGCCCTCGGGCCTGACCCGAGGGCACTATCGGCATGCCGATGCCCCGGCCACTCGCACGCAGAGCAAACCTAACGACAGTATAGTGCTCGTTGGACAGGTCCTCGGGTCATGCCCGAGGACGGCCCTGCGTTTCTGGCAGGCGCGGGGACTAGCCCAGCACCCCGTCCTTGAGGCTTTCCGCCAGCGGGGCGGGGCGGGTGACCGGGGTCTTGATGTCCACGGTGCGGCCGTCGCGGGCAGCGATTTCAAAGGCCTCCATGACCTCGAGCACATGCAGGGCCAGGTCGCCATTGGCACGATGGGGGCGGTTTTCGAGAATGGCCGAGGCCATGTCAGCAACGCCGAGCGAGCGGTAATTGCCATCGGCATAGGGTGCGGTCACCGGCACCTCGGTCCATTGCTCCTCGCGACCGCGCTTGCGTATCTCAAGCGTGCCGCCGAAGAAATTGGGATCGGGGACAATCAGGCTCTGCTCGGTGCCATAGAGTTCGAGCGGCACGTGCTTGTGCGCGGCGACGTCAAAGCTCATGCCGATCTGGACGATGGCGCCATTGGCAAAGCCGAGAGCACCGGTGACATGGGTGTCGATACTGACCTTCATCGTCTGGCCCTTTTTGGGCTCGGAGGTGATGGTCCGCTCGGTGCGCAGGCGAGACGACATGGCCGACACCTGGGCCACCGGGCCCAGAAGATTGACCAGATCAGTGATGTAATAGGGGCCCATATCAAGCATGGGCCCGCCGCCCAGGTCGTAATAGAAGGCCGGGTCGGGGTGCCAGCTTTCGTGGCCCGGCGACAGCATGAAGGCGGTACCGCCCACCAACTGCCCCAGAACGCCGCTATCGACCACGGCGCGCGCCTGCTGGTGGGAGCCGCCGAGGAAGGTATCGGGCGCCGAACCGGTGCGCAGGCCGGCCGCCTTGGCGGCGTCGAGCAGTTTGCGGCCCTCGGCAAAGGTGATGCCGAGCGGCTTTTCGGAATAGACATGCTTGCCGGCAGCCAGGCACTGCAGGCCCACTTCAACATGGGCGCGTGGAATGGTGAGGTTGACCACCAGGTCAATCGCGGGATCGGCCAGCATGGCCTCGACGCTCATGGACTGAAGCCCGAATTCGGCAGCGCGGGCGCTGGCGGCGTCGGGACGCATATCGGCCAGCCCCTTGACGTCGAGCACGCCAAAGCCGGGCATGCCGTCCTTGCCCAGAATGGCCTTGAGATAAGCCGACGAAATATTGCCGGTACCGATAAAGCCGATACCAAGGCGCTTGGCGCTCATGTGCGCAATCCTCCCAGATGTACGTGCATCAGACTATCGCGCACGCCACAGAGTCGGAAGTGGGTGGGCGGTAAATTGTGGGATTTTTTGGCGGCTGCGCCGAAAGCATGGCGCCGTTCCCTTGGTTTGCGAGCCACCAAACCGGGACCACTTTTGCTCGAAACGCTCGTGTCAGCCCACGAGGACCGGATGGTCGCAGCGCACGCCATAGACCCGCACATCGGCCTCCCCGACGCCCAGGCCGAGCGTTTCGAGGACGCTGGCAATGGTCATATCAAGGGTTGGCGCCAGTGGCGCCAGGAGGTCTCGCAGCGACTGGGCAATGACGGCGGGCGTCGCCAGGCCGAGGCCCAGGACATTGATGGTGAGATCGAGATTGCCCAGGAGCGATCCGGCCAGCGAGGCCACAAGGGTCTGGGTGGTTGCGGTCTTGAGCGTGCCCGCGGCGATTTCGGCGGAAGAGAAATCAAGCTCCACCGGAGTGGTCTGTGCCACCTCGACAAGGGCCGAACCGGTGACCTTGAGCAGCAGGGCGTTGATCATGAGCGCTGGATCGAGCGGCGGGGTGGCGCCGAAATCATAGAGCGTCGCGTCGCTCAGAGACCCGAGCGCCAATTGCGCCACGCCGGGACGCGCAAGAATAGTGGCACTGCCATAGGGGCTGGCGGGCGAGGGACAGGTGGCGCTGGCGACCACGGCTTCGGCCTCGGCCAGATCCAGCCAGAGCGGCAGCTTGACCCCGGCGCCCAGCAGCACGGGCCCGCCGAGCAGTTCAGCCTGCAAGCGCAGCCGGACCTGGGCGGTGCGCAGCACTGTGCCGGCCGGGCCGATGGCGAACCAGCCGCCGCCCTGTGGCGGCTCGCCCAGCGCCAGATCGAGCCGGAGGCTTACAAGGCCGGGCACGGCAGCGCCAAGGTTGAGCGACATTTGCCGGTCGCCATCGGCGAGGGCCGCGGCGGCGGCAAGGACTTCGAGCACCGAGAGCGACAGTTCGGCGCCGCCGCCACTGCCCAGTGGCAGGCCTCCCAACCGCCCCAGCGACACCAGATTGGAAAGGGTGAGGGTGTGACTGCCGCCCGCAAGGGTCAGCAGCGCCGTGCGCACCGGGCCAGTGGTCAGTTCCGCCAGCGCCGTGGCCAGTTGCCCGGCGTCAGCCTGCATGGCCAGCAGTTCATCATAGGTGCCGACGCTCAGTCCCATCTGTTGGGAGAGCATATCGAGGAATGTCAGCGCATCGACGCGGGCCGCGGCCAGGGCGGAGTAGTCGGCGACCGAGAGCGCGACGGTGGTCCCAAGGAGATCGGACAAAAGCGCATTGGCGATACCGCCGTTGAGGCTAGCGAGGCGGGAGCCGAGCGAAAACGAGACTTCGGGGGTAACGGCAGCGACGCCGGAGGCGCTGATGGCGGGCGCCGGGGCAAAGCCGGAAGCAAAGTAGAGCGTACCGGGCCGTTCCAGCGCAACCGCCACGGCATTGGCCGGCTGCGCGCCGGGGACAAAGCGGTTGGCGATAGCGGGTGTGGACGGGCTGTAGCGGCCGGTGAGTACGGTCAGCCCATCCGTGCTGGCCGGGGCAAGGAGCCGCGCCCCCACCAGCACGGACTGGGCGATTTCGACGGCACGCGAGGGATCGGTCGCCGCCGAAATAGCTGCCAGGTCGACCCCAGCCTGCATCATGCGTCGCTCGTGATAGAGCGAGGCGGCATCGACCGCCACCGCCGACACCATGGCCGAGACGGTGAAGCCGAAGGCAAACAGAATGGCCATGTTGCCGCGCTCATCGCGGCCAAATTCCGGCCAGGACCAGCTCATATCCCGCCCCGCCGGATGGTGGCGCCATAGGCCAGGGTGGAACTGGGCAGGGGCAGCGGCGGATAAAGGTTCCAGATCGGCAGATGGGTCGCGTCATAGGTGAGGCGCACCACATATTGATTGGGGTCGGAGGGGCTGTCGCCAATGTCATGCTCGATCCGGGCCGGGTCGATGAGCATATAGGCGGCGGCATTGCGCGACAGATAGTCAGACACCAGCAAGTTGCGCTCGGCTTCGTCGAGCCCGGCAATGGCGGTGCGGGCGGCATCGGCAGCCAATTGCTGCAGGGCGTGGGCCGCCCCGAAGTAAATGCCATAGGCCAGCATGCCGGTGAGCATGAGCAGATAGACCGGCGTGAGAATGGCGAATTCTATGACGGCGGTGCCGCCCTGATGTGCCAGCAGATACAAGCGGAGCCTTCGCATTCGAGCCTCCAGGGCGAATGATCTGGTCGATCAAGACTGCGGCGGCGTGCCCAAGCGGCGAGTAAAGGCGGGCATTGGTAGAAACGCGGGCACGACGGCGCGCAACAAAGGTGACTTTCCTCCTCCGGTTGAACCGGGTAGGACTTTGAGCCTCACCAGCGAGCTGATCTTGACCACCCGAAACTATCTATTCGCCCAGAGTAATGACGATATCGCGCTGACCCGGTTCATCGCCACGGCGGCGTCGGCGACGGGATTTCTCAAGGGATCGCCAGGCGGTCACCTGCCCGGCTGGTACACGATGGGCGCGGACAATGGCGACTTCCTGGCAACGCTTTATGCGCGGCTGGAGGCGGCCTATCCGGCGGCCGGACAACCGTTTTATGCGGTGCGCCTTTGGACCAATTTGCTGTGGCAGCCGGCCTATCTGGCGGTGATCGCGGTGCATCTGCATGGCGCCCTGCCCGCGGTGACCACGCTGTCGCAATCGCGGCAGAATCTGGATGTCGATGGCTATCGGCTCAAGGCCGGACCGCAGGTTGAGGGCAGTGTCGAAACGCTGATTGCCCAGGCGGGCCGGGACTTGCGGGCCATGGCTGATGCGCTTCTGGTCGACATCAATGCCGTCACAAGGCTCAAGCGGGTGCCGGCGCTGCGGCTGCTGACCGACCGGATGCTGTCACTGATGGTGCGCCTCAAGCACTACCGCCCCGAGATCAGCATCGAGGAGCAATATCGCTTTTGCGCGCTCTGGCTGGAAGCCATGGGGCTCAAGGGGCATGGCGGGCTGGAAACACTCGACCTCCATGACGGGCGGCAGGTGGCTATCATGGCGCGCAAGGGGTGTTGCCTCGACTACCTGGCCTTTCCCGACGCCTATTGCGCCTCGTGCCCCAAATTGGAGGACGATGTGCGGCGGGGCCGGGAGCGCACCAATATTCTGGCCGAGCTTGACGCCGCGAGTTAGTCAAATTCCTCGTTGGGATAGACGCCCCAAAGCTCTTCCTGGCGCACCCAACCGGAATAGGCCTGGCGTTCGCCGGGCTGGCCGGCGGCAATGTTGCACCAGGCGCCATCGCATTCGCTGATGTTGACCCTCACACCGGCAGCCAGCCGGGCACGCGTCGCGGCGTCATCGGATTTGCCGGCATGCATGAGCACTTCGCCATTGGCCAGAAGCGGCGCGGCATAACCGGCACGACTGCCTGAGAGGAGGCTCTGGTGCACCCAGCCCTCGTCCCCGTCCATGTCACGGATTTTGCGCCAGGTATCAAATTCCTGAATGATCTCTACCGGCACGCCCGAGACGGTATAGTTCCAGGCGATTTCATAACGCGTACCAGGACCGACACGGACATTAATGGGGTGCGAGCGGGTGGTGACAAAGCGCGGCAAGGCCAGGCCACTGGGATTGTCCTGCGCCAGGACGGGTGGCAGGGCTGGAAGCGCTGCGCAAAGGGCCAGCAGGATCAGAACTAGGGCGCGAATACGGCCCGGCAAGGCTGGCAAAAATAACATCACTTTGCAGACGGGTTGGATTTGCCCTATCACTAGCGAAAGTTCCTTAATGGTCGCTGAAGGCGGCTGACGTGTCGCCTGGCGCTGGCCCTTCACTGGTACGCATGACATCAAGCAAACCCAAGATTCTGGTGACCCGGCGCCTGCCTGCGAGCATTGAAGCGCGCATGGCAACCCTGTTCGAAACCGATGTCAATGATGCCGATGCGGCGCTGGCCAGCGAGGATATTCTCGAGGGGCTGGTGGGCAAGGATGTGCTGGTTTCCACCATCACCGACCGGATCGACGCCGCGCTGATTGCCCGGCTGCCGCCCAGCGTGCGGCTGATCGCCCAATTCGGCAATGGTGTGGACAATATCGACCTCGATGCGGCTTGGGCCGCGGGACTGACCGTCACCAATACGCCCTCGGTGTTGACCGAGGACACGGCCGACATGGCCACGGCGCTGATGCTGGCGCTGCCACGGCGGCTCGTGGAAGGCACGCAGATGCTGCTGCGCGACCGGGCCTGGGCCGGCTGGTCGCCAACCTCGATGCTGGGGCACAGGCTGCGCGGCAAGGCTCTGGGCATTGTCGGCATGGGCCGGATCGGCACCGCCGTGGCGCAGCGCGCCCGCGCCTTCGG
This sequence comes from Devosia ureilytica, assembly GCF_024273195.1. Lineage (GTDB taxonomy): Bacteria > Pseudomonadota > Alphaproteobacteria > Rhizobiales > Devosiaceae > Devosia > Devosia ureilytica. Next base: position 626,324 of record NZ_JAMZCU010000002.1, on the reverse strand, counting down.
CCTCACCATCCATTATTATTCGCGCAATCGCCGGCCTCCGGCGGTCGAAACGCCGCTCGATGCCCATTATTGGCCCGATCTTGATGCCATGCTGGCGGCCGTGGATATCGTCTCGCTGCACACGCCGCTGACCCGTGACACGCATCACATCCTCTCCGCCAAGAGACTCGATGCGATGAAGCCGGGGTCCTATGTGATCAATGTCAGCCGCCCCGAGCTGCTGGACGAGGCGGCGCTGATCGAGCGGCTGGAAAGCGGGCATCTGGCCGGGGCAGCGCTCGATGTGTTCGAGAACCGCGAGGGCATCAATCCACGCCTTCTGGCGCTGGCGGAGAGCAATGATGTGGTGCTGACCGCACACATGGCCTCGGCAACGCTCGAGGCCCGGGTGGAGATGGGGGAGGCGGTGATCGTCAATATCCGCGCCTTCATGGACGGACACCAGCCGCCGCACCGGCTGCTGCCGGAAAGCCCCCTGCCCCGCACCGCTCGGGGGTAGCGCCTTGGTGAGCGCATGGTTGGAGTGTTGCAGCAACTCCGCAACCACCCGGCGTTCTGATCCTCCCGTTCGGGCCGCTCTTGCGCGTGGAAGCCTGTCCCCCTAATCGTCAGCGTGTCGATGCGGAGGGGGCTTTCGCTGTTGGCACTGATGTAATTTTCGGGTGTCAGGAGAACCCCGTGACCTTGATGAAATATGCGCTGGCCCCACTGGCTGCCCTGCTGCTGATGAGCGCACATGCTGCCGCTCAAGTGGCCGGCGCCCTGCCGTTTAGCAGTGAAAACGGCCAGCTGACCCTGGAAACGCTGGGACAGCGGTTAACACTGCCGGCACCCGACTGGGTCGAGGACGCCAGCAGCGTCGAGGCGCTTTCCGAGGTGGTTTCGACGCGGTTTCTGGAAGAAAGCGGACAGTCGCATCTGGAAATCTATCCGCGCGGCGAAGGCGAGGCTTTCTGGTCCACGCTTTACGGTGCGCGCATTTCAAATCAGGCCAGCATGAGCCTTGCCGAGTTTCGCTCGGTGGTCATCAATGTCTACGCGCGATCATGCCAGCCCGAGACCGTGGCGCTGTTCCAGCTTGAGCCCGACGAGGGCGACCAGCTGCCCCCAGTGGGCTATGTCTGTGGCGCCTATCTCGACAGCTTTGCCGATTTCGCCGGGCAGGGCGAAGTGATGGTGATGGGCTTTTACAAATCCGAGGCGGGCCTGGGCATGGTCTATCAGGAATGGCGGGGCGACGCCTTTGACCCCTCCACGCCGAGCAGCTGGCCGGTGCCGGCGGCGGTGGTGGAAGCCCAGATGGCGCGGCTCGCCACCGAGGTGACGCTTACCCTTGCGGATTGACGGCAGACCCGGGAGGGCCTAATCCGCTTGCCCATGAAAAAAGACAACAAGCCCGCTGGCCCGAGCCAGCGCATGCTGCGCGTCGGGGAACTGGTGCGCCATGCCCTGGCAACCATGTTCGCCCGGGGTGACATCGAGGATGAAGCCCTTGTCGGCGCGGTTGTGACCGTGCCCGAAGTGCGCATGACGCCTGACCTCAAGCTCGCCAATGCCTATGTGATGCCGCTGGGCGGCATGCATGCCGAAGAAATCGTGGAAGCGCTCAACCGCCACCGCAAGTTTATCCGCGGACAGGTCGCGCCGCTGATCAACCTCAAATATGCCCCGGAAGTCCGCTTTTTCGTGGATGATACGTTCGAGGAGGCCGGCCGCATCGATGCGCTGCTGCGCTCCGAGCGGGTCAAACGCGATCTGGACGACGACGACACAGGCGAAGACTGACCTTGAGCCAGCCCAAATCCAAGAAGCGCGCCATTTCCGGATGGATCGTGCTCAACAAGCCATATGACTTCACCTCGACCCAGGCCGTGGGCAAGGTGCGCTGGCTGCTGAGTGCCGCCAAGGCCGGCCATGCCGGAACGCTCGACCCGCTGGCCACCGGCATCCTGCCCATTGCCCTGGGTGAAGCGACCAAGGCCGTGCCGCAGGTGCAGGACGGCATCAAGATCTACCGCTTCGCCATCGGCTGGGGCCGCGCCACCACCACCGACGACACCGAAGGCGAAGTGATTGCGACCTCGGATGTGCGCCCGGACGGGGCAGCCCTGGAAGCCGTGCTGCCGCGGTTCACCGGCACGATCATGCAGCGCCCACCGGCCTTTTCCGCCATCAAGGTGGATGGCGAGCGCGCCTATGACCTGGCCCGGGCCGGGGAAAAGGTGGAACTGGCGGCCCGCCCCATCGACATCGATGGCATCACGCTGGTCGAACATGGGGCCGAAGAGAGCGTGTTGGAGGTCACCTGCGGCAAGGGCACCTATGTGCGCTCGCTGGCCCGTGACATTGCCGAGGCGCTGGGCACGGTGGGGCATGTGACACGGCTGCATCGCGCCGCCGTGGGCCCCTTCACCGATGCCGACGCCGTGACCATCGACCAATTGGAAGCCGCCGAAGCGGGCGAGCAGCGCGACGCCCTTATAAAGCCGGTTTCGGCCGGGCTCGCAGGCGTGCCCGAAATCAGGCTCGACGCCGGCCAGGCCAATGCGGTGGGTCATGGCAATGCGGTATTGCTGACCGGCTCGGGTGCGCCGGTATCGCTGGATGAATGCTGGGTGAGCTTCAAGGGCAAGGTGCTGGCCACCGGCGCCGTGCAGTTCGGCCAGTTCCAGCCGGGCCGGGTTTTCAATCTCTAGGGCGTAGCCTGCCCGCCATGGCGAAGGTCAGCACCAGCAGGGGAATGAGCACGGCAAAGGCCATGCGCACGCCAAAGCCCTGCGCCACGCCCCCGATGAAGCCCGGTGCGCCCAGATTGACAAACTGGAAGATCAGCGTTGTGGCCGCCACGTTCTGGCTGGCGGGACGATCCCCAAGCCGCGCTGCAGCCGAGAGCATCAGCGGATAAAGCACGCAGATGCCCACGCCCACGGCGAGGAAACCCAGGAGCGCGACCCAGGCCACGGGCGCCAGGACAATCACCAACAGGCCGGCAATGGCGAGGGCCGAGAGGCTGCGCGCCACCGGCACCGGTCCGAAGCGGTCGATGACGCGGTCGGCCACCAGCCGTCCACCGGCCATGGCGAGCAGCAGGGCCGGCAGGGCCAAGGATTCGATGAAGGGCGCAACCTCGAAGCTGTCGCGCAGATAAATGATCGACCAGGCGCGCGCGGCGCCTTCGGTGAGGCCTGCGCCAAGGCCGAAAGCCACCAGGCCCATGGTTGCCAGCGTCGGCCAGGCCAGCTTGCGGACCTTGTCGGCGGCATGGGCGCGGGGCGGCATATTGGGCATGGGCAACACGACAAGAAAGATCAGCGCGATCACGACGGGCGCCAGGCCCCACAGATGCACGGCGGGGGAGATATGCAGCCCGCGCAATGTTGCGCCCAGCAGCGCAGTGATCAGAAAGCCCACGCTCCAGGCACCATGGCAGGTGTTCATCACCCGGGCGCCGCTGGCCGCCTCAACCCGGTCCGCCTCGACATTCATGGCGATATTGGTCAGCGAAAAGCCGACACCATTGAGCGCCAGCAACACGAACAGCGCCACGGGGCTGAGGAGGACGGTCGCCAGGGCCGCCGTGATCACCACGCTGGGCAGCAGCCAGAGGATCATGCGGCGCGGGCCGAAGCGCTCGATGATGGCACTGGAAAACAGGAACATGGACAGCGCGCCGAGCGGCTGGCCCATCAGCACCAGGCCGAGTTGGGATTCGGACAGGCCGATCATCAACTGCAGGTCGGGAATGCGGGTGTGAATGGCGCCGGCGGCCAGGGCATGGGTGAAGAACAGCGCGACAATGCGCCAATGGGTGGAAATCATGCAGCAGGACCTAGGACCAATTGGCCGGCGGGGGAAGGCGGGCGGAGACCATTTCGTCCGGTGGGGGCGTTTTGCTGGAGAGGACGGCGCGTGGTTCGGGCATGCCCTTGAAGGGCACTTGGGCGCTGAACAGGTCCCCTGCCCCCGGCAAGACTGCGCCGCCCGGCTGCAGGGATGTGATGAAGATGGTTTGGAGATCCGGCCCGCCAAAGCACAGATTGGTGGGGTTGCGCACGGGAACAGTGATTTCGGCGTCGATCCGGCCCGCGGGTGTCAGCCGCAGGATTTTCCCGGCATCGGTGGCCGCGGTCCAATAGCAGCCGTCGGCATCCATGGCCGCACCATCGGGGCGACCGGGCAGATCATTGCCGAACACCTCTCGATTGGAGGGCGTGCCGCTTTCGGGATCGAAGTCGAAGGTCCAGATGGTGCGCACGGCTGGGTGCGAATCGGAAAGATACATCACCCGCCCATCGGGGCTCCAGGCGAGGCCATTCTGGGTGAGGAGACCCTTGGCTTGCGGGGTGGCCGTGCCATCGGCGCCCAGCCGATAGAGCATGCCTTCAGGTCGGGTCGGATCGGGGGACAGGCGCATGGTACCGGACCAGAACCGGCCTTGCCGGTCACAGGCACCATCGTTGAACCGCATGCCGCTGCCGGGGGCCAGGACATCGGCGACTGGGTCGAGACCGGCCGTGCCGTCGTCATGGAGCGTGACGCGGGCAAAACCCTGAGCGGTTGCGGCCAGCAATCGGCCGGTGGCGGCCAGGACGATGGAGCCGATCATCATGGGTGCGGTCCAGCGCCTGATGGTGCCATCGGCGGCAAGTTGCTGGATCAGTCCATGCGGAATGTCGAGCCAATAGAGCGCGCCGCTCGCCTCGTCCCATACCGGGCTTTCGCCCGTCGCATTGCCAACCTGGGCCAGGGGCTGCGCCTTGATCGAAAGCACGCTCAAACCATTGGCCCCGGGTCCATCAGCGCGTGGATGCGGTCGGCGCCCATGCGGGCAAGCTTGAGCATCAGCGCCTTGCGGCGGGCGGGCGCCAGCGGCGTATCGGGACTATCGCGCAGAATAGCGCCATCGTGCCCATCGGCAACGATCAACCCTTCGCTTTGAGGAAAGATTTCGGCGTCCAGCTCGGGCGGCTTGGCAAAGAAGAACTTGTCGGAAAACTCGCGGTATTCGGGCCACTTTCGGTCGACCTGAAAGTCGATGAGGCTCGACTTGATCTCGATGATCCATATCTCGCCCTTGGGGCCGACCGCCAGCACATCGGCGCGACGGCCGTTGCGCAGCGGCACTTCGGCATAGCAGGCCATGTCATGGCGCGCGCGCAGCATGCGCATGACCCCGCGTTGCACCCGCAGCGCCGTGGCCGATTGCCGAAGATCGACAATCGGGGGCAGGTTCGGCGGGTTCAGGTCTTCAGCCATTGGGTCCGAGCGGTTCAGCGGGCAGGCCAAGCGGAGTGTCCACCTTTTTGTGGCCCAGTGCAAAGCTCGACGCCCAGAGCCCGGCCAGCAGCAAGGGCAGGCAGACGAGATAGGAGGCGCGAATGTGGAAGAACTCCGCCACGAAACCAAGGAGCGGCGGGGCGAGGAAGAAGACCACGAAACTGATCTGGCCCAGCGCGGCCACATTGACCGCGGCAGGCCGATCGGTGCGCTGCGCGGCAGCGGAGACGGCCAGCGGATAAACCGCGGAACAGCCGGCCCCCATCAGCGCGAAGCCAAGCAGGGCCAGCGCCGGATGCGGCGCCACGCCGACCAGCAGCGCACCCAGGCTGGCAAAGCTGAGCATGACCATGGCAACGTTGCGCGGCCCATAGCGGGCAACGATAGGGTCGGCCGAGAGGCGCATTACCGCCATGCAGAAGGCAAAGAGCGTCAGGCCCATGCCCCCGACAATCGGCTCCACCGCAAAGACGTCGCGCATGTAGATCGCCGACCAATCGATGCCGGCGCCCTCGACCAGGAAGGCGGCAAAGCCGATGAGGCAGAGCGGCAGCAGCCCGACACTGGGGAAGGCAAAGCGGTGACCGGCACCTTCGGCAAGGCCCCGCCCCGTGCGGGGCGCATTGGTGGCGCCAAAGATCAGCCAGCCGCCGACAGTAACGACGATGAGCGCGACGATGCCGGTGTGCAGCCCTGCAGAAAGGCCGGACTGGCGGATCATGGCACCGAAGAGGGCGGTGATGAAGAAGCCGACGCTCCAAAAGCCGTGGGCCCGGTTCATGAAGCGCTTGCCGGTATGCACTTCGAGGCGGTCGATTTCGACATTGAGATTGATTTCGAGCGCGCCGGCCATCAACCCGACGAGAAACAGCACCGCAAAGACGGCTGGCGCTACGGGCAACCAGGGAATGGTGGCGAAAAGAATGGCCGGGCCGAGCGTGGTGACAAAGGCAGTGGTGCGGAAGCCAAGCCGGTCGACAATGGGGGCGCCCACGGTCAAGGAAATCAGCGAGCCGATGGCCATGCCGATCATGGTCAGGCCCAATTGCCCCTCGCTCACCCCCAGGTGGGTTTGGATATCGGGCAGGCGCGCCATGAGCGCGCCGGTGGTGACCGCGAAAAAGAAGAAGCAGGCATAGATGCGGTGTTGCGGGGCAATCATGGCGTCACCAGCTTGTTGACCGGGCGCGGCGCCAGCACCTGCACCGAGACCAGGCCCAACAGCACCAGTGGCAGGCCGATGCCAAAGGTCCACTGGATGCCGAAATGCTCGGCGACCATGCCCAGGAGCGGCGGCCCCAACAGGAAAGCGGTGAAGGAGAACTGCGCCAGTGCCGCCACATTGATGGCGGCCGGGCGGTCGGTTTGCTGCGCCGCCGCCGACATAGCCAGCGGGAACAGGGCACTCGAGCCAATGCCGATCATGGCAAAGCCAAGATAGGCCGACCAGGCAGAGAGCGAGAGGAAGGTCAGCAGCACGCCCAGCCCGAGCACGCTGAGCAGCACACGCGCCACCAGCACCGGCCCGAAACGGTCAACGAAACCATCGGCAAAAAAGCGCGCCACGGCCTGCGAACCGGCAACCACCGCCACGGCAAAACCGGCCCAGAAGGGAGCGGCGGCAAAGAGGTCGCGCATATAGATGGCCGACCAGTCGATGCCGGCGCCTTCCATCAGGAGGGCCGAGAGGCACACGGCCACGAGCGCCATGATCGCCGGGGTTGGCCTGGCAAAACGCGGGGTTTCATCGGTGCTGGAGCCGGCGCGATGGGCAGCCGGCTGGAACTGGCCGAGCACCACCAGGGTGGCAACGAGGATGACCGGGATCATGATCATCAGATGCAGCTGCGTCGACAGGCCCGCCTGCGCCAGAAAGGAACCGACCATGCCGGCCGTGAAGAAACCCAGGCTCCAGAAGGCATGGGCGCGGCTCATGATACGGCGGCCAATGGCATGCTCGACGCGGTCGGCCTCGATATTGATGATCACCTCGATGCAGCCAATGGTGAGGCCCACCGGCACGAGCAGCAGGAAGAACACCAGCGGCCCCGGCGCCCAGACTGCCAGCGCATAGAGCGCCGAGAGCAGTGGAATGGCGGCCAGCAGCACCCGGCGATAGCCCACGGCCTCGATGAAGCGCCCGGCAAAGGTCAATGAAATCAACGTGCCGACGGCCGAGCCGATCAGCGCCAGGCCAAGCTGGCCCTCGCCCACACCCATGGCCTCCTGAATATCGGGAAGGCGCGGGAACATTGAGCCCATGGCAAAGGAATAAACAAAGAAGGCCCCGAAGACCTTGATCTGGGGCGGCAGCGCAAGGCCGAATCGCATTTTGGTTTAGTGCTCAATAAAGGTTATTGCCCGTGAGGCTAAGCCATTTCGCCAGGGCTGAGAATAGGTGCCGACGGCGCGTAGAACGGTTTATTGCAACGATTGCATTCCGGTCACATGAGCGCGGAGGCAAACTGCTCGTCGCGCAGCACATTGACCCCGCTGGTGAGGCTGCGGATAATTTCGAGCCTTCGGAAAGGGCCACCGTGACGTTTGTCCTGAACCCTGGATTGCGGCGCGTCGCGGCCACGGCGATCCGGCCCGAAATAGCTGGGCGTTTCATAATAGGTGACATTCTGGCCCACCTGCCGCGCCACCCGATCCAGCACGCGCTTACGGGTAAAAGGCATGGTGATGATGTCATCAAACCCCATATTGAGGCAGGCATTGATGCCGTCCACCGACGGACTTTCGGCAAAGTAGATCAGCGGCGAGAACCGAAGTCGGCGCGTGGTGCTGAAGCGCACGGCATTGGCGACATTGCGCAGGCTGGCGAAATCCTCGGTGGCGGCACAGAGGAAAAAGCAGAGCGGGGTGACCTGCGCCTGCTGCTCGGCCTGGGTAATGCCCGAATAGGAGGACACGCCGGCAAAGCCGAGCCCTCGCGCCAAGTCCAATAGCGCCGATCCCGGCCCGATGCCGGAACCCACGACATAAGCGTATGCACGCATAGTATCGCCCGCCAATATTTTCTGCGTCCGTGCCGAATACTGGAGGCAAGCTGCTAACATACCTCTAATGCGAAATATTACTGAAAATCTTTACTGACGCTCGCCCAGATCGCCGCGAAACAGGGGCGCGTGCTCCCGCAGCAGATCGGCGATGCGCTCGGTGACGGTGCGCACGGCCGGCACATGCCGCTCCTCATGATGACAGACCAGCCATTGCTCGGTTTCCAACTCCGGGATGATCCCCGCCATGCGCGCCACCCGCGCCTCGCTGTCGCCCACGAAGCAGGGAAACACCGACATGCCGGCCCCGGCGGCCACCAGTTCCAGGACGCTCATGGCGTCATTGCCGCGCGTGGCGATGCGGTCGCCATGGCGGGCCTGCAGCCAGCGAGCCGAATGGGTCTGGCTGGCCTCGCCGGCAACGCCGACAAAATAGCCCGCGGCCACGCCACTGATCATTTCGGGCCGGGCATAGAGGCCATAGGCCACCTTGCCGACCAGGCGTCCTGCCAGCCACTGCTCGGTGGGGCGCTGGTTCCGAATGCCGATATCGGCATGGCGGCGGCCGATATCGACCTTATGGCTGGCCGTCACCAGTTCGAGCGTGAAACGGTCCGCGGCGGTCCAGATGCCGGCAATGTGGCGCGCCAGAAAAGCCGAAGTCCAGGGCCCCGCTGAGACGCGCACGACCCGCTCGCCCATGGCGCCGTCCTTCCAGCGTTTGAGCGAGAGCATGGCCGCCTCGACCTCTTCGGCGCGCAACAGTAGCTCCTCGCCCGCCGGCGTCAGCCGGTAGCCGGTCTGGCTGCGCAGGAAGAGCGGCTCGCCCACATGATGTTCAAGCGCCGTGACCCGCCGCCCGAGAGTGGCGGCCGAAAGGCCGGTGGTCTGGGTCGCGGCAGTGAGGCCGCCCAGCCGTGCGACATCAAGAAACAGCCGAAGGTCGTCCCAGGCGAAATCCATTTTTCATCCCTGCAAAGCGTGTTTCGATCCTGACTATAGCGCCAGGCAGCGAAAATTCGCAATTGTAGCAGTAGCGGGCAGCAGGATCTGTCCGAAGACACAGCCGATCATATCAATTTTGAAACGCAGGATGGAGGTCCTGCGATGCCGGTCGGCTGCGTTCCATTCAAGGAGACCAAAGATGTTTGAACCCATTGTACGCAGGCTGCACAATTGGCGGTTGCGCAATATTGCCCGGCGTAAACTGGCCACGCTCGACGACCGGCTGCTGGCCGATATCGGCACAGAGCGGGATAATATCGGCGACTTTGTCGCCCGGCAGCCGGACCTGTGAGCGCCCAGGTCGCGACCAAACAAAAAGGCCGCCCGAATGTCGGGCGGCCCTTGATGATCTTGAGAGGCGAGAGCTTGGATCAATTCACCATTTCTATGAAACGCTGAATTGCCCCAAATGTTTGTCTTGTTGCGTTTCCGACCGCAAAACCGGAGCCAGTTTTGCTGGAAGCGCTCTAGCGCTGCGCAATGCAGACCGACGTCACGCCCTTGTTCTGAAATCCGAGGGCCGCTGCGGCGCCCTTGGAAAGATCGATGATGCGCTTGCCCACGAAGGGGCCACGATCATTGATGGTGACTTCCACCGACTTGCCGGTGGACTGGTCGGTCACTTCGACCTTGGTACCGAAAGGAAGGGTCCGGTGCGCCGCGGTCATGGCGTTCTGGTCGAAAGTCTGACCGGACGCGGCAGTCTTGCCGTGAAATCCGGGACCGTACCAGGAGGCGCCACCACACTGGGCATAGGCTGCAGGGGTGAGGAGGAGAAGGGCTGCGGCCGATGCGGCGGCGATTACGGCTGTCTTAGTCAATGGTCCAGAGGCTCGCTGAAATTGTCGATGCCGCTTCAATAGAGGCAGGCCGGGCCGGAATCTGGGCCAAATGGGCCGCCTGCGACCTGACGCCCCAGTTTGATGCCGCCAAAGCACAGGATTTGGCACAGTGAGCGCTTGGCCGGACCGTTCAGAATCGGGAAACCTTAGAACGAGAATCCGCATTTTTCCGGCAGCGTGCCGCATCAAAGCCCGATTGTCGGAGTGAGCGGAACCGATTTGCGCGGTGTGTCCGATGGGCAACGGTTCCGGCAAAGCGTCGCCAAAGGCCAGAAAACGGGTCTTTGGAGCCACCAAGCACGACCGAAAAAGCCGGAGCAGGCCCGAAATGGGGCGCGAATGTGGCAGCTTGGGCCGCCAAAGGGCAGAGAAAAGGGGGTGATGGCCGCGCCACCGCCCCCCAAGTTGGTCAGGGAGAAACTGAATGAAGGGCCTCAGCCCTTGGGCTGGGGCACGATGCGCAGGTAGGGCTTTAGTTCCTTCCAGCCATCGGGGTACTTGGCCTTGGCCGCTTCATTGGTAACGGCAGGCACGATGATGACGTCCTCGCCCTGGTTCCAGTTCACCGGGGTGGCCACCTGGTGCTTGGCCGTCAGCTGCAGGCTGTCGATCACGCGCAGGATCTCATTGAAGTTCCGGCCAGTGGAGGCGGGGTATTCAATCTTGAGCTTGACCTTCTTGTCCGGCCCGATGACGAAGAGCGACCGCACGGTCAGGGTATTGTCGGCATTGGGGTGGATCATGTCGTATTTGCGGGCGACCTCGCCCTCGGTATCGGCCAGGAGCGGGAAATTGAGCGCGGTGCCTTGGGTTTCCTCGATATCCTTGGCCCAGCCGGCGTGATCCTCGAGTTTGTCGACCGAAAGGCCCAGCACCTTTACGCCACGCTTTGCGAATTCGTCCTTGAGCTTGGCGGTGTAGCCCAACTCGGTGGTGCAGACCGGGGTGAAATTCTTGGGGTGGCTGAACAACACCGCCCAGGCGCCATCGACATAGTCGTGGAAGGCAATGGTGCCCTCGGTGGAGGGCAGGGTGAAATCGGGAGCGGTATCGCCAATCAGGATTGCCATGGTCGTCTTCCTTTGCCCGCTTCCAGGCGGGTCCTCTGTTTGTTTGCTGAGAATATCGTGCTGAAGCCTGACGCTTGAAGCGGTGTCAGGCGGAACGCTTTTGCGCAGTTCAGGCCGCGTTCGGCAAGCTGTTCTCACCGCTTGCCGACTGCGAAAATGGACAGGACCGACTGGTCAGATCAGGTTAGCGCCGCCATCAGCCGGGCAGGCGCATTGGGGTTCTGCAGCCAATAGAGCACCACCATGGGCAGTACGGCAAAGGCCAGGGCCACGGGTGGCGGGACCTTGAGCAGGCGCGCGATGAGATAGCAGACCATGAAGAAAGCCAGCCCATAGGCCAGATCGGCGGCATTGGCCGCCACATAGTCAAGCGCTGACCTCACGGGTCCCTCCCGGCGCACCAGTTGACCGGGAGAAGGTGAGCGCGCCACCTTGCTGGCGCCTGTCAAAGCAAGTGACGATTTTTCTCAAGTAAGAGACAAATGCCTTCGAGGCAGACAGCCCTGGCTATTGCACCATGACCGAGCCCTGCATGGGCTGGGGCGCCGGGGCGCCATTTTCCCAGGTGACGTCGAGCCCATTGAGCGGCACCACCGACAGGCTCATCTTGCCCGAGCCCTGCTGGATCTCGCGCGCATGGGCCAGGTAAATCAGCGCATTATTGGCCGCGTCATAGATGCGGGTGACGCGCAGCGACTTCCAGATGAGGGAGCGCCCCTCGCGGAAGATTTCCTCGCCGCCGTTCGTATTGATGTCGCCCACCGTGACCGGACCCACCACCGAGCAATCGAGCGCCGAATAGGAAGGGTCCTCGAACCAATTGCCCTGGCTCATGCGGTCAATGAAGGAGCGATTGAAAAAGGACAGGTGGCACACGACACCATCCACCTCAGGGTCGGCCAGCGCCTCGATGGAGATGTCATTGCCGGTCCAGTCGACCCCGACATTGCCAACCTCGTTGCGATTGCCACAGGCAGCAAGGCTCAGGGCGGCGACGGCGACGATGGCGATGCGGGCGATGGCGTGCATGGAGCTCTCCAATGGTGACGCTTGCAAGATGGGGACCACCGGCCCGCCGTGCAAGCGCTGTCGCGTTCAAGAACCGCAGAACCCTTGGCACGTCTGCCAGGAACACTCTATCGCGATACCCTTTTGTCCATGACCTGCTCCAGCCAGCGCACCAAGAGGGAGAGCGAGATGGTCATGGTGAGGTAAAGGAAGGCGACAACGTTATAGGTCTCAAAGAATAGAAAGCTCGATGAGGCGGAGAGCTTGCCCAATTGGGTGATGTCCTGCACCCCGAGCGCCGAAACCAGCGCCGAGTCCTTGACCATGGAGACGAAGTCATTGCCCAGCGGCGGCAGGATGGTGCGCAGGGCCTGGGGGAAGATGATGTGGCGGAAGCAATGCCAGCGGGAGAGCCCGAGCGAGCGCGCCGCCTCGATCTGGCCGCGCCCCACCGCCTCGATACCGGCGCGAAAAATTTCGGCGATGAAGGCGGAATAGCAGACCGTCAGGGCAAAAATGGCGCGCCAGACGAAATCGAAGCCGCGCACGCTGGCCGGGGTGATCCAGCCCCAATCGATGAGGGGCGAGACGACAAAATTGAAACCCGCCACCATGGCCGGGGCCGCGACAAAGGCGATGTAGAAGAGAAACACCAGAATGGGGATGCCGCGGATGATCTCGACATAAAATGTCGCCAATTCGCGCAGCAGGCGATGGCTCGACGTGCGAGCCAGGGCGATAAGCAGACCCAGGACTGTCGCCGCGGCAAAGGCGAGGATGGTGACCCAAAGCGTGGTCAGGACGCCGCCCGACAGGGTGCGGAAGATCTCGCCATAGGTCTGGTTGCTGGTGATCGCCCAGAGGCCGAGCACGAACAGCAGGCCAATGGCGAGGAGCCAATAGGGCAAGCGGGCAAACAGGGTTGGGCGGCGGGGACGGTGGGTCATTGGGAATGCATACGAGGGTGTGGAGGGCATGGCCACCCCCACCCTTTATCCCTCCCAACAAGGGAGAGGGAGACGATGAACACGGGCCATCTGGCTTGCGCCTCCCTCCCCTTGATGGGGAGGGAGTGAGGGTGGGGCAAGGATCACAAACTCATGCAGACAATCAGGCCTCAATTCGCCGCGTATTCGAAGAACCAGTAGTTGATGCGCTCGTCGAGCCAGCCGTCGGCCTGCATTTGGGCGAGGGCAGCGTTGACGGGTTCGACGAGGTCAGAGCCGGGGGTGAGGATGAAACCAAAGGGGTCGGACTTGATGGCGGCGCCGGCCTGTTTGAAAGCGCCTGGGTCGGCGCCGATGTAACCTGCCGAGGCGGCCTGATCGGCGATGACCGCGTCAACGTCGCCGGCCTTGACGGCCTGAACGGCAGCGCCAAAGCTGTCGAAGGTCTTCACCCGCGGATTGGCTTCGTCACCGTCGAGAACATCGTAGATGGCGGTGTAGAAGGACGAGGTACCGGCCTGGGCGCCGAACAGCAGATCGGTGTTTTCGGCAAAGCTCTCAGGCCCGGTGATGCGCTCTTCATCGGCGCGTACGAGGAAATATTGCTCGACGGTGATGAACGGGACAGTGAAATCAATCTGCTCTTCGCGCTCGGCGGTGATGGTGATGCCATCGGCGCCGATATCGAACTGGCCGGTGCGTACGCTTTCGATCATCACGTCCCAGGCGGTGAGGTCCCACTCCACGCTCGCGTTGAGGCGCTTGGCGACCTCGTTGATCACGTCATATTCGAGCCCGATGCCCTGCCCGTCCGGGCCGGCGAAATTGAGCGGGTAATAGGCGTTTTCGGTGACAGCGTGGATGGTGCGGCCGCCCAGGTCGGGCAGGTCCTGGGCCGCCAGGGGCAGGGCCGAGAACGCCAGGGCGGCGCCAGCGAGAAGCACGGACGTGATACGCATGATGAGATGTCTCCCGGAAGTGGTTCGCCGGGAGACTAATGCAAGGAGGTCGGCCTTGGGAATGGTGAAGCGTTACGCGTCAACCACTTCGGCGCCGGGGCCATTCTTCTTGAGCGATTCAATGGCGTTCTTGGCGGAAGCCTTGGAGGCATAGGTTTCGGTGCGGGCCATGGTTTCGCCATTGGAGGCGACAAAGCGCACGAAATGCTGACCATCCTTGGACGCGACGATTTCGAAGCGGTAGCCCGACCCGGTCTCGTCCTTGGAGAGGTCGACGACAATAGCGTCCGGCGCGTTCTTTTTCAGAGAATCAATGCCGTTCTGAGCGCTGGCCTTCTGCTTGTAATTTTCCGACCAGAAAATCTTCTCGGCATTATAGGAGAAATCGAACTTGAACTGGTCGTTGGCTGCGGCCGTGATATTGAATTTATGTGCCATGACGCTGGCCTCCCTGAGTGATTCACAGCAAGGAGACTAGCGCACCCGCCACAATTGGAAAGCCATTACTGTTCAAGGCCAATCCGATCGACATGACCGAGATCTCGATCCGGGTCGATGCGGTCGCGCACCATCTGCTTGAGCAGGCGGATATCGGGGAAGCCGCCGTCGCGCTTGCGCTCCCAGAGCAGTTCATCGCCCAGATGGATTTCAAAGATGCCGCCGGTGCCGGGCACCAGGGTCACCTGCCCTAGTTCGGTGGAAAAGGTGGACAGCAGTTCCTGAGCCATCCAGCCCGAGCGCAGCAGCCAGTTGCACTGGGTGCAATAGGCTATGGTGACAGACGGCTTGCCGGTCATTTCCGCTTCTTGCCGGTCTCGGCCGGATCCACCAGGGTCGATAGAATCTGGTCCACCAGATCGAGGTCCTGCCGCTTGCCGGCGGCCTGCTGCTGCAGATCGACCAGGTAGGAGGTGGTGTAATAGAGCCGCCGCGCCAGCATGGTGGCAATGTGAAGGCTCATTTCCGGGTGGCCATCAAGGAAGGTCAGCGCATCGGGTATTTCATAGGCGGTAACCGGGGAGAGCGCCTTGACCGTGGCCGAATGGGCCATGTCGAGCAGCACCGCCATTTCCCCAAAGATCGAACCGGGTTCATCCACATGGGTGACCTGGGTGCGTTCGCGGATAACCTCCACCTGCCCCTCGACCAGCACCAGGAGCTTTCCCAGCCGCTCGCCCTCGGGCAGCATGACCTGGCCAGACTTGAACCGGACCTGTTTGAGATCCTTGCAATAGTCAAGAATATCGGCCATCGGCCCCCGCCTCCAAACGCCTTCGGACCCCGCCGCCCGAATTCATACAGGGCGGAAATCTAAAGCATTGGCGGCGCAAAGCAAAGCCGCCCGAACAGATGTCCGGGCGGCCAAAGATTGCAATGGCTGGTTACTGGACCCAGACCACGGTGCGCGAGCTGCTTTCCACCAAGGCCGGACGGCCATCGATATAGACATAGCCGTAGTAGGGGTCCTCGGGGACCGGGGTAATGGTCGTGCCATCGGGCAGCACGTAACCCACCACGACATCGCCTTCGGCATTGACCGGCTCAACCGGATTGGCAATGGCGAAATCGGCAGCCGACTGGCTCACCACATAGCCGGGCGAATAGACCAGCGTATTGGTGGCAAGATCCACGATCCAGACGCGGCCATTGGCATAGAGATAACCATAAGCCGGGTCGCCCTCGACCGGGTAAATGGTGACGCCAGCCGGGACGGTGGCGCCAGCACTGACCGAGCCTTCGATATAGATGGGCTCGACCGGATGGGTGCCGGCATATTCGATGGTGGAGGTGGCAATGCCCGCTTCGGCACCGATCACGGCACCAGCGAAGCCGCCGATGATGGCGCCAATCGGGCCGCCAGCCAGAAAGCCAATGGTTGCACCACCAGCAGCGCCGCCGGTCAGACCAATGGCCGCGCCGGCATCAGCGTCAACAACACCGTCCTGCGCCATGGCGGGCAGGCTGAAGGCAAGCGAAATCACGGCCACGGAGGCCAGAAGGGTCTTTTTCATTGTTTCATTCCTTCTATTGGCGGCTTGGTGCCGCCCTCTTTACAAGGGGAGCGCGCCGGGGCCGGCGGGCTCATATCTGCCCCTTGCCAAACGAACGGAAATGCGGCCGATCCGTTCCGCTGCGGAAGGAATGTGATCAAAGCTGTGGCCGATGGGCTACAGCAATTTTTCGATATCGGGGGCGATGTCCGCCGGTTCGGTGGTGGAGGCATAGCGCTCGATGACCCGGCCATCCCGTCCAATGAGGAATTTGGTGAAATTCCATTTGATGGCCTGGCTTCCCAGCAGGCCGGGCGCCGAAGCCTTCAACCAGCCAAAGAACGGGTGTTCAGCGTCGCCATTGACGTCCACCCGCTCGAACAGCGGAAAGCTGACACCGAAATTTATGGCGCAGAACCGGGCAATCTCGGAGTTGCTGCCGGGCTCCTGTTCGCCAAACTGGTTGCAGGGAAAGCCGAGCACGACGAGGCCGGCGTCCTTATGGGCCCGGTAGAGCGCTTCGACCCCTTCATACTGCGGGGTGAAGCCGCATTGGCTGGCGACATTGACCACCAGCACTACCTGTCCGGCATAATCGGACAGGGATTGCGGCGTTCCATCGAGGCGATTGGCGGAAAAATCGGAAAGGGTCTTGGTCATGAAAATGCTCTGAGCCGGAATGCGCCAGAGCTAGGCCGAACGCGAACAGGGCGCAAGCGCATCATCCCTGGTGGGCGGCCAGATTGAATAATATTGGCCGACGGCTTGCAAAGGCGTTCAATTAAAAACATTCTGCCTGTCTGAAATTTAATGTTTGGGCAAAGAGGCGCGCCGATGGAAGTCAGGAGACGTCAGGAGGATCGCCGCATGGCGACGCGGCGGGCGCTGATCTCGGCGGCGCGGGCGCTGTTCGCCGCAAAAGGCTATTGGGAAACCAGCACGCCCGAGATCGTGGCGGCGGCAGGGGTGACGCGCGGCGCGCTTTATCACCACTATGCCGACAAGCTGGCGCTGTTCACCGCTGTGGTCGAGGAGGAACATGCCCTGGTGGCGCTCGCCATCAACGCCGCGACAGATGGTGATGACGAGGAGACCGGACCGGTGAAGGCGCTGGTCAAGGGCGGAGACGGACTTGTCGAGGCCATGCGGGATGAGGGCCGGCGGCGTATCTTGCTGGTCGATGCTCCGGCTGTGCTGGGGCGGGAGGCTTTGGACGCCATCCAGACGCGCCAAGGGCGCCATATGCTGGTGGAGGCGGTGGATCACGCCATTGCCGCCGGAGCCATCAAGGCCTTGCCGGAGCGGCCCCTGGCAATGCTTCTCAATGCTCTTTTCGACCGGGCGGCACAGGCGCCAACCGAAGAGATCGACGACTATCGCAAGGTGCTGAAGGCGCTGATCCGCGGCCTCAAGAGCAAATAAAAAGGCGGGGATCGCTCCCCGCCTTGCAGTCCACATCGTGCTGGTCACGTGACCAGGAAGATGATGATGATGAGCCAGATCGGCACGCCGAGCAGCCAAAGTGCGAGACCCTTAAACATCGCTATTCTCCTTTCGCTGCCCGATCAGAACCGACGGAAGACGTCGGCAAAGACGGTGTTGTTGTCGCGGTGGTTGCCGCCCTTCTGGGCCGCCCAATAGGCGCCGATGGCCGAGACCAGCGACGAGGCAGCAAGCAGGAACGCGGCGATAATGGCCGTGTTGCGGGCAATGCGGGCCGCCTCGACAGCTTCCTGGCGAGCCTGCTCGATATTGGCCGCGACCTGATCAACACGGGCCTGTGCCTCCTCCGGCGTCAGGCCGGTATTGGCAGCCACGACATTGGCCAGATAGGTGCGGTCTTCATCGGCCAGGGTGCCATCACCGAGCGCGGCCTGGGCAAAGATCCGACCCGCTTCAGCGCGCGCGGTTTCCGGGTCCGGAGCGGTATTGCCTCGGAACAGGGTGTCGATGAAGTAGGCATTGGGATCCATGGCTTCGGTCGCAGCGCCTTCGGCAGCATTGGATGCAGCCAAAGTTGCCGTGGCCGCGACATTGCCTGCGGTCGAAGCCGCAGCGCCGATGCCGGAAATGGCCAGCACGGCGCCGATGATCATTGCGCCGCCCCAAACCAGTAGGCCATGGGCGCCATCGCGCATATCACTTTCGTCTTCCGACGCATCGAAATGACGGCGACGCAGCCGGCCGGTGAGATAGCCGCCCGCCATGAAGCTTGAAATCTGGACCCAGAGGAACCAGCTTGCCGCCCCAATGCCAATCAGGAACGCCGGAGCGCCTTCGCGAGCATTGAAGTCGACAAAGTTGAGACCGACCGCTGATCCGAAGGTGATTAGAACCAGAGAAATTGCCGAAGCGAAGACGATGCCCGCGATAATGGAACCCCAATCGACATAGCCGGCGCTTTCGCGCTCTGCTTGGGAAGTGGTTTCGACGATCGCGACGCCGCCGGGTGCATCAATAGTCATTTGGTTGTCCTCCCTGGGCCTGGATCAAGCAAGACCGATGAAGGACAGGATGGCCATGACGATAACGATGAGGCCGACGATGTAGATAATGGAGTTCATGGGATGACCCTCTTGTTGGTTGACGCAAGTGGTCAATCAACTGTGAGGGAGGGGAATTTGTTCCGCAGCATAAATCGCGGAGCAAAAAAACAGGCGGGGATCACGCCCCGCCTGCTCAAAACGTCCGCTTGAACGCTGATTACTTCAAGGCGTCGGTGACGACACTGGTATAGGCGCCTTCCGGTGTGGCCTTGATGATGCCCTGATCAAGCAAGGCCTGAACCGTGCGGTCATAGGTCTCCATGTTGAGGGCCGGATCGGTCGCATCGACCAGCTTGGAAACCTCGCCCACCATATAGAGCTGGTGCTCAAGGGTGGCGGCGCCGGTGTCGTCCATGTCGACGACGATCTGGGCGGCTTCCTCGGGGTTTTCGAGGGCATAGGCCCAACCCTTCATCGAGGCCTTCACAAAGCGCGTATAGGCATCGACCTTGGCGGGATCGTCGAGGCTATCTTCCAGGACATAGAGACCGTCTTCGAGCAGGTCGTTGCCCATATCGGTGTAGTTGAAGATGGTCAGGTTGTCGGGGCCATAGCCGGCATCGAGCGCCTGGCCATATTCATTGTAGGTCATGACCGAGATGCAGTCGGCCTGGCCCTGGATCATGGGCTGGATATCAAAGCTCTGCTGCAGCACGGTGACGCCGCCTTCGGACCCGTCGGTGGCAATGCCTTCCTTGTTCATCCAGGCAAAGAAGGGATATTCATTGCCGAAGAACCAGACGCCCAGCGTGTGGCCGGGGAAATCCGAGACCTGGGTGATGCCGGTTTCCTCGGGGCAGATCATCATCAGGCCAGAGCGCTTGAACGGCTGGGCAATGTTGACCAGTGGCACGCCCGATTCACGAGCGGCCATGCCGGCAGCCATCCAGGTGACGATGATGTCGGCGCCACCGCCGGCGATGACCTGTTCGGGGGCGATATTGGGGCCGCCCGGCAGGATGGTGATGTCGAGGTCTTCCTCGTCATAAAAGCCCTTGGATTCGGCGACCAGATAGCCGGCGAACTGCGCCTGGGTCACCCACTTGAGCTGCAAAGTCAGCGCATCGTCCGCCAGTGCAGCCGGGGCTGCGGATAGCGCCAGGGCGCCAGCCAGCATTCCGGTGATGATCTTGTTCATTCTCGTTCCCTTGTTGCCTGTTACGCCCGTCCACCGCGGACAGACGGATGCCAGAAGGTGACGCCCCTCTCGATGAGAGCGATCACCCCATAGAAGGCGGACCCCGCGACCGCCGCAACAGCGATCTCCGCCCAGACCAGGTCGATGGCAAGACGCCCCACCCCGGTCGAAATCCGAAAGCCCATTCCCACAATGGGCGTTCCGAAGAATTCCGCTACGATTGCGCCGATCAAGGCCAGAGTCGAGTTGATCTTGAGGGCGTTGAATATGAAGGGGCCCGCAGCGGGAAGCCGCAACTTCATAAGGGTTTGCCAGGAGGAGGCGGCATAGGTGTGCATGAGGTCGCGTTCGATGGCCGAGGCGGCATTGAGCCCGGCAACCGTGTTGACCAGCATGGGAAAGAAGGTCATGGCGACGACGACGGCGGCCTTACTCTGCCAGTCGAAGCCGAACCACATGACCATGATCGGGGCGATGCCGATGATGGGCAGCGCCGACATGAAATTGCCAATGGGCATGACCCCGGCTTTGAGAAAGGGCGAACGGTCGACAAGGATCGCGACGCCGAGGCCCGCAAGGCAGCCCATGGCATAGCCGGGCAGCACGGACTTGATGAAGGTCTGGACGAAATCGGCCCAGAGAATGGATGTCTCCGCCAGAAACCGGGCGCCGATGGCAGAGGGTGGCGGCAGCAGCACCGGCGGGACATTGGCGCCGCGGGTGATGACCTCCCAGGCGACCAGCAGGGCGAGGCCGAAGACAATCGGGATGACGAGGCCCGTTCCCGTTTCGGGCAGTTTGCCCAGGCGGATCGTTGCCGACAGGCGTTCGACAAAGAGCCAGGCAAAGGCCCATGCGGCGACCAGCGCCAGCCAGTGATGGCCCGGCATCGAGCCTTCCGCAGGCAGGGATGCGACCAGGGCCAGGGCGCCCAGCAGCGCCAGCGCGCCATCGAGCCAGAGGCTGAAGGGCCAGATCAATCGGACCAGCGAGAGAGCGCCGAGCGAGCACACCAGCGCCAGCAGTGGCGCGGTGGTGAACGTGGAAAGGCTGAATGCCAGCCCGGCCAGTGCCGCCAGCGCGGCGAGGAGGGCGAGGCCGGATTGCAGGGGGGTGAGGTCGGAGCGCATCATGCCCGCGCCCCCATGCGGGCATTGACCCAGCGCTCGGCGCTGCCGACCAGCGCCACCAGGATGGCAGCCAGGCCCGCCGCGATGAACAGCGCTGCCCAGATCTGCACGGTCTGGCCATTATAGGAGCCGGTGAGGAGACGAACACCAAGACCGCCGCCCGAGGCATTGGAAAGTTCGGCCACCACTGCCCCGATCAGCGAAATGGCGATGCCCACTTTCATGGAGGCAAAGAGGAAGGGCATGGCCGCCGGCCAGCGCAACTTCCAGAAGGTCTGCCAGCCATTGGCATCATAGGTGCGCATGAGATCGAGCTGGATGGCTTCGGGCGAGCGCAAGCCCTTGACCATGCCGACGACGACCGGGAAGAACGAGAGATACATCGAGATCAGGGATTTGGGCACGAGGCCGGTGAGGCCCACCGCGCCCAGGCCGACCACCACCATGGGCGCCACGGCGAGAATGGGAATGGTCTGGCTGGCGATGATCCAGGGCATCAGCGAGCGGTCGGACGCATCATTGTGGATGATGGCGACGGCCAGGAGCACGCCGAGCGCAGTGCCAAAGGCAAAGCCCAAAAGGGTTGCAGAGAGGGTAATCCAGCCGTGATAGGCGAGCGAGCGCTTGGACGAGATATCGAGCGCCACCGTGGCGTTCCAGATTTCGGAAATCACCTGATGCGGCGCCGGCAAGACCGGCTTGTCCTGGCTCCAGGTCTGCTGGGCAAAGGTGGTGAGGGGCACATCCACGAGATCAGCGCGGTTATTGAGCGTTACCTGCCAGTTGGCATTCATCGGCACGGCCGCTCCATACCAGATGACGAGGATGGCAAGGAGAATGGTGAGGACGGGGAGGAGGCGGGTCATGACGTTCTCCAGCCCGCCGATCCAAAGCTCCTCCCCCTTGAGGGGAGGGGTTGGGGTGGGGGTGTCGTCATCGAAACAAGCGCAGACCGCGTGGAGGTGCCGACACCCCCACCCTCGGCCCCTCCCCTCAAGGGGGAGGGATGCAAAAGAGCCGACACATCCCGCACCGCCATCACACCGCTCCCCCATCATAGCTGTGCCCGGCCCGCAGCCCTTCGCGCACGCGGGCGGCGATGGCCAGGAATTCCGGGGTTTCGCGGATGTCGAGCGGGCGATCCCTGGGCAAGGTGCTTTCTATGATGTCCGTCACCCGGCCAGGGCGCGGAGACATGACCACGATGCGGGTCGAGAGATAGACCGCCTCGGGGATGGAGTGCGTTACAAAGCAGATGGTTTTTTGCGTGCGCTCCCAGAGTTTGAGCAGCTCGGAGTTGAGGTGGTCGCGGACGATTTCGTCGAGCGCGCCGAAGGGCTCGTCCATCAGCAGCAGGTCGGCGTCGAAGGCGAGGGCCCGGGCGATGGAGGCGCGTTGCTGCATGCCGCCCGAGAGCTGCCAGGGGTATTTCTTCTCGAAGCCCGAAAGGTTCACCAGCTCCATGGTGCGCGCGATGCGCTCGGACTGCTCGGCGGGCGAGTGGCCCATGATTTCGAGCGGCAGGGCGATGTTCTTCTCGATGGTGCGCCAGGGATAGAGCGCCGCCGCCTGGAACACATAGCCATAGGCGCGGGCCTGGCGCGCCTGTTCCGGGGTCATGCCATTGACGCTGAGCGTGCCGGACGTGGGTTTTTCGAGATCGGCAATGGCGCGCAGGAACGTGGTCTTGCCGCAGCCCGAGGGGCCAATGAAGGAAACGAAGTCGCCCTTGTTGATGGTGAGATTGACGTCGGAGAGCGCGACGATGTCGCCATCGCCGGTGGGGAAAGTCAGGCCGAGATTTTGGGCGGAAACGACGGTGGTCATGCCTGCGCCCCCCTCATCCGGCGCTGCGCCCCACCTTCTCCCCGAGGGGGAGAAGAATTGGGCCGGCGTTCGTTTCGGCACGAAACTCTAATTCCTCTCCCCCTCGGGGAGAGGGTGGATCGGCCGAAGGCCGAGACGGGTGAGGGGGATATTTCCACGACAACCAAATTCTGCATCAAACCCCCGTCGCCGGAATACCCGTGCGCTCAACCTTGCGCGGTGCGACGATTTCCTTCCACTGGCTGAGCGCCCGGTTCACAGGGTTTTTCGCTTCGCGGGCGACGAACTTGCCATGGCCCGGCTCGGCCTTGACCTCGCTTTCAACGATGGAGACCTTGCCGCGGCTGAGCACATAGCGCGGCAGGCCGGTGACCTCGAAGCCTTCGAACACATTGTAATCGATGACCGACTGCTGGGCCTTGGCCGAAATGGTCTTTTTGCGCTTGGGGTCCCAGACGACCAGATCGGCATCGGCGCCGACCATGACGGCACCCTTTTTGGGATACATGTTGAGGATCTTCGCAATATTGGTCGAGGTGACGGCGACGAATTCATTGGGCGTCAGACGGCCGGTGTTGACGCCGGCAGTCCAGAGCACCGGCAGACGGTCTTCGAGCCCGCCCGTGCCGTTCGGAATTTTCGAGAAATTGCCCACGCCATTGCGCTTCTGGTCGGTGGTGAAGGCACAGTGATCGGTGGCCACGCAGGAGAGCGAGCCAGACTGCAGGCCCGCCCACAGCGAATCCTGATGCTGCTTGTTGCGGAAGGGCGGGGACATGACGCGGCGGGCGGCATGGTCCCAGTCGGGATTGAAATACTCGCTTTCGTCCAGCGTCAGGTGCTGGATCAGCGGTTCGCCATAGACGCGCATGCCCTTCTGCCGCGCCCGGCGGATGGCTTCATGCGCCTGCTCGCAGGAGGTGTGCACGACGTAGAGCGGCACGCCCGCCATATCGGCAATCATGATGGCGCGGTTGGTGGCTTCGCCCTCCACTTCGGGAGGACGGGAATAGGCGTGACCCTCAGGGCCATTATTGCCTTCGGCCAGGAGCTTTGCCGTCATCGCCGCAACGACATCGCCGTTTTCGGCATGGACCAGCGGCAGCGCACCCAACTCGGCGCAACGGCTGAACGAGGAATACATCTCGTCGTCATTGACCATCAAGGCGCCCTTATAGGCCATGAAGTGCTTGAACGAGGTGATGCCGCGATCCACCACATCGGCCATTTCGCGCCACACCTGTTCGTCCCACCAGGTGATGGCCATATGGAAGGAATAGTCCGTGGACGCCTTGCCGGTCTTGTTGTCCCACATCTGGAGGGCCTCGAGCAGGCTCTGGCCCGGATTGGGCAGGCAGAAATCCACTACCATGGTGGTGCCACCGGCCAGCGCCGCGCGCGTACCGCTCTCAAAGTCGTCTGCCGAATAGGTGCCCATGAAGGGCATTTCGAGATGGGTATGCGGATCGATGCCGCCGGGCATGATCAGACACCCCGTGGCGTCGAGGGTCTGGTCCCCCGACAGGTTCGGGCCGATCTCAACGATCACGTCGCCAACGATTTTCACATCGGCCTGATAGGAAAGATCTGCAGTGACGACCGTGCCGCCTTTGATGACTGTGCTCATGGTGTGTTTCCTCTGGTAAAGGCCCCCTCATCCGTCTCGCCCTGCGGGCGAGCCACCTTCTCCCCGAGAGGGAGAAGAACGGATCGTGCCTGATTTAGAATTTTGGCGCCTACGGCGGCGCGAGCGCCTCTTATTCCTCTCCCACGCGGGGAGAGGGTGGCCGGAGCGAAGCGGAGGTCGGGTGAGGGGGATCCCTCAATCACCCCCAGGATGAGTTCGCAGACCGTATCCCGGTATTTGAGTACCTCGTCGTTCCAGAAGCGCAACACCGCGTAGCCCTCGGCATTGAGGAACGCTGTCCGCGTCTCGTCCGTCATGTTTTCCGCATGCTGTCCGCCGTCCAATTCGACAATTAGCGCCGCCTCGCGGCAGGCAAAGTCAGCGAAATATGGCCCGACAGGAAACTGCCGCACGAATTTAAGACCATTCAACCCCCGATTGCGCAGCACATACCAAAGCCGGTTTTCAGCAATGGACGCATTCCGACGCAATTGGCGGGGGCGGCTGGTCACTTGAACGCCCCCTCACCGACTCGGCTTCGCCGAGCCACCTCTCCCCGAGAGGGAGAGGAATAAGTGGCGCATGCCGGACCATTCTTCTCCCTCTCGGGGAGAAGGTGGCGCGCAGCGCCGGATGAGGGGGATGCCGAAACGAGCGATGACCTCACTCCACCACCTCCGCCGTCTCCACCACCGCATGGAACAGCACGTCGGCGCCGGCTGTGGCCCACTCCTTGGAGATGTCCTCGGCCTCGTTGTGGCTGAGCCCATCGACGCAGGGGCACATGATCATGGTGGAGGGCGCTATCCTGTTGGTCCAGCAGGCGTCGTGGCCAGCGCCGGAAATGAGGTTCATGTGGCTATAGCCAAGCCGTTCGGCAGCGGCGCGGACGCGGGACACCAGCGTCGGATCGAACGTGACGGGGTCGAAGTGACCCACGGCCTCCATGGCATAGCCGACGCCCAGGCCGGCGCAGATGGCCTGCGCCTTTTCCTCGATCTGGCTGCGCATGCCGTCGAGCTTGGCCTGATCGGGGGAGCGGATATCGACGGTAAAGACAATAGTGCCCGGCAGGACATTGCGCGAATTGGGCGAGAATTTCACCTGGCCCACGCCGCCCACGGCGCCGGGCTGGGCCGCCATGGCCACATCCTGCACCATTTCAAAAATGCGGGCCATGGCGAGGCCGGCATTGACGCGCATATTCATGGGTGTCGAGCCGGTATGGGCTTCCTTGCCGGTCAGGGTGAATTCGAGCCACCACAGGCCCTGGCCATGGGTGACGACGCCGATCTGCTTGTCTTCGGCCTCGAGGATCGGGCCCTGCTCGATGTGATATTCGAAATAGGCGTGCATCTTGCGCGCGCCGACCACTTCGTCGCCAACCCAGCCGATGCGCTTGAGTTCATCGCCAAAGCTGAGACCCTCCGGGTCCTTGCGCTCATAGGCATAGTCGAGCGTGTGGACACCGGCAAAGACGCCCGAGGCCAGCATGGCCGGGGCGAAGCGTGCGCCTTCCTCATTGGTCCAGTTGGTGACGACGATGGGGTGTTTGGTGCGGATGCCGAGATCGTTGAGCGTGCGGATGACTTCGAGCCCGGACAGCACGCCCAGCACGCCGTCATATTTACCGCCGGTGGGCTGGGTATCGAGATGGCTGCCGACATAGACCGGCAGCGCATCGGGATCGGTGCCGGGGCGGGTCATGAACATGGTGCCCATCTGGTCGACACCCATGGTGAGGCCCGCTTCGTCACACCAGCGCGCGAACAGCTCTCGTCCCTGCTTGTCGCTATCGGTCAGGGTCTGGCGATTATTGCCACCGGCAATGCCCGGCCCGATCTTGGCCATGTCCATCAGGCTCTC
The DNA here is from genome assembly GCF_024273195.1 of Devosia ureilytica. Classification (GTDB taxonomy): domain Bacteria; phylum Pseudomonadota; class Alphaproteobacteria; order Rhizobiales; family Devosiaceae; genus Devosia; species Devosia ureilytica. Next base: position 600,089 of record NZ_JAMZCU010000002.1, on the reverse strand, counting down.
CCAGAGCCGGTCGCCATTGATACGAAGGTTTTCGCCGGGAGAGGTCATGGGCTTACTCGTTGGTTTGGTCTTGGCGGAAGGGCCGGAAGCTGCGTTTCTTGGTGGAAGCGGCGCGAGCGCCGCTGACCCCTCGCCCCTGAGGGGAGAGGGTGGCCGGAGCGAAGCGGAGGTCGGGTGAGGGGTTCAGCGCCAGGACGCTGGCAATGGCCTCCCATACAGCCTCCGGATACAGCAGGATTTCCTGGTTCCAGAACCGAAGTACGGAATAGCCTTCAGCATTGAGATAGGCCGTGCGTGTTTGATCTTTTGCGCTTTCGGCGTGCTGTCCCCCGTCTGCCTCGATGATCAGAGCAGCCTCGCGGCAGACAAAGTCAGCAATGTAAGGCCCAATGCCGAGCTGGCGGACAAATTTGTTCCCCTGCATCCGTCGTCCGCGCAGCAGGCTCCAGAGTTTTCTTTCGGCGTCGCTGCTGTTCTGGCGCAATGTGCGCGCCCGCGAGACTGAACCCCTCACCCGCCGCTTCGCGGCGACCTCTCCCCTCAGGGGAGAGGTGGGGGCCGGCAGATCACTCGCAATGGCGGAGCTTTCGCCCCCTCTCCCCTGAAGGGAGAGGGTGAGGGTGAGGGGTTCAGACTGTCCGTACCCTCCCACCATCATCGCCTACTTCACGCTCGGGAAGCTGAATTCGGCGCCGCCTTTGATGCCGGCGGGCCAGCGGGTGGTGACCGTCTTGAGGCGGGTGTAGAAATGCACGCCTTCGGGTCCGTAGATGGAGTGATCGCCGAACAGGCTTCGCTTCCAGCCGCCGAAGGAGTGGTAGGCGACCGGCACCGGAATGGGCACATTGATGCCCACCATGCCCACTTCGATCTTGTCGGCAAATTCGCGGGCGGCGTCGCCGTCGCGGGTGAAGATGGCGGTGCCATTGGCATATTCATGGCCGTGGATCAGGTCGACCGCGTCCTTGAAGCTGTCGCGGCGGACGACCGAGAGCACGGGGCCGAAGATTTCTTCGCGGTAGATCGACATATGCGGCTCGACATTGTCGAACAGCGTGCCGCCGACAAAATAGCCGTTTTCATAGCCCTGCAGCGAGAAGTTGCGACCATCGACCACGAGGTCAGCGCCCTGCTCCACGCCAGCGTCGATATAGCCCAGGATCTTGTCGCGGTGCATCTTGGTGACCACCGGACCCATTTCGGCGTCCTTGTCGGTGGCCGGGCCAATCTTGAGGCTTTCGACGCGCGGCTTGAGCTTGGCGATCAGCGCATCGGCGGTGTCCTTGCCCACAGGGACGGCCACGGAAATGGCCATGCAGCGCTCGCCGGCCGAGCCATAGCCGGCGCCCATCAACGCATCGGCGGCCTGGTCGAGGTCGGCATCGGGCATGATGACCATGTGGTTCTTGGCCCCGCCCAGCGCCTGCATGCGCTTACCGGCCTTGGTGCCGCGCTGGTAGACGTATTCGGCAATCGGGGTGGAGCCGACAAAGCTCACCGCCTTGATGTCGGGATGATCGAGGATGCCATCGACCATTTCCTTGTCGCCGTGGATGATGTTGAGAATGCCTTCGGGGAGCCCGGCTTCCATGAACAGGTTCCAGGCCAGCATCGAGGCCGACGGATCACGCTCGGAGGGCTTCAAAATGAAGGCATTGCCGCAGGCGATGGCCGCCGGATACATCCACATGGGCACCATGGCCGGGAAGTTGAACGGGGTAATCCCCGCAACGACACCGAGCGGCTGGCGATCCGAATAGCTGTCGATGCTCGGCCCGACATTGCGGGAAAATTCGCCCTTGAGCAGTTGCGGAATGCCGCAGGCAAAATCGACGCAGTCAATGCCGCGGGCCACCTCGCCCAGCGCGTCGTCATGAACCTTGCCGTGCTCGCGCGAAATTTCGCGGGCCAGGTCGTCGGCATATTGATCGAGCAGCGCCTTGAACTTGAACATGACGCGGGCCCGCTTCATCGGCGGGGTATTGCCCCAGGCGACCTGCGCCTTGACCGCATTTTCGACGGCAGCATTGAGCTCGGCCATGGTCGAGAGCGGCAGTTCGGCGCTCGGCTCGCCGGTGGCGGGATTGAACACCGGGACGCGGCGGGTGGACGAGGAGACATAGCGCTTGCCGGCAACGGCATTTTCGATGACGTGCATCAGGGTTTCCCCTCCGTTTTGGGAACGAAAATTCTATCTTCTTTCGTATAGAATAGACGTTCCATTCTACTCAAGCGTCTTGAGAATGCCCGACAGGATTGAGACGATTTCGCCGATCTGGCTTTCCGAGATGATCAGCGGCGGCGAGAGCGCGATGATGTCGCCGGTAGTGCGCACCAGAAGGCCCGCTTCATAAGCCTTGAGGAAAGCGGAGAAGGCGCGCTTGGTGGGGCTCCCGGGGATGGGTTCAAGCTCGATGGCGCCCACCAGGCCAATATTGCGCACGTCGATGACATGGGGCAGGCCCTTCATGGAATGCAGCGCATCTTCCCAGGTCTTTGCCAATTCGGCGCCGCGGGTGAGAAGCCCTTCTTCGCGGTAGGTGTCGAGCGTGGCCAGCGCCGCTGCCGAAGCCACCGGGTTCCCCGAATAGGTATAACCGTGGAAGAACTCGATCATATGTTCGGGGCCCTGCATGAAGGCGTCGTGGATCTCGGCCGAAACCATGACCGCGCCCATGGGGATGACGCCATTGGTCAGACCCTTGGCGGTGACGATCATGTCGGGGGTGACGCCGAAATAGTCGGCGCCGAACGGGGTGCCCAGGCGCCCGTAGCCGGTGATGACCTCATCGAAAATCAGCAGGATGCCGTGCTTTTTGGTGATCTCGCGCAGGCGCTTGAGATAGCCCATGGGCGGGATCAGCACGCCAGTTGAACCGGCAACCGGCTCAACGATGACGGCGGCAATGGTCGAGGCGTCGTGCAGGGTGACGATGCGCTCGAGCTCATCGGCCAGCTCGGTGCCATATTCGGGTGGCCCCTTGGAGAAGGCGTTTTTCGCCAGATTATGGGTATGGGGCATGTGGTCGACGCCGGCCAGCAAGGTGCCGAACATCTTGCGGTTGGTGACAATGCCACCCACTGAAATGCCGCCGAAATTGACCCCGTGATAAGCGCGCTCGCGGCCAATGAGTCGGGTGCGCGAGCCCTCGCCCTTCACCTTTTGATAGGCCAGAGCCAGCTTGAGCGCGGTTTCGACCGATTCTGAGCCCGAATTGGTGAACAGCACATGGTCGAGCCCGGCGGGCGTAATATCGACCAGCCGATTGGCCAGCTCGAAGGCCTTGGGATGACCCATCTGAAAGGCGGGCGCATAGTCAAGCTCGGCGGCCTGATTGGCGATGGCCTCGACGATCTTCGGACGCGCATGACCGGCGTTGCAGCACCACAGGCCCGCCGTGCCATCAAGCACCTGGCGGCCATCGGAGGTGGTATAATGCATGTCCTTGGCCGCCACGAACATGCGCGGGGTCTTCTTGAACTGCCGGTTTGCCGTAAAGGGCATCCAGAACGCGCTGAGATCGTTCGGCGCAACGTTGGATGAAGTGGACACGAACTCTGGCTCCCAATGAAATCTGATCTGGTCTGCATTTGGGTCTTGACGCGACGGCCCGAACCCCGGAAATTTTGACCAGTTGGAAAAATGTTAGCATCCCTACACATTCCCGCAAGGCGAAAATGGCCCCCAGAAAACTGAAAGCCGCCGAGCACCCGCCCATCGCCGCCCCGCGCCAGCACAAGGCCGACGCCAAGGCGGCTGCAAGCCATCCGCCGGCCCGGCACCGACCCCAGACCCGCATCCAGAAGGAAAAGCAGGACATTATCCTTGAGGCGGCGCTGGAAGTGTTTGCCGTGCATGGGTTTCGCGGTTCGACCATCGACCAGATCGCCGAAGTTGCAGGGATGAGCAAACCCAACCTGCTCTATTATTTCCCCAAGAAGGAAGAGATCCACCGCCGGCTGATCGCGGCGCTGCTCGATACCTGGCTGGCGCCGCTGCGCGAGATGAACGCGGACGGCGATCCGTTCACCGAAATCCGCTCCTATATCCGGCGCAAGCTGGAAATGGCTCGCGATTTCCCCCGCGAGAGCCGCCTGTTCGCCAATGAAATGCTGCAGGGCGCGCCCCGCATCAGCGAGATGATCGAAGTCGACCTCAAAGGGCTGGTGGATGAGAAGGCCAAGATCCTGGTCGATTGGATGGACCGCGGGCTTTTGGCCCGGGCGGACCCCTATCACCTGATCTTTTCAATCTGGGCCACCACCCAGCACTATGCCGATTTCGACGTGCAGGTGCGGGCGGTGCTGGGCAAGGGGCGCAATGGCGAGGGGCGTTTCGAGGATGCGGCGCGCTACCTGGAACAGCTCTTCATGCATGGGCTGACCCCAAGGCCACGGCCGGGCCAGAAGACCTGACGACGGCCTGACGCGCTCCCCCGAGGCGAAAAATGCCTGTGCTCAGCCGATGGCCAGCAGCGGCTCGGGCGGGATGCCGGATATCTGTTCGCGCGCCAACGAGGCTTTGCCAGCGCCCGCAAAGCAGAAGGCGGCGCCGTCGAGGCGCTTGGCTTCGTAAAGAGCACGATCGGCCTGTTTGAGCAGCGCGCTGGCCGGATGGTTGAGCCCATCCTCGACCAAGCCAATGCTGATGCCCACCGACACATTGTGCCCCACCACATGGAGCGGCCGGCTGACGGTGGCAATGCAATCGCGCGCCAGCTGGGCGAGCATGCTGCGCTGGCCGCCACGCCGGACAATGGCCACGAATTCATCGCCACCGATACGCGCCAGAAATTCGCCCTGCTGCAATTGATCAGCGAGGCGTCGTGCCACCTCGATCAGGGCCAGATCGCCCGCATGGTGGCCGAACAGGTCATTGATCGGCTTGAACCGGTCAAGATCGAATGCCAGCATGGAAAAGCGCTGCCGTTCGTCGGCCAGCCGCGCCAATTCACCTTCCAGCGCCAGGCGGTTGGGCAGGCCGGTGAGATGATCGCGCAGGGCATGGCGCTGGGCGAGGATGCGCTGGCTTTCGATGCGCCGCACCCGGCCTTGCATGACCACCAGACAGGCCAGGACGCCACCGATCAGCGCCAGCATCACGGGTACGCGCGACGGCGCGAAACTATTGAACAGAGCCTGGCCGGGACGATCAGCAGTCCAGTTGAGGAAATGGCCGCCCGAAGTCCCCTTGAGGATCGGGATGGATTGTTGCTTGGGGTCGGTTGCGGCAGCATCGGCCAGGGTCAGGTTCCGCAGGCCGGCTACCTCGCCCAGGGCGGCAACGGATCCAGCGATATCACTGGCAGGCAGGCCGGCCAGGATTTCTGCGATTTCGGCGGCGCGGGCGCGTTCTTCCTGCATGGAAAGCGCATCGGTCGTCCACATCACATGCAGGGCCGAATAGACCAGCAGAGCGCCAGCCAGAAGCGCGCCCGCAAAGGCGCCCCACACCAGGCGCCGAATGGGCACCAATGCCTTGACCGGATCAGCATCCGGCAAAGTCCAGAAGCTGTGTATCTGTTTTTCCACTGCTGTGGGCCCCGCATCCTTTGCCATATTCATCCAGCAAAGGTTGGCAACAGGTTAGCGTCGTTCAGTTTGTGGCATTGACGCGTCGCGCAGCTGCGCGATCAGGGCCAGGGTCCGCCCTTCGGGATCGGTAAAGAACGCCAACCACTCCTGGGTGCCATCGGCATGCTTGTGGATGGCCTGGGGCGCGCGGGTGAAGTCCACGCCCCTGCCCGCAAGGTCGGCATGGGTCGCATGGATGTCCGTCACCTGGAAGTAAAGGATGGATTCGGGGGCAACCTCCGGGCTCTGCTGCAAATAGAGCCGGGTGCCGCCAAGATCGAAAAACGCCATGCCTTCAAATCGATAGAGCAGCGGCAGGCCCAGCACGTCACGGTACCAGGCCGTCGCCTCGTCAATGTCGCGCACTGTGCGAACAATCTGCCCAATGCGGCCAAGTGCCAGGTTCTGAGACAATCCACCCTCCCTTGTTGCCGGCGCCTATCATAGCCGCATCTTGCGCCTTGCCGCGCGTTTTCTGCACGCGCCGTTAACCGGCATATAGTCAAGGTCCATCCTGTCGCCATCCCGGGATCATGCCTTGTCAGACGCATCCTCGCCTGCCCTTACCCGCAATGACTGGCTGTGGCTGCTCGCCATTTGGGGCGTCGCGGTCGGGACCATGGTCGGGCGCGGTATTTTCGCCAATAGCGGCGGCCCGTTCTTTCTCGATACGGACGATGCCATGCGCATGGTCGTGGTGCGCGATTTCCTCAACGGCCAGGGCTGGTATAACCTGGTGCAACACCGGCTCAACACACCTTTTGGCGCTGAAATCCACTGGTCGCGGCTGATCGACCTGCCCTTGGCGGGGCTGCTATGGCTGACGGGCCTGTTCACCAGTCAGCACAATGCGGAAATCGTCACCGGCATGATCTGGCCGGTGCTTCTGTTGGGGGTATTGCTCTGGCTCAGTGTCCGGGTGACCCTGGAACTCGTCGGCCGCGCCGGCCTGCTGCCAGCGCTGGTCCTGCCCATTTTGAGCCCGGCCATAGTGGCCGAATTCACGCCGGGGCGAGTGGACCACCACAATGTCATTATTCTTCTGACGCTGGCGTGCCTGCTGATGAGCCTTTTGGCGCTGCGCCGCGCGGGTGCGGCCTGGTTCGCGGGTCTATTTGCCGCCACCGCGCTGGCCGTGGCGCTCGAGGCCGCGCCGCTGGTGGTGGCCGCCGTCCTCGCCTTTGGCCTTGCCTATGTGTTCGACCCGGCCCGCGCCGGCAATCTCAGGCGCTTCGGCCTGGGGCTGGCCGGTGGGCTCGTGGTGCATCTGGCCCTGGCGCGCCCGCCCGCACGCTGGCTGGAAGCGGCTTGCGACATGATTTCGCCGGTCTATGTGCTGGCCGGGCTGGCCGTGGGCCTTGTCTATCTGCTTATCTCGCTCGTGCCGGCGCCGCGCCTGGCCTGGATGCGCCTGATGCTGCTTGGCATCCTGGGGGCAATGGCGGCCGCCAGCGTGGCGCTTGCCTATCCCCAATGCCTTGGCGGCCCCTATGGCAGTCTTGACCCATGGCTGCAGGACAATTGGATTGCCGCCATTGTCGAGGCCAAGCCCTGGCATGTTTCGGTGATCGAACTGCCCGTCTATTCCATTGTTGTCGGCGCCCCGGTGTTTCTGGGGCTGGTGGCCGCGGCACTGGCCCTGTGGCGTACGCCCGAAAAGCGGCTGGGCTGGCTGACGCTTTTGGTCTTTCTCGCCTGCGCGACGCTGGTCATGCTGACCCAGGTGCGCGGCGCGCGCCTTGCCATCCTACCCACCATCCCGGCCGCGGCCTGGCTGATCGTCATGGCGCGGCAGGCCTATCTCAAGCGCCAGCGGCTCCTGCCGGCACTGGGCCTTATCGGCGCCTGGCTGATGTTTTCGGGTGTCATCCTGAGCGTGATGGTGGCCTATGTGCTAACCCTCCTGCCCGATGGGCGGGCGCAGGCGATCAGCGACGCGCGGATCAGCAAATTGCCCTGTATTCTCTCGGAGAGTTTTGCTGACCTTAGAGGCATGCCGCCCGAGCGGATCATGGCGCCGATTGACCTGGGCTCACACCTGCTGCTCGAAACCCCCCATGCGGTGGTGGCGGCGCCCTATCATCGCAATGAGGCCGGGGTGCTCGACGCCTTCCGCTTCTTCAACCGGCCGGTGGCCGAAGCGCGGGCCATGGCCGAGCAACGCGGCCTGGGCCTGGTGGTGACCTGCGAGGCCATGCCGGAAATGCGCGGTCCAGGGCTTGATGAGCCCGACACGATCCTCAGCCTCCTCGCAGCCGGCTCACCACCTGATTGGCTCGAGGATGTGTCGCTGGGTGGACCGCTCAAAATCTACGCAGTTATTCCCTGAGGGTCGGCCCCGGCGCATGGCAAAGGCGTCCCGAAATCAATCGGAACGCCTCGCGCATTGCCGGATATGCAACCCTATTGGGCGGCGACGCCCAGCCCGATGGGGCAGCTGACGCCGGTGCCGGCCAGCCCGCAATAGCCATTGGGGTTCTTGGCCAGATATTGCTGGTGGTAGGTTTCGGCAAAGTAGAACGGTCCGGCGGGCGCGATCTCGGTGGTGATCGGCCCGAGGCCGCGCTGGTCGAGCGCCCGCTGATAGGCGGCGCGGCTCATGGCGACGGTTTCGGCCTGCTCGGGTGTCGTCGTATAGATGGCCGAGCGATATTGCGTCCCCACATCATTGCCCTGGCGCATGCCCTGGGTGGGGTCATGCTCTTCCCAGAAGCTCTTGAGCAGGGTTTCCAGACTGATCACCTTGGGATCATAGACAACCTTGACGGCCTCGGTATGCCCGGTGCGGCCTGAGCAGGTCTCTTCATAGGTCGGGTTGGGCGTGTGGCCGCCCTGATAGCCCACGGCCGTGACGAGCACGCCTGGCAGCTCCCAGAACAGGCGCTCGGCGCCCCAGAAACAGCCGAGGGCAACGTAAATCGTCTCGGCGCCTTCAGGATAAGGTCCCTTGAGCGCGGCACCATTGACGAAATGGGTTGCGGCCACCGGCATTTCGGTGGACCGGCCGGGCAGGGCCTCATGGGCGGCGGGAATCGTGGTCGGCTTTTGGCGGAAGAACATCGTGTCTCTCCTTTGAGCCCTCTATTCGGTGGCAACCCGGCAGAGGTTACGCCGGGTCATGTCGTCTGGATCACATCTGCCGGTTCAGATCTGCCGGTTTAAATCTGTTCCTGGCGCAGGAAGCGGTCGCGGCGTGGCCGACGGCCCATCAGCGCCAGTATGATACCGGGCACGCCCAGCACAGCAAAGACCGGATAGGTCAGCAGTGCCTGCATGGCGACATGCAGCAGATCGGCAAAAAACCGGCTTTCAAAAAAGCCCGACACAGCCTCAAGGCTGGCCGGATGCAATTGTGACCAGGCCTGCCCAAGGCTGGCAAAGACCAGAGCATTGGCGGCCAATGACTTGGTGCCGTCGACAACAAGAAAAATCAGCGCCAGGCCGATCAGCCAGGTGCCCAATATTCGCAAAACAAGCCGCATCCACATTCCCTGTGCTTGGCTTGGTAAGTCGAACCGGCCCTGGTTCGTTCCTTTCGCAAGCACAATTCCGTTGTGCCACGGCGCGCCCCGGTCTCACAAGATGGCGGGCGAGGATAAATATGTAGGTACAACAAGGCGAAAAACAATCGGTATGGAGCCCAAGTGATCCCTTGCGCCCGCGCCTTTCATGGGTATATTGCGCCTCGCTCGCAGCGGCCTCCCGAGGACCGCGATCCCGGCCTTCCAATCCGGGCATGCGCGATGCGGAGAGGTGGCCGAGTGGTCGAAGGCGCACGCCTGGAAAGTGTGTAGGCGGGGAACCGTCTCAAGGGTTCGAATCCCTTTCTCTCCGCCATTTTCCCAGAATAGACCTGCTTATTCCAATCCCACGTCAAAACGCGCCCACACGCGCGGCGTGAGCGAAGGGGCGCGTCAAGTCCGATGGAAACGGACGATCTGCACCCCTATTGAATTTTCGCCATGATGATCTTGCGCGCGGCTTCCGGATCGGGCGGCAATACGGCTTGGCTCAAAGCCCGTGAATAGGGGTGTTGCGGGTTACCAAGCACCTCCTGCGCGACCCCCGCCTCCACAACATCACCTCTGTGCATGATGATGACGCGGTCTGAGATGTAATAGGCGGTCGAGAGGTCATGGGTGATGTAGATGATCGACACGCCCAGGCGATCTCGCAGGTCACGGAACAAGTTGACGATGGACATGCGCAAAGATGCGTCGACCATCGACACCGGTTCGTCCGCGACGATCAATTTGGGCTCGGGGATCAAGGCCCGGGCAACCGCAATACGCTGCAACTGCCCGCCCGAGAGCTCGTGTGAATAACGCCCGCGCACTTCGGCCAGCGACAGACCCACATGGTTGAGTGCCTTATCGGTTGCCGCATCGACCGCCGCCTTGTCGCGCAGGCCCAAAAAGCGCTTTGCCGTCGAGAACAGGAAATAGTCGATCGTGGTCAGCGGATTGAACGCCTCGAACGGGTTCTGAAAGATCGGCTGCGCCCTGGCCATGAATTTGAGCCTGTCCGCGCGGCTGTGGATCGCGGCAATGTCCTGCCCCATGAACCGCAACGTGCCGCTGGTCGGTGCTTCATTGCCCAGGATCATGCGCGCCGTTGTCGTCTTGCCGCTGCCCGACTCGCCAACAATGGTGAATATCTCCGGCTTGCTGCTATCCAGGGTGAAACTGACATTCTTGACGGCACGCAGCGTGGCGCTGTCGAAGAACCCGCCGATCCGGTAGTCCTTGTTGACGTTTTGGAGTTCGAGAAGCGCGCTCATGCCGCCTGCACCTCCCCAGCACGCCAACATGCAACGCGGCCTGTCTGCCGCACCACTAATGGCGGGTTTTCGCTTCTGCATTTGTCCACGGCCAACGGGCAACGCGGATGGAAACGGCAGCCGCTCGGCGGATCGGCCAGATTGGGCGGTTTGCCCGGCAAGGCGCTGCGTTTCTTGTTGTCGCCAATACGGGGCAGGCTCGAAATCAGATGCGCCGTATAGGGGTGCTGGGGCCGCCGGAACACATCGAGCGTCGGCCCCTCCTCAACCAGCCGGCCGGCATAGACAATGCCGATCCGGTCAGCGATGGCGGCGTGCACGGTCATGTCATGGGTCACGAAAATGATCGACGCGCCCATACGTTGCTGAATATCCTTGATCAGCGCCAGCACATCCTGCTGCACCAGCACGTCGAGCGCGGTCGTCGGCTCGTCAGCAATAATGAAATCAGGCTCGCAAACCGTGGCCAACGCGATGGTCAGACGCTGGCGCATACCGCCCGACAACTGATGCGGAAAGGATTCCAGAACCCGCGGATCCAGGCCGATGCGATGCAGGTGCTGTTCCACTCGCGACCGGAATGCGGATTGCGAGATCCCCATATGTTTGAAGGCAAAATCGTGAAAGGCGTGCTTCACCCGGCGCACCGGATTGAGCACATTCATCGAGCCTTGCATGATGTAGCTCAAATTTTGCCAGCGCGCCGCCTTCATGGCCTGCGGATCGGCATAGACATCGAGCGCGCGTCCGCCAAAGTCGAACTTGACCGAGCCCTCCACCACCCGCAAGGGCGGCGTGATCGCCCCGGCAATGGTCTTGATCAACGAGGATTTCCCAGACGAGGATTCACCGGCAATCCCATAGATTTCATTGCGATTGATCGTCAGGCTGACATCGTCGACGGCCCGTACCTCGCGGCGCACGCCAAAATAGTTCATCTGATAATAGGCCTTGAGGCCCTCGACGCGCAGCACGGAATCGGTGGTGGTCGGTGCCTGGAGAGTATTAAGCATGGTCAAGCTCCCATCCGGCTCAGGCGGCTGCGCGGATCGATATATTCGTTGACCGATATGGCGAGCAGGAACAGGCCGAGGAACAAAAGGACGATGGCGATAATGGGAAAGGCGATCCACCACCAGATGCCGGCAATAATGGCCTGGTGCTGATTGGCCCAATAGATCATGCCGCCAATGGTGGGACGGTTGATGTCGGAGAAGCCCAGGACTGACAGGGTGACCTCCAGTCCAATGGCCCAGATCAGATTGTTCATGGCCGTGAAGAAGATGACCGGCATCACATAGGGCAGGTGCTGACGCACCAGGATCTGCGGCACGCTCATTCCGGCAAAAACGGCATGACGGGTGAATTCGCGGTTCCGCAGGCTCAGTGTGACGGAGCGGATGAGGCGCGCATCATAGTTCCAGCCCAACAGAGCCGCCGTCGCGGCCAGGACCGGCCAGCTCATGCTGTCGCGCATGACGAAATAGACCAGCAGCAGAATGGGAATATTGGGCAGCGCGATCATGGTGTCGTTGAGCGTCATCAGCGCCTGATCCCAACGACCACCGAGATAGCCCGAAAGCATACCGACGGCGACCGCCAGCAGTCGGCTGAGAACAGTGACGGTGAGCCCGAACAGCATGGTGTTCCAGATCGCCGAACTCATCTGCCAGAGGACATCCTGGCCACGCGATGTCGTGCCAAACCAGTACTGGGCCGATGGCGGCATATCCGGCGGCAAGAGGTAAATGGCGGTGTCTGGAAGCGGCGCCCAGAAGTGAGCCAGCGCGAACAGAAAGATGGATAGGGTCAGCACGAAGCCGATAGCGAACTCGACATTGTAGCGCAGCATGTCGCGCAGGATCTTGAACATGGCTCAGCTCAGCCTCACGCGCGGATCAATCAGCGGATAGATCAGGTCGATAATGAAAACGGCGACCGCGACCGCGATGATCGAAATGGTGGTCACTCCGAGCACCAGGGCATAGTCGCCCCGATAAATGCCCTGGATCATCAATCGCCCGACGCCTGGATAGTTGAACAGAAATTCGGTGATGACCGCCCCGCCAAAGACATTGCCCAGGCTCAGTGCCAGGCCCGTCAACTGCGGCAGCAGCGCATTGCGCGCCACATATTGCGAAAAAATCGTGTTGGAGGACACACCACCAAGTTCGGCATAGACCACGTGATCATCGGTGACGATGTTGGAGACCAGCGAGCGCATGGAAATGAACCAGCTGCCCAGTCCCACCAAGACCAGGGTTAATGCCGGCAAAGTGCCATGCACGATCAAAGAGCGCAGATAGTCCAATGTCAGGCCGGGCTGCAGATTCATCTGCGCCCCGCCCGATATGGGCAGGATTGGCCAGATGAACCCAAAGGCGAGCAGCAGACAGAGCCCGATAATATAGGCGGGCACCGGATGCAGGGCCATGACGGCAGCACCAGAGAACTTCAAAAGCAAATTTGAGCGGTAGTAACCGGCGAGCGCACCGAGCAGATTGCCAAGGGTCCAGGTGATCACCAGCGACAGGGTGAGCAGGCCAATGGTCCAGGGCAGCGCGCTCATGATCAGCGACATGACCGGGGTAGGAAAGGCAGACAGGGACGGTCCGAAATCACCTCGGATGACGCGACCCCAGAATGCCAGATACTGATCCAGCATCGAGCCCTGCAGGCCGTAGAGTTCCTGCAATGCCTGGCGCATCAGTTCGACCGAACGTGGATCGGTCGCGCCGAAATTGGTCATCAGGGCCACCGACTGCTCCACCGGATCGACCGGAGACAGATTGGTGATCAGAAAGGCCAGCGACACACCCAGGAAGATCACTAGGAAAAACTGGAATAAGCGCCGTCCGAGATATTTGGCAAAGCCGTCCATCTGTGGTCCGCCCTCGTGGATATGATGAGAAACGGGCGGGGCCTGACGCCCCGCCCGCAGGCACTATTGGGCGGCCTTGAGCGCAACAACCATGTAGCGCAGGTTCGACCAGAACGGTCCCGAAGCCGAATAGGGATCAGCGGCGCTCGGGTAGCCGGTCCAGTAGGTCGTGTCGAACGGCGCGAACTTGTTGTAGGCCATCAGCGGGATGAAGGGCATCTCTTCCACGGCAAGCTTGAGATACTCCATGCCCAGTTCGACAACTTCGGGTGAATCGAAGTTCACCGTGCGGTTGTCTTCGATGATCGCGTCCAGGCGCTCGTCTTCCCAACGCGTCAGGTTCCGCGGCGGCTGGGTTTCACCAGGCTGCTTGATGAAGTCGGAGTGGTAGCTTTCGAGGAAGAAGGAGAGATCGGGGTGACCACCCCAGGTCTCGACTGTCCAGTAGATGGCGACGTCGTAGTCACCGCCACCCAGGCGCTGGCCGTTCGTGGGGCCGGCCACGTCAACCGTGGTCTGGATGCCTTCCATCGACCACTGCTGGGCAATGATGGTGCCGGCGCGAGCCAGGGTCGGAATGTTGTCACCCTCGACCATCAGTTTGATGGTGAACGGCGTGCCATCGGGCTTGAGCCACTGATTGCCATTCTTGGTGAAGCCGGCCTTCTGCAGCAAGGCAGCGGCGGCGGCAGGGTCCTGCTTCCACCAGCCAAAACCGAACATGCGCTGAAGCTGCTCGGTATCTTCGGGAATGCTGTCACCCCATTGCGGCCTCACCAATGCCGCGATCTGCTCCGAAACGGTGGAGTCATAAGGCTTGATCGTGCCATTGCCCGTGTCGAGTTCGAAATTGGCGAGCCAATCCTGCATCGGCACATAGTAGTCGGTAATCGCCGTACCGGTTGGCGGGGTCGAGAGCGCCGCCAGATTTGCCGCGCCGCGATAAGATCCCATCGACACCGAGCGAATATCGATCATCAGCGCCAGAGCCCAGCGCACATCCTTGTCGGCAAACGGTTCGCGCTGGTGATTGAACAGTACGGACGGCAAAGTCGGGTCGGGATGGGCAAAGGGGAAGCCCGGGAACCAGTACTTGGTGGTTTCCCCGGCATCGCGGGCGATGGTGAACATGCCTTCGGGAGCGATATCGTTGATCACGTCGAGATTGTGATTCATCTGTTCGATGACGCGGGCATCCGGGTTACCCGCATTGCGGTAAACCACATATTTGACCTCCGGCGCTTCGCTCAGCTCCATGCCGATGGAGGTACGCTGCCAGTCGTCGCGCAACTTCCAGATCACCCAATTGCCGGCCGTATCATAGCTGTGGAGCTGATAGGCCGAGAGCGAGACCGGCGGATTGTTATTGTAGGTCAGCGGATCGTCGACCTTTTCGAACACGTGCTTGGGCATGATCCAGGCCGCATTCCAGCGCACCGTAAAGAGCGTGTGGAAACGCGAATTGGGTGCCTTGAGGTGGAAAACGACAGTGTCGCGATCCTGGGCCTCGACACTTTCCACGTTCACGGTGAACGGCGCGCTCCAGCCCATGCCGGGATGGGCAATCTGGGTTTCGACGGTATAGACAACGTCGTCGGCGGTGAACTCGACGCCGTCGCTCCAGTAGATGCCCTGCTTGAGCTTCACCGTCATTTCGGTGAAATCGTCGTTGTAGAGGGGCTTGTCTGCCGCCAGGGCATTGGTCCAGGCAGCATCGCCGGTGCCATCAGGATTGATGAACCAGAATGTGTCGGCGGTTAGCTGCTGCAGACCATTATTGCTGGCGCCACCACCAGGGGCCCACAGGTTGAACCATTCGGCATTCTGGGCCGCCGGCCCCTGAATGATCAGCGCTTCTTCGCGGGGGATACCCGCAATAAAATCCTGGGCAGCAACCGGCATCACCGACGCGGCGATGGCAAGTGCGGCTGCGGCCAGCTTCTTCAACAGCATGGTCGTTCCTCCTCAAGCCCGCATAGCGGACAGCAACCCATCTGGCTCAGGGCCCGACTTGTCGCTTCCCTCGTTTCGGCACGGGGCGCGCAGACTCCTCCTGCACCCCCGCCCGAAGCCTTTATCGACAATTTCAACCGTCAGAGCAACAGGATTATCGACAAAAATACATTCAGTTTCGACCTTTTTGGCTGTTTTTGGCGCCGTGGCTCCGATTTTTGCCCTGTATTATTGACAAACTTGAGTGTGGCGATAGGCTATATATCGACGATCGATCCGCTTATGCGGCGGTCCTGTTCCAACGACGAGGGTGGAGAAATTCAGATGACAGCGACTTATGACGTCCGCATCGCGGTCGATGCAGGCGTGAGCCGCGGCGCCTACCGGCCATTGTGGAACTGGTTCGGCTACGACGAGCCGAACTACACCAATACCGACAATGGCAAGAAGCTCCTCAAGGAGCTAACCGAGCTGAGCCCTGAGCCGCCGCGCATCCGCACGCATAATTTGCTGACGTCGGGCGACGGCAAATATGCGCTGAAATGGGGCTCGACCAATGCCTATACCGAGGACGCTGACGGCAACCCGGTCTATGACTGGACCATTATGGACCAGATCTTCGATGCCTATGTCGAAGCGGGCAATATCCCCCTGATCCAGGTCGGCTTCATGCCCGAAGCCCTGTCGGACGATCCCGGCCCCTACAAGCATCACTGGGCACCCGAGGACAAATACGCCACCATAATGACGGGCTGGGCTAACCCACCGAACGATCTCAAGAAGTGGGGGGATCTGGTCCACGCCTGGGCTCGCCACCTTGCCCATCGCTATGGCGAGAAGACGGTCCTCGCCTGGCCCTGGGAAGTCTGGAACGAACCGGACGGGCTTTACTGGAAGGGCACGGTCCGCGAATTTTGCGAGATGTATGATGTGACCGCCAAGGCGATCAAAGCCGCCCTGCCCGGCGCACGGGTCGGCGGCCCCCATACCTGCGGCGCCTTCAACAATCCCAAAGCGCAGGCCTTCTTGCGAGAATTCCTGCAATATGTCGTCGACAACAATTCACCCATCGACTTCATCGCTTTCCACGCCAAGGGCAACCCGGTGATCTGGAAGGATCACGTCCGCATGGGCCTGCACAAGCATCTGCGCGACATCGAGGCGAACCTCGCCATTGTCAACGAATTCCCGACCCTCAAGCACCTGCCTACGGTCATTGGCGAATCCGATCCCGAGGGTTGCGCGGCCTGTTCGGCCCGCGTCCATCCGCAGAACGGCTACCGCAACGGGCCACTTTATGGCGCCTATGTCGTAGAGAGCATGATCCGCACTTATGAGCTGTCGCAACGCGCAGGCGTTGAGATCGAAGGCGCCGTCACCTGGGCGTTCCTCTTTGAAGACCAGCCCTGGTACGATGGGTTCCGCGACCTGGCGACCAATGGTGTGGACAAGGCGGTGCTGAACGGCTTCCGCATGCTCGGCAAGCTCAAGGGCGAATGGATCGAGGCCAAGTCCGACCACGCCATCGATGTCCAGACCATCATGGAGCACGGCGTGCGTGAGCAGCCTGACGTCAACGCCGTCGCCACCCGTGACGACTCCGGCGTTTCCATACTCGTGTGGAACTACCATGACGACGACGTCGAAGACGGTGCCGCCAATGTCACGCTGGCCCTCAACAATTTGCGCTCCGGTCAACACAAACTGACCCACTACCGCATGGACAAGGACCACTCCAATTCCTTCGGGGTGTGGCAGGCCATGGGTTCGCCCCAGAACGTCACTGGCGAGGACTTCAAGAAACTTGAAGCCTCCGGTCAACTGGCGGTTCTCGAAACCGGCTCGGTCGATGCTTCCTCCGGGGAGGCGACCCTTGTCACCAACCTGCCCCGACAAGGCGTGTCGCTGCTCCGCATCGACTATTGATGCCGGGTCCGGCCGCGCCTCCCCTCCCGGAGGCGCGGCCCCTCAGGACTGTCCCAGTCGCATCGCCGACGCCTTGCCATTTCAAGGCATTCGAGGTGTGCCGATCAAAATTTAGTGGCCGACCAGATCGATGTAGCGCCGCTTGGACGGCTGCAAGTGGTCCACACAGAGCTGGGCCAGCACCCAATTGTCACGTCCCTGCAGCATTTCGATCATCAGCCGGTGCTGGCTGTGAGAAATGTCGAGCGCTGCTCGGTCGGCCATGGAATTGGCGCGCACCGGCAGGCTGTAGCGCATGTAGAGCTCGATCGTCTGCACCAGGTACTTGTTCCCGCAGGCTCCAAACAATGTCAGGTGAAACCGGTCATTGGTCTCATGGACGCCACGCAGGTAGCCGCTTTCTATATGCTCGCCATGCTCTTTGTGGATGGCCAGCAACTGATCGACAAGCGCCTGCGGCGCCGGCAAGGGGATAAGCAAGGCCGCCTGGCGCTGCACCAGCTCGCGCACGGCATAAATCTGCTGCACTTCTTCTGGGTCCAGGGAACGCACGGTCGCACCCTTGTTGCGCTCGCGCACAACGATTCCCATCTGCTCGAGCTGCACCAGCGCCTGTCGCACGAAATGCCGGGTCACCGGAAAGCGCGAAAGCAGGGAATCTTCGGTCAGGCGCGCGCCCGGCGCCAGTCGCCCGAAGATAATGTCCTCTTCCAGCGCCCGTACGATCCGCTCGTCGTCCAACGCGATGTCAGTGCTCAGGTCAGCCATGGCGCCCCCATTCAACGCAACTCATGGACATGTTCTCTATCAGATCGCGCCGGCAGGTTTAAATCCACTGATGCGATAGGCCGCCTCGACAAGGACGAGTGTATTGAGATTGTCCAAAGCGTCCGTTTCAAACTTACCTCCGCTGCGCAAGGCGGCGACGAAATGGGAAATGGCACCATCATAGGCCGCCTGGTAGCTTTCGACCGGGTCGAACCTCACCTCGCGCGGCTGCGGCCCCGACAGGCGCAATACCGTGCCGTCGAGATGAATGGTGCCCTTGGACCCCCATAAATACAATTGATCGCTGGGTGCCTGAGGGGCGCCATGCACCGCCAGATTGCCCGACACCGTCAGCGGCAGCCCGTCTTCGCGCCTGGTCAACGAGAGTGTGGCACTGTCCTCACCGATAATGTCGTTGTTGCTGCGCGCGAGCCGCGCCAGGTGCATGTCGAACTCGCCCAGGAGAAACCGCAGACTGTCCAGATGGTGGATCAGCACTTCCATAACCAGAAGCCGGGGCTCGCGCCGAAAGAAGGGCTGCCGCACCAGCGCCGGGCGCTGACCATCGGGATCGATGATCATGCCGCTCGAGTGGAAATCAAGCCGCGCAGCCACCAGATCGCCCAACACCCCCTCATCAAGCCAGCTGCGCAAGGTGCGATAATAGGGTCGGAACCGCCAATTCTCATGCACCATCAACGGAACGGCACCGTTCAGCTTGCGCACGACGTCACGAGCCTGGTCCAGGTCGACACCCAGTGGCTTCTGGCACAACATCGGCAGGCCGTGACTGCATCCGGTCAGAACATTTTCGGCATGAAACCGGCGGGGCGTGGCAATGTCGAGCGCGTCGAGCCTCTCATTGGCGAGCATCGCCTCCAGGCTCGCATAGCGACCCTCAATACCGAAGGTGTCAGCCCGCAGCGCCAGCGATGCCGGATCGGGATCACAGATCGCAGCCACCTTTGCGCCCTCTACGCGCTGCCAGGCTGGCAGATGATACTGTGTGACCCAGCCCGCCCCAACCACTCCGATGCGCAACAAACCCACCTCTTGTCAATAATATCAGATCGCCGCGCGATCAGCATAGGAACCACATTTCGGCAGTTTGGCTGAATTTAAGCGCATTCCAAGCGGGAGCACAATGACCGCGTAGAATTTCCACTCAACATATTATTGACAATAAATCGTTTGGCTGTAGGAATGGCGAAAATGGCCGCATGGTTTGACGGCGGGGAGGACTATCGTGACGCGCGGGCTTCGCAGACGCTTGACGAGCTATGGCGACCAGGACTTTTCCCTGTTTCTCCGCAAGGCTTTCATAAAGGCCATGGGCTATTCAGACGACGCCCTGGATCGCCCCATTGTCGGTATTGCCAATACCTACTCTGACTATAACCCATGCCACGGAAATGTTCCGCAGCTGATCGAAGCGGCCAAACGCGGCGTGATGCTTGCGGGCGCCATGCCAATGGTTTTTCCGACCATATCCATTCACGAGAGCTTTGCCTCGCCCACCTCGATGTTCCTGCGCAATTTGATGGCTATGGAAACCGAGGAAATGGTGCGGGCCCAGCCCATGGATTCGGTGATCCTGATCGGCGGCTGCGACAAAACCATCCCGGCCCAGGTCATGGCCGCTGCATCGAGCGAAGTGCCAGCCATTGTGCTGCCGACCGGCCCCATGGATACGGGCAACCATCGCGGCGAACGCCTCGGCGCCTGCACCGACTGCCGCCGCATCTGGGGGCAATATCGCGCCGACCAGATCGATGGCGACGAGGTAAGCGAAATCAATGGCAAGCTGGCCAGTTCGGTAGGCACGTGCACCGTCATGGGCACGGCCTCGACCATGGCCGCGCTGGTCGAGGCCATGGGCCTGGCGCTGCCCATGTCCGGATCGGCTGCCGCCACCTCGGCCGAGCGCATGCGCCTGGCCGAAGAGACGGGGCGCGCTGCCGTCGCCATGACCCAAACCGGGCTCACCACGGCCGAAGTGCTCACGCCTGCCGCCCTGCGCAATGGACTGGTCACCCTGCAGGCCCTCGGCGGCTCGACCAATGCCGTCATCCACCTGGCTGCCATCTATGGGCGGTTAGGCAAAAAGCTCGACATGGGGGAACTCGACACGATCGGCCAGCAAGTGCCCGTGCTCGTCGATCTGAAGCCATCCGGCAATGGCTATATGGGCGAGTTCCATGCCGCCGGCGGCGTGCCGCGCCTTCTCTCCGAACTCTCGGATCTTCTCGACCTTTCTGCACCACGCGCCTTTGGGGGCACGATTGCCGACACAATCGGGACGCAGCCGCCCCGCTACGAGGAGCAGATCATCCGCCCGCGCAGCCATCCGATTTCCACCTCGGGGGCCATTGCAGTGCTCACAGGGAATCTTGCGCCACGCGGCGCCGTCATCAAGCATTCGGCCGCCGATCCGAAATTGCTGTCGCATGAGGGACGCGCCGTCGTGTTTGACTCGGTCAAGGACATGACCGAACGGCTGGACGACCCCGCGCTCGAGATCACTGCCGACGACGTGCTGGTATTGCGCAATGCAGGCCCCAAGGGCGCCCCTGGCATGCCCGAGGCCGGTTACATCCCGATCCCCCGCCATCTGGCGCGGCAGGGCGTCAAGGATATGGTGCGCCTCTCTGACGCGCGCATGAGCGGCACGGCGTTTGGCACCATCGTGCTTCACATTACGCCAGAATCAGCTGATGGCGGGCCGCTGGCGGCCGTAAAGACTGGCGACAGGATTCGCCTCGACGTGCCCAATCGCCGATTGGAGCTGCTGGTGAGCGCCGAGACGCTTGCCGAGCGCATGTCCCAATTGCCGCCGCCCGCCCCTGCCCCCGAGCGCGGCTATGCTCGCCTGTATGACCAGCATGTCACCCAGGCCGATGATGGGCTCGATTTCGACTTCCTCATGGCCACGACCGATGACTGAGCTGCTCGAGGCGCCGCTCTGCCTGCCACCGCGGCCGCTGCGCAATCCAAAGCAACTGCGCTTGCCGGCGGGGAGCTGCGACACACATTTTCATGTCTTCGCCCCGGATGCGCCGCTCACAACACCGCGCAGCTACACGCCGCGGATCGAAACCGTCTCCGGCTGGCTAGCCCTTGCCGAAAGTTTCGGCATAGCGCGCGGGGTGCTGGTGCAGCCCAGCGTCTATGGCCTCGACAATCGCGTTCTGCTCGACGCGCTGGCCGAAGCGCCTGATCGTTTGCGCGGTATTGTCGTGATTGCGCCCGACACGTCGGACGCAGAACTTGACCGGCTTGATCGGGCGGGAGTACGCGGCGTTCGGTTCAACCTGCGAAACAAATCCGGCATCGGTTTTGATGCCCTCGAAGCGCTGGCGCCGCGCCTGCGCCAACGCGGATGGCATGCCCAATTCCAGGTTGGCCCCGAGGCCATTGCAGTTGTGGGCGCGTTGGCCGAGCGGCATGGTCTGACCGGGGTCATCGACCACCTTGGCTTCATGCCGCTCGATCCTCCGGGCGCGGCCCTGGACGATCTGGTCCGAGTGCTGCAGGGCGGTCGCGTCTATGCCAAGATTTCCGCCCCCTATAGGCTCC
Source organism: Devosia ureilytica (assembly GCF_024273195.1). GTDB lineage: Bacteria > Pseudomonadota > Alphaproteobacteria > Rhizobiales > Devosiaceae > Devosia > Devosia ureilytica. The sequence continues at coordinate 578,631 of NZ_JAMZCU010000002.1, read as the reverse complement.
GTGACACCCACGAACATTCCGGTTATCGGAAAGCGCTTTCAATATTGGCGGCATCGGCCGCAAATCGGCTTTTATGGGCCACCGATTGGCCGCATACCGAGTTGTTCGCGCAAGTGCCCGAGGACGACGATCTTATCGCCCTCAGTCTTGACGCGCTGCCGCCCGAAACCCATGCCGCCATTTTCGCGGATAACGCCCGAACCCTCTACTTTTCGCACTAAATATCTCCCGGAGCTGTAAGATGCCATTGCTGACCGAAGACGCAAAAGGCGTCTATGTCATCGCCGTTACCCCTTTCCTGGACAATGGCGAGATTGATTGGACCAGCGTCGACCGCATGGTCGATTTCTATGAAGAAAAGGGCGTCACCGGTCTGACCATTCTGGGCCTTTTGGGAGAGGCCCCCAAAATGACCTCGGAAGAGTCACGCGCCATTGCCAAGCGCGTCATGGCTCGGGCCAAGGTGCCCGTCATTGTCGGCGTCACCGCCCCCGGACTGGCGGCAATGCGTGAACTGGCCGACTCCGTCATGGACATGGGAGCGGCCGGGGTCATGGTCGCCCCGCCCTGGACCACCAAGACCGATGACCAGGCCCACGCTTTCTATGTTTCGGTTGGCGAAGCCCTGGCGCAGACCCCGTTTGTGCTTCAGGACTACCCGCTCACCACCAATGTCACCATCGCGCCTAAAGTCATCGACCGTATTGTACGTGACGTGCCCAATTGCGTCATGCTCAAGCACGAGGACTGGCCGGGCCTCGGCAAGATTTCGGCACTGCGCGCGTCCTCCGACAAGGGCGAAACCCGCAGAATTTCAATTCTTTGCGGCAATGGCGGCCTGTTCCTGCCGGAAGAAATGGGCCGTGGCGCCGACGGGGCCATGACGGGCTTCTGCTATCCCGAGATGATGGTCGGCGTGGTCGAGAACTATGGCAAGGGCGATGTCGAACGTGCCCATGACCTCTTCGACGCCTACCTTCCGCTTGCGCGATATGAGCAGCAGCAGGGAATTGGCCTTGCGGCGCGCAAATATGTGCTGGCCAAGCGTGGTGTCATCGCCTCACCCGCCTTGCGCAAGCCTGGTGCGGCCCTCTCGCCCAAGGACATAGCCGACGTCGAGCGCCTTCTCGCCCGGCAGGCAAAACGCCTTGCGGAGATTGAAGCATGAAGCTCGGACTCGAAGGCAAACAGGCGTTGGTGCTCGGCGCCAGCAAGGGACTCGGCGCGGCTATCGCTCTGGCCCTCGCCAATGAGGGCGCACAGGTCATCGGCGCCGCCCGCTCGGTCCAAGCCATTGCGGCGCTTGACGGGGCGGTTGATCGCACACTGGGCGGCAGCATTACGGCCATGCCGCTCGATCTGTCGGACGCCGCATCTGTTGACGCGCTGATCGAGGCTATCGCGGCAATGGGCGGTACTGATATTCTGGTCAACAATTCCGGCGGGCCGGCACCGGGAGACGCCGCGACGCTGCCGGCGAGCGATTACACCAAGGCTTTCAACACGATGATCGCCCCGCTAATCGCTATTTCGCAGGCCGTGCTGCCGGGAATGCGGAGCCGGAAGTGGGGGCGCATTGTTACGCTCACCTCATCGGGCGTGGAAGCGCCCATTCCGCGCCTCGCCATCTCCAACGCCCTGCGTCAATCTTTGGTGGGCTGGAGCAAAACGTTGGCAAGCGAAGTCGCTTCCGACAATGTGACCGTCAATATTGTCGTACAGGGCCGTATCCACACCGATCGCGTGGATGAACTGGACTCCGCCGCCGCCAGGCGTCAGGGCAAGAGCATTGATGAGATTCGCGCCCAATCCATCGCGACGATACCGGCAGGACGCTACGGCAGGCCCGAAGAACTCGCCGACTTTGTCACCTTCCTGGTCAGCGACCGAGCCTCCTATACCACCGGAAGCATGGTCCGCATCGATGGCGGCATGATTAGGTCAATCTAGATCATCCTGGGCACGGATCGCCAGATTCAGACGAATATCGGCCGCGTTCGGATGGCAGGTTCCAGGACTTCACGCGACCAGACTGAACGACCGAAATGGGGCGCGCCGATGAGGGGCGGGATAAGCGCCTTGGAAGAGACGTGATCGGGGGATTGCCGACCGCTCGCCTGCGGCGGTCACGTCCGGGACAGTAATCCTGAGTCTTCGCCTCGTGCGGCCTCACCGACGGCGGGGCCGCGGATCATCAGACTTCCGTCGCCCCCGCCAGTTACGCAGGCTCGAGCGCCGACCCGACAAGGCGAGCCTTGCACTGCTCATGCAGCGCCTGAACATACATGTTCTTGGCCATAAACAGGGCTTGACCGAAATAGACCTTTACCGGGGGCAACACGTCGATCTTGACCTGGGCCAGGCCGACATCTGCCGGCTCCACACACCAGGCCGGGATGATCGCGAAGCCCAGCCCGTTCTCCACGCATTTCTTGACGCTAGAACTGCCCGAGGCCGATGTGGATGCTTCGGTTTGCCCGCCGCCCTTGGCCAGGAAGTCCATCGCCATATTGCGCAGTGTCTGGCCCGGTTCATAGGTCACGAGCGGCCGTCCTCGCGACCATTCGGGGATGTCCTTGGGCAAAGGGGGCGGCCCCCAGTTGCGCGGATAGACCAGGTTCAGGTGGTAGGTTCCGAGCAGGCTCTGCGGCACCACCGGGTCGCCAAAGAAGCGCTCGTTGATACAGACATCGAGACTGCCGTTCTTGACCAGCTCAGCCAGCGAGGTATCGCGTTCATAGGCGATGACCTCCACATCGGGGAACTGCGCATGGAAGGCGGCCAGGACGCTTGGCAAGAGATAGTAGAAGATGGCTTGCGGCAGGCCGATGCGCAGTACGGGACGCTGGCTGGCCACCACCAGCGACAGGCGCTCCAGCATGATTTCCAGCTCCGGGTGGAGCAGGTTGTAAAGAGCGACGCCGCGCGGTGTGAGCCGGATCTTCTTGGCGCCCTGGTCGGACTCTACCAACCGCTCCCGCATCAGTTGCTCGAGGCGGCGCACATGGTTGGCGGCTGACTGGTAACTCAGATTGAGCTCCCGCGCCGCAGCCGAATAGGACCCGTGCCTGGCTACAAGGTAAAAGGTCTGGATCAGGGTAAGATTGATTTCTGCCATGGGCGCGGGGCTCCTGCCTTGATCATAGAGACCGCAAGCGGGCGGGCAAGCGAAGGCCACGCGAAACGTCTACAAAATTGCTGCGCTTCCCCCCCGTTTCATTTGTATCGAGCTTTCGGTGACCATGTCCCAAAGTGCCCGGACCAGTCTTACCCCGTGGCCACAACATGCCCCACCCCGCCAGCAGTCCACCCCAGTCGCCCCGTTCCGTCGCCATAGTCGGCGCCGGCATCGTCGGCATGTCGGCGGCCCACTTCCTCTCCCGCGCCGGCTGGCAGGTTACGGTTTATGACGCCGGCGCACCCGCCTCAGGGGCGACCGGTTCGGCCGACGGCGCAGTGTCGATCGCCAGCAAGAAGCCCGGCCCCCTTATGACCCTGGCGGTCGCTGCGGTCAGGTTCTACGAGCACCTGACCGAAACCGGGATACTCGGCGACGAATACCTCCCCCGCTCGACCTTCGTGGTCGCTTCCGACCAGGAGGAATTGGGTGTGCTCGAACGCCATGCCAGTCACCTCGAAGCATCCGGCGTCTCCATTCGCCTGCTTAAGGGTGCAGCCTTGACGGGGGCAATCGGCGCCGCGGCGCCCTCTGCCATCGCTGCGGTGGAAGTGCAGGGAGAAGGTCATGCCGTCGGCTATCGCGTCGTTGAGCGCCTCCGCCGGCTCGGCGGCTTTCCGATCAGGCGCAATTGCCGCGTGTCCGGCTTCAACTTCAGCAAGGGTCGCATCGTCGGGGTGGTCACCGAAGATGGCGTGGAACCCACCGATGCGGTCCTGCTCGCGACAGGGCTAGGCTCTGCAAGCTTCCTCTCCGGTCTTGGTCCGATCCGCCCGCGCAAGGGGCAATTGATCGTGACCGACCGGGCCGGTGCCGATGCCCCTTCTTTCCCCGGTCCGCTGATGTCGTGCCGCTATCTCGTGAGCAAGGGGAGCCAGGCCGCCCCGGGCGTGACCGAGTCCCGCTCGCTTGGGCTGGTCATTGACCCGCTTCGGACAGGTCAATTCCTGATCGGCGGTTCCCGTGAGGATCGCGACGACCGGGAGACGACCGATGCCGATGTCGTCGCCACCCTGCTGCGCGACGCGGTGGAATTGGCACCCTCGCTGGCACAATTGCGCGTTATCCGGGTCTTTGCCGGCTTGCGCGCCGCCACCAGCGACGGCCTGCCCATCGTTGGCCGCGTTGGCGGGGCCGAGAACCTGTGGATCGCTACCGGTTTTGAAGGCGACGGTATCTGCCTCGGCCCGCTGATGGGGCGTCTTTGCCAGCAGATGATCTGCGGTGAGCCCGTGGCCCACGATATTTCATCCCTCGATGCCGCCCGTTTCGGGCTCAGCCTGGCGACCGCCGCATGACCCGTTTTCACCAGACTTTCTCGTTCGACGGCACGCCTGTTGCCTGTACCGACAATGAAACCATTGCCTCAGCGCTTGACCGCGCCGGCATTCGCGTCCTTGGCCCCGGCCAGAACGATTGCGCCGGACGCTATTTCTGCGGCATCGGCGCCTGCCAGGCTTGCGTCGTGTCGGTGGACGGCACCCGCATGGAAGCATGTCTTACCCCGGCCCGCGCGGGCCTGTTTGTGCAGCGCATCGGATCGGGGGCATCATGAGCGCCGAAGTCCTCGTGATCGGCGGTGGCCCGGCTGGCGCGTCTGCGGCGCTGCACCTGGCACGCGCCGGCCTCCACGTCACGCTCTGCGAGCAGGGCCCCAGGCTCGGCGGCGCCCTTCACCGCCAACCTGACGATCCGGCGCAGCGCATTCGCGTGCCCCGGGCGCAAAGTCAGCGCTGGCGCGCGCTGTCGACAGCACTCGAAGCCAGTTCCGTCCAAATTCTTTGCCGGCATATGTTTGCCGGCATCGAGGGCGGGGGCACGGTGTTGCTCGAGGATCGCGCCAGCGGCCGCCTGGTGACTCGCCGGCCGGCAGCGCTGGTGCTGGCGCTGGGCGCTGTGGAACGTGTAACGCCGTTGCCTGGCTGGCAATTGCCCGGGGTGACGACAGTTGGCGGCCTCCAGGTCATGATGAAATCCACGGGTCAAGCGCCGGACGGCGACGTTCTCGTGGCCGGCTCGGGACCGCTCCTCCTCGCCCTCGCCGCGCAGATGGCTGCGCTCGGCAAGGCGCCGGTGGCGGTGCTGGAGCGCAGCCCGAAACTGGTATCACCCTCCGTTATCGCAAGCCTGATCACGGCGCCGGCCTATCTGCGCGAAGCGAGCCACTATCTGCTCGCCCTGGCGCGCGCCGGGGCGCTGCCCCAACACGGTACCTGGGTTCGTGCAATTAGCCCGCGAGATGGTCGACTGGCCGTCACCATTGTGGATCGTCACGGGCGAGATCGAGAGCTTGTCGTGGACCGCGTGGCTCTGCATGACGGCTTGCTGCCCAATCAAAACGGCACCGCCGCCCCGTCAAATGGCCCGTTCGTGGTGCGCGCGGGCGATTGCCGGGAAGTGCTGGGGGGCGTGGCCGCCATGGCTGATGGACGGCACGCTGCTAAGGCCGTGCTGGCGCATCTGGGACGGTCAACCGAGGCGGAACCCAGTGCCACGCGCGTACTGTCACGCGAGCGCCGAGCGCAGGCGGCCATCAACGCCCTATATGATTATAGCGGCGCCGACCCCGCTTGGCTGCCGGACGAAACCGTCATTTGCCGCTGCGAGGGCCGGACACTGGGCCAGCTTCGCGACCTGTTGGCATCGAGCGACCCGGTCTCGGCGCGCGAAATCAAGCTCAATGGCCGCTTCGGCATGGGCGCCTGCCAGGGCCGCTTCTGTGCCGAATGGGTGGCCGCCTTCATCGCGGCTCAACGCGATGGCGAGCCTCCAGCGGTGTCCGAGATCATCGGTAGCCGCTGGCCGGTCAAACCCGTGCCCATCTCCGCATTCGTCACACTTCCCCCTTCCCGTCCGTCAGAGTGAGTGCCGTGTCACCATTGTCCCAACTCGTCCGATCAGACCTCGAATACATCGACATTTTGTCCCCCTATGATGGGCGCCTTGTCGGACAGGTTTCGCCGACCAGCACCAGGGCCATTGTCGAGGCCGTGACCAGGGCCCAGCGCGCCCAGGCCGAATTTGCCTTCTCCACTCCGGCAGAACGGCGCAGGCTGCTCGATGCCCTTGCCTCCGCGATTGCCCAAGAGGCGGAGCCTTTGGCCCAGCTCATCTGCGCGGAAGTCGGCAAGACCATTGCCGAGGCCCGCAACGAGGTTCGACGCGCACAGAACACGCTGCGCCTGTCGGGGGACGCGGCCACTTTTCTTGATGGGGAAGTGCTGCATTGCGGCATTGTGGCAGGAGGCGCCAATCGGCAAGCCGTCATCACCTATGAGCCGGTCGGCGTCGTGGGTGCCATCACGCCCTTCAACTACCCGCTGAACCTGCTCTGCCACAAGCTCGGGCCTGCCATTGCGGCGGGCAATGCGGTGGTGGCCAAACCATCGCCCAAGGCGCCACTCGCAGCCCAGCGCCTTGCCGAGCTCGCCATTGAGACCGGTTTTCCGGCCGATCTGTTCCAGGTGGTGCATGGTGGTGCCAGCCAAGCAATTGCGCTGGCGCGCGCGCCAATCGACCTTCTCAGCTTTACCGGAGGGCCGGCAGCAGGACTGGCTCTGAAGAATGCGGCAGGGCTCATCCGTTGCCTGATGGAACTGGGCGGCAACGATCCGCTCTTCGTCATGCCCGACGCCGACATCGAGGCGGCAACGCGCACCGTCATCGCCCAGCGATACGAGATTGCCGGACAAAGCTGTGCTGCCATCAAGAAGCTCTATCTTCATGCCGATATTCACGAGTGGATGCTGGAGGCTGTTGTCGAGGCCGCCAAGGCAGTGCGCCATGGCGACCCGCTCGACCCTGCGACGCAGATGGGCCCGGTAATCGATGCCTTGGCCGCCGAACAGGTTGGCGCACGCATCAGCGCCGCCCTGGATCAGGGCGCGCGCCTGCTGCTCGGCGGCCCGGGCAATGGCACGATGGTGGCACCGACCGTGTTGGCCGACGTGTCACCCGATTGCGAACTCTTTGCCAGGGAGACCTTTGGTCCGGTGATTTCCGTGCGCCGGTTCGACGATGCCGAAACTGCCATTGCCGAAGTCAACGCTGGCGAGCACGGCCTGCAGGCGGGCGTCTTCAGCAATGATCACGCCGTGCTCAAGCGCTTTGCTCGCGACCTGCATGTGGGCGGCGTGATGATCAATGAAGGCCCCGACTTCCGGGCGGAGCACGTCCCCTTCGGCGGGATCAAGGGCAGTGGTCTCGGGCGTGAAGGCGTGCGCATCGCGCTGCGGGAAATGAGCGAAACCAAAGTCGTCATCGACTAGGAGGTCCACATGCGCATCGCTGTCTATGGGGCCGCCGGTCGAGTTGGCACCCGACTTATCGACGCCATTATCACCGACCCCGGCCTTGAACTGGCTGCCGCCCACGTGTCCCCAGGCTCGGCCTGGATAGGCCGACAGGTCGGCAATACGATCATCGAATACCGGCCGGCCGAACCCTCCATCAATGCCCATTGCGACGCCATCATCGATTTCTCGTCTCCGGCGGCCAGCATTGCCCTGCAACGCATCATTGGCGTGCGCCGCGTCCCGACGATCATCGGCACAACAGGATTTTCAGCAGCAGAGCTCGTCGAGATCGACCGCGCTGCACGCCACCGGCCGATCCTGACAGGCGCCAATTTCGCCCTGGGTTTCACGGCCTTCGGTCAGGCAGTCAGTCAGTTCGCCCGCGCTCACCCCGGCGCACGGGTCGTGATCGAGGAAGTTTATCATCGCCGCAAGAAGCGGGCACCTTCAGGCACGTCGCTGCTATTGGCTGCCACGGTGCGCGACGCGCAAAAAGCTGCCGGGGGGGCAATCGCCCTCGAACCGGAGATCGTCGTTCGCCGGCTTGGCGACACGGTCGGCATCAACGACGTGCGCTTTGATCTGACGGACTCCGACACGCGCTTCACCTTCACGGTGCAAACCATCTCGTCCTACGCCCGGGGCGCCCTGGCAGCAGCCGCAAAGCTGGTGGCATCGGGTGTCGATGTCGGGCGTCACGATGCCTTCAACTTCTGATCTTTCAAGACAAAGGCCGCAAAAATGACCGAACTGAGCCAGGCGTTTGCCGGCGTCTTCACCGCCCTGGTGACCCCATTTGACGACAATGGGATCGACTACGCGGCCTTTGACCGACTTGTGGAGCTGCAGATCGCCGCTGGGGTCAAAGGACTTGTGCCGGTCGGGACCACCGGCGAGGCCGCCACGCTGTCGCGAGATGAAGCGACGGCACTTGTGGCGCGAACCGTTCGGTTGGCGAAGGGTCGCGCTTTCGTGCTGGCGGGCGCCGGCTCCAACAATACCGCGCAGGCCGTGGAGGCCGCGCAAGCCTGCCAAGACGCAGGGGCCGACGGCTGCCTGGTGGTCACCCCCTATTACAACCGGCCCAGCCAGGCCGGACTTGAGCGCCATTTCGATGCGGTAGCGGAGGCCACAGCGCTACCGATCATGCTCTACTCCGTGCCCGCCCGCTGCGGTGTCGAGATCGCGCCTGAAACGGCGCGCGCACTGGCCCGACGACACCAAAACATTATTGGCATCAAGGAGGCTGGGGGTCGTACCGAGCGCGTCAGCGACCTGCGTGCCGCCTGCGGTCCCGATTTCATCATCCATTCGGGCGATGACGCCCTGACCCTGCCCTTCCTTTCGGTAGGAGCGCTTGGGGTCACAAGCGTTGTTTCCAATTATGCGCCCGAAGCGATGGTCGCCCTGGTGGCGGCCTGGCATCGCGGCGACACCACTGCCGCGCTCGCCATCCACGATCATGTCTTCGCGCTTGCCAAGGCACTTTTCATCGAGGGCAATCCGGTGCCGGTCAAAGAGGCGCTGGCGCTGCGCCAGCAAATGGCGGGCACGGTTCGCGCCCCCCTGGCGCCGCTGACCGAGGCAAGCCGCCAGACGCTCGCAGCAGCGCTGAAGCAGTTCGCCGGAGCCATGCAATGACCACCGACTCTTCCAAGAAATGCTACAAGTGCGGCCTGTCCGTTTGCATTGATGCGACCCGGGCGCACCTGCACTCTGAATGCCGGAAGGTTGGTCAGGCATGACCGTTCCCAGCCAACGACGTTCAGTTTTCAGAGGGAGACCATGATGAGAGTACTGACTACAATACTCGCCGCAGCGTGCGTGGCGATGGGCATGGCGGCCGCCCCAGCCGTGGCGCAGCAAAGCACGATCGATCAGATCAAGGAGCGAGGGGTCCTGCGCGTTCCAGCCATCCTCAACGAGGATCCCTATTTCAACAAGGACCCGCGCACCGGGGAATGGCGCGGCTTCGTCATCGATATGGCCGGCGATATCGCGGCCACGCTGGGCGTGGAACTCGAAGTGGTCGAGAGCACCTGGGCCAATTCCATCCTCGACGTGCAATCGGGCAAGGCCGATATCGCCCTCGCCCTGACGGCACTTCCGACCCGGGCCCTGGCGATTTCGTTTTCCGCTCCGACCTATTACAACAGCTTCGTCATCGTCTCGCCCAAGCCCGAACTCGCTTCGGCGACCTGGGCGTCGCTCAACGACCCGGCCATTACCGTCGCGGTGGATCTGGGATCGTCCCAGGACCTGATCACCCAGCAATACCTGCCCAAGGCCAATGTGTTGCGTTTCAAGACGCGTGACGAGGCGATCCTGGCTGTGGCCAGCGGCAAGGCCGATGCCATCGTCAACACGGTCCTGAACTCGCTGGTGATGGTCAAGCGTAACGCGGCCCTGGGCCAGGTCTATGTGCCCGAGCCGGTCCTGTCCTCACCCTCGGTCATCGGCATCAACTACAATGCCGACGAACAGTTCAAGTCCTTCATTTCGGCCTGGGCGGACTACAACCGCCGCGTCGGCAACAACCAGACCTGGATCGTCAACGGCCTGGCGCCGTTCGAGATCACGCTCGACGACCTGCCCGACAATTTCGACCTCGGCGGCTAGTTCGCCCCTGCCGGGGCGGCACCCGCCCCGGCCAATTTGTTCAGAGGATATGCCATGCCGTACAAGTGGGATTTCAGTACTGTCCTGCAATATTGGGACCTGTTCGCCTGGGGGCTCTGGCTGACCTTTGCCTACACCCTCGGCTCCATCCTCATCGGTGTGGTGATCGGGCTCGTCATCTGCTTTGGCCGACTGTCACCGTTTCGGGTGATCAATGGTCTGGCGCGTGCCTACCAGGAAGTGTTTCGGTGTACGCCACTGCTGGTGCAGCTCATGTGGTTCTACTACGCCCTGCCGCTGCTTATCGGCGTCACCATAGAAAACTATGTCGCTGCCATGTTGACCCTGTCGCTGTATGCCGGGTCCTTTTATTCCGAGATATTCCGGGGCGGCATCCTGTCGATCGAGAAGGGGCAGACCGAGGCTGCCAAGGCCATCGCAATGTCCGACCGCCAGGTCATGTGGCGCATCATCATTCCACAAGCTTTCAAGCGGGTGCTGCCGTCTTTCATCAATCAGTCGGTGATCCAGTTCAAGAACACCTCCCTGATTTCGGTCATCTCGGTGGGCGAGCTGGCCTACATGGCCGCCGTCGTCAACGGGCAGACCTATCGTCCGCTCGAGGCCTTCTCCGTCGTCGCCCTCCTCTATTTCGTGGTGCTGTTCCCCATGACCCAGGCCGCCGACTATGTCGAACATCGCATGCGGGTGAGTGACTGATGGACGCGCTCGCAAATCCAGGGAAAGCGACCATGCACCCAACCGCCGCCGGGCCCATACTCACCGTCAGGGGTCTCGAAAAGAGCTACAACAAACTGCGCGTAATCAAGGGCGTGGACCTCGATCTGCATCGCGGTGAAGTCCTGGCCATCATCGGCCCGTCCGGCTCGGGCAAGTCCACCCTGATCCGCTGCCTAAATTTGCTCGAAATCCCGACCGCAGGCGAAATCGCTTATGAGGGGCGCCGCGTCGAGAACCGCTTCAAGTCACGCGGCGGCAATATCGGCTGCGGCGAGTTGCGGCGCCATGTCGGCATGGTGTTCCAGCACTTCAACCTGTTTCCCCACAAGACCGTGCTGCAGAACATCTGCGAAGGCCCGGTGGCGGTGCTCAAGGAGCCACGTGAAGCGGTCGAGGAGCGGGCCATGGAACTGCTCGGCAAGGTCGGCCTGCTGGACAAGCGCGATGCCTATCCCAACCACCTTTCCGGCGGCCAGAAGCAGCGTGTCGCCATTGCCAGAGCACTGGCCATGCGGCCCGACGTGTTGCTGCTCGACGAGGTTACCAGCGCACTCGATCCCGAACTCGTGGGCGAGGTACTGCAGGTGATCCGGTTGCTCGCGAACGATGGCATGACCATGGCCATCGTCACACATGAAATGTCTTTTGCTGCCGATGTCGCCGACCGCGTGGCCTTCATCGATGGCGGCCAGATTGCGGAACTGGGAACCGCAGACAGCGTCATCCGCAACCCGGCAAGCGAAAGGCTCAAGTCATTCCTGAGTCGCTTCAATGCGTAGTCGGAGCGTGCAATGAAAGTCCTGATTATCGGCGGCGGCCGTATCGGCCTGGCCGTGGCAGGCCTTCTGGCCAGCTTTGGCGACCACGACGCCGAAGTTGCGGACGCGACCCAGGAAGCATTGGACCAGACGACGCGGCGTGGGTTTCGCACCCGTCACCTGGATGCCTCGAACCATAGAGACTGCGTGGGGGCGCTTGCAGGCTTCGACCTTGTCGTCAATGCGGCCCCCTCCCGCCTGTCCGTCGGCATTGCCGCTGCTGCCATCGAGTGCGGCGTGCACTATATTGATGCCGCCGAAGACACGTTCGCAGTCGGCGAGCTCGCCGCAAAAAAGGGCCACGACAGGGTCGTACTCCCCGGCTGCGGGCTGTCGCCAGGCCTGGTCGCCAACCTGGCCGCCGAACTGGTGGACGCTCTCGATGGCCCGATCGACATGGTCGTGCGTGTCGGTGGCCTGCCGGTGCACCCCTCCAACGGTTTTGGCTATGGCCTCACCTGGGACGTAGATGGCCTGATCGCCGAATATACCGGCATGTGTCAGGGCATCGTCGATGGCGAACTGGTCGCCACCCCACCGCTGCAGGACTATGAGACCTTTGTTCTCAACGGTCGCCCCTATGAAGCTTTCAGTACGGCCGGCGGGCTTGGTGGGCTTTGTACTGCCCTCCAACAGAAGGTGCGCAATCTCAGCTTCCGCACCATCCGCTATCCTGGCCACCTTACCCTGGCACGCTTCCTGTTTGAGGATCTCGGCCTCAAACGCCGCCGTGACATGATGCGTACCGTCCTGCGCTTCGGGGTGCCTGATATTGTGCAGGATGTCGTGATTATCTTCATAAGCGTGCGCGGCGTTCACCAGGGAGTCCCGGCGGAACGTTCATTCGTCCGAAAAATCTACCACGAGCCGATGCGCAGCCCGTTTCCCGTTTCGGCCCTCAGTTACACCTCGGCCGCACACCTCTGCGCCATGATCGACCTCATCGACCAAGGCAAGATCGAAGCCGGTGGCGTGTCTCGCCATGAGGCGATTGGACTGGCGCTCATCAGCCAGAACCGCTTCATGGCGCCCCTCCTGAACTGAAGGCAGCCCGTTGCGGGCCGTCTCAACCCAGGTTGGCATCGGGGTACGATTGCGGCACCGGGCGATTGGCTTGCGTTTTTGGCGAATTGGGTCCGGCAGCGCCAATTTGCCCTGTTTCAATGTCCGCCTCTCCACTGCCCCGAGATTTGCTCTCCCGGGCGCACTGATGCACGCTTGGACAAGGCGGGTTTTAAGATTTTGCCTGTGGAACTCTGTGGCTCACCCCTCAGCCCATGGCCGCCGCCCTCAGAGACAGCAATGCCATGCGCAGTAGGCAAGTCCGTTGGTCGTGGAAGA
>NZ_JAMZCU010000002.1:0-565474 GCF_024273195.1 Devosia ureilytica | reverse complement strand
CCCCCCCCCCCCCCCCCCCGGCGATAACCGGATGGATTGGCCACCGGCACTTCGGAATAGCTTTGAGGCTCCCACACTGGTCGAATCTAGCGCCCCTGGCGGATGAACTCGGCGGCGCGTTCGGCGATCATGATCACCGGCGAATTGGTATTGCCCGAGACAATGGTGGGCATGATCGAGGCATCGACAATCCTGATGCCAGCCAGGCCGTGGACCTGCAGCTGGCTGTTCACAACAGCCATGGGATCGGCCCCCATCTTGCAGGTGCCCACCGGATGGAAAATCGTGGTGGCTATATCACCGGCCTTGGTCGCCAATTCGCCATCGCTGGCAAATTGCGCTCCCGGCAGCACTTCTTCGGGCTCGTAGCGGGCGATTGCCCTGGTGCGCATGAGGCTGCGGGCATGGCGGATGGAGTTGGCGGCAACCTCCCGATCACCGCTGGTGGATAGGTAGTTTGGCCTGATCAGCGGAGCCGAGCCGGCGTCGGGAATTGCCATATGGATAGTGCCCCTGCTTTGCGGCCGCAGGTTGCAGACCGACACCGTGACGGCGTCGAATTTGTGAAGCGGCTCGCCCAAGCGGTCAGTGGAGAGCGGCTGGACGTGGTATTCCAGATCGGGCGTGGCCATGCGTGGATCGGACTTGGCAAATATGCCGAGCTGACTTGGCGCCATGGAGAGCGGGCCGCTGCGCCGCAGTGCATATTCAAATCCCATGCCGGCCCGGGTGAAGAGATTGTGATAGCGGCTGTTGAGGGTGCGCGTGTTGCGCACCTTGAACACGGTGCGGATCTGCAAATGGTCCTGCAGGTTCTCGCCCACGCCGTCGAGCTGGTGCTGCACGGCGATGCCCAGCGCAGCCAATATGTCAGGCCGGCCGATGCCGGACAGTTCGAGCAGTTTTGGCGAGTTGACGGCACCGGCCGCCAGGATCACCTCGCCCCTGGCATGAGCGGCAACATGCTGGCCGCGATGCCGGAAGGCGACCCCGGTCACCTTGCGCGCGTCGAGGATGAGGCTTTCGGCCTCCGCTCCTGTCACGACACGCAGATTGGGCCTGCCCATCGCGGGCCGAAGGAAGGCCTTTGCGGTGTTCCAACGCACACCGCCGCGCTGGTTGACCTCGAAATAGCCTGAACCGAGGTTGTCACCGCCATTGAAATCGGCGACGCGCGGAATGCCCAATTCCTCGGCGGCGGACTGGAAGGCGTCCAGAATCGGCCAGGAAAGGCGCTGCTTTTCCACCCGCCATTCGCCGCCGGCGCCATGTCCCTGTGAGGCGCCCGCGTGATGATCCTCGGATTTGAGGAACCACGGCAGCACATCCTCCCAGCCCCAGCCGGCATTGCCCTGCTGGCGCCAGCCGTCATAGTCGGCGGCCTGGCCGCGCATATAGATCATCCCGTTGATCGAAGAACAGCCGCCCAGAACCTTGCCTCGCGGATAGGGCAGAACCCGGCCGTTCAGGCCCTTTTCCGGCTCGGTTTTCATCATCCAGTCGGTACGGGGATTGCCCATGCAATAGAGGTAGCCAATCGGGATATCGATCCAGTGGTAGCGGTCACTGCCCCCTGCTTCGAGCAGCAGCACGGAATAGCGAGGGTCCTGGCTCAGCCGATTGGCCAGTACGCAACCAGCCGATCCGGCACCCACGATGATGTAGTCATACTGGCCGAAATCCGCTGTCATGAATGACCCATCTTGGCCCATAGAGGCGTCATCGCCTGTGCCAGTTCGGTGTAAATTTGCCGGCGCGCAGCATAGTGCGGCGCGTTGTGTGACTGGGGGTCGTAGTGTCGCGCCGGCGCGGTCATTGCCTTGGTTCCGGCGGCATAGTCGGCAAAGAGCCCGACCCCGGCCCCTGCCGCAATGGCGGCGCCCAGGGCGCCGGTTTCGCGGCTGCGCGCCACAGTCACGGGCACATCGAGAACATCGGCAAATATCTGCGGCCAGATCGAGCTGCGCGATCCGCCACCCGAGAGCGTTGCCGAGGAAATCTGCGCCCCGGCCCGCCGCAGCACGTCGATATGGCGGGCGTGCTCGAAGACAACGCCCTCAAACAGGGCACGCAGCATATGCGCGCGGCCATGCCAGCCGCCAATGCCATAAAACCCGGCGCGTGCACGACCGTTCTGCTGCGCCCCATAGAGAAAAGGATGATAGATCGGGGTATCATCCGATGCCTGGACGGTGGAGACGAGCTCGCTCGCCAGTCCGAAGCGGTCGCCCGGCACGTCAGCCATGAATTGATGCACCAGCCATTCCAGATTTGCCGCCGAGGTCGCGCTCGATTCGATGGCCAGCCACCGCGTCCGGTCGAAACTGGACTGCATGAAGACTGGCGGCTGATCGATGGGCTGGTCCAGCACCACCTGATTGATCCCCCAGCTGCCGGCAATGATCGAGGCCTGGCCGGTTTCAGAGACCCCGGAGCCCAGCGCACTGGCCACAACATCGAACAGGCCCGCGATAACGGGCGTTCCGGCCTTGAGCCCGGTTGCGGCAGCAACGTTCGGGGTGATGTGACCGGCAATATCGGCGCTTTCGAGCAGGTCGGGCAGCATGGGCCTGGCGTCCATCAGGCCGTAGTGTTCCAACAGGCCCGCATCATAGGCGCGCCCGGGGACCGAGATCAGGCCGCAGCCAGACATGTCGGTCGTTTCACTGACGCGCGCGCCGGTCAATTGCCCGACAACAAAGTCCTTGCACAGTAACACCGTTCCGATCTGGCCGTAGAGATCGGGCCGATGCCGTTTCACCCAGGCGAGCAGGGTCGGCGTCTGGGCGGACCAGGGGCCTTGGCGGCAGATTGGATAGGTGCGCGCGCCCAGCTTTTCCGCCTCCCACTCACCAACCAGATCGACGGCCCGTGTATCGAGCGACTGGATGCCGATCAGCGGTTGTCCGGCGCGATCCAGAGCGTAAAGGCCATTACCATGGCCGGCGCAACCGATTGCCCGAATATTGATGGGGTCAATACCGGCCTTGGTGATACAGGCGGATATAACCGTAATGGCATTGGCCCAGAGTTCACCCAGATCGCGCTCGACATGGCCCGGCGCGGGCAGGCTGGCATGACCATCCTGCGCCACCACAGCCAGCTCCCGCCCGTCGGCAGCATCAAACAGGGCCGCCTTGATGACGGTGTTGCCCGCATCCAACCCCAGCAAATAATCGGCCATGTTCTATCCTCGCTCGTAGATTGCCCAGGCATCAGCACCGCTGGCGCCGTCATGGATGAGGGCCATCAGCCCGCGCACCACCGCGCCGGGATTGGCGTGCTGGTAGATATTGCGTCCATAGACCATGCCCATGGCACCCTGGTGCATCAGGGCTGCCGACTTGTCGAAGACGGCCCGGAGGTCCTCCTTGCCACCCCCGCGCACCAGCACCGGGCAGCGCGCCGCCTCGATAACGCGGTGAAAGTCTTCAGGATTGGTGGTCGGGTCGGCCTTGACGATGTCGGCGCCCATTTCGCGGGCCAGCCGGGTCAAGGTGACAATTTTTTCCGCATCGCCATCGACCATGTAACCGCCCCGCTCGGAATTGGGGAGCATGACGAGCGGTTCGACCATCAGCGGCATGCCGTAGCGATCACAATCGGCGCGCACGCGGGCAATATTGCTCACGCATTGCCTGAACAAATCCGGTTCGTCGGGCAGCATGAAAAGGTTCACCACGACGCATGCAGCGTCCATCTGCAACGCGCCGATCAGCGGATCTGCCTCGTTCTGCAATACGGCCCACATGGCACGATGGCGCTGCTTGTTATAGGGATTGCCCATGTCGATGCGCATCACGAGCGCCGGCTTGTCCTTGCCAGGCATGGCCTGAAGCAGGTCCGCCTGCCCGTAATTCATCTGGATGGCGTCGGGCCGCGCTTCGACCAGCGCCTCAACCACTGCCGGCATGTCTTCCAGCCCGTCCAGAAAGCTTGGCTCGTTGCACACGCCGTGATCGATGGCGACGTCGAGACACTTGCCCTGGCCAAACAGGCGGTTAAAGCGGAATTTCTGGCTCATGCGGGTGTCCTCTGATCGCGGCGGGCTAGGGTTTGGGCACTCAGCCCGTGGCGCGTGGCCAGCAGGTCGAGAAGGTTTTGCAACTCGATGGCACGGCGCTCCTCCGTCCAGCCCTTGGCGGTGGCCAGCAGATCCAGACTACGACCGATGATCGAGAGCGACAGCGCGCCGGTGATGGCAATGGTGGTGCGGCGGAGCAGCAGGTCGGCCAAAGTTTCCACCTGTTCGTGCGCAATCAGATGGTTCAGTTCGGCCACCGAATGACCGGCAATGTCGGCCGCGTCCCCAAAGACCTGCGCCAGATCGGCGGCGCTGGTGCCATAGCGCTCGAGCAATGTGGCGGCCCGCTTCTCTGACACGCCAGTGGCAGCGGCCAGATTCGTGACCCAGCGCGCCGGGTCCTTGGGATAGTTGCGACCGCCGCCAATGGGCAGGTCTTTGGTATCAACGGTGCGGGACACGCAAAGCCGTTCCATGGCCGTATCGGCCGCCAATGCGCCAAAAGACCGAAAGGTTGTCCACTTGCCGCCGATCATGCACAGCACCGGGGGATCGCCCTCGATCACTTCGCAGAAATGGTCGCGCGGAATCCGGCCCGTTACGGCTGCCGCGCTGGCGGGGAGCGGACGAACGCCGGCAAAGCGAAACACGATCTCCTCGGGCGCGATGATGATGCTGGGAAAGATCACCGAGAGCGATGCGAGGATGTAATCCTGCTCGGCGGGACTGGCGATGGCCGCGTCCGGGTCGTCGATGCGTTCATCGGTTGAGCCGACCAGGACTTTGCCCAGATAGGGAAAGACCACGCAGATGCGCCCGTCCTCATTTTCGTAGTAGATCATCTGACCATCCAGAGCGCGGTACAGCGCAGCATTGTCGACGATCAGGTGAGAGCCCATGGTTCCGCCAATCAGGCGCGGTGCCTTGACGGCGATGGCGGCATTGGTGAGATCGATCCAGCCGCCAGTGGCGTTGATGACCAGGCGGGGCCGGACTGAAAATTGGTCGCCCTCGAGCGCATTGTTCAGCACCAGGCCAGAACCGTCCGAGCAGACCGAGGCATGATTGAGCGCAAGCCCGCCGGCAGCGACGCCCTCGGCCAGCATTTCGAGCGCCAGCCGTTCGGGGCGGCTGACCCAGGCGTCATAATAGGTCGCCGAAGCGCGAGCGCCGGGATTGAGCGCCGGAAACAGCTTTTTCGTCCGCGACCGGCCATGGAAGGCATGCCGGGGCAAGGCGCGGCGCCCGGCCGTAAAGAGATCGTAAAGACTTAGGCCAAGCTTGATCAGCACCGCACCGCGCCGGCCCTGCCGTCGGGACAATCGCAGGAAACGCAGGGCGCCGCTGGTCAGGCCGGAGAACACACCAAAGATTGGCACGGTGGTGGGCAAGGGGCGCACATAATGAGGAGCGTTGGCCAGGAGCAGGTCACGCTCAAGCAGGCTCTCGCGCACTAGCTTGAATTCGCCGTTTTCCAGGTAGCGCAGCCCGCCATGCACCATGCGCGACAGCGCGCTGCTGGCGCCCGAGCAATAGTCGGCCTTTTCGGCCAGCACCACATCCACGCCGTTGAGTGCGAGTTCGCGGAAGACCGATATTCCGTTGATCCCGCCACCGATGACCAGCACGGCCGGGTCAGGTCGGGCCTTGATCTGCTCTATGGTGGATTGGCGGGTCATGGAATGGCGGCAAGATGGGTGACGCGGGCAGCCTCGATTTGGGCAAGGTCTGATGGCCCAAGACGAATACGGGCGGCCCTGGCATTGTCGCGCGCCTGTTCGGGATCGCGCGCACCGCAAAGGGCGAAGGTGATTCCGGGCTGTTGCAGGGTCCAGGCGATAACCAATTGGGCCACGCTGGCGCCATGCTGATCGGCGAGCGGCGCAAGCGCCGAGGCAAAATCGGCCGCGTGTTGCCGGTTCTCGGGCGAGAACCGCGGATCGGCGGCCCGCTGGTCATCGCCCTCGAACACGCGGGTTGCAGACACCTTGCCCGTGAGCAAGCCAAGCGCCAGCGAGGAATAGCTCAGCGTCGCAACGTCCGATGGCATGGTCTGGGGCAGGAGCGTTTGCGCAATGCCCCGATCGAGCATGGAATAGCGCTCCTGGATGGCGTCGAGTTGCCCGGTGGCGAGATATGCGGTCAGGTTCTCGGGCGAGGCATTGCTGGCGCCAATAGCGCGGATCTTGCCCTGCTGCTTGAGGCGCAACAGCGCGTCCACCGTTTCGGCAAGGGGGGTCGTGGGGTCCTGCCAGTGGGTGATATAGAGATCGATGTAATCGGTGCCGAGACGTTTCAGGCTTTGCTCGACCTCGTAGGCAATGCCATCGGCGCCGAGATAGCGGTGCACCGGCATGCCGGCTTCCTCGAAGAAGTGATTGCCCTTGCCGCTGTGCCAATTGAGGCCGCATTTGGTGGCAATCACCACCTTGTCACGCTTGCCCGAAATGGCCTGCCCCACCAGTTCCTCGCTGCGCCCCAAACCGTAGGCCGGGGCCGTATCGATGAGCGAGATGCCGGCATCTATGGAGGCCTCGATGGCGCGGACGGACGCGGCTTCGTCGGTGCCGCCCCACATCCAGCCGCCAATGGCCCAGGTGCCCAGACCGACAGCGGAGGCCATGATGCGCGAATGGCCAATCTCGCGTGTCAGCACATCATGCAACATTCTGTTTGCTTTCCATGGCGCTGAGCACGGCTGCGACGGTCACTTCGTCGGCAACCAGGGACTTGAGAAAACGCCCATTGAGAGCCGCCTGGATGGGCAGTACCTTTTCGGTACCGGCAGCGACGCCGATGACGCGCTGGCAGCGGAGCAATTCGGCCGGGTCGAGCGCCACCAGGCGCGAATTGAGCGGACAGTCGGCAACACTGCCATCGGCGTGGATGAGGTGTGCCATCATTTCACCGCTGACCCCCTGGCTGAACAGGGCGTCGCGGTCGGCAGCCGAGATGGGGTGCAGATCGTAGTAGCTGGAACCCGGTGTGCGGATCGAGCCAATGCCGACCAATGCCACCGTTGCTTGACGCGCCAGATCGAACACCCCCCTGGTGGAGGCCATGTCCATGAGCATGTCGCGTTGCTCCTGGCTTTCAGCAAACAGTGGAGCGTGCAACAGCATTGCCTTGCCGCCCAACCGGTCAGCCAGCTGCGTCGCCAGGTGATTGACGTCGGTATAAAACTTGCCCTGAACGCCGCCGGTGAGCGGCACCACTGTGATGTCGAAGCTGCGTTCGGGTTGCAGGTTGTCCACGATGGCGCTGACGGCCTTGCCGCCCGTGATGGCAATAACGTCGCCATCCCGAAGGGTCTCGAGCAATTGGTTGGCGGCGGCGCGCCCCACTTGCTGGAGCGTGGATTCAGCGCTGCCCGGCACGGTCGGCGTGACCACGGCGCTGGCCAGGCGGGCACCGTCCATCAGGCGCTGCTCAAGATCAACGAGCCGTTGGAA
The DNA here is from genome assembly GCF_024273195.1 of Devosia ureilytica. Taxonomy (GTDB): domain Bacteria; phylum Pseudomonadota; class Alphaproteobacteria; order Rhizobiales; family Devosiaceae; genus Devosia; species Devosia ureilytica. Next base: position 557,998 of record NZ_JAMZCU010000002.1, on the reverse strand, counting down.
CGGGCTTTCGATGTCGATCCTCACCATGCCCAGCTTGCGTCCCTGGGTGATCAGCCGGTTCACCTTGGAGGTGGACAGGTTGAGCTGGGTGGCAATTGCCTGCTGAGTCAGCCCGTCCATGAAGTGCAGCATCAGCACTGTGTAGATCTGGCGGATGGCTTCGAAGTCGTCTTTTTTGTCGGTCATGGATATGCTCATGGCATCGCCCGGGTTGCCCCGAACTAGCCGCGCCTCTTGTTGAGGTAATGGTCGATGGTCACGGCCCCAAGCAGGATCGAGCCGCGGATGATGTCCTGCCAGTAGACGGAGACGTCGAGCAGGGCGAGCGAGCTGGACACGACCGAGAGCAGGATGGTGCCCAGGATGGCGCCAAAGACCGTTCCGGTCCCGCCTGACAGGCTGGCCCCGCCGATCACGGCTGCAGCGATGACATTGAGTTCCATGCCAATGCCAAAGGTGGGCTGGGCCGAGCCGAAGCGGGCCATGTAGATGATGCCGGCAATGCCGCACAGCGCCGAACACAATGTGGTGGTGAGGAAGACAACCTGTTTGGTCTGGATGCCCGAATAGGCGGCTGCCTTGGGATTGGAGCCGGTGTAGAAGACCTTGCGGAACATGGTGGTGCGCCGCAGCATGAAATCGAAGGCCACAACGACCACGACGAAGATGATCAGCACCACCGGAACAACGCCGATGGCGCCCTGGCCGATGAACTTGAAGCTGTTGGGCAACTCGTAAAGACCAAGGGGCCGCCCGCCGGTGCCCAGAAGACACAGCCCGCGCGCTATCACCATTATCGCGAGGGACACGATGAAATGGTGCAGGCCCACCCGCGTGACAAAGAAGCCCATTGTGGCGCCGATGGCGGTGCAGGCGGCAATGGCGATGCCCGAGGCGATCCAGGGATCAACGCCGTTGAGAAACAGCAGTCCCGCAATCACCATGGCCAGGGCTGTCACCGAACCGACCGAGAGATCGATGCCGCCCGAGATCAGAAGGATGGTCATGCCCACCACCACAATGCCTTCGACGGCAAAGGCCATGGCCATGGCCCGCATATTGGTCCAGGTCAGGAAGTAGGGCGAGGCGAACGACATGGCGATGAAAAGCGCCAGGATGATCAGGACCAGCCCGGTTTCGCGCATGCGCAGCGCCCTGCCGGCCGTGCTCAGCAGGCCATTGGCCGCGCCACCTTGTGTCTGGGGCGGCAGCTCAGCCGCCGCCAGGGATCTTTTGGTCATCACGCCACCTGCTGGTCATTGCCGACGGACGCCAGATAGATAATCCGGTCCTCGGTCATGTCATTTTCAGTTACTTCGCCGACAATCCGTCCCTCGCGCACCACCAGAACCCGGTCGCAGACGCCGATCAGTTCGGGGAGTTCGGAAGAGATGACGACCACGCCCACGGCCCTATTCGCCAGGTCCCGCAGAATGCGATGGATCTCTGCCTTGGCACCGACATCGACGCCACGCGTCGGCTCGTCGAGGAAGATCACCTTGGGATTGACCGAGAGCATTTTGGCAATCGCCACCTTCTGCTGATTGCCGCCCGAAAGGGAGGATGCCGGCTGGCCGATATCGCCATATTTGAGATTGAGCCGTGCGCCCAGGCGCTGCGCCTGGGCTGCCTCCCGACCCTCGTCAATAATCCCCGCAGCGCTGGCCACCTGGCGCAAGGACAGAGCCGACACATTGGAGGCGATCGACATATCGAGAAAGAGCCCATCTCCCTTGCGGTCCTCGGAGAGATAGACCAGTCCAGCCGCGATACTGTCGCCGTAATGGTTCAGGGCCAGCGCTTGTCCCATCAGCCGCACCTCGCCGCTGACTTCGCCCTCCAGACGGCAGATGCCCTTGACGATTTCGCTACGGCCGGCGCCGATCAATCCGGCAAGACCCAGGATTTCGCCCTTGCGCAGGGCCAGAGAAATGTCCCGGAAACGCCGCGCCTCGGTCAGGCCACGGACTTCGAGGATGATTTCATCGGACCGGTCTTCCTGCCGTTGCTTGGGCGGATAGAGATCGTCGATCACCCGCCCGACCATGGCGCTGACCACGGCCCCAGGCGTGGTTTCGGCCACGGCCATGGTGGTGATGTATTGCCCGTCGCGGAACACGGTCACCCGGTCGCAATTGTCGAAGATCTCCGCCATGCGATGGGTGATGTAGATAATCGACAGGCCCTGGGCGGCCAGCTTGTGCATGATCTCGAACAGCACCTTGGCCTCACGTTCGGTAAGTGCCGCCGTTGGTTCGTCCAGGATCAGCACCCGGCAATCCAGTGTCAGGGCCTTGGCGATCTCGACCAATTGCTGCTGGGAGATCGACAGGCTACGCACCATGGCGGCGGGGTTGATGTTCCCGAGCCGCTTGAGGATTTCTGCCGCCCTGGCCCTTTGCGCTGCATAGTTCATCAACAGGGCTCGGCTGGAATTGGTAGCCGCCATGAAGATGTTTTCAGCCACGGTGACATCGGGGCACAGCGCAATTTCCTGGTGGACGAAACCAATGCCCAATTTCTGCGCCATGGCCGGGGACTTGATGGTGACACGCTGTCCATCAAGTGCGATCTCACCGCTGTCGGGCTGAAGAATGCCATCAATGACGTTCATCAGTGTCGACTTTCCGGCACCGTTTTCCCCGGCCAGCGCGTGAATTTCTCCACGTCGCAACTCGAAGTCCACTCCCCTGAGGGCGCGGATGGGCCCGAAGGATTTGACCAGACCGGTGATCTTGAGAATCGGGATTTCTGCCGCGTCCGCCGACATGTCCGCTGACCTTGTTTTGAAAAATACTGGACGTGCCGCACCACCTCGGGCGACGCGGCACGCGTGGTTGGAACGCTAGTTGGGATCGCGGCCTTCCATGTAGACATTGAGGTCGAAGGAGTCGGCATTCTCCTTGGTGATGACCGCAAAGCCATTATCGACGAAGGGCACCTGCATGGGGTTGTAGCCCGACACCTTGTAGTCGTTGAACGGGTCGAACAATTCGGGATGGGCGCCCATGAAGGTGACCATGAAACCCATGAAGCCCTGCACGCCCTGGTTGGGATTGAGCGCCATGTGAATATTGCCGGCCCGGATGTGCTCAAGCGTGGTCGGCGTCACGTCCGCATGCATGATCAGCACGTCGGCATTGGCTTCCAGCACGGCCGTGACGGCACCCTCGGCGGAACCGGCTTCCGGGATCCAGAGCGCCGCCAGCTCGGGATTGGCCTGCAGGATCGACGCGGTCGCCCGATAGGCCGCGTTGCTGTCCTGATTGGTGGCCTGGCGACCAACCAGCTCCATATTGGGAAAATTGGCTTCCATATAGTCGATCAGCGCGGTCACCCGCAGGTCGTGGTTCGACTGGCCGGGATTTTCGAGCACGGCGTATTGAGCCGAGTCACCGACCTGGGCCACGATTTCCTCGGCAGCGAACTTGGCCTCGGCCAGGTTGTCCGACGTGATGTAGGCGGTGCGCTTGGATTTTGGCGAGTCAGCGGCAAACGTGGTGACGGAGACGCCGCCGTCGATCGCGCGATTGATGGGCTCGATGAACGGGTCCGACTGCATGGGGTGCAACAGGATGCCCGCCGGGTTCTTGACCAGATCCTGCTCGAACGAGGCGATCTGCTTGGTAATGTCATAGTCCGGCGTGCCCGAGAACACGGTCTCGCAGCCCATGGCCTCGGCGGCCTGCTTGAAGCCCTGATAAACGGGCACCCAATAGGGATGCGCCGATACCATGACGTTCATGATGTAGGTTTCGCCCGGTGCACAGGTAAACCCCTCCTGCGCAGCTGCGCCGACGGGTGCCAGGGCCAGGCTCATCAACACCGAGGCAGCTGCCCCGGTCAATCCGATGGTCTTCATGTGTTTCCTCCTCATCCCTCCACGCCCAGGCCGGCCTTACGGCTCATGTCCCGTCGCAAGAAATTTCATGTAGCGATTTTTATCGCAACGACTGGATACAAACAGTCATGCCGAGCAGAGTCAACAACAATGCAATAAAAACTTAGTACTGAAATATATTTCAGATCAGGTGGCAGTCGTCATTGGGACGGGTGTGCCGGACCCACTCAAGCCGGATGAACGGCTGCTGTCACCCGAAGATCGCGCGATCCCGGGTGACAATCTCTGTGAGAAATTCAGAGACCAGTGTTACGCGCCGGATATTGCGAAGGTCCTCGTGCAGGACTGTCCAATACGACCGGACCAATTGCTGCTCGGGAAGCACCGAAACCAGATCACTGTCGGTCCGAGCCATGAATGCGTGCAGAATTCCGATCCCGGCGCCGGACCGCACAGCCTCCGTCTGTCCCATTGCCGAAGAGACGGCGATGCCGGAACGCCAGCCATCGAGAAACTCGCCGGTGTAGTCGAGTGAAGCGGTGTAGAGCAGGTCCTGGACATAGCCAACCAGCCTGTGGTCGCGCAGATCATCGAGAGATTTGGGCGTGCCGTGCCGGTCGAGGTAGCCCCGAGAGGCATAAAGCCCCAGCGAATAGTCGGTAAGCTTGCGCGCGACCAGACGCCCCTCGCGCGGCCGTTCAAGCGTTACCGCAATATCGGCTTCGCGGCGGGACAGCGAGAACGCCCGGGGAACAGGGACCAGTTCCAGGCGCAGTCCCGGATGGCGCTCGGCGAGTTCACCCAGCCTTGGCGCCAGGAAAGCGACACCGAAGCCATCCGGCGCCCCGACCCGCACGGTACCGTCCACCGCGGCGTTTGCACCTGCGGCCTCGCGCGCCGCCAGCATGGCGCTTTCCATCGCTTCGGCATGGATCAGGAACCGCTCGCCTGCCCCGGACAGGTCCGAACCATTGGTCTTGCGCACAAAGAGCTTGCTGCCAAGCGCCTCCTCCAGAGCCGTCAATCGGCGCGCGACCGTGGCATGGTTGAGCCGCAAGGCCCTGGCCGCGCCCAAGATCTGCCCACTCCGGGCAATGGCTAGAAAGATGCGAACGTCGTCCCAATTCATGGCACTATAATATCTGCACAACAGATGCGAAAACAATCGTGTAGTTATGACAATTGTGCACGCGCAGAGTGTTCCCCGAACACGGGAGACCCTCATGCGCACCATCGGCCATTTCATCGACGGCGTCGAAACCACCGGCAACAGCGCCGAATTTCAGGATGTATTCAATCCCGCCACCGGCGAGGTTCAGGCACGCGTGGCGCTGGCGACCGAGGCGGACCTCGACGCCGCCGTAGCCGCCGCTGCCGCCGCCCAGCCAAAGTGGGCCGCGACCAATCCGCAGCGCCGCGCCCGTGTGTTCTTCAACTTCGTGGCGCTGATCAATCGCGACATGCAGGACCTGGCCGAATTGCTGAGCGCCGAGCACGGCAAGACGGTGGAAGACAGCAAGGGCGATATCCTGCGCGGGCTGGAAGTGGCCGAGTTCGTCGCCGGTGCGCCGCATTTGCTCAAGGGCGAGTTTACCGACGGAGCCGGACCGGGCATCGATATGTATTCCATGCGCCAGCCGGTTGGTATTGGCGCCGGCATCACGCCGTTCAATTTCCCAGCGATGATCCCCCTCTGGATGCTGTCGCCTGCCATTGCTGCCGGGAATGCCTTTATCCTCAAGCCATCCGAGCGCGATCCCTCCGTGCCGATGCGTCTGGCGCAACTGGCTATCGAGGCCGGCCTGCCCAGGGGCATTCTCAACGTACTGCACGGCGGCAAGGCGGTCGTCGATGGCATCCTGCATCACGACCAGATCAGCGCCGTGAGCTTTGTCGGCTCCACCCCGATTGCCCGCTATGTCTATGCCACGGCCGCCAGCGAGGGGAAGCGCGTGCAGGCCTTCGGCGGCGCCAAGAACCACATGATCATCATGCCGGACGCCGACATGGACAAGGCCGCCGACGCCCTGATGGGCGCTGGCTATGGCTCGGCTGGCGAGCGTTGCATGGCCGTGTCGGTGGCGGTTCCGGTGGGCGAGGAAACGGCGGACCGCATCGTTGCGGCGCTCAAGCCGCGCATTGAAAAGCTCAAGGTGGGTCCGGCCACGGACAAGGCAAGCGAAATGGGCCCTGTCATCACCAGGGCCTCCAAGGACCGCATCGCGGCGCTGGTCGAATCCGGCATTGCCCAGGGCGCCACGCTGGCCGTCGATGGTCGCGCCTTCTCGTTGCAGGGCTATGAGAATGGCTATTTCGTCGGGCCGTCGCTGTTCGACCATGTGACCACCGACATGGACATCTACAAGGAGGAAATCTTCGGTCCGGTGCTGAGCGTGGTGCGCAGCAAGACTTACGAAGACGCGCTCAGGCTGACAATGGACAATCCCTATGGCAATGGCACCGCGATCTTTACCCGCGATGGCGACGCGGCGCGCGATTTTGCGGCACGGGTCAATGTGGGCATGGTGGGGATCAATGTGCCCGTGCCGGTGCCGCTGGCCTATCACAGCTTCGGCGGCTGGAAAGCCAGTGCCTTTGGCGACCTCAACCAGCACGGCACCGACGCCATCAAGTTCTGGACCCGCACCAAGACGGTGACGGCCCGCTGGCCCAGCGGCATCAAGGACGGCGCCGAGTTCCAGATGCCGGTGATGAAATAGGCGAGCGCTGACGTCATGCGGATTGCAACAAGCCCGGCGCCAATGGTGTGTCAGCCAGGGGTGGCGGCTTCCTTGTCCAATGCATCAAGGGCCCGGGCGGCGCGGCGTTGCTGGCGGTAACGGCTAAACTGCTGGTCGGCCAGGACGCCCACCAGGATGACACCGCCCATGACCGCGAAGTTGAGGGACGAGGGAATGCCGAGCAGGTTCACCAGGTTCTGCAGTTGCTGCAGCAGCACGGCGCCCAGGATGACGCCGATGATCGAACCCTCGCCACCGCGCAGCGAGAAGCCGCCCAGAACCGCAGCGGCAATGGCGTAAAGCTCATAGAAATTGCCGTGGGAAGACGGCTGCACCGACCGGGTGAACATAGCGAAATAGACCGCGGCAATCGATGTCAGCACGGCGCAGATGACATAGGCCGAGGTGATGACCAGACCCGTCCGCACCCCGGAATAACGCGCCGCATCTTCATTTTTGCCGACGGCTTGAAGATGGCGCCCGTAAACCGAGCGATGCAGCACGAACCAGCAGATCACCCCGATGATGATCATGGCGTAGAAGGAATGGGGAATGCCGAAGGAGCGGCCAATGGTCAGCCATTCCAGTTCGGGATAGCTGGCCCCGAACGGGAACCCCGCCGTTGCCTCGCCGGTATAGCCTCTGGCCACGCCGCGATAGATCAATAGGCCGCAAAGCGTGACCACGAAGGGCTGCATCTTCAGTTTGGTGATCAGCAAGCCATGGGCCAGGCCCATCAACGTGCCCACAAGGACCGTGATGGCCATGGCCAGCGGCCAGGGGACGCCCAGCCGACCGACCAGATCGACAAAAATCACCCCCAGCAGAGCGATCATCGAACCGACGGAGAGGTCGATCCCGCCCGTCATGATGACAAAGCCCTGGCCGATGGCGAAGAGGCCGAACAGGCCGATCAGGTTGGCGGTATTGCCCAGGTTGATGGGTGAGAGAAATAGCGGATTGCGCAGATAGACAATGGCGCCCACCACGATGATCAGGACCGCCAGTCCCATGTCTTTCTTGTGCATTGTACTGGTCCCTAATTGGCGCCGACGGCGAGCCTGAGCACATTGTGTTCGGAGAATTGGGCGCGCGGCAGTGATCCGGTGACCTGGCCTTCCCGCAGCACCACGATACGGTCAGAGACGCCGATGACTTCCTCCATGTCGCTCGAGATCATCATCACCCCGACCCCGGCTTCGGCCAGGGCCCGCATGAGCTTGTAGATTTCCCACTTGGCACCGACATCGATGCCACGCGTTGGTTCGTCGAAGATGAGGAGCCGGGGCCGCATGGAGAGCCACTTGCCCAGAACCACTTTCTGCTGATTGCCGCCCGAGAGCTCCGCGGCATTGCGCAGAACGTCGGCGGCCCGGATATCGAGCCGGCGGCGCTGGGTTTCGGCCCGCGCCTCGACCAGCCCCCGGGAAACAAGGCCCCGGCGGCTGACAGAGGCCAGGTCGGCCAGCGAAATGTTCTCGCAAATCGAACTTTCAAGGACGAGGCCGGTGCGTTTGCGGTCCTCGGGCACCAGATAGAGGCCGGCTGCGATGGCATCCCGTGGCGACCCCGGGCGGAAGGAATTTCCGGCCAGCACCACGTCGCCCTCGAGCACAGGCGCAATGCCGAATATGGCCTCGGCCAGTTCGGTGCGTCCCGCACCAACCAGTCCCGCAACACCCAGGATTTCACCCGAGCGCAGCTCAAGATCGACACGGGCCGCGGGATTGGCCTCTATCCGCACACCCCTGAGCGAGAGGATGACATCCCCGGCCGGGCGGCTTGGCGGCATATAGAGCGACTTGAGGTCGCGACCGATCATCAGGCGGATCATGGCGTCATGGTTGATCTCGTCGCGCTCGAGTTCTCCGGCGACATGGCCATCGCGCAAACCGAAGACCCGGTCGGCACAGTCCTCGACTTCACCCAGGCGATGGGAAATGTAAATAACGGCAATGCCCTGCGCCTTGAGATCAGCAATGACCTTCATCAGGGTTCGCGTCTCGGACAGCGTCAGGGAAGAGGTCGGCTCATCCATTATGACGACGCGGGCGTCGATGGAGAGCGCCTTGGCGATTTCGAGCAGCTGCCGCTCCGCCAGGGACAAATCGGCCACCGGTGTTTCGGGCAGGAATGTCGCCCCCACCCTTGCAAGCAGGGGCCGGGCAGCCTCGCGCATGGCCTTGAGGTCGAGCAGCTGAAAGAACCCGGCACGGATCTCGCGGCCGAGGAACATATTGGCCGCGACGTCGAGATTGTCGAAGACGTTGAGTTCCTGGTGCACGAAGGCAATTCCGGCCGCTTGCGACTGGGTCACCGAAAGCTGGTCATGGGCCACATTGTCGATGATGATCCGGCCCGAACTTGGGGCGATCACTCCACCCAGAATTTTCATCAAGGTCGACTTTCCGGCGCCGTTCTCGCCGATCAGGGCCAAAACCTCGCCGGCCCTGACAGACAGGGTGACGTTGGAGAGGGCCACCACGCCGGGGTAGACCTTGGAAATGTTCTCAAGCACCAGCAGCGGGTGCGGGTGGGGCATCGCGTCGGGGGACTTCATATTCAGGCAACCCAAAAAGCGGCAACGGCAGCGGGCTGCCGCTCAACATAGTCTTGCATGGACAGGCACGCACCGGGCCAAATACGGACCCGGTGCGGCTGCGCTGGCTGGGAGGATTACCCGCCAATACGCTCCTTGAGTTCAGCCTCGAAGGCATCGACATTGGACGCGTCGATGACTTTGGTCGGAACAATAATCAGGCCGTCTTCAGGCACGCCCGAGGTGTCACCCTCGAGATATTTGGCCATCAGGTGCATGCCCTGGTAACCCCATTGGTAGGGATCCTGCACGACAGTGCCGGCAAAGCTGCCCTCGCGAACCGCGCCAAGCGTGATCGGGTCCTCGTCAAAGGCAATGACGGTGACATCGCCGAGCTTGCCGGCCGCCTGCAGCGCTTCGTAGATCTTGGGCGGATTGTAGGAATAGAACCCGACCATGCAGTTGATGTCGGGGTTGGCAGCCAGGACGTCATCGACATTGGAACGGGCGCGCGCGAAGTCCACGTCGTCGCCACGCACATCCACCAGCTCGATACCCGAGCCTTCCACCGCCTGGCGGAAACCGGCGATCCGCTCGATGGCATTGTCAGCACCCAGGAAGCCGACGAAGCCCATGCACTTTGCACCATCGGGCAAGGCGGCAACGGCGATCTCGCCGGCCTGGACGCCCGCCAGGGTGTTGGACGACCCCAGATAGGCAATGCGGTTGCTGTCGGGTGCGTCGCTATCGGTGGTGAACAGCGGCACTTGGGCGGCGATCCGGTTGAAGGCGTCGATGGAATTTTTCGGATCGGCCGAGGAAATCATGATGGCATCGGTTCCGGCGGCGACCAGATCGTCCATCAGTGCATTTTGGAGGGCCGCCGTGCCCTGCGCAGGGTAGCGGAACTGCAGGTCATAGCCAGGCAGTTCGCCTTGTGCCTTGGCTACGCCGGCTTCGGCCAGCTTCCAGAAATCGGAAGCCGCATTCACCACAAAGGCCAGTTGCGGCTTGTCCTGGGCAAGCGCGGGCCCAGCCATAAAGGCCAGGGCCGCTATCGAAACAGCGAGTTTGACTTTCATAGTATCCTCCCATGCCGAGGGCACCCCTTTTTGGGCACTCCGCGACCTTTTTGACGTGCCCGCGACAAACCGTTTGCCATCGAGCGGTTCATATCCCTGGCCCGGCGCGTCCCCTTGGTGGGTGGGGCATCCATGCCTTGGATATTGCGTGTGCGCATGCTGCTATCCGGGGTACCAGATGATGCGCGGATCGTCGGGCGCACGGACATAGTCCCAGGCCCGATCGACAAGATCTTGAAGGTCGACCTGCGGCTTCCAGCCGAGCAGGAGGCGAGCCTTGGCATTGTCCAGCCAATTGCTGTGAAAGGGTGTGCTGATCTCGGCCGTCGGCAGGGATCGGGTGTCGCGCAGATATTGCGCGACCTGGCCATAGTCGACCGGCTCGTCCATCGCGATATTGAACAGCTGCCCGGCGGCAGCCGGGTTGTCGAGGGCAGCCAGAATGGCGCCCACCAGATCATCGACATGGATAAAATTGCGCCGCAGCGGCACGCCGCGTGCATCGTGCAGCAGGGGCACGCTGGCCGAACGCGCGTGCCGCTCCACATCTTGGGTGCTCAGCAATTGGCTCCAGGCCGGCCCGCCGAACTGGTCGACAAAGCTCAGCGCATACCGAAAGTCGTCCTTTTCCACGATCCATGGCGCGCGCAGGCAGCAGCCATTGGTGCCATACTGGATGCCGTATTGCTCCAGCATGACCTCTTCGAGAACCTTGGTCAGGGCATAGCATCCGGGATAGGCGCGGCGGGGCGCCGCCTCGGTGATCGGGGCATCGTAGTGCTGGAACGCGTGGCCCACGGTGCAATCGCCGCTGAGCAGCACGAATTGCCTGGTCCCCGCGGTGGCCCGAAATGCCTCGAGCAGGTTGAACATGCCCTTGACGCCCACATCCATGGCCAGCGCGGGCGTTTCCTTGACGGCGGCCATGTGTAGCACATGGGTCACCCCGTCCATGGCGGCCCTCATGGCAGCGGCATCCGAGAGGGAGGCCCGCACCACTTCCACACCCGGGTGATCGATGATGCGATTGTTGCAGATGGCCCGGATGGACCAGCCCGCAAATTTTTCCGCCTTGAGAAACGCGGGCAGGAAATTGGAACCGACTTTTCCGGTAATGCCGGTGACCAGAAGTCTCACTTGGCGCAGTCCTTCCCGAACGCTCAACTCATTGAATAGGTTGGGCACGGCGCCGGAACGCCGTGCCCGGGAGTTTATTGGGCGCAGAAGCCCGGCTCTTCATGGGTGCAGACATCCAGACCGGTGTAGATCGGGTCTTCAACCGGTTCGCCATTGATGAGCTGGATCATCACGTCGGGCGCACGCTGGCCCATTTCAAACGGACGCTGGCCGATCTGGGCATGGCTGCGGCCTTCATTGAAGGCCTGGACCTGTGGCGGCAGCGTATCGCCCGCAATGATGATCAAGTCATTGCTTTCCAGGCGATCCATGACCTGGTCGGTGACCTGGGCGTAGGCCTGGGGCGCGAACTGGGCCCAACCGCCGATCAAAATGAAGGCATCCAGATCAGGATTGGCCGTGAACACGTCCGCCATCTGCTGGTTTGCCAGGTCGATCTGGTCATTGGTAAAGACCGGGCAACCTTCAATTTCGCTCCAGCCGCCCTGCCCGGCCAGCCGATCGGTGCCTTGTGCCCCGGCAATCGTGTCGCGGAAGCCGGCCGCGCGGGCATTGATGTTGTCGGCGGCGACATTGCCCAATTGCAGGCACACCGAGCCACCCTCCGGCTTCAGGCGCTGGGCCTGTTCGGCCATCATCACGCCCATGAGGTAATTGTCTGTGCCCAAAAAGGTGGTGCGCAGCGACCGGTCGGCTTCGGACAAGTCAGCGTCCACGGTCATGACCGGGACATCGGGGGCGATTTCGCGCAGACGGTTTGCCATGGCGGGGGCGTTGGAGGGCGAGATGGCGATGGCCGCCACGCCCCGCGTGATCAGGTCATCAACCAACTGCACCTGACCGGCCTCGTCGGCGCTCGACGCCGGACCGGTGTACAGGCACTCATATTCGGAATCGGGGTTGTTCGCGGCCCAATCCTGGCAACCCAGGTTGATCTGTTCAAAAAATGGATTGTCCAGGCCCTTGACCACGATGGCCAGGGTCTTCTTGTCCTGGGCCTGAGTTCCCCCTGCAGCCAAGGCAAGCACTGCTGCGGCAATCGCCAAGTGATTAACGTACCTCAAGATTGTCTACTCCTCCCGTTTGATTGAACCGACAGTGCCGCGGACGCGATCCTGGCCCTGTCGATGAGCGCCGCGTTGCCGATCCCGGCAACGCAACGAACCTCCCCTGGCGCCCACTGGATTTGCTCCAGCGTGACAACCCTATGACCACTTTCCTGTGGACTGATCATATTATGTGCTAATATAAGCGCAGCCGGATAATGTCCGTCAAGCGGGAAATGCGGATGAACTATTGCCGGACTGGCCGCCAAAGCCCGGAAACCCGGCAGGAGCAGCCAAATTATCAGGGAAGCTTGCTGCTGGAGTGTCGGCAAGTTGGGGAGGGGGAGGCGCATGAGCGCACTACGATTAGCAAATATTACTAAGAGTTTCGGAGCAATTCATGCGCTCACGGACGTCTCATTGGCCATCGAGCCGGGGGAGGTCGTGGGACTGATGGGCGACAATGGCGCGGGCAAGTCCACGCTGGTGAAGGTGATTGCAGGCAATTTTGCGCCCACCAGCGGCGAACTGTTCCTGAGCGAGCGGAGGGTGGAGTTTCACAAGCCCCTGGACGCACAGCGTGCCGGTATCGAGGTGGTCTACCAGGACCTGGCCATTTGCAACAATCTGTCCGCCGCGTCCAATGTCTTCCTGGGCCGCGAGCTGACCCGACAGATCGGCCCGTTCCAGATCATCGACTATGCCGGCATGCGCAATCGCGCCGCCGAATTGTTCGCCCGGCTCAAGTCCGAAACGCGCCCCCGGGACCTGGTCAAGCGCATGTCGGGCGGGCAACGGCAGGCGGTCGCCATAGCCCGGACCCTGCTTTCGGACGCCAGCATCGTCCTGATGGACGAGCCGACAGCCGCCATTTCGGTGCGACAGGTGGCCGAAGTCCTCAACCTGATCCGGCACCTGCGCGACCATGGCATCGCCGTGGTGCTGATCAGCCACCGCATGCCGGATGTCTTCGAGGTTGCCGACAAGATTGCCGTGCTGCGACGCGGGCGCCTGGTCGCCAGCAAGAAAGCCGCCGATTCGTCTGCCGAGGAGGTCACCGGCCTCATCACCGGCGCGATCGAGATGGCCTGAGCCCCATGAGGAAGACCACAATGTCCCAGACCAACTCAATCACGGACGTCATCGACCAGTCCGAGCACCGCGGCGCCCTTTCGCGCCTGGCCAGCCACCAGACCTTCTGGGTTTTCATGGCCGCCCTGCTGGCCTGCCTGGCCCTTTCCATGCTGACCGATACCTTCGCCTCGGAGCGAAACCTGTTCAATGTGTCCCGCAATTTTGCCTTTGTCGGCATCATCGCGCTGGGCATGACCGCCGTGATCGCCTCGGGCGGCATCGATCTTTCGGTCGGCTCGACCGTGGTGCTGTCGGCCATGACGGTAGCCGTGCTGATGTCGTCGGGCATGCCGATCTGGGTCGGCATACCGGCCGCACTGCTGGTCTCGGTCGGCGTCGGCCTCGTCAATGGCGCCTTGATTGCCTATGCGGGCATGCCCCCATTCGTTGTCACGCTGGGCATGCTGTCGGTCGCCCGCTCGCTGGCCATGGTGCTGTCCAACAACAAGATGATCTACGAGTTCGGGCCAGACCACGCTGTCCTGCTCGGGCTTGGCGGCGGGTCCACATTCGGGCTGCCCAATCCGCTGATCGTTCTGGCGGCATTGGCCGTCCTGACCGGGTTCCTGTTCAAATGGACGCGCTGGGGGCAGCATATCTTTGCCATGGGCGGCAATGAACAGGCGGCCAAACTGACTGGTATCGCCGTCAGGCAGCTCAAGGTGTCGGTCTATGTCTTTTCCGCGGTGACTGCGGGCCTGACGGGGATTCTCGAAGTCGGCTGGCTGGGTGGCGTGACCACCAATCTTGGCCAGGCGATGGAATTGTCGGTCATTGCCGCAGCCGTCATTGGCGGGGCCAATCTGGCCGGCGGGGTCGGCACCGCCTTTGGGGCCGTGGTGGGCGCCCTGCTGATCGAAGTGATCCGCAACAGCCTGATCCTTCTGGGCATCAGCACCTTCTGGCAGGGCGCCTTTGTCGGCTCATTCATCGTGATCGCCGTTGCGTTCGACCGGTTCCGAAACGCTCGTTCGTCAGACTGATGGCCGCAACAATAGCGCGGCGCGACGGTCGTGCTACTGCGCCGCCACCTGCCCGGCGTCCATGCTCGCCGGGCGGGTCGAGCCCCGCACGATCAATTCGCATTCCACCTTGATGCGGGTCGTGCGAGCTTCCAGCCCGGAGGCGCTGTCGAGCAGCAGTTCGGCGGCGGTCTGCCCCATTTCATACTGAGGCAGCACCAGGGTGGTCAGGGGCGGATGCAGGAACCGGGCAATTTCCCGGTCATCAAAGCCGATCACCGCGACATCCTCAGGTATTCTGCGTCCCAATTGCTTCAGCGCCTCCATGCAACCCATTGCCATCAGGTCGTTGGCGCAGAATATCGCATCGGGCGGCTCCGGCAGTGCCATGAGCTCCATGGTCATTTCGAACCCTGACGAGGGCTCCCAATTGCCTGGTTTGACCAGCGCTGCGTCGAACGCCAGATCATGCGTAGTCAGCGCCTGCTTGTATCCTTTCAGCCGGTCTCGCGGATTGTCGAGGCCCTGCTGTCCGTTGATCAGGCCGATGCGTCGGCGTCCCAAACCGATCAGATGCTCGGTCGCCACGCGGGCGCCCAGCAAGTCGGCCGGCAGTACCGCCGGAAGGTTCCCCGCCTCGTCATAGCAATTGACCAGAACCGTGCGGTGCGCTGCAAAGGCCGGCGGCAGCCCTACCCGCCGGGTCAGGATGGTTCCGTATATGATCCCCAGGATCGATTGTTCCCGCAGATTGGCAAGGATGCCGGTTTCAAATTCGGCATCGCCATGGCTGACGGCCATGACCGCGTTCACGCCGAACTCCAGGGCCTTGTCCCGCGCCCCTTCGAAGGCAAGCGTCATCCATGGGTCCGTCGAGACTTCATCGGCAATAAACAGGATTGTCGATTTGCCCGGCGTGGCGGTTCTTTGGCCGCGGCGTACGAATTTGTAGCCAAGCCTCTCGGCGGCCTCGGTCACGCGCCGGCGCGTCGCGTCTGACAGCCGCGCCATCTTGCTGCCGTTCAGCACCAGCGAAACCGTTGCCTGGGACACGCCCGCCGCGGCAGCGACGTCCATCATCGTGGGTCGCGTCCCTGCAGCCTGTTGTTTTGACTTTACCATCGACCTGCCTGTACCGCCCCTATCGCATGGGCGGGCATCTAGAGGGACAGCTATAGCAACCGAATCAAGGCGCTGCCCAGTTGTCTCATCAGCATCGCTGGCTGAAGGCCGACTACCTGCGCAGGGTCTGCCGACCTGCCAAATCGCCCTCGGCTGTGACGCTTTGGGACCGAAAGCAGACCAACATCCTCTGACCTCTGCATCGGATATCAGATATTCAGACCGATGAAGCAACACTCTTCATATAGCACAGAGTGGACACAGAGCGCCGGACCACCGCGAGAAACCGCCGATCCTGTTGACAGGCCAGCAATGCCGGCCGAGAACGCCAATCCAGCCGATGCAAAGGCGGCCTATTGTTCGGGACAAAATTCCAAATTGTTCATGATTGTTGATGATAGTGGCCAGCAAATGCCATCGGCGGCTTGGCAAGACTGGTGCATTGCACTCTATGATTGATGGCGCAGCTTTTACAGATATCGGAAGCCGCTCCGCCATATCTTCTCTAGCGTCCCTTCAAAATTGGGCGTGATTCACTCCAGGGAACAGGATTCCCGCGTTGGCCGGCTCCGCGGCGCAAGCAAGAACAAACCTCTGACTGTAAAAAAGACCTGGTGCGAATGTGAATATGGCGAACGTAAGAGCTGACATGAACGGTTTCGCCTCGGCCCTGCGGGTGCTGACGGGCATCCTGGCAACCGGGTTGTTGCTTGCTTCGCCGTCTGCCCAGGACATGGACCTGGACAGCTACCTCGATGCGGTTCGGACCGAATATGGCCTGCCTGCGCTGGCCGCTGCGGTGGTGAAGGATGGCAGCGTGGTTGCAGCTGCGGCCACCGGGACACGCGTCCACGACGGCGATATTCCTGTCACTATCGATGACCGCTTCCATATTGGTTCAAACACCAAAGCCATGACCGCAACCCTGGCCGGAATGATGGTCGAGGCGGGCAAGCTCCGTTGGGATTCGCGGGTCGGCGAGGTGCTTGGCGATGATGTCAGTGACATGAGCCAGAGCCTGGCCAACGCCACGCTTGAACAGCTTCTGTCACACGCAAGCGGCATTCCCAGCGACACCGCGGACATGCTCGATCTCTATTTCAGCGATAGTGTTTTCGACCACAATCTGGTCGAGCAGCGCCGGCGCGCGCTTGACGCCTGGAAGCACAACGACCTGGTCGTGCCGGCGGGTTCGCCCTTCCAATACTCCAATTTCGGCTACATCATCGCCGGTATGATGCTCGAAAAGGTCAGCGGCACCCCCTGGGAAACGCTGATGTATGAGCGCATCTTCGCGCCCCTGGGCATGGACAGCGCGGGCCTTGGTCCGCAGGCTACCTATGGGCTGATCGATGCCGCGGTTGGGCACCGCGTCGCGCCGGATGGGTCGATTACCCCGATGCTGTGGGGGCCCGCGGCGGACATTCCGCCGGTCATGGCGCCAGCCGGCAATGCGCATATGTCCATTCTCGATTACGCCAAATGGGCCAGCTGGAATGCTGGTCAGGCTGAGCGCGGTCCGCATCTGATTGCGCCCGAAACGCTCGCCTACATCCAGGCGGAACACGTCCAGACGCCGGTACGCGAAAATCCGCCGCCGGGAACCCCCGGCACGGGCGGATATGGCCTGGGCTGGGGCATTGTCGCGTTTGAGTGGGCCGACAAACCGCTCCTCACCCACAACGGTTCCAATTCGATGAACCTGGCCAGGATCCTGGTCGACACCGACCGTGACCTCGCCATCGTCGTGACGACAAACTTTCCCGGTGGCGGCGCCAATGCAGCGGCAGGCGCCGTCATTGAACATCTCTACGCGGCCTACGCCGACTAGCGACAGAATCGCAAAATCTGCATCGCGACAGAATTTGAATATTTGGACAACATCACAGGGGGAACTTCTATGTGCGACGATTGCAATACAGGAACCATTAGCCGCCGTGGATTGATCGCTGGGGGATTGGCGCTGTCTCTGACCGCCCCGCTAGCCACCCAGGCGAGTGCCGAAGAGGCCGCCGCCGCTGCTGCGCCTGTTTCGCCGGAAGAGGCGCTGCAGCGCCTGATCGAGGGCAATGCGCGCTATGTCGCCAATGCCGCGATCAACACCGACCATTCCCTGACGCGCGTCAGCAGGACGCAGGGACAGCAGCCCTTTGCCGCCATTGTCAGCTGCTCGGATTCCCGGGTGGCGCCGGAACTGATTTTCGATGAAGGCCCGGGCGAATTGTTCGTCGTCCGCGTGGCCGGCAACTTCATCAGCGAAGAGGGACTGGCCACGCTCGAATACGGCGTGGCCGTGCTGGGCATCAAGTCGATCGTGATCCTCGGGCACACATCTTGCGGTGCCGTGGACGCCACGATCAAGTCGATTGCCGACAATGAACTGCCCCCCGGCCACCTTCCGAGCCTGGTCAATGCCATTCGCCCCGCGGTCTATGATGTGATGGGTGACAAGCCGGCTGACCTATTGGCGGCGGCCACAGCGCAAAATGCCAGGCGCAACGCCGAGCGGGCGCAGACCGAAGGCCCCATTCTTTCGGAAGCCTTTGCGTCCGGTCGCCTGAACACGGCAGCCGCCATCTATGACATTGCCACCGGCAAGGTGGATTTCATCTAGCCTGCTGCGGGACCTCGTGCTCGAGGGCACGGCCGCAAACTGGATGACCACAGGGGGGAGCCGATAATGCGCCTGACCAGGATCGTGTCCATGCTCGCCCTTGTGAGCCTGATAGCCGGCGCGGCCGGCGCCCAGGAGGGGTCCGGCGGGGCGGGTTCGGCCGCACCATGGGCTGTCCCCGACGACCCGGCAGTCGCCCTGCGCGAGCCGGATCGCTTTGCCTGGCAATTGTTCCGCGCCCTGACCTGGCCGGCGGATCTGGACACGCGCATGGCGGACCCGGAAGCAGCCTATGGGGCGGAAGTGCCGGTCGTCTTCCAGACCTGGATATTGGCCAGTGCGGCCTATCCTGATAACGGCGGCATGCCAGCGCCCTGGGAAGAGTTCAACCCCGAGACCGTGGTCGAGCTTGACGGGACCGACGGCCCGCTCCAGCTCAGCCTGTTGCGCGAAATCCCGCCAATTCCGCCCGGTACGGAAGGGCATCAGGCCGACGAAGTGCGGATGAACAGGCCGGCATTCGACTATATTCGGGAGAACGGGCTTTATTCGACCCAGGGCCAACAGCGCTTCTATTATGGGCAGCGCGAAGTGTCGTTTCCGCCCGAGGCCATCGAGATCAAGGCGGTGTGGCGCCCCATTACTCCCGAACAAGCTGATCGCTATCACTGGTCCCGGTTCCGGGATGCCGAGAGCGGCGAAACGCTGCTGTATGGCCTGACGGCGCTGCACATCATGTCCAAGATATTGCCACGATGGCACTGGTCGACATTCGAGCATGTCGACAATCCTTTCCGGGATGGCATTCACGACGAGGGCTGGCTCAATCGCTCGCGCGACAGCCTTGCCTGTCCGCCTGAACGGCTTGACTGCAACCTCGCCCCGGAAGGCCTGGGGCTCGAGGGCACGCATTGGGAAAACTATCGATTGAGGGGCTCTCAAATCGAGTTCACGGACGACATGGGCAACCCCGTGATCCTGGCCAATTCCGAGTTGGAGACCGGTTTTCAAACCACTGCATCGTGCATGAGCTGCCATGTCCGGGCGACTATCGGGCCCAATGTCAACGCGCCAGCCTCGTTCGAGTTTGGTCCCGGCCACCAGGACCACCCGCTGGCCCCACCGCGCGCCAGCCGGATGTCTGTGTTCAATGTGGCCCCGGACGGGCGCATTACCAGCTATTTCGGCACCCCCGATCCCGATCAGTTCAGGATCAAGGGCATGGAGGGCCCTTATGCGGCGACCTATACGCTGCTCGATTACGCGTGGTCGCTGGCCCGCGCCAAACCTCAACCATGAGAGCGTAGGATCGCCGCCCGTTTGGCGGGGGCTCTGGTGAGGGAGGGGACGGGGACAATGAACCTGATCAGAACTGTCGCCATGGCTTTGGCACTGTCAGGCCTGTCGACAGGCGGCGCCCTGGCAGGAAGCTGCACAGCGGAGCGCACCCAGGCGCTGGTGCCGGTCGACAAGGACTTGTGCCAGACACTCGAAGTCGACATTCGGAACCCGGGCGGCTTCCCCCTCGATGTTTACGAGAACAAGCTCGATAGTTTCCTGGGCAATTACTGCCATCGCAACGCCGACACGGGCTGGGTGCGGGACAAATCCATCCGCGATACCGGCCCCTTTACTGCAGTGCTCGGCGACGGCAGCTGGCAGGGCAGCTATCACGGCACCCATGCCCCGGTTGTCATCTGGTATTCGCCCGAAATGGCCGAATGGCTGGTGGCCAATCGGGGCGCGGATGCCCCCGCGTCCGATGCCATCCCGCCAGTGCCCAAGGGTGGCGTGATGGTCAAGGAGATGTTTCCTGCGCCGGCCGGCGATTGCGCCAAGGTCGACCCGCTGCACCTGTTCCCCACCAGCGGTGCTGCGATCATGGTACGCGACCCTGCGGCATCCTTTGATGGCTGGTTCTGGGGTTGGTATGGCTTTGCGCCCGACAGCTGGGTTCCCGACTGGCCAGCCGGCCCGGGCAATAGCATCCCCAATATGGGCTTTGCCCAATACTGCATGAACTGCCATGCCTCGGCAGAAAACAACCTGACATTTGCCACGCCGACAAACATGGAAGGGCAGCCAGGCCGCCCTCAGGTCTTCCTGAGCCAGAATTTTTTCGCCTCGCAACCCGCCAGCGTGCACCACGAGGATGTGCGTGCGCCCGACGGCAGCTTGCAGCTCTCCAAACCGCACGACACGGTCGACATGGCCGTCATTGCGGATCTGCGAGCCTATGCCCAGACGCTGCCGCCGGTTGGGGGTGTGGCGACGATGCCCTCGCAAACCTACGACAACACCTGGGTAGGCGCTGGTGGCCCCACGGCCGCCGACACCTTCCTGACCTCAAGCCAGTGCCTTGGCTGTCACGACGCGGGGAGCACGGGCCTGCAGTTCGACATGACCCAGCCCAATCCGCATGGCGACGACCTGGCCAATCTTTCCCCCTATGCAACCTGGCGCACCTCGCCGATGGGTCTTGCCGGACGGGACCCGTTCTTCTTTGCCCAATTGGCCAGCGAGGTGCAGACCTTTCACAAGGACGACGGGGACCTGGTACAAACGGTCTGCCTGGGCTGTCATGGCATTGCCGGAGAACGACAATTCAATATCGACACCGTCGCCAAGGGCGATGCCTGCGCGCCTTTTACCCGATCGGTTCTGGACACCCTGCCCTGGGTGAAAAGCGGCGATGGGCCGGATGTCGCAAAATATGCCATGTTGGCGCGCGACGGGATTACCTGCACCGCTTGCCATCGCATGGCGCTGGGTGATCGGGCCACCGAGGCGCAAGCCGCTGCGCCGGAAAACGCCTGCGTAAGCGAACGCCAGGACTTGCTCAATCCAGACAGTCGCGGCTTCGCGCGCACATTTACCGGCAGTTTCCTGGTCGGACCACCCGATAGCCTGATCGGGCCCTTTGAGGCCCCGCAAGCCGAACCCATGCAACATGCCATGGGGATAGATCCTGAGCATCACGAGACGATTTCGAGTTCGGAAGTCTGTGGCAGCTGCCACACGGTTCATTTGCCGGTGCTGCACGACGGCAAGACCCTCGGGCATGTCTATGAGCAGACCACCTATCCAGAATGGGCCTTCAGCGCCTATCGCACCGGCACGACGCCGGATGGAGCCCTGCCGATGGGTCCGGGTGCCAATCCGACTTCGTGTCAGGAGTGCCACATGCCAAGTCGCGACGCCAATGGCGTGCCCTATCGCTCTAAAATGGCCAGCATCGAGGAATACTCGAACTTTCCAATGGCCGAGCATACCCTGCCCCCGGCGGAGATCGACTTGCCGGTGCGCGATGGCTTTGCACTGCACACCCTTGTCGGCCTCAACGTCTTTCTGATCGAGATGGCCCAGCAGTTTCCCGAAATTCTGGGCATCCCCATCAAGGACCCCATGCTGGGCGCCAAGGGTACCGACCCGTTGCTGCGAACCGAACAGGCCATGATCGACCAGGCCGCCCTAAACACGGCCGATCTCGCCATCTCCGATGTCGGGATCGAGGGCGACAAGCTGACCGCAACGGTGACGGTCACCAACAAGACCGGTCACAAGTTCCCATCGGGCGTAGGCTTCCGCCGGGCCTTCCTCGAATTCTCCGTGCTCGATGCCGGCGGCAAAGTGCTCTGGCAGTCGGGCGGAACGAATGCGGCCGGCGCCTTGATCGACGCCAATGGCAAGCCGCTCGATGGCGAATATTGGTGGCAGGACGACTGCTCGGCCCGCATTGCGCCTCAGGCGCGCCTGCACCAGCCGCACTTTGCCACGATCACCAGTCCGTCGCAGGCTCAAATCTATCAGGAATTGGTGTCCGCCCCGTCCGGGGACACATCAGTTTGCGGGCCCGGTGCACCCCCGACCGGCGCATTGACCACCAGCTTCCTGTCGATCTGCGCACCCGTAAAGGACAACCGCATTCTCCCCGACGGCTTCCTGCCCTTGGCAGAGCGCCAGGCTATCGCCGAAGCGCTCGGGGCCGGCGCCGAGCTGGCAGAAGAGGCTGGTCCCCATGTGGTTCATGACGATCCGGCCTATCAGCAGGGGGGCTTTGACAGCCTCAACTACGAGATCGACCGCGCCACCTTCAATGGCGAACCCGCCGGCGTCCAGGCGCGGCTTTACTACCAGGCCACTCCGCCATTCTATCTCCAGGATCGCCTCTGCACGGCCAGCGGCCCAGACGCCGATCGCCTCTACGACATGGTCGGACGCCTCAACCTCGAAGACACCCCCGCCGCCGGCTGGAAATTGCAGATCACCAGGACCGCTGCAATGCAGGTGCCCTGACCTGTCGGCCTCTAAGCCGCCTAGATAGCGCCCTGGATGTATGTCGCCTGCAGATAGAACTCCTTGGGCCCCTGAATGTGCCGGCGGATGATTTCAGCGAGTTCGTCCGAGGCGCCGCGGGCCAGAAGCGGGCGATCGAAGGTCGATCAGACGGCGCTTACCCCAGCATCAGATGGCGGATCTGGGTGTAGTCGAGCAGCGATTGCATGGAGAGATCGGACCCATAGCCCGAATTCTTCATGCCGCCATGGGGCATTTCGGTGGCCATGACGCCGTGGGTATTGATCCAGGTGACGCCATATTCGAGCGCATTGGCGATTTCCATCGCCACTTCGGTCTTTTGCGACCAGACCGACGAGCCCAGCCCATATTCGGAGGCATTGGCCCAGTCCAGCGCCTGCTGGTTGTCGTCAAAGGGGGTGATGCTGAGCACCGGCCCGAACACTTCCTTCTGGACGATTTCGGCCTCGATAGGGGCCGCCACCAGCGTGGGCGAGAAGAAATAGCCCTCCGTTTCGGCCTTGGCGCCTTGCATTACGTCATAGCCCTCTGCCCGCGCCCGCTCGACAAAACCATCGACGCGCTCGTGCTGGCGGGCGCTGATCACCGGGCCGAATTCCACATCGTCCCGTTCGGGACGGCCATAGACCAGCGCGCCGATCATGGCTTCGAGCCGGTCGGTCAGCGGCTGGACCACATCGCGGTGGGCCAGGATGCGGCAGGCGGCAGTGCAGTCCTGCCCGGCATTGTAGAAGCTGGCTTCGCGCAGAGTTTCGACGAGTTTATCGAGATCGGCGTCGGCACAGACGATCACCGGCGCCTTGCCGCCCAGTTCGAGATGGGTACGCTTGATCATCGGCCCGGCGGCGGCCTGCAGCACCGCACGGCCGGTGCGCACGTCGCCGGTCAGCGAAATCATCCGCACCAGGTCATGGGTGATCAGCGCCTGCCCCACATCGGGGCCATTGCCGCAGACCACATTGACGACGCCGGGCGGCAATATCTCGGCAAAGATTTCGCTCAGCGCCAGAAGGCTCAGCGGCGTCATTTCCGAGGGCTTGATCACCACCGCATTGCCCGCAGCAATCGCGGGGGCGATCTTCCAGGCCGCCATCAACAGCGGATAGTTCCATGGCGCGATCTGGGCGATCACGCCGATGGGGTCGCGACGGACCAGGCTCGTGCGTCCCGCACCACGATAATTGCCCGCCGCCGGGGCGGGCATATTGCGCACGGCGGTGCCAAAAAAGCGAAATACATCGGCGACATTGGCCAGTTCGCCGGCCTTGACGAAGCGCAACGGCTTGCCGGCATTGCGGGACTCGACCTCGGCCAGGGTATCGGCGCGCGCCTCAATGGCTGCGGCAATGGCAAATAGTGCAGCGCTGCGGTCACGCGGGGGGCGCCTTGACCAGACCTTATAGGCGGCATGGGCCGCCCGGACAGCCTCGTCGACCTGCGCCGGGCTGGCAGAGGCAATATCGGCCAGCGGCTTGCCCAGCGCCGGCTCGAAGGCGGTTTCGACCGGGCCCTGGCCCGCGACGAACTGGCCATTGATGAACAATCGGGTTGCAAATGGGGTCATTGGGTCAGCTCCGCGCCCGGGGCCGGCAAATAGCGCATGCGCGCCGCCTCCCCCAGATAATGCCAGAAGGCCAGATCGTGCGGCCGGTTCTCGGGCAGCCATTCGGGGTGCCATTGCACGGCAAAGACCGGCGCCGGCGTATGGGTCGCCGCGACAGCCTCGATGACGCCATCGGGGCCGGTGGCATTGACCACCAGTCCCTCGGCCAGGCGGTCGATGGCCTGGAAGTGAACGCTGTTGACCACCAGCGTCGTGGCCTCGACAAAACGGTGCAACATACCATTGGCGCTGATTTTGATGGGATGGGAATAGCCGAACATCTCGTCCAGCGCGGCCTCGGCGGGCGCATGGTGCTTGGCGGCCAGGCCGGTCTCGCGCAGGTCGCGTAGCGTACCGCCCAGCGCCACATTGATTTCCTGGAGGCCCCGGCAAATGCCGAATACCGGCTTGGCAGCGGTAATCGCCGCCTGGATCAGCGCCTGGCTGAAATCGTCGCGACCATCATCGATGGGGGCCTGTCCCTGGCTCGAAGACCCATAATGGCGTGGCGCAATGTTGGAATTACTGCCGGTCAGCACTAGCGCATCGAGGCGCCCCACGATTTCGGCAGCATTGGCCATGGCCTGGTTGGAGGGCACGATCAGCGGCACGGCCTCGGCAAATCGTTCGACGGCCTCGAGATAGCGGTGCTTGACCGCCTGGGCCGGTTCGCCCTCGACCGTGCGCCCACAGGCGATAACCCCGATCACAGGCCGATGCTGGAGCCTTTGCGTGTCTGAATTTGGCATTGTTGCCGCACCCGCTTCCCGTTCTGCACCAGCACCTGCTAGGCTGAAGTCATGTCATACAAAAAAGGCGACGGACAGGCATGAGTTCCGAAACGATCGCAAACGAAGACATTGTCTCCTGGCTGGCAGACAATCCTCAGGTGGAAGTTCTGCACACCGCGGTGTGCGACCTCAACGGAATTTTGCGCGGCAAGCGCATTCCCATCGACCAGGCGCGCCGCGTGGCCGAAAACGGCATTCGCATGCCGCTTTCGATTGTCGGCGTGGATGTGTGGGGCGAGGATATCGTGGGCAACCCCATGGTCTTTTCCAGTGGTGATACCGATGGCATCTGCAGCCCCACGGGGCGCGGCGCGCTGCCCATCAACTGGACCACGCGCCCCAGCGCCATGATTCCGCTCTGGCTGTTCGAGGATGCGCGCACGCCGTTCCTGGGCGATCCGCGCCAGGCGCTGGCCCATGTGCTCCGGCGCTATGCCGAACATGGTCTCAAACCCGTTGTCGCCACCGAGCTCGAATTCTACCTCGTCGATCCCAACCCCGATTCGGCGCAGCCGCCGATTTCGCCCTATACCGGCAAGCGGCTCGATTCGGACGCCATTCTTTCGCTCGACGAGCTGGAGGATTTTGGCGAGTTCTTCCGCGACGTTTATCTCCAATGCGAGCAGCAGAATGTGCCCGCCGATACCGCGGTGGCGGAAAACGGCATCGGCCAGTTCGAAATCAACCTGCTCCATACCGATGGACTCAAGGCCGCCGATGACGCGGTGCTGTTCAAGCGCATCGTCAAGGGCGTGGCGCGCAAGCACAATCTGGTCGCCACCTTCATGGCCAAGCCCTATGGCGCCCGCTCGGGCAATGGCTTTCACGTGCATTTCAGCCTCAACGACGTGTCCGGCGTCAATGTCTTTGACGATGGCACCGAAAGCGGTTCGGAAGTCATGCACCACGCTGTAGGCGGCCTGCTCGCCGGCATGGCTGAAACCACGCTGCTCTTTGCGCCCCATTTCAACTCCTACCGGCGCCTCCGGCCCGACACGCATGCGCCCAGCGCCGTGTCCTGGGGCTATGAAAACCGCACCACGGCGGTTCGCATTCCGGGCGGCAATCCCAAGGCGCGCCGCATCGAGCACCGCGTTTCGGGCGCCGACGCCAATCCCTATCTGGTGCTGGCCGGCATTCTCGGCGCCGCGCTTGTGGGCATCGAAGA
The DNA here is from genome assembly GCF_024273195.1 of Devosia ureilytica. GTDB lineage: Bacteria > Pseudomonadota > Alphaproteobacteria > Rhizobiales > Devosiaceae > Devosia > Devosia ureilytica. The sequence continues at coordinate 531,901 of NZ_JAMZCU010000002.1, read as the reverse complement.
CCAGATCAAGCCGCCAAAGCCGTTCAAGGGACGCGCCTATTCCGAGCGCTTGCCCAAGCTGCCGGCCGACTGGGCCTCGGCGGTCAATGCCTTTGAGGACGGTGGCATGGTGCCGCGCATTTTCGACAATGCGCTGCAATCCATGTTCGTGGCCTGCAAGCGCCAGGAGATTGCCGGCTTTGCCTCGCAGGTGACCGATCTCGAATTTTCCGCCTATCTGGAGGCGGTGTGATGTCCGAAACGCCGCAGGCAAATTCGCCCTATCCTCCCAGCTATTACGCGGCATCACGCAATATCGTCCGCCAGCCGGTGACGCTGGCCGGGCAAGTTGAGGCCGAAATCTGCGTGGTCGGGGCCGGCTATTCGGGCCTCTCGGCGGCCATTAGTCTGGCTGAACACGGCTTTTCGGTCGTTGTTGTGGAAGCGGCAGAAGTGGGCTGGGGCGCTTCGGGCCGCAATGGCGGACAGGTGGTCAATGGGCTCAATGCCAGCCTTGGCACCATCCAGCGCCGCTATGGCGACGCGACCGCCAATTTCGTCGGCGGCCTGCTCCAGGAAGGCGCGGGGATCATCTATGATCGGATCGCGCGCTACGGCATCGATTGCGACTTGAGGCGCGGCAATATCTATGCGGCCTATACCCCCAAGCATATGGACGAGCTTAGGGCCAAGCAGGCGCTGTGGCGCACCCATGGCATGGACGACCATGAATTGCTGGACCAGCACCAGATCCGCCAGCATATCGGCTCGGACGTTTATTGCGGCGGCATGATCGACCGGTCGGGCGGACATATGCACCCGCTCAATCTGGCCCTGGGGGAGGCAGCCGCGCTCGAAAGCCTCGGCGGCCGGATTTTTGAGCATTCGCCCGTCACCAGGGTCGAGCAGGATGCCACTGGCGCGACGGTTCACACCGCCAGTGGCCGGATCAAGGCCAAGACGGCGCTGGTCTGCGGCAATGCCTATCTGGGCAATGTGGTGCCCGAGCTGACGGCCCGCGTGATGCCGGTTTCCACCCAGATGATGGCCACCGAGCCGCTGGGCGAGGAGCGTGCCAGAGCGCTATTGCCCACCGGCATGTGCGTTGAGGATGTGCGCTATATTCTGGATTATTTCCGCTTGTCGGCCGATCACCGGCTGATCTTTGGCGGCGGTGTCGTTTATGGCGGCACCGACCCGGCCGATGTCGAGGCCAAGCTCCGGCCCAACATGGACAAGGTGTTCCCCCAGCTCAAGGATGTGCGGGTCGACTATGCCTGGAGCGGCAATTTCGCCCTGTCCTTCTCGCGGGTCCCGCAACTGGGCCGGCTGGGCAAGAACGTCTACTTCGCCCATGGCTATTCAGGTCACGGCATTACCGGATCGCACCTGTTCGGGCGCATCCTCGGCGAAGCCGTGCGTGGCGACATGACCCGCTTCGACACTTTCGCCAGCCTGCCCTGGATCCCCTTCCCCGGCGGCCGCATGTTCCGCGCGCAATATTCGACGCTCGGTTCGTGGTGGTACGCACTGAAAGACCGGCTGGGGATGTAGGGGCCCAATTCGGCACTATTGACCGGCAGCACCCACACATCACCCTCCCCCTTGAGGGGAGGGTAGCGCAGCTTGGCCTGACCAGGCCTAGCGAAGCTAGGGAGGGGGTGCTGCGATCCCTCGACGCGGCGCACCCGAAATCACCCCACCCTCATTCCCTCCCCATCAAGGGGAGGGAGGCGTTGGATGAAATGCCAGTGTTCATCGTCTCCCTCCCCCTTGTGGGGAGGGATCAAGGGTGGGGGTGAGCTAACCGCATAACCCAAAGTTGCCGCCCCCCATTGACACCCGATTATAGTGTGCTACATATCTAGCACACTAGATAGGCAAGACACATGGATGATTTTCACGCCAGCCAGCCGATCTTCGTTCAGATCCGGCAACGGCTGATCGAGATGATCCTGCGCCGACAGGTCAATGAGGGCGAAGCACTGCCCTCGGTGCGCCAGATCGCCGCCGATCTTTCGGTCAATCCGTTGACGGTCACCAAGGCCTTCGAAGCCTTGGTCGATATTGGTGTGGTCGAAAAACGCAGGGGACTGGGAATGTTCGTTACCGCCGGAGCACGGTCAGGCCTTTTGGCCCATGAACGCGATAAATTCTTGAAGGAAGACTGGCCGCGCATCGCCGCGCAGATCAAGGCACTGGACCTCGATCTCAAGGACCTGGTCAGCACCGACAGCACGCCTGAGGGACAGAAGAAATGAGTGACCTTTCCGCATCCGCCGATCCCATCGTATCGGCCCGGGGGCTTTCCAAGTCCTTTGGCCGCAAGCAGATCCTGCATGGGCTCGACTTCGACATTCCCGCCGGCCGCATCTATGGGCTGATCGGCCATAATGGCGCGGGCAAGACAACCACGCTCAATGCCATGCTGGGCCTGACCAGCTATGAGGGCACCATCCGCGTTCTGGGCGAAGACCCTTTCGCCCGCCGCGCCAAGCTGATGGAAAACGTCGCCTTCATTTCCGACGTCGCAAGCCTGCCGCGCTTCCTTCGGGTGCGCGAGCTTTTTGCGTTGCTCACCAATATCCACCCCAATTTCAGCCCCGAAAAGGCGCGTCAGTTCCTCGAGGGCACCGACATCAGGCCCGAGATGAAGATCAAGACCTTGTCCAAGGGCATGATCGCGCAGCTCCATCTCGCCGTGGTCATGGCCATCGACGCCAAGCTCCTGGTGCTGGACGAACCCACGCTCGGCCTCGACATCACCTATCGAAAGCGCTTCTACCGGCGCCTGCTGGAAGACTATATGACCGAGGAGCGCACCTTGATCATCACCACTCACCAGGTGGACGAGATCGAGTTCATGCTCTCCGACATCATGTTCATCCGCGATGGTGAATTGATCCTCCATATGCAGATGGAAACGGTCAGCGAGAAGTTTTCCCAGCTCGTCACCAATGAGCCCGAGGCGCAGGACAAGGCGCGGGCCATGAACCCGGTCTATGAGGAAACCCGCTTTGGTCAGACAGTGTTCATCTTCGATGGCCAGGACCGCGAAAAACTTGAACCGCTGGGCCGGGTCTCAACCCCGACCATGTCCGATCTCTTCGTGGCGCTGATGCAGCGTCCCACCGCAAACCCGGAGACCGCCCGATGAAGGCCTTCTTCGCTCTCGTCCACCGCGAGTTCATCGAGCATCGCGGCGCCTTCCTGATTGCGCCTTTGGTGCTGGTGGGCGTGGTGTTCACCCTGGCGCTCCTGGCCTTCAGCGTCGACCGGCTCGACAGCCGCATGACCGGCCAGCTGTCGTTCGTCGTCCCGACCTGGGTGTTTGAAGCCGGCTTTGCCGGCCTTGCGGGCGCCTGGCTGTCCTATCTTGGCTTTGTGCTGTTCTTCTATTGCGCCGATGGCTTTGCCGCCGATAAGCGCAACAATGCCATGCTGTTCTGGAAGTCCATGCCGGTCAGCGACCTCAAGGTGCTCCTGAGCAAGCTTGCGGCCGCCCTCACCATCCTGCCCGGCGCGGTCTTTGGCGTGGCGCTGGTCAGCATCCTGATCATGTTCGGCGTCGCCTATGTCACCGCCATGATTGCAGGGCTCGGCAACGCTGCCCTGCTGGGGACCATTGCCGGCATTTATGTGCAGATGGCGCTCGTCTTCCTCGTGGTCATGGTCTGCGGCCTCCTCTGGTATCTGCCCTATATGGCGCTGGTGGGCGCCATGGGCAGCGCCGTCGGCCGCTGGGCCATTCCCCTGGCGCTATTGCTGCCCACGGTGATTTCGGCGCTCGAGTGGGTCACGCTGGGTGGCATGCACCCCTTTGCCACCCGCACCTGGGCCTATCTGACCTATCGCTCGACCATGCCAGGGTCGACCAATCACCTCGACAAGGTGTTCGAGGGGCAGGAGAGCTTCAACGCGACCCTGTTCATCACCGACTTCCTGCAGAAATTCGACTGGCTGCAGGTTGGGATCGGCGCGGTTTTTGCGCTGGTCGTCATCTACCTGGCCTCGGAATATCGCCGCAGGTCAGCCGCCAACTGAAAACTGATCCCATGCAAGACCTCCGCCGCCGTGCTCGCAAGTGTGCGGCGGTTTTCTCGCGCCCCCTGCCATGCTAGATGCGCTCCACGGATCGGCGCGAGCACCCCATGACCCTACCCACAATCGTCAGCTTCTGGCACGGCCCGCTGAGCTGGCTCGAAGTGCTGTGCATCACGTCCTTTATCCGGCAGGGCCATCGCGTTCTGGTTTATTCCTATGACGCCATGGAAGGCCTGCCCGAGGGCGCCCAATGGCGCGACGCTGCCGACGTACTGCCCAGGGAGAAGCTGGTTTTCTATAAGGGGCGCGGCACACCGGGGGTATTCTCGGACCACTTCCGCTACGCGGTATTGCGCTTGGGATTGGGCGTCTATGCCGATCTCGACATCTATTGCGTCCGGCCTATTGCAGGGCCGCCCGATTACCTCTTTGCCTGGGAGCGGCCCGGTTCGGTCAATGGCGCTGTGTTGCACATGCCGCCCAACGCGCCGCTCCTGGCGGACCTGATCAGCATTTTCGAGACCCCAAAACGCCCGCTTTTCGAGCCGCACCTGCCGCCGATGCGCCGCATTGAAGTGGCCATCCGACGGCTGGTCGGCGACCGGGTCACGCCAGAGCACATGCAATATGGCGCTACCGGTCCCATGGCCCTCACCCATTACGTGGCGCGGCACGGCCTTACCGATCAGGTGCGCCCCGCGGCGACCTTCTACCCCGTGCCCTATGAAGCTATTCCGGCCCTGATGCGGCCGGGCTCCAGCCTTGAGACCGCCATTACCGCCCAGACATTGGGCGTCCACCTCTGGCGCAGCCAGCTCACCGACCGCGGTCGCGCCGGGCTGCCCCTGCCGGCGAAGGGCAGTGCGCTGGCCGCCCTCTGCGCCGCCGAGGGGCTGGACCCGGCTTCGCTCGCCTAGCGGCCCAATCCCAGCTTTTTCTTCCACCACCGCTTCCAGCGATGCCGGGCAAAGCGGTAGAAGAGATCATTGGTCATCACGTGGCGATAGAGCCGAGCGTAAGCCACGGACTGCAGCATGCCCGACAACACGCCCCAGGGCTTGTTTTCGCCGGTGTAGTGCAGAATTGCCGGGTCGAGCCCTTCATGCGCGTGGCGCGCGTCGATGGTGTTCCAGCGCCAGGGAAGCTTGAGCCACTTGTCCTTGAAGATCAGGTTCAGCAGATCCTGGTCGTAATAGATGCGCTGCATCACCCCCGACGCATAGGCCGCTTCCATGCGGCCGATAATGTCGGCCTCGCGCCAGCTTGCAACATCGATGAGCACCATGCCGGCGTTAAAATAGCAATCAGCCGGATCGAACAGGTCACGGTTCCGCGCCAGATCGCGTTGGCCGGTAATCAGCGCACCGACGGGATCGCGCACTGCGGCTATGGCTTTGCCTTCAAGATCAAGTTCAAAGAGGAAACTTACATCCTCGCGCACCAGCATGTCGCAATCGAGATAGAGGATGCGAGCGACCTCCGACCCCACCAACCGATCTATCATAAGCCGGGCATAGACGATGTTGGAAAGCCGCGTATTCTCGGGCATTCGGGCCGCGATGTCTTGAAACAGCTCCGACTGGTCCAGATCGTACCAGCGTAGTTCAACCGGAAATTCTTCGATGATCTTTTCGAGGTCGGCGCGGTGCGCAGCACTCAACGTCCGATGGCAGAGATGAAAGACCAGAGCTTGACGACTGTGGGTGAACAGGCAGACCGAGCGCATGGTGGCGTAGGCCGGTGCCCAGAAATTGTCGTCGAACGTCAATGCGACATGCATGCTCATGGATCAGGTGAGCCTCAACCGCTTAAGCCACCAGCGTTTCCAGCGGTGTCGGGCAAAGCGGTAGAATAGCGCATTGGTCATCACGTGGCGGTACCAACGTGCATAAGCAGTGCTGCGCAGGATGCCGGCGAAAATGCCCCAAGGCTTGGCAGGCTTGGTGAAATGCAGGATCGCCGGATCGAGCGCTTCGTGGGCCTCGTGCGCATCGATGGTATTCCAGCGCCATGGCAGCGCCTGCCATTTATCGCGGAAAATCAGATTGAGCAGATCCTGGTCGAAATAGAGCTTGGCCAGAATACCGCGCTTGGCTAGCGCATCAATTTCTGCGCGCAGGTCCATCTGCCGCCACAGATCGAGGTCGATGACCAGCATTCCCGAGTTAAAATAGGGATCGGCGCCGTCGAACAAATCGGCGTTCTGGATCATGTCTCGGCGCATGGGAATGAATGGCGCCAGTGCGTCGCGCACTGCGCCCAATGGCTTGCCGGCGAGATCGATGTCGTAAAGTTCCTCGATGGGGGCACGCACCAGCATGTCGCAATCGAGATAGATCACCCGCTCGACCTCTTGCGGCAGCAGGCCGGGAAGCAGCATGCGGGCATAAACAACCTTTGGCCAGCGCCCGCCTTGTGGCAAGCCAGCGACAAAGTCTTCAAAAAACGGCTCGCCTACGAGGGGATAGAAGACCAGGGCGGCCCCGAACTCCTCAGTTATCCTGGCAAGATCGGCCCGGTGTTCCGCGCTTAGCGGCATATGGAGGAGATAAAACACAATCTCTCCACGCCGTCGCGTCGACAGGCAAATCGAGCGCATAACCGCATAAGCCGGTGCCCAAAAATTGTCATCGAAGGTGAGGGCAATGTGCAAGGACTTGTTCATGCCCGCTCTTCCCGAGCCAGAACGCCAATAAGCGCCAGCATCAGTCCATAGAGTACGGTCTGAGTGAGCACGCCCATCATCGCATTGGTCAGGCCCATGACCAGATATCCTGCGCTAGCCATCAAGGCAATGAACATCAGCAGCGGCCGCTGTTCCGCCCCTGCGCGCCGTGCCCCGTAAAGCGGCGCGATCAGCACCAAAAGGTAGCAGATCAGCCCCGTCAGGCCACCGATCACTGCGAAGTCGGCGATGTCGTTATGCAGATGGCTTGAGGGCCGGTACGGGTTGTCCTGCGGTCCAAACTGGGCGGCGCTGACCGTGTAGTCGATTAGGCCATGGCCATAGATCGGCGATGCCTGAAAGGCTCCCCAAGCGCTGCGCAGCATGTAGAGGCGCTCATTGGTTGATCCGTCCGCGGCCTCACCACTGAGCACGCTCTGCGCCAGGCTGACCAGGCGAAGCTGGCGCCCACTCCCCAGCTCAAATGAGATAAAAGGGGCCACCATCACGGCCACGGCCAGCGCGAGGCCGACCACAAGCAAAGTGGCCCGCGACGGTCGCCAGATCATGATGATGTAGTAGATGGTTGCCAGAACACTCAGCACCAGTAGGGCCAGCAATGGCCCTCTTGAGCCTGAAAGCAGCACTGCGACCAAAGCCAGAGCGGGGCCGAGCAGGAAGAAGAAGCGCCAGCGATGGCCACTAAACAGGCCCACAAGCGCGAGAAATCCCAAGGCCACGGCAAGATCTGCCAAATGGATGGGATTGTTGACCGAAAAACCTCCTCGCCGCATCTGCAAGAACACCACGTCATAAGCAGCAATTAAAACAGCGCCCAGAGTGCCGGCAGCGGCCATGCATCCAAGCCAGAACGGGGAGAGCAGCCGCGCCGGCGCTTTGGCAATCAGACCGGCATAGGGACCGGCCAGCCACAGGGGCACCAGGATCAAGATTGCGGCCAGATGTTCAAGGCTTTTCGCAGTGGGAATAAGGGCAGTCAGCAGGATCAGCCCCGCCACATATAGTAGTTGAAAGGGCGGACCTGCAGCCACCTGCCGGGCCTTTGCGTCGATGAATACCAGCCCGAGCCCTGCCACCATGCAGGCAATGGCGGCCACGTTCGCGACTTCGGGCATGGTTGTCGACAGAACCAGACCGGCAAAAAGCGGGATGGTGGCGAGATGGGAAAGCAGCGTTGGCAATGGGTCACCCTGTCGATGGATTTTCGTTGTGTCGGTTCGGTCTCGCCACGTCAACACTACATCGCCCGCCCCACTTGCGAATGATTTGCAATTGCACTATTTCTAGCAGCGTCCAAACCGGAGTTGTTCATGCGCCGCCTGCTCACCGTGCTCATTCTTACCGCCCCGCTGGCCTTTGGGCTTCCCGCTGCGGCGCAGGAGCGGATCAAGGCGGTGACCAGTTTCACCATTCTGGCCGATATGGCGGCCAATGTGGCGGGGGAGGCGGCCGATGTGGTGTCGATCACCAAGCCGGGTGCAGAGATCCACAATTACCAGCCGACCCCCGGCGATCTCGTCGCGGCGCAGGACGCCGATCTGATCCTCTGGAACGGGCTTAATCTGGAACAATGGTTCGCCCAGTTCCTCGACAATCTGCCCGATGTTCCGAGCGCTATCCTGACCGAGGGCATTGAACCGATGGGCATTGGCGAGGGGCCCTATGAGGGCAAGCCCAACCCCCATGCCTGGATGTCGCCGAGCGATGCGCTGATCTATGTCGAGAACATCCGCGCCGCCTTTGTCGAAGTCGATCCGGCCAATGCGGCGACCTATAATGCCAATGCGGCGGCCTATGCGGCCAGGATCACCGCGACGGTCGAGCCGATGCGCCTGGCGCTCGCCGCCATCCCCGAGGATAGGCGCTGGCTCGTCACCTCGGAGGGCGCCTTTTCCTATCTGGTGCGCGACTTCGGGTTGAAGGAGCTCTATCTCTGGCCGATCAATGCCGACCAGCAGGGCACGCCGCGCCAGGTGCGCAACGTCATTGACGCGGTGCGCGAACACCAGATCCCGGTGATCTTTTCGGAGAGCACCATTTCTTCCAAGCCGGCCGAGCAGGTGGCGCGCGAAACCGGCATCGCCTATGGCGGGGTGCTTTATGTGGATTCGCTATCGGAAGCGGATGGGCCGGTGCCGACCTATCTCGATCTCCTCAGCGTCACCACCAGCACCATTGTCGCGGGCCTCAGCCAATGACCATCGCGCCCGGCCTTGCCATTGATGACATCACCGTGGCCTATCGCAATGGCACCACGGCACTCAAGCACGCCAGCTTTACCGCGCCGCGCGGCTCCATCACTGCGCTGGTGGGGGTCAATGGCGCGGGAAAGTCCACCATTTTCAAGGCCATCATGGGCTTTGTGCCGGTCACCAGCGGCAGCATTTCCATCCTTGGCCAGCATGGCCGCGAGGCACAGCGGCAGAACAAAATTGCCTATGTGCCGCAGTCCGAGGATGTCGACTGGAATTTTCCGGTGCTGGTGGAAGACGTCGTCATGATGGGCCGGTTCGGCCACATGAATATCCTGCGCATTCCGCGCGCCGTGGACCGCCAAAAGGTCGCCTCGGCGCTCGCCCGCGTCAACATGACAGACTTCGCCAAGCGCCAGATCGGCGAACTTTCGGGCGGACAGAAAAAGCGCGTCTTTCTTGCCCGCGCCCTGGCCCAGGAGGGCGAGGTGATCCTGCTCGACGAGCCCTTCACCGGGGTCGACGTCAAGACCGAGGATGCCATTATCGCCCTGCTTCGCGACCTGCGAGACGAGGGCAAAGTGATCCTGGTCTCCACCCATAATCTGGGCTCGGTGCCCGAATTCTGCGACCGCACGGTGCTGGTCAAGGGCACGGTGCTGGCCGCCGGCCCCACCGCCGAGGTGTTCACCCGCGAAAAGCTCGAAATCGCCTTTGGCGGCGTGCTGCGCCATTTCGTGCTGTCGGGACCGGGCCTGCATGCCGATGACGACCCGCGCCATCTCTCGGTCCTGACCGACGACGAGCGACCACTGGTGTTCTATGGCGAAAAGGGCAATGAGGCGCATCAGCAGTCGGGCCCGACCGATGATTGAGGTGCTGCTCGAGCCCTTCGGCTACAATTACATGGTCAATGCCATGTGGGTTTCGGCGCTGGTCGGCGGCGTCTGTGCCTTCCTTTCGGCCTATCTCATGCTCAAGGGCTGGTCGCTGATCGGGGATGCGCTCTCCCATTCCATCGTCCCGGGGGTCGCCGGCGCCTATATGCTGGGCCTGCCGTTTTCGCTGGGCGCCTTTATTTCGGGCGGGCTCGCCGCAGGGGCCATGCTGTTTCTCTCCCAGCGCACCCGGCTCAAGGAGGACGCAGTCATCGGGTTGATCTTCACCGGGTTTTTCGGCCTTGGCCTGTTCATGGTGTCCGTCTCTCCCACCTCCGTGGACGTGCAATCCATCGTCCTGGGCAATATCCTGGCCATCACCCCGGAAGATACGATCCAACTGGTGCTGATCTCGGTGGTGACGCTGGCGGTTATGCTGGTGATCTGGAAGGACTTGATGGTCACCTTTTTCGATGAGAGCCATGCCCGCTCCATCGGGCTGAGGACCACCTGGCTCAAGGCGATTTTCTTCACGCTTTTGAGCGCGGCCACGGTTGCCGCCATGCAGACCGTGGGCGCCTTTCTGGTCATCGCCATGGTCGTCACCCCCGGCGCCACCGCCTATCTCCTCACCGACCGCTTCGCGCGCCTGATCATCATCGCCATCACCGTGGGCGTGCTGTCCTCGTTGATCGGGGCATATCTGAGCTATTTCCTTGATGGCGCCACCGGCGGCATCATCGTGGTGCTGCAGACGCTGGTGTTCCTCGCCGCCTTCGTGTTCGCGCCCAAGCACGGCTGGCTCGCCGCCCGCCGCCGCATTGCCGAGGAGGCCGCGTGATGGTTTCCGTGTTCGACTGGCTGGTCTGGCCGTTCCAGTTTCCCTTCATGGTGCAGGCCATGGTCATTGCCGCGCTGGTGGCCGTGCCCACTGCGCTGCTCTCCTGCTTTCTCGTGCTCAAGGGCTGGTCGCTGATGGGCGACGCTATTTCCCATGCCGTGCTGCCCGGGGTGGTACTGGCCTATATCGTCGGCATTCCCCTCGGCATCGGCGCCTTTATCGCCGGCATGGTCTGTGCCCTCTCGGTGGGTTTCCTCAAGGAGAACTCGCGCATCAAGGAAGACACGGTGATGGGCGTGGTCTTTGCCGGGCTTTTTGGCCTCGGGATCGTGCTTTACACCGCCATCACCACCGATGTGCATCTCGACCATATCCTGTTTGGCAATATGCTGGGCGTTGGCAGCGATGACATTGTGCTGGCCATTATCATCGGCGTGCTCGTGGTTGGCATTGTTGCGGCCAAGTGGCGCGACCTGATGCTCTTCATCTTTGATCCGCAGCAGGCCGGGGCCATCGGCCTCGACACCCGCCTGTTGCATTATGGCCTGCTCGCCATGATATCGCTGACCATTGTGGGCGCGCTCCAGGCGGTGGGCATCGTGCTGGTCATTGCGCTGCTGATCGCGCCGGGCGCCATCGCGTTCCTCATCACCAGGCGCTTTGGCATGATGCTGGTGGTGGCGATGGGCATTTCCGTCACCTGCAGTCTCTTCGGCGTCTATCTCAGCTTCTTCCTCGACAGCGCCCCCGCCCCCACCATTGTCCTGCTGATGAGCGCAAGCTTCATCGCGGCGTTCGTGGCAACGCAGCGAAAGAGCGTGGCGGTGGTTTAGGCAGCGGCGCCGAGGGTCATCAGCGGACCTTGTTCCAAAATAGTTATCCTCGGTCCCTCAGCCATCCCCCATACTCCTCGCCATCTCTCCCGTGAAAGGGCGGACTGCAGCGAACGGTTGCGGGGGGAAAGCCGGGCGTGGGGTAGTCGCTTGCCGCCACGGTCTGGGAGGCACTGGATGATAGTCCGGATACTGTGGGCAGCACTTGGATGCTGTCCCCGGAATAGTCCAGCAAGGTCCCCCCTAACGAGAAACTTCGATCCGTCCCGCCGGGCAAATCTCTCCGGTGGAGAGATTTGAGGCGAGAAGGCCATAAGCGCTACGCGCGAATGGCTAGCGTCCCGAGACGGCTTCGTTTCGTTTTTTTACCTATCCTTTGAGACGGAGGCCGTCTCGGGACCCCGCTCTATTTCAAACCCGGAGGTGTCCGCACCGTCCGGCAAACTGGGCTGTCGGAACGGTTTCCGACCGCCCGCAGGGCACTTATCCCCGGAAGCTCCCGCCGCCGCACACTGGGTTCCCCGATCACACAGGAGCCTTCCATGAACGACACCTCCCGCCTTTCCCTGCCCTTCATCATGGCCGGGCAGGCCCTCAAGCACATTACCCACAATGATGCCCTCAACCGCCTCGACGCGCTGGTGCAGCCGGTGGTGGAATCAACGGTGCTGACCAGTCCGCCGGTGACACCGCTGCCCGGCGAGGCCTTTCTGGTCCCGTCGGGCGCCAGTGACGACTGGGCCGGCCATGGCGATGAAATCGCCGCCTGGCAGGATGGCGCCTGGCGCTTTTATGATCCGGCCGAAGGCTGGCAGGTGTTCGACCGGGCCAGCGGCACTTTGCAGGTCTTTACCGGCGCCGATTGGGTCGCGGTGGCCGCCACCGGGTCCGGCCTGCCGCAACTGGGCATTAATACAAGCGCCGATGGCACCAATCGCCTCGCCGTCGCTGCTGCAGCGACCCTCCTCACTCACGAGGGAGCCGGGCATCAGCTCAAGCTCAACAAGGCAAGCAGCGGCGATACCGCCAGCCTGCTCTTTCAGTCCAACTGGTCGGGCCGCGCCGAAATGGGGCTGATGGGCGACGATCACTGGCGCATCAAGGTCAGCCCCGACGGGTCTGGCTGGACCGATGCCATTGCCATCCACGCGACAACGGCGGCGGTGAGCATTGCCGGCGTCCTCGGCCCGGCCAGTGACAATACCCTGACCCTTGGCACCAGTGGCGCCCGCTGGTCAGCCGTGTGGTCAGCCACCGGCACGATCCAGACCTCTGACCGCCGGCACAAGATTGCCGTGGCGCCCAGCGCTCTGGGCCTTGATTTCATCCAGGCGCTGGAGCCGGTGCAGTTCCAGTGGAAGGGCGGTGACACAAGTACTCATTATGGACTGATCGCCCAGCAGGTGGCCGAAGTGACCGAGCGCCTTGGAGTGGACTTCGGTGGCCATGTGTTGGCCGACCCAACCGACCCTCAAAGCCAACAGGCCCTGCGCTACGACCAATTCATCGCCCCACTGGTGGCCGCCGTGCAGGCGCTGGCAGAACGGGTGGAGACGCTGGAGGGGCATTCACAGACCCCCCACCCTTGATCGATCCCCACAAGGGGGAAGACGATGAACACTGGCATCTCGGCCTTGCGCCTCCCTCCCCTAGATGGGGAGGGAATGAGGGTTGGGTGAGCCTGGAACACTGACCCCTATTCGTCATACCCCGCAGTCTCCACCGGCGTCACCGGGGTCGGCCGGCCTTTCGGGCTGGGCTCGGCGCCCATCTCGGACAGCCGGCCCTGCAACGCCTGCATCAGTTCGAGCTTTTCGGCGTCGGGCAGGTCGTGCAGGCGCTGGCTGAGACGGATGGTGAAATCGGAGAAAGCATTGTGCCAGTCCGAGGGCATCTGCTTGAGATCGACGCGCCGGGCAGCGGGGGTCCTGGCGGCCTGCACGCCCGCGGCGGTGAGCTCGAAGAAATCATCCAGCTCAGGCAGGATGACCTGGTCGCCCCCGAGCTTGCCCGCATTGATCAGCGCGGCGCGCAGGGCATTGCGTTCTTCTTCTTCGCCATGGGTGAGAAACAGCGCCCCATGCGCCGGCAGGCGATGGGCGATCCAGTCCATCAGCTCGGAATGATCGGCATGGGCGGAATAATTGCCCATGGAGCGGATCGCCGCGCGCACCGGCACCAGCGAACCATGGATACGCACCTCCCTGGCCCCCGAAAGGATGACCTGCCCCAGCGTACCCGGCGCCTGATAGCCCACGAACAGGACAGTAGCATTGGAGCGGATGAGATTGTTGCGCAGATGGTGCTTGATGCGCCCGGCATCGGCCATGCCCGAGGCCGACATGATGATCGCCCCGCCCTTGATGGCGTTGAGGGCCTTGCTGTCCTCCACCGCCTCGATGATGCGGAACCGCTCGTCGTTGAACAATTCGTCGGCGCTCAGCTCCGTGTCCTCGAACATGCGCGCATATTTGCGATAGACGCCGGTGACCTTGCTCGCCAGCGGGCTGTCGAGCACCACCAGGCGCGGATCGATCTCGCCGGTCTTGATCAGCGTGCCGATGTCATGGAGCAATTCCTGGCTGCGCTCGACCGCGAAGGTCGGAATGATCAGATTGCCGCCGCGTTGCATGGCCGCCTGGATTTCGGCCTTGAGCGCCGCGCGCCGTTCTTGCAGCGTATAGTCGGCGCGTTCGCGCCCGCCATAGGTACTTTCGCATAGGATATAGTCAAAGCCCGAGGGCCCTTCGGGCTCGTTGTAGAACACCTTCTCGTCTGGCCCGATATCGCCCGAAAACATCAGCCGAACCGGCTTGTCGTCGCCGTCGAGCACTTCCACCTCGATGGAGGCCGAGCCGATGATATGTCCGGCGTTCCAATATCGCGCCCGCACCCCCGGCCCCGGCTCAATCCATTCGCCATAGCGGCAGGTCTGGCGGTGATCGAGCGCCTCTTCGGCATCTGCCATGGAATAGAGCGGCTTAACCGGCTCGTCCCCCCGACGGCTGCGCTTGCGGGTTTCGCGTTCGGCCTCGCCTTCCTGGATGCTGGCGCTATCGGGCAGCAGATATTCGAGCAGGCCGGCGGTAGGCTCGGTCATCCACATCGGTCCGCGCCAGCCCTGGGCATAGAGTTTGGGCAAAAGGCCTGCGTGATCGATATGGGCGTGGGTCAGCAGCAGGAAATCAATGGCTTTGGGATCAAATGGCGTCGGCTTGAGATTGAGCTCGCGCACGCTCTTGTTGCCCTGGAACAGGCCGCAGTCGACGAGAAACTGCCCCTTCTGGTGGACCACGCGATAGCAGGAGCCGGTTACCGTGCCCGACGCTCCGTGGAAATGCAGTGTAACTGTCACAGGCCGATCCTCGTTTTAGGCTGGTGGATGTCGAGGTTAGCGCTTCCCATTCGTCTAAGTCGAGATGAGGCCCGAAATCGAAGCGCCATGAGGGCGCGCCGGTCCGATCAAAGGAGAACGATCCATGAGCTATATCGATGGAATGGTCACCGCCGTGCCCAAGGCCAATCGGCAGGCCTATATCGCCCATGCCAGCAAGGCCGCGGACCTGCTCAGGTCCTGGGGCGCCACCCGCGTCGTCGAGAACTGGGGCGATGATGTGCCCAAGGGCGAAAACACCGACTTCCAGCGCGCCGTGCAGGCCAAGGACGACGAAGTGATCGTCTTTTCCTGGATCGAATATCCCGACAAGGCAACGCGCGACGCCGCCATGAAGAAGATGATGTCGCCCGAGGCCATGGCCGAGTTCGGCGAAATGCCCTTCGATGGCCGCCGCATGATCTTTGGCGGCTTCGAGACCCTGTTTGTGAAGTGAAAGAGTGTCCCACCCGGCTTCCCCCCTCAGGGGGAGGTTGGGGCGGAAATCCTTAGCGGGGCGCGCGTTTGGCCAGAATGCGCTGCAGCGTGCGTCGATGCATGTTCAACCGCCGTGCCGTTTCCGAAACATTGCGGTCGCACAATTCATAGACGCGCTGGATATGCTCCCAGCGCACGCGGTCGGCCGACATCGGGTTTTCCGGCGGCTCGGGCTTGTCCTCGCCCGTGGCGAGCAGGGCATTGATGACGTCGTCAGCGTCGGCGGGCTTGCTGAGATAATCCATCGCCCCCAGCTTCACCGCCGTCACGGCGGTGGCGATATTGCCATAGCCGGTGAGGACCACGGCGCGGGCATCGGCGCGCTTCTGGTGGAGGGCGGAGACGACATCGAGCCCATTGCCGTCTTCAAGCCTAAGGTCAACCACTGCATAGGCCGGCGCCCGCTCGGTCACGGCGGCAAGGCCCGCCGCCACGGTTGCAGCAATCCGCACTTCAAAGCCCCGGCGCGTCATGGCGCGTTCAAGGCGGCTCAAAAAGGCGGCATCATCATCGACGAGCAGGAGGCTCGGATCGGCAGCCAGAAGATCTTCAATCGTATCCATGGCATTTCCAATATTCTGTTGCGCAGGTTACGTCAAAACCATCTGCACGGATCACGCCAGTGTGCTGCGTGGCCAGGTGATGCGCACCCTGGCGTGGCCATTGGCCTGGTCATTGTCAAAGGTCAGCTTCGCCCCGGTCCGCTCGAGCAGCGTCTTGGCGATGAAAATGCCCAGGCCAAGCCCGCCGGGTTGGTGCGCATCGCTGCCCGCGGGATCGCGCGGGCGGCTGGTGAGATAGGGTTCGCCCAGCCGCGCGATCAGCTCGGGCGCAAAGCCCTTGCCGTCATCAATAATGGCGACATGAATGCTGTGCTGGTCCCAGCGGCTTTCGATCCGTACCGTCTGGGCAGCAAAATCGGTGGCGTTCTCAATCAGGTTCCCCAGCCCATAGAGCAGACCAACGCTGCGCGGAAACACCGGAATGGGGCCAGTGGTATCTTCGGAATAAAACAGGATGACCTTGCCGCGCCCCTCATGGGGCCGGGCCACCTCGTCGAGAATATCGGGGAGCGGCGCTTCGGCAAAAAGATCCGCCGGTTCATTGCCCAGGTTGCGCAGCTTGGCCAGGATCGCCCGGCAGCGAGCGACCTGGGCGATGATCAGTTCCACATCCTCGGCCAGCGGGCTGTTCTGTTCCACCTCGTCGCGCATTTCTTTGGCAGCCAGCGCAATGGTCGAGAGCGGCGTGCCCAGCTCATGGGCCGCGGCGGCTGCCAGCCCGTCCAGTGCCGAGAGCTGTTCGCGCCGCGACAGCGCCAGCTCGGTGGCGGCCAGCGCATCGGCGATCTGGCGCGCGTCATGCGCCACGCGATTGGTGTAGGCGGAGATGAACACCACGCCGCAGATGATCGAGACCCAGATGCCAATGACATAGATGCGATTGAACACGATCTGCTGGCCTACTTCCCAGGGGAGGGGCATGTGCACCACCGCCAGCAGCGAGGCAATGGTCGCCGCAAGCAATGCCACCAGAAAGGCCTGGCGCTGGGGCAGCGAGGTTGCCGACACCGAAACCGGTGCCAACAGCAGCAGGGAAAACGGGTTATGCAGGCCTCCGGTCAGGGCCAGCAGGCCGCCGAGCTGGCAGAGATCGAAGGCCAGTTGCAGCGCGGCAATGCGTGCCGAGAGGCGATAATGGGGGCCCAGGCGCAGCACCAGCCCGACATTGAGCGCCGCGGAAAGGCCGATCAACAGCAGGCACTCGACCAGCGGCAGCGGGAAGCCCAGCCCCCAGTTGACGAAGAGCACACCCAGGGTCTGACCGATTACGGCCAGCCAGCGCAGATTGACCAGCGTTTGCAGGCGCAGCGGTCGCCAGCTCGATGGCAGGGGCAGGCTGGGCGTGGTCTGGTCGGTCATACCGGCCTCCGGGGCGGGTCGGGTGAGAACAATTGTGGCGCATAGGAAGGCCAGGCGATGATTTCAAGCACAAAAAATCGACAGGCACATGCTTGATCCTGCCTCCAGCCGGACCACTTCTATCTCATCGTGACTGGGAGACTAACGACATGAACACTGCAATCATCAAACCACAATGGTCGCCGCTGACCATCGGCCTCATGGTCCTTGGCTTTATCATCTTCTGGCCGCTCGGCCTGGCCATGCTTGCCTATATCATCTGGGGCGAAAAGTTCGGCGGCTCCGCCGACAAGGCCCAGGCCTATTGGAACAAGGGATGCGGCTATATGCGCAACAATCACAAGCATCACGGCTTTAGCCGTTCCGACTTCACCAGCTCGGGCAATGCCGCCTTCGACGAATATCGCAGCGAGCAGCTCAAGCGCCTTGAAGAGGAACGCGCGCGCCTCGACGCCGAGATCGACGCCTTCCACGAATATATGGCCAATCTGCGCAAGGCCAAGGACCGCGAAGAATTCGACCGCTTCATGGGCGAGCATCGCGGCAACCGCCAGGGTTATGGCGACAAGCCCAATCCCGACCAGAACAATTGGGGCGACAATAACAACGGTCAGTGACCGCCGCCCCGTCCGACCTTCCCTGCCTCCAACGGCAAACTGGCGCCCCGCAAGGGGCGCCTTTTTCGTGTTGATATGCGTCAGCACGAGCTAGACTTTGAACACCTGATTCCTCGCGGCAACCCATGTTCTCCTTCCTGCGCCAGCGCCCCGCGCCGCCCAAGACCACCCCCCTCGACATTGATGGGGTGCGCATTGACGTCGCCGTCAAAGTTTCGGCGCGCGCCCGCAGTTTCCGCCTGTCGCTGCCGGCGTCGGGGCCGCTGCTGACCCTGCCTGAAAAGGCACGCTGGGCCGATGCCGAGGCGTTTCTCTTGCGCCATCGGCATTGGCTGGCAGCCCGCTTGCCGCGCGCGGCCCAGGCCCAGCGGCTGATGGCGGGCGTCGAAATACCCTTGCGCGGCGTGCCGCATCTGGTGGTGCCAACCGGCGCGCTGCGCGGGCGGGTCGAAATTGCCGTCACCGACCAGGGGCCCATGCTGCGCGTGCCGGGCGATGCGGCGCATCATCCCCGCCGCCTCTATGACTGGCTGAAGGCCGAGGCCCTGGCCGACCTCAATGCGCAGAGCGCCTTTCATGCCGAGCGGCTGGGCGTCAGCGTCAGGCAGGTGCGGCTGCGGAGCCAGTCAAGCCGCTGGGGCTCGTGCTCCTCGAGCGGCACCATCAACTACAATTGGCGGCTGATCCTGGCGCCGCCGCATGTCCTCGATTATGTCGCCGCCCATGAGGTGGCGCATCTGGTCGAGATGAACCATTCCCCTGCCTTCTGGGCCACCGTAACGCGCACCCTGCCCGACATGGAGCGGGGAAAAGCGTGGCTAAAAGCACACGGTCGCGCGCTGATGGCCTGGCAGGCGCCGACGCAGGCCTCCTAGCCGGCTGCGTGCCGCGATGCTGCCGCAATCGGCACCCTATCAGAGGACCATGCATCGCCTCGCTGTCATCATCGCTATCGTCTTCGGCTTTGCCGCCCTTGGCGGGGCGACGACGGCGCATGCCCATCGCTATGTGTCGACCCCGATTGTGGTGCTGAACCATGTCGATGCGCAAAATCAGGCGATCCCGGTCGTGGTGCAGATCCAACGCGGCCAGATCGATCTGGGCGCCGGCATTGTCATGCCCTGCGGATCGCATAATGCCATTGGCGTTACCGTTGCGAGGTTGCCCATGGCGCCAGACTGTGCGGCGCCTGAGCCGGCCCTTCAACCTGTGCTGAGCCCTCATCCCGGTGCCCGCCTGCTACGTCCGCCCATAACGGCCTGAGCCTGTCCGAACCCCGTTTCTCAATGCTCAGGCCCTTTGGGCCAAGGATGAAATCATGTCTTTTGCTACCGACGCGACCCTGTCGCGCCGCGCCCTGCTGTCTGGCCTTGCCAGCCTGGGCGCTCTCACCCTCGCCGGTTGCTCCACCACGGGCACGTCACGCGTGGCGACAATCGCCGAGCCCGTGCGCCCGACGATTCCCGCCGATGTGCTGGCCAAATATGCCGCACGCCCCGACGAAGCCTATCCGGTGCCGGCCGCCGATATTTCCCATCTCGACCCGACCTATTGGCGCCAGGAGGTCGACAATATCACCGGCGAGCCCGAGGGCAGCGTGGTGGTCGATACGGCCAATTATGTGCTCTATCTGACGCTGCCCGGTGGTCGGGCCATGCGCTATGGCGTTGGGCTCGGGCGCGCCGGCTTTGCCTGGAGCGGGGAGGGTCACATTGCCTACAAGCGCAAGTGGCCGGTCTGGACCCCACCCGCGGAGATGATCGAGCGGCAGCCCGAACTTGAAATGTACCGGCATGGCCAGCCACCGGGCCTGCTCAATGCCCTGGGCGCCCGCGCTCTTTACATCCACCAGGGCAATCGCGACACGCTCTACCGCATCCATGGCACCATGGATGTCGCCTCCATCGGCAAGGCGGTTTCGTCAGGCTGCGTGCGCCTGTTGTTCCAGGACGTCATCGATCTCCATGACCGGGTGCCCAATGGCGCACCTATCCTGGTGGTCTAGTCACCAAGGTCCATACCACGCCGAAGTAAAAAGCCCCGGGAGCAATCCCGGGGCTTGTCACAGGTGCCGAGCGTCGAGACTAGTTCCCGAAGATCAAGTCCATCAGTGTGCGTTGGGAACGCTCCTCCTGATAGACCGGCTGTTCCTGTTGCAGTTGGCCGGGCGGCACGACCTGGGCGCCGTTCTGCGTCGGGGCGCTGGGGACCCAGACCTGCTGGCCGGTAGCCGGATCGACGATCAGGGTCATCGGCAGGCCCGTTTCAGGATCGATGGGTGCCGCACCAAAGCCGTTGGTCGGCTGCTGCAGCGGGAAGCCGGTGACCGGATCGATGGCCTGGCCATTGCCGTCATATTGGATGATCTGGCCGGATTCGATGGGCAGACCGGTGTTGGGATCGATCTGCTGGATCGGCTGTCCCGTCGTCGGATCAATCCCGCCCTCAACCGGCAGGCCGGTGGCCGGATCGATCATGGTGCCGGTCTGGATGGGCGGATTGATCCCCTGGCCGCCGGCAGGCGTCAGTCCCTCGATAGGCGCGCCGGTGGCAGGGTCGATGGCGAAGACCTGCCCGGTGGATGGATCGGTCATGGTCTGCACCGGCTGGCCGGTACCACCGTCGACATATTGCACCTGCGGCTGCCCCGTCGCGGGATCGATCAGGGGCATGCCGGTATTGGGGTCGATCATCTGCTGGGCGATTAGCTGGCCGGCATACGAACCGCCGGGAATGGGCGCCGGTGAGCGGCCTTCATGCGCCTTGGTCATGAACTCGGACCAGATTGTCGCCGGCACATTGCCACCCGACAGGGTCGTCTTGGTGTCATTGTCATTGCCCAGCCAGACGCCCGTGACCATGGCCGATGTGTAGCCAACGAACAGCGCATCGCGGGCGTTCTGGCTGGTGCCGGTCTTGCCGCCAAAATCCCAGCCCCCCAGATTGGCGCCACGGCCCGTGCCCACCTCGACGGCGGTCTTGAGCATGTCGTTCATCTCGGCGAGCACATTGGGGTCGATCACCCGGCCCGGGCCGGCATTGGAGGCTTCATAGAGCACATTGCCTTCGACATCGGAGATGCGGGTGATGACATTGGGGATGACGCCGTTGCCGCCATTGGCGAAGGGGGCATAGGCGCTGGTCAATTCGAGAAGGTTCACTTCCTGGGTGCCCAGGGCGATGGACGGCACCGGGGTCAGGCCGGAGGAGATGCCCATGCGCATGGCCACTTCCACCACCTTTTCGGGGGTCACATCAATGGCGAGGCGAGCGGCAATGGTATTGAGCGAATAGGCAAGGCCCTGCCGCAAAGTCACCGTGCCGGCGTATTTGCCCGAGGCATTGCGCGGGCTCCAGCCATTGTAGTCAAACTGGGCGTCTTCGGCCAATGTGTCGGGCGTATAGCCCTTTTCCATGGCCGCCAGATAGACGAAGGGCTTGAACGTCGAGCCGGGCTGGCGCCGCGCCGTAACGGCACGATTGTACTGGCTGGCCTGATAGTCAACGCCGCCCACCATGGCGCGGACAGTGCCGTCGATATCCATGGCCACCAGCGCGCCCTGGGTGAAGCCGCGCTTCGGGCCTTCGGCCGCCACCTGCTCCTTGACGATGAACTCGGCGTCCTTCTGCATCTTGAAGTCGATGGTGGTCTGCACCACCACGTCGCCATCGATCTCACCGATATACGCGGTCATCAGGCTTTCGACCCAGTCGGCCACATAGGATTCCGAGCCCGCCACCACGGTGCGGATGGTCTGGTCCGGGTTGATGCGGGCCGCATTGGCTTCTTCGGCGGAAATATAGCCTTCCTGCGCCATGGCATTAAGCACAAGGCGCTGACGATCCTTGGCAACGTCAGGATTGGTCTTGGGGTTATAGGCCGAGGGTGCCGGCAGGATACCCACCAGCATGGCCGCCTGGCCTAGCGACAGATTACGCGCCGAAACGCCGAAATATGTCTGCGCCGCGGCCTCGATGCCATAGGCCCCGGCGCCGAAATAGACGCGGTTCATATAGAGTTCGAGGATCTCTTCCTTGGTGAAATTCTGTTCGAGCCAGACGGCCAGGATGGCTTCCTGCACCTTACGCCCAAGGGTCTGGTCGGGGGTGAGGAAGAGGTTCTTGGCGACCTGCTGGGTCAGCGTCGAGGCGCCGCGCGTCACTTCGCGCGCCTGTACGGATTCGATTGCCACCGACAAAAGGCCGATGGGATCAACGCCGAAATGGCTCATGAAGCGCCGGTCTTCCGAAGCGATGAAGGCTGCCGGCACATATTGGGGCAGCTCGCGGAAGGTCACGGCTTCGCCGCCGGTCTGGCCTCGATTGGAAATCAGGCTCCCGTCGGCTGCCAGAATGCGGATATTGGGCGGACGCTCGGGAATGGCCCAGGTGTTGGACGCGGGCAGCTGGGCGCCATAGTAGACGATGATGCCAATGCCGATGATGCCGCCCCAGAGGCAGGCAACAAAGCCCCACCAGAGGAGCCCCATGAGCAGACCGCCGGAACGGCTTTTCCTGCGCTGGCGGGCCGGTTGGGCCTTCCCCTTGCGCGGCGGCTTTCTGGAACCCTTGGGTGGCTTGCCACCGCCGCCATTGCCGGAACCCGAGGGACGCTCGGCATCGACCGAAAAGGCCATGGATTGTCCCATGACCGGCTCGACGCGCTGCCCCTTGGCCGCAGGACGGGCCTGAGGCTTGTTCTGGCGTCTATTGGGGGCGCCAACACGGTCATCAGCCGATATGCGAAAATCCATCAGGCAAACCTAGCAAAGACAAGGATCAGCTGCTTCTACCCTGTTCGTTCCGCAAGGGAAACAATTGGTAAGCAAGAGGTTAAGACGCGATCCTTGATGACCGAACCGTCTCTCGCTGGCTCCAGCAGCACATGGATACGCTTTTCCGCGCGAAATGTGGCCGGTTTAAGGGACTGTAGCGTTCTGGGCCGGCATTGTGGCGCAACCACCACAGGTCATCTCCCGGCCACAATGGAAGGCAATCACCGCCAGATGCATCCGCTGTCCATTGCCGTCGCACTCACTATCTTGCTTGTTTCGGCGCCCCAATCGCGCGCCGACGCCATCAACAATGCGTTCAACGACGCCATTGCCCTGTTTGAACGGGCCGCTCCGCGGCTTTCGTCCGTTCATCAAGGCGTCGACATTGGCGCCTTCCGGGATGCGCTGACTCTGGGGCAATTCAACTCCGGCTATTGGGGCCGCGACATTACCCTGAGCATCACCGAGCAGACGTCGGCGAATGGCTCCTGTGCGAATTATGCCGCCTTCATGCGCATTCCACCCCAGGAGGGGCACATCGAGATGACATTCTGCCCGGAATTCTCCACCCATGGCTCACCGACGCTGCGCCGCCTGACGGTGCTGCATGAAATGGTGCATGTGGTGGCCGGCGCGGATGAGTGCGGCGCCATGGCCTTCGCATCTGCCGTGGAATACGCGGCGACCGGCAGCTTTACCGGCGTCGAACGCTATTGGCGGGCCAATCAGTGCGACCGCTCGGGATTTGCCCTGCCTTAGCGCCAGCCGAGACCCGGCGCGACGTGGGTGAGAATGGCTTCGATGACATGGGCATTGTAAGCGACGCCCAATTGGTTGGGAACGGTCAGCAAAAGCGTATCGGCCTCGGCAATGGCCTCGTCTTGCTTGAGTTGCTCGATCAGCTTGTCCGGCTCGGCAGTGTAACCGCGTCCGAACACAGCGCGCTTTTCCGGCTCGATATAGCCAAACTGGTCTTGCTCGGGTCGGCCAGTGCCGAAATACATGCGGTCCTGGTCATTGACGAGCGCAAAGATCGAGCGACTGACCGAGACGCGCGGCTCGCGGTTGTGGCCAGCCTCTTTCCAGGCCGCGCGATAGGCGCGGATCTGTTCGGCCTGCTGGATGTGGAACGGCTTGCCGCTTTCATCGAATTTGAGCGTCGAGCTTTGCAGGTTGAGGCCCAGTTGCGCCGCCCATACTGCCGTGGCGTCGCTGGCCGCTCCCCACCAGATGCGCTCGAGCAGACCCTCGGAGTGCGGCTCGAGCCGCAGCATGCCGGGCGGATTGGGGAACATGGGCCGCGGATTGGGCTGGGCGAAGCCCTGGCCGGTGAGGGCCTTGAGAAAGATCTCGGCATTGAGGCGGGCCATGTCGGCGTCGGTCTGGCCTTGGGCCGGCTCATAGCCAAAGTAGCGCCAGCCATCGACCACCTGCTCGGGTGAGCCGCGCGAGATGCCAAGCTGCAAGCGCCCCTCGGAGATCAGATCGGCAGCGCCGGCATCCTCGGCCATGTAGAGCGGATTTTCATAGCGCATATCGATGACGGCCGTGCCGATCTCGATCTTGCTGGTTTTCGCGCCGACGGCTGCCAGCAGGGGAAAAGGCGAGGCCAATTGCCGGGCAAAGTGATGCACGCGGAAATAGGCGCCATCGGCGCCCAGCTCTTCGGCTGCTACCGCCAGATCGATGGACTGCAGGAGCGCGTCTCCCGCCGTCCGCGTCCCTGAGTTGGGCGAAGGGCTCCAATGGCCAAAGGAAAGAAAACCGATCTTTTTCATGTCTGCCTCACGGGGCCCGATTGCTCGGGCCATAGCTAGTCAGTGATGGCGCAAGACACAAGCCGGCCGGTCGGAACGGTTTGATAGGCAGGGGTGAACAATGGCCGTCCGTTGGCAGGACTTGGCAAGCTTGCCGCCACCTGCCATAGGGAGATCATGACCAGTTCCGATGATGACTACGTATACGACGAGACCACAGGCGAATGGCGTCCGGCCGCTGAGGTCGCTGCAGCCCAGGCACAATCGAGGGAGGTGCGCGACGCCTCCGGCAATCTCCTGGCGGACGGCGATTCCGTCGTTCTCATCAAGGATCTCAAGGTCAAGGGCGCTGGACAGACCCTCAAGCAGGGTACGGTCATCAAAACGATCCGCCTGACCGACAATCCTGAAGAGATCGATTGCCGGCACGATGCTATCAAGGGCCTGGTCCTGCGCACCGAGTTCGTGCGCAAGCGCTGAGACCTTTCCGCCAGGACGCCAAGGCCTCCAGGCGGGACGTCCTGTTTGATGCACGGCTCCTAGACGTCCAGATTGCTTACGTTGAGCGCATTGTCCTGGATGAAGTCGCGGCGTGGCTCCACCAGATCGCCCATGAGGGCGGTGAAGATCTGGTCGGCTTCGTCGGTCTGGTCGATCTCGACCCGCAACAGGGTTCTGGCATTGGGATCGAGCGTGGTTTCCCAGAGTTGCTCGGCATTCATTTCGCCCAGACCCTTGTAGCGTTGGAGCGACACGCCCCTGCGGCCAGCATCGGTGACGGCTTTGAAGAGGCTCGCCGGGCCAAAGATATTGATGGTCTCGCCCTTGCGGGTCAGGGTCGGAACGCCGCCGAACAATTCGTCGAGCCGACCGGCCAACTGCCGGAGCTTGCGGGCATCGGCGCTCTGGAGCAGGGCGCGGTCGATGTGGTGGGTTTCGGTGACGCCGCGCACGGTGCGGGAGAACGCCAGCGCCTCCTCATCGGTCACTTCGCCGCTCCAGCCGCGTTCCAGTTCGTCGGAAATGCGGTCGAGGCGGTTGGCAACGCGCTTCAGCGTCTCGGCGCTTTTGGCTGGGTCCGACATGCCGTCGGGATCCAGGCCCCCGACAATGGCTGCCTGCTCGACCAGATTGCGGTTGTAGCGGGTGTTGAGGTTGTTGATGGCTTTGACGATGTCGCGGGACTGCTGCAGGATCGCCAGCAGATCGGCGCCAGCGTGCTCGGACCCGTCGCGGGACTTGAACACCGCGTCCTCGAGCCCGCCTTCGAGCAGGTAATCCTCCAGCGCAACCTCGTCCTTGAGATAGAGCTCGGAGCGACCGCGCGTGGCCTTATAGAGCGGCGGCTGGGCGATGTAGATATGACCGCGCTCGATCAGTTCGCGCGTCTGCCGATAGAAGAAAGTCAGCAGCAAGGTGCGAATATGGGCGCCGTCGACGTCGGCGTCGGTCATGATGATGATCTTGTGGTAGCGCAGCTTGTCGGCGTTGAATTCCTCACGGCCGATGCCGGTGCCGAGCGCCGTTATCAGCGTACCGACCTGGTCCGACGAGATCATGCGATCAAAGCGGGCACGCTCGACATTGAGGATCTTGCCGCGCAGCGGCAGCACCGCCTGGTTGGAGCGGTCGCGGCC
This sequence comes from Devosia ureilytica, assembly GCF_024273195.1. Lineage (GTDB taxonomy): Bacteria > Pseudomonadota > Alphaproteobacteria > Rhizobiales > Devosiaceae > Devosia > Devosia ureilytica. The sequence continues at coordinate 505,869 of NZ_JAMZCU010000002.1, read as the reverse complement.
CTGCTTGGCGGAGCCACCGGCCGAGTCGCCCTCGACGATGAAGATTTCGCTCTTTGCCGGATCGCGCTCCTGGCAGTCGGCCAGCTTGCCGGGCAGGGACGAGATTTCGAGCGCCCCCTTGCGGCGGGTCAGATCGCGCGCCTTGCGGGCCGCCTCGCGTGCGGCTGCGGCTTCCACCACCTTGCCCACGATGATCTTGGCTTCGGCGGGATGTTCCTCGAACCACTGACCGAGCTTTTCATTGACGATGTTCTCGACCACCGGGCGAACCTCGGAGGACACCAGTTTGTCCTTGGTCTGGCTCGAAAATTTCGGATCGGGCACCTTGACCGAGAGCACGCAGGTAAGGCCTTCGCGGGTATCGTCGCCGCTGAGCTCGACCTTCTCCTTCTTGGCGATGCCCGAGCTATTGGCATAACCGGTCACCTGGCGCGTCAGCGCGCCGCGCAGGCCGGCAAGGTGCGTACCGCCATCGCGCTGCGGGATGTTGTTGGTGAAGCACAGCACGTTCTCGTGGTAACTATCGTTCCACTGCAGCGCCACTTCGACGGTGATGCCGTCCTTTTCGGACCGCATGGTGATCGGCGTTTCCAGCACCGGCGCCTTGGACTTGTCGAGATATTTGACAAAGGCCTCGAGCCCGCCCTCGTAGTAGAGCTCCACATCGACCGGCTCGGGGTGGCGGCGATCGGCCAGGAAAATGCGCACGCCCGAATTGAGGAAGGCCAGCTCGCGCAGGCGATGCTCAAGCGTCTTGAAGTCGAACTCCACCATGGTGAAGGTTTCGGAGCTGGGCAGGAAGGTGATTTCCGAGCCCGAGCGCCCCTCAAAGGTGCCGGGTTGGTTGTTCTGCACATAGGTGCCGGTCACCTTGAGCGGTGCGTCGGCGACACCATGGGTGAAGGTCATCTCGTGGATTTCGCCATCGCGGCGAATGCGCAACCCCAAAAACACCGAGAGCGCATTGACCACCGAGACGCCCACACCGTGCAGGCCGCCCGACACCTTGTAGGAATTCTGGTCGAACTTGCCGCCGGCGTGGAGCTGGGTCATGATGACCTCGGCCGCCGAGACACCCTCTTCCTTGTGGATGCCCGTTGGGATGCCGCGACCATTGTCGTTGACGCTCACCGAACCATCGGCATTGAGCGTCACGGTGACGAGATCGGCGTGACCGGCCAGCGCCTCGTCGATGGCATTGTCGACCACCTCATAGACCATGTGGTGCAGGCCCGAACCATCATCGGTATCCCCGATATACATGCCCGGGCGCTTGCGCACGGCATCAAGCCCCTTGAGCACCTTGATGCTTTCGGCGCCATACTCGTTCGGGATCGGGTTTTCGCTGTCGCTCATGGGGTCCGAATCAGTCGATTTCTGGTGAGTTTCGTTCTAGCGGAATGGGGGTCAAACCCCAAGGAATTTGGCCGTTTGCGTGGTATTTGCGGGGGATTTCACGCCCCCGGGGAAACCCGTCCCTCGCGCACCGCAATTCGCTGCGCCCGATCTTCCAGCGCCTCGAACAGCACCGCGTCGGTACCGGTGAGAAAGCACTGCGTCTCCAGCCCATCAAGCGCCGCAAACAAGGCCCTTCTGCGGTCGGGGTCGAGGTGGGCAGCAATCTCATCGAGCAGCAGGAACGGCACGATGCCGGTGCGCAGCCGCACCAGCCGCGCATGGGCCAGGATCAGCCCGATCAGCAGCGCCTTCTGCTCGCCAGTCGAGCCCAGTGCCGCCGGCATGGATTTTTGCGCATGCAGGACCTCGAGATCCACCCGGTGCGGTCCTGATGTGGTGCGTCCCGCCGCCCGATCAAGGCCGCGCAGGCCATGCCAGCGTTGCGCCAGAAGGGCCTCCAGCGCGGCCGAGGTGGCCGGCTCGCCCCCATCCTCGAACAGGGGCGTCAGCGACAGCAGCGCCGCGGGGAAGCTGCCGCCATCCAGGCTCTCGGCGATCAGCGCCTGCAGGTGATGCAGGCTATCGGTGCGGTTGAGATGGATGGAGGCGCCCAGCTCGGCCATCTGCGCCTCGACAGCTGTCAGCCAGCGCGGATCGCTGTCCTCTTCGAGCAGCTTGTTGCGCTGCCGCATGGTCTTTTCAAAATCGGAAACGGCGGCTGAATGACCCGGGATCAGTGTCGTCACCAGCCGATCCAGAAACCGGCGCCGTTCCCCGGCAGGGCCTGAAAACAGGCCGTCCATTGCCGGGGTGAGCCAGAGCACCCGCAGGTAATCGCTCATGGCTTCAATCGAGCGGGCATTGGCGCCATTGATGCGCACCCGCCGACCGCCATCGGGCAGGGCGCCGGTTCCGATATCGGCCGGCCCATCATCGGTCTCGATGGTCGCCGCCACCGCCCAGGGCAGGTCCGAGCCCTGCCCCTGCAACGTCTCGAAGCTGGCGCCACGCAGGCCCCGCCCCGGCGAAAGCACCGAAATGGCTTCCAGCAAATTGGTCTTGCCCGAGCCATTGGGTCCGGTCAGCACCACATGGCGCTCGTCAAGATCAAGCGCGGCAGCGGTGTAGTTGCGAAAGCCGGTCAGGCGCAGACGGGAGATGTGGCGGATCATTGAAAAGCCCCCTCACCCTGACCCTCTCCCCAAAGGGGCGAGGGGACGATAGAGCCGGGATATCTGACGAGACGCAGAAACTCACCTCGCCCCTTCGAGGAAAGGTCGGCGCGGCCGCGCCGGGTAAGGGGTTGCGACATCAAGGCGAACGCTATTGCAGCCGGCTCACACCCGCATCGGCATCAGCACGTAAAGCGCGCTGGATTCGCCTTCTTCCTTCACCAAGGTCGGCGAATTGGCGTCATTGAACAGGAACACCGCATTATCGGAGCGGATCTGGGTAATGATGTCGAGCAGGTAGCGGGCATTGAACCCGATCTCGAAGCCGTCGGTGTCGAAATCCACCGCGACTTCCTCGCTGGCCGTACCATGGTCCGGGTTGGTCACCGAAAGCTCGAGCAACCCATCCTTGGCGGCCAGCTTGACGGCCTTGCCGCCGCGATCGGAGGCAATGGTCGAGACACGGTCGACGGCAATGGCAAAGCCGGCCTTGTCGACCAGCATCTGCTTGTCATTGTTCTTGGGCGTCACCCGGTCATAATCGGGGAAGGTGCCCTCGATGAGCTTGGAGAGCAGCACGACCGGGCCCACGGTGAAGCGGATCTTGGTGTCGCTGACCTCAACCTTGACGTCGCCATCACTGCCATCGAGCAGCTTTTGCACTTCGCCCACGGTCTTTTTCGGCACGATGATGCCGCTCATGCCGGCAGCACCCTCGGGTGCGGCAATCTCGGCGCGAGCCATGCGGTGGCCATCGGTGGCGACGGCACGGAACAGGCTCCCCGAGGTCGAGTTTTCAACGCCGTGGAAATAGATGCCGTTGAGGTAGTAGCGCGTCTCCTCGTTGGAGATGGCAAATTGGGTGCGCTCGATCAGCTCGCGCAATGATGCGGCGGAGATATCGAACTCATGGGCAAAGGCGCCGGATTTGAGGTCCGGGAAACTGTCGGGCGACAGGCACGCCAGATTGAAACGCGAGCGCCCGGAGGTGAGAACCATGTTCTCGCCGCCATCGGTTTCGAGCCGCACTTCGGCGCCATCGGAAAGCTTGCGCACGATCTCGTACAGCGTATGGGCCGGCACGGTGGTCGAGCCGGGCGTGGAGACCATGGCCGGAACACTCTCGGTCACCTCGATATCAAGGTCGGTGGCGCGCAGTTCAACCCGATCGTCGGCAGCCTTGAACAGCACATTGGCCAGGATCGGATAGGTATTGCGGCGCTCGACCACCCGATGCACATGGCTCAGCGACTTGAGCAGATGATTGCGTTCGAGTGTGACTTTCATGGAGCTTTTCTTCCCGGGCGTACGCGAGTGCAAAACCCGGCGCAAGCCGGGGTTGGGACGTTTACAGTTTCATAAGAAATTGGCAAGGTCAGCACGGCGTTTGGTCACAGCCAAGCTGTGGAATCAGCTCTGGAAATGCACGGTAATGTCGAAGCGTTCGCCGGCCTCGGCGCCCAGCGCCTCCAGGCCCGCAAACGGCAGGCAGCGCTCCACGGCCTCGCCAATCGAGGTCATCAACACTGGATATTTGCCGGCCGTGCGCAGGCTCTCGGGCACCACATAGGGATCGCCATCGAGCGTGCCGTCGCCCAGAAAGGCGAGCCGCACCGAAATGGCTTTTCCTTCATAGCCGGAAGGCAGGCGCCAGCAGGCGAGCAATTGCGCCTGCACGGCGCTGGCAATGGCCAGGTTCTGCGCCGCGCGCGCCTCTTGGGTGAGCGGATCAGCGGCGGGTTCCTCACCCAGAGCGGGAGAGGCAAAGGCAGCCAGGACAAGAAGGCGGGCAAATAAACGCGTCATGAGCAAGCATTGCCCCGCTGGTTGGGCTGGATAAAGGCGGGAACAAGAAAGAGTCTCTGCCCGGCCTGTCTATCAAACACAGACCCCCGCTTTCGCGGGGGTGAAATCGTGGCGGCAGCGACCAAGGCCTCCTGCTCTGCGCGCATGCTGCAGGCCCTGCGAGCATAGCTCTTCGGGCGTAGCCACCTCAAATCAGTCCACTGGACCGATTTGACCACGCCTTCGGCGCGGCCGGTGACTACTCCTCCAGCATACGCTTGAGCAGTTCGATCTCCTGGCCCAGTTCCAGGTCATCCTTGATCATCTGCTCGACCTTGCGCACCGAATGGAGCACCGTGGTGTGATCGCGGCCGCCAAAACGGCGCCCGATCTCGGGCAGCGACCGGCTGGTCAGGGCCTTGGCCAGATACATGGCGATCTGGCGCGGACGCACCACATCGCGCGAGCGACGGGCTGACAGCAACTCATTGCGCGGCACCTTGTAGTGGCGCGACACGATCTTGAGAATATCCTCGATGCGCACACGCTTGGCGTCCCGGGTCCGGATGAGGTCGGCCAAGGTCTTTTCGGCCAGCGGAACGGTCACCAGTTCGCCAGTCAGCTGATAGGCGGCCACCAGGCGATTGACAGCGCCATCGAGGTCACGGCCATGGCTGATCACCGAGCGGGCAATGTAGTCCACCACAGGCGTCGGGAAATGCAGGCCGAAGCGGGTAGCGGCCTGGTCGGCGCGGCGCTGCACGATATCGCGGCGCAGGTCATGGTCGAAGGTCGAGATCGGCACCACCAGCCCGCCCGAGAGGCGCGAGCGCACGCGCTCATCGAGCATTTCGAGGTCCCGCGGCGGCGCGTCACCGGCAACAACCACCTGTTTGGCGCCGGTCAGCAGCGCGCCCAGCGTGTGACCGAATTCAGTGGCCGACTTGCCCTGCAGGAACTGCATGTCATCGATCAGCAGCAGGTCGACGCGGCGCAGCCATTCCTTGAAGCCGAGCGCGCTCTGGCGCTGCACGGCGGTAATGAAATGGTACATGAAGTGGTCGGCCGTCAGATAGACGATGTTCTTGGAAGGGTCGGCCTGCGACACCGCATGGGCGATGCCGTTGAGCAGGTGCGATTTGCCCAGGCCGACGGTGGAATGAATATAGACCGGGTTGAAGGTCACGGCATTGTTGATGGCGGCGCTGGCGATCTGCTTGGCTACGCCAAAGGCCATTTCATTGGCAGAACCGGCGACGAAATTGTCAAAGGTCATGCGCGGATCAATGGTGCTGCCATTGAGGGCGTCGCCGCCCTTGGCGCTGTCGCGCACCAGGCGCGGGGCCATTGGAGCGGCGCTTGGCGCGGGAGTGGCCTGCTGGGATGCCGGCGCTTCGGGCGCAACCTCAACCACGGGCGCCAGGCGCGGACGAGCCTGGCCATTGACCCGCATCGTCACCTGGAGGCGCGCGGCCTCGACAATGTCATTGCGGAAGGCTTCCACGATACGGTCGGCGTAGTTGGACTGAACCCAGGAACAGAGGAACCGGGTCGGGGCACTCAGGTGCACCAGATCGTCAACGATCTCTTCCAACTCCAGGCGCGCAAACCATGAGGTGAACACATCTTCGCCCACCGCGGTCTTCAGACGGGCGCGCACACGGGCCCAGAGTTCACGGTGATCAGGAGAGGTTGTGTCGGAACCGGACATGACAGGAGTGCCGCCTTTGGTTGAAGTGGTTGTGGAAGGTGAATTGGCCGCAGCCCATTCATCCCTTCCCGCGGTCGCCTGTCGCATCATTGTTTCTAGCCCCATTTGATTGCCGCCAATCCAGCCCGCAAAGCTGGACAAGCCCCTGATCTGTTTCGTGTGTCCTTCCGGTCCCTGATGGCCCGGTTTAACTAGACACGGCTTCGCCCCTGCATCCGCCACGCGGACACACCGATTTTGTCCGGCGACATCACGTGTCGCCGTTTCCCTCTTGACCTTTCACTTGAACCCAGCCTGCCCCAGCCGACTGTCGTTTGAACGTTGCCAACCCAAGTTTGACCGATTGCCCGAGGGCAATCAAAACTAAAAATACCGGCTTAAATGACCGGCGCGGACGCCGGATATGCCCCAGATCTCAACTCCCGAGCGGGAGCCTGCCTTTGGTTCAGGAGGGTCGTTCCACCCCTCTTTTTCCCCGCTGGCCAGATTACCTTAGAGGCACTGTTTTGGACCCGCAACACGTGAATTGTTGAAATAGGGGCTTGACTCAGAGGCCTGTTTTTCGGGGCTGTACGGCCGCTGAAACAAGGCTCCGGCAAGCGCCTGTGACTCAAGGCAGAATCGAACACTTAGCTGTCTGGATGCGTTAAAATTATATTTCAGCGGGCCACAAAATCCGCACCGGACCACGTGCCATCAGCAACGCCAGGGAACCAACAAACCCCTGATGACGCAAGGAAAAACCAAGGCTTCACCCTTCGTTCTCCCGCAGGCGCATCTGTCACTGAATAGTCATGTGACAGAACAATGTCGAAAAACCTTGCCTACCTACCATACAACAAAAAGGGCTCCCTGCGGAGCCCGAATTGTAGCGTTTTGGCCGCTTTTTCGAAAAGCGCCGGCGCCGGTGCGTATTAGGCGTTGAGAGCCTTAACGCGGCTGTTGAGGCGGGAGACCTTGCGGGCCGCCAGATTGGCATGGACAATGCCCTTGCCGGCAGCGCGGTGGATCTCGGGCTCGGCAGCCTTGAGTGCGGCAAAGGCGACGGCATGATCACCGGCGGTGATCGCTTCCTCGACCTTGCGAATGAACGTGCGCACGCGGCTACGACGCGACTTGTTGACCGCGGTGCGGGCTTCGATCTTGCGGGTAGCCTTCTTGGCTGACGGCGTATTGGCCATAACGGTCCTCTTGGCGTCCAACCGGCCGTTTGCATGCTTGTCGCGCTGCAGTCGTCCGGGATGAAATGAAATCGGCGGCTATCGACTGCCGCCAAGTTGGGGGGTCTATAGGGTAAAGGCGGAAGAGCGTCAACTGGATTCAGGACGCGAACCGCACCCGAACGGGGTCAATGCGCCTTCTGGCACGCCGGGCAATAGAAGGTCGAGCGCCCCGACTGGACGATGCGCTTGACCACGCCCTTGCACAGCGGGGTCGGACAGGGGTCGCCCTCGCGGTCATAGACGGCGAAATTGTGCTGGAAGTAACCCGCCCCCTCGACGCTGCGGAAGTCACGGATGGTCGAACCGCCCACCTCGATAGCCGCGGTCAGCACCTCGCGCACCGCAAAGGCCAGGTCTTCGAGCGCCTTTTTGGGCTTGCCCGACTTGGTGACCAGGGTGCGCGCCTCAATGGTGGGCAGGATATGGGCGCGGTGCAGCGCCTCGGCCACATAGATATTGCCCAGGCCCGCGACCACGCGCTGGTCGAGCAGGGCGGCCTTGATCGGCGCCTTCTTGCCCTCAAACGCCGCGGCCATCTGCTGGGCAGAGAATTGATTGCCCAGAGGCTCGGGGCCAAGCCCCTTCAGATAGGGGCTCTCACCAATGTCGTCATAGAGATCGATGAAGCCGAAGCGTCGCGGATCGGCGTAGATGAGATGGCTCGCGCCATGCCTGGGATGGTTGAGGGTCCAGACCATGTGATCGTGCTTTGGCTCGGTTCCCGGCTCATAATAGCGCGGCGGCTTGTCGATGGGATGCTCGGCAAAGCGCCACGAGCCGGTCATGCCCAGATGGCTCAGGAGCGTCTTGCCGCCCGAGAGCCCGACCAAGAGATATTTGGCCCGCCGCCCGACATGGGTCACCTGCTGGCCCTCCAAAGCGCTCTTTAACCCTTTCGGGAAGGGGAAGCGCAGATCCGCCCGATTGAGCGTCACGCGCTCGATAGTCGCGCCCTCAAGCCAGGGCGCCAGCCCCCGGCGGACAGTTTCGACCTCGGGCAGTTCGGGCATGGGGCAACTCCTTCACCCTGCGCGGCTTTGTGCCATGGGCATTTTCCGACGCCTTATATATGGTGCGCTCAAATTTTGACGACGCCTATTGAGGGCTGACATGACCGAGCCATCGCAAACCACCCATTTTGGCGAACGAACCGTCGCGCTTGAGGACAAGCAAGGGCTGGTCAACAAGGTGTTCCATGACGTGGCGGACCGCTACGACCTGATGAACGACCTGATGAGCGCTGGGGTTCACCGGCTCTGGAAAGATGCCATGGTGGCCGAACTCGCTCCGCCCAAGGCCGGTTCGCGGCCCTATAGGGTGCTCGACATGGCCGGGGGCACAGGCGATATCGGTGAGCGCATCGTCAATGCCTCGCTCGGCTATGCCGAGGTCGTGGTTTCCGACATCAATGCCGACATGCTGCGCGTCGGGGCCGAGCGCGCCAAGTCCTGGCGCTATCCAGGCCAGGTGAGCTTTCTTGAAGCCAATGCCGAGGAATTGCCTTTCGAGAGCAATGCCTTTGACGCCTACACAATCGCCTTCGGTATTCGCAATGTGCCGCGCATCCAGAAGGCTCTGGGCGAGGCCCATCGCGCCCTCAAGCGCGGCGGCCGCATTCTGGTGCTCGAATTTTCCCAGGTCGACGTGCCGGGGTTCGATGCCATCTACAAGCTCTATTCGGATCGGGTCATTCCGCCCATGGGCCGGGCCGTCACCGGCGACGCGCAGCCCTATCAGTATTTCGTGGAATCGATCCGCAAGTTCCCCGATCCGGCGGCATTTTCGGCCATGCTGTCCCAGGCCGGATTTAGAAGGGTCAAGCACACCAGCATGACGGGCAATATCGCCACCCTGTTCTCGGGCTGGAAACTCTAGCCCATGGCGCTCGGCTCTTACTTTCGTCTCGTCAATGCCGGCTGGGTGCTGGCGCGGGAAGGCGCCTTCTCGGTGCTGCCGCCTGAGTCCCTGCCGCCCTCGATGAAGCTGGGTGTTGGACTGGCGCGGCTGGTCGAGCGTCGTTCGGTGCGCAAGACGGGCAGCGTCGAACGTCTCAATGCCGCCTTGCACAAGCTGGGGCCCAGTTTTGTCAAATTCGGGCAGACGCTGGCGACCCGCCCGGACATTGTCGGCGCCCAGGCCGCGGCCGATCTTTCCGGCCTTCAAGACCGGATGCCCCCTTTTGATCCCAAGCTCGTGCCCGGCATTCTCGAGGCAGCGCTGGGGTCAAAGGCAGCGCTCTTGACCGAGATCAGCGCCCCGGTTGCCGCCGCCTCGATTGCCCAGGTGCATCAGGCGCGGCTGCGCGTATCGGGCGCCGTGCCCAAGACCGTGGCGGTCAAGGTCTTGCGTCCCGGCGTTTCCGAGCGCTTCCACGCCGATACCGACAGCCTTTATGCGGGCGCCCGGCTGGCCGAAACCTTTTCGCCCGCCAGCCGCCGCCTCCGCCCCACCGAGATTGTCCGCACGCTCGATCATTCCATGCGGCTTGAACTCGACCTGCGACTGGAAGCGGCCGCCATTTCGGAAATGGCCGAGAATATTGCCAATGACACAGGCTTTGTGATCCCCGAAGTTCATTGGGATCATGTGGCCCAGAACGTGCTCGTCACCAGCTGGATGCATGGCATTCCCATTCGTGATCATGCCGCGATTGATGCCGCTGGTATTGACCGCAAGGCGCTGGCCACCAAGCTGATGCAGTCCTTCCTGCGCCACGCCATTCGCGACGGCTATTTCCACGCCGACATGCACCCGGGCAATCTGTTTGCCGACCCCAAGACCGGCGACGTCATTGCCGTGGATTTCGGCATCATGGGCCGCATCGGCAAGCCGGAACGCCGCTTCCTCGCCGATATCCTGTTTGGCTTCATCACCCGCAATTATCGCCTCGTGGCGCAGCGCCATTTCGACATCGGCTATGTGCCCAAGCACCAGTCGGTCGATGATTTTGCCCTGGCCATTCGCTCGATTGGCGAGCCTTTGCATGGCCGGACCGCTGCGGAAATTTCCATGGCCAAGGTGCTGGGCCAGCTGTTTTCCGTTACCGACCTCTTTGACATGCAGACGCGGCCCGAACTGGTGCTGCTGCAAAAGTCCATGGTGCTGGTGGAAGGCGTCGCGCGCACACTCGACCCCGAGCTCGACATCTGGACGGTGGCCGAACCGGTTGTGGGCGAGTGGCTGAGGCGCGAAGAAGGCCCTATCGGTCGCCTCGAAGACCTGGCGGGGCATCTCTCCCGGCTTGGCGAAGCGGCAGGCCGCGTGCCCGCATTGATTGCCCAGGCCGAGCTGGCGCTGGCCGAGCACCGGGCCATGGTCAACCGGCCACGGGACGGGCTGATGCGCAATGTCGTGCTGGCGGTCCTTCTGGCCTCACTGGCCTTGCTGGGCGTCCTGATCTGGCGAGCCCTGGGGCTTGGCTGATCGGGCGAGGCGTCGAACGGCTTGTCCGGCGCGGTGAACCAAACATAGAGTGCAGCATCGGGCGGTGCGCGCCGCCCAACACGGGAGAACCGGAATGAGCGTCAAATTTCTGGGCAAGCTGGCGGCGACGACGCTGCTGGCCGCCGGACTTGCAGGCTGCATTGACGTCAATATCGACGTCGCCATCACCAGCCCCACCACCGCCAAGGCAACGATGACCCAGGTCATGAACGCCGATGTCTACGGGATGGTCAAGATGAGCGCCGAGGGTGAAGGAGCCCAGGAAGACGGGTTCTGCGCCGAGGGCACGCTCAACGAGAATGCCGATGGCAGCGCAACCTGCGTGATCGTTGAAGAAGGCAATTTTGCCGATCTCGATCTCGGTCAGGATGAAGGCGGCATGACTTTTACCGAAGCCGGGCCGGGCCTTGTCCGCGTCGCCCTGCCGACCGCCGACATACAGGCCGAGCTGGGCGCCGAAGACGACATGGATGAAGAGACCCGCCAGATGGTCGAGGCCTTCTTTGAAGGCCGCACCATGACCATCGCCATTTCGGGCGCCGAGGTGGTCGACACCAATATGACCCGGACTGCCGATGGCAAACGCGCCGAACAGGTTATTCCGCTGCTCGATTTGATCAATGGCGCTGCCAATCTACCGGCGGAAATCTACGCGGTGGTCCGCGCGCCGTGACGGTCAGGATTGCCCTCAATTGGCTTGCGCATGGCGCGGGCCTGCCCCTGCCGCGCCAGCAGACTGCGGGCGCGGCGGGCCTTGATCTGGCGGCGGCCATTGCCGATGACGCGGTGCTGACCATCGCGCCGGGCGACTATGCCATGGTGCCGACCGGGCTTGCCATTGCCTTGCCCGAGGGCTTCGAGGCGCAGATCCGGCCCCGGTCCGGCCTCGCTGCCCGACATGGGGTGACCGTGCTCAATGCCCCCGGCACCGTCGATGCCGACTATCGTGGGGAAGTCAAAGTGCTGCTGATCAATCATGGCAAGGCGCCATTCCAATTGCGTCGTGGCGAGCGGATTGCTCAGATGGTAGTGGCGCGCGTCAGCGCCGTGGAACTGGTAGAAGTTGATGAACTGGATGCAACTGAGCGTGGAACGGGTGGTCATGGGTCGACTGGCCGCTAGTGCGTTCGCCTTGCTGGCCATGGCCATGCCCGCCCTGGCTGGGGATCGGGCGCTGATCGACTATGTCGGGTTTTCGCAGGACTTCCGCTATTTCGCTTTCGAGGAATTCGGCATTCAGGATGGATCGGGCTTTGCCTATTCCAGCCTTTATGTCGTGGACCTGGACACTGACAGTTGGGTGGTTGGCACGCCCGTGCGCTTCCAGGCCGAAACCGAGGAGACCAGCCTTCAGGCTGTGCGCGACACCGTTGTCGAGAAGGCCTTGGGGCATATGGCCGAGTTCAAGATCGACGTGCCGGTCGAGATTGCCGCGATGATTGGCGACGGCGCGTCGGACACCGATGGCAAGACCATCAAGTTCGGCGCCCCCAGCTATCTGCCCGGCGCCGTCTCGGGCAATTACACGTTGGGACTGACCAGTTTCCCCACCGTGGCCACCAGCCCCTGCGCCGAATGGTTTGACGTTGCTCCCATGGGCTATGAGTTGACCATTGCCGATAGCGGCACCTCGCGCCTGGTGCATCGCGACCAGAACCTGCCGCGCTCGCGTGGCTGTCCGATGGAGTATCGCATCCACAGCGTGGTCATGCCCTTCCAGGGTGCGACATTGAGCAATGCGGTCGCCATCATCTCGGTCTACCCGGGCGGCTTTGAAGGGCCGGACCGTCGCTTCCTGGCCGTTCCCCTTGGCCTCTGACACCCCGCTCAGCCCCGAGGAAACCCGGCGCTATGCGCGCCATCTGGTGCTTAAGGGTTTTGGCGGCGCCGGTCAGCAGCAGTTGAAGGCGGCCCGGGTACTGGTGGTGGGCGCCGGAGGGCTGGGCAGTCCCGCCATCGCCTATCTGGCCGCCGCGGGCATTGGCCAGCTCGGCATTGTCGACCCGGACACAGTGTCGCTGTCGAACCTGCAGCGCCAGGTGATCCACGCCACCGCATCCACGGGCACGAGCAAGGCAGAAAGCGCAGGTCGTTTCGCCAGCGCGCTCAATCCGCATGTCGTGCTGGATCTGCATGCCGAAGCGGTCACCACCGCCAATGCCGAGGCGCTGATCGGGCAATACGATCTCGTGCTGGACGGCACCGACAATCTCGTCACCCGCCGCGCGGTGGCGACCGCGGCACAGTCGCTCGGCAAGCCGCTTGTGTCAGGCGCGGTCTCGATGTTTTCCGGCCAGGTGACGGTGTTTGCGCCGCATCTGGGCGGGCCCAGCCATGACGCACTCTATCCGCCCGAGGCCAGCGACGACGCGCTGCCCTCCTGCGAGCTCAACGGCATCCTGGGACCGGTTACAGGGGTCATCGGCACGCTGATGGCCATGGAGGCGATCAAGCTTATCACCGGACTGGGCAAACCCCTGGTGGGGCGGCTGCTGGTCTATGATGCACGGGACGCGAGCTTTTCGGAGTTGTCGTACTAGCCTCTTTGCTCTCCCTTTCGGGAACAATCCGATCAGGCGTCCGGGTGCTTGAACACCAGGGCGGCATTGGTGCCGCCGAAGCCGAACGAGTTCGACAGCACATAACCCAGATCAACGTCGTCACGGCGCTGGCGCAGGATCGGCATGTCCTCAAAGGCTGGATCGAGCGTTTCGATATTGGCGCTCTCGGCGATGAAGCGGTGCTTCATCATCAGGATCGAATAGATCGATTCATGCACGCCAGTGGCGCCCTGGCTGTGCCCGGTCAGCGACTTGGTGGCCGAGATGGGCGGGCATTTGTCTTCATTGCCGAAGACGGCGCGCAGGGCTTCGATTTCGCGCAGATCCCCCACCGGGGTCGAGGTGGCGTGCGGATTGACATAGTCGATGGGCGCCTTGATGTTTTTGAGCGCCATGCGCATGCAGCGCTCGGCGCCTTCGCCCGATGGAGCGACCATGTCGAGCCCGTCGGAGGTGGCGCCATAGCCCACCAGCTCGGCCCAGATCTTGGCGCCACGCGCCTTGGCGTGTTCCAGCTCTTCGAGCACCAGCACCCCGGCGCCACCGGAAATCACGAAGCCATCGCGGGCCGCGTCATAGGCGCGGCTGGCCTTTTCGGGTGTGTCGTTGAAGTCCGAACTCATGGCGCCCATGGCGTCAAACAGGTCGCTCAAGGTCCAGTCGAGGTCCTCGTGACCGCCGGCAAAAACGATGTCCTGCTTGCCCAGCATGATCTGTTCCATGGCATTGCCGATGCAATGCTTGGACGTCGCGCAGGCGGCAGTGATGGTATAATTGATGCCCTTGATGCCAAAGGGGGTCGCCAGCGTTGCAGAGGCGGTTGAGCCCATGGCCTTGGGCACGGCCAGCGGCCCGATGCGCTTGGGCGACAGGTTCTTGCGGGTAATGTCGGCGGCTTCAACGATGGTGCGGGTGGAGGCGCCGCCCGAACCCATGACGATGCCGGTCATGGGGTTGGAAATGTCGCTCTCTTCAAGCCCCGCATCGGCGATGGCCTGCTGCATTGCCAGGTAGTTCCAGGCTGCGCCCTTGCCCATGAAGCGGGTGACACGGCGGTCGAGCACCTCGAACGGGTCCAGGCGTGGATCGCCCTTGACCTGGCTGCGAAAGCCCAGTTCGGCCTGGTCCGGGGCAAACACGATGCCGGGCTTGGCTAGGCGCAGGCTCTCGGTCACCGCATCGAGCGAGTTCCCGATCGAGGAAATGATACCCATGCCGGTTACGACAACTCGTCTCATCGTGTCCTCGCTTTTAGTCGTTTTGTTCGGTCGCCCTTGGGGCCGGGCGCTTCACTATATAGGTTTGTTTCGTCCGGCATTAAGGCCGAACACGTATTGTTTGTTGCAGTGGTCAGGCGTCTGTGAACAGACCGACGCGCAAATCCTTGGCTTCGTAGATCACCTTGCCGTCGGCCTTGACCCAGCCATCGGCGATGCCGAGCGTCAGCCGGCCCTTCAGGACGCGTTTGAGATCAATGCCATATTCGACCAGCTTGACGTCATCGGTCACCTGGCCGGTGAACTTGATCTCGCCGCCCAATGCCCGGCCCTTGCCGGGCTGGCCGATCCAGGAGAGGAAGAAGCCGGTCATCTGCCAGATCGCATCGAGGCCGAGGCAGCCGGGCATCACCGGATCGCCGATGAAGTGGCATTTGAAGAACCACAGGTCGGGATTGACGTCGAGTTCGGCCCGAACCATGCCCTTGCCATAGGTGCCGCCAGCTTCGTCGATCTGGGTGATACGGTCGAACATGAGCATCGGCGGAGCCGGCAGGCGGGCGTCGCCCTGGCCCGGAAGTTCGCCGCGGCCATGGGCCAGCAATTCTTCGTAGTTAAATGCGTGTTGCCGCTCGGCCATGGACGCTCCCCGATCTCGCTCAAGCCCCGTGTCGTATAGACGAGCCGGGATAGGGTCAAGCCAGCCATAGGGCTCAGGCCTTTGCCCGTAACCGCGCCGCGCTTGTATCGCGGCGTGGGCGCCAGTATAAGAATCCTTCAAAATCGGACCTAATCGACGAGACTTACTCGCCAATGCACGACCGCGACACTGCCGCCCGACCGCTTCCCTCCCGCAAGCCCTGCCTCACTGCGGTGCTGCGGATGGCAGGCCTTCGACCGACCCGGCAGCGCGTTGCGCTGGCCGAACTGCTGTTCGGCGGCCCGCACCGCCATGTCAGCGCCGAGCAATTGCATGGCGAGGCCGACACGGCCAATGTCAATGTGTCACTGGCCACGATCTACAATACGCTGCACCAGTTCCACGAAGCGGGCCTCCTGCGCGAAGTGGCGATTGACGCCTCGCGCTCCTATTTCGACACCGACACCTCGGACCATCATCACTTCTACGTCGAAGACGAGCAGCGCATGATCGATATCCCCGCCGAGTCGGTCGAGTTCAAGGCGCTGCCCAAGGCGCCCGAGGGCATGGAAGTGTCCCATGTGGACGTGGTCATCCGCGTGCGCCGGGCGTCCGCCTGACTTTCTTGCGATCCGATGGTGGGGTCCGGCCAAGAGGTGACAAAGCCTTGGGGCTTGATCATAGTGTGCTCGATTTCAACAGCGATGTGGATGGCTGATGCCCGAAAAGGTCAATCTCAAAGGCTATTTCGAGCGAATCGGCTTTGCCGGTTCGATTGCGCCAACCCTGGCCACGCTTGATCTGCTGCATGCGCTGCACCCTGCGGCCATTGCCTTTGAAAACCTCAATCCGCTGCTGGGCCTGCCGGTGCTGCTCGACCAGCCAAGTCTTGAGCGCAAGCTGCTGACAGACAAGCGCGGCGGCTATTGCTTTGAACACAATCTGTTGTTCATGCGCATGCTCCAGGACCTCGATTTCAACGTGCGCCCGCTCCTGGCGCGAGTGGTCTGGACCAATCCCGAAGGCGTATCCCAACCGCCCAGCCACCTGTTGCTGCTGGTCGAAATCAATGGACAGAACCATATCGCCGATGTCGGCTTTGGCGGCCTGACGTTGACCACTCCGCTCCGATTACGGGCCGATACCGAGCAATCGACACCGCACGAGACATTCCGCCTCACCGGTGGCGACCCGGACTGGACGCTTGAAGTGCGGATCGGGGAGAACTGGCTGCCAGTCTATGTCTTTACCCTCGATACGGTTACCGAGGCCGACATCGCCCCCATCAATTTGGCGCTTTCGAGCGATCCGGCCTCGCCCTTCACCCGGGAATTGCGGGTGGCCCTGGCGCCCAGCGGCAAGCGCCTCAAGCTGCGCAACGGGAGCCTTACCATCCAACCCATTGAGGGCGAGGCCGAGCAGCGCACCATCACCAGCATCGAGGCGCTGCGCGCCCTGTTGACCGGGGAATTCGGCATTACCCTGCCCAGCCACGAGCGGCTTGAACCCATGCTGGCGGCCCTGCTGCCGCCGCAGCCTGTGGCGACCGAGTAGGATATGGCGCCCGTCATCGTCCCGACGGACAAACTGCGCGAATTCGTTGATTTCGATGCGTTCTACGCCTGGCTGGCGGAGAACCATGACAGTGCCGACGAGATCTGGATTCGCATCTTCAAGAAGGCGACGGGCAAGCCGACCATCAGCCCGGTCGACGCCATTCAGGCGGTGCTGTGCTGGGGCTGGATCGACGCCATCAAGAAAAGCTGGGACGAGGAGAGCTTCGTCCAGCGCTATTGCCCGCGCCGCCCAAAGTCGGTGTGGAGCCAGGTCAATCGTGACAATGTCGCGCGCCTGGTCGAGCAGGGACTGATGACCGAACATGGTCTCGTCCATGTCGAGACCGCCAAGGCCGACGGCCGCTGGGACGCGGCCTACAAGACCACGCAAGAGGCTCCGCCGGACCTGCTGGCCGCAATAGCTGCCAGCCCGGCCGCGCAGGCCAAGTATGGCCAGCTCACGGCTCAAAACCGCTTTGCCCTGACGTTTCGCACTCTGTCCCTCAAGACAGAGGCGGCCCGGAAGAAGCGCATTGCCGAGTTTGTCGCCATGCTCGAGCGCGGCGAGACCATTTATCCGCAAAGGGACAAGCCATGAGCCAGGGTTCCTCCTCCGTCTGGGGCGTCTTCCTGCGCGGCATCAACCTGGGCAACCGGCGCATGAAGATGGCCGAGCTCAAGACCTGCCTTGAGGCGGCGGGCTGTTCGGAGGTCAAGACCGTGGCCGCCAGCGGCAATGCGCGGGTGGTCACCCAGGGCCAGCCCGAGGCGATCAAGGCGCGGGTGGAAAAGGCCATCGCGGGTCAGTTCGGCTTTGAAGTGGGCGTCATCCTGCGCGCCAAGGATGAGCTTCAGGCCATGCTCGACGACAATCCCTTCGGCAGCCTCGACCGCAAGGCCGACCTTACGCGCCATGTGCTGATGTTCGACCAGGACCTGCCCGCGGACATTGCTCTCGAGAGCCGGCCCGGCGACACTGAAATCCTGCGTATGGACCCGCGCGAGGTCTATATTGCCGCCTACAAGCAGCCCAATGGGCGCTATACCGAGCATGTGGAAGAGGTGCTCAAGCCGCTTTATGCGAAGCTGGGCAAGGGCAATCTCGACACCATGCGCAATTGGAACACCATCGAGAAGATGCTCTAGATGATCACCGTTTTCGGCTCCACCAATCTCGACCAGATCGGCACCGTCACCCGCCTGCCCAAGCCGGGCGAAACGGTTGCCGGGGGTACTTTTTCCATGGCGCCGGGCGGCAAGGGCGCCAACCAGGCGCTGGCCGCACGCCGCGCCGGAGCCGAGGTGCTGCATGTGTCGGCAGTGGGCGACGACGCCTTTGCCGATCTCGCGCTGGACTTGCTCGACAAGGGCGGGGTTGATCTCTCCCAGCTCCGCCGGGCCGACGCGGCGACTGGCATTGCCATGATCTTTGTCGATGCGGCGGGCGAAAATGTCATCGCCATCCTGCCCGGCGCCAATGGCACGGTCAGCCCGGAGGACGCCGACAAGGGGCTTGCGGGCCTTACCGCCCGTGACACCTTGCTGGTGCAGCAGGAGGTGCC
This sequence comes from Devosia ureilytica, assembly GCF_024273195.1. Classification (GTDB taxonomy): domain Bacteria; phylum Pseudomonadota; class Alphaproteobacteria; order Rhizobiales; family Devosiaceae; genus Devosia; species Devosia ureilytica. The sequence goes on along the minus strand of NZ_JAMZCU010000002.1, from coordinate 487,600 downwards.
GCAGGCAGCGACGCGACGGGCGCTGGAAATCGCCCGCGAGCGCGGTGCCCGCAGCGTGCTCAATACTGCGCCCTTCCTGCCCGACACGGCAAAACTGGCGCCCCTGGCCGATATCGTCATCGCCAATGAAACCGAGTTTTCCCTGCTCACCGGCCGCCCCATCGACCAGCTCGACGCCGCCATGCAGGATTGGGTCAACCAGACGGGGCGCACCATCGTCGTGACACTGGGCCCTGACGGCGCTCGCGCCCGCACGCCCGACGGCCCCATCGCCGTGCCCGCCCATAAGGTCAAGCCCGTCGACACGGTCGGCGCCGGCGACACTTTTTGCGGCTATCTCGCGGCCGGGCTTGATGCGGGCCATTCGCTCGAAGCCGCGCTTCGTCGCGCCGCCGTGGCCGGGAGCCTTGCCTGCCTCAACCCCGGCGCCCAGCCGGCGATCCCGACCAAGGCGGATGTGGACGCTGTCGGCTTCCAATTGATGTGACACATCCGGTCTGGCGACCAAATCTCCTTGGGTGTTAGGAGGAGGTCGCCATGCGGCATTTCCTGGCTGTCTACACCATGACCCGCGCGGATCTGGCAAAATTCCGCGCCACGCCGCATCCATCGTCAATCATGACGGCATGATCGCGTCGGCCACCAGTGACTTCTGCAGCCATCTGATTGTTGAAGCGGAATATGCCGAGGCAGCCGCTGCGCTCTTTGCCGACCATCCGCATATCAGCACCTTCCCCGGCGATGGCGTCAACATCATGCCCTTTCTTACGGGGCCAGATATCTAGGGTTTACGGGCCCCGGGCCCCCCGCTTCATGCACTCGCCGTGCTGAAGCGTTCGCGATAGGCACTTGCGGACAGTCCAGTCACCTTCTGGAACACCCGCCGGAAGGCCGAGGGGTCCTTGTAGCCAACGTTGAAGGCGATGCGCTCGACCGAGTCCCGGCTGAATTCGAGCTTTTCCCGTGCGTGCCCAATGCGGAGGGCCTGCACATATTCGGTGGGCTTAAGGCCCGTCGCCTTCTGGAAGCGCCGCAAAAATGTCCGTTGCTCCAACCCGGCCCGCCCCGCTAGGGCTGACACGTTGATCTCCTCGCCACTATGGGCCTGCAGCCAGTGCTGCACCTTGAGCACCGATGTATCGCCATGGGTCAGACGCGGCGCGAAGGTTGAGTAATGGCGCTGCTCACGCCCGGCGGGATCGACCAGCAGGAATTTTGCTGCCTCCGCCATCACCGTTGGTCCCAGAACCCGGTGGATCAGCCGCAATCCGAGATCGGTCCAGGCCAGCATGCCGCCGGCGGTGATGATGTCGCCATCCTCGACCACGATATCGCTGGGCGTCACTGACACGTCTGGAAACATGGCCTGGAAGGCATCTGCATAAAGCCAGTGCGTGGTGGCTCGCCGCCCATCGAGCAGGCCTGAATGACCCAGCATGAAGGCGCCGCCACAGACGGAGGCCAAAGTGGTCCCATGCGCGTGCTGCGCAATGAGCCAGGGCACGAAGTCTGCCACGTCGTCAGCCGTCAGTGGATCGGCAAGCCGCCCGGGGATCACCACATAATCAGGCGCGCCGTCGCCAGGCTGGCTGTCGAACACCCGGGCGAGGCCGCTTTCGCCATGCCGCCAATGGGTGGTGCGGATGCGCACCGGTCCACCATGCTGGTCGGCATATTGGTTGGCCACCTCGAAGGCGTCGGTGAGGCCATGGACCGAGGCCATGGCGCAGCCGGGGTAAATCAATAGTCCAATCTCGGTATAGCGAATGGGCTGAGCCATCTTTGTCACTTCCGGACCTGACAATGTCACTTGCAGCAATCGTCGTCTGCATGGGTCGATCCTATTCTTATCCCATCAAGACGAACAAGGGTTCGTCGAGCAAAGGAGATATGACATGACCAAGACCATCGTTCTCGTTCACGGCGCCTGGCTCAACAGCCTCTCGTTCGAACATGTAAAGGCCCGCTACGAAGCCCAGGGCTATACTGTAATCGTCCCCAACTGGCCGTTTGATGACCGCAGCCCCGCCCAATTGCGCGCCAATCCCAATCCGGCCCTGGCCAAGTCCGGCCAGCGCGACATCATCGCTCACTATGAGAAGATCATCCGGGCCCTGCCCGAACAGCCCATCCTCATCGGCCATTCGGCCGGCGGTGTCTTCGTGCAGCATCTGCTCGAACGTGGCCTGGGTGTTGCTGGGGTCGCCGTCAATCCGGCCCCGACTCCCGGCGTGCCGCTCGGTCCCCAGGCCATCATCTCGGCCCTGCCGGTCCTTGGCGATCTCTTCAGCCGCGGAAAGATCAAGCACATGTCGCCAAAGTTCTTCCGCACCCGCTTTGCCCAGACCATTCCGGCCGATCTCGTGGATGCTGAATATGAGCGCTATGTCGTGCCCACCGCCGGCCGCGTCTATTGGGATGGGATCATCAACCCCATCAAGATCGACTTCGCCGGCCAGACCCGCGCCCCGCTCCTCCTTATCGGCGGCGGCAAGGATCTTATTGCCGATGCCTCGATGACAAAGGCGATCTTCAGCAAGCAGAAGAAGGCCAAGGCCGTCACCGCGCTCAAGATCTTTGAAGACCGCTCGCATTGGACGCTGGGCGATGCCGGTTGGGAAGAAGTGGCCGACTATGCCCTCAACTGGGCCGTCGAAAACGCCATCGGCAAGGTGGTCGATTTCAAGTCCGTCGCCTGAACCGACGCAAATCGCAATACAAGGCGGGCCTTCGGGTCCGCCCTATCGTATGTCGGCTGGTCTCAAATAGCTGCTATGAACCCAGCCGGTTCTACCATCCTGAAGCAGGATTGCGTACCAGCCCCCAGAAACACCGGTTTGAACCACGACCGTCCCGCGCTCGAGTTGCGCAATGACCTTGGCCTTGTTGGAAGGCCCCGTCCTGACATTAAGTGCCAAGGCTGTAACCACAGACGCTGGAGGTGGCGCAAATTGCTGGCTTGTGACGGGAGGCGGGACATGTTGCTGGCGTGCGGCGGGCAGTGGAGAATGGTCGGCATGTCCCGTCAAAGCACATCCGACAGGCAAAAGGAGCAAGGATAGGGCCGCCGCCCAGACCTGCCATGGCCGAAGCCGTGGTTTGGGAGGGTAATATCTCACAGGAGATGTCGTAATCGGCCGAGCACGCTCGGATACTGTGCCCACGGGTTGCCGAAGCAGCGGCTGCAAATCGTCCAGCAACGTCGCCATGCCTCGCTGCCTCAATGCGGCGCGCCAAAGTTTCTTGCGCACGCCCTCAGGCTCAAGGTGCTGGTATCGTCCACCAGAGAATTTTGGCCAATCGATTGCTAGGCCCATACGGACCATCTCGGCCCCCAAATCCCGCCCATCGGGCAGGAAGCATTGGGCGACAACACGATCATAGGACATTTCAGGCTTGATATGGGCCGTTATTGTCTGGTTCCTACAAAGCTCCACCAGTGCCCATTTGGATTGTTTGCCATAGGGATGATCGAGCTCTGGAGCATCAATCCCCGCAAGGCGAATGTGCGTCTTTTCAATAATGATTGTGTCACCATCAACAACCCAGCACTGTCCGCGCAAGACTTGCACGGACAGCTCAGCGTGAATTGAAGCCACGGCCACAACACGCATCTCACGTGGAATTGGAGGCGAATACATCGGCTCGCGATCATCCGGCGGGATCAACGGCGCGGCCAGCAAACAGTACAGCTCATGCCCCTCCCCCGGACCTGAATAGACTTGCAGTAATGGAAGCAACCTTACTGCAATTACAGGACGCGGAAAGGGTCAATTGGGACGGGCATACGAGTAATCGTCGTCGCCCAATACAAAAAAGCGGGCCAATCGGCCCGCTTTTTCAATTCCAATGCTCGTGTCGCCTTACTTTGGCGCCAGGACCATGACCATCTGCCGGCCTTCGGAGCGCGGCTGGCTTTCGACCTTGGCCACGGCCTCGGTCTGTTCACGAACCTTGAGCAATAGCTGCATGCCAAGGTCCTGGTGAGCCATTTCGCGGCCACGGAAGCGCATCGTCACCTTGACGCGGTCGCCTTCGTCCAGGAAGCGCTGCACGGCCTTCATCTTGGTCTCATAGTCGTGCGTGTCGATGTTGGGACGCATCTGCACTTCCTTGACCTCGATCACCTTCTGCTTCTTGCGCGCTTCGGCCGCCTTCTTCTGGGCAGCGTATTTGTAGCGCCCGAGATCGAGCATCTTGGCGACGGGGGGCTGTGAATTGGCGGCGATCAGGACCAGGTCAAGACCTTGCTCCTGCGCTTCGGCCAGTGCTTCACGGGTGCCGACAATGCCGCGGTTTTCACCGCTCGCATCGATGAGCTGGACGTCAGGGCTGGTGATATCCTCGTTGGCAAGCGGCCCATCCTTCTGGGGCGCAACGGGTCTCATGGGACGACGAATGGCAAGCGTTCCTTGTGTAGTTGGTAGGAGGGCTGAAAATCGGCCCTAAAATCGTGGTAGTGGCAGGCAAAGTCAACTGCCGTCACCACTGAATTTCAGGCTGTTGCGCAGGGGTACGCCCTGCGCCACCAAGATGAAAGCCCTTTCTGCGCTCATGAGTTCCCCAACCGCTTTTCAGATCACCGTCGGCACCGGCGCCCAAAGCCGCGAAATCGCCGTCGAGCAGCGTCCGGGCGGCGCGCCGGGGCTGTTCTGGCTCAACGGGTTTCGCTCGGTGATGAGTGGCGCCAAGGCCATGACCCTCGATGCAATGGGCGCGGAGCGCGGCTGGGCCGTCACTCGTTTTGACTATTCCGGCCATGGCGTTTCCGGCGGGGATTTCGACCATGGCACGATCAGCCGCTGGCTTGAGGAGGCCGAGGCGGTGCTGGCCACGACCAGCGGGCCGCAGATCGTATGCGGCTCGTCCATGGGCGGCTGGATTGCCCTGTTGCTGGCGCGGCTGCAATTGCACAAGGGCACGCCGCTCAAGGGGCTGGTGCTGATCGCGCCGGCCACTGACGCCACGGTGCGGATTGCGGCGCGGATGACGCCAGACCAGCAGCGCGACCTGGACACTCTGGGATATTACGAGCGTGACAGCGCCTATGGCGACGGGTTTTATCGCTATACGCGCGGTCTGATCGAGGACGGCGCCAATCACCTGCTGTTCGGCTCGGTGATCGAAACCGGTTGTCCGGTGCATATCCTGCAAGGCGGGCTGGACCCGGACGTGCCCCCCGCCCATGCGCAAAAGCTGTTGAGCCACATTCTGCACGATCCCGTCACCTATACGCTCATTCCCGATGGCGACCATCGGCTGAGCCGGGAAGAGGATCTGGAACGGCTGCGGGCGGCCGTGCTGGCTATGATTTAGCCACGGGTCGCGAGCCGGGACTTCTGCTGCCCGTCCGCGTCGAAATTGTCCGGCGCCAGCCAGCGCTGATACTCAGCCCGCAGGGCGGGCCATTCACTATCGAGCATCGAGAACCAGGCCGTGTCGCGACTTTCGCCCTTGAGGATCATGTCCTGGCGGAAGATGCCCTCGAAGGTGAAACCAAAGCGGGTCGCGGCGGCCTTGGAGGGTTCGTTGGCATTGTTGCACTTCCACTCGAAGCGCCGGTAGCCCAGATCGTCAAAGGCGTGACGGGCGAAGAGATAGAGCGCCTCGGTGGCGAGGCGGCTGCGCGCCATGGGCAAGCCCCAATAGACGCCGCCGATTTCGATCGAGCCGTGTTCGGGGCGGATGCGCATCCAGCTCTGCTGGCCCAGGGCCTTGCCGGTGGACTTGTCGATGATGGCCACCGAAAGGTCAGACCCGGCGTTGGCCGCCGTGATGCGCGCCTGCATGTCGTCCAGCGAAGTCGGCGCATTGGAAAACAGCCAGCGATAGCGCTCAGCGCCGCCCTCCATGGTCGAGACCGCAAGCAGATCGGCGGCATGGCCCGGCTCCAGCGGTTCAAGGCGGACGTAGGCGCCCTCAAGAGCAATGCGCTGCGGGGCGGATTTGGCGGGCTGGGGCGTCATTGTTCGCTTTCAAGAATTTGGGCGAGGCCGTCGCGATAGGTGGGATAGAGCAATTCCACACCCAGCGCCGATTTGATCGCCCGATTGGAGACGCGCTTGTTGTCGCGATAAAAACTGCGCTGCATCGGCGTCATTTCGGCGGTTTCAAACGGCAGGTCGGGCGGCATATCAACGCCGATCAGGCCAGCCGCATGGGCGATGACGTCCTGGGGCGGCGCCGGTTCGTCGTCGGAGAGGTTGAAGGTGCCGGCGAGCCGCCGTTCGGCCGCCAGCGCCGTCACCCGCGCGATGTCGCCGACATGAATACGGTTGAAGACCTGGCCGGGCTTGATCACCCGTCGCGCCGTGCCGGCCCGCAGCTTGTCAAAACTGGAGCGCCCGGGGCCGTAGATGCCGGCGAGGCGCAGAATGCAGAGCGGCACGCCGCGCCCGGCCGCATAGTCGCGCCAATCCTGTTCGGCCAGCACGCGCCGGTCCGAGCGCATGTTGCGCGGCACCAGCGGCGCGGTTTCATCGATCCAGTCGCCGTCAAAATCGCCATAGACGCCGACCGTCGAATAATAGCACAGCCATTCCAATGCGGGCGCCGCGTCGAGATCGGCACGGTGATGGCGCAGCACCGGATCGCCCATTTCGTCGGGCGCGATGGAGAGCACGACATGGGTGGCCCCGGTCAGCGCGGCGCTGACATCCGCGCCCGGCGCGGTGCCGTCGAACACGACCGCGTCCAGACCAATTGCCCGCAGCCGCGCGGCCTTTTCGGCCTCACGCACCGTACCGCCGACGCTGGCAAAACCATTGGCACGCATGGCCATGGCGCTTTGCTGGGACGAAAAGCCCAGTCCGAAAAAAAATGCCCGCATCACAACACTCCAGCCCATTCGTCGCGCACGGAGCTATCGCCTTCCCGCGCCTGGCTGTCCAGCCGCAAGCTTTCGGCCCGCGCCGGATCCAGCCGCCGCAGCGCCCAGATGGCAGCGCCGCGCACCAGCGGCGAGGGATCGGTCAGCCGGGCAATTACGGCCGGCACGAGAGATGGATCACCCGAATTGCCGATGCCGATCAGCACATTGCGCAGGAACCTTGCATGACCGATGCGCTTGACCGGCGAGCCGGCAAAGAGGGTTCGAAAACCTTCGTCGTCCAGTTGCACCAGGTCGGCCAGGTTGGGCCGCTCCAATTCGGGGCGGCTGCGCAGCCGTGCCTCGCGGCTGACCGAGGCGAACTTGTTCCACGGGCAGACGGCCAGGCAATCATCGCAACCGTAGATGCGATTGGCCATGGGGGCGCGGAATTCGCGCGGGATCGGGCCTTTGTGCTCGACCGAATAATAGGCAAGGCATTTGCGGGCATCGAGGCGAAACGGCGCCGGGAAGGCGTTTGTGGGGCAGATATCGAGGCATTTGGTGCAAGACCCGCAGCTTTCGGGATGTGCTCGGTCGGCCGGCAAGTCGGCACTGGTGAGGATGGCCCCCAGAAACAGCCAGGAACCGAAGTCGCGGCTGACCAGCACGCTATGCTTGCCCTGCCAGCCCAGCCCCGCCGCCTCGGCCAGCGGCTTTTCCATCAGCGGCGCGGTATCGACAAAGACCTTCACTTCGGCGCCGGACCGCCGGGCCAGAAGCCCCGCCAGTTCCTTCAGCCGTCCCTTGATGATGTCGTGATAATCGCGATTGCGCGCATAGGCCGAAATGATCCCGACGCCGGGCTCGGCCAGCAGCGCCATGGGGTCGGTTTGAGGACCGTAATTGACGCCCAGGAGGATCACCGAGCGAGCGTCGGCCCAGAGCTGGCGCGGATCGCCGCGTCGCGCCTCCGTGTCGGCCATCCAATCCATGTCGGCGTGCCAGCCTGCGGCCAACGCGAGCCTAAGCTTTTCGGGCAGGTCGGGGCGGGCATCGGCCGGCGCAATGCCAAAGGCGTCAAAGCCCAACGCCGCAGCGCGGGCCTTCAATTCGGCTATGAGCTTTTCAGTGCCGGCTTCAGCCATGCGGGCAGATAGGCCTAAAAATCGAGATCCGCATAGCCCTTGCTCGGCGGCATGGCGACGACGCGGTCGTTGAGCAGGGTGCGGAAGGCCGGGCGCGACTTGATGCGCGAATACCAGTCGCGCGTTTCGGCGGGCACCTTGGCCCAGTCGATGTCGCCCATATAGTCGAGTGTTGAAAAATGCGCGGCCAGGGCAAAATCGGCCAGCGTCATGTCGTCGCCGCCCACCCAGCTGCGGCTGGCCAACAACCAATTGAAATAGAGCATGTGCTCGACAAAATTGGCCTTTGCGGCCCGTAGCACCGACGGCTCGGGCGTAGCGCCGCGCAGGTCGCGCTTGGCGATCTTTTCCTCGATCAGGTAGCGGGTGACCTCGTCGTTGAGCTTGATCAGCGCCCATTCGACCAGCCGCCACATCTCGGCCCGCTGCATCGGGTCGGTCGGAAACAAGCCGCCGACGGTGTCAGGCGCGTAGAGATCTTCGACGGCGTGCATCGTTGCCATGAGGCCGACAATCGATTGCTCGTTGTCGGTAAACAGGATCGGCAGGGTGGCGGCCGGGTTGATGGCCAGCAAGGCCTCGTCGCGCAGCCACGGCTTGATCTCCTCCAGATCCAGCGGCACGCCATATTCTGCACACATCAGTCGGATGAGACGCGAGGCGGGATCGAGGGGATGGTGCACGAGGCTCGGCATATAGGACGCTCTGAAATGTTACGGACCTGCCCTGCCCGACCCCGCCTTGGCGCCTTTGGCGAACACGGCTAAGAGGTTTGGACGAATACGGCCCTTGGAAACGAGTTAGGGGAACAAATGAACGCCGATCAAGGTCTTTTTGTGCCCCTGATTCTGGGAATTCTCGAAGGGCTTACCGAATTCCTTCCGGTCAGCTCCACGGGGCACCTGCTGCTGGCCGGACATTTCCTCGGCCTGGCGCAACCGGCCGCCTTTATCGTGCTGATCCAGCTCGGCGCCATCCTGGCGGTGATCACCGTTTACTTTGCCAGGCTAGGCGTGCTTATCCGGGATGCGCTGAGCGGCAAGGCCTATGCCTGGCGCTTCGCGCTGGCCGTCATTCTTGCCTGTCTGCCGGCGGTGGTCGTGGGTGTACTGGCGCGCGATTTCATCCAGCAGATCCTTTATGAAACACCGCTGGTCATCTGCATTTCGCTGCTGGTGGGCGGCATCATCCTGCTCATCGTCGACCGCATGCCGAAAAATGTGCGCCATGACGACATCTATCAGTTTCCCTGGCATCTGGCGCTGATCGTGGGGCTGTTCCAGATGCTCAGCCTCATCCCGGGCGTGTCGCGCTCGGGTTCGACCGTTGTGGGCGCCATGCTGTTCGGGGCCAGCAAGCGCGCAGCCGCCGAATTCACCTTCTTCATCGCCCTGCCGATCATGGCCGGGGCCTTTGGCTATGACCTCTACAAGAGCCGCGACTTGATCGACATGAGCCTTGGGCTCAACATCGCCATCGGCTTTGCCGCCTCATTCGTGGTTGGCGCGCTGGTGGTCAAATACCTGCTCGACTTCGTCTCGCGGCACGGTTTTGCCCCCTTCGCCTGGTGGCGCATCGTGGTGGGCGGCGCAGGGCTGATCGCCATATTGGCCTTCGGGCTCTGAGGCCGGCTATCTCTTGCTGTCGAGCTTTTCTGCCAGCCAGGTCTTGATCAGCGACTGGTAAGGCACGTCGCGCTTGTTCGCCGCAACCTTGATCTGCTCGAGCAAGCTGTTGGGCAGGCGGAGCGATATGGCGGTGGACGAGGGCTTGAGATGGGGAAGACGCACCCGCTCGGCCTTGCTCCAGTCAAGACGATCGACCGAGTCCTGGCTTTCCCAATAGGCGCGCTCTTCGGCTTCCGAGGTGAATTGCGGCAACGGCTTAGCGGTCTTGGTCATAGTAACTCCGCTCCCTGCGGCTCATGTCCCTCGCCGAAATCACGCGCAGCCTAGTGTGCTCATCCCGCAGGGTGAAGGTGATGTGCAGCATGCGGCTACCGTCAGTTCGGCCCAGCGCATGAAACCTAATTTCGAGTTCACAATGGACCGGGTCGGGCAAGGTGAGCAGCGGCTCATTGAAGAACACCTGCTCCGCCTCCGACTGAGAGACACCATGCTTGTCCGCGCTTTTGCGGGCGTTGCCCTCGTCCCAATCAAACCCGACTATGCAGGTCTATTCAGCAATTAGCGCGGCGGTTCCTTGCCTGAATAGGTGGCGGGGAAAGTGAAGAAATTGGGTGGGATCTCCACGTCTTTCTGCACATCATAGAGCGAGAAGGTCAGCTCCGATCCGTTCGGTTCGACCAGGGTCCACTGCGCCAGGTCCTTGGTTTCGGAGTCAAAGATCAGCGACACCTGCACTGTGCCGGCCACGGTATTGTCGATCACGGTTATGCTGACATAGCCATCGGTGGTGGTGATATCGACCACATTGGCGTTGAGCAGGTCGATCTGTTCGCCCAGGAACTGGCGGAGCGGGATCGAATCCTGCGGATAGGCGTAATAGGTCTCTTCGCGCCGGTCGATCACATAGAAGCCGCGGCCAATGGAGACGATTTCCTCGCGGCTGGGCGGGGCGTAGCGGAAGGCAATCTTGTTGGGGCGCTCGAGAAAGAACGTCCCTTCGGTCCGGCCACCCTGGCTATCGATCTGCAGAAAACGTCCCACCATCGTGCGAATGGCCGAATTGTGGGCGTTGATCTCGCTGATCAATTGCTGCTCTTCGGGCGTCACTGCGCGGCTCTGGGCCAGCGTGGGCAAAGCGGGCGAAAGGGCGGCGGCAAGGCCGAGCATCAAGGCGGTGCGGCGAATCATCGGCTGGATTTCCTCGCGGGATATTTGGTTGAACCTAACCTAGCCAGCAATTGCGGCAACAGGTGGAAAGTTCCCAGGTGCATTGGGGTGCAGCATCAAGCCGGTCTTGCGATCACTTTTCCATCCAGTCATCACTTTTGCGGAACGGAGGAGAATCCTGCCCATTTCTTCCGATACCGAGCAATCGGGCTCGGCAAACGGAGGAGACTGCTATGCAGGACCGTGACAACAATCAGAACAACCAGAACAACCAGAACAACCGCGATTCCCAGACCGACAAGAACCGCCAGGGCGGCATGGGCGGCCAGCAAAGCGGCCAGAACCAGCAGGGTCAGCAGGGGGGTCAGCAGAACCAGCAGAACGACCGCCAGCGCGATGACGAGTTCAATCGCCAGGGCAATCAGGGTGGTCAGCAGTCCGGCCAGCATCAGCAAGGCCAGCAGGGCGGTGATCTCCGCCGTGATCAGTCCGACAATAACCGGAACAATCAGAACCGCTAAAGCGGCACAACAAGCGGCGGGCAGCGTCACCCGCCGTCCGAGGAGGAATTATTGGACGAATCCCGCCTAGATCTGAACGATCTGATGCCCCTTTGGCAGCGAGAACTCGCGCACGGCATCGACAAAGCCGTAGTCGCGGGCCTGCGCGGGGGCAATGTGCACCTCACTGTGACGACGCCTCGCGAGAATATCAGCCGGAATGCGGCTCCGCTCACGCAGGATATCGTCCGTGCGATCATCATCGGCCAGTGCCGCGTCAAGCGTTGATTGCAACCGCCGCGCGCTCATTCCGTCCGAGTGTCCCATTGTCGTGGGATGGATCATGAACATGGCATGCGTCGAGCAATAGCGTTCCTGCGCCGCCAGAAACACCGAGACGGCAATCGAGCCGACCGATCCGGTATTGTAGATCACCAGGTGTAGCGGCAATGCTCTGATGTGATTGTAGAGATAGACGCCATCGGCCACATAGCCGCCGTTGGAACTGAAGGCGAGATGCACGCGCTCGACGCCTTCATTCACTGCTGAATTCAGCGCTCCGGCCAACCGGCTGACCCCGCTGGGCTCGATTGGGCCGGTAAAGCCGAAATAGGCCACTGCCTCAGATGCGATCATGCTTGCCTCCTCAGACAGGCAAACGACCCAAGCGCAAAATGGATGCCCTGGGCTCAAGAAAGCCCCTTGCCGAATGGGCGAGACCAGCAGGCATTTCGGCCAGCCCTGAGGTGGCCGGAACGCTCTTTGAACCTGCGATCAATAGCCGTCGGCGTTGTTGCCGACGAGGATTTCGCGTTTGCCGGCATGGTTGGCGGGGGAGATGACCCCTTCGCGTTCCATGCGCTCGATCAGGGTCGCGGCCTTGTTGTAGCCAATGGCCAGACGCCGCTGGATATAGGAGGTGGAGGCCTTCTTGTCGGTCATGACGATATGGACGGCCTTGTCGTAGAGTTCGTCGCCCGAGCCGGCATAGCCATCATCGCCCGCGCCCGCACCGTCCTCGCCATAGCCACCCTCTTCGTCGTCCTCGGTGATGTTGTCGAGATAGTCCGGCGCACCCTGGCTCTTGAGATGGGCCACAACGGCTTCGACTTCGGCATCGGACACGAAGGCGCCGTGCAGGCGCTTGGTGCGGCCGCCCGAGGCCATGTAGAGCATGTCGCCATTGCCCAGGAGCTGTTCGGCCCCCTGCTCACCCAGAATGGTTCGGCTGTCGATCTTGGATGTCACCATGAAGGAGATGCGGGTCGGGAAATTGGCCTTGATGGTGCCGGTGATAACGTCAACCGATGGGCGCTGGGTGGCGGTGACGATATGGATGCCGGCGGCGCGGGCCATCTGCGCCAGGCGCTGGATGGCGCCTTCGATGTCCTTGCCCGCGACCATCATCAGGTCGGCCATTTCGTCCACGATCACCACGATATAGGGCAAGGGCTCGAGATCGAATTCCTCGCTCTCAAAGATCGCCTCGCCGGTTTCGCGGTCAAAGCCGGTCTGCACCGTGCGGGTGATGGTCTTGCCTTCCTTGGCCGCTTCGGTGACGCGCTGGTTGAAGCCATCGATGTTGCGCACACCGATCTTGCTCATCTTGCGATAGCGGTCTTCCATCTCGCGCACCGCCCATTTGAGGGCGACGACGGCCTTTTGCGGATCGGTGACGACCGGGGTCAGCAGATGCGGAATGCCGTCATAGATCGAGAGCTCGAGCATCTTGGGGTCGATCATGATCATACGGCACTGCTCGGGCGTCATCTGGTAGAGCAGCGAGAGAATGAAGGTATTGATACCCACCGACTTGCCCGAGCCGGTCGTGCCGGCGATGAGCAGGTGGGGCATGCGCGCCAGGTCGGCAATCACGGGCTCGCCGCCAATGGTTTTGCCGAGGCAAATGGGCAGCTTGCCCTTCATCTTCTCAAAATCGGACGAGGCCAGCATTTCGCGGAAGAACACGGTCTCGCGCTGCTGGTTGGGCAGTTCGATGCCGATGGCATTGCGGCCCGGCACCACGGCAACGCGAGCGGAAATGGCGCTCATCGAGCGGGCAATGTCGTCGGCCAGCGAAATAACCCGGCTCGACTTGATGCCCGGCGCGGGCTCGAGTTCGAACAGGGTCACCACCGGGCCGGGGCGGACATTGATGATGTCGCCCTTAACGCCGAAATCCTGCAGCACCGCCTCGAGCTGTCGGGCCATGGCCTCGAGCCGTTCGGGCGCATGCTCTGGCGAAGGGCCGGAACGGCGCGGTTCGGCCAGAAGGCTCAGTTCAGGCAATTCAAAGCCGCTCGGCTCGTCGAGCAGAGACCCCTGCGCTTCGCGGAAGGAACGCTGGCCCTGAGCTGGGCGCGGGGCCGGGGCGGTAACGCGCGGCGCGGCCGGATCGACCGGGTGGAAGCGCGAATCGCCGCGCTGGGTGCGGGCAGGCACCGGCGCTTCGGGCACGAAGGGAATGTCGTCCTCGGGCTCGTCGGGATAGTCGACGGCGGTGTCGTCATAGGCAGGCTGCGCCATGATGCGGGCGGACGGCTCGAAATTGGGCTCGAAGCTCGGCTCGACATGATGGGCGGGCGCATGGATGCGCCGCTGGACGCTGGGCGCCGGCTCGGGCTGCACGGGGGGGGCGCGATGTCCGTCCATCGCGGGTTCGGTGTCGTGGCCGTAGTCCGGCAGGTCCTGGGCAGCGCGGCGTGCGGCCTGCTCGGCCTTGGCGCGGCGGAAGGCGGTGCGCAGCGAATAGCCCATGTGGACGACGGCGCCCATGGCCACTTCGACAATCGGGTTGGGCTCGCGCCCTTCGGCCTCTGCAGCCATGCGAGCGGCCGAATTTTTTTGCGGCTTGGCCGGGATGGTCGTGCCCAGGCCCATGGCGATCCAGAACAGGGCCAGCGCGGGCGCGGCAAGAATGATGGCAAAAAGCGAGGAGGTGACCGGCTGCGGGTCGGACCCGGCGATCAGGCCCGCGAGATTGGTGAACATCATGCCCGAAAGGCCACCCAGGCCCGTGGGCAGGGGCCAGGTCGCAGGCATGGCAACAAAGGAAAAGACGCCCGAGAACAGCACGGTCGCGCCCACCCAGGCGAGCAGGCGCAGGCCGGCGCGGCTGACGATGTGACGGCGCGCCATGGCCCAGCCCCAGAGCGCCAGCGGCACGACCATGACCAGGCCCGCCAGACCGAGGAACTGGAACACGAGGTCGGCGATCACCGCACCAGGATAGCCCAACCAATTGGCAGCGGCCTTGCTGGTGGCCAGTGACAGGGAGGGATCATCGACCGACCAGGAGGCGAGCGCGGCCAGAATCAGGGCGCACAGGCCCAGAATCAGCAGCCCGGCGACGCGCAACGGAATGCGAATGGCAATCGCCGGCGGCGGCATGGGCGCGGATGCGGAACGCCCGGAATTGCGGGGTGCGCGGGCTGGCAGGGTGCGAACTTCGTCGAGCGTGGGAACGGGATGGCTGGGCATGGATACGCGTTACTCGTTGCCGACCCGCAAACCATCAGAGTGGGCCGTAATGGCGTCATGCTAGCCTTGTGTGGTTAATCGCGTGCTAACCATCGGCTTTTGCCTGCCTGTCTGGCGCCAAAAAGAAAGGGCGGCGCCGTGGCGCCGCCCCAGGATTGGCCGATGAAGCCAGATCAGTTGTAGGCGCGCTCGCCATGGGTCGACAGATCGAGACCATCGCTTTCGGCGGCTTCGGCCACCTTGGCGCCCCCGAACAGGGCCTTGACGATCAACATGGCGATCAGCGCCACGACACCCGACCAGACGATGGCCACGATAACGCTGGTGAGCTGCACCATGAACTGGCCGCCCATGTCATAGCCATCGAGCGGATAGCCGCCGAAGGAGGGGTTGGCGACAATGGCCGTACCCAGGGCGCCGACAATGCCGCCAACGCCATGGATGCCGAAGACGTCAAGGCTGTCGTCGTATTTGAGCATGGGCTTGAGATTGACCACCGCCCAGAGGCAGACCACGCCGGCAATGGCACCGAGCACGATGGCGCCACCGACGCCGGAGAAGCCGGCAGCCGGGGTGATGGCAACCAGACCGGCAACAGCGCCGGACACGGCACCAAGGGCCGAGGCATGGCCACGGGTGATCTTTTCGCCCAATGCCCAGGCAAGAGCGCCAGCGGCGGGAGCCAGGACAGTGTTCATCAGCGCCACGGCGGTGAGCGCATTGGCTTCAAGGTTCGAGCCGGCATTGAAGCCGAACCAGCCGAACCAGAGGAGGCCAGCGCCGACATAGGTCAGCACCAGATTGTGGGGCGGGATCGGCTCCTTCATATAGCCCATGCGTGGCCCGAGAACGAGCGCGGCCACCAGTGCGGCGACACCGGAATTGATGTGCACGACCGTGCCACCGGCAAAGTCATAAGCGCCCATGCCGAACAGCAGGCCCGGACCCGACCAGACCATATGGGCCATGGGGATGTAGGAGAAGGTGAACCAGATGGCCAGGAACGCCATCAGCGCGCCGAACTTCATGCGCTCGGCAATGCCGCCCACGATCAGGGTCGAGGTGATGCAGGCGAAGGTGAGCTGGAAGACCACAAAAACCATTTCGGGCAGCTCGAAGCCGGCCGAGAAGGTTGCGGCGGTGGATTCGAGCGTCACGCCGGACAGGAAGAATTTGGAGAAGTCACCGACAAAGGCCGACAGACCGCCCTCGGTCGGGCCGGCAAAGGCCAGCGAATAGCCATAGGCCACCCAGAGAATGGCGATCATCGAGAAGCCGAGGAACACCTGGGTGAGGACGCTCAGGATGTTCTTGGCGCGCACGAGACCGCCATAGAACAGGGCAAGGCCAGGAATGGTCATGACGATGACAACCATGGTCGAGACCAGCATCCAGGCGACGTCACCCTTGTCGACGACTGCAGCGGCGGCCTCGGCCGCTGGCGCGGCGTCCTGCGCGAAGACGGGCAGTGCCGCCAGAAGGGAGGCCAATGCAGCGCCCCCCAGGACCTTGGATAGTTTCATTGAAGTCATCTCCAAATATGGGAAGCGGATCACAGCGCCGAAGCGCCGGTTTCACCGGTGCGGATACGGGTAACGGCGAGCAGGTCGAGCACGAAAATCTTGCCATCGCCGATCCGACCGGTCTGGGCCGCGTCGCGGATGGCGGTGCTGACCTGGTCGGCAATGCCATCATCCACGGCAATCTCGACCTTGAGCTTGGGTAGAAAATGCACCGCATACTCGGTGCCGCGGTAAATTTCGGAATGGCCCTTCTGCCGGCCATAGCCTTTCACCTCGGTCACGGTCATGCCGTGCACATCGAGCGAATTGAGTGCTTGTCGAACTTCTTCAAGCCGCGATGGCTTGATAATGGCAATCACCAGTTTCATCTGACCCCCTGGACGCCGTGACGGCGGTGCTGGAACGGTCACACAACAGTCAAACTGCGTGCCAAAAGGGCGGAGCGAAAATTGACCAACGTTTACAAACGCTTAAACGGCCGCATCGCAAGCAGACTCTAAATTGGGCAGAGTGATGCACAATTTTAGTGCAAAATCTGCCAACCCTGCTCACGAATTAAGCATCTTGCCAGGGGTGTGCAGTCCGCGCAGTTTGCGAGTGGGAAGCCTCTGTGGCGGGCCAAGAGGAACGCGGGCTGCACGCCGCTGGCAAGCGGCGGCCGGCCGGACCCAAAGGCCCGGCCAGCCAGAGCGAATTACCTGAACTCAGGATAGGCTTCGATACCGATCTCGGCCTTGTCCAGACCAAGGTCTTCGTCCTCGGCGGTTGGCCTGAGGCCAATGGTCGCCTTGAGGATGAACCAGATCACGAAGCTGACCACGAAGGTGAAGACACCCACGATGGCAATCGAGATCAGCTGACCGCCAAGGGTGGCGTCCGAGTTGGTGAAGATCACGGCGATGGTGCCCCAGATACCGGCAAGCAAATGGACCGGGATGGCGCCGACGACGTCGTCGATCTTGAGCTTGTCGAGCATGGGCACGGCAAACACCACGATCACGCCACCAACGGCACCGATCAGGGTGGCAGCGCCAAGGCCCGGGGTCAGCGGCTCGGCAGTGATCGAGACGAGGCCGGCCAGGGCACCGTTGATCACGAAGGTCAGGTCGAACTTCTTGTAGATGGCACCCGAGAGGATGAGGGCGGCCAGGGCGCCACCAACGGCACCGGCATTGGTATTGGCCATGATGCGACCAACATCGGCCACGTCACCCACCGAGCCCATGGCGAGCTGGGAAGCGCCGTTGAAGCCGAACCAACCGAGCCACAGGATGAACATGCCCAGGGTTGCCAGCGGCATGGAAGAGCCCGGCATGGCATTGACCGAACCATCGGCGTTGAACTTGCCCCTGCGCGCGCCGAGGAGGATGGCGCCGGCCAGAGCCGCCCAGCCGCCAACGGAGTGCACAACGGTGGAGCCAGCAAAGTCGAGGAAGCCGAACTGGGTGTCGAGGAAACCGCCGCCCCACTTCCAGGAACCGGCGATGGGGTAGATGAGACCCGTCAGAAGGACCGTAAAGATCAGGAAGGGTACCAGCTTGATGCGTTCAGCCAGCGTGCCCGACACAATCGAGGCGGCGGTGGCGCAGAACATCACCTGGAAGAAGAAGTCCGAGCTGGTGGCAGCATAGGAGAAGTCATCGGCGGTGTCGGCGGTGATGCCAACGGCTTCCAGCACGGCAATGCTGATAGCACCCAGGTAACCACCGGTCTCATCGGCGCCCATCAGCCAATTGCCCAGCGGATACATGAGATTGTAGCCGATGACATAGTACATGATGCAGGCGACCCCGAAGAGCGAGATGTTCTTCAGGAGCTGCATGGACACATTTTTGGTGCGGACCATGCCCGCCTCGACCATGGCAAAGCCGGCGGCCATGAAGAACACCAGAATGCCGCCAATGATCATCAGCAGCGAATTGAGGATGAACACCACGTCGGCGGAAACGCCTTCACTGACGGTTGCAGCGGCTTCAGCCGGAGTCGCGTCCTGCGCCAGGGCAGGCAGAGCGAGCAGAAGCGAGGCCAGTGCCACGCCGCCCGCAATCTTTAGGGGAGTCTTGAACCCTGTCATTGTTTTAGTTCTCCTGATTTCGGGGGCGTCAGAGCGCTGAGGCACCGGTTTCACCGGTGCGGATACGGGTGACAGCAAGCAGATCGAGCACGAAAATCTTGCCATCGCCGATACGACCGGTCTGGGCTGCGTCGCGGATGGCCGCGCTCACGGCGTCGGCAATGCCGTCATCGACAGCGATCTCGACCTTGAGCTTGGGCAGGAAGTGCACGGCATATTCGGTGCCGCGATAAATCTCGGAATGACCCTTTTGACGGCCATAACCCTTCACTTCGGTCACGGTCATGCCGTGGACGTCGAGTGAATTGAGCGCCTGCCGCACCTCCTCGAGCCGTGATGGTTTGATGATTGCTACCACCAGTTTCATGGATGCCCCTTTCTGCCTTGGGTGTTCGATGCACCCAAAGGACTCAAGAGCCGTGCCAACTTGCTGGCCGAAAGAGAAAACCCTTTATATTCAGAAGATTATCGCGACTCCCTGCGCCTGGAGTCGTTTGTGGCAACTCTGTGGCAACCGGTTGTTGCCTGTTTTTTAGACATCAACTTGCCCCTGCCGAATAAATGCACGGATTTTCATCATATTGCCACCGCGGCAATGCTGCACTTGCCTCGCGACCCCGGCAGACGGACAATAGCGCGAAGAAACAGGCTATGATCATGACCGCACCAGAACACCATGACGTCATCATTGTTGGCGCCGGCCCCGTTGGGCTGACCATGGCCCTGGCGCTGACACGCTCGGCGCCCGGCATGCGCGTGGCGCTGGTCGATAGGCGGCCGCTGAGCATTGCGCGCGACAACAGGGCCTCGGCCATTGCAGCCGGTGTGCGTCGCATTTTCGAGGCTCTGGGCGTCTGGGACCCGATGGCAGCAGCAAGCCAGCCCATCACGGCCATGCACATTACCGATTCGGGCACGGGCGACCTGGCCCGCCCCCTTTTTCTGCGCTTTGACGGCGATGTGGCCCCCGGCGAGCCCTTTGCCCATATGGTGCCCAATCAGGCCAGCGGGGCAGCGCTGCTGGCCGCGGTCGAAAATGAGATCACGGTCATAGCGCCCGCCGAGATCGTGGATTGGCACGGCGGCGATACGACCGCCCGGCTGAGCCTGGCCGATGGCCGCGTGCTCGCCGCCCCACTGATCATTGCCGCCGACGGCGCCCAGTCCAACCTGCGGCAGCGGGCCGGCATTGACACATTCGGCCATGATTATGGCCAGACGGGCCTTGTCGCCACCATCAGCCATGAACTGGCGCATGAGGGTGTGGCCTATGAGCATTTCCGGCCTGCCGGCCCCTTTGCCAGCCTGCCGCTGCCGGGCAACCGCTCGTCGCTGGTCTGGACCGAAGCCAGCGCCGAGGCGCCACGTTTCCTTGCCATGCCGAGCGAGGACCTGGCGTTGGAGATTGAGGCGGTGATGGGCTCGACGCTTGGCCAGGTTACCCTGGAAGACAAGCTGATGGGCTTTCCGCTGCGCCTGCAACTGGCCAGGAGTTTCATCGGCCCTCGCCTGGCCCTGATCGGCGACGCGGCCCATGTGGTGCATCCCATTGCCGGGCAGGGATTGAACCTGGGGCTCAAGGATGTTGCGGCGCTGGCCGAGGTCATTGTTGACGCCATGCGCCTTGGTCTCGATCACGGCGCTGCGGACGTTCTGGAGCGCTATCAGACCTGGCGCCGCCTCGACACCGCCTCGATGGCACTGGTGACGGACGGGATGAACCGTCTATTCTCCAATGACATCGCCCCCGTGCGGGCGCTGCGCGATTTCGGCCTAGGCCTCGTCGAGCGCGCCGGGCCGGTCAAAAAAACGCTGATCCGGGCCGCCTCCGGTATTGGCGGCAGCGCCCCAAAACTTTTGAGCGGCCTGCCGATCTAGGCACATGCTGGGGGCAGGCCCAACAAACACTCAAATTTCCTGCCTTATAAGAATTATTCCTTGCCAAAGAATTTGTATCTTATAAGATATAGGTCGATGTCAGGAGGCTGATATGCGCGATATCCAGATTGATCTTGATGTGCACCGCCGCATTGAGGCGGGAAGGCTGAGTTTTGAGGAGGATGAGAACCTCATCCTCAGGCGATTGCTCGGAATTGATCGCGCAAACCCTTCAAGCACACAGACCAGAGTGCGGGCGACACGCAGCAGCGGCGCCTATTCCACATTCATTGGGCGAACACCCGTTGAGGCCAATAACCTCAAAGAACTTCTTCGACGCAGCATCCTGATCGCAGAAAACATGCAGCCAGGCCTGATCGAACGGCTATCGAGGGAGGTCACTCCCAAAGGTCGGCATATTGTCGCAAAATCGCCGAACGCCCTTTACCCCAAGGCCCATTTGGTAGAATTCGCAGAGCGGCTGGATGACACTTGGTGGTTCGACTCCAATGTCGGGAAGAACCAAGTCGTTGCCTACCTGCGCAAGATCGCAAAGATTTTGATGCTCACCGATCTCCCGACTATCAGCAAAAGGTCCGAGAAGACGACCGTGAACCTGGACGATATCGAACTCGACTTGAGCGGAATCTGACAGTCTCAAGCTAACGCGAATGGCGCTGGATTTCCTCGAGGTCGACATTGCGGGCCTCATCCAGGCTCAAAAGCGGTACGCCCTTGACGATGGGGAAGGCCAGACGGGCGGCGACGGACACCAGTTCGGTGCGGTCCGCCGAAAGCGTCAGCCGCGTTTTGGTCAGCGGGCAAACCAGCATTTCAAGGGTCTGTGGATCGACCACGTGGCGCGGATCTGCGGGCGCTTCAGTCATCAGTTGAGCGGGGTCGCGCCATCGGAGCCGCCCCGTGCCATTTCATATTCGGTCATGGCGATCAGGGTTTCGGCCCGGGCTTCGAGCGTGGGCGCTTCGAGCAGCACCTGCTTTTCGGCCGCACCATAGGGCGAAACCATGCAGCAGAAATTGACGAGGTCAGCCGTGCCGGTCGATTCGATTTCTTCCCAGTTGAGCTCGAAATTGGCGAATTCGGCATAATCGCGCATCATCTTGACGAAGCGGGCGCGGTCCACGCGCTCTTCGCCATGATCGCGGGAAAAATCGGCTTCGTAATCTTCCGAGGAGATAACGCATTGCCGGTAGGGGGTCAGCACGGTCAACTCGTGCACCAGCTTGAAGCGCGCCACCCCTTCGAGGATGATGAAATAGCGCCCATCGCCATTTTCCTCGAAATGCGTCAGCCGCCCAAGGCAACCCACCTTTTGCAGCGGCGCCCGGCCCCTGGGGCTTTCCTCGCTGACATCCTCGGGCTGGATCAGCCCGATCAGCCGGTCGCCCCGCAGCGCGGCGTCGACCATTTCGATGTAGCGCGGCTCAAACACATTGAGCGGGCGATGCGAAAAGGGCAGCAGCAGCGCCCCGCTCAGCGGAAACACCGGAACGGACTTGGGCAGCTCGGCAGGGCTGGTTGGACGTTTGGGCATCAGATTTCCGGTTACGAGAACAAGACGGTCGAGAGCATGCGCCGCCCCTTGAGCGTTGCCGGGTCCTTGGGGCCCCAGGCCTCGAAAAATTCGAGCAGCTTCTTGCGCGCGGCGGCTTCGTTCCAGTCGCGATCCCGCTTGAAGCTGGCGATCAGGGCCTCGGCGGCCTCAAGGCGCTGGCCATCGGCATTGAGCACCACGGCCAGGTCCAGCCGGGCCTGGTGATTGTCGGGATCGGCGGCGATGGCGGCTTCCAGCGCCGAGGCTTCCGAGAGACCGGCGGCTTCCGCCTTGAGGCGGATGGCATTGACCAGAGCCATATAGACGTCACCGCTGCGCTGATCCTCGGGAACCAGGTCCAAAGTGGCCTTGCCCTGGTCCATCTCGCCGGCACCGATATAAATACCTGCCAGGCCAATCAGGGCCGGCGCATTGTCGGGCACATGCTGGAGGATCATGCCATAGATCTGGGCAGCCTGGCCCAGTTCGCCCGCCGCGGTGGCGGCTTCGGCGGCCTTGAGCGCGTCGGCAATCTGGGCTTCGAGACTATCGCCCTCGGGTTCGCCCGCTGGCGCGCCGGCAATCACCTTTTCGGCAAAACGGCGCACTTCGCCCTCGGGCATGGCGCCCATGAACCCGTCGACCGGTCGGCCACCGGCAAAGGCGAAAACCGCCGGAATCGACTGCACGCCAAGCTGACCGGCGAAATGGGGATGCTCGTCGATGTTGATTTTGACCAGTTTGATCTGGCCGGCCTTTTCAGCCACCACCTTCTCGATGGCCGGGCCAAGCTGGCGGCAGGGGCCGCACCAGGGTGCCCAGAAATCCACCAGCACAGGCACATCGCGCGAGGCATCGATGACATCGGCCTTGAAGCCTGCGTCGCTCCCCTCCCGGATCAGATCGGCGGGGATCGGGGCGGCGCCGGGTGCGCCATCGAAGGACAGGGTCATGGGTTTGAACTCTTCTTTAGGCGAGAAAACAGAGCATTGGCGGTCTTTTTGCGCCCGGCAGGGCGCTTGTGGCAAGTCCCGATTCCCACAGGTTTGGGCGAAGATGACAAAACAGCAAAATACCGGGTTGCAATCGGATCAGCGATTGGGCATATAGGCCCGCGTTGGGGCTCTGCCAAGGGCCGCGGCATGGAGTGCGGGTGTAGCTCAGGGGTAGAGCATAACCTTGCCAAGGTTAGGGTCGTGGGTTCGAATCCCATCGCCCGCTCCAATTTCCAAGGTGTGGCAACGCCTTGGTGACAAAGGGTCCTTCGGGGCCCTTTTTGTTTTTCCGGTCTTCACAATTGCCCTGCGGCGCTGGCCCGCGGCCTCCTGTCATGGAACAGTCACCGGCAATGCCGATAGGTGGCGCCGCTGTGGCAGCGGATTTTGGGGAGGCCGTTCATTGAGTCTTAGTCGCCGTCATTTTCTCGCTTCGGGCCTCGCCAGCGCTGCGGTGTGGCCGCTACTGGGCTCGGTGCGGGCCGCCCAGTTTGATGCCGACCCCTTTGCCCTTGGAGTGGCATCGGGATCGCCCACGGCGCAGAGCGTGGTGCTCTGGACCCGGCTGATCTTTGCCGATAGCGAACCGAGCGCTGCCGATGCCTTTTCCTTTGCCCCTGCCCCGCAGTATCCACCCATGGATGTCGCCTGGGAAATTGCCGAGGACGAAGGGTTTGCCCATGTCGTGCAATCGGGCATCGCGACGGCGCGGGAAGAGCTGGCCCATTCGGTGCATGTGCAGGTCGTGGGGCTGCTGCCCGAGCGCTGGTATTTCTATCGCTTCCGCTGCGGCCAGGCGCTGAGCCCGGTCGGCCGTACCCGCACTGCGCCGGCCGATGGCGCCGACAATGCCCGGTTCAGCCTTGCCTTGGCCGCCTGTCAGCAGTTCGAGCAGGGCTGGTATGCCGCTTATCGCGACATGGCGGGGCGCGATCTCGATCTGGTCGTACACCTGGGCGACTACATCTACGAAAAGAGCTATGGCGCCCAGCATGTGCGCTCGCATGGCACCGGGGCACCGTCGCTGCTGTTCGAATATCGCGACCGTTATGCGCTCTATAAATCCGACCCTGATTTGCAGGCCGCCCATGCGGCGTTTCCCTGGCTTTTCACCTGGGACGATCACGAGGTGGTGGACAATTATGGCGGCGACGCCTCGCCCACCGACCGGCACGCCCCGAGCTTTCTCAAGCGCCGGGCCGCGGCCTACCAGGCCTGGTATGAGCATATGCCGGTGCCGCCCCTGGCCGTTCCCGATTTCAACGATCTCCGCATCTATGGCAACCATCGCTTCGGGAACCTATTGGACATTACCCTTGTCGACGCGCGGCAATATCGCGATCCGGCACCAGAGGCGCCGCAACCGGCGGAGCTTGGCCGCTACACCATGCTGGGGGCCGAGCAGGAAGCCTGGTTCGACCAGACCATGGCGCAGGGCGCGGCGCGCTGGTCGATCATCGGCCAGCCGACGCTGCTCTCGTCCCGCGATCTTGAACTGGGGCCGGGAACGCGGTTCAGCGATGACGGCTGGGACCATTACCGATCGGGGCGGGACCGGCTGCTGGACAGTGTGCGCAAGGCGGAGCGGAGCAATCCGCTGGTGATCGGGGGAGATCTCCACGCCTGGTATGCTGCCGATGTGCATGCGGCGGACGGGGCGCTGGTGGCCAGCGAATTCGTCACCGGGTCGATCACCTCCAATCCGCCGGCCCGGGCGGCGTTCGAGGCGGTGATGGTCGAAAACCCGCATATCCGGTTCGGTGACGCCAGCCGACACGGCTATTCGGTCATGCGCCTGTCGCCCGACCAGGCGCGGGTGGAGCTGATCGCGGTCAGCGACCGAAAGGACCCCGATGCCAGCGCGGCAAAGTTCCAGGAGTTTGCGGTGCTCGACGGCATGCCGGGGGTGAACCGGGTCTGACCCTCCCCACAAGGGGAGGGTCAGATAATGGTCGCGTGGGCGACTTACCTTATGGCGTTGCCCTGGGCGTCAAACACATGGGCCTTGGCCGGGTCGGCATAGGCCGAGACCATGGAGCCGATGTCGACGATACGCTGGCCTTCGAGGACGATGTTGAGCGTCTGGCCGTCGGCGGTCGACGCATAGACCACCGTCTGGCCGCCGAGGTTTTCGACGAGGTCGACCTTGACCTCGGCAAACTTGATGCCCGAGCCTTCGGTGATGGTGATGTGTTCGGGACGAATGCCCAGCGTCGTGGCGCCGGTGACGTTGCGCCCGAGGTCGAGATTGAGACCGCCGGTCTTGAGCGTGCCGCCTTCGACGCTGGTGGTCATGAAATTCATCTTGGGCGAGCCGATGAAGCCGGCGACGAAGAGATTGCGCGGATTGTTATAGAGTTCGAGGGGCGCACCGGCCTGCTCGATGACACCGGCGCGCAGCACCACGATCTTGTCGGCCATGGTCATGGCTTCGACCTGGTCGTGGGTCACATAGATCATGGTGTTCCCCAGATCATTGTGCAGCTTGGCGATTTCGACGCGCATGGCGACGCGCAGTTCGGCATCGAGATTGGAGAGCGGCTCGTCAAAAAGGAAAATCTTGGGCTCGCGCACGATGGCGCGGCCAATGGCGACGCGCTGGCGCTGGCCGCCCGAAAGCTGCTTGGGCTTGCGCTGAAGCAGTGGCTCGATCTTGAGGATTTCGGCAGCCTTCTGCACCCGCTCGGCAATTTCGGCCTTCGGCATGCGGGCGGTTTCGAGCCCGAAGGCCAGGTTCTTGTAGACCGACATATGCGGATAAAGCGCATAGGACTGGAACACCATGGCGATGCCGCGCCCGGCAGCGGGCACATCGTTCATGCGCTGGCCGTCGATCAGCAGGTCGCCCCCGGTGATCGGCTCAAGCCCGGCGATCATGCGCAAAAGGGTGGACTTGCCGCAGCCCGACGGGCCGACGAAAACGGTGAAATCGCCCGGCTCGATGCTGAGGTCCACGCCGTGGATCACCGGCACATCGCCATAAGCCTTGTGGATCTGTCGCAACTCGATGGAGGTTGCCATGGTCAATGCTCCTTAGCGAAATTCGGCCGGCACCCAGCTCTGGTAGAGCGGGTGATCGGGACCGAGTGGCAGCGCGACTTCGGTATGGGTGGAAGAGGAGTGATAGAAGGCCGTCACCAGTTCCAGCGCGCGGCGGGAATCGGTGCTGGTCACGGGCAGCTCGCCCTTGCCGAAAATGGCGTCGTGAAAGCGCGACATCTGTGTCTGGAAGCGCGAGGGCACATCCTGCCAATTGGCGAGCAGGGCGTCGATCTTGCCCTTGATCTCGTCATTGCGCGGCAGGATTTTCCAGAGTTCCTTGCCCGGATTATAGGGGGCGTGGTCGCTTTCGAACGTCACGTTCTCGAATTGCAGGCGAATGCGGGTGATCTCGTCGACCGATCCCAGCGTGGCTGTGAGACTGGCCAGGGCACCGCTCTTCATTTCGAGCGAGGCGGAAATGGTGTCTTCGACTTCGATGGGATTGACCCGGGTGGCAACCCGACCGAAGACCTTGGCGATATCGCCCATGAGATAGGTGAAGATGTCGTGCGGATGGATGGCATGGCCCATGAGCACGCCGCCCAGTTCGGTCTTCCACTTGCCGCGCCAGGGCACGGCGTAATAGGGGGCTTCACGGCGCCACATGGTTTCCACCGTGCCACAATAGGCCTTGCCGGCCAGACCAGCATCGATAATGGCGCGGGCCTGTTCGATGCCATTGCCAAAGCGGTATTGGAATACCGGCATCAGCTTGCCCTTGGCCGACTTTTCGACCTCCATGATGGCGTCGACGGCTTCGAGCGAACCGACCAGCGGCTTTTCGCACACGACATGCTTGCCGGCGTTGAGGGCCGCCGTCACCATGGAAAAATGCGCGCCGGGCGGGGTGCAGACATCGATGATGTCGATGTCGTCCATGGCCAGCAGGTCATCAAAGTTGAGAATGCGGCGGGTGATGCCGAATTCATCGCCGATCTTGTCGAGGCGGGACTGGTCGAGGTCGCACAGCGCCAGCACCTTGAACTTGTCGGCATTGGGCAGATAGCCCTCGACAATGTGGGAGCGGCCAATGCCGCAACCGACGACAGCGACGTTCAATACACGGCTCATCGGGCCCACTCCGTACCCACCTCGGCCATCGCTTGCGCTGTCAGCGCCATTTTCATGGCATTGTAGCAGCGCTCCTGCGGCATGGCCGTCTCGGTGCGGTTGCGCACATCATCAAGGAACTGCCGGCCGAAGGGCAAGTCGACATTGGAGCAGTCGATATGCTGGACGCCCTTCTTGTCGACGAGGAAAAGGTGGTTCTCGCCCGGGCGACCGGCGATATCGACATATTTCCTGAGCTCGATATAGCCCTCGGTCCCCAGGATGGTCAGGCGACCATCGCCCCAGGTGGGCAGGCCTTCGGGGGTGAACCAGTCGACGCGGATATAGCCCGAGGATGTGGCGGTGCGCACATGGGCGTCGCCCACGTCCTGCAGGCCCGGCTTGTCGGCATGGCCGCGATTGGCGACGCTGGCCGAAACCACTTCACCATCCATGGCGCCCGAGAAGAACAGGAACTGCTCGAACTGGTGGCTGGCGATGTCGCAGAGGATGCCGCCATAGCGGTTGCGGGTGAAGAACCAGTCGGGACGGTTGTTGAGGCGCAGCGAATGGGGGCCGAGGCCCACCGTGTTGACCACCTGGCCGATGGCGCCGCTGGCAATCAGATTGCCCGCCTCAACAGCGGAGCGCACTTCGAAATGCTCGGAATAGAGCACCGAGAAGATGCGGCCGGTTTCCTTCTGCACGCGCTTGATCTCGTCGAGCTGCGCAAAGGTGGTCATGCCCGGCTTGTCGGTCAGAACATCCTTGCCGTGCCGCATGGCGGCCAGGCAAATGTCGGCCCGGTCGCCCGGAATGGCGGCGGTGACCACGACCCCAATCGAGGCGTCTTCAAAGATGGCGGCCGGGTCGGAGACCCGCCTGGCCTCGGGGAAGCGCTCGCCAAAGGTCTTGGCGAGATCATCCTCGATGGCGTGGAAGGCGACGAACTGGGCGCCGGCCCGCTTGAGACATTCCACCTGCCCATAGATGTGGGCGTGGTTGATGCCGATGGCGGCAAATTTGATATCGGACATAGGTCTAGCGTTTCATACCGGTGGTCGCGATGCCCTCGATGAGCAGGCGCTGGAAGAGAAGGAAGAAGACGAAAATGGGCACAATGGAGAGCACGCTCATCGCAAACAGTCCGCCAAAGTCGCTCTCGCCGGTGGAGTCCACGAAGGTCCGAAGGCCGAGCATGACGGTATAGTCCTGCATGCGATTGAGGTAGATCAGCGGTGCGAAGAAATCGTCCCAGGTCCAGATGAACGTGAAGATGGCAGCCGTCACCAGAACGGGGATGGAGAGCGGCAGCATGATCTTCCAATAGATGCGCCAGGGACCGGCGCCGTCCATCATCGCGGCCTCGTCCAGCTCGCGCGGAATGCCGCGGAAGAACTGCACCATAAGGAACACAAAGAAGGCGTCGACGGCGAGGAACTTTGGCGCCACCAGCGGCAAGATGGTGTTGACCCAGCCCAGGTCGCGGAACAGCACATATTGCGGGATCAGCGTCACCTGGCCGGGCAGCATCAGCGTCATCAGCATCATGGCGAACCAGAAGTTGCGACCCTTGAACTGGAGGCGCGCAAAGGCATAGGCGGCCATGGAACAGGCAATCAGATTGCCCACCACGCAGAGGAAGGCGATGACGAAGGAGTTCATGAAGAACACCGAAAAACTCACCCGCATGGCGTTCCAGCCACGGAAGTAGGATTCGATGTCCCAGCTGATGCTCGGCCAGATGCCGGACATGAAGATTTCATTTTCCGGCTTGAACGAGGCAGCCAGCAGCCAGAGCAGCGGATAGAGCATCAGGATCGATGCGCCGATCAGCAGGGCATGGGCCAGCACCGAGAAAACGCGCTTGCGCAGGCGTGCAGCGGGGTCGTTCTCGGCCCCGGTGACCACGGTCAGCTTGTGTGCATCAATCGTCATAGTGCACCCAATATTTGCTGGTGAGGAAGGAGAATGCGGTAAAGCACCCGATCAGCAACAACAGGAACCAGGCCAGCGCCGAAGCATAGCCCATGCGGAAATAGCTGAAGGCCTCGTTGTAGAGATAGAGCGTGTAGAACAGCGTCGAATTGATCGGCGAGCCGGTGCCGTTGGAGATGATGAAGGCCGGGGTGAAGCTCTTGAAGGCTTCAATGGTCTGGATGATGGCGTTGAAGAACACCACGGGCGTCAGCAGCGGCAGGGTGATTTTCCAGAACTGGCGCCATTTGCTGGCGCCATCCAGACTGGCGGCCTCATACATGTCCTGCGGGATCTGGCGCAGGCCGGCGAGGAAAATGATCATCGGCGATCCGAACTGCCAGACCGAAAGAATGATCAGCGTCCAGAGCGAATAGCGCGGATTGGATATCCAGCTGGGGCCATCAATGCCGAAATTGGCAAGGAACTGGTTGACCAGGCCGTCGCCGGCGAAAATCTGCCGCCACAGGATGGCGATGGCCACCGAGGCGCCCAGGAGGCTGGGCAGATAAAACACGGCGCGATAGAGCGGCAGGCCCTTCATGCCCCGATTGAGCAGAATGGCGATGGCCAGCGCGAAGGCGAGCTTCAGCGGCACCGAGAACAGCACGAAGGTGAAGGTGACCTGCATGGACTGGGCAAAGGCGCGGTCAGCGGTGAACATGCGCACATAATTGGCCGTGCCCACCCATTCGGGTGAGGTCAGAAGGTCAAAGTCGGTGAAGCTGAGATAAAAAGAAGAGATGATCGGCCCGATGGTGAGACCGAAAAACCCGATGAACCACGGCAACAGGAAGAGGTAGCCGGGGGCGTGGCTTTGCCACGCCCTCGACCATTTCGTTGTGCCGGATGCGGCAGTGTGCACAGCCGCGTCTGCCGCATTCACAGCCATTTATCAGCTTGCCGCCCGGTTCAGGATGGCAGTGGCTTCGTCGACGAAGTACTGGCCGGCGTCTTCCGGGGAGCGAGCACCAAAGGCTACTTCCTGGCTGATGACACGGAGCAGGTTGAGGTCGATTTCACCAGCAGCGGCCGGCGGGGACGGAGGCAGAGCGCCCACGAGGTCACCCAGGTTGGCCACGAAGTTCAGAGCGATCTGGCTCTGTGCGTCGAGGGTCGGCGTGATGGCTTCGCGCACAGCGGCGTTGCACGGAATGCCGCGCTCGACGCCGAGCACTGCACCGGCTTCGGGGTTGGTGACGAAGAAGTTGATGAAGGCCGCAGCGGCTTCCTTGTCGGCGGAGGACCCACCAACCGAGAAGAACATCGAGGGCTTGCGATAGTGACCACCACCAACGCCGGGCGCGATGCGCGGATAGGAGGTGATGGTCAGCTCGTCATCGTTGATCGACTGGTGGATCACCAGCTGATTGGAGTTGGAAGGCATCATGGCGGCCTTCTTCATCGCAACCATGCTCGATTCCGGTGCGCCGGTATCGAGGGCCTGGGTTTCCGCATCGACAATATAGCCCTTGTCGCGGAAGCCGTTCCACATGGTGAACCATTCGACCATGTCGTCGGCGGTAAAGCCGAGCTTGCCATCGGCAGTATAGAGAGACTTGCCGCGCTGGCGGACCCAGTTGTCGAGCATGGGTTCGGTGCCCGAACCATCGGAGAAGGCCACCATGCCGTTACCGGCCGCCTTGAAGGCTTCACCCAGACGCTCGAGATCAGCGTAGGTCCAGGAATTGTCCGGAACGGTTTCGCCGATTTCTTCGATCGCCTTCTTGTTGGCGAGCGTGGCCACCGAATTGGCGCCCAGCGAGATGCCATAGAGCTTGCCGTCGACCTTGCCGCCTTCGAGCTGGTCAGCATCGAATTCGCCGAGGTCGCCGATGATGTCGTCGATCGGGGCGATGGCGTTACGGGTCGCGTATTCAACGATGTAACGATAGTCCATCTGGATGATGTCGGGGGCAGTGCCGCCGGCGGTCTGGGTGGCCAACTTGGG
The DNA here is from genome assembly GCF_024273195.1 of Devosia ureilytica. Classification (GTDB taxonomy): domain Bacteria; phylum Pseudomonadota; class Alphaproteobacteria; order Rhizobiales; family Devosiaceae; genus Devosia; species Devosia ureilytica. The sequence goes on along the minus strand of NZ_JAMZCU010000002.1, from coordinate 456,824 downwards.
CCAGTAGTCGTTCCAGCTCAGGAATTCGCTTTCGACGCCAGCATTGCCGGCGGCTTCGTAAAGGTCGGTCACTGCATAGGTGCGATCGGCGCGGGCCTGGCCGCCCCAGAAGATCAGCCGCAGGGCGCTTTGGGCCCAGGCCGGGCTGATGCCAGCCATACCAGCGGCCAGAAGTGCCGACGTTCCCATCAGGAACTGGCGGCGTCCGAGTTGAATTGTCATGTCTTTCCTCCCATGAACAGTTGCCGTTCCGCCTCGCGGAACGAAGAAGTGCCCAGCGACCTCCCCGTCGCTAAATCACCAACTGGTTACTACGTTAGGCCCTTTGATGAGGTTGTCAATCACCAAAGACGCCGGATTTCTTGGCGAAGACGGCAACGCCTGAGCACAAATAACCAGCCAGTTACGCCTTACCATACAAGCCGCGCCGACGGCAACAAACTTGTATGGAAGTTAATCCTCCGCACTGATGCGCCAATAGGTCGATAAGACCGCAGGATGGCTAAAATGGGGTTGTCGCGTGCTGGCCGTTCTCCTCAGACGGCTGCCTTCTCCTCTACCCAGGACACTGGCGCAAAAAAGCCGATTGGAAAATTACGAAATTTCGGTGCTATTATAGAAAAATTCTATGGACCGGGGAGCGGAGGTCGACCCATGGACAAGCTCTTGACGCAATTTCTCGCGGTCGCCGATGCCGGCTCGCTCAGTGGCGCCGCCACTGCCCTGTTCATCACCCAACCCACGCTGAGCTTTAACATGAACAAGCTCGAGCAGACTGTGGGGGCTGCCCTGTTCGAGCGCTCATCGCGCGGGATGACGCTCACACGCTACGGCGAAACGCTTTACGAAAATGCGCGGCTGATGCAGCGCCTTTACGACAATACGCTCAATGCCATTGCCGATCAAAAACGCGGCACTGAACGCGGCATCTCCATTGGTTCGGGCTATTCGTGGTGGACCATGTTCCTGCGCGACATGGTGGTTGCCTATCAGCGCGAGTTTCCCAAGGCGCCCGTACAGATCAGCCTGGGCAACCAGCTTCGGCTGATGGATCAGATGCTTTCGGGTGATATCTCGATGTTCCTGGCCCATGAAATCGATGGGCTGAGCGGCGCCATTGGCACAGATTTCGTGCCGCTGACCCGGGTCTATAATGCCTTTTTCGTGCGCAAGGGCCATCCGCTGCTCGAGCGGGCGCAGACCCTGACCGAGATCGACGCCTATCCTATTGTCATCAGTTCGCTGGCCGAGAGCCGACATGAGCGGTTCTTTGATCCGGCGCGGCGACGGACGCGCGTTGAAACCGTTTTTGACCGCACCAGCGTCGCCTTTCGCACCAATTCGCTGGCGGCCTGCGTCGACTATGCGCTGGCGACCGATGCCGTGCTGGTTCACACTCATGTGATGCGCGAAGACTTCCGCAGTCGCGGGCTGATTGAGGTCGAACAGCGCGACGAGCCCCGGCGCGCCGTCACCGGCATCTATGTGCTCAAGGAGCGGCGCGGCGAAGACCGGGTCGAGGAGCTGATCACGCGCATCACCGCCGCTGCCCACGCCGCCCTGCCACCATTTCGGTCCGACGCCGATCCGGTCGCTGCCAGATAAAGCCCTGCCGCCGCGGCCGCGCGACCAATAGAAGGGCCTTCGCGGCTCACTACTAACATGTTAGTACTCGACGCATGCAGCACGCTTCCGACTATTCGATCCAACCCAAGGCGCCCACGCCCGAACGTCAGTCCGCCGGCGAGCGCGTTGCCGCCCGTCTCAAGGGGCAGGTGCGCGGGGCGATCCACACCGATCCACTGATGACCTATGCCTGGAGCGGCGACGCCAGCTCCTATCGGCTGATCCCGGCGGTGGTGGTCTTTGTCAATTCCGAAGACGATGTGCGCGCCGTGTTCAGGGCCGCCCGCGCCGAAGGTTTGCCAGTAACCTTTCGAGCCGCCGGCACCTCGCTTTCGGGACAGGCAGTGACCGATGGCGTGTTGGCGGTGCTCGGCGATGGCTGGCGCCGGCTCGATATTCATCCCGGTGCCGAGCAGATCACGCTCGGGCCGGCAATCATCGTGGCCGAAGCCAATCGGGCCTTGAAGCCGCATAACAAGAAAATCGGGCCCGATCCCGCCAGCCAGGCGACCTGCAAGATCGGCGGCGTGGTCAATAACAACTCGTCGGGCATGTGCTGCGGGGTGGCGCAGAACACCTATCACACCATGGCGCGCCTGAGGATCGTGCTGACCGACGGCACCATGCTCGACTCAGGCGATGCCGCCAGTTGCGACGCCTTCCGCATCAGCCATGCGCCGATGCTCGAAGAGCTGCACCGGCTGCATCACGAGATCATGGCCGATGCCGAGCTCGTGGCGCTGATCCGCAAGAAATACCGGATCAAGAACACCGTCGGCTATTCGCTCAATGCGCTGGTCGATTATCACGACCCGCTCGATATTCTCATTCACCTGATGGTCGGCTCCGAAGGCACCTTGGGCTTTGTTTCGGAGGTGACCTACAACACCGTGCCCGAGCATCCGTTCAAGGCCACCGGCCTTGTGCCCTTCCCCGATCCGCAATCGGCGGGCCGGGCCATTATCGAAATGGCCAATGGCGGGGTTCAGGTGACCACCGGCATTACCGCGGCCGAATATATCGAGCGGCGGGCGCTGGCGACGGTCGAGCACCTGCCGCCCATGGCCCCGCTCCTGCCCTGGCTGACCGAGAATTCGCCGGCAGTGTTGATCGATGTCACGGCGCCAGATGCGGCGACGCTGGCCAGCGAAGTCGCCAAGGCCGAGGATCTGCTGCGGCGCCATGGCGCCACCCATATTGACCTCTCGACCGACGAACATCGCAGCCATGCTCTTTGGGATATCCGCAAGGGCTTTTTCACCTCGGGGGGCGCGGCACGGCCCAAGGGCACCTCGATGCTGACAGAGGATGTGGCCGCGCCCATCGAGCAATTGGCAGAGTTTGTCGTCGACATGCGCAATCTGCTCGATGCCCATGGCTATGATGACGCGATCATCTTTGGCCACGCGCTGGCCGGAAATCTCCATTTCCAGATGAGCGACAATTTTGCCCAGGCCGGGGCGGCGGAAAAATTCGACGTCTTCAACCAGGAACTGTCCGCATTGGTGTCGGTGCGCTATGGCGGCTCGCTCAAGGCCGAGCATGGCACCGGGCGCGCCATCGCTGCCTTTGTCGAGGCCGAGTGGGGCAAGACCGCCTATGCGATCATGCATCGGATCAAGGCGCTGTTCGACCCCGAAAAGCTGCTGAACCCCGGCGTGCTGCTGAACGATGACCCGAAAATCCACGTCAAGAACTTGAAGATCATGCCGCTGGCCGACGAATTGGTCGACCTCTGCATCGAATGCGGGTTCTGCGAACCGGCCTGCCCCAGCCACCACATGACACTGACGCCACGCCAGCGCATTGCCGTGACGCGCGAACGGGCCCGGCTGCGCGAAACCGGCGAGGACCCGGCGCGGCTGGCGCGCATGGATCATGATTTCCAATATGCCGGCATGGACACCTGCGCGGCGTGCAATCTTTGTTCGTTGCGCTGCCCGGTGGGCATCGAGACAGGCACCATGATCCTTGGCGAACGCGCCCGGCGGCGCGGCGCTGGGGCGCATTCACTGGCCCGTTTTGCGGCTGACCATCGCGGTGCGGTCGAAACCATGATGCGCGGCGGCGTGGCAATGGCTGATGCTGCACGCACCATCATCCCCGCCCCGGCGGTGGAAGCCATCACCGACACGGCCCGGCGGCTGACGGGCGGCAAAGTGCCCCGTGTGTCGCGGGCCCTGCACCATGGCCCCGGCGCGCCCAGGGCGCGGAACAATCGGCAGGATCCGCGCACGTCTGGTTTTCCCGTGCCCATCGCCCAGTCGGGGCGAGCCCAGATTGTCTATTTTCCCGCCTGCCCCAGCCGCATGTTCGGCGCACCCAAGACTGCCCATGGCCTGCTCGATACTCCGGCAGCGATGGTGGCACTGCTCGAACGCGCCGGCTATGATGTGGTGGTGCCCGAGCATCTCAATGGCCAGTGCTGCGGCCAGCCGTTTCAGTCCAAGGGGTTTCCCGAGCAGGCCGGCGCAGTAGGCGATGCGCTGCGGGCCGAACTCTCAACGCTCTCCGATGGCGGCCGTCTGCCGGTCGTCACCGATGCCTCGACCTGCGCCAAGCATCTGAAGGAATTTCCGGGCGATGCGGTGGTGGCCGATTCGGCGCAGTTCCTTGCCACGCATGTGCTGCCGAAACTGACGATCACGCAGAGATTGCCGAGCGTGGCGGTGCACCACAATTGCTCGGCGCAGCGCCTCTTTGAGCAGCCGTTGACCGAGGCCATCGCCAGGGCCTGTGCCCAGAGCATAGAAGTGCTCGCCTCGATCACCTGTTGCGGCTATGCGGGGGACAAGGGCCTGTTCCTGCCCGAGCTCAATGAACACGCCACACGGCGCGTGGGCCAAGACATTCCCGAAGGATGCGAACTCGGCGTTTCGACGGTCTCCACCTGCGCGTCAGGGCTTTCCGAAAGGGCGGGCGTGCCCTTCGTGGGGCTGGCGAGCCTGCTGGAATGGGCGAGTAGATAGTCCGATCCCACCTTTGAGGACAGTCCGCAACCCCCACCCTTGATCCCTCCCCACAAGGGGGGAGGGAGACGATGAATACGGACACTGCGGCACTGCGCCGCCCTCCCCTTGATGGGGAGGGAATGAGGGTGGAGTGACGGGCAGGTGCCAGCGCTCAATGGGGGCGCTCGGCACTCTTTTGGTCGGGATTCCCCCTACTCGGCGGCCTGCTTTTCCAGCACGGCGCGCTGGTCGGTAATGGCCAATGGCTCGACGGCGACGATCTGGTCGCGCTTGCGATGGATGCGCAGCCGCTTGACGCGGCGGCTGTCGGCGGCCAGGACTTCAAACTCGAACCCGCTTATGCCGTTGATCCGCTCGCCACGCTTGGGGACGTGACCGGCAAGGTCGAACACCAGGCCACCAATGGTATCGACATCCTCGGCATGGTCGCCCGGATCGAAATCGGGGCCGATCATGGCCTGCACGTCTTCAAGCTCCGCGCGGGCATTGGCCACATAGGTATCCTCGCCGACCTTGCGGATCAGCGCGGCCTCGGTTTCATCGTGCTCGTCCTCGATCTCGCCGACCACCGCTTCAAGCAGGTCCTCGATGGTCACAAGACCATCGGTGCCGCCATATTCATCGACCACGATGGCCATATGGGTGCGGCTGGCGCGCATGGATTGGAGGAGATCAGCCGCCGGCATGAAGGTGGGCACGAACATGGCGGGCCGCATGATGCCGAGCTTGCCGATCTTCTGGCGCAGCGCTGTCGAGAGCAGTTTGACCGGCACGTCCTTTTCGGGGTCGGTCACCGGCTCGGTGATTTTGGAGAGAGCATCCTTGATGTGGATGAAGCCCATGATGTTGTCGAGCCCATCCTCATAGATGGGCAGGCGCGAATGTCCGACCTGGCGGAACTGGGCCAGCAGCGACCCAAGATTGGTGTCCGAGGGCACCGCCTGAATGTCGCTGCGCTCCACCATGACGTCGTCAATCGACACCTTGGAGAGCTTGAGCACATTTTGCAGGATCAGCCGTTCGCTTTCGGAAAAGTCGCCGGTTTCAGAGCCGCCGTCATCATCGAGCGCCACCTGCAGATCGTCGCGCAGCGAAACCGTGGTGCGGGCCATCAGCCCCCTGATACGGTTCCACAGGGTCGGCCCCCGCTGCGACGCGGGGGCGGGACTAGAAGGAGGTTCGGGGTTTTCGGCCACCCGTAGGGCCCTACTGTCGCTGTCGTTCATTCGTCTCTTGCCGCAAGGTGTGCGGCTTCTGTCTGTCCATCAGGACGGAAAATGCCCCTGATAGGCCGGGGTTCCCTGGCAGGAAGCTCAATCAGCATAGGGATCCTCGATCCCCAGCCCAGCCAGTATCCGAGTTTCCAGCCCCTCCATTTGAAGGGCCTCATCCTCGTCGAGGTGATCATAACCCAAAATGTGCAAAAATCCATGCACCATAAGATGGGTGAAATGATGGTCGAGGCTCTTGCCCAGATCGGCCGCCTCGCGCTCGAGGGTTTCGCGCGCCAGGGTGATGTCACCCAGTAGGCCCATCACCGGGTCGAAAGGCTCGATCTGGGGAAAGCTCAGCACATTGGTGGTGCTGTCCTTGCCCCGCCATTGGGCGTTCAGCTCGCGCTGCTCGGCGTCATCGGTGAGCAGCACCGAGATTTCGGCGGCGCCCTTGATCTTGATGCCCGCGTCGGCCCGCGCACCGGCGAGCGCCGCCAGCACCGCGGTTTCTGCCAGCGCATCAAAATGCTCGGGCCAGCCATCCGCATTGCGGATGACAGCGATTTCCAGAGGTGGCGTTGACGGCATGGGCGTTCGGTTCAGCTCCGGGGCGGGGCGCCCAATGTGCGCGCAAGACCTTCCCTGTCGCCATCCTTTTCGGAGAGGCGCCGCGCCGTGTCGGCTTCATAGGCCCGTACGATGCGGCCGACAAGCGCGTGGCGCACCACGTCCTTGTCGCCAAAGCGCGACACATGCACGCCCTCGACGCCATCGAGCAGTTTGACGGCCTCGACCAGCCCGGATTTCTCGCCGCGCGGCAGGTCAACCTGGGTGGGGTCGCCGGTGACGATCATCTTGGAGTTTTCGCCCAGGCGCGTCAAAAACATCTTCATCTGCATGGATGTGGTGTTCTGCGCCTCGTCGAGGATGACCACGGCATTGGACAGCGTGCGGCCACGCATGAAGGCGAGCGGGGCCACCTCGATTATGCCCGAAGTAATGCAGCGCTCGACGTTTTCGGCCTTCATCATGTCGTAGAGGGCGTCGTAGAGCGGGCGCAGATAGGGATCGACCTTTTCCTTCATGTCGCCAGGCAGGAACCCCAGGCGCTCGCCGGCTTCCACTGCCGGACGGGAAAGGATGATGCGGTTGATATCGCCGCGTTCGAGCAGGCTCGCGGCATGGGCCACGGCCAGATAGGTCTTGCCGGTGCCGGCCGGACCAATGCCGAACACCAATTCGCTGCGCTCCATGGCCCGCATATAGGCGTCCTGCGCCGGAGTGCGGGCCACAATAGTGGACTTGCGGGTGGCGATCTGGGCCATGCGCACCTTGCCCTTGCGCTCGAGCGTGGGCAGGGTCAGCTGGCTGTCTTCGGTCTCGATCATGCGGATCACCGCGTCGACATCGGCAATATCGATTGCCCGGCCCTCTTCAAGGCCGGCATAAAGCGATTCCAGCACCCGGCGCGCCTGATCGACCTTGGAAGCCGCGCCCTTCAACAGCACATGATTGCCGCGTGGCGTGGCCGACACGGCAAGGCGCTGTTCGATAAGGGCGAGGTTCTGGTCGAAATCGCCATAGAGCTGGGCAGCCAGGCGATTGTCTTCAAAGGCGAGTTCGAGTTGTGATGCGAGGGCGTTATCGGCGGTCGGTGACAAGTGCCTGCTCAAACTATCTCGGCTCCCGAAAGGGGGCGCCGCGGACTGCGTCGCCCATGCATAAACGAGGCTAGGCTGATTTGGGTTCGATGTCTGTAGCAATATTGTGACGCTGCAGCCCGGCCGCAAGGGCGCAAATCGCTCCTGTGGAGCGATTTGAGGCGGCAAGGCTATGAGGGCTAGGCTCGAGAACCGCTTAGGCCGCCACGGCCTGCTTCAGCCGTCCCACCAGCGAATTGGTGCTGGTGCCGACGATCTCGACCTCGTGGATCGCGCCGATCAGGTCGGTGCTGCCCTCGAGATGCACGGCCTGCAGATAGGGTGAGCGGCCGCCGACCTGGCCTGGCATGCGGCCGACACGCTCGATCAGCACCGGCATGGTCTTGCCCACGCAGGAGGCGTGGAAATCGGTGGTCTGCTGGTTGACCAGCTCCTGCAAGCGGTAAAGCCGCTCGGTCTTGACCTCTTCGGCAATCTGACCGGTGAGATTGGCGCCGGGGGTGCCGGGGCGGGTGGAATATTTGAAGGAATAGGCCGAGGCATAGCCGGTTTGCCGGATGATGCTCAGCGTATCCTCGAAATCCTGATCGGTTTCGCCGGGGAAGCCGACGATGAAATCGCCCGAAAGCGCCATATCAGGCCGCGCTGTCTTGATGCGCTCGATCAGGGCCAGGTACTCGGCCGCCGTGTGCTTGCGGTTCATCGCCTTGAGGATGCGATCCGAGCCCGACTGCACCGGCAGGTGCAAGTATGGCATCAACAAGGGCAGGTCGCGGTGGGCGGCGATCAGCGCGTCATCCATGTCGCGGGGATGGCTGGTGGTATAGCGCAAGCGCTCCAGCCCGGTGATCTCGGCCAGCAAATAGGCCAGTTCGCCCAGCCCGACGCTGCGACCGGCGGCATCGACACCGTGATAGGCGTTGACGTTCTGGCCGAGCAGCGTGATTTCCTTGACCCCGGCCTCGACGAGGCCCCGCGCCTCGGCCAGCACCTGGGCTACGGGCCGCGACACTTCGGCGCCGCGGGTATAGGGCACGACGCAGAACGAACAGAACTTGTCGCAGCCTTCCTGTACGGTGAGGAAAGCGGTCAGCCCGCGCTTGATGGTCACTTCTTTCTTTGCCGCCGGCAGGTGGGCAAATTTGTCCTCCTCGGGGAAGTCGGTGTCCACCACGGCCTTCTTGAGGCTGGGGTGGAGGTGCCGCTGCGCTTGGGCGCGCGCCAGCATATCGGGCAGGCGGTGATAGGCCTGCGGCCCGAAGACCATGTCGACCATGGGGGCGCGGCGGGCGATTTCCTCACCCTCGGCCTGCGCCACGCAGCCGGCCACGCCGATCATCATGTCGGCGCCCGCAGCGCGGCGTTCACCCTGCACTTCCTTGAGCCGACCAAGCTCGGAAAACACCTTTTCGCTCGCCTTCTCGCGAATGTGACAGGTGTTGAGCAAGACCAGATCGGCCTCACCCAATTCCTGGGTCGGCATATAGCCGTGCGGCGCCAGGGCATCGGCCATGCGGTCGCTGTCATAGACATTCATCTGACAGCCATAGGTCTTGATGAACACGCGCTTGGGCGCGTTCTGGGGCGCAATATCAGTCTTGGTCATGGGCGCTGTTTACCAGAGCGGCGCTTGTGATGGAATGCCCCTGCAACCGCGGCGCTTTTCGCGTGTTGTACCAGTTCAAAGGAATGTAGTGCCATGACGAAAACCAAGACCAAGCCAAAATCTAACGACGCCGCCGCGTTGCGCAACGGGCGCAAGCCGGGTCCCAATGAGTCTCCTGTGCAGGTCCGCGATGCCGGTCCCGAAGGCATGGCCGACAAGCCCGGCACCTGGGACGAAACCGACGAAGCGGTAGACGAAAGCTTTCCGGCCAGCGATTCTAGCGCCAAATATTGAGTACGCGGTCGCGGCAACTGACCGTGGCCAGATTAAGGAAAGCTGGGGCATATGGCGGATACCGACGTCCCAAATGGGACGGCATCACCGCAGGTTCGCGGAAGGCCGATTGCGGCCTATCTCATTGCATTGGTGCTCGCCATTCTCGTTCCGGCACTGGCGGTGGCGCTCGTGCTGCTGCACAGCACCAATGATTCCCAGCAAAAAGTGCTGGCCGCCCTGACCAATACCACTGTCCAGGCCATGGGCCAGACCATCGACCGGGAAATCACCGGCATGGCGACAACCCTGCGCGTCCTTTCCACCAGCCAGTCGCTGCACGATAGCGACCTGGCGACCTTTCACCAGCGGGCGCTGACGGCCTTGGCAGGCACCGGGTCCTATTTCATCGCCGTGGACGAAGAGTACCAGCAATTGCTCAACACCCGTGTCGACTATGGGACGGAACTTGGGCGCTCTTCCGATCCGCTCACCGCGCAACGAGCGATCGAGCGCGGCGTGGCGACGATCTCGCCCCTGTTCTATGGCAATGTGGCGCAAGCCTATGTGTTCAATGTCTGGCTGCCGGTGGATGACGCGGCCCCGGTGCGGCTGGTCAGCATGACGCAGAACGCGGGAAACCTGATGCCGGCGCTGCAATCGCGCGAATTGCCCGAGGGCTGGCACGCCGCGCTGGTCGACACCAATAATGCCGTTATTGCCTCGACCGCTGACTCCAAACTTGAAATCGGCTCCATCCTGCCGATCCGCCAGAACCTCGAAGGGGTGCCGGGCGATGTCTGGGCGCAGGAAGAATGGGGCGGCGACCGGGTCGTGACCGCCGAATGGCGCTCGGGCTATACCGGCTGGCGCATCATTGCCTGGGCCTCGGCGGCCCAGGTGCAGCAGCCCTTGCAGGAATCAGTGATAAAACTGGCTCTCTGGGGCGTCGTGATTGCGCTCCTGGCGTCGGGGATCGCCGCCATTATTGCCCGCCGCATTGGCGGATCGGTCCAGGGTCTGCAACTCGATGCCCGGCGGCTGGGGCGTGGCGAAGCGGTTTATCCGCGCACCTATCCGGTTGCCGAGATTGCCGATATTTCCCAGGCGCTGGCCGAAGCCTCCGAGCAGCGCATGACTGCGGACCGCGACATCCACTTCCTGATGCGCGAGCTGGCGCACCGCTCCAAGAACCAGATGGCGGTGATTGCCGCCATGGCCAAACAGACGGCGCGGGGTGCCAGCGACATCAACACCTATGTCGCGGCCCTTGAACGTCGCATCATGGGCCTGGCGCGCTCGACCGACCTGCTGCTGGCCCATGGCCGCGCCGGGGTCATGCTGGCCGATCTCGTCGACCAGCAGCTCGCCGCCTTCCGCCCGCCCGAGCCTGGGCGCCTCACCATCAGTGGGCCAGAGCTGCGCATCAACCCGCAGGGCGCCCAGATCCTGGGCATGGCGCTGCATGAACTGGCCACCAATGCCACCCGCTATGGCGCCTTTGCCGAGTCTGCGGGGCGGCTGGACCTGACCTGGACCATCGATGCCGACACCCTTTCCATGCGCTGGCGCGAACATCTGGGCCGCCCGCTGGTGGTGGGAGAACGCTCGGGCTTTGGCACCATCGTGTTGCGCACCATGGTGGGCGGGGCCCTGGGCGCTCAGGTTGATCGCGTCACCCATGCCGATGGGGTGGAATGGCAATTTGCGGTGCCGCTTGCAGCTCTTGATCCCGACTTTGCCGCCGAGCGGCCCGATGAGCCGGCGCCGAGCGCGTGAGCAGCCAATAAATTCTGGCTTTTCACCCTTGATTGCCTTATAGCAGCGCCAGCCGGTTTCCGGGCCTTTGCGCTCAGAGCCTGCCTTTACATGGCCCCACCTGGACGACATCCCGGCTGGGGCGGCCAACATCCTCCCTTTTCGAAAGGATATGCCCGATGTCGATTACTGCGGAACGCAAGACCCAGCTCATCAAGGAATATGCAACCACCACCAACGACACCGGCTCGCCGGAAGTCCAGGTTGCGATCCTTTCCGAGCGCATTGCCAACCTCACCGAGCACTTCAAGGGCCACAACAAGGATAACCATTCCCGCCGTGGCCTGCTGAAGCTGGTTTCGACCCGTCGTTCGCTGCTCGACTACCTCAAGAAGGTGGACGATGCCCGCTACAAGACGCTGATCGAAAAGCTCGGCCTGCGTCGCTAAGACGAAGACGTTTCCGGCGCGGGGGTCAGCCTCCGCGCCGGACGCCTTTTCGGGGTGCAACCGGGAAGGCAAGCCGGGCCGCAAAGCCCGGCGCCATAGGCCGGCGCTGCCGGGGCATGGCAGGATTATCGGCCTCTTCCGCCGTTGGAGAGGCTCATTGTCTTGTCCATGTTCTGTCTGTGCCAGACAGCAAACCGTGCCTGATTTTGAGCTGGTGCGCACATAGGGTGCGGCGCCAGTGCGGGCACACCGGAGGCGTTCGTGGGGCATGGCCTGGCCCCGCGTTCCCGCGCAGCCGGGCAGAATGGAAAGACGAAATCCAAGATGTCGATCAATTTTGATCACCACAAGGTCGAGCTCAACTGGGGCGGCCAGCCGCTCACGCTCGAAACCGGCAAGATGGCCCGCCAGGCCGATGGCGCAGTGCTCGCCACCCTGGGCGAAACCGTCGTGCTCGCCACTGTCGTTAGCGCCAAGTCGCCCAAGCCCGGCATCGACTTCTTCCCGCTGACCGTCAACTACCAGGAAAAATACTTCGCCGCCGGCAAGATCCCGGGTGGCTATTTCAAGCGCGAAGGCCGTCCGACCGAAAACGAGACGCTGACCAGCCGCCTCATCGACCGCCCGATCCGCCCGCTGTTCCCGGCTGGCTACAAGAATGAAACCCAGGTGATCATCACCGTTCTCCAGCACGACATGGAGAACAACCCGGACGTTCTGGCCATGGTCGCGGCTTCTGCTGCACTGACCATTTCGGGCGTACCGTTCATGGGTCCGATCGGCGCAGCCCGCGTCGGTTATGTGAACGGCGAATATGTGCTGAACCTGCCGGTCGACCGTCGCGCCGACAGCAAGCTCGACCTGGTCATGGCAGGCACCGAAGATGCCGTGCTGATGGTTGAATCGGAAGCCCACGAGCTTTCCGAAGAAGTCATGCTCGGCGCCGTGATGTTTGGCCATGGCGAAAGCCGCAAGGTCATCAACGCCATCATCCAGCTGGCCGAACTGGCCGCCAAGGAAGCCCGCGACTTCGAACCCGAAGATCATTCGGCTCTCGAAGCCGAAATGCTCGGCGTCATCGAAGCCGACCTGCGCGCTGCCTATAAGCTGACCAAGAAGGAAGAGCGCTACGCCGCCGTCGATGCCGTCAAGGCCACGGCCAAGAAGCACTTTGCCGACCGCGTTGAAGCCGGCGAAATCACCGCCGAGACCATTGGCGCTGTGTTCAAGTCGCTGCAGGCCAAGGTCGTGCGCTGGAACGTGCTCGACACCGGCAGCCGCATCGACGGCCGCGACCTCTCGACCGTTCGTCCGATTGTTTCGGAAGTGGGCATCCTGCCGCGCACCCACGGTTCCGCCGTGTTCACCCGTGGTGAAACCCAGGCGCTGGTGGTTGCCACTCTGGGCACCGCCGATGACGAGCAGTTCATCGACTCGCTCGAAGGCACCCGCAAGGAAAACTTCCTGCTGCACTACAACTTCCCTCCCTATTCGGTGGGTGAAGCTGGCCGCATGGGGTCGCCCGGTCGCCGCGAAATCGGCCATGGCAAGCTCGCATGGCGCGCCATCAATCCGATCCGTCCGACCATGGAAGAATTCCCCTATACGATCCGTGTCGTGTCCGAGATCACCGAGTCCAATGGCTCGAGCTCGATGGCAACCGTCTGCGGCACCTCGCTGGCGCTGATGGATGCCGGCGTGCCGATGAAGAAGCCGGTGGCTGGTATTGCCATGGGTCTGATCCTGGAAGGCGAAAAGTTCGCCGTCCTGTCGGACATCCTGGGTGACGAAGATCACCTGGGCGACATGGACTTCAAGGTGGCCGGCACCGACGCTGGCGTGACCTCGCTGCAGATGGACATCAAGATCGCCGGTATCACCGAAGAGATCATGAAGATCGCCCTGGCCCAGGCCAAGGACGGCCGCATCCACATCCTGGGTGAAATGGCCAAGGCGCTGTCGGCCTCGCGTGGCGAAGTGGGCGAGTTTGCGCCCCGCATCGAAACGCTCAAGATCCCGACCGACAAAATCCGTGAAGTGATCGGCACCGGCGGCAAGGTTATCCGCGAGATCGTGGAAAAGACCGGCGCCAAGGTGAACATCGAAGACGACGGCACCGTCAAGGTTTCGTCCTCGGATGGCTCGCAGATCGAAGCGGCGATCAAGTGGATCCGCTCGATCACCGACGAGCCGGAAGTGGGCACGATCTACCAGGGCACCGTGGTCAAGACCGCCGATTTCGGCGCGTTCGTGAACTTCTTCGGCGCCAAGGATGGCCTTGTGCACATCAGCCAGCTGGCCGAAGCCCGCGTTGCCAAGACCACCGATGTGGTCAAGGAAGGCGACAAGGTCTGGGTGAAGCTCCTCGGCTTTGACGAGCGCGGCAAGGTCCGCCTGTCCATGAAGATCGTCGACCAGGCTACCGGCAAGGAAGTTGCCGCCGCCAAGGACGACGCTGCCGAATAAGGCAGACGGTCTTTTTTAAAAAATTCGAGATGGCCGGGTTCGCCCGGCCATTTTTTTGGCTTAACCCGACAACCGTGCCAAATCTGCAACACCCATTGCCTCATCACATTGCGGCGAGGAACCGCCGCATTGGGGTCACGTTAAGGCCATGAAGCGTTACTCATTAGCGTGACCCGCATGGCGTCCGTCCGTCTTTCCCTGTGCCCGAGGTTTTTGTTTTGATTTCCCGCCGCCTGTTCCTGCTTGGCCTTTCGGCCACTGCGCTCTCGGCCTGCTCCACCACCCGCCAGCCGGTGGTCCAGGAGCCGGTCATCGACCCCTATTACCAGCGCATGTATGGCCCGGTCGCGGGCGAACCCTATATGGTGGCGGGCATGGACCTGCGCCGCGTCGATCCGAAATGGTGGCGCCAGGAAGTGCCCTATTTCACGTCCGAGCGTCCCGGCACGCTGGTTGTCGATACCCCGGCGCATTACCTCTATCTCGTGCTCGAGAACAACCGCGCCCTGCGCTATGGCATCGGCGTGGGCAAGGACGAGGCACTGGTGTTCCGGGGCGATGCCACCATTGGCCGCAAGGCCGCCTGGCCGCGCTGGACCCCGACCCAGTCGATGATTGCCCGCGAGCCGGATCGCTATGGCCCCTATGCGGGCGGCATGGGGCCGGGGCCGGAGAACCCGCTCGGTCCGCGCGCGCTTTATCTCTACAAGCAGGGCCGCGACACGCTGTTCCGCATTCACGGCACCACCGAGCCCTATACGATCGGCACCAATGTGTCCTCGGGCTGCGTGCGCCTGATGAACCAGGACATTATCGATCTCTATGCCCGCGTGCCCGTCGGCGCCCGCGTCACGGTCATCAACGCCGCCCCGGCCCCGGTCCTGGCCTCAACCACGAATTTTGGCTCGGTGTTTTAACGGGACAGAGCGGGCGGCCTCCTGCCCGATCACAGTTTAAAGAATTGCCCGTGGCGTTCGGTCCAGCCGTAGTCACCCGCCACCGGCGATACCCAGGCCCGCTTCCTGAACTGGAAGCGGGCCTTTTGTTTGGCTGGGCGCTGAGGGGATCAATGCGCAGACCGAGCACGATTGGCGATCAGTCAGAAAGCCTCAGAACCTTGCGCAGGGTCATCAGATACATTTTTCGGTCGATTGGCCCAACGGACTGTCGAGCTGCTGAGAGCCCAGGATTGTCCGCTTCGAGTTGATCCCACTTGATTAGGTGTGGGTGGACAGTTCCTACCAGCAGGAAATACTGCATCATTTGGCTAGGAATTTCATATCCGAGAGCCCGAAGCCCAACAACGTTGAACACAGTCTGCAGATCGTTGAGATGTCTAAGCTTGTCGACGTCCGGGCCCTCGTAAGTGCCATCTGGATCACGATCTGCATGTTTGAAAAAATTGTATGCCGCTCTCTTTCGGCGTCTCCATTCCGCCCGAAATTCCGAGCGAATATAGATGGCTGAGTCGTAAGGAAGCGAAATGTTCCGATGTTTCGCGAGCACCTCTATTAGCTCGTCCGCCGCCATAACGGGTAGCTGGATAGAATAAGGGGCCGCATCAATGGCAATCAGCTGAATTGATGTGGTCACGTGATGGGCGGCTATGTCCAATTTTGTTGGACCAGAATCAGATAGTTGCATCTTCTCCATCTCGCTTCATTCTTGGATGATGCTAAGTGGGGTACAATTTCCGTCAACCGCTACCCCTAAGGCGACGGATACCTCCTCCAGATCGCGTAAATCGCCTCCGGGTCTAGCGCTGACTGTGCGCTAGACAAAGCTGCCATCTTGAGCTGCAACGCCTTACGTCCAAATAAAACAAAGCGGGCGCGGATTGCTCCGCGCCCCTTCTCAATTTCTGATTGCGCCTGACGCCTAGAGCGTGCGCTGCACGGTCTCGACGCGGAAGCATTCGATGACGTCGCCGGCGCGGATGTCTTCGTAGTTCTCGAAGGCCATGCCGCATTCCTGGCCGGTCTGGACTTCCTTGACCTCGTCCTTGAAGCGCTTGAGCGTCTTGAGCTTGCCTTCGTGGATGACCACGTCGTCGCGCAGCAGGCGCACGCCGGCGCCGCGTTCCACGATACCTTCGGTGACCTGACAGCCGGCAACCTTGCCGACCTTGGTGATCTGGAAGACTTCGAGGATCTTTGCGTAGCCGATGAAGGTTTCGCGGCGTTCGGGCGCCAGGAGGCCGCTCATGGCATTCTTCACGTCATCCACGAGGTCGTAGATGATGTTGTAGTAGCGGATTTCGATGCCGTCCCGGGTGGCGAGATCGGCAGCCTGCTTGTTGGCGCGGACGTTAAAGCCGATGACAATGGCATTGGACGCCGAGGCCAGGGTGACGTCGCTTTCGGTGATGCCGCCCACGCCGCTCATCAGGATCTGGGCCGACACTTCATCGGTCGAGAGCTTGTTGAGCGAGGCATTGATGGCTTCCACCGAACCCTGCACGTCGCCCTTGATGATCAGCGGGAACTTGGCAATGCCAGCGACCTTGAGCTGATTCATCATCTGCTCGAGGCTGGTGGCGCCGCCGCCGGCCGTCTTTTCACGGATGGCGCGCTGACGATATTCGGTGACTTCGCGGGCACGGGCTTCGGTCTCGACCACCGAGAAGCGGTCGCCCGCGCTCGGCACGCCGGTAAAGCCGAGCACTTCCACCGGCACGGACGGACCGGCCGATTTGACCTGCTCGCCCTTGTCGTTGATCAGGGCGCGGACGCGGGCAAATTCGGTACCGGCGACGAGAATATCGCCGATGGCCAGGGTCCCGCGCTGCACCAGAACCGTGGCCACGGCGCCGCGGCCCTTGTCGAGCTTGGCTTCGATGACCAGACCCTCGGCACGACCATCGCGGGCGACCTTGAGTTCAAGCACTTCGGCCTGCAGCAGGATGGTTTCGAGCAGCTTGTCGAGACCGTTCTGGGTCTTGGCGGACACTTCCACGTCGAGCACGTCGCCGCCCATGGATTCCACGAACACCTCATGCTGGAGCAATTCGGTACGCACGCGGGTCGGATTGGCTTCCGGCTTGTCCATCTTGTTGATGGCGACAATGATGGGAACACCAGCGGCCTTGGCGTGCTTGATGGATTCAATGGTCTGGGGCATGACGCCGTCGTCGGCGGCCACCACCAGAATGGCAATATCGGTCGCCTGGGCGCCGCGGGCACGCATGGCGGTGAACGCCTCGTGGCCCGGGGTGTCGAGGAAGGTGATCTTGGTGCCGTTCTTTTCGACCTGATAGGCGCCGATATGCTGGGTGATGCCACCGGCTTCACCCGACACAACATTGGCTTCGCGGATCGCGTCGAGCAGCGAAGTCTTGCCGTGGTCGACGTGACCCATGATGGTCACGACCGGCGCGCGGTCGGTCAGGTCCTCGGCCTTGTCGTCGGCGGGGATGTCATAGAGACCCTCTTCGACGTCGGCATCGCTGACGCGCTTGACCGTGTGGCCCAGTTCGCCCGCAATCAGCTCGGCGGTATCGGCATCGATCACATCATTGATGGTGACCATGCGGTCCATGCTCATCAGCATCTTGATGACGGTGACGGAGCGTTCGGCCATGCGGTTGGCCAGTTCGGCAACCGTGATGACTTCGGGGATGATCACTTCACGGCTGAGCTTGGGCGCAGTCTGCTGGTTGCGGCCCATTTTCTTGTCGCGACGGCGGCGCATGGCGGCCAGCGAGGGACCGCGGTCACGGTCGCTCTCGGTGGTGGCGCTGGCAACCGTCAGACGGCCACGGGCATTGGCATCGGCACCGGCGCGACGGGTCGGGCGCTCAGGCTGAGCGCGCGAAGCGCGACGGGCATTTTCCAGTTCCGCCTCGGTGGTCGGGCGTTGCTGGGGGGCGCCAGTGCGGATCTTGCGGCCATCAGCTTCGCTGGGCGGAGCTGGTGGCACATTGCCGATGGGCGCCATGCCGGCGCCGGGACGGCGATCGCCAGCGGGGCGACCGGCAGCCCCTGCGGGACGGGCACCCGTAGGACGCAGTGCAGCGCCAGCGCCGCGCTCGCTTTCGGGACGGCCGGCAGCGGGACGCGGCGGACGGGCCGGCTGGCCCGGACGGCCAGACACGGTGCGTACGGTGGAGGGACCCGGGTTACGCTGGCTGGCGGGAACAAAGTCCTCGCGCGCAGCGGGTGCGGGTGCTGGTGCCGGGGTCGGTTCGGGCTGGGCCTGCTGGGCCGCGACTTCGTCGGCCTGACGGCTTTCTTCGGCCTGGCGGCGTTCCGCTTCCTGGCGGGCCGCTTCCTCGCGCACCTGACGGCGACGATTGTCGTCCTCGATGCGGCGCGCCTCTTCGGCGGCAAAACGCTGGCTGTCTTCGGCCTGGCGGGCGCCGGCAAGAGCCAGCGCCTGGCGGCGCGCTTCGGCCTCAGCGGCACTCAGGCCCAGCGGGGCGCGGTTCTGCTGCTGCATCGGGCGGCCCTGCGGACGGCCACCGGGCGCGGGACGCCCGCTGCCGGCTGGCGCGGTGCCTGCCGGCTTGGGCACGATGCGGGTGCGTTTTTCCACGACCACAGTCGAGCGCGAAGGCCCACGCGACATCCCGCCGGGGCGATTGCCCAGCCCGGCGCCACCCTTGAGGGTCAGAGTCTTCTTGGCGCCAGTGTCGTCGGAACGCTTGTCGTCGTTATCAGCCATACTTCCTATCGTCTTTCGTCCTGTTCCGCGGGCAAAAGCACACCGGACGCCGCGGGGCGGTCGGTGTGGTCTTCCATCGCTGGGGCGGTGTATCTGGCCAGTCTTCTGGCCTTGTCCACCGCCGATTGGGCTGCTGCCCCGGTCATGAGGGCAGCATGTATCACATTTTCGAGCCCAAGTGCCAAACCCATTTGCGCACTTGAGAGCGATTCAAAATGCGGCACGTCCGGGCCTGTTATCCCGGCGTCGTGTCGCGCATAGTTGAGAGCCCTCAGGGCCCCCAGCATCTTGTTGCGGCCGTCCTCGGCCGCGTCGGTCGCCGTGAACAGCGCCAGCACCTGGCCGGACTGCATGGCAGACTTGACCTTGGTGGCGCCGCTCATGAATTGACCGGCCTTGCGGGCCATGCCCAGCGCCGAAAGCAGACGCTGCTCGAGCCGCAGCCGGGTCAGGTCCGCCAGATCAGCAGGAACGCTGACCGGCGCCTTGAGGCTGCGCGCAAAGGCCTTCTTCTTGACCGCTTCGGTGACGGCGGCGTGGCTGAGCGTGATCCAGACCCCGCGCCCTTCGGCCCGTGCATCCACATCGGGCACCAGGACGTCATCGGGCCCGACCACGAAACGCACCAGCGCCTCGACCGGCATTTCAGCCCGGGTCAAGGCACAGGTTCTAACCATGTCAACGCTCCGGGCCAAGGCCGGGTGCTCCCAGAAGGCGGTCCTTAGACCGCCTCCTCCTCGGTAAAGCCTTCGCCGTCTTCGTCGGCAGGCAATTCTTCTCCGGGGAGATCTTCGGCACTGATCCAGCCGGCACGGACGCGGGCCTGCATGATCATGTCCTCGGCTTCCTCGCGAGACACGGGGAAGTCCTTGAAAGTGCCGTCAAAGCGCTTGGTTTCACCATCCTTGCGTTCGGTCCAGCCGACCAGATCGTCAGCGGCACAGCCGGCGAAATCTTCCACCGACTTGATGTCTTCCTTACCCAAGGCCACCAGCATGGCGGCATTGAGGCCAGGGATCTCATAAAGTTCGTCTTCGACGCCCAGATCCTTGCGCTGTGCATCGAATTTGGCATCGATCTCGGCCAGATATTCGGCGGCGCGGTTCTGGATTTCGCCAGCGGTTTCCTCGTCGAACCCTTCAATCGAGGCGATTTCATTGGGCTCGATATAGGCCAGTTCCTCGACCGAGGAGAAGCCTTCGGAAGCCAAGAGCTGGGCAACCATCTCGTCAACGTCAAGAGCCTGCATGAACAGGGTCGAGCGTTCGGTGAATTCCTTCTGGCGCCGTTCGCTTTCTTCCTGCTCGGTCAGGATGTCGATATCCCAACCAATGAGCTGACTGGCGAGGCGCACATTCTGGCCGCGGCGACCGATGGCCAGCGAGAGCTGTTCGTCGGGGACCACCACTTCGATGCGCTCGGCCTGCTCGTCGAGCACCACCTTGGCAACGTCGGCCGGCTGCAGCGCCGAAACCACAAGGTCGGCAATGGTGTCGGTCCAGGGAATGATGTCGATCTTTTCGCCCTGCAGTTCGGCGACCACCGCCTGCACACGGCTGCCGCGCATACCAACGCAGGCGCCGACCGGGTCGATGGAACTGTCGTTCGAGGTCACGGCGATCTTGGCGCGCGAGCCCGGATCACGGGCAATCGAGCGGATGGTGATCACGCCATCATAGATTTCCGGCACTTCCTGCATGAACAGCTTGGCCATGAACTGAGGATGGGTGCGCGACAGGAAGATCTGCGGTCCGCGCTGTTCGCGGCGCACGTCATAAATATAGGCACGCACGCGGTCGCCGTAGCGGAACAGCTCGCGCGGGATTAGTTCATCGCGGCGGATGATGGCTTCGCCACGACCGAGATCGACGATCACATTGCCATATTCGACGCGCTTGACGGTGCCGTTGACGATCTCGCCGACGCGGCCGGTATATTCCTCGAACATGCGGTCGCGCTCGGCGTCGCGCACCTTCTGCACGATGACCTGCTTGGCCGACTGGGCGGCAATGCGGCCAAATTCCATGGGCGGCAGCGGCTCGGTCAGGAAGTCGCCGACCTTGGCCTGGGGCGACTTGGTGCGGGCGAACTTGAGGTCGACCTGGCGGGAGGGCTCTTCGATGTCCTCGACGATTTCAAGCAGGCGCCACATGCGGGTTTCGCCCGAGCGCGGATTGATCTCGACCTTGATCTCGGTCTCGGCGCCATAGCGGCCCTTGGCGGCCTTTTCCATTGCGTCCTGCATAGCCTCGATCACGACCATGCGGTCGATGGACTTTTCGCGGGCCACAGCATCGGCAATCTGCAACAGCTCAAGGCGATTCGCGCTAACGGCCATTTCAGTTCTTCTCCTCGGAGAGTTCGTCAGTGTCGGCGTACTCGACCGTTTCGGTCTCGTCGTCGTCGATGGGGTGCAGCTCCTGGTCGGCGCGGGCCATGTCCATGAGCTTGTCGGTCATGACCAGCTTGGCTTCAGCGATATCGGTGAAGCTGAGCTTGTGGTCAGGGTCGGTGCCGCCCGGTGCATCGGGCAGGCGAATGGTGACGCCATCGGCGTCCACCGCAGCAATGTCGCCACGGAACCGCTTGCGGCCATTGATCATGTCGCTCAGCTCGACCTTGGCCTCATGGCCGATGAAGCGCTCGTAATCGCGCTTGCGGACCAGCGGACGGTCAATGCCGGGCGAGGACACTTCAAGGTGATATTCGCGGTCAATCGGGTCTTCGACATCAAGCACCGGCGAGAGATCCTTGGAGAGCGCCTCGCAGTCGTTGATGTTGAAGCGCCCGTTCTCGTCCTCGGCCATGATCTGCAGGGTGCAGCCGTTTTCCGGCGTCACCTTGATCCGCACCAGGGAATAGCCGAGGCCGATGGCCACCGGCTCGACAATACGGGCAATGCGGGCCTCAAGCCCGGATTCCTTGATGTAGCGCTTTTCGCTCAGATCGAAAGCCATGAAGGGTGTTCTTGCTGGGCGGATGCGTGCCGATTGGCCTGCACCCCGCCGTGGATAACAAAAAGAGCGGGGGCCGTTTCGGGCACCCACCCTCGATAAGAGAGCAACGATGTTGGCCCTCCTATAGACCTGCCGCGAGGCAAAGGCAAGCGATGCCGCAGCCCGCTATCGCTCCCAGGTGACATTGCCGACATCGGCGCCGGCGCCCTCGAGCAGGGCGCGCAGGTCCTTGACCATGGGATCAGGCCCGCAAAGATAAAAATTCTGCTCGAGGTCTTGGACGTGGCGCTTGAGAAAGTCGGCGTCGATGCGTTCCTGGAGGAGTGATGATCTGGAATCATTGGTCACGGTC
Organism: Devosia ureilytica; assembly: GCF_024273195.1. Taxonomy (GTDB): domain Bacteria; phylum Pseudomonadota; class Alphaproteobacteria; order Rhizobiales; family Devosiaceae; genus Devosia; species Devosia ureilytica. The sequence continues at coordinate 434,828 of NZ_JAMZCU010000002.1, read as the reverse complement.
CAGAGCACATCCAGCCCCGCCATGGCTTCAAACTCATCGCGCAGGATGATGTCCTTCTCGGTTTGATTGGAAACAATCAGCCGGTTGCCGGCAATTCTGTGAGTGGCATTGAGATGGCGGAGGATAGCGATGAAGGGGGTAACCCCGGCCCCGCCGGCAATGAAGGTGCCCGGCCCCTTGTATTGGATGGTGCCCCAGACATCGCGCAGGATCAGATGGTCACCGGCTCCGAGCGACCACAGCTCATTGGTGACGCCATTGTGGTCGAAATAGCTCTTGATGGTGAACTCAAGGATTTCGGCATCGGGCAGGCTGGTGAAGGTGAAGGGGCGTTTCTTGTCCTGCCATCCCGCGCGATCAATGCTGACCTCGGTCGCCTGGCCGGGCGAAAAGCCGAACCCCTTTGGCCGCTCGAGGCGATAGTGACGGACATTGTGGGTGACGGGAACGGTGTCGAGAATGCGCACTGAGGTCTGCATCGCGAGCTCCTTTGGAGCATCAACAGTCGAGGGCGACGAAGGGTTGCAGGGCGCGGCAATTGATGTGCGCAGGTTTCCCTGACGAAACCGGGTTTCCTGAAAAGCCCTTGATTTCCCACAACAAACCTTCGGGTCGCCGCAGCGGGATTCAAGTGCAAAAAAGTGGAAATCCATGACTTGTGCGGCTCGGCCGGGGTGCTCATTTCCGGTTCGTTCAAACCAGAAAGGATCATCCTCCCATGATCAAGAACACTGTAATCGCCCTCGTCGCCGCAGCCGCTTTTGCCGGCGTTGCCGCTCCCGCCATGGCCGGCTCGCTGGTGGCAACCTCCGACAGCGACTTCAACGCGGACTATGTCTTGTCCGAGCTGCAGCACAAGGGGATCGATGCCGCCTCGGTCGAAGAATGGGGTGACTATGTCACGGCCCTCGTGACCGCCGATGACGGCCGCCAGACCATTCTGTTTTTCAACCCGACCACTCTCGAACAGGTTGCGCTCTAAGACCCAACCGCGCCTCGGCGCCGCCAGTGATGGCGGTGCCCGTAGCGCCCGGGTCAAGCTGACGGGCGCGCGTCCACGGCATCGAAGAGGCGTCGCGCCTCTTCCACGGCCTCGCGATTGCGCTGGGCGAAACGATGAAAATCATCGGCCAGCGTCAACAATTCCCGGCCCAGCTCGGTCAGATCATAATCCACCCGCGGCGGAATGGTCGCATATGCCGTGCGAGTGACGAACCCGTCGCGTTCCAGTTCGCGCAGCGTCTGGCTCAGCGATTTCTGCGGCACCCCGCCCATATTGCGGCGCAATTCGTTGAACCGCATCGTCCCCTCGCGCAATTGCACCACGACCACCAGCGTCCATTTGCTCGGCCGCACCACCAGCAGTTCATGGCCCGACGGGGGATCGAGTGGGGACGTGGACATGACGCAACTCCGGGATAGCTTCAGACCCCGATATGGGGCGTCTGGCGCCAAGGTCCAGTGCATTGCGGCAGGAAAGCCTTTGAGGGTGACCGATGGGTTACACCGGGCGGCGCGTGAAACTGAAGTAGAAGCTGATCATCCGCCCTTCGCGTCGCGCCTTCTGCTCGTAGCGCGTCGGCTGCCAGCCCGGATAGGGCGTGTGCCAGCTGCCCGGCGCCTCGGGCGCAAAACCGAACCGGGGCTCCCGCACGATATGGGCCAGGGTCCAGTTGGCGTAGTCTTCAATATCGGTGGCGAAATGAAACTGGCCGCCAGGCCGGATCACCCGTGCCAATTCATTGAGCGTGGTGGGTGAAACGAAGCGGCGCTTGTGGTGGCGGGTTTTGGGCCAGGGGTCGGGATAAAGCAGATAGACCGCGTCGAGCGATGCGTCGGGCAGGCTCAGCAGCAGCTTGAGCGCATCGTCGGTAAAGAGCCGCACATTGGTCAGCCCTCGCGCCTCGATGGCCTGCACCATCTTGCCAATGCCGCCGGTAAAGACCTCGCAGCCGATAAAGCCGGTTGCCGGTTCCTCGGCGGCCTTGCGCGCCAAATGTTCGCCGCCGCCATACCCAATCTCGACAACCAGGCGCCCGGCCTCTGGAAACAAGGTCCGGGGGTCAAGCTGGTCCTTTAGGGCGATCTCGACCTGGGGCAGCAGTTCAGCCACCTGCGCCTTCTGCCCGCCATGCAGCTTCTTGCCGGAGCGGCGGCCGAAAAAGGCGCGGGGCTCGCCGGAGCGGGTTTTGGGCAGTTCGTGGTCGGACATGGTCGTTTGCGCAATAAAAAGGGGCCTCGTCCCCGCATGTCGCGGAAAAGAGGCCCCGGGTCAATCTGGTTATGGCTTAGGCCACGGCGGCCTTGAGCGCCTTGATCAGGTCGGTCTTCTCCCAGGAGAAGCTGCCGTCCCGACCGGCCTTGCGACCGAAATGGCCATAAGCCGAGGTCTTGGCATAGATAGGCTTGTTGAGATCGAGATGGGTACGGATGCCGCGCGGCGTCAGGTCCATCACCTCGGCCAGGGCCTTTTCCAGCACCGCCTCATCCACTTTGCCGGTGCCATGCAGATCGACATAGATCGAGAGCGGCTTGGCCACGCCAATGGCATAGGAGAGCTGGATGGTGGCGCGATCGGCAAGGCCGGCGGCGACCACGTTCTTGGCCAGATAGCGCGCGGCATAGGCGGCCGAACGGTCCACCTTGGTGGGGTCCTTGCCCGAAAAGGCGCCGCCGCCATGGGGCGCTGCGCCGCCATAGGTGTCGACGATGATCTTGCGCCCGGTCAGGCCCGCGTCGCCATCGGGACCGCCGACAACGAATTTACCGGTCGGATTGACGTGCCAGACCGTGTCATCGCTGATCCAGCCTTCGGGCAGGGCCTGGCGGATATAGGGCTCGACGATCTTGCGCACATCGGCGGAGGTCAGCGTCTCATCCAGATGCTGGGTCGAGAGCACGATCTGGGTGACCCCGACGGGCTTGCCGTCCTGATATTGTACCGTCACCTGGCTCTTGGCATCGGGGCCAAGCTTGCCGGCCGGGCCATTATTGGCCTTGCGGGCGTCGGTCAGGGTCTCGAGGATCTTGTGGGCATAATAGATTGGGGCAGGCAGCAATTCAGGGGTTTCACGGGCGGCATAGCCGAACATGATGCCCTGGTCGCCAGCGCCAACATCCTTGTTGCCGGCCTCGTCGACGCCGACCGCAATGTCGGCGGACTGGCCATGCAGCAGCACGTCGATGCGGCAGGTCTTCCAATGGAAGCCCGACTGCTCGTAGCCGATGGCCCGGATGGCCTTGCGGGCCGCCGACTTGAATTTGGCCGGGTTGACCACCGGAGCACCCGAGGCGTCGAGGACGATCTTGCCGTCCTTGCCGCGCTTGAGCAGGCTCTCTGGCACGCGCACTTCGCCGGCGATAATGACGCGATTGGTGGTCGCCAGGGTCTCACAGGCAATGCGCACCGCGCCAGCGTCCATGCCGGCCTTTTTGGCCTCCTTGAACACCAGATCGACGATTTCGTCCGAAATCCGGTCGCAGACCTTGTCGGGATGGCCCTCGGAAACGGATTCCGAGGTGAACAGATAGGAAGATCGGGCCACGTTAAACCTCTTTGCAAGTGGCGAGGGCGCACGCGGAAGTGCGCGTGACGGGACACATTCCCGGCACTTTCGGCGTCGGTTTTCGCAGGTCCGTGAACGGAAAGCAATAGTGATATAAAGAAAGCTTTATATCGGATGACATAATGGCGGGCGCGCCATGCCTTTCCTTGGCCACCTCTCTGTGCCAAGGAAGGGGCAGTTTTCTAGCGGGACCAAATCAATGGCCATCCGAGTGCATCGCGGCGACCTGCCCAACCTTTCCAATTACAGCCGCGAAGTCGCGATCGATACCGAGACCATGGGGCTTCATCCTCACCGCGACCGTCTGTGCGTGGTGCAGCTTTCGCCCGGCGATGGCAGCGCCGATGTGGTGCAGATTCCCCAGGATGCCAGCGAAGCGCCGAACCTGGTCAAGCTCCTCTCCGATCCCGGCGTGACCAAGATTTTTCACTATGCGCGCTTTGACGTTGCGGTGTTGCAGAACCGCTTTGGCGTTGTCACCGGGCCGGTCTATTGCACCAAGATCGCCTCGAAACTGGTGCGGACCTATACTGATCGGCATGGCCTCAAGGACCTCGTGCGCGAGCTGCTCAACGTTGACCTTTCCAAACAGCAGCAAAGCTCTGACTGGGGCGGGGACAAGCTGAGCGACGCGCAGCTCGATTATGCTGCTTCGGACGTGCTCTATCTGCACGACCTCAAGCGCCATCTTGATCGCATGCTGGCGCGCGAGGGCCGCACCGAATTGGCGCAATCGTGCTTTGATTTCCTCAAGACCCGTTGCGCCCTTGACCTCATGGGTTGGGACGAAACCGATATCTTCGCCCATAGCTGAGGCCTGGAAGGCGCCATGCCAGCACTCGCCGGCCCCCGCCAGAGCTATCAACGTCTTGCCCGGCGCAATGGCGTGGTCAATGTGCTGCGCTTTGCCGTGCCGCTGGTCGGGGCCTTGGTGCTGGGCGGACTGATCGGACAGATCTATCTGGCCAGCATGGGCGGCCGCTTCAGCATCGACCAGCTCACCGTGACCCCCGATTCGATTTCCATCGAGGCGCCCGAATATGTCGGCGCCCTGGACGACGGATCGTCCTATCGGGTCTGGGCCGAGACCGCGCGCGCCACAACCGAGCGCAGCGATTTGATCGACCTCACCAATGCAAAGCTGGTGATCAACCGCATCGATGGGGTGCAGCTGACCATGGAAGCGCGCAGCGCCCAGCTCGACACCACCAATCAGCTGACCATGGTGCCGGGGCTGGCCGATGTTGCCGACAGCACGGGAACCACCGGCACGCTGCGCGATTCCATCTTTGACTGGCACAGCCAGCTCCTGACCACCCGCGGCCCGGTCGCCATCGACTATGCCGATGGCACCACGGTGCGGGCCCAGGGTCTGATCTATGATGCCAGCACCATTGTGTGGACATTTCAACGCTCGGTGGTCACCCTGCCATCGACGCCCGGCGAGGATAGCTCCGCCACCACTGAAAGCGAAAACCCATGAAGCGCGTCCGCGCCCTGATTGCCGTTCTAGTGCCCCTGCTGGTCTCCGGCATGGCAATGGCCCAGAGCCCGGTCGAGATCACCTCGGATCAGACCGTGATGAACGACGCGGCGCGCGAGGTGGTTTTTACCGGCGACGTCGTGGTCGTGCATCCCAATGTAACGGTCTGGGCGCCCAAGGTCATTGCCACCTATGGCGAGGGCGGCACCACCGACATCAAGACCTTCGTGGCGACCGGGGGCAATGTGCGGCTCAAGACCAAGGACCAGGACGCCACTGGCGAGCATGCTGTCTATACGCCGGCCGACCAATTGCTGCGCCTCACCGGCAATGTCCGGGTGGTCAATGCCAGCGGCACGGTCAATGCGGCCGAACTGGTGGTCAATCTGGCGACCAGCGTTTCCACCTTCACCAATTCGGGCGGCGGTCGGGTGACCGGGGTGTTCACCTCGCAATGAGTGCCGAGACCCGCCCGCGCATTGATCAGACCGGCTGGCTGGTGGCCCATGGCCTGGCCAAGAGCTTTGGCAAGCGCGCCGTGGTGCGCGATGTGTCGCTCGCGGTGCGACGCGGTGAGGCTGTGGGCCTTTTGGGTCCCAATGGCGCGGGCAAGACCACGGTCTTCACCATGATCATGGGCCTGGTCAAACCTGATGCCGGCACCATTCTGCTCGATGGGCAGGACATCACGCGGCTGCCGCTGTTCCAGCGCGGCCAACTGGGCATTGGCTATCTGCCCCAAGAGCCCTCGATCTTTCGCGGGCTCTCGGTCCAGGACAATATCATGGCGGTGATCGAGAACACCGTGCATGACCGCAAGGACCGTCAAAGGCGCCTCGAGGCGCTGTTAGCCGAATTCTCCATCGCCCATCTGGCCCGGGCAAATGCCCTCTCGCTTTCGGGCGGTGAACGCCGCCGCGTCGAGATCGCCCGGGCGCTGGCCGCCGATCCCGGCTTCATGCTGCTCGACGAGCCCTTTGCTGGTGTCGATCCGATTGCGGTGGCCGAGGTCAAGGGTCTCGTGCGCCAGCTGACGCAGCGCGGCATTGGCGTGTTGATCACCGACCATGCGGTGCGCGAAACGCTGGGGCTGGTCGACCGCGCCTATCTCATTCACGGGGGCAAGGTGATGATCCAGGGCAAGCCCGAAACCATCAGCGCCGACCCCGAGGCCCGCCGGGTCTATCTGGGCGACAGTTTTTCCATCTGACGTCCGGCGCTCACCCCGAGGTGAGCAAATCTGGCACGAAACTTGCCGTGTGCTCAAAATTGAGTCATGGTCCGCTCGGTAAGCAGCCGCAAGCGGCTGAATTTGTTTGCATGCAAGGGCCTTTTTCGCATGGCGCTGTCGCCGCGGCTGGAGTTTCGTCAGAGCCAGAGCCTGACCCTGACGCCACAGTTGATGCAGTCGATCCGGCTGCTGCAACTGAGCCATCTCGAGCTCAATGATTTCGTCGACACCGAGCTGCTGCGCAATCCGCTGCTGGAGCGCGAAGAAGGCGCAGGCGAGGATAGCGAGGCGGCCGAGGCTCCCGAGCGCGCCGTCGAGATGAGCGCCTATGAGGACACGGTGTCCCAGGGCGAACGCATCAAGGACGCCGACCAGATTGCCGAGGGCTATGACACGGCGGTCGAAAATGTCTTCCCGGACGCCGGCCCGCCCGAGCATGGCCATGCCACTGGTCCTGACCGCAATGGCAGTTTCGAGGGTGGCGAGGCCCCCGATCTGGACCAATATGTCGCCAGCCGTCCGCGCTTGGCCGATCACCTGGAAGCCCAGGCGCATATGCTGCTGCGCACGCCGGCCGACCGGCTGATCGCGCAACACCTGATCGATGGCCTCAACGAGGCCGGCTATATGGTGGGCGACCCAGAAGCCATTGCCGAACTCCTGGGCGCCGAGCTGGCCGATGTGGAAGCGGTGCTCGAAGTCCTCCAGACCTGCGATCCGCCGGGCATTTTTGCGCGCAGCGTCGGGGAATGCCTTTCCATCCAGCTGCGCGAGCGGGATCGGCTCGACCCGATGATGCAGGCGCTGATTGCCAATCTGCATCTGCTGGCCGAGCACAATATGCCGGCGCTGCTCAAGGCCGTGGGATGCGACCGTGAGGATCTGGTGGACATGCTGGCGGAGCTGCGCCAGCTCGACCCCCGGCCGGGCATGGCCTTTGACAGTACGCCGGTGGAGGCGGTGGTGCCCGATGTGTTCGTGCGCAACGGCCCCGATGGCGGCTGGCAGATCGAGCTCAATACCGAAGTGCTGCCCCGGGTGCTGGTCAACCGCGTCTATTACGCAACCGTGACCAAGAAGACCCGCGACGCAGCCGAGAAGACCTTTCTCTCGGACTGCCTCAACACCGCCAATTGGCTGACCAAGAGTCTGGACCAGCGCGCCCAGACCATTACCAAGGTCGCCGCCGAAATCGTGCGCCAGCAGGATGGGTTCCTGACCCATGGCGTGGCGCATTTGAAGCCCATGACCCTCAAGCTGGTGGCCGAGGCCATCGACATGCATGAATCAACGGTCAGCCGCGTCACCGCCAATAAATATATGGCGACGCCGCGCGGGCTCTACGAAATGAAATATTTCTTCACCACGGCCATATCCTCTTCGGATGGCGGCGGTGATCATTCGGCGGAATCGGTTCGCCACCGCATCAAGCAGCTGATTGACGCCGAACCGAGCACCGACATCCTGTCCGATGACACGATTGCCGACCTCCTGCGCAAGGAACAGGGAATCGATGTGGCACGGCGCACGGTCGCCAAATATCGCGAGGGCATGAATATCCCCTCCTCGGTGATCCGGCGGCGGCAGAAGAAAAACTTCGAGACGGCGTGAGGCGCGGCGGCAGGCCGGGGCACGCGCGGGGTCGCCCGCTGCTCAAATCAGCGCGAGGGAAGGGTAAGTGGCAGCGGTGTGGCTGTCACGTTTTTAATCGCGCCATTTGACACCACTTGCACATGGACAGTGCCCATGGCGCGGGACTAGCATCCTTGGTGTCGGCTCCCCACATCTGGAGGGTCGGCAGACGCAGGTCCCGTAAAGCCGGGAAGCGGCTTAACGGAACTCTCGCGTCGTGCCCAACGACCGAAAGGAATAAAAGCCATGACCCTACGCGTTTCGGGAAAGAACATGGATGTCGGCGATGCCCTCAGGGGCAAGGCGGAGGAACACTTCGCTTCTGTTGTCGGAAAGTATTTCGACGGCGGATATGACGGACATCTCACCCTGACACCGGACGGTATCGGTTTCCGCGCCGATTGCGTGGTGCATCTGGATTCGGGCGCCGTGCTTCAGGCCAGCGCCCAGGGCGGCGACGCCACCAGTGCCTATGAAGTGATGGCACTCAATATCGAAAAGCGCCTGCGGCGCTACAATCGCAAGCTCAAGCAGCATCGCAGGGGCAGCAATGCCAATGGCGCAGAAGACACGACGGCCCAGTACACCGTCTTTGGCGCTTCTGATGATTTCGACGAGCTTGACGAGGATTACGCACCGCCCGTCGTGGCGGAAACCACCAAGAACCTCAGGCAAATGAGCGTTGAGGAAGCGGTGATGGAGCTGGATTTTTCGGGACAACAGGTTGTGATTTTCCGCCATGCTGGACATGGCGGCCTGAATGTGGTCTACCGCCGCGCGGATGGCAATATAGGCTGGATTGATCCAGCCCTGGGCGCCAATTGAACGGTGCCCCTATCGCCAAATAGCTAGGTAGATCCCAAGGCAGATTGATGGAATTGGCCGATATTCTGGCGGAGCATGCCGTGCTGACTTGCACGGGTGTATCCAATAAGAGCCAGCTCTTTGAAATTCTTGCACAAAAGGCTGCAGAACTCACAGACTTCCCACAGGCTAAAATTCTCGCGACCCTGACCGGCCGCGAGGAGCTTGGATCAACCGGGCTGGGCAATGGCATTGCCATTCCGCACGGCAAGATCCAGGGCCTCAAGGGTGTGACGGCGGTTTTCGCCCGGCTCGACCAGCCCATCGACTTCGATTCGGTCGATGACCAGCCGGTGGACCTGGTGGTCATGCTGCTGGCGCCGGTTGGTGCCGGAGCCGATCACCTGAAGGCCCTGTCGCGGGTGGCCCGCCTGCTGCGCACAGAGAGGGTGACCGATCAATTGCGCTCGGAAACCGATCCGGCCCGGCTCCATGCTGTGCTCACAGCCCAGGTGGAAACCACCTACGCCGCCTGAAACACACAGCTTACGCATGAAAAGACCCCCGCGGCGGCGCTGCGGGGGTCTTGTTGTTGAAGGCCGCGATCAGTGCAGCGTGGCAACCCCGATATTCTGGTCGCCGAGCCATTCGGTGACGGCTTCGGTGGTGTCGGCCACCATGAGCGGCGTGCCATCGGCGGACATCACCAGCTGGTACTGGGTGGCGCCATCGAATTCGGCGTCCTCGATCATGCTGGTCAGCACCAGGCCCATCACGGGTTTGACATAGGCCACTGCATCGCCCCCCAACGCTGCGAATTGCGCGCGTGTCAGGTGCTTGAGCGGATTGGCGGCATCCAATGCGTTTTCGGTATTGCGCTTATCCATCATCTGTCGGCCCTTTCCTGTTCTTTTTCCTCACAAGGAGCGAATGTCGATCTGTCGGGCGAGCTTGGGCGCCTTGGGGCGCTCAAGAGTAATAACGAGCATACCATGTCCCAAAGTTGCATCTTTGACGTTCATTCCATCGGCCAGCAGAAAGCTGCGCTGAAACTGGCGGGCGGCAATGCCGCGATGCAAAAAGTCCCGACCCGGTTCGTCGGCCTGGCGGCCACGCACCATCAGCTGGTTATCTTCCACGCTCACATCGAGGTCTGACTGGGCAAACCCGGCCACCGCAATGGAGATCAGGAACCGCTCGGTGCCGTCCTCGCCCATTGAGCGCTCGATATTATAAGGAGGATAGCCTTCAGCCGACCGGGCCAGCCGGTCAATGCGCTCCTCGAAACTATCGAAGCCAAGGAGAAAGGGGGCGGAAAACACTGATATACGCGACATACAAGCGTCCTTGATCATCAAGCAACGTATGGTTCACGACCCGATTGGAGTGGCATCGCAAACCTTGTCGAGATATGGGTCACATAGAGACAAGGTTCAAGTCATGTCGCAGACCGTTGCTATCATCACGCCGGCCTATAGGGCCCAGACCACTCTTTCCTCCACAGTTCAAAGTGTACTCGGCCAGACCCATGGTGATTGGCAGCATTGGATCGTGGCCGATGATGGGTTTGATTATGCCGCCCTTCTGGCTGAACAGGGCCTGAACGATCCCCGCCAGGTGTTTCTCACCAGCGGCGGCGTGGGCAAGGGCGCCTCGGTGACCCGCAATGTGGCGCTTGATCAACTCGAGAGCCCCTATGCCGCCATTCTCGATGCCGACGACCGGCTGAAACCGCAAAAGCTGGAAAAGGCCGTCTCCGCCCTGGCCGACTACGGTATCGTCACCACGGCGCTCGACGTGATGACCGATGACTTTCAGCACCTGCGCTATGTCGGGGACGGGCCGGACCGCGTGCTGACACCGGGCCAGCACAAATGGGTGAGCCTTTCCATGGATGCCATGGTGGTGTGGGACCGGCGCCGCGGCGACGGGCGGTTCGACCCGGCCATGAGCAATATGACCGATCTCGAATTCCTGCTGCAGCTGTACCGGACCATCCCGCAGAGCTTTCATCTTGGCGCGCCGCTGCATGACTACATCAAGCGCGATGGCTCGATGAGCAATTCAAAGGACGTCACGGCAGGGATGATCGCAAGCAAGCAGGAAATCCATCGTCGCCTACTGGGCGGTCATTATGGCCTTGCCGAAGACGCCGTCGCCGGGCTGATCGGTTTTCTCAATGTCTCCATCGCGGCAGAGGCCGCCTATGGCGCCGCGCTGGCGGCCCATCCGGGCCTGCTGTTCGAGGATCATCTCGAGCCGATGCTGCACGCAGCGCGGGTTTAGCGTCCACAGGACTTGCCACCCTGCCGGATTCCCCCTATAGAGCGCCATCTTCGGACCGCCCGGCCAACAGGCATGCCGTGGCGGTCTTTGAATGCGATGGGCCTCAATCCATCCAGCACTATTCTAAAGGACCCGCAAAATGCCCAAGATGAAGACCAAGTCCGGTGCCAAGAAGCGTTTCAGCTTCACCGCAACCGGTAAGGTGAAGGCCGGCGTCGCCGGCAAGCGCCACCGCCTTATCAGCCACAACGCCAAGTACATCCGCACCAACCGCGGCACCAAGATCCTCTCCAAGGGAGATGAAGGTCTGGTGAAGTGGTACATGCCGTACAACCGCTAACGCTGAAAGGAAGCTGACACATGTCACGCGTAAAGAGAGGCGTTACCGCCCACGCTCGCCACAAGAAGGTCTTGAAGGCCGCCGAGGGCTATTATGGCCGTCGCAAGTCTACGATCCGTATCGCCAAGCAGGCCGTCGAAAAGGCCGGCCAGTACGCTTACCGCGATCGTCGCGTCAAGAAGCGCAACTTCCGCGCTCTGTGGATCCAGCGCATCAATGCTGCTGTTCGCGATCAGGGCCTGACCTACAATCGATTTATCGACGGCCTCAGCAAGGCTGACATTGCCGTCGACCGCAAGGTGCTGAGCGATCTCGCGATCACCCAGCCCGAAGCGTTCCAGGCTCTGGTCGTCAAGGCCAAGGCTGCGCTGGCGTATCTGGAAGGCGTGGACACCGTTACCCACGCTCGCGTCACCGCCTAAACCTAAGCACTGCTGAGGTCAAAAATCGCGCCTTGCGCCGCCCGGAAGGGCTGGCGCAGGGCGTTTTTGTTTGCTCTAACCGCGCCACACTGTCCGAGTTGAGAATAAAGATGTCGCTAGAAGCCCAGATCGAAACCCTGCGCACCGAATTGTCCGCAGCCATCGCCGATGCCGGCAGTGAAGCCGCACTCGACGCGGTCCGCGTGTCGGCCCTGGGCAAGAAGGGAAGCGTCTCGGCATTGCTGGCCACTTTGGGCTCCATGGCTCCCGACGACCGCAAATCCGCGGGCCCGGCCATCAATGGTCTCAAGAATGACATCGCCAGCCTTATCGAGATCCGCAGCGCCGATCTCAAGGGCGCTGCGCTCCAAGCCCGCCTCAAGGCCGAGACTGTCGACGTCACCCTGCCGCTGCAGCCTGCTCCCACGGCGCGCGGCCGTATCCATCCGATTTCCCAGACCATCGACGAAATCACCGCGATCTTTTCGGACATGGGTTTTTCCATCGCCGAAGGACCCGATATTGAGACCGACTATTTCAATTTCACCGCGCTGAACTTCCCCGAGGGGCATCCGGCGCGCGAAATGCACGACACTTTTTTCATGAAGCCCGGCCCGGACGGCGTGAAGAAGGTGCTGCGCACCCATACCTCGCCGGTGCAGGTGCGTGTCATGCAAAAGACCAATGAAAAGCCGGCGGCCGCCTATATCACTCCGGCCATGGACCCGCCGATCCGTGTGGTCATGCCCGGCCGCACCTATCGCAATGACAGCGATCAGACCCACACGCCCATGTTCCACCAGGTCGAGGGTCTCGTCATCGACAAGTCGAGCCATATCGGCCAGTTGCGCTGGGTGCTCGAAGAGTTCCTCAAGGCCTTCTTCGAGGTGCCCAGCGTTACCCTCAGGTTCCGCCCGAGCTTCTTCCCCTTCACCGAGCCCTCGATGGAAGTGGACGTGCAATGCGACCGTTCCGGCTCGGAAGTGAAGATCGGCGAGGGCAATGACTGGCTCGAAATCCTGGGCTGCGGCATGGTTCACCCGAACGTCATCCGCAATGCCGGGCTCGACCCCGACGTCTATCAGGGCTTTGCCTGGGGCATCGGCATCGACCGCATCGCCATGCTGAAATACGGCATGCCGGATCTTCGTGCGTTTTTCGACGCCGACCAGCGCTGGCTCGATCACTACGGCTTCCGCCCGCTCGACCTGCCGACGCTGTTTGGGGGGCTGAGCAGCTAGAAATGCCAACTTTGTTGCGGTGGAAGGGGTATCGGTTCTTCTTCTACTCAGCCGATGGCTGGGAACCGCCGCATGTTCATGTTGTAAAAGACGGACGCGAAGCCAAAATCTGGCTCAGAGACCTGAACGTTGCCGTCAATCTCGGCTTCTCTGCCCGCGATCTCAATGAGATTGTTGGCGCAACGCGCGAGAACAGGGATGCCTTTGTGGAGGCTTGGAATGACTACTTTGGTGCTTGATATCGAAGACAGCCGCCCCGTCGAAGCGCATTGCGACGCGACGCAACTGCATGTGCGCCTGGCCGATGGCCGCGAAGTTTCCACGCCGATCTGGTGGTATCCGCGCCTTGTTGGGGCAACGCCCGCCGCTCGTTCGGACATCGAACTGATGCCGATGGGCCTGCATTGGCCGGAAATCGACGAAGATATTTCCGTTGCCAGCATGCTGCGTGGCGAAAAGGCACCCGGAGCCATAGCGCCCTAATGTCTGCCATGATCGCCAATGCCGAACAGGTCCGCTTCAGCTTCGGAGACAGCCCCGAACTGGCTGATCGTTTGCTCGCGCTGGTTTTGACCGGCGACAAGACCGCGACCTGCGGGGCGCTCCGCGACATCGGCCCGGACGAGCCCATGCCCGAGGTCGGGCGCCGTGATGTCGTGCTCAATGGCGCGGGCGAAGAGGCCTGCATCATCGAAACGCTGTCGGTGGAGGTGAAAAGCTTCGACGCAATCGACCCCAGCTTCACGGACAAGGAAGGCGAAGGCCCCTATGCCGAATGGCGGGCCGGGCACGAGGCCTATTTTGAGCGCAATGGCGGTTTTGCAACCGACATGCAGATTGTATGTGAAACATTCCGGCTGGTGAGCGTGCTCCCGGCCGGGCGTTCGCTCTACAATCAGGTCGCGCGGCCGATCTTTATCGTCACCGATATCGAGAGCGACGGGCCGACGCCGCTGCACAATTCCATGCTGAGCTTTGCCTCGGTGGCCATTGAGGCCAATGGCACGCGCCATGGCGAGTTCGAGGCGGTGCTGACGCCGCGTCCCGACCGGACCACCAATGAAACCACCATGGCATGGTGGGCGACCCAGCCCGAAGCCTGGGAAGCCGCGACCAATGGCGCCGAGGACCCCGCCGTGGTCATGCCGCGCTTTGCCGATTGGGTGGAAGACCTGCCCGGCCCAAAAGTGTTCGTGGCCGCGCCGATGATTTTCGATGGTCTCTGGATGGACCATTATCTTGATGAATATGCCGGCACTCGCGCGCTCAGCGGTCCCTTCAAGGGCCGGCAGATTTTTCGCGGCGGCGGGGTCTGTCTTTACACCATGGCCGGCACCTTGCGCGGCGCGCCCTATCTCGATTGGGGCATGAGCAAATTGCCCGCTGAATATTACGGCCATATTGCCCATACCCACAAAGCCATCGACGATGCCCGCGGCTTTGCCAATGTGCTCGTTGAACTTTTGAAACTCTCCTCCCAGCTGCCGCCGATCAATGGTAGCAAAAGCGACTTCCGCTAAAGGCTAAAAAGATGAAATTCACCCTCGATTGGCTCAAGGAACATCTGGACACCAATGCCTCTGTCGATGAGATCGGCAAGGCGCTGACCATGATCGGTCTCGAGGTGGAAGGCATTGAAAGCCAGGGCGCGCATCTGGCCGCCTTCGTCACCGCCCATGTCGTTTCCGCCGAGCAGCACCCCAATGCCGACAAGCTGCGCGTCTGCAAGGTCGATGCCGGCTCGGGCGAATTGATCGACGTGGTCTGCGGCGCGCCCAATGCCCGCACCGGCCTCAAGACCGTTTTTGCCTTCCCCGGCACCTATATCCCGGGCAAGGACATGACCATCGGCAAGGGCAATATCCGCGGCCAGGTGTCCAATGGCATGCTCTGTTCAGCCGCCGAGCTGGAACTGAGCGAAGACCATGACGGCATTATCGAATTGCCCGCGGACGCTCCCATTGGCGCCAGATATGTCGACTTTGTCGGCATGGACGGGGTGGTGTTTGACATTTCCATCACCCCCAATCGCGGCGACGCGACCGGGGTTTACGGCGTGGCGCGCGATCTGGCGGCGCTGGGTCTGGGCAGGCTCAAGGCGACTGATATGTCGCCCATCCCGTCCAGGGGAGCGAGCCCGATTGCGCCCCTGCCCCATCAGTTTTCTGCCCAGGAGCCCAAGGCGATCCGCAAGTTTGCCGGGCGCTATCTGAAGGGCATCAAGAACGGCCCCTCGCCCGACTGGCTGCAGCAGCGGCTGCGCGCCGTGGGCCTGCGGCCGATCAATACCATTGTCGATATCACCAATCTGGTCTCGCTCGGCTGGGGCCGCCCGCTGCACGCCTATGACGCCGACAAGATCGAGGGCCAGATGGTGCTGCGCAATGCGCGTGGCGAGGCTTTCGATGCGCTCGACAACAAGATCTATACGCTCGACCAGAGCATGACCGTCATCGCCGATGACAAGGGCCCGCTCTGCCTTGGCGGCATCATGGGCGGCATCCGCTCGGGCGTCACCGAGACCACCACCAATGTTTTCATGGAATGCGCCAGCTGGGATGCCGATCTCATCGCCCAGACCGGCCGCAAGACCGGCATTGTCTCGGACGCCCGCTATCGGCTCGAACGCCAAGTCGATCCGGCGCTGACCGAGCCGGGCATGGAACTGGCCACGCGCCTCGTGCTCGAATTGTGCGGCGGCGAGGCCATGGAGCCGGCTATTTCGGGTGAGGACGTGTTCCCCAATACCGAAGTGGAATTCCCGCTCTCCGAGGTCAAGCGTCTGACCGGTCTTGACGTCTCGGCTGATGAGATCACCGCCATCCTCGCTCGCCTCGGCTTTATCGCCCAGGGCAGCGGGCCGGTGCGCAGTGTGAAGGTGCCGAGCTGGCGCCCCGATGTGACGCAGAAGGCCGATCTCGTTGAAGAGGTCATGCGCATGGTCGGCGTCGACAATGTGCCGGTCGAGCCCCTGCCGCGCCTCAACCATGTCGCCCCGCGCATGCTGACCACCATCCAGAACCGCCGCCGCATTGCCCGTCGGGCGCTGGCCGCTCGCGGTCTCGATGAGGCCGTAACCTGGAGCTTCATTTCCCATGACGATGCCACCCGCTTCGGTGGCGGCAGTCAAGACCGGCAGTTGGCCAATGCCATTGCCTCGGACATGACCGACATGCGCCCCTCGCTGCTGCCGGGGATGATTGCCGGGGCCCGCCGCAACGCCAATCGCGGCTTTGCCGATGTCGCGCTGTTCGAGGTCGGGCAGATCTTCCTCTCCGACAGGCCGGAGGGCCAGCATACCTATGCGTCCGGCCTTCGTACCGGCACGGCAAAGCTGGCCGGCTCCGGCCGTCACTGGTCGGGCAAGGCCGAGGCCGTCACCGTCTGGGACGCCAAGGCCGACCTTGCCGCCGCGCTCGATGCGCTGGGCGTTGATATCGAAAAAGTGCAGGTACTGCCCGAGGCGGCAAGCTGGAGCCACCCCGGACGCGGCGGGCGTATTGCGCTTGGCCCGAAGCTGACGCTGGGCTGGTTCGGCGAATTGCACCCCGCGCTTTGTGCCGAACTCGATCTTGAAGGGCCGGTCGCTGCGTTCGAGATCGACCTTGATGCCCTTCCCGAGCCGCGCAAGAAGGCCACCCGCACCAAGCCGGCCATCGAGCTGTCGCCCTTCCAGCCGGTGTCGCGCGATTTCGCCTTTGTGATGGACCGCGGCGTTTCGGCTGCATCCATCCTCAAGGCCGCCCGTGGCGCGGACAAGGCGCTCATCAAGGACGTCGGCATTTTCGACGTGTTCGAGGGCGTCCATGTGGGCGAGGGTAAGAAGTCTGTCGCCATCGAGGTAACCTTGCAGCCCCGCGACAAGACGCTGACCGACGAGGAAATCGACAAGGTTTCGGCCGCGGTGGTGGCGGCGGTGGCCAAGACGACGGGCGGGGAGCTCAGGAAATAGCGCGCTTCACACAGCGCTTGGGTTTATCGCCTCCCTCCCCCTTGAGGGGAGGGACCGAGGGTGGGGGTGTCGGGGCATCCTCTACCTTGGAGTGCGGGGAGCAGACCACACCCCCACCCCAACCCCTCCCCTCAAGGGGGGAGGGGCTTTAGGATCGAGTTGCTATGTCCCGCACCGACGCCATTCTGGCCCGCCTTAGCCGCCTGCATCCAAAGCTGATCGATCTCAGCCTTGATCGCATGCTGCCGCTTCTGGAAAAACTCGGCAATCCGCAGGACCACCTGCCCCCCGTCATCCATGTCGCTGGCACCAATGCCAAGGGCTCGACCATTGCCTATCTGCGCGCCTTTCTCGAAGCCTCCGGCAAGCGGGTGCATGTCTATAATTCGCCCCATCTGGTGCGCTTTAACGAGCGCATCCGCCTCGCCGGGAAACTCGTCGGTACGCGAAAACTCAATGCGGCACTTGAAGAGGTGGAAGCCCTCAATGGTGGCGACCCGATCACCTTTTTCGAGGTGACCACGGTCACGGCCTTCATGCTGTTTTCGCAGACGCCGGCGGATTTCCTGCTGCTCGAAACCGGCATGGGCGGCACCTACGACACCACCAATGTGGTGACACACCCGCTGGGCACCATCATCACTCCGATCGACTATGATCATCAGGGGTTTTTGGGCAATTCGCTTGCCGAGATCGCCGCCAACAAGGCCGGCATCCTCAAGCGGGGCGCAAAGGCCGTCATGGGCATCCAGCATGACGAGGCCCGTGGCGTGCTCGACCGTGCCGCGCGGCGCCTTGGCATTACGCCGACCTGGCAGAATGAGGACTTCCATGGCGCCGAGCAGGACGGGCGCCTGGTGTTCGAGGACCAGAACGGCCTACTTGACCTGCCGCCGCCCGCGCTCAATGGCCCGCACCAGTTCGACAATGCGGCGCTGGCCATAGCGGCGGCCCGCCATTTCGACCTGCCGATCAACGATAATGGCTTTGCCGAGGGTCTGCGCAATGTGACCTGGCCGGCGCGGATGCAGCCGATCCGCGCGGGTAAGCTGCGGGACCTGCTGCCGGCCGGCCACGAACTCTGGCTTGATGGCGGGCACAATGCCCATGGCGCGGCAGCGCTGGCCCGCAGCATTGCCGCCATGCCGCCAAAGCCGCTGGTCCTCATCATGGGGATGATGAACACCCGCGCGCCCGAGGATTTTCTGGCCCCGTTCCGCGACCTTCATCCCACCCAAATCCTGACGCTGACCATTCCGGGCGAGCCCAATGCCCATCCCGCCGAAGAGATCGCCGCGCGCGCCCGGGCGCAAGGTTTTCCGGCCAGGGCCTCGCGCTCGATTGCCACGGCGCTGAAAACCGCCGCCAGGATCGACACCGCAAGGGTGCTGATCTGCGGGTCGCTCTACCTGGCGGGCGATGTGCTGGCCAAGAACGGGACTGTGCCGGACTAACGTCCCAGTGGGATACCCCCTCCCACCTCCCCCTGAAAGGGGGAGGGGCCGGACTGCGTTTGGGGTAGAATCGGGCCACATCGCGGATCTGTCCCTCCCCCTATCAGGGGGAGGCCAGGTGGGGGTATCCTGCCCTCAGTACTTCGCCTGCTCGCTCCCACAAAACGCATCCACCGGGCTTTTGCCCTCGAACGGCGCTCGCCCCATGAGGCAGTCCACCACCGCCACCTGCATGTCCTCGTTACTGCCATAGGCATTGACATAAGTGGGCGCGCGCGGCGCGTCGTGGAGATAATAGGGAAAACCCAGCGATACCATGAGCGTGGGCACATCGTGCCAATAGCGCTTCATGGCCCCAAAGACACTGCCGGTCAGCGCCTTCCAGTTGAGGAAGATGCGCTGCCGCGTCAGCAGCGTTTCCTCTGCCAAAAGATAGAGCACGAGGTCAAAGTCCTTGGGATTGACCGGCATGTCGGGGCTATATTCGGTGATCTCGAAACCCTCCTGCCGCAGCAGGTCGGGCAGCGAGAGCGGCAGGGGCACCGGGGCAAAGGGCTGAATGGCGCCGGTCGAAAAGATCAGCACCTTCTTGTGCCGCGTCGGCGAGAGCGGCAGCAGCTTGGCCACGTCCTTGACCAGCGTCGGCACCTTGGCCGACACGGATTTTGCCGTGGTCTTGCTCTGGGCACGGGCCATGATCACTTCGGCCACATTAAGCGCCGGTTCGGGGCGATCAGCCTTGTGCAGGCCCAGCGCGGCCTTGAGCGCCAGAACCCGGGTCACCGCCTCGTCGACCCGCTCCTGGGTCAGGCGGCCATCGGCCACGGCTTTGACCAGATACATCAGGTCTGCCGTCGGATCGTCGGAGAAAAGGATCACGTCGCAGCCGGCGATGACACATTGCGGCACCGTTTCGGCGCGCGGGCCCCAATCGCCGAACCCGGCCATGGGCGTGGCATCAGAGACGATCAGCCCGTTAAAACCCAGCTTGTCACGCAGCAGCGTCTGGTTGAGCACCGCGCTTTGGGTGGCCGGACGATAGGCCTCGGCCCCAGCCTCGGGGTCGAGTTCGCGTACGAAGGCGGGGAAGGCGATATGGGCCGACATGACACTCATCACGCCCGCCTTGATGGCGGCGCGATAGAGCCGGCCAAATGTCTTTTCCCATTCGCTGAGGGAAAGCGGATTGACCGTGGTCACCAGATGCTGGTCGCGGTCGTCAAAACCTTCGCCCGGCCAGTGTTTGACCGTGGCGGCAACACCCTTGGCCTGGAACGCCTTGATCTGGGCCAGTGCGTGACGCTCGATGCGGTCCACATCGCTGCCATAGGATCGGGTGCCAACAATGGCGCTTTGGAAGGCCTTGTTGATGTCGATCACTGGAGTGAAGCTCCAGTTGAGCCCCACCGCATGGGCTTCCTCGGCCATGATAGTGGAGATGGCAGTCGTAGCATCCACATCGTCCACCGCCGCCAACCCCAGCGGGTTGGGCACTTCGGTGCCGAAAGGCAGGCTCATGCGGCTGCCTTCAAGGTCGGCGCTCACCAGCATGGGCACCGGACCGACGCTGTCGATCTGGCGCATCAGGCCGATTTCCTCGGCCAGGTTGGGCGAGAAAATGCGGGTAATGCCGCCCGGCTTGAAGGCCCGCAGCGCTTCGAGCGCATCTTCGGGTCCGCCACGCGAGAGCAGCACGAAGAGCTGGGCCAGCTTGTCGCGCGCCGAGAGCGTGTCGCGGGTCTGGTGGACCCAGGCCGCCGCTTCCTCGTCGAGGTTGAAGGGGGCAGCGGAAAGATCGATGGCGGCCAAGGGCGGGCTCCTCGTCTTGTTATCGTTTTTATAGCCTCTGGCTTAGCAGAGGCGGCACCCGGCCACCAGAATGAAACACCGCCGGCGGGGGCGCGGCGGTGCGGGATGTGTCAGGCGATTGCGGCAATCAGGCGGCATGCTGTTCCAGCCATTTGATCAATTGCACCCGGCTCTGGCCGGCGCCGACCTTGAGGTCCACCGGCTCGCCGTTCTTGAAAATGATCAGCGTCGGCATGGAGCGCACATTATACTGCACAGTGATCCCGGGATTGCTGTCGACGTCGAGCTTGACGATCTTGACGCTCTGCGCCAGCTCCTCGGACAGGGCCTCGATCGTGGGCTCCATGGCCTTGCAGGGCGGGCACCATTCGGCCCAGAAATCGACCAGCACCGGCCTGTCCGCGCCCAACACTTCCTGGGCAAAATTAGCATCCGTCACATTGAGCGCCATGCGCAACCTCCATCGGCAATGACCGATGAAGCTAGGCCGAGTCGTGGGCGCGGGGAAGGGATGGATTTCTGTCGCCCGGAGGTTTGAGAGTTTGCTTTGGCGGGGCCGGCAGAGTGTCCAACCATTCGCGGTGCGCGGCTCCACCCCACTCTCATTCCCTCCCCATCAGGGGGAGGGAGGCGATGAACACAAGCGCCTCGGTCCTGCGTCTCCCTCCCCCTTGTGCGGAGGGACCAAGGGTGGGGGTACCGGATCAACGGCAGTGCGGGATTTAGAATGGGGCGCAGCGCCAAACAAAAACACCGCCGGATCGCTCCAGCGGTGTCTTCAAAGTCTTGTTGCCTTGGCTCAGGCGGCGTGGCCTTCGAGCCATTTGGTCAGGCCCGCCTTGGGGGTGCCGGCGCCGATTTTCATGTCGGCAGCTTCGCCGCCCTTGAACAGGATCATCGTCGGGATCGAGCGCACGCCATACTGGGCGGCAATGCCGGGGTTCTCGTCGACATTGAGCTTGACGATCTTCACCTTGCCTTCGAGCTCGGTGGAGAGTTCATCCAGAACCGGTGCGATCGCCCGGCAGGGCCCGCACCATTCAGCCCAGAAATCCACCAGCACGGGTTCGTTGGAGCTCAGAACTTCCTGGCCGAAGGTGGCTTCAGAAACGGCTTTGGTCATGGTTTTTCATGCCTTTTTGTCTGCTGCGCCCTGTGCGGGGCCTTGGCTTCCGCACCGCGACGCGCTTTCGTGTGTCAGATCCGCCCCCGGCAAAACGCCGGGGTTCAGAAGCGGCGGTCTCTTTGCTCCCAAAGCTGGTGAGAGTCCAGCCTTGCAACAAGTCCGATCACCGCAGGGTGAAGTCAGACCGGGCCGTTTCCAGAAGCCCGTCCGGCAAATTCATTAATGATTCCAGTGCTGTCCACAGAATTGCCGCGCGTATGGGCCGTCCGGGGAAAAGCTGACCTGCAACCAGTGCATACAATCCTAACTGGGTGAGATAGTTCCTGGGCACATCCGCTGCCGATTGGGGCACCGTCGCGTCGGACTTGTAGTCCACCACCAACACCCCTGAGTCGTCAACGACCACGCGGTCGATGCGCCCGCTCAACCATACAAGTTTCCCCCGCTGATTGGCTTGCAACCGAAAGGGCAGCTCGGCGCGGCTGTTGGGACCAAACAGATGCACCAACCCGGGGTCCGAGAGAATGGCGATGGCCTTGTCGATCAGTGGCGCGTGGCCCGATTTGGACTCGGGCAGCAAAGCCTCCAGCGCGCGCGGCGCCACCTGCGCCCACTGGTTTGGGTCAATCCGCGTCAGGTGCTGCAACAGAGCGTGGAGAGCCAGTCCTTCGCGCCGGGCAGTTTCCCCGTCGCGGGCTGCCTCGGCCTTGGTTTCGAGCGCCCGGCGCCGTTCCGTCTGCTCGGCGGCATAGGATGGCTGGACCACGCCAATGATCTCCGGCGCGGCGACGGCGCCCAGCGCAAGGTCGGCATGATCGGCCGGCACCGGCGGCGGGCTGGTGCGGAAGTCGGCCTGCATGGGTGCCGGAAAAACCCGCGCGACAATCTCGCCCGCCGCATCGCTCACGGGCAGCGCCGCCTCGCCCAGTCCCGATTCTATGGCATCATACCAGCTCCCGGCGAGCTGGGTTTCCGGCTTGGAGGCCGACCCCAGCGGGCCGATGACATAAAGTTCGTCCTCGGCCCTGGTCATGGCCACATAGAGCCGGCGCCAGTATTCCTCGTTGAGCGTGTCGTCCACGCCCTGTCGTTCAAGGGCGGTCTGCGGCACGTGCTGGCCCTTGGACGACGCGTGAAACAGCAGCGGTCCCGGCGCTTTGTCGAGCACATAGACGGGTTTGCCGGTCTGCTGGGCGCTGGGTTTGCCAGTGGCGTCGGCCAGGATGACGATGGGCGCTTCCAGCCCCTTGGCGCCATGAACGGTCATCACCCGCACCCCGCCGCCGGCCTCGGCCAGTTCGCGCTTGATGGTCACGGTGCGGCGACGCATCTCGGCGGCAAAGCCCTGCAGCGAGGGCTGGCTGCCCTGCTCATGGCTCAGCGCCAGGTCGAGCAGTTCGGAGAGCACATCGTCCACTTCCGTGCCCAGCCGGGCGTGGAAGCGTTTCAGGCCGCCCTCGGCATAAAGCACGCCGGCCAGAAACTCGAAGGGCCGCTCCATGTCGAGCGCGGCGCGCCAGCGCCCGAGGCGTTCGGCGGCGGCCATGGGGGCCGGTGCATCGGAGCCAGAAAGGGCCGACCACAGCGTTTGCCCGGGCAGACGCGGATGCGCCAGGGCGAACAGATCATCCTCGGAAAGGTCAAAGAGCGGCGAGCGCAGCAGCGCCGCCAATTGCAGGTCATCAGCCGGATTGAGCAGCACATCGATCAGTGCCAACAAGTCGAGCACCGCGATGTGGCCGGTGACAGCCAAGCGATCCGCCCCCGGTGTCGGCAGCTTTTCGCCGCGCAGCGCCCGGATGATTTCCTGGAACAGCGGCCCGCGCTTTTGCAGCAGGATCAGCACATCATCGGCGACAATCGGCCGGTTGCGCTCGCCGAGGAGCCGTCCCGCGTCGATCCAGCCCCGGATTTCCTTGGCAATGCGCAGGGCAATCCGGCGATTGGCGCTTTGTTCGGCCTCCACCGGCTCGGTCGGCCAGCCGCTGTCGTCCCGGGCGCTCTTTTCGTCCTGTATGGGCGGCCAGAGGGTTACCGAACCGCCCGGCTGCACGCGGGCGGGCTGGTGCACGATCTTGTCGCCCGAGAGCAGCGCCTTCTGGATATCAGCGCGGTCGCAGACCCTGTCGACGGCATCGAGAATGCCCTTGAGCGTGCGGAAACTGGTGTGCAGCTTGACATGGCGGAACGGCTTTTCGACCCCGCCTGCGCGCCGCGCCATGTCCAGCCCGGTCTCGCCGAACAGCGCCGGCTGCGCCCCCTGGAAGGAATAGATCGACTGTTTCTGGTCGCCCACGGCAAAGATCGAGCGCGGCCGCGCCACCGCCCCGGCGCCGGTGAAAAACTCTTCGGCCAGGGCCTTCACCACCCGCCATTGCTGCTCATTGGTGTCCTGGCTTTCGTCCACCAGGATGTGGTCGATGCCGGCGTCGAGCTTGTATTGCACCCAGGGGCCGAGCGCCGCATTGGCAAACAGATCACCCAGCTTTTCGATCAGGTCGTCAAAATCGAGCAGCGCATGGCGCCGCTTTTCGGCCTCGTAGCGGGCGGCAATGGCCGCCACGACATCGAGTACCGCCTCGCTGCGCGCCACCAGCAGCGCCTCAGCCAGCGCAGCCTCGAGCCCGATCAGCCGTTCCTGCTCG
Organism: Devosia ureilytica; assembly: GCF_024273195.1. GTDB lineage: Bacteria > Pseudomonadota > Alphaproteobacteria > Rhizobiales > Devosiaceae > Devosia > Devosia ureilytica. The sequence goes on along the minus strand of NZ_JAMZCU010000002.1, from coordinate 410,837 downwards.
GCCTGCAACAGCTCGTGCAGCTCGGGAAAAGTCTCGATTTCCTTTTTGAGCATCAGCCGGGCGCGGGGGTCGCCTTTGCCGGTAAAGAAGGCGGCCCGCAGCCCTTCCACATCGGGTCGGTCGGGATCGAGCCGGGCCAGCAGGTCGGCGCAGCGCGTATTGCCCTGGGGATCGCCATTAAGACGCGTCACCACGAGGCGGAGCGTGTCAGGCGTCAACAGTGTATCCGACAGGATCTGCCGGCTGATCTCCTCTGGGCTGGCGCCCTCAAATCCCACCAGCGCCCGTAGCCGCGCCTTGGCCCCCGCAATATCGGCCAGCACGGGCTTGAGCCTTGCGCCCGCGCCGAGCGCGGCACCGATGGCCTCGGTGATGGCGTGGTCGCTCAAAAGCCCGAACAGTGTTTCCACCGCCTCGGCATTGGCGCCGCCGCGCAGGCCCTCGGCCAGGACGCTTTCGCGTGCCATGAGCAGCATATTGTCCTGCTGGTCCTCCTCGATCACCGCGAAGTCGAAGGGCACGCCGGCCTCGATGGGAAAGCGATGCAGCACCGCCTCGCAAAAGGCGTGGATAGTGAGGATGCGCAGCCCGCCCGGCGTTTCGAGCGCCCGCGCAAACAGCGTCCGCGCATCTTCGAGCCGTTTTGCCGTCGGCTCCCGCCCGGTCAGCTTTTGCAGGTCGTCGCGCAAGTCCGCCTCGTCCGCCACCGCCCATTGCGCCAGCCTGCCGCCGACGCGTTTGCGCATCTCGGCGGCGGCGGCCTTGGTATAGGTGAGGCAGAGAATGGATTGCGGCTTGACCCCCGCCAACAGCAGCCGCAGCACCCGGTGGGTGAGGACGAAGGTCTTGCCCGAACCGGCATTGGCCTCCACCCAGATCGAGAGGTCAGGATCGCTGGCCAGTGCCTGATTGGTGCTGGTGTCCGATGGAATAAGCAGGCGGCCACGATCAATCATGCCTCGTCCTCCCCATCCACGGCCGTCCATTCGGCCATGCGGGCGAGGTGGTCGTAGGCGCCGGCAAAGCGCTGCGTCTTGAGGGGCAGCAGCCGCGCCGGCATGGGCGTATCGCGCATGAGGAAATAGTCGATCTGGTTTTGCATGCGGATGGAAACCGCCTCGGCCACGTCCATCACGCTCAGGCCCTCGGGCAGGGCAAAGCTGCTCGGCACGAAGGCGTCAGGGCCAAGGCCGATCTTGATATAGGTCAGGGCGCCGGTTCTGGCGGGGGCCATGCCCTTGAAGCCGCCATTGTCCGCCATCAGCGCTTCCACCGGCAATTGCGGGGCCTCGAAACCGGTCATCGCCCCCTTGCTGGGGGGTGATCCAGTCTTGAAATCGAGGATTTCCAGGGTTCCGTCGTTGAGCAGGTCCACCCGGTCCGCCGTGCCGGTAATGGCAAAGGGTTCAGCCAGCCTGAGTTCCCAGCGCCCGTCCACTTCGGCATTGCGCTTGAACACGCGGGCGTCCCGGCCCCGCTCAAAGTCGAGAAATTGCTCGGCCGCTGTCGCGAAGCGCTTGAGCCAGATGTCCCGCCGCTCGCCAATGGTCTCGAGCCCCGAAAACTCTTCGGCGGCAATCTCCATCAGGCGAGCAAAGGCGTCCGGTGCCGCGGGGTCGCACGCGTCGACAAAACGCGCAAAAATGGCGTGGACGATGGTGCCGCGCTCACGCGCATCGGGGTCCTCGCCCAGCGCGTCGAGTGGCTTTAGACGCAGCACATGCTTGGCATAAAGATCATAGGGCGAGCGCATCAGCGTCTCGACCTCGGTGACCGAGAGTTTGCGTGGGCGCACGGCAGCCGGCGGGTTGGGCATGGGCCGGATCGCCGGCATTACCGCCGGCACCGCATCGAGTTGCCGCGCGGCCCTGACCCAGCCTTGCCCACGCAGGCGCATGGCCTCCGCCGCGGCCGCGCCGGCAAAGGCATCGAGCCGTTGCACCAGCCGCGAGGGGAGCGCCGGACTGGCCCCGACCCGGTCGGCATAGGCCAGAATGATCGTCTTGTTGCCCATGGCCTGCGCAAAGTCGTGGGCGGCAAGGCCCTGCATGCGCTCGGGCGGCTCCAGCCCGGCACCCAGCCGCATGCCCCGGCTCAGCCACGGGCCGGGGTCGGCTGCGGCCGGCCATTTGTCCTCGTTGAGCGCCCCCAGGATCAGCACGTCGGGGCTCATCAACCGCGCTTCGAGCTGGCCCCAGATGGCAATATCCAGGCGCCGGTCCTCGGGCACGGACGTGCGCACCTCGACCCCGGCCATCAGTGCCGACAGCACGCCATCGAGGCCGCGCGGCGCAAACAGATGACCCTGGCCCACCACCGCCTGCATATCCCCCACCCAGGTCGCCAGTTCCTCGCGGCCCGGCAGCGGCGCCTCGGGGCTGATCGCGGCAATCGCCTGCCCCAGCGCCAGCGCCAGGCCCGCGGCCGAGAGTTCGCGCAATTGCGTGGCGGATTGCAGCGGCGCAATCGCCGCCTCCAGCCGGTCGAACAGGTCCGCAATGGCAACGCCGCGCTCTGCCGAGAGCTTTCGTGCTGGATATTTCAGCTCGCCCGCCAGATGCGCCGCCAGCATGGCCCGCAGCCCGGCCACACCCGGCCCCGGCCGTTGCCCGCGCAAGAGGCCAAGATCCACATCATCGGCCAGTGCCGCCAGCGCCCCCCGCTCAAATCCCAGTGTCACGGCCCGATTGCGCAGCAGCGCCAGAAGATCGACCGGCGCGCAGCTGCCGGTGACGAGGTTCAGCACCTGCCGCGCCAGCCGCCCGGCGGCGGCGTGGAACAAGGGCGTGCCGGCAGCATCATCGACGACAATGTCGAAGCGCCGCAATTCGGCGGCCACGCGCCGCGCAAGATTGCCATCCGGCGTAATGATACCGACAGTCTGTTTGTTTTCGAGGGCGTTCCGTCCGGCGAGGGCTATGGCACGGGCTTCCTCATCTTCATTGCGCGCGCGAACGATCGACACGCCCGCCAAAGCCGCGTCCAGCATCGGCTCGTCAAAGCGTTGGCTCGACCACAGGGCCGTCTCCGCCGTCGGTGCCAGCGCCAGGTTGACCAATTGCGTGCGCGGATGCTGGACCTGGCACAATTCCACCACCTGCCCGACGCCCGCCCCGAACCGGCGCAAAAGCTGCGCCAGGCCATATTGCGGATGGCCATGGGGATTGGTCAGCGGGTCGAGGAGCGCCGCATGGGTTTCCGGCGTCATCGCCATGTCGAGACCGGGCAGCACCACGGCGCCGCGCGGAAGCCCTGCAATTGTGGCCAGCAGCCGCGCCGTGGCCGGAATCGAGCCGGTCGAGCCGGCGGCGATCACCGGCCTGTCGCCAAACAGGAAAGCCGCCGCCTCGGCCTGGCGGTCCAGGCGCGTGCGTCGCAGGGCCGCCGGATCAGCAAGGCCACGATCGGTCAGCCATTGCGGCCAGGCGCTGAGGGCAATATCGAGGAATTTCAGCGTCTGCTGCCAATAGTCACCCAACTCCTGCGCCATTTCATTGCCCAGCGCGCGAATGTCGGCGGGGCTGCGCTCTTCGATCAGCAGGTCGTCGATGAGTGTGCCGAGCGATTCCGCCATGGAAAAGATTTCGGCGGCGGTGGGCGGGGTCGAGAACGCCTCGCGCCCCTGCACCGTGCCGGCCCATGCCGCAACCAGTTCGGACAGCGTCAACCGTCGTTGCAGGCGTCCCGCGGGTTTGGCCGGCGCTGGCATATCAAAGGGCGGCAGGAAGGGCTCTTCGTCCTCAACCTCGCCGCCAAAGGTGCGCAGGTCCGGCAGGAGGCCCCTGAAGTCGGGGTGCGCGGCAAAGGCGTCGGCCAGCGCGTCCTTGGCGCGGTGCGTCGGCAGGATAATGGTGACGTCGCTGAGCCAGAACGGCCCCGTCCGGTCCCAATCGTCCAGCAGGCGCCCATCCATCACCGCCTCGACCAGGCAGGGCAGGAAAGGGGTTTGCGGGGCAATGGAAAAAATTCTCATGCGCCCAGGGCCTGCTCGGTTGCCGCCAGCGCCGCTGGATCACCGACATGGAACCAGGGCGCGTCGAGCACCACGCCCTTCAAACTCTCGCGCTCCAGCGCCGCCTCGAACAGAATATTGAGCGAGAACGGGCCATCGGGCGTCTCGTCAAACAGCGACCGGTCCAGCAGCGCCACCCCCGCATAGATCACCGGCGCGCCATAGTCCAAGGTGATCCGGCCCATGGGATCAAGGCAGAAATCATGGCTGCGATCAAAGCCCGTGGCCCGGGATGGCTGCACGCAGAGCAGCACGATGTCATCGGACTGATCGTAGCGCGCGCGCATCCGCCCCAGTGGCGCATCGCTCCCGGCGGGCCAGAAGGCGTCGGTATTCATGACGAAAAACGGATCGGAATGGATCATGGGCAGCGCCGCCCGGACGCCGCCACCGGTGCCCAGGAGGGCCTCTTCGCGATTGACCTTGAGCAGGCCGCCGAAATGGGCCAGCAGCTGGTCGGCGCGGTAATGGGCATTGGCGAGAAAGCGCGTGGCGCCCTCGGCCCGCGCATTGGCCATGATGCGCTCGATCAACGGTGTGCCGGCGACCGGCACCAGGGGCTTGGGCAGGGTTTGGGTCAGCGGCCGGAGCCGCGTGCCCAGCCCGGCGGCCAGCAGCATTACATCGGGGAATCGGGCATCAACGCTCATGCCCGGATAGAACAGTTGCAGGCCGGACCTGTCCAGCCCGCAACGCCTCAAGACCGATCACCCCCGCTCGAAACTCAGGTCCATCACCTCACCCCCTTGCGGGGAGGGATTGAGACTGGGGGTGTCCAGGCCCGATCAAGCTCTGCCCTAGGAACCAGGCGCAGCGCGCACCCAACCCGGAAAGAGTATGGGAGAGCATCCACCTCAGCGTGAAACGGCCTCGCCGCCGCTATTCGGCGTGCGCGGCGGCGGCTGGCGGATCCATGTCGTCATCGCCCTCGGCGGCAACAGCCGCATCGCGCATGCTCGACTGGGCGGTGATGGCCTTGGTGCTGCCGGCGGTGATGGCCTCGTTGGGTGGGGCATTGGTGAGGATGGCGGCGAGCGAACCGATGGTCGAGCGCAGGTTGTGGCGATGCACCACCATATCGACCATGCCGTGGCTAAAGAGATATTCCGAGCGCTGGAAGCCCTTGGGCAGCTTTTCGCGAATGGTCTGCTCGATGACGCGCTGGCCGGCAAAGCCGATGAGAGCGCCCGGTTCGGCCAGGTGCACATCGCCGATCATGGCATAGGAGGCGGTGACGCCGCCGGTGGTGGGGTTGGTCAGCACCACGAAGAACGGCAGGCCGGCTTCGCGCAGGCGCAGCACCGCAACCGTGGTGCGCGGCATCTGCATCAGGCTCAGGACGCCTTCCTGCATGCGGGCGCCGCCCGAAGACACGAAGAGCACGAAGGGGGTCTTCAAGCGCACAGCGGTTTCAAGGCCGGTGATGATCCCCTGCCCTGCGGCCATGCCGAGTGAGCCACCCATGAAATCGAAATCCTGGATGCCGACCGTGACGGCGCGCTCATAGAGCTTGCCGGTGGCCACGATGACGCTGTCGTCATAGCCGGTCTTGGCGCGGCTTTCGCGCAAGCGGTCGGTGTAGCGCTTCTGGTCGCGGAATTTAAGCGGATCGACGGGCACCGATGCCACGGGCACGAGGTCATACTTGCCATCGTCGAGGAAGGTCGCCAGCCGGTCGGCCGGCTTGATCTTCATGTGATAGCCCGAATTGGGCACAACCCACTGATTGGCCTCGAGATCGCGATAAAACACCATCTCCCCGGACTCGGGGTCCTTGACCCAAAGGTTTTCCGGCGTTTCCCGCTTGTTGGAGAGGAACGAGCGGATTTTGGGGCGGACGAAATTGTCGATCCAGTTCATGGCGCGGCCTTTCGCGGTGATCCAGTTGAGATCACGTAGTCATCAATTGTGGCATTTCTTATCAGGTGGGGGCGACAAGGCAAAGCTGTCAGCGCGCCCCACGCCACGCTGTGCATAATTTTCTATCAGGTTTTTGTCACGCAATCGTGCGGTCAAAGGAAATATCAAGACACCAGGCCCTGCCATTCAACCGCGATATTATCCAGATACTGCAAATATAATTTCTGGTCATGACACATTGTATCGCGCAACAACATCACCGATATATTTGAAAGCAAATAAATAATTCGCATTCCCTGCGCCGACGTGACACCATTTCACCACAGTTCATCGCGCGATCATCGCAGCCTTGGAAAAAATATTGGAGACGCGCCGCATGTCGATTTCGGAGAAGTTCAGCAATTTTCAGGCAAGCAAGGCGGTCCTCTTCTGGTCCTGTGCCGGATGCGTCGTCGCCACCGTGGTGGTCGGCTTTACCTGGGGCGGCTGGGTCACCGGCGGATCCGCGCAGGAGCGCGCCGAGGCCGCTTCCACGCAGGCCGTGGCGCAACTGGCCGCCGAAGTGTGTTTCAGCCGCTATCTCGCGGCGCCCGATGCCCGCGTCAACCTGATCGCGCTGACCGAGCAAAGCAGCTATCGCCGTGGCGGCGTGCTTGAAGAAGGCGGCTGGGTCACCTTTGCGGATCGGGAAAAGCCCATTGGCGGCGCTGCCAGGATTTGCGCGGACAGGCTGGCGGAAGTCGATCCGGCCACGCTGCCCCAGCCGGCACCGGTCGCGGCAGTCGAGGCTGCCGCAGAGACCACGACAGCCCAATAGACTTGGCGCCTGGACGCCGGAATGCCGTCCCGAAGGGCGGCGCCCGGCGTCAGCGTGTCTTTCCGCCCTCAGCCTCGGGCGCGCCTGACCCCGGCGGCCAGATCGGCGACGATGTCGCGCACGGCAGCCACGGTTTTGTCGGTTGCCTTGCCATCGGCCAGTGATCTGGCCACCGCATCGACCAGCACCGTGCCGACGACGACGCCATCGGAGTGCTTGCCGATCTCCTGGGCATCCTCGGCGGTCTTGATGCCAAAGCCCACGGCCACCGGCAGGTCGGTATGGCTCTTGATGCGCTGCACCGCTTCGCCCACGGCCGCACGCGACTTGATCGCGGCCCCGGTAATGCCGGTCATGGAGACGTAATAGACAAAGCCCGACGTGTTCTTGAGCACCGTGGGCAGGCGCCGATCGTCAGTGGTCGGGGTGGTGAGGCGAATGAAATTGAGCCCGGCCGCAAGCGCGGGAATGCACAATTCATCATCTTCCTCGGCCGGCAGATCGACCACGATCAGCCCGTCGACACCAGCTTGTTTCGCCGCCGCGATGAAGCGCTCGACGCCGAAACTATAGATGGGATTGTAATAGCCCATCATCACGATGGGCGTCGTGTCGTCCTTGCGGCGAAACTCCTCGACCATGCCCAGCACGCCGAGCAGTGTCTGCCCTGCCGCCAGGGCGCGCTGCGCGCCCTGCTGGATCACCAGGCCATCGGCCATGGGATCGGAAAAGGGCAGGCCCAGCTCGATCACATCGGCACCGGCCTGCGGCAGCGCGTTGAGAATGGCCTGGCTGGTGGCGAGGTCCGGGTCGCCACTCATGACATAGGTCACGAGCGCCGGGCGGTTTTCCGCCTTGCACTGGGCAAAGCGCGCATCGATACGAGTGGTCATTACTTCAACAGTCCCAGATATTTGCCGACGCTTTCGACGTCCTTGTCGCCGCGGCCCGAGAGGCACAGCACCACCGATTGGTCCTTGTCCATGGTGGGGGCGAGCTTGATCACCTGCGCCAGCCCATGCGCGCTTTCGAGCGCCGGGATGATGCCTTCCATCCGGGTCAGCAGCTGGAACGCCTCCAGCGCCTCATTGTCGGTGATCGGCACATAGGTGACGCGCTTGGTGTCGTGCAAATAGGAATGTTCCGGGCCGACGCCGGGATAATCGAGGCCCGCAGAGATCGAATGGCCTTCAAGAATCTGCCCGTCGGCGTCCTGCAGCAGATAGGTGCGGTTGCCATGCAACACGCCGGGGCGCCCGCCGGTCATCGAGGCGGCATGGCCGTTTTCGACCTCGATGCCATGGCCACCGGCCTCGGCGCCGTAAATGGCGACATCGGGATCATCGAGAAAGGCGTGGAAGGTGCCGATGGCATTGGAGCCGCCGCCGACGCAGGCGACCACGGCGTCGGGCAGCCTGCCCTCGGCCTCGCGGAACTGTTCCTTCAGTTCCGTGCCGATGACGGACTGAAAATCGCGCACCATTTCCGGGTAGGGATGCGGCCCTGCCGCCGTGCCGATCAGGTAATAGGTGCTCTCGACATTGGTGACCCAGTCGCGCAGCGCCTCGTTCATGGCGTCCTTGAGCGTGCCGGCGCCGGCGGTGACGGGGCGCACTTCGGCGCCGAGCATTTTCATGCGCAGCACATTGGGCATCTGCCGCTCGACATCGGTGGCGCCCATGAAAATGGTGCAGGGCAGATCGAACTTGGCGCAGACCGTGGCCGTCGCCACGCCATGCTGGCCGGCGCCGGTCTCGGCGATCACGCGGGTCTTGCCCATGCGCTTGGCGAGCAGGATCTGGCCCAGGCAATTGTTGATCTTGTGGCTGCCGGTGTGGTTGAGCTCCTCGCGCTTGAGCCACACCTTGGCGCCGCCCAGATGCTGGGTCAGGCGCTCGGCGAAATAGAGCGGGCTGGGGCGGCCGGTATAGTGGACCGCCAGGTCCTTGAGCTGGGCCGCATAGGCCGGGTCCGCCTTGGCGGCGCGATATTCATGCTCGAGGTCCAGGATCAGCGGCATCAGCGTTTCGGCGACAAAACGCCCGCCGTAGATACCGAAGCGGCCATGCTCGTCCGGGCCGTTGCGCAGGGAATTGGTGCCGTCCATTTTGTCCTCTCGGCGCCGCCGAGGAAAACCCGGCACGCGTATCCTATACGGCTGCCCGGGCGTTGCGGATGAACGCCTCGATCAGCTTTTTATCCTTGACGCCCGGCGCACGTTCCACACCCGAGGACACATCCACCCCCAAAGGCTTCACCCGGGCAATGGCGTCAGCCACATTGTCCGGCGTCAGGCCCCCGGAAAGCATGAAGGGCACGGACGGGTCAAGCGCTTCGAGCAGGCTCCAGTCAAAGGCTTCGCCCAGTCCGCCCGGCCGGTCAGCGCCCTTGGGGGGCTTGGCGTCGAGCAGGACCCGGTCTGCCACAGCAGCAAAACCGGCGACATGGGCCACGTCTTCGGCCGAGCCGATGGGCAGGGCCTTCATGATCTCGACACCGGCTTCGCCGCGGATGGCCTCCACCCGGTGCGGGGATTCAGGGCCATGCAGCTGGATCCAATCGGGGCCGAAGGCAGCCACTTCGGCAACGCTCGAATTGTCCGGGTTGACCAGCACCACGCAGGTCTGGATGCGGCCGCGCGCCGCCGAAATCAGCCCGCTCAGTTCATCCACGCTCACATGGCGCGGTGAGCGGGGGAAATGCATGAAGCCCACCATGTCGGCGCCGGCCGCGATGGCCACCTCGAGCATGTCATAAGTCTTGATGCCGCAAATTTTGACGATCAATGGATCGGCCATAGTCTCTAAGGGCTCAATGGATCGGAAGACTGGGAAAGAGCCGCACTGCGCCGTCCATTATCGCAGTTCCAGCAGATCATCGACGTCGCTCTGCGGCGCAGTGCCGCCCTGGCCAGTGCGGCGCCGCAGGGCTTCCAGTTCCTGGCCCAATTGCTGGGCCTCGCGCCGCCAGTGCCGCTCGCGGCGACGGTGGGGTGCCTGGGCGAACCAACTGGCAATGCCGCCCAGGAGGACGCCAACCAGCAGCACCACATAGAGCACCACGAACATGGGAATGCCGTAGCCGACCGCATCGCTGTCGAGCGTGGCCATGAAGGGATTGATATTGACGCTGACCAGCTGGCGATTGGCCAGCGCAAAGGCAATCAGCAACGCACAGAGCGGTACCAGGACAAGCCAGCCGACAATTTTGTTGACCATGCAGTCTTCCCGTGGAGCTCGAAAGCTCCGGTCCTATTCTGGCCGCTGGTCGCCCACCAGGGGCATTGCCAGCAAAAAATTGCGGTTCTGCGGCTCGGAAGTGCCGCAAAACAAACATGTGCAGCAGTTCAGCGGCTCGACGAACCGCTGATTGCCTAGGAGCGGTTGAGCCGCTCGCGGATTTCCTTGCCGGCCTTGAACTGGGGCACGTATTTCTCGCCCACATCGACCTGTTCGCCGGTGCGCGGATTACGCCCCACCCGAGCAGGCCGGTTCTTCACCGAAAAGGCGCCAAAGCCACGCAGTTCCACGCGGTCGCCCCGCGCCATCGCATCCCCGACTTCATCGAGGATCGCGTTGACGATATTCTCGATATCGCGCTGGAACAGATGCGGGTTTTCCGCGGCGAGCTTTTCGACAAGTTCAGACTTGATCATCAAAGGCTCCGGTATCCACCCCATGTCCCCATGTCAGGGGGTCTATTCAACCTGCCAAAGCGAGACCAAACCGTCAAGCATCACAACACCTTCGCCTGACAGTCCGATCAGCCGTCGCGCCGAGCTGCCCAGAAGGTCGCCGAGCCAGCCAAACTCGCCCGATTGCGGTGGCCAGACCGCAACCACAGCGATCTCGGGGTCGATGTCATGCTCTGCGGCCAGCCATTCCAGGGCTTCAAATTCGCCGCCAATGGCGTCGATCAGGCCGGTTTCGACCCCCACCCTGCCGGTCAAGATCCGTCCATCCGCCAGCGCCAGCGTCGCTGGCCGCGTCAGCCCGCGGCGTTCTGCCACGATATCGACGAACCAGGCAAAGCTGTCTTCGACCAATTGCGTGATCGAGGCGCGCGGCGCACCGGTCAGCGGTTCGTCAAAATCCGGCTCGGCTTTCAGAGGCCCCGAGGCCACCTTGTCGAGATCAACCCCGATGGTCTCGAGGAGCTTGCCGGCGTTGACATGCTGGTAAAGCACGCCGATGGAGCCCACGATGGAAAGCCGCCGGGCAAAGATGCGATCGGTGGCAATGGCGGTCATATAGGCCGCCGAGGCCCCCAGCTCGTCGATGGTCGATACCACCGGCTTGCTCGCCGCAAGGCGCCGCAGGTCCTCGTAGAGCTCTTCACCCCCGGCCGTGGTGCCGCCGGGCGAATTGATGGCGACAATCACCGCCTTGACGGCATCGTCCTCCGCCAGGTCAGCGATCAGCCTTGATCGCGCCGGATCGGTGGTGACGGTGCCGGAAATGGAGAGACGGGCCACATGCTCGCCCCGGTTCATATTGGGCAGCGCAAAGCGCCCCACCAGCGCCAAGATGGCGATCACCACCGCCAGCAACGCCAGGATGCGCCAAAGCCCACGCGAGCGGCGATAGCGGTCGGCAGCCAGAAATTCATGCGGAGTCGGGTCGGTCACGATGCTTGGCTCCCAATTTGGACTATCGGGTAGCGCCTCGGGCCGGGGGAGGCAAGCGCGAGCACCTCAAGCGGTGTTCAACTCCTTGATCATATAGCAGGCAGCCGCCTCATAGGCGGCCAGCTTTTCGGCCAGTTCGGGCCGCTCCTCGCGCACAAAACCCTGTTTTTCCCAGAAGGCCACCGAGCCATTGACCGCCACCAGGCTCATGGTTGGAAATCCCATGACCCGGGCGTGCTTGGTCAGGGCTGCCATGATCTGTCCGGCCGCGCCGACCCCGCGGGTCAGCGGCAACAGGGCCAGGTCGTGAATATAATAGGTGTCGGCATCGGCGGGAATTTCGCCCAGCAGCGCATTGAGCGCAGGCAGGCAGCCCCGCGTCCAGGGATGGCTCAGCACATAGCCGGCCGGCCGTTCGCCGATTTCGAGCAGATAGCAGCCATTGCGGTAGAGCGCGAATTTTTCGGCCAGCACCGTCTCGGCCTCGAAAAAGCCAGGGTGCACCTGGTTGGCGATGGCAAAGACAGCCTCGAAATCATAGCCGCTCATGGCCCGCCAGGCGACGTCGCGAAACTGGATCATGTCAGCGAACTCATCATAAAAAACGACCCGCACCATTTGGCGCGGGTCGAAAAATTGCAGGTCAGCGTGACACTTACTTGGTGTCGCGGTCCTTGAGGGCTGCGCCCAGGATGTCGCCGAGCGAAGCGCCCGAATCCGAAGAACCGAAGTTGGCCACGGCTTCACGCTCTTCGGCGATTTCGAGCGCCTTGATCGAGAGCTGGATGCGGCCGGTCTTGCGGTCGTACTGGGTGACGCGTGCGTCGACCTTTTCGCCCTTGGAGAAACGCTCCGGGCGCTGGTCGTTGCGGTCGCGGCTGAGGTCGGCGCGACGGATGAAAGCGGTCACATCGCTATCGGCGATGCGCACTTCAATACCGCCATCGTTGACTTCAACGACTTCGGTGGTGACCACGGCGTTCTTGCGCAGGCCGGTGCCATCAGAAGCGCCGCTATCGGCAAGGCCTTCAGCAGCAAGCTGCTTGATGCCGAGCGAGATGCGTTCCTTTTCGACATCGACGTCGAGCACCTTGGCCGAAACCATGTCGCCACGGTTGTAGTCGTCGAGGGCGATTTCGCCCGACTTCTGCCAATCGAGGTCGGAGAGGTGAACCATGCCGTCCACATCGCCTTCGAGGCCGATGAACAGACCGAATTCGGTCTTGTTCTTGACTTCGCCTTCGATGGTGGAGCCAACCGGGTTCTTCTCGGCAAAGGCTTCCCACGGGTTCTGCAGGGTCTGCTTGAGGCCCAGCGAGATGCGGCGCTTGTCGGGATCGACCTCGAGCACGACGACTTCGACTTCCTGGGAGGTCGAGACGATCTTGCCCGGATGGACGTTCTTCTTGGTCCAGCTCATTTCCGAGACGTGGATCAGGCCTTCGATGCCCGGCTCGAGCTCAACAAAAGCACCGTAATCGGTGATGTTGGTGACGCGGCCGGTGAACTTGGCTTCCATCGGGTACTTGGCTTCGATGCCTTCCCACGGATCAGCCTGAAGCTGCTTCATGCCCAGCGAGATACGGTGGCTCTCGTGGTTGATGCGCACGATCTGGACCTTGATGGTCTCGCCGATCGTGAGGACTTCAGACGGGTGGTTGACACGACGCCATGCGATGTCGGTGACGTGCAGCAGGCCGTCGATACCGCCCAGGTCAACGAACGCACCGTAGTCGGTGATGTTCTTGACCACGCCGTCGACAACCTGGCCCTCTTCGAGCTGCTGGACGATTTCCGAACGCTGTTCGGCGCGCGATTCTTCCAGGATTGCACGACGCGAGACGACGATATTGCCGCGGCGCTTGTCCATCTTGAGGATCTGGAAGGGCTGCGGCACGTTCATGAGCGGCGCGATATCGCGGATCGGACGAATGTCCACCTGCGAGCGCGGCAGGAAGGCCACGGCGCCTTCGAGGTCGACGGTGAAACCACCCTTGACCTGGTTGAAGATGGTGCCTTCAACGCGCTCATTGGCGTTGTACTTCTCTTCGAGCTTGACCCAGCTCTCTTCGCGGCGGGCCTTCTCGCGGCTGAGAACAGCCTCGCCCATGGCGTTCTCGACGCGGTCAACATAGACCTCGACTTCCGAACCCACGGTGATGGTGCCGTCACGGCCGGCCTGGCCGAATTCCTTCATCGGAACGCGGCCTTCGGTCTTCAGACCCACGTCGATGATCGCGAGGTCCTTTTCGATGGCCACGACACGACCCTTGACCACGTTGCCTTCGGCGGCATCGTTGTCGACAAAGGAGTCGAGGAGCATCGATTCAAAATCGTCTTTCGTCACAGTTTGCTGTGCCAAATCAGTTCTCCGGTGCGCCGGTGGTTAAGGGTTGCATCCTGGCCGAAGTCGGGTCCGCCCTGGCACAAATGCCAAAGCCGGCGCACGGAGCACCGCTTCTGGGGACAGGAGGATTGGTCGTTATATGATCCGGGCCAGCGTTGAACCGATTGGTCGAGCCCTGGCCCAAGGAGGAAATTAGGAGGACTGATGTCCCCCTGCCTTGAGCGCCATGGTCCGATCGACAATCGCGATGGCAGCGCGGAGTGCGGCTTCTATACCGAGTTGTGTCGTATCGAGCAAGTGTGCGTCGTCCGCCTGGAAGAACCCGCCATTGGGATTGAGCATGTCGCGGGCGTCGCGTTCCTCGATCTGATGGTACAGCGCATAGCGGTCCACGGCCACGCCGCGCAATTCGAGCTGCCGGGCCCGGCGCTCCATGCGGGCCTTGCTGTCGGCTTGGATGAACAGTTTCACATCGGCGTCGGGACAGATTTTGGTGCCGATATCGCGCCCGTCGAGCACGGCGCCGCCCGGCTGGGTGGCAAAGCCGCGCTGAAATTGGAACAGCGCTGCCCGCACATCGGCGATCACCGCCACCTTGCTCGCCAGCACGCCGGTTTCGGCGGTGGTGAGGGCGGCATGATCCTTGAGATGGGCGGCGTCGAGCGCCCTTGCCGCCGCAATTGCCGCTGCCTCGAACGCGGGACCTTCGTGTTCATCCGCCACGGCCAGGCCCACCGCCCGGTAGAGCAGGCCGGTGTCGAGGTGGGGCAGCCCATAGTGCTGCGCCAGGCCCGAAGCCAGCGTCCCCTTGCCCGAAGCGGCTGGTCCATCGACGGCGATGATCATGGCTTTGTCCTTTATTGGCCGGGGCGCCCCCAAGCCGATAGCGGCGCTGGCGCAGCGGGGCAAGGGGCGTGCCCAAATTGGCCGGGACAGCCGGCCAATAGCGCGGGAAAGGCGCATGGGAGCCAGAACCACGCATTTAGGGTTTGACAGGGCCGGGCTTTGCTCATAACCGGACTGACCGAAATGGGCGCGCGCGGCAAGATGCGCCCTCCCCAGAATTCTCCTTTTCGACGAGGCACGAGAGATGGCCAACGACCGCGGTACCAAGCGGACCGACCCCGATACCGGCAAGAAGTTCTACGACCTCAACCAGGACCCGATCGTCTCGCCCTATACCGGCAAGAGCTTTCCGCGTTCGTTCTTCGAGACCCTGCCGGGCAAGCCCAGCCCGGCCACCGCTCGCAAGGCGGACAAGGAAGAAGAGCTGGAAGACGAAGACGAGGTCGAGGATATCGCAGCGCCCGAGATCGTTAGCCTCGAAGAAGCCGACGCTGAGGAAAGCGGCGACGAGATCCCCGATGACGTCGAGGATGTCGAGGTTGACGAAGATCTTGGCGACGACGAGGAAGACACCTTCCTCGAAGAAGACGAAGATGAAGACGACAGCCTCGGCTTTGACGTCAACGACGACGAAGATCGTTGATCTAATTCATGTTTTTCCGCCGGACGGGGTTTTCGTCCGGCGGTATAAAAAAGTGTCATTTAGGCACTTGCATGCGGCGGGATGATCCAATAGGTTCCGCCTCGCTTCGGTAGGGCACTGCCCGGAAGCGCCCATGGAATGGGGCCTTAGCTCAGCTGGGAGAGCGCTTGCATGGCATGCAAGAGGTCAGCGGTTCGATCCCGCTAGGCTCCACCAAATACACCTTCTAGTACGTTGATTTACCTGGGTAATAATACCAGAAATCGGGCCATCCCCACTCCCATCCCCACTATCGAATCGACTTGGTGGCGTTTTGCTGCGTAGCTGCAAGCGTTTTGTGGTGTTAGCTTTGCCATGGGGAGGGCAGTTGACATGATCAGTTGGGCAAGAGGGTTCTTTCGAATATGGGTGCTGATCTCCTTGGTGTGGATCGCTTTGGGCGCCGCTGTAGGAATTGGCAGCATTGTTAATCCGTATGTAGAGACGCGGGTCTTGGCCGTCCCAGCTGACACCAATGTGGTCACGTTGTTCCCTGCTTGGGGAGACGAGCACGGGGACTTGCGAACTCTAGCCTCGCAGAATGTTATGGTGGAGTATCCCATAGGTGATCGCGGATATCTGCTCTACCAGAGAGCGGATGCACCAACGGCCACGGTGCAGTCACGAATCCAAGAGGCTCAATCTATCGTGGCGGAGTACGTTCAAGTCGAAACGTCGAAGGCACGGGCACGCCAGGTGCCAATTGTCGCAATGGCCATACTGATTCCCCCATTTGCATTGCTCATTGCCGGTTGGGCGATCAGTTGGGCAATTGCTGGCTTTAGGAGGTCAGCCGTCTAGGCAGCAGAATTCGGCAGCAAGTCAACAACGCTATTCCTCGACCTCCTCGGCATATCGCAGAGCCATAAGTTCTTTCCCACGGCGCTGTTCTTTCCTCAGGAACGTCAGATGGTACTTGCGCGCGTCCGGCTGGCCAATCCGATCCCTGATCGTTCCAACAACCGATTCCACAGCGTAGCGATCACCTCCATTGGTCTGTGCCGTCAGAATCGACGTGGCATAAGCCAGGATGCGCTGGGCAGGGATCTGCATATCTTTCACGGCGACACCACGCGCACGCTGTAGATCAATCTGATACATCAGCCCTTCGACAATGGCGCGGTTCAAAACGTGAGTGGTCGGCGTGCCCGATGCCTTCATGCCGTTTCGCCGAACCTGCTGCCGATCAGCGTCTTTCCGTTTGCGCACCACGCGCTTTGACGGCTGATATTGCGTCATTCCTCGGCTCCGAGCTCGTGGAGAACGGGGAGGCTTTCGAGCCAGGCGTCTAGATCTTTGGCGAGGACGAAGCTGCGGGTGCCGATCTTTCGGACCTTGATCTTTCCGGACTTGGCCAGGGCGTAGAAGGTCGTGCGACTGATGCCGACCGTCTTGAGAACTTCAGAAACAGAGTATGCCACCGGCTTCATGGGGCTATGCTCCGCCGGCTGAACGGCCGGTGCGCGCGCCCGTGTTCTTCGAGCGCACACCCTATCATTCACATACCTTCGCATACGACACGAACTTTTTGCCTCACATGAAGGAGATCTCGGCGGCATGACCTCGATTTCACGCAAGGAGCTGTACCATCTTGTCTGGTGGGCGCCACTTGAACAGGTGGCGGAGAAACTGGGGATCACCATCTACACATTGACCAAGACCTGTAAGGACCTCGACGTTCCAAGACCCGGATTTGGCTATTGGCAACACGTCAAGCAGGGGCATCTGGTCACCCCCACCCCGTTGCCGGACCCTGAGCGTGAAGAATGCCGGGTATTCTGGCATGCCGATGAGCACGGCACAGACCCTCGCTTGCAAAAACTGCCAAGCAAAATTCACGAAGAGATACGGCGTGGCAGGCCAGCCTTTCGGAACCAAAGCAACTCCCAGATTGACGCCGTCAGAAAAGGCTCAGAAGTCGGAGCCCGCAGAAAAAGGCTCATGAGCTTGATATTTCACGCGTGTGAGCGCCTAGGAGGCTCCGTGAAAGGCACCGAAGACGCCGCCGACATTACATTTGGCGACCAGACAGTGTCATGTCGGATCAGGGAAAAACTAAAGCAGGTGCGCCTTCCGCCCAGCAAATGGGACACTCGGTTCCAAACTGACGTGGCTAAGCGAGGCTACAGTGTGGGCTTGGAAGTAACCGGGGAACTCATCGTGGAGCTGGGAAGCCACCACTGGATGGGACCCGGAGGCTGGACAGACAAGAGGGACTGCCCTCTTGAAGACCAAATCCCAGCTATTGCGCAACGGCTGCAAAAGGAGACTGCCGAGCTTCAGCGGCGGACCAATGAAAGGTACGAGAATGAGCGACTGGCGGAAGAGCGCCGAAAAATCGCGCAACTGAAGCGCGAGGAAGCGGAGAGGCAACAGGCGCGGGTCGAACTGCTTTTGTCATTTGCCGCGAACCGCCGACGCGCTGAAGACCTGAGGCAGTTCTTGACCTCCTTAAGGGAGCGTGGCCTCACCGATGATGCTGCGGCATACGGTGGTCGTTCTGCCCAAGAGTGGCTTAGCTGGGCCGAGGAAGTAGCAGAAAACCTCGACCCCCTGCGCCGTGGCGACGAGGAAATTTGGCAAGCCCTGGCATCCGCTCAACCGTAGGGATTAATCGGTCGCAGGGCGGCTTCGCGCCAATGGCCTTCCACCCTCCTTCGTGAGTTCACGCCAGCGCCGCTCGAATCCATCCCAGGCGGAAATCCGAATGGCGTTGAGAAAATCAGGCGTCTGAGCAAAGTGCGGGTTTGCAGCGTACGGCTCCACCACGACTTCCACCACATTGTCCTGAACCTGCTCGACCCATGCCGGATCCAACGGGGCAGGAACGTAGCGCCAGATGACCTCGGCACTCTGCTTCCCTTCCTGGAATGCGGCACTGGTGATGGCGGCAAGGGCTTCGGATGGCGTCATCATTCTGGCTTTTCCTTTTCGCCCGGTGTGCGGTTGGCGATTGAGGCATGGACGGCGCAATAGGCGCCTTTTTTGTCTTGGGCAGTCCGCAGAAGTGCCATGGTGGGTCTTCTGACAGTGGCCAGCGACAGCTTTCCGCCTTCAGCTCTTCAATGGTGATCGGCGTGCTGGTGCCCAGCGGACGGTTTGGATGGACCAATGACACAGTCATTTCGCACCCCCGGAGAGGTGCAAATCCACCGCGGCCATCAACCATGACCCAACCGGCGAAAAGGTCGGGGCTCCCGCTGGCTGCTGGAGTGAATCCACCCC
Organism: Devosia ureilytica; assembly: GCF_024273195.1. Lineage (GTDB taxonomy): Bacteria > Pseudomonadota > Alphaproteobacteria > Rhizobiales > Devosiaceae > Devosia > Devosia ureilytica. The sequence continues at coordinate 392,421 of NZ_JAMZCU010000002.1, read as the reverse complement.
AAAGTCCGAGCCACCGGGAATAGGGCCGGACAGTTCACCCGGAGACAGTTCGTCCCCATCCTCGTTCACCGCTTCGGCGTCGTCAGCAGGTGCGGAGTTGTCCCCCTGCGCCCACATCGATTGATCGCCTTGAACTGAAGAGCATGAGCCCACGCCCCAATAGCATGGCGTCGGATGACGCTCAGGGGCTCCTAAGGTTGGCTCAATGTCAGGATCGCCCTCCAAGGCGTCAAGCAAGGCAATGAGAGCGTCCAAGGCCTGCATATGGGCTTCGATGCGGTCGGCAATGGCCTTGGCGAACTCTCGTGGCGAAACAGACGGAAGCGAAACAAATGGCGCGTTCATCAGGCCACCTCGTCCAGCATGTTGGCGAGGTCACGGACCCCGAGCCCGTTCTCGCTTCCGGGATAAAGGCCCACCGCGTCAAAGCAGCGGATCAGGGCGGCGACTTCCGGCATGGTCTGGGGGCGATAGTCCCGGAGCGATTGGCGAGCGGCTTTGAAGCGCTGGTACGCCTCGTTCTCGGCCTCAATGGCCTGTTCCCAACCGGATTGGCCGACAATGGCGTAATAGCGTTCCGCTTGCTTGGTCAGCAGGCGCTTTGCGTCGGCATGGTTGCGGCGGGCGCGACGCTTGTCGTTGGCGTTGCTGGCCTCGGTCAATGCCACCACAAGGTCATCCTCCAACTGCTCAAAAGCCAAGTCGGGGCGGATGGTCGCCCCCCTTTCGCCCAGACGTGTGGCCTCCCCATGCATGCTCACAAAGACCAGATTGCCATCGGCCAGCATCTTGTCCCGGCGCACCCGCGCTTCAATGCGTGCGGCATCAGTGAGGCGCATCCCATCGGCGGCGTCAGCGTATTCAGCCATCAAGGACTTGAGCGTATCGGGAAGAGCGGGCGCTGCAATCGCAGCGGCGGGCGCTGCCATAACTGACGCGGCAAGCACTGAAGACGCCTTGAGCAGAGAGCGGCGGGAAAGTACGTTCTGGGTATCCATAGAAATGACCTCCAAGTGATTTCGTGGGGAGGCTCGGGAGGCGGTCGCAACGCTTTCCCGAGCCGCTATCTGGGTCAGGCAGCGCGTGGCCGATACTGGCGCAGGGAATGAAGCAGGACGCTCATTTCGTCCCGATCCAAAGGCTCCCGGCAGCGTAGGGCGAATTGCAGGTACTCCACCTTGCGGCAGTGCTCGACGGTATTGACCGGCACGTAAGCCAGCAGTTCCTCGAAAGCCGAAAGTTCCGCTTGGTCGGCTGCGTCACGTTCGGCGACCGCCTCAGGCGTGACGACCTCACCGCGTTGCTTCGCGGCAATGTCGTCAGCCGGGTCACAGGCTGCGTCGAGCCGGGCAACAGCCACCGTGTGGGCCGCAATCCGGAAGTAGACCGTTTCTTTGACTGTCATGGAATTTCTCCTCTTAGACGTGAAGGCGGGCCAGTTCAGCCCCGAGGCTGGCGTGGCGAGTCCAGTTGATGAAATTGCCCATTTCCATGTCGAAGAGGTCGGCACGGATTTCAGCGGCGCGGACAGGATTGGTGCAGGGCTTGGCAACGGGAGCCGGGACCGGTTCGGCAGCAGCGCGCGCGGCGCGTTCCTTTGCCACTGCCCACACAATGCGAAGGCAATAGGCGAAGCGTTTGCGATTGAAGGGCTCGCCTGGACGGACGCCCCAGCCCCGGAATTCATCGCGGCGGTAATCGGCCCAGGCTTTCGACATGATTGCAGAGCGGTCAAACATGCTTGCGGCTTTCTGATTTGGTCGCTAACTTTCCTTTTAGGTAACCCATGTAAGTTATGTTTTCAATACCAAAATTATTAAAAAGGAAAGTTTATGCTGACCTCAGAACAGTGCCGAGCCGCTCGCGCTTTGTTGGACTGGACGCAAGCGGAGCTGGCAACGCGTGTTTCCATAAGCGTTGTGTCACTGCGAGCCTTCGAAAAAGGCGGGGAAATGCGCGACAGCAACCAAAAGCTTGTCCGCTTGACCTTCGAGGCGGCAGGGATCGAGTTCATTCCGGAAAACGGCGGGGGCGCCGGGGTGCGCTGGGCGAAGCGTAAGGATGCCGGCGCATGAAGCGTCAGGCCGTGTTGTCTTGGCTTCTTTGCAGCGTCATCATGACCGCATGGCCGGGGCCACCGGCACTCGCGCAAGAATGGCGTGTAAACTTCCCCATGTGCGGGAGCGTCCGGCACACCTGCATTGTGGATGGCGACACCATTTGGCTAGAGGGTCACAACCTGAGGCTGGAATCCTACGACACGCCTGAGCCATACAATGACATTTGCGGGGGCAGGGCAGAGGTAGAGCTTGCCCACCGTGCCAGCGCCAGATTGCGCGAATTGCTCAACCAGAACCCGTTTACCGTCGAAACCCACGGCGAAGACCGGTATGGGCGGATCCTGGCCACCATCAGGATCGGCGGGTGTGATGTGGGCGATATCTTGATTGACGAAGGGCTGGCACGGCACTGGCCGAATGGCCGGGAGATCTGGTGCTGATGGTGCATGTGCCAGCATCCGGTCCCGGGCTGGGTCAACGTCTACAGGTTTAAAGTTAAGCGGTAAGGTGTTGCGCCGGCGCATGGGGACACCTCGCGCTCCAAGTGATCACCTTCCATAATTCAGGTCGCTGCGGGGCGCGAAGTTCATTATGCCAGCAAAAAATGAAGTGGGCGGAGATTTGACCGCCATGTTGTAGGCAGCAACCTTAGAGTATACCGACCGAAGATCAGTATCGATCCTTTGCTCCATCTCCCTAGCTGTTCTTTGCGCCTCGGTGAAACCCGCAACATTGTTAAGCTTCGGGAAGTTAGCCGCCAGATTGGTCAGTACAAAAGATGGTGCCGGGCTGGACGCAAGAGTTGCGGCCGCCGATCTAAGTCCGTCGACTATACCCAAATGCACGAGAGCCTCATCTCGAGACAAGGCGTCCGCAATCTGCTCAACGCGCGCCTGGAGCAGCTCTGTTCGGCTAAGCAACATCCGAAAATTTGAGACGGCCTCGTCAATATCCTCGCTTAGCTTCGTTAGCTCAATGTGCAGCAGCCATTGCGCGATTATCGCCCAGACCAACCCCGCCAACACGAACAGACCAACAAGTGGATCTCCCGATAGTACAAAGACTACGAAGGAAACGAATGTTACTGCCGTTCCGAAAGCTGCGCTTATTCCTGACTTGATGGCCTCATCGGACATTTACAGCCCTTGACCATACAGCACCCAAAAGCTGATAGCGCATCCTGCCAAGCCCAGTAGCAAGAATAGCGTCGCGAAACGCCGGGACTGGATTTTCATTTGACGTCGAATCTCTGTGCCATTGCGCACCGCCTCCGCCTTGGCTTCGGCATACGTCGGGTATTTCTTATCCATCGGGCATACTCCCCTTTAGCGGGGCACTTGGAGGCCCTGACATCTTGCAGAGTTCAGAAACGGCAATGCAGGATTAAAGATCGGAAAGTCTACTGTGACAACTGGAAATTTTACGGCTGGCTCCGTGCCTCAGGTCTTACCGTCGGGTATGAGCGTGTTGTTGTCCTGCTTCAGGAGCGAGGCTTAAAGCGGGAATCTTGGGGCAGAATGGCCGAAACCGAGGGGCTTTAAATCTGCAACCCCTATAGCCACGCCTGAAGCATCGATCCGAGGCGATCCGCCAGATAGTGGGAGACTTTTTGGCCGCTACGTCTTTCCCTGCCGGACGGCATAGCCGTTGCCCGTGCTACAGTTGCCAAAACGCTAGTTGGGAGGGTGAGAATGTATGGCGAGTTCAAAGGGCGCGTTATTGTCAGAATCCCTGAGGGCGATGACCCTGATGAAGTTTTGCGCCTGGAGGTTCTCGACCCGGAGCTGGCACGGCAGCGATATCAGGGAAAAATAGTCCTCGCGAAGCGTTCTTCGATACGAGCCTTGTCCGGCCGAACCCACGGCTCGCTCAAGGAGACTGACATCCTGTGGACCGAACCCCAAACTCCGAGCGGCTAGTCGTACACACCACCCTCAAATGAAATCGCAGCGGCGTTATCTTGGACGGGCCGAGTAGCCTGTTGGCGCACTGGTACCAAACCCACCGATCAGTTGCTGCGCGCGGGTTTGGTGGCGAGAGGCGGAATTGCGTGACACTCTGGCGCCCATGGCCCGCGCTCCCTCAATCGACCCCAAGCGAGACAATGAAATCGCCCGACTGCGCAAGCTGCTGGTCGAGCTCGATCGCATCCCGGCCCATCGCCGCGCCGAGGAATGCGCAGACGAGCGGGAAGCGACCATCAAGGCGATGCTGCGCGATCTCGACCCACCCATCTATCAATGGACCACGCGGGACGATGAGATAGCCGAGGATGCGATCACTGTTGGCATAGGCGGCACCAGCGTTGAAATGCTGGTGGCTGGCCTGACTTATGTGGAACCCACCGCCAGCATCTACTGGTGCGCCCGAGTAGCGGCGAACGGTGTTTATGAGGCCGGCAGCGAGATGGGGCCATGGCCGGTCCGCGAGGCGCTTGCCCGAGCCGAGGTACTGCGGAACCAGATGGGCTATAACCGCGTCGTGGTCACGATGGCCGAGCTGGGCCTATGGCGCCCGGAATACGGAAAACTCGCGCTGAAAGAGGGTTTCTGATGTGCGGCAGATTTACCAATGAACTGACCTGGTCGCAGATCCATGCGCTCTATAGCATCCACGAGCGACCAGCGACTAACCTCCCCCCACGGTTCAACATTGCACCGACACAGGACGTGGACTTCGTTCACCTCGACAAGGCCGGCAATATGGAGCTGGACCGGGGCCGCTGGTGGCTGGTGCCGTTCTTCGCCAAGGAACTGCCGAAGGCCGCCATGTTCAATGCGCGCATTGAGACCATCGACACGTCCGGCGCCTTCCGCGAGGGGTTCAAGTCACGCCGCTGCCTGATCCCGGCCGATGGCTACTTCGAATGGACCAAGGGCGAGGATGGCGGCAAAGACCCATGGCTACTGCAGCGACCCGGCGGCGCGCCCTTCAGCTTCGCCGGCATCTGGGCGCACAACGACAATCTGGGCGTTACGAGCTGCGCCATCATCACTGCGCCAGCGGTGCCGGAGATCGCGAAGATACACGACCGGATGCCAATCATCTTGACGCCCGAGGCATACCGCACCTGGCTCAACACCGAGATCCAGGGAACGGACGCGAAGGCGCTCCTGCTTGATGCACAGATCGATAGTGAGCTCGAATTCTACCGGGTAGGCCGTGAGGTCAATTCCAGCAGATACGAGGGCTCAGACACGAAGAAGCCCTTGATTAATTCGCTATAGCCTCACCCTATCACGCGGCTAGGTTTAGACGCACTGAGACATCGCTCAGCGTTTGCGGTGCGATGTCTTAACACTGGGGTGATACGAAAGCTTATGCACCAAATCCCCATCACACGATGAAGCCGATCGATCACGCTGCTGCCGAACGTAGAATCCGAGATTCGAAGCTTGATCTCTCGGTTCAAGCTTTGACGCTTTCGGATGTTCGGACGCTAGATGCCCCGCTTGTCTACGTAAATCGGGCCTTCGAGAAAATGACGGGCTATGAGCGAAGCGACGTCATCGGGCGAAATTGTCGCTTTCTTCAAGGCCCAGACACCAGCCCCGAAGCCGTTGAGCAGATGCGTGCCGCCATCGCCAACGGCGTACCGCTGCTCACTGACGTGCTAAACTACCGGAAGAACGGCACCTCTTTCTGGAACCGTCTTTCGCTAACGCCAGTGACGAACCAGGACGGGCAAGTAACGCATTATATCGGAATCCAAAGCGACATAACTCTAATGCGCGCGCTCCAGGAGCGTCTTCATTCGATTGCGCTCGGACTTGCCGCCGCTGAGAAGTTCGTACTCGACTGAGCATGTTCTCGATTCCTCCCGCCCTTGCACGGCTAGCCGGCTAAGCCGCTGGCGCCATGTCGGTTGAGGGATGGTAAGTGGCTTGTCCGCTTATGGAATAGCTTCCCTTAAAGCTGACGGTGCTCGCGAAAGAAGGCGTTTTTCATGGCTTTCACGGAGAGGTCGAAAAGCGATTGCAAAGCGCGGCTTAAAGAAAGGGCATGGTAAGTTTTCGGGGGCAGTGTTGTTTCTCATGGAGGGCCACGCCTTGTCGTCTCTTGATTGTTTCTCTGCGGCTTCGCCCGACGCTATGATTGTCGCCGACGCGGACGGACTGATCCGGCACTGGAACGCGGCGGCCGAGCTCATGTTTGGCCTCTCTGTCGAGCAGGCCGTGGGGACGTCACTGGACGTAATTGTTCCCGAGCAGATGCGAGGTGCTCATTCGGACGGCATGAGGCGCCTGATGGCGGGAGGTAAACCGCGTGTCGTGGGCAGCGTTGTGGAAGTGACGGCCCAGCACGTGGACGGACGGCAATTTCCCATCGAAATGTCTCTCGCAATGTGGTCCGAAAATGGCGCGTTGCGATTTGGTGCTATGATCAGGGACGTCTCCAAACGCAGAGCCAACGACGACCGTCTCCACCACTTGGCCCATTATGACCAATTAACGCTACTGCCTAACCGAACGTCTTTTCTCGAAAAGTTAAAGCAGGCGTTATCTGAACAGCTACCCTCCACGGTGATGCTCGTGGATCTCGATAGGTTCAAGGAAGTCAACGACCAGTTGGGACACGCAGCCGGGGACGCCGTTCTGGTCGAAACCGCCCTGCGCATTAAGCGCTGCGCACCAGCTGAAATCGCCACCGTTGCAAGACTTGGCGGAGACGAGTTCGCGGTGCTGATTCAAAGCTCAGCCGATCCGCTGCGGGCTGATTTTATCGCCAAAATGATACGAGACGAACTCAGGCGTCCATTCAACGTCGAAGGGCAAGTTATGTGGGTCGGGGCAAGTCTTGGAATAGCCTTTGCACCGCAACACGGCGGTGATGCAGCGACCTTGATGGGAAGCTCAGACCTCGCCCTCTATAAGGCCAAGGCTGAGGGAGGCGACCAGATATGCTGGTTTGTACCGACACTGAAGGCCGCAGCAAGCGCTCGTCGCAGTCAAGAAGCCGAGCTTCGCGTTGCGTGGGAGCAGCGGCAGTTTGAGTTGTACTTTCAGCCTCAGGTGGCCTTGAAGGACCGCAAAGTCGTCGGCGCAGAAGCTTTGCTGAGGTGGAATCATCCTGATAGAGGCGTGTTGCAGCCTGGTGCCTTCCTCGAAACGCTCGAAAAAAGCAGTTTGGCCGCCCCCATGGGTAGATGGGTGCTGGAAGAAGCGTGCCGACAGGGAGCAAAGTGGACTGCTTTTTCACCGAACTTCATGATGGGCGTGAACCTGTTCAGCTCGCAATTCAAGGCGGATCCACTTCCTGCAATTGTCCAATCGGTTTTGGACCTCACCGGTTTTCCGGCGCATCAGCTTGAGCTGGAAATAACCGAGAACATTATGCTCAATGATGGCGGGGCATCCAAAGGTCAATTGCATGCGCTGAATGACATGGGTGTAGGCCTCGCGTTTGACGACTATGGCACGGGCTATGCATCTTTGGCATTTCTCAAGCAGTATCCGATTACCCGCCTAAAGATTGATCGGGGTTTTGTCAGCAATTTGCGGGCGGAGGGCGAAGACGCTGCCATTGTCATGGCCGTCATCATGTTGGCGAGACGCTTTGGTTTAGCTGTCATTGCCGAAGGTGTGGAGACCAAAGAGCAGGAAGAGCTCCTCAGGAAGTGGCGATGCCCGCAAGCCCAAGGCTACCACTACAGTAAGCCCATACCTGCTGGCGACTTTGAAGAGCAGTTTTTCTTGACGCCTGATAAACAGCTGACATCACAAGGGCGTTGAACCGTTACCGCTTTTGGTCTCACCCGGCAGGTATATCTGAGGAGCAGGCGGATGTGCGAGTGCTACCAGGAGTCGGCCTCAGGTAGTTCGAGAGGGCTATGGTTCAATGTGATGGGAGGGCAGCGATGCTCAAAGTGGCGAAGCCGGATATCAAACCGACAAACCTAATCGTGCTGCTGGCTTTCGTTCGAGATGAGCAAGGCGACCTCCAGAACGCTTTCGAGCCGCGCGAAATGCCATCAGAGGACAAGGCCAAAATGGACGCAAAGCGAATGGCGGCACTGGGCACCTATGCGGGCGTAATTGCCTGGTCGCGGACTGCCGACCTGGTGAACGGCGAATTTGGGGAGCCCGTGGTGATTTACCAGCATGGCGATGTGCCAGAGATGGAATAAAAGTGCCTGGGAGAAATCCCAATGCTTAACGATTGGTGAATAATAATCTTGTCCGCCAATCCCTTGAGGTGCTTATCTGCCCGCATTGCTTTGGGGGTAGTTCATGTTGAAGAAGTTTATGGTCGCGCTCGGCGCGTTGTCGCTGCTGGCCGCTTGTGCAACGCCGCCTAAAGACTTCTACGCAGACCCAACCAAGCCAAAAGACACTGCGCTTTGCCGTGCTCACCTTGAAAGCCAAGACCCACAATTTAAGGCCGACACCGCCATCGAGCTAACCCGGCGCGGACTCACGCTTGAGGAGTGTCAGAATCGCGTGGCGATGGAGACGGCTGCGGTTGTGGGCATTGCCGCGGTCGCAACTGGCGTTGCCGTCGCTGCGGCTTGTTCGAATGGATGTTCTGGCCCGGCTTATTACGGGTCCGCACCGGACCAAGACTGCCGGGGAGGGTCCGGCAATGGCCCCGTCTATGTCCAAGGTCCGGTTTGGGTGGGATCATATGACCCGCACAACCTCGATGCTGACAATGACGGTTGGGGCTGTGAGGCCAGCGACTTGGCGATTGGCGCCTAACACCAAAAGAGGGTGAACATGACCTGGAAGGCTTTTTCAGCAGTAGTATTTGTCGCGGTTGCTTTCGGCAGCTTTCATGCACTTGGCCAAGAAAATCGCGCCTGCAACATCAAGGGCAATGTCAGCACCCAAGGTGAGCGCATCTACCACGTGCCTGGGCAGAAGTATTACAACGACACCCGCATCAGCCCATCACATGGCGAACGGTGGTTTTGCTCCGAAGAAGAAGCTCGCGCAGCAGGATGGCGCAGGTCCAAGGTCTGATCGGACCGGGTCTCCTGAACGGCAAAGGGCCATATTTCAGGCTCCATCAACCCGCCGTAAGTGGGAATGGAAATGGGGATGGCTTAAGAGCGCGATAGAAAGCCTTGATATTTCAGTGCTTTAACCGAGCCAAGTGGTGGAGCGGTGGTCCACCATCGAGAGGGGCGTAGGATTTCACACGAATTCGTTGCCGTCTAACCGCCACGCCTCATGGTCTTGCTGATCTCAGCGAGCACGCCGACTGCCGTGACTATACCGCCTCATCCGGGGCGGCAAATTGCTCTGGTAGTGGCAAACCGTTTAGGCGATTGCAGAGATCGACGTCCTCGCCCTCGATAAGGTATCGCTTAGGCCCGACGAGACGGCTGGCGAGTACTAGCTCGACAATGCTCTTATCCTGTTTGCGTTGGTTCTTCGTGATGCCTGCCCGTTCTCGCAACTCTATTTCGAAGTGCGCCGTACTACCGTGCTCTGGTCGGTATGTAATCTCCAAGCCAAAGCTGTCGCTCTGAACCGATGTCACATCGCCGTAGGATATGTCGTAAAATCCTAAATAGTGCACGACTTGATCTGCAGGCAACTCATCGAGTCCGGACCGGCGTAGGACGCCTTGGTTGGCAACTTGCGCAGATGCAACACCGTAGGCATGAGCACCAGCTTCGTCCCTTAATACGTGTCGCGACCCTACGGACAGAACAAAAATGTCTGTTCCTTTTCGCCGATCAGCACGCATGAAGGTCGCCAACTCAAATACATTGAGTTGTGCGAAGCCACGTGGATAAAGTACCGAGCGGCACACGAGGTCGTTCGGTAACATATCACCCTGCGGTAGAAACTTTCGGTAGGACACCGAGCGCTGGAAGCAAGTTCGCCGCGCTGTGATCGGCCGGCAGTTCGTGGAGGCAACGGTGCTGTGACTTCTTATCAAGGTCAACCAATGAAAGGTCGTCCTCATCGATTGACAGCATGCGAATAAACCTTCCCTGCGTCCAGGTGAGAGCAAGCGTCTCTTCATCCTGCGGGAAGAGCCGAGGAGGATCGACGTCGGTTTGGGCGCTTAGAAGGCCGAGAAGGTCGGTCGCTCGCACGCACACCTCGGGATCAACATACAGAGAATGATAAGAGGGGAGCTCTGACAGCTTCTTCACAGCGCTGGTGAGCGCCGCGAACTGCTGCCCCCTAGCCGAATTCGGCGACAACGTAGAAGAATTCGAGGCGCAGTAATAGTTTGAAACAAATACGTTCTGCTCGCCGCTTGACGTCGCAACAGACGCATCTGCATCCAACAAATCTGGGTGCGAGTGAAATGTCACACTGCAGTCGTCCAGAGAATAGGTGTAGCTCGACTGCGGAAACCTGGTAGCCCGCCTTACGCTGCGCACGCGATAATCCTTTATCGTAGAGCCTCAAGCCTGCCGTCTTCGGCAACTCGAAGCACTTCCGAGCCTAAGAGCTTAAAGATAGTGCGTTGTTGGGCTTCGTCAATCCACGAACCAACGGGCACAGTGTTAAAATCCAACATCGTCGTGGTTGCATATCTTACGGCGGTTGTTGGCGCCGCGACTGGCGCGCCTTGGCCAACTTCGACGTTGAAAACTAGATTCTGGACAGACTGTACACCAAAACGAACGAGCCTATTGATCAGCGTTCCGTCAAGCTGAATCCGGCTATTCAACTGAACCATGAACTCGGAGTCAGGCCGAACCGGCGGGTGAAATCCGGAAACATCCATCGCTACATCAATCCCGGCGGACAGGCTTGCGGCCGGTTTGGCCAGGTTCACTACCAGCGCTAACCGATTGACCGGCTGCTCAATTAAATCCCCTGCGGCAATCCTGTCTAGGAAGCGGGATATGTATGGCCGCGTTTCAAACGTGGCGATCTCATCTACCGACGCCTGCTGTAGTTCTTCATTGGGCTGGATAAGCAAATCTACCCGCCCAGGCTGCAACTGAACTTGAACAGCAACCTCGTCAACGTCACCGGAGGCGACACCGAAAAAAGGGTTCGCGGGGCTCGGCAGCTTGTTGCGCTGGACGCTTATCGGCTCGGCACCAACCAGCTTCTCGTAGATTTTATCAGCAGCCAGCTTGTCTGCCGATTGTACGAACCATGCAAATTGTATCGTGTTTGAGCGCCACAAAACTCTCTACTCCATCAGCCGCAGCCGCTGCGCGCCTTCTTATAGGGTATCAGCGTGAAGGGCCAGTTAAACGAATTGCGTTGCGAACAGGGCTATCCGCGCGATGACCCAACCAATGTCCGCCCCGTTCTTTCATTGGTAAAGCTGCCGTTGGCGTTGGCCACGTAGACATCACCACCCATCGAATACCGTTGCCCAGGACTGTAGCTGCGGCCCGTATGCGTGCCGGCAAAACTGATCGGTGCCCCCGACGACCCGCCCGATGAGCCGGCGCTGTAGCTCCCAGCCCCGTCGACTTGGATCCGCAGTGCATTGGGGTTTGGTCGCTGCGAAACCGGCGTGGGCATTGCGAAAAGCGAACCTAGGCCGCCGCTCTTTGGCATGGGAAAAGTTGGGCGTTGACCCATTGGGGTTGGCATCTGAACATTGACGCCGGAACGCAGGGGGCGATTGCGCGGCAGGGGCGGGAAGCCCGGAACCACCGACATTGCAGAGGCCACACCAACGTCAGGCACGGCAGGCGGGACCACCCCAGTTGCAGCCAACGTTGTTTGTGGGATTTCCCAGGTGCCGGCGGGCAGCCGATCGGCAACTTGGGGGACGCGGGCCGGACCGGGAATGACATTGGGGATCGCGGGCAACCTAGGCATCGGCAACGATGGCTTGGCAAACGCGGTAGAGCCGAGACGTTGCACCGTCTCATTGCCCAATCGAGACTGCGCAACACTATCTCGGGAGAGTGCCGGACCGGTTGGGCGTGGCGTGGATACAGGCATAGGGACGGACGCGACCGACCGAGTGCTAGGAGGCAACCCGACACCGGGCGCATTGCGGGCCTCTAGCGCTCGCTGCAGTGCGGGATCTGCTGCACTCGCCACGTGCTGCATAGAGGTATCGACCATGGACGCCTGCTGAGCGCGCTGCTCCAAGGCCTGTTGCAAACGAGGGTCCACAGCATTTACCGCCCGTTGCATCGAGGTCGAAACCATTCGCGGTGAGGCAATCTGCGATGGCGGCAACTCGGGAAGTCGCTGAGGCTGAGCCGTCGCCCTCAATCTTGGGGCCGTTGCTGGGCCGCGCTCCTGACCAGCATATGTAATAGACGCCGTGGACATAGCAGGCTTCTGCCCTGCCTCGGCAATGCGCCGCTCTAGGATGGCAGCAAGGTTCTGGTCCTGCCCGGCCAAGGAGCGCTCAATGGTATCGGCTATGCCACGGTCAAAAATCAGGTCTTTGTCCGTGACCGGTGCCCTTGGCGGTGCTGGCGGATAAATCCCGGCATAGAGCGAGGCCGTGTCCTGCGTGACGGGCGCCAAGTGTCGCTGCGCTGCCAACATGGGCGGCAAGGGAGTAGGGGTGACAGGATCGACGCGACGCGGCGGAACGACATCAAGGGCCGTCGCCACGGTGTTCGGGATCTGGCCCGGCGGCAGGGGGACACCAATGGCATTCTCGGGCACCTGACCCGAAGCATAGAACCGGTGCCCGTTGATCGTCGCAACATGATCCATTTGCCTTGCCCAAGAGGGCATGACGTCACCGGAGAGGAAATGGTCTGCACGGGGCACTGGGTTCGGGATTGTCCCGCCCCGCACGCCCTGAATGATGTTCTCAACCTTGCGGCGCAATGCGGGGTCTTGCTGTGACTTCACCGCGCCGGAACCGGGATTGGTGAAGCCGTCAAACCCGGATCGAATGACCTGGTCCATCGTCTGACCGCGCGCAGCCGCCCGCTGCGCTATTGCCCAGGTCGCCGCGATAATGCCTTCGTCGCCTTCCCCGCCTGCTTCGGCGATGATGGTGTTGATGAGGTCTCGGGAAATCTCCGCCATCTACCTCGCCCCTTCTACCAGGTCGCAATATGTTTGCACCCACTCGTCAGCCGACATCTCCGGACCAATGGCGTATGACCCGACTGCCGGTGCATCACCTTCGGGTTCGTCGCTGATGAAATAGGCCGTCTCCGGATCCTCGTGGGCCTCAAGGCGGGCAAGACGCTGGCGAAGACTGGTCATCGCTTGGTTGCCTCCAACGCCTCGATGCGGGCTAACAGATCACCGGTCTCGATAGCCTTCCGCCGTGTTTCGACGGCCGAGATGAAGCCCTGCCCCTCTTGGGGTGAGAGCTCGCCCTTACCCATCGCGGCAATGATTGCATCCAAGGCCTTGTCGATGCCCTCGACCGTCGAAGTGTCCGGGAGGTCCAGTGAGACAGTGCGCTCCATTGGTGCTGGGCGCGGGTGCATGAATGGCGCTGCCTTTTCTGCGGCCCATGCCCGGTCCTTGTGGTCGAGTTCCTCGTCCCGCATGGTTTCGAGCAGAAACTCCAGCGGTGTCTTGCCTGCTCCTATGGCCTCGGCAATGACTTCGGCGGTGCGTCGGTTCACACTTCCGACTGGACGGCCTGCACCTGGCCTTGCCCCACCCCGGCTCATTGGTCGTCCTCATCAAGCGGCATGATGGATTTGGCGTACTTGAAGGCGTAATCGATCATCACGCCTTCGTCGCTGCAATGCGCCAAGGTCAGCTCACCGACATGCTCGGTGCCGGCGGAAACGGTGTGGTGGATCACCTTGTCCTTATCGGTCAATGTCACTCCAAAGGTTCGACCAAAGGCTTCCAGGTCAGCGTCGGGCGCACCACCGGAGAAGGTGAACTGTCGCCCTTCGGCTTGTGGGTTGATTTCGGCTTCAAGCTTGGCGAGACGGGTTGCGATGCTGTTCATGCCGCCTCCAATCGCCATGCTGGGTTCTTGGGCTCCTGGGTGAACCGAATGCGGCTCAACTCAGGGTCGCTGCATGGTTTGGCCCCGAGCAACACCCCGTCCCGATAATCTGGCTCCATCGGCACATGATGGATAACCATGTCGGTGTCCGGGTCGAACGCCCACCCCTGCGACCGGATGAATTCGGCCAATGCCGCGTCATCACCTTCACCGACAAGGCCATAGACGCGCTTTGGCATGGAGGAGGGAGCAACACGGCTTTCGAGCGAACGCAGGCGGTTACGCAGCGCGGTCATGTTGATTTCCTTTGATTGAATTCAGTGCCTCGTCTTGGGCCAGAAGCTCCACCCAGAATTCAGGGGACATGGTGGCCTCGACCATCCCCACGTCGGGAGGAGTTGAGCCGGGCTCATGGGAGACGATGTCGTGCCGACCGACATCAACCCCTCGGTCGCGCAGTACCGACATCGCGTCGGCATAGGTTTCGACGCCCCGAACGGTGATGAAGCGACCAATGGGACCGCTGGCGGTTAGCTCAAGCCGGGAAAGGCGATTGCGGAGGTGGGTTGCCATGTCGACCCCTCAATGTACCGTCACGTCGGCGTCGCCGACTGCACTGTGAAACTCCGGCAAAGACATGAGATGGGTCGCAATACTCTGGACTTGGCGAAGCGCATTCATTGGGTCGTCAACCGGCGCAATCCAACCAACCAACGAAACCGGAATTCCGAAACGGGATGCGGACTGCAAGAGGTCGTGCAGGACAAGCTGCAAAGCGTGGATGTCGGTAAGCGGGTCCGTTTCGCAGAGCCCGGCCATGTCTCCCACATCGAAGGCCCATTGCATGGCAAAGGCCGCTCTGGCTCCAAGAGACAGGGATAGGCAAGCTCGCAGGAGTAACGTTTCGTCGACGCGCTCTGCAAAGCTGTCACTGACGTAGGACTGGAGGCTAAACGCACCCCATCCGTTGTCGTTGGCGGGATTTCGATCTACATATTGGACATGCAACCCGAACCCAAAGACCGGAAACCCGACTTCTACGATTGGATCGGGTACGTCTTGGCTGCTGCAATCCTTCTGCCCTTGGCATGGTGGCTCAAGGCTGCTGACCCGCTGGGGCTCACCAAGTTCTTTGCGCAGTTTTTCGGTCATTGACCCACCGCCGTTGGTAGGCTGGCCCTTGGGCCGATCATGAGAGCCTGTTCCAGTGCATTGATGGCGCGCATCCACATCGGCGACATGGCGGCATTAGCAATAGCCTTCTGGAGGTCAGAAGGGTCTCGGCTGGTCAGAAGCTTGGCGACGTGCTTCATGACCTCTGCATCCACACGCTGGCCCATCATTTGAGCTGCCTTGCGGCCGCCACCGATTGCTGCGCCAGCCAATGCGCCCTGCATGTTGCCGCCGCTGAACAGGAACCCTGCCCCGCCTCCAATTCCCGTGCCAATGCCAAGCTCGAAAAGCTGGCGGGCCGTTGTGGAATTGCCAAGCGCGCCGCGGATCATGTCGGCGAGGTTCTCGACCCGGATATATGCCTCAAGTTCCTGGGCGCGGTATTTGCCGAACACCAGCTCGACCATTTCCCGACTGGACTGATTGCCGAAGACTTGGTTGATCACATTCACGCGGTCACGGGTGGAGCGGATGCGGTCGATCAGTTCAGAGGCGTAGCCTGTGCGGAATGCCTGCTGCTCACTCTCGTTGAAAGCCGAGAACGCCCGCTTGGCCTCAGGGACGCTGCGGGGCTGGTTGGCGAACTTGCGTCCGGCATCAAGGGCATCTTCTGCGTCGAAGAAGGAGGCGGCACCCTGACGTGCTGACCGGTATTGAGGGACGGCCGCGTCTAGGTCGGTCACCAGCATGTTTTTCATTTGGGTGAGGTCTGCGGCGAGGCTGCGATCCGGCTTGGCGCCACGTGTCGCCCGTTCGATCATCCCATCCAGATTGACTTTCACCTGGTTCCAGAACGCCAACGAAGGTAATGCGCGCGAACCGTCCGGATTGGTCCGCAGTGTAATCGAGCCGTCCCTGTTGAACTGGAAGGGGTTTTTGACCGCCTTGAAGCCAGTGATGGCAGCTTTGTCGGCTCCCCGAGACTCCGCCATGTTCACGGCCGACCGGAACATGGGAGATTCCATCAACTGCCGAATTTTCGGGCTCCAGACCGCCCCTGCCTGAGGGGCTTCAAAAGCCGCTTTGTAGCGGGGAGCATTGGTGAACTTTGCCGTGTCGCGGATTGACTGCTGATAGGCTAGGTCATCGACCGCGCCACCGCCAATGCGTTTGATGAGGTCGATGGCACGCAAACCCTGCGACTCGAACCTGTCGTCGGCTGCCTTCCGGATAATCTCGCGCGCTTCAGGGTTCTGGTTTGCCACCGAGCGGGCAAGGGCGCGGGTAGTTTCGCCACCGCGATCCACGTTCATGAGTGGTACGCCAGCACGACGGGCCACTTCCTCGTCAGTGGAATTGAGAACGCTGGAGGGGTTAGCCTGCCGGTCACGGATTACTGCAAGGCCCGTTCGACGCGCAGCCTCGTCGCCGGGTCGTGTGGCCGCCGCCCAGGTTGGGGCAATCTTGTTGCCTACGGCCCTTGCAGCCGCACCAATACCCGCGGCAAGTGGCGGGGTGACGGCACCGATTGCGCTACCGTACACGGCGGATGACAGTACCTCTTCGGGAGAGCCGCCTTTGAAATGGGTATCCGCTGCAGTGAGGGCGGCGCCAGAAGCGGCTGAATTGCCAACTCGCGCACCTATCCCCATTCCCGGTCCAAGACCTAGCGCATGAGCGCCAGTGGCCGTTTTTGCCAAAGCTCCATAGGCGCCGACACCCCCAACAAGGTTGCCAGCGACGTTCGCAACAGGGTTGGCGTCTGCAAGCGCCTGGCGACGGTCACGCAGGTTCTGAACGGTTTGGCCGTAGTCTCCACCAGTCAGGGCCGCCCCCGCCCCCATCATGGCGTCGGAAGCGTTCTGAGCCATTGGACCGATGACAGGGATGCCGTTGACCAACCCACCAAGCGTTGCTGCCGTGGCTCCCATAAGGTCGGGTCTACTCGCCTGATCGGGTCCGCCGCCCAAATGGGTGCGGAGGGCGGCTAGCGCCGTCTGCTCATCCGGCGCACCTGCTATTTCATAGGTCCGACCATCGGGAGCCTTAATTTCGAATGTGCGTTCGCCACCGCCCGGCATTGTAAATTTGCGGCTAGCCTCAGACGCCGCCGCCAATGCGCTGTCATAAGCTGGAGAAGGTGGGGCGTTGCCAGGTCGATTGCCGTGCATTTCACGGTACGCCTGTCCCAATATGCGGACGTTTTCTGTGTCGCCAGCCGCGTGCGCGCGGCGGATACCCTCTTCAAGCCTAGCCAGTTCAGGGTCGGCCGCGCCCGAGGGGGGGTAGGCCTGCTGCAAGGCCCGTTCCATCGTTTCCACCGTTGTACCTGCAGGGAATTCTGCTGTGCCATCTGGCGTACGAATGACAATGGGCTGACCAGGCACTGCGCCAATCTGGTGGGCGATTTCTTCCACCGACCGATTTTGTTCGTCAGGGGAGAGCGCCAGAAATTCTCGGCCGACCTTCACCGACTGATCGCCAATGTTCAGCGTCAGTTTTCCGTCAGCATTCATACCAACGCCGGGGTTCTGTTCGGCCCATTCTTGAGCGCCGCGCAATGCTGTGGCCTCGTCATCGGCACGAACGGTGATCTTCCGGCCGTCAGGCGCCTGAATGGTATAGGTGCGTTGCTGCGGACCCGATTGGTGGGCCAGCTCCGAGAACTTGCTCGCAATCATGTCGCGGACCTGATCACGTGGCATCGTGTCGGGAAACCGGACCACCACTCCGTCTGGCATGCGAACATCGACCATGGGGTGCTCCCTTAAGCCGCGTGTTCAATTGTGTAGTGGTGGATGGCTTCGCGAACCACATGGGATGCCGGAAGGCGCTTGCGCGACGCAATCTCAAAAAGCCGAGCCTTGAGATCCAGGGGCAGCACAAGGCTGATGCGCTCATCGAGGGCGGGGGCGGTGTCGAGCTTCGATTTCATTTGGCGAACCTCAATTCTGGTGTTCGCTCAATCTAGGCCAAATCGTCCCAAAATGCAAATTTATCCTTATATTACAATAACTTAGTATTCGTCTTCGTTCGTGCGCGTTCGCTGATGTTCAGCAGATGTCATCTGATGGAGTAACGGGGGTGTTCTCAGGGAAAGGGTGCAGATGTCATCACGCAGCACGCTGCCGATACTCGCAGCTAAGAATCAGGGTAAGCTCACTTTATGAGCGATACCGAGAAGAACGACGGAGAGCCCGTTCACCTAGTTGAGGATGCTGACACCGGAGACCGCTTCCTCGTGTACGGCACTGACAAGGGCATGCGGCTCGACATCCGTTACGAGGGTGAGACCCTTTGGATGACCCAAGCACAGATTGGGCAGCTTTTTGGTCGCGACCAGTCCGTGATCTCGCGCCATATCAGCAATGTCGTGGAGGAGGGAGAACTGCCCGAGGAAGGTAATATGCAAAAAGTGCATATTGCTAGTTCTGCAAGGCCGGTGACGCTTCACAGCTTGGATATGGTTATTTCGGTAGGCTACCGAGTCTCATCTGCTCAGGCCACGGTGTTTCGTCGCTGGGCAACAGGCATATTGGTCCAATTTGCCAAGAAGGGCTTTGTAGTTGATTCCGCACGCCTGAAGCAGCCCGAGAATAGCGACAGGATTGCCGAGCTTAGAGAAATCATCCGCGACATCAGGTCCGATGAAGCGAACCTCTATGCAGAACTGAAGCGCATATGCGCACTGTGCCAGGACTACGACGGAAGCACTGAAGCGGCCCGCGAGTTTTATCAGCATACCCAAGCCAAGTTGGTATACGCCGTCACTTCACATACACCTGCGGAAATTGTCGCCCAACGAGCAAACCATCGTGTCGAGAACATGGGACTTCAGACTTGGCCCAAAGACAACATTCAAAAACGCGATGTGGGGGTCTCCAAAAATTACCTGGCTGAGGGCGAGATCAAGGAACTGAATCGCCTCACCACTATCTTGCTCGACATTTTCGAGGACCAACTGGACATCGGTCGCCTCGTGGTGATGCAGGATGCCCGCGACCTGCTCGACCAACAGTTAGCGCAGCTCGGGCGGGCAGTTCTTAAGTCAGGGGGCTCTATTCGTGGCGATTCGGCACGGCAAAAGGCCGAGGCCGAGTACGTGGCTTTCGACAAGCAACGCAGGTTAGAGCGAAAACGCGACGCAGAGGCAGCCATCTCAGCGCTGGCGGCCGAGGCTAAAAAGCTACCGAAGACGCGCCGCCACTGACCCAAATCAACATCAGGCTGCAAGCCTGTCGCGCTTAAGCACATCATTCCAGTCGATGCCAAGCTCATCGGGTATGGCCACCTGCACCACCCGTTCAGGTCTCCCCTGCACCTTGCGTGAAAGCCGATGTGCCAGGTTGAAGGCCGCCTGTTGTCCCCGGTAGTTCAGGTCCGCGTCACCGAACACCACGATGTTGCGAACGCCCTCGGGTGGCTCCCATGCCTCCAGCCGCCCGGCGTTTAATGCAGCCCAGCAAGGAACACCGTAGAGGGCGGTTGCAGCCAAGGCCGTCTCCACGCCCTCCGCGATCCCGAGGGTGTTGTCATGCGACGCCAATCGGATGGCTCCGCCCTCGGGCAATGTTCCGGTGTTCCACCGGGGCGCCTCAATGCCCTTAGCCTTCTGCCCGTCTGCGGTCAGGAAGGTTCGCTGTACCCCGCACAATTCGCCATGGACATCGACATAGGCCGAGAGCAGCGCAGGCATGGACCTGCCAGCAAAAACGGTCTCAGGAATGAGCCGCAGCGCCCGTGTTGCCCGATATGGGCCAACGCGAGACCGAAGATAGAGGTCTGCGGGATCGCCTGAGCGGATGGCGATGCCAGAACGCCAGAGCGCAATGGTTTGCTGGTAGCGTTCTCGGGCGGCCTGCTCTTCGTCCACGACCGGCATAGTTGGAGGCCGGTCATTGTCGGCTTTTCCGATAATGCCTTCGATCAGACGCGCTGCCTCGGGGAAGCTGCACTGCTTGAAGTCCATGACAAGGGAGACGCCATTTCCGGCACTACCCGCTGCCTTGTCGTGTTCGCCACCATGGCCCTGGTTGCAAAACCAGCTTCCTGACCCATTCTTGTCATCGAAGCGAAAGCGATCCTTTCCACCGCAGACAGGGCATGGCCCATGCTTGTTGACCAATGCCTTGGCGTCGATGCCGAGAGCAGGAAGAATTTCACGCCACCGTCCATGTGCGCGTTCTGCGAGATTACCCATTGGTCGCCTCCCGCAATTGCTTCTGTTTGGCCTTGGCAAACCGGATCATCCCGGCTCGAACAAAATTTGCGCATTCCGCATCGGGGGCACGCGGAGTGTCGAGCATCCCACGCGGCCACACTCCGAACTTTTCCCGATACTTGTGCGATGCCCAGCCCTGATTGTAACCGCGCTGCTGGCAATACCATTGCAGCCCGCTCCAGAACCTTTGCTTGGTGGAATGGTCGGCCCTGGCCTTGCCCCCGGCCACCTGAACAAGCTTGCCTGCCGCCGTTTCCACGTCCTCCCTACGTGCGGGCGCAAAACCGCATTGGGGGCAAACGTGGACGCCGGCCGGTTTCACGTAGTGACAGCTGGCGCATTCCTTGGGCAGCTTGGGCGTGTCAGCTTTGGCATTCCGGGCACGGGTTTCGTCGCGCCGCCCATCGTCCAGCGTGTCGTGGTGGATTTGGTCGGCAAAACCCAGCCGCAGTGTGGTGTCACTGTGATCGAGGATCAGGCAATCAGCCTTGCCCTGTGCCGTGCGAAGGCCACGACCGATAATCTGGACATAGAGGGTTTCCGATTTCGTAGGCCGGGCCAGGATGATGCACCGGCAATCAACGTCCACACCCGTCGTCATGGTCCCGATATTGACGATGACCTTGACCAGCCCATCGTTGAAGGCCTCGCAGAGCCGCTTGCGTTCCTCACGGTCAGTGTAAGCATCGACACAGGCGCAACTGACGTTGGCGGCGATGAACTCGTCCAGCAGCTTTCTCGCGTGTGCTCGATTGACCGCGAAGCAAAGGGTGGGACGGTTCTCGCCCATCTCCAACCAGGTCGAAACTATGTCCGCTGTGAGCTTGGGCTCGCTCATGGCATCTTCGAGGTCGCCCTCGTGATAGTCGCCAGCAACAGTTCGAACCTTGCCAAGGTCAGGATGCGACGGGGCAAAGACCCGGAATGGGGCCAGGAAGCCTCGGGAGATCAAATCACCCGTCGTCGCCGCCACAATGAGGTGGTCGTAGTATTTGCCAAGGCCCTTGGTCCAAGGCGTTGCCGACAACCCGACAAATGGGAGGTCTGGACACTGGCCCATCCATTGGAACACCGCCTTGTGCATCTGATGAGCCTCATCAACGATAACGAGGTCCGTGCCAGGGAACATGCGGCGGGCGAGGGTTTGGACACTGGCGATCTGGACTTGCGCCGTTGGATCCGTGGCCGGATGATCCGACTGAATAACTCCTAGGTTATCGATCCCTTCTTGCCGGAAACGCTCGACGGTCTGGTCAATCAATGAGATCGCCGGAACGGTGAAGCAAACGCGCTTTCCCTTATCCAAGGCCGATTGCGTAATGTGGGCACCGATAACCGTTTTGCCTGACCCGGTCGCCGCCTGGAGCATGGGCCTTTTGTGACCCCTTGCCAGAGATTGGCGCAGAACGGCGATGGCATTGGCCTGGTAGTCGTGGAGCTGCCTCATTTGGCGCCCCCGCCGATTGCCCGCAGTGGCACCACCACCCCGGCCTCGCGCGTATACCCTACACTACTATCTACCCCCTTGAGGGCTCCCTCTTGGTAGGTACTCTTATCCTGTTCCTCTCCTATTCCCCGGAACGCGCTTCCGGTAGCGAAGGAACCACGTTCCGGTAGAGAATTTTCTCCAACCGGAATTTGCTTCCGGTAGCGAAGTGCATTTCGGGTGTCCCGGATTTGCCGCCGGGTGAACATGAATTCCTGTTTCAGACGCAGGGTGTAGCTGTCGGAAATTCGACCCTTTGCACCAGCACTGCGATGGCGACGGTCAACGACACCCATCGCATCGAGAAGGGCCAGCGCGGTGCGCACCGACCGGTCGGTCAATCCAGTCTCACGGGCAAGGTAAGCCTGTGAGGGGAAAATCAACTTCCCCTCACAGTGCAGGTATGCCAGGACGCCCAGGACGGACTTCATTGGTCCATTGGGGATGACCTGACGGCTATGCCACTTACAGGCTTCCTTGCTCATGGGCGCGATTCCACGACCATGTCACGAGCCGGACTGGAGAGCTGCCAGTCATGTCGCGCCTGTTCCGCCTTAAGGATCGCGTGCTCATAGGTCTCGCAACTTTCCAGCCCGAGACGACCACCATCGTATTCGACCACGTCGATGAAGAAGCGAAACTGGCCAACCTCACATGGCAGAGCACGCTTGCCATGCTCGTCCAGCACATAGGCGTCAGCTACCGTCCCCGCCGACAGCTCGATATGGCTCCAGTTCGCCTCGGGACTTTGTGCATTGTCATTGGCCGGAGACATTGGCGCCTCCCGACAACAGCGCTTCAATCCACAGGGCGACGCTGCCATTTTCGATTTTCTGCTCGGCCGCGTGCCACAACTTATGGTGGCGACGGCACAGCCATGTCACCGACAGTGGCGCCGTATAGTCCTCATGGTGGGCTTCGACGCGGAGGCTACCACAGACTTCGCAACGACCGCGCTTGAGGTCGCCGGTGCGCAGAGCTTTCCGGACTTCGGCATGGGCGCGAAGTTTGTGGCGATTGTTCCTGTTCCACCTGGCCTGAGGCGACTGGGGAGCGTCAGGATCTCGGCGCGTCCATGTCTTCGCCTTTTTGAAGATGCAACGCTTCGGGTCGGTAGCCGACGTGCGGCGAGGATTAGCCGGCATGGCGCACCTCCTGACCAATACCGGCCAATGCTGCCTTGAGGTTGCAAACGCTGGCCGACCACTGAGGGCGGCAGCGCTTGATCACGAGACCACCGCGCGTCAATTCAGGTTCGTGGTTGATGCAGAGATTGGCGGCTTCGCGCCTGTTGCGCGCAATGGCGCACTTGGTGTATTTATGCACTCGGAAACACTTTCCGGGGAGCACATTGGCCTGCCAGCCAGCTCCCCTTTTTCATGGGTTGCTGGATCAGGCGGCCTTCTTCGGCTCAACAATCGGAAGACTGTTGAGAAAGGCCTGGGCATCTTCGCCCGTGACGATGGTCTTGTTGCCATTCTTGCGGACGCGGATCGCGCCCTGGCCGACCAACTCGTAGAAGCGGGTTCGGCCCATGGCAAATTCGGACAGAAACTGGCTGACCGAGTAGGCGGGTTTCAATGTCATCAGGTCCTCGTTCGTTCGGGTTGATGTGAACGAGGACGAACATAAATTGTTGTTTCTATTGATGCATTTCCGCAGTCAGCCGCAGGCTACCGCAAACATCAGCAAGTTGCCGCAGTGATCAGCGGCCATCCTTTTTTAGGTGCTCTTTGACCGCCTTCTCTGCGCGCTCGAACGAGTCGAACGATGGCATATTTCGGTCCCGAAGTGCCGGTTGACGGCCCTTTGCTGCGTCCCAGATCGCTTTGAAGCGATCCTCCCGGCGCGGAAAGCCATCAGGCACCTTTTGCCATGTGTACCAGATGGCGTCGGCCAGCACTTGCACCGTTTGCCCCAGTCCTTGGGGACCGGTACCCACTTCATGATCCCTAGAAGCATCGGATAATGGAGACACAGGCTCCGGCGCGGGGAACACCCTGAGCAGGTTCTCACGCCCGACCGTCATGGTGTGGTAGTATTCTCCACCGACCCGCCAGACTTCATCATAGCGACTATCAAACGACAGCTTTCCATAGGTCCAATCGAGGGGGCGCAGCGTCACTGGCTCGTTTCGCCCCAAGGCCATGGCATAGACTTCAATTTCGTCGCCTTCTCCAGCCGCCTTTAGCTTGTCAAAAGCATCCAGGGCACGAAACACCGTGGGGTCGTCTTCATCTTCATCGTCCCCATCCTCAAGGCCCTCCATAGCGCCAATAGACACGGCCAGAATACTACCCTCGGGTAAGCCGTTCGCGCGGCGCCACTCATCACGTTGCCAAGTGACCCTTTCGGCGTCTCGGGTCGCAATCCAGGCGAGCGCCATTAGTAGGGTCCATACCGGCATTCGCATTGGATCGTAGTCGGTGATGTTTGGAGGTGGGGCCGATGATGGCAAAGCGGCGTCCGGCTCGGTCGATTCATGAAGCGGCAAAACGCCCGACTGCCGCAAACTCTGGGTCATCATATTGTCCAAAGCAGCAAGCGACCTCTCACCATCAGACGCCCGTTGAGAGCCACGCGCCTTTTGATGGATAGGACCTAAGTTTTTTTACCATCTTGAGGGGTTCGATGGGCGCCTTTGATGACTTGGACATTCGCTACCTCTGCGGACACCTTGGGACCGTGGGGAGGGCGGGAGGTGTTCCCCGCTTTTCGACTGGCCGGTCTATCCCCACGGGTTCTGTTAGCTGTTTGCACCGCCCTTGATGGGCACGACGTTGGAAGGCCTCGTCGAGCAGCAGTAGTCAGCCCACGCTTGCATGAGCACCCGGCGCTTCTTGAGTGCGGTAAGGCGCCGATACGCATTCTCGGAGTCATCGCCGACCTTATGGGCGAGGGCATGCTCGACAATCTCGCGGGCGAACGGCGTCTCATCACCAGCCCAGTCTCGAGCTGACGATCTAAAGCCATGCATGGTGACGTCGTAGCCCATCCGGCGGATCAACATCAGCATTGCCATGTTCGAGAGCGGACGCTCTTCCCCATCGGATTTCCGTGGCTGACCCGGCAATACGAAGCGATGGTTTGTGCCCGCGTTCTTGAGTTCCTGGATTATCTCCACGGCGCGGTCAGACAGAGGAACCGTGTGCTCCTTGCCCATCTTCATGCGCTCTTTCGGTATCGTCCAGAACTTGCCGTCCAGGTCGAATTCTGGCCATTCAGCGCCAAGCGCCTCGTTCGACCTAGTCATGTTCAAGATGGAGAATTCTGCGGCACGCGCCGACAGGCCTTCCTGGGCACGCAACTCCGCCATGAAGGCCGGAACGTCCTCATAGGACATGGCCGGTTGATGGCCCCGGATCAGGGCTGCTGGCTTGGGCAGCAGGTGCGCCAAATGGCCCTTCCAGCGCGCTGGGTTCTCACCAGTCCGCCAACCCTTCGTCCGGCAATGATCGAGAACGCGCTCAATGCGGTTGCGAACCCGACCGGCCGTCTCTGGCATGATGAGCCAAAACTCGCCGCTCTTCACCTCGCCTTTGTATTTCGAGGTCACCGGTTGGCGGAGAACCTTCAGAATATGATCTGTGCCAACGGCCGACACCCTCAAGTTCCGAATTGCAGCGCACCGGACTTTGAACGTGTGCGACCATTGCTCCGCGTGCTTGGCGTTGCTCCATTCGGATTTGATGGTCTCGATATACTGGTCGGCCGCGTCGCCGAATAAGGGTTCGGGCGTCTGGTCACGTTCCGCTATCGGATCCCGGCCCTCTGCAACGTCGACGCGATAGTTGGCAGCCATTGCCCTGGCCTTGGCCAAAGTCACAGTGGGATATGGACCGAGACCCATCTCGCGACGCTTGCCACCGGGCGGCGTCCACATGAAGACCCACGACTTCCCGCCGCTCGCAGAGACGTTGAGATAGAGGCCGCCGCCATCGCTATGGCGGCCGGCCTTCTTCGCGGACCGAACCCCGACCTCGGAAAGCTTGTTCAGTGAACGCGCCATGGCTGCCCCCACTTTCATCCCCACTTGAGTGCGTGGATGATAGCGAACATCGGCGAACGTCACAAGAACATGTGTTCACGGTGCTGGAGCTAAACCCCTATGAAATATGGACACCGATGAACACGCACGAATGCTTGTTAGATGGAGCTAGGCTCCACCAATTCCTCCAATCTGTCAGCCCACTTTTCTTGGCCGCGCCCAGCGGCCTATGGCGTTTGCGCGTCCAGCTCCCGCATCTTTGTTTTGCCCGTCTCGATCAGCTCCCTGAGGCTGCCCTGGATCAGGCCTGACCAGGCATCGGTACAGACCTCGAAGCATTCCACCTGTGGTTGCAGGCCCAGATGGGTGAAAGTCACCTCAGTCTGGCCGCCGCGGCTGGCGATGTCGAAGGCGATGGTCGTCCCGGTCCATTCGCTCCGGTCAGTGACAAAGGCGAGATCGGCGTCCAGCACCTGCCAGGCGACGCGCCTGTCGGGCACCAGCTCGGATACCTGCTGGCGGGAAAAATGCAGGTTCTTGTAGCGATAGGTGAAGATATCGCCCAGCCGGTGGCTGGAACCGCTGATCTCCCCGCTCCACCAGCCGCGGGGATTGCAGATGGCTTCGAAAGCCGCCTGCGGGCTCTTGGTGACATGAAATCGTGTCGTGAAACTGGCCTGGTCGTTCATTTTTTGCTCCTTGTGGTGACTTTGGGCGTGAGCGGGCGCGCCCCGGACAGTGGTCCGTGGTCTGGTTGGGTGTGATGGTTCGGAAAAGGCGTTAGGACCAACCGCGATTGGCAGGCCAGCATCAGCTGGATGGCGATGGGTCCTGGGCTGCCGGCATTCCGGCGAAGGTCGGCAAAACCGGATCGACAAGATCCCAGCCATGGCCACGGCTGGCATAGGTCAGCGCCTGCGGCGTGAACGCGCCGGGATCATCCAGGCTCGCCACCGGCACTGCAATCAGGTCCGGCATGGCCGCAAATGTCAGATAGGCGGGGGACCCGCAAGTCGGGCAGAAGGCATAGTGCTTGATGTTGCCGCTTTCGGCGACGACGCTCCACTTGGTGGCGCTGCCTGACACGGCCTGATCCTCGCGCTGTGCGAAGGTGAGGTAGGAGCCATGCCCGGCCCCGCTTTGCCTCTGGCAGTCCCGGCATTGGCAATGGTTCTGGAAGATGGGTTCGGTGTGCATCTGGTAGCGGACGGCGCCGCAGGCGCAGCCACCGGTAAACTTTGAGGTCGACATGGTCTTGTTCCCCAGGTTCAGGCCGATGCGGGCTTGGCGAAAACGTCCAGCCCGCGGCCGGTTTCGAGATAGGACTTGAGACTGGAGAGCACGATGGGCCATCCCTTGCTGATGCCCTTGGCCATGCCGCTGCCGGCGATGAGATCATCATGGCTGACGGTCAGGCGCGCCATATCCTGGTAGCGTTCGATCTCGAAAGTCACGCGGCTGTGGCTCTCGGGTTGATGCGCCTCGGATGCATTGGCCCAGCTGATCACCAGCCGCTTGGGCGGGTCGTGCTCGATGACCTCGCCCACCAGTTCAACCGTGCGAGCATCGTCGGCTTTGACATGTTCCCAGCGGGCGCCCCTTTGCCAGCTCGAAACATTTTCGTGGCCCCAGTAGCGGCGGGCGATTTCCGGGGTGGTGATGGCCGCAAACACCTTTTCCGGCGTTGAGGCGATATAGGTCACATAGACAAAACTGGTGGTTTCCCTCGTCAATTCACTCTCCTTCGAGCTGGGTTTTCAGCTCATGCAACAGGCTGAGGCGCTCGCGCTCGAACTTGCGGACCCAGCGTTCGTAGACTTCGTGGATGGGCACGGGATTGATGTAGTGCAGCCGCACCCGGCCCTGCTTGATCGAGCTGACCAGATTGGCCGCTTCCAGGATTTCAAGGTGCTGCGTGGCCGACTGCCGGGCCATGTCGAGATGCTCGCACAATTGGCCCAGCGATTGCCCATTCTGCTCGAACAGCAGGTCGAGCAGCCTTCGGCGGCTTGGATCGGCCAGCGCCTTGAATACCTTGTCTTCGTCCATTCCAGTCTCTCGGTTCGCCATCTATTGTGCAGGTATATGCCTGCATGTCAAGCGCAGGTTTTTACCTGCATGATGAACTGTCGCGCGGGGCGATTGCTCCTGACCCCGTTTGACACACGCCCCTGATCTGACATCGTCTGTCAGTCCTCAGGAATCACCCGTGCCGCGCCAGCCCATCACCCTCTCCCCCACCCAGGCCCGCGCCATCTGGATGCGCGCCCAGCGCCTCGACGCGGTCGAGCCCTTCGGCGCCGGCCCCGAGGCCGCGCAGGCGGCAATCGCGCAATTGGGCTATGTGCAGATCGACACGATCAATGTCATCGAGCGTTGCCACCATCATATCCTTTACGCGCGCATTCCGGCCTACAAACGCAGCGATCTTGCCGCGCTGCAGTCGGCGCAAAAATCGATCTTTGAATATTGGACCCATGCGCTGAGCTATGTGCCCACTGGGGACTTGCCCTATTTCCTGCCCGCCATGAAGGCCTATCGGGAGAACCCCAGCGCCTGGTTCGGCTCGGTGACCAGGGCCGAGGTCAGCGCCATGACCAGGCGCCTCAAGACCGAGGGGCCGCTGTCCATTCGCGACATCGACGACGACGAACTGGTGGACAAGACCCATCCCTGGGCCAGCCGCAAGCCGAGCAAGCGCGTGCTGCAATTGATGTTTTATCAAGGCCTGGTTGCCATTGCGGCGCGTGAGGGCATGGTGAAAACCTATGATCTCATCGGCCGCCATTTCGGCTGGGAACAGAACCCCCGCCCGGCCACCGAACGGCAGGTGACCACCTATCTCCTCGACCGGGCGCTGCGCAGCCAGGGCGTGGTGAGTCTGGATTCCATCTGCCACCTCAATGCACCGGCCAAAAAGGCGGTGCGCGAATTGATCGAGGCGCGCGTCAAGCGCCGCCAGCTTGTGCCCGTCAGTATCGAGGGCGCCGAAAAGGTGCCGCACTGGGCGACACCGGAGGCACTGGCGATTGTGGCCCCTGTCCCGGCAAACCGCGTGCACATTCTCTCGCCCTTCGACCCACTGATCATCCAGCGCAAGCGGCTCAAGCTACTGTTCGGCTACGACCACATCTTTGAAGCCTATGTGCCCGCCGCCAAGCGCCAATATGGCTATTTCGCCCTGCCGGTACTGCTCGATGATCGTGTCGTTGCGGCCGTGGACTTGAAAACTGACCGGCAGGCCGGAAAGCTGCTCATCCAGAAATGGACATGGCTGGAGGAGGTTGGCGCCGAGGCCAAGGCGGCCATCGATGTCGAATTGGGGCGCTTTGAACGCTTTCAGCGGGCGCTTTAGGCTAACGCCCACCCGGCCTCCCCCTGATAGGGGAAGGGGCAGGCGGCGCCATATCAGAATGGCGCAGCAAGACGCGATTGGTCCCCCCCTGTCGGGGGGAGGTTAGGTGGGGGTATCGCCTTGAAAGGCGCGTGCCCAAAAACTTTATCCCCGCCCCCTCAACCTTCCTCCATACTCCGCTCATCCCCACCGACAACACGCGATGCCGACGAAGCATCGGGTGGGGAGACGGGCTGGTTGGGGTCGCCTAGCCGGATGCGTGTATGCTGACTACCGGCCGCTCAACCGAAGCGACTGGCGACAGGCGGCGACGGATGTTTTGCATCCGGGCCAAAGGTCTGCGCCGACTGCCAAGGGGATGGGCAACCGCAAAACGGGGCCGCTCGATGCATGCGCAAGAAATCCCGGTCGTGGGAAGCGGCTTTCGCCTCTTCTTACTAAAACCTTCGAGGCGAAAGCCGCTTCTCACCGTGTCACCGCGACGCCCAGGGGCCGGGCGGCGCTTTGTCACGCCCGCTACCCGACGCCGCCACCCGAACCCATTGTTCCCTTCCCGGCTTCCCAATCGCGCCCGCTCCGCGTTACAAACCTGCCGCGCAGTGAGGATTGTCATGGCCACCTATACCGATATCGCCCGGCGGGTTTACAACCACACCTTCCGCATCGATCCGATCGTGCGCAGTCTGCTCGACACCGACTTCTACAAGCTCTTGATGCTGCAGATGATCTGGGGGCTTTATCCCAAGGTCGAGGCGACCTTCAGCCTGATCAATCGCACCGCGTCGGTGCGGCTGGCCGATGACATCGACATCGAGGAGCTGCGGGCCCAGCTCGACCATTGCCGCACCCTGCGCTTTTCCAAAAAGGAAATGATCTGGCTGGCGGGTAACACTTTTTATGGGTCCAAGCACATCTTCCAGCCGGGGTTCCTGCGCTGGCTGGAGAATTTCCAGCTGCCTGACTACCGGCTCGAGAAGCGCGACGGCCAGTTCGTGCTCGAATTTCCCGGCCTCTGGGTCGAGACCACCATGTGGGAGATCCCGGCGCTGGCCATCATCAATGAATTGCGCTCGCGCGCCGCGATGAAGCATTACGGCCCGTTCAATCTGGACGTGCTCTATGCCCGCGCCAAGGCCAAGATGTGGGAAAAGGTCGAGCGGCTGCAAAAGCTGCCGGATTTGAAGATCTCCGATTTCGGCACCCGCCGCCGTCATTCCTTCCTCTGGCAGCGCTGGTGCGTCGAGGCGCTCAAGGAAGGTATCGGCGCCAATATGACCGGCACCTCCAACGTCAAACTGGCCATGGACAATGACCTTGAGGCGCTGGGGACCAATGCCCATGAACTGCCCATGGTGCTGGCGGCGCTGGCGCGCTCGGACGAGGAATTGCGCGAGGCGCCCTTCCGGGTGCTGCAGGATTGGAAGAGCTATTATGGCGGCAACCTGCTGATCGTCCTCCCCGATGCCTTTGGCACCGACGCATTCCTGCGTGACGCGCCGGACTGGGTCGCCGACTGGACCGGCTTCCGGCCCGACAGTGCCCCGGCTATCGAAGGCGGGGAAAAAATCATCGACTTCTGGCGCTCGCGCGGCCGCGACCCGCAGGAAAAGCTGCTGATCTTTTCCGATGGGCTCGATGTCGACATGATCGAGGAGGCGTATCTGCATTTCGATGGCAAGGTGCGCATGAGCTTTGGCTGGGGCACCAACCTGACCAATGATTTCGAAGGCTGCGCGCCTGAGCGCAATCCGGGCCTGAAACCCATTTCCATTGTCGCCAAGGTCTCCGAGGCCAATGGCCGCCCCGCGGTCAAACTTTCGGACAATCCGGCCAAGGCAACCGGTGACAGCGCCGAGATCGCGCGCTATCTACGCATCTTCGGTGATACGGGCCGCGTCGAACATGCGGTGCGTGTCTAGCGCTTGGTGTAAAGCGCGCTTGCCCCGGGCGCTGATGCCCGGCCGCAACAATCACAAATTTCGCTGCCCTTGTGGAGAACCCTATCGGGGGCAGCGCCGTTAACGCTCGGTGAACCACCAGCGGCCAGTCTGGTCCGTGGGGGCTCTGCGGAGCCGATTATGAGTCTTGAATTGATCGATATTGCCCTGGCGGAACGCCAGCTTCACCCCACCCTCGCTGAACGCATGACCGGAAAGGTGCGCGCCACCCTGGTTGAAACCATCGGCGGGCGCGAAGTCCGGCATGAAATCATGGTGCCCGTCTGGATGGATGTGCACGAGGGTATGAGCGAAGACGACATCGAGCTGGGGCTGATGGTGAAAGCCGCCGATATTGTGGGGCGGCTCAAGCAGCATATGGGACCGGTCGCCGGCTAGCGGCCCTTGCGCCGCAGCACTTCGGCGAACCGGCGCTGGACTTCGGTCATGGTGCGCTGCGGGCGCTCTACCACCGGCAGGGGCACAATTGCCTCGCGGTGGGCCCAGACCGAGGCCGTGGCATAGGTCCGGGCCTGATCGGACAGCTGGAGGAGCCGCTGGCGGCCTTCGTCGCGCACGAACCAGACAATGGTGGCCGCAACGATCAGCCAGATAGCAGCAAGTTCCCAGGCCATGTCCGCCTCCGTGGTGTAACGGGGCTGTCATAGCTAACGCGGGGTTAACGGGGAAAGCCGGATCGCGCGTTAGGCTTAATGGCTAAACTTGTCCCCGCCGGCGCAAACGGCGCGACAATGGCCGGAAGCTTGCGGGGTGCCGGAATTACTCGCCCGATCCGTCCTTGGCCTTCTTGTCGGCCAGGGGCACCGCATAGAGTTCGAGGCGATGGTCGACCAGCTTGTAGCCCAGCCGCTTGGCAATGACGTCCTGGATGGCTTCGATTTCCTCGTTGCGGAATTCGATCACCGTGCCGGTGCGAATGTCGATCAGGTGATCGTGGTGTTCGTCGGGGATCAGCTCGAAACGGGCGCGGCCATCCTTGAAGTCATGCTTGGTGACCAGCCCCGCTTCCTCGAACAGGTTGACAGTGCGATAGACGGTCGAGAGCGAAATGCGCGGGTCGAGCGCCGAGGCACGGCGGTAGAGCTCTTCGACATCGGGATGGTCGGAGCTGTCCTCGATGACCCGGGCAATGGTGCGGCGCTGCTCGGTCATGCGCATGCCGCGCGCCACGCAGGCCTCTTCAAGGGTGGGATCGGTAGGGTTTCTGTTCAAGCCATGGCTCCCTGCCCGCATGCGTTTGCAAAGGGGTTAGCCAAGATCGCGGGCCATGACAAGCGCCGTGGCCGCGCTGCCGTCGGGTCGGGCATAATAGCCCTGGCGCGACGAGATCCTGGAAAAGCCCAGTTTTTCGTAGAGTCGAATGGCGGCCAGGTTCTGCTCATCGACCTCGAGAAACATGCGGCGGGCCGGCGACAGCATCAGGTCGGCAAAGACCGCGTCCATCAGCGCCCGTCCCACGCCCTTGCCGCGCCAGCGCGGCTCCACAGCAATGGTCAACAGCTCGGCCTCGTCGGCCACCGTGCGGATCAGGGCAAAACCGGCAATGCGGCGCCGGGCATCGCTGGCGATATAGGCGGGCGTCGCCCGGTCTTCGATGAAGCTGATGAAATCGCTGGTCGGCCAGCCGCGGTAAAAGCTCTGGCCGTGGATGCGCGCCATGTCCTTGGCGTCGCGCGTCTCGGCCGGCTCGATATGCAGGCCGCCCGGGGCCATCCAGAATTTCATCATGGCGCGCGCCTCGGAATGCGAGCCGCATCCTGGGGCTTGGCGTCGGCATCGCGCACATAGGAGGCATGGGGTGGAAATTGAGCCGGATCGGCACTGGCCGCGAAACGAGCCATGGCGCCAATATCGACAAAGGGGTGTTCGATCACCGGCACATCGGCTGGCAGGGCGGCGCGCGCCGCCTCCATGGGCAGCAGTTCTGGTCCCGTGGTCGGCATGCCCGGGCCTGCAAACAGCTCGAAATAGGCCTCTCCCCGCCGGGCATCGAGCAGCACCGCAACCGGTCCCGGTCCGGCACCGAGCGATATGGCCAGAAGACTGGGGATCCCCAGCACCGGCACTTTGCGCGCCACGCCAAGACCGCGTGCCGCCGATAGCCCGATCCGCAACCCGGTGAAGGACCCCGGCCCGGTGGTGACGGCTATGCGCTCAAGCGCCTGGTAGCCCAGTCCATTGCGGGCCAGCAGGGCGTTCAACCGATCAAAGAGAATTTCGGCATGGCCCTTGGCGATATCTTCCACCATGGCATCGGTCTGCCCATCGGCGTGCAGCAGCGCCAATTGCAGGCGAGGCGCCGCGGTATCGATGGCAAGAGTGACGGGCAGGTCGGTCATTGCATCTCCGGCTCCAGCGCGGAGCTCCTGGTGCCAAGTAACGCCAGCGGACCGGTGAGTCCACCGCCAAAACCATCACCGGCAAGCCTCGCCTTGACGCCCCGGCGGGGCGCGACCACCTTGCCCGCATGTCCATTGATTCGAAAGCGCATCACCCATGACCTGGCTGGCTGAAACGGCCATGCTCAGCCATGGCTGGCGGCGCTTCGTGCTATTGCTTTTGGCCGGGGCCGTTGCCGGGCTGTCGGTGCCGCCGCTGTTCATCCTGCCGGCGCTGTTTGTGGCCATGCCCATTTGGGTCTGGGCACTGGATGGCGCCGAGCGCCGGCCCGGGTGGCGGCGGCTGTTCGGCCCGGCCTTCACCATCGGCTTTGCCTTTGGCCTGGGCTATTTCCTCGTCGCCTTTCACTGGCTGGGCGCGGCCTTTCTGATCGACGGCGGCTGGGTCCTGGGGGCCATGCCTTTCGCCATTGCCGGCCTCTCGGCCCTGATCGCGCTGTTCTGGGGACTGGCCAGCGCGCTGGCGCATCTGAGCTGGAGCCATGGCTGGGTGCGCATTCTCACCCTCTCGTCATGGCTGGCGGCGGCCGAGTTTGCCCGTGGGCACCTCTTCACCGGCTTTCCCTTCGATCTTTTGGGCTATAGCCTCACCGGCAGCGACGAGATGATGCAGCTCGCCTCGGTGATCGGGGTCTATGGGCTGACCTTTATGGCGCCGCTTCTGGCCATGACCCCGGCGCTCGTCTGGCCGGCCGACAATCGGGCATTGACCCAGCGACTGGCGCCGCTGTTCCTCGCACTGTTCGTCATCGCCGCGCAGCTTGGCTATGGCTGGAACCGTCTGGGCGGCACGGTTTCGACCGAACGGCAGGACATGGCGCTGCGCCTCGTACAACCCCTGGTGCTTGAGCATGCCGATTTCGGCAATGTCGATCCGGTCGCGCTGATCGATCGCTTGCTCATGCTTTCGGACATGCGCATGAGCCCCGATGATCAGGGGCTTGGCGATATCACCCATCTGGTCTGGCCCGAATCGAGCCTGCCGTTCTTCCTTGAAAGTTATCCCGAAGCGCTGGCCCGCATTGCCCGCCTGCTGCCCGAACAGGCGACGCTCCTGGCCGGGGTGCCACGTCGCCCCTATGAGCTGGGTGATGTTGCGGCGGGAACGCCGCCCTATAATTCGGTGGTTGCCATCAATAGCGATGGCGAGATTGTCGCCAGCTACGACAAATCGCATCTGGTGCCCTTCGGAGAATTTCTGCCCTTTGCCGAATTCTTTGCCCGGCTCGGCATCACCCAGTTCGTGCCCGGCGCAGACGGCTGGTCGGCGGGCGATGCCAAGCGGCGGCTGATGAACCTGCCGGCTGCGCCGGCGCCCTTGGTGCTGGTCTGCTACGAGATCATCTTCTCAGGCGATCTGGGCGATGTGGCGGGGGCGCAGTTCCTGCTCAATGTCACCAATGACGCCTGGTTCGACCGCTCCATCGGCCCGGCCCAGCATGCCCATCACGCGCGGCTTCGGGCGGTCGAGGAGGGCATGAGCCTGATACGGGCTGCCAATACCGGCCTTACCTTTGCCACCGACCCCCTCGGTCGCATCACCGCTGAATTGGCACCGGGAGAGATGGCCGCGCTCGATGTGCGTCCGCACCAACGGCTCGAGGGCACTGTATTCCAGTCGGTGCGGAACTGGCCCTTCCTGATCGCGGTGCTGGCCGGGATTTTGGCGGGCTGGATATCATCGCGCCAGAGCCGCGGGCGGCGCATGCCGCAATAAAAAACCCCGACTGCATTGCTGCAATCGGGGTTTTGAAACTGGTGCCCAGAAAAGGACTCGAACCTTCACACCTTGCGGTACACGGACCTGAACCGTGCGCGTCTACCAATTCCGCCATCTGGGCGACGGGCGTGTAACTAGGGTGCAGGCCGGGTATTGTCAATGCGGTTTCACGCACATTGTCAGAAGTTTGCACCGTCCCAATGCGAGATGGTGCTGCGATCGACGGGCGGGGCGCCTTCCAGGCAATTGACGTTGAGCATGACCATTTCATTGCCCTTGCCGTCGCTGCCCCGCGCAAAGGGCTCGATGCCGCAGTTCCTGCAGAACAGATGGTCGATCTTTTCGGTGTTGAAATGATAAAGCGCCAACTGCTCTTCGCCCGAGTGCAGGGAGAAATCAGCGGCGGGAACCGATTGCATCACCCAGCCCAGGCGCCGGCAGCGCGAGCAATTGCAGTCGCCCATGGAGACCAGATTCGTTCTCGCGGTGAAGCGGACAGCTCCGCAATGGCATTGGCCATGATAATCGTGCATCTCGCCCATAAGTTATCCCCTTCGCAAAATTGGAACATATAGTGAACACATGGCACGGCGAGTCAATCCCGTTCCAATCGCTTCCTCAGCGCTGCAAGGCTCGACAGGGGTGAGGTCCCTGCGCTAGAAGCGGGATCAATATTGTTTGGCCGGACCTCGGAGCCCCACCATGGATCGCAACACACCCAAGCTCGTCACCATTTTCGGCGGGTCGGGATTTGTCGGCAATCATCTGGTGCAATTGCTGGCCCGCCAGGGCTATCGCATCCGCGTCGCCGTGCGCCGTCCCGATCTTGCCGGAGAAGTGCGCATGTTCGGCGGCGTGGGCCAGGTCGTCCCGGTGCAGGCCAATCTGCGCAATGAGGCCTCTGTGCAGCGCGCTGTCGTTGGCTCGGATATCGTCATCAATCTGGTTGGCATCGGCCATCAGCGCGGCAAGCAGCGTTTTGGCGCCGTACACGCCGAAGGTGCCGCGTCGGTTGCCCGTGCCGCCAAGGCCGTTGGTGCCAGTGCGCTGGTGCATGTCTCGGCACTTGGCGTCGACAAGGCCGCCGAGGTCAGCGCCTATGCCGCTTCCAAGCTGGCAGGCGAAGAGGCCGTGCTCGCCGCGTTCCCCGATGCCGTCGTCATCCGTCCCTCGATCATGTTCGGGCAGGGCGATGGTTTCTTCAACCTGATGGGCTCCCTGGCGCGGGTCCTGCCGGTCATGCCGCTGATTTCGGGCGGGACACTGTTCCAGCCAGTGTTTGTGGGCGATGTGGCCGAGGCCATTGCCAAGGCCGCAGCGGGCGAGGTCAAGACCGGGCGCATTTATGAGCTGGGCGGGCCGGATGTGGAGACCCACAAGGCGCTGATGCAGCGTATCCTGCGCGAGGCCGGCCGCAATCCCATGCTGTTGCCTGTGCCCTCGGGCCTGATGAAGCTGATGGCTTCGCTGCTGGGCATCCTGCCGTTCAAGCCGCTGATCACGCCGGATCAGGTCGAGCTTCTGGGCGTCGACAATGTGGTTTCCGAGGCTGCCGGCAAGGAAAAGCGCACGCTGGCTGCCTTTGGCATCACCCCCACCAGCATGGTCGATGTACTGCCCACCTATATGTGGCGCTTCCGCCGTCATGGGCAGTTCGATCGTGAAGGCGGGGCGCCGGCCTATCCGGTGTGAACCACAGACCTCCAACGAAATTCACCGACCCAACCCCCGGACCCAGGTTCGGGGGTTTGCTTTTTCGCCAGATGCTGCTGATCGCAGAATCTTCCAAGATATATCTTGAACAGGCGACATCGCACCCCAATCTCCTGGGACAAGGGCGTTTTGATATATCTGGAGATAGATCATGAGTTACTGGAAAAACGGCGAACCGGACTGGCGGCAGTTCGAGCGCATGGCGCGGCGCGGTTGGGGCCGCATGGCCCGAATGGCCGATGAAGAACTGGGCGGCGTGGGCGGCAGTTTCCGCGTCGGACGCATGCTGGCCTCGGGCGACCTGCGGCTGGTTGCGCTCTATTTCATCGAGCAGCAGCCCCGGCACGGCTATGACCTGATCAAGGCGGTGGAGGAGCGCTCCAATGGCGTCTATTCGCCTAGCCCCGGCATTGTCTATCCGGCGCTGACCTACCTTGAAGAGGCAGGCTATGTGACCTCAGCCAGCGAGGGCAACAAGAAGCTCTATACAATCACCGACGAGGGCCGCGCTCATCTCAACGACAATCGTGAGGCGGTCGCCTCGACGTTGGATTTCCTCGGCCGCACCGGCGAGCAGATGAGCCGCTTCCGCGAGTTCGTGAAGGCAGATTGGCCATTCGGCGGTGAAGCACGACCCGAGGACGGCAATGTGCCGCCCCGTTGGGCCGAGCGCGGCGCGCCAGGGGGCGACCAGGATCGCCCCATGCACGACGCCACGCCTGAGCTCGAAGCCTCGCGCAAGGCGCTCAAGGACGCCATCAAGAAGGTCCGCCGCGGCTCCGAGGACCAGCAGCACCGAGCCGCCGCCATATTGCAGCAGGCCGCCAAGGCACTGAACGAATTGGGCGATGACGAGGTCGATATCTGAGGCGATAGCGGACGCCCCCTTCTCCCATTGTGGGAGAAGGGGGAAGAATAGCACCCCAGCTCAAGCCCCCGGCTTGGTCCGCAGGAAATCGAGCACCATCTGCACCGCATGAGCTTCGCGTTCCTGCACCATGTTGACGCTGGACAGGTCCCGCTCGAAGATCACCGAGAGTGTGGCCGTATTGGAGACGTAGAAAAAGCCCAGCGCCGCCACGGAAATATAGAGCTGCACCGGGTCGACATCGCGACGGAACACGCCTGAGGCCGCGCCGCGCTCAATAATGGCGGCGATCTGTCCCACCAGTGGAGAATGCAGCGCCTTGATGTCGGGCAAGGTTTTGAGGAACCTTGCATTCTCGATGTTTTCGGTGCCAAGCAGGCGCGGAAACCATGGATTGGCCAGGAAATGACGGAAGGTGAAACGCACCAGCCGGTCCATGGCCTGGACCGGGTCATATTGGTCCAGCGACAGCGCCTTTTCGCCCCTTCGGATTTCCTGATAGGCGTCGAGCAGTACCGCCCGGTAAAGTTCCTCCTTATTGCCGAAATAGTGGTAGAGCAGTCGCTTGTTGGCGCCGGCCCTATCGGCAATCGCGTCTACCCTTGCCCCCTCAAAGCCCCGATCAGCAAACTCCACCCGCGCGGCGGCGAGGATGGAGGCCTTGGTCTTGGCCGAATTGCGCGGACGCTTGCTCGCTTCAGCTTTTGGCAGAGGCGCCTGTGCGACCGCGGTTGAGGATGGATCGGACACGTGTGGACACCGCCGGAATGGACATGAGGATGGTCAGGACAATGATGATGCAGATAACAGCGCTGATGGGCCGGGTAAAGAACGGGCTGGGATCGCCATTGGTCAGCAGCAAGCCGCGCCGCAGGTTGAGATCGAGCAGATCCCCCAGGATGATGCCCAGCACCAGCGGCGCCATGGGGTATTTCATTTCGCGCAGGATGAAGCCGGCAATGCCGAAGCCGAGCATGACATAGACGTCGAACATGCGTTGGGTAATGGCGAAGGACCCGACGACGCAGAGCACATAGACCACAGCCATCAACCGCTCGCGCGGCACCGAAAGCACCGTGAGCAGGGGCCGCGTCAGGGTCAGCCCGAAGACCAGCATGGCGATGGTAGAGAACAACAGGATGGCGACGATCTGATAGAGAAACTCGGGGTTCTCGGTCATCAGCAGCGGGCCGGGACGGATACCATGAATGAACATGGCCGCGATCAGCACCGCCGCCGCCGCCGAGCCGGGCAGGGCGAGGGTCAGCGTCGGGATCATGGCGCCGGGAATGACGGCGGAATTGCCGGTCTCTGCGGCAATCAGGCCCTCCTGGCTGCCCTTGCCAAACAGGTGCTTTTCCTTGCTGACGCGCTTGGCTGCCGCATAGGAGGCCCAGGCGCCCACATCCTCGCCGACGCCGGGCACGATACCGACAAACGTACCGATGATGCCCGAGCGTATGGTGGTCCACTTGTATTGGAAGACATCCGAAAGGCGGGGGATGACCCGGTCGTCCGAGGAGACGATGCGGGCCTGGGCGGTGCGCTTCATCACCCCCAGGATTTCGGCTAGGCCGAATGCGCCGACCATGGCTGGAATCAGATCAAAGCCACCGCCCAGCGCCGGAATGCCGAAGGTGAAACGCTGGTGCGCGTGGAGGGTTTCCATGCCCACCATGGCGATCAGGAGGCCGATGATGCCGGCGATATAGCCCTTGAGCGGATCATCTATCGCAGTGAGCTGACCCGAGATGATGACGCCGAACAGCGCCAGCCAGAAGAATTCATAGGTGCCGAATTTCAGAGCCGCTTCGGCCAGCAGCGGCGCGATCAAGGCCAGCGCCACAATGCCGATAATGGTGCCAAGGGCCGATGAGGTGGTGGCAAGGCCCATGGCTGTCCCGGCCTTGCCCTGCAACGCCAGGGGATGCCCGTCGAGCGTGGTCGCGGCGCTCGCCGGGGTGCCGGGAATGGCCAGGAGGATGGCCGTGCGGCTGCCGCCATAAATGGCCCCGCAGTATAGGCACATGAGGCAGAGGATCGCCTGGTCCGGCGCCATCTTGTAGGTCAAGGTCACCAGCAGTGCCACGCCCATGGTGGCGGTGAGGCCGGGCAGGGCGCCGATGACAATACCCAGCAGCGTCGCCCAGGCGATGTTGAACAGCGACAATGGAGTGAAGAAATGGGCGAGCCCGCCGCCCAGCATGATCAGACCGTCAAACATGAATTGCGCCCCCTATGGCAGTCGCACGAGGAAGGCGCGTTCAAACACCCAGGTCACCACCGCGGCGGTGCACACGGCCAATGCCAGCGCCCAGGGCAGGGAAGTGAGCCAGGGGCGGCGCGGTTCGGCCAGCCAGCATTCAAACAGCATGATGAAGGCAAAAACAAAAAGCCCCGTCGCCGCCCAGAACGGCAGCGTGCCCACCAGGCCCAGCGTATAGATCAGCGCCAGCACCATGACCGCCACAGCCCGACCGGCGGCGCCCGAGAACACGGCGCCACCCAATTGCTGCCAACCACCTGTCGCCGGCGTGCGGATCGAGCGGAACGCCAGGATCGAGCCGCAGATGACGAGCGCAAGGCTCAACATGCCGGGCACGAGACCGGGGACAGTGAGGGGGTGGATACGTCGCATTTCGAGCCGATCCATGGTCCAAGCGCCGTAAAACACGGCCAGCCCCACAATGATGAAGAACAGGCCCGCAAGCAGGTCGGCCCGCACCATGGCGGGCTGAGTGGCGTCATCATCGGGGATTGAGGATTCGGTGGTCATGGTCGTGCCTGTGGAATGAGGAAACCGAGGCAGGGCACCCCACCCGGCTTCGCTAAGGCCTGCGGCCCAGCTCCGCTACCCTCCCCTCAAGGGGAGGGAGTGCTGAACAGCAGCTTGAATTGTCGCGGAGCCTGAACTCCTGCGCCTCCCTCCCCTTGAGGGGGAGGGGAATGAGGGTGGGGTGAGGCCAGGTCACTGGCCCCACCGATCACTCGTTACTGCGCCACTTCGGTGCGGGTTTCGCAGTCGATGCCGATGGTCGAAGGATCGTTGACGGCTTCGCCGCGCTCGACCGAGGAACAGGCCTCGAGGATAACCACAGGCATGGCGAGGGCCCGGGCCTCGGCGCCGTAGGACGGAGCAAAGACCGCACCGAAGGTTTCGGCATAAGTCTTGATGGCTTCCGAGTTCATCACCTTGTCAGCCCAGATCTTGTCCATGGTGGCGACGACTTCGTCGGGCACTCCGGCCGGAATGAAGATGCCGAAATAGTCCGGTGCCAAAGGCATGTCGGGCAGCCAATTGGTGATCGGCGGGATCGGATCGACACCGTCGAGAGCCAGCGGCTTGTCGGACAGCACCGCCAGAGGCCTCAGCCGGCCGCCGCGGATCAGCTCGGTCTGTTCCACCGCCAGCTGGGTGGTGACCATGGCTTCGCCCGATGCGGTGGCAATCGCTGCCGGTCCGCCGCCATCATAGGTGATCATATTGTAGTCAAAGCCGTCGGCGGCGTCGGACAGGGCGGCAATGGCGGTACCACCCGAGGAAGTGACGCCAGCCGTCGCAACCGTGATTTCACCGCCGCGGGTCTGCAGTGCCTCGAGCAGCTGACCGAAATCGGTGAACTCGCTGTCGGTGGGCACCGAAACGACCGGCACGTTGGCAACCGAGAGATAGATGTTCCAGTCGTCGATATTGGTGTCTTGGAGCAGGCCGGTCACCGAATAGGTGGCATTGTTGGCGATGGCATTGGCCGTCCAGGTATAGCCGTCGCGCGGGGCGTTCAGCACTTCCTGGGTGCCGATGGCGCCCGATGCGCCCGGCTGATTGACCACCACGACCTCGACGCCCAGCGCCTCGGCCAGGATCGGCGCGGTCACACGCGTGACCTGATCGGTCGAGCCGCCGGCACCCCAGGGCACGATCAGATTGATCGGCCGGTCCGGCTTCCATTCCTGTGCCATTGAAGTGGCAGTTCCCAGCGCCAACAGGGCACAGCCCGACGCCAGAACGATCCGCAGTGACTGCTTCATCGTCTTCTCCTCCCTCATGTGACGGAACCGCTTTTTCTGGTTCTCGTAGGCCAAGCTTGCGACCGATGATGGGCTGAGTCAATACAGATGTAACCAATTGGTGAGCTATAATGTTCCCGCATCCTCGCCAGAAATGGCATTGCAACAAGGGTTTCAGGTGATAACAAAAAGCGCGCGGCGCCAGTGCGAACCAGTGCGTTCAGCCAACGAGGAAGCGGATCATGGAGTTTGAGTTCGGGCGGCTGGCCGTCATGGTTCTGGCCTTGGGGGCAGGCGCCATCGTCAAGGGTGCGACCGGCATGGGCCTGCCACTGGTGGCACTGCCGGTGCTTACGACGTTCTTCGGCCTGCAGCATGCCGTGGGCCTGATGTGCGTGCCGCTGATCTTTACCAACGCCTGGCAGGTCTGGCGTTTTCGCGCCGCCGCCAATGACGACCGCATGGCCTTTCTGCCGCTGTTCCTGGTGGGCGGCGCCGTGGGCATCGGCCTTGGCACCTGGGCGCTGACCAGCCTGCCCGAGCGGGCGCTGGTGCTGACGCTGGGGATCATTCTGCTGTGCTATGTCGCGCTGCGGCTGGCCGCCCCACATTTCGTCGTCGGTCCCGTCCTGGCCCGGCGCGCCGGGCCGCTGGCCGGCATGGGCGGAGGCGTTCTACAGGGCGCGACGGGCATTTCGGCACCCATCGGCGTTACCTTCATCCACGCCATGTCATTGGACCGCGACACCCATGTGTTTGCCGTCTCGACCATGTTCCTGCTCTATGCCCTGGTGCAGTTGCCGGCGCTCAGCATCGCCGGGGTGATGCAGCCGCAATGGCTGCTTGAGGGCTTTATGGCGCTTCTTCCGATCCTTCTGTTCATGCCGTTGGGGCAGGCCATTGCCGGCCGACTTAGCCGCAAGGCCTTCGACCGGATGATCCTGATTTTTCTCGGGTTGATCGGGGTCAAGATGGTGCTCGGGCTCTAGCGCTCTCGGTCAGCTTCAAAAATCTCCCTCGGATGGGCTTCGGGGCGCTTGACGGCGGCCCTTCGCCTCATATAGGTAAGTAACTAATCAGTTACACTGAAATCAGCGTCTTGGGAGGAATTCAAATGGCAGAGCAACGGCTTGGCATCATCATGCATGGCGTCACCGGGCGTATGGGCTACAACCAGCATCTGGTGCGCTCGATCCTGGCGATCCGCGATCAGGGCGGCATTATGCTGAGCAATGGCGACCGGCTGGTGGTCGACCCGATCATCGTCGGGCGCAATGCCGACAAGATGGAAGCCCTGGCCAGAAAGCATAACATTGCCCGCTGGAGCGATGATCTCGACAAGGCGCTGGCCAATCCCGACGACACCATTTTCTTTGATGCCGGCACCACGCTGATGCGCGCCAGCCTCATCGAAAAGGCATTGGCCGCCGGCAAGCATGTGTATTGCGAAAAGCCGACCTCTGACTCGCTCGACATTGCCGTCAACCTGGCCAAGACCGCGCGTGCCTCGGGCCTCAAGCACGGCGTGGTGCAGGACAAGCTGTTCCTGCCGGGCCTGATGAAAATCAAGATGCTGCGCGATAGTGGCTTTTTCGGCGACATCCTCTCGGTGCGCGGCGAGTTCGGCTATTGGGTGTTCGAGGGCGACTGGCAGAAGGCCCAGCGCCCAAGCTGGAATTATCGCAAGAACGACGGCGGCGGCATCATCCTCGATATGCTGTGCCACTGGCGCTATGTGCTCGACAACTTGTTCGGCGAAGTGCAGGCCGTCTCGTGCCTGGGCGCCACCCACATTCCCCAGCGCGTGGATGAGCAGGGCAAGACCTACAAATGCGACACCGATGACGCGGCCTATGCGACCTTCGAGCTTGAAGGCGGGGTGATCGCCCAGATCAATTCGAGCTGGACCACCCGCGTGCGCCGCGACGACCTCGTCACCTTCCACGTCGATGGCACCAAGGGCTCGGCCGTTGCCGGTCTGCACAAATGCTGGACCCAGCATCGCGTCAATACGCCCAAGCCGGTCTGGAACCCCGACCAGCCGCAGACGATGAATTTCTTTAATGACTGGGAAGAAGTGCCGGACAACTGGCCGGCCGACAATGGCTTCAAGGCCCAATGGGAAATGTTCCTGCGCCACGTCGCCGAAGACGCGCCATGGCCCTATGGGCTCGAAGCTGGGGCCAAGGGCGTGCAGTTGGCCGAGCTTGGCTTGAAGAGCTGGGCAGAACGCCGCTGGCTGGATGTACCCAAGCTGGAATTCTGATGCCTCGCTGACGGGAAGCCCCCTCACCCGTCCCGGCCTGACGGCCGATCCACCCTCTCCCCGAGTGGGAGAGGAATGGGGGCACCGAGTTGCAACAGGCGCCGGGCCATTCTTCTCCCTCTCGGGGAGAAGGTGGCGCGAAGCGCCGGATGAGGGGGACGCCCGCCATGACCACCATCAATCTGCCCAATGCCGACCGCTCCATCAGCCCCTATGTGCTGACTGGCGATCCCATCCCATTCGTCAAGTTCAAAGCGAGTGAGTTTCCGCGCATCGCCTATTCGGCTGCCCATGTGGTCGCCGATCCACTGGCCAGCAATGACCCGTGGCTGACCCCCGCCATCGACTGGGATACGACGCTCAAGTTCCGCCACCGCATGTGGGACCTCGGGCTCGGTGTTGCCGAAGCCATGGACACCGCCCAACGCGGCATGGGGCTGACCTGGACCGAGGCCAAGGAGCTGATCAAGCGCGCCCAGGCCGAAGCCCGC
Source organism: Devosia ureilytica (assembly GCF_024273195.1). Classification (GTDB taxonomy): domain Bacteria; phylum Pseudomonadota; class Alphaproteobacteria; order Rhizobiales; family Devosiaceae; genus Devosia; species Devosia ureilytica. The sequence goes on along the minus strand of NZ_JAMZCU010000002.1, from coordinate 347,946 downwards.
ACCCGCGACGACGCTCTGATCGCCTATGGCGCCGGCACCGATCACCTCATGCCCGGCCCCGATGTGAGCATTGACGATATCATCAAGGCCTATGACGAGCAGGTCGGCTTTGTCGAAGGCGAGGGCGGTCGCGTCATTCTCATGGCCAGCCGCGCGTTGGCCGCCGCAGCAAAGTCACCGGATGATTATGCCCGTGTCTATGGCCATGTGCTTTCCAACGTCAAACAGCCAGTGATCATGCACTGGCTCGGGGAAATGTTCGATCCGGCGCTGCAGGGCTATTGGGGCGACATCGACCACGACAAGGCCATGGATGTCTGCCTCGACGTCATCGCCGCCAACGCCGACAAGGTCGATGGCATCAAGATTTCCCTGCTCTCGGCGGAAAAAGAAATCGCCATGCGCCGCCGCCTGCCGACATCGGTGAAAATGTATACGGGAGACGACTTCAACTATGCCGAACTGATCGCCGGCGACGATCAGGGCTATTCCCATGCGCTGCTCGGCATCTTCGACGCCATTGCCCCGGCGGCCTCGGCGGGGCTGGCGGCGCTCGGGCGCGGCAATACCAATGAGTTCTTCGATATCCTCGAACCGACCGTGCCTTTGAGCCGGCATATCTTTGCCGCGCCGACCCGCTTTTATAAGACCGGCGTGGTGTTCCTGGCCTATCTCAATGGCTTGCAGGACCATTTCACCATGATCGGCGGGCAGCAATCGACCCGCTCGCTGCAGCATCTGAGTGAGCTGTTCCGCCTCGCTGACAAGGCCCGGGTTCTGGCGGACCCCGACGCGGCCATCGCCCGCATGCAGGCCGTCCTTGCTGTCCATGGAGTCAACGCATGAGCGCCGATACCGTCATTTCGTTGAACCTGGCGACCACCCGCCCGCAATGGGGCTTTGCCGAGGCCGTCGATGGGTGCCTCAAGGCTGGTATCACCGCCATCTCGCCCTGGCGCGACCAGATCGAGGCCATCGGGCTCGATGAAGCCGCCCGCATCGTCAGGGAGAACAAGATCCGCGTCACCGGCGTCTGCCGGGGCGGCATGTTCCCCGGCGTTGACGCTGCCGACCGGCAAGCCCGGATCGACGACAATCTGCGCGCCATTGATCAGGCCGCGGCCCTAAACGCCGATTGCCTGGTGCTGGTGGTGGGTGGCCTTCCCGGCTCGTCCAAGGACCTGCCTGGCGCCCGCCAGCAGGTGACCGACGGGATTGCCGCCATGCTGCCCCATGCCAAGGCGTCTGGTGTCAAGATCGCCATCGAGCCTCTGCATCCCATGTATGCGGCTGACCGGGCCTGCGTGAACACAGTCGATCAAGCGCTCGATATCTGCGAGAAGCTGGGCGAAACCGTCGGCGTGGCGCTCGATGTCTATCATATCTGGTGGGACCCGAACCTCAGCCATGCCATTGCCCGCGCGGGCCGCATGAAGCGCATCTTTGCCCATCACATCTGCGATTGGCTGGTGCCCACCCGTGACATGCTCAACGACCGCGGCATGATGGGCGACGGGGTGATCGATTTGAAATCCATCCGCAAGATGATCGAGGACGCCGGGTTCAATGGTCCGCAGGAAGTGGAAATCTTCTCCACCGAGAACTGGTGGAAGCGGCCAGGCGAGGAAGTGCTGCAAGTCATCAAGGAGCGGGTCGCAACGGTCTGCTAAAACTAAAAAACCCCGGGCGCATGGCCCGGGGTTTTTTGTTTCTACGCGGTCAGATCAGCTGTCTTTGTAAAAAGTGATGGTCTGGCACAGGATGCCAAGCTGGCAGCCGGTGATGTTGATGGCGTTTTCAGCCACCAGCGTCACCTTGGCACCGGCACTGGTGCCACCATAGTTGATCGTGCCTTCCCACTTTCCTGGGGCAGTCTGCTCGGCGACAACAACCTGCTGGTTCACGAATTCCAGGTTCTCAGGCGTGCGCGAGGCCCCCTGGATATCGTTGAGCGTGCCACACAGGTCTGTACCATCGCCGCAAAGCTTGAAGGAAAAGCTGGTGCCTTCCGCATCCACCCAGGTCCCGTTGATATCGGCGGCATTGGCCATGGCGGGCATTGCCAAAGTGCCCAAAAGGGCGGCGGCGGCAAAAATTGTTCTGGTCTTGGTCATAGTCAATCTCCGTCACGTGATCGCGCCCCCTCAGCTCGCGACCACTTCAAGTGTCAAAATTTGTTGATGCCGTCTTTAACGCGTAAAATGCGGCAGAGTTGCGGGACAACGTCCCTTTTTAAAATGTTCGCGGCGTCAGCGCCGGAACGTCGCCGCCAGCTCGACATGAGTCGAGAAAGCGAACTGATCCACCGCTATTAGATCACTCAAGATGAACCCGGCCTGAACGAGCAGAGCCGCATCGCGGGCAAAGCTTTTTGGATCGCATGCCACCATGACCACATGGCGCACCTTGGAGAGTGCGATTTCCTTGATCTGGGCTTCGGCACCGGCCCGGGGCGGGTCCAGCACCACAGTTTCAAAGGTCAATTCAAAGCGGGTGAGCGGGTCGCGGAAGAGGTCTCGCGCCTTGCCGGTGACGGCCTTCAACCCCTTGGTGTGGCGCACCGCCTTGTCCAGCGCCAAGATACCGGCCTTGTCGCTGTCGGCGGCATAGACCGGTGCATTTTCAGCCAACCGCAGCGAAAAAGGCCCGATGCCGCAAAAGAGGTCCGCGACAGATTTCGCCTTGCCCACTGCGCCCACCACATAGTCGGCGAGCACGGCTTCGGCCTCGCCGGTGGCCTGCAGGAAGCTGCCGATGGGCAGGTCGACTTCGGAACGTCCCATGGTCACGCTGGGCTGCTGGCGAAGCAGGATCATCTCGCGCTCAAGTGCCAGCCGGGCCAGGCCCAGACTATTGGCCAGCGGCACCAGCTTTTCGGCACGCGTGCCCTTGGGCGCCTTGCGGATGCCCACGTCCAGCCCGGCATTGGTGGCAGTAAAGCTGATGTCGCATTCCCCGATTGCGGCGCCCAGCGCCCGGGCAACATCGGGGGCACGTTGCAGCGCCGGTACGAGGATCGGGCAGGCATCAAGGTCAAGCAGGTCATGGCTCTTGAGCCGCATATAGCCGGCCGCATCCTTGCGGGCGTGAAGGGTCGCCCGACGCCGGCCGGCGCCATGGGCGGTGACAAAGCGCTCGACCTTGGCATCAATCCCGACGAGGCGGAGCGGCGTTTCCACAAGGCCGGTCTTGAAGGCCGCATAGCCCGGCGCATCCAGGTGCTGCAATTGGCACCCGCCACAGGTGCCAAAATGCGGGCAAAAGGGTTTTGCGCGGTTGGGTGCCGCGTTCAGCACCTGGTGAACCGTGCCGCGTTCCCCGTCCACCTCCATCACCACCGTTTCACCGGGCAGGGCAAAGGGCACGAAGACCTTGCGGCCATCGATCAGGGCGACACCCTCGCCCTTGTGGCCGAGGCTTTCAATGGTGGCGGTGACGGTCATTCCGAGGGTCCTGATAGACGAAAGCCCGATGAACTGTTCATCGGGCTTCCGGCTTGCTGCTGAACTGTTGTGGCTTCAGGCTGGATTTAGACCTGCTGAACCGCTTCCACGCCCGGCACGAAGTGGCGAAGCAGGTTCTCGATGCCGTTCTTGAGGGTCGCGGTCGAGGACGGGCAGCCCGAGCAGGCGCCCTGCATGTGCAGGAACACGGTGCCTTCCTTGAAACCCTTGAAGATGATGTCGCCGCCATCCATGGCCACGGCCGGACGCACGCGGGTGGCCAGCAGTTCCTTGATGACTTCGACCATTTCCTTGTCGTCCTCGTCGAAGAATTCTTCGCCGCCATCATCCTCGGCAACCGGGGTGCCGCCTTCGGCGATGACCGGCTTGCCGGAGAGGAAATGATCCATGATCACGCCCAGAATGGCCGGCTTGATATGGGCCCAATTGGTGTCGTCCTTGGTGACCGAGATAAAGTCTGAACCCAGGAACACGCCGGAAACACCGGAAATGGCGAATAGGCCCATGGCCAGCGGCGAGGCCGCAGCCGCGTCGGGAGAGCGGAAATCGCGCGGTTCACCGACCAGCACTTCGCGGCCCGGCAGGAACTTCAGGGTTGCCGGATTGGGCGTGGCTTCAGTCTGGATGAACATGGGATGTCCCTGCGCGTCAGTGCAATTAGAATGTTTCTAAAATAGACTTTTGTGGTCAGGATGCAATAGGTGATTGCGCATCGGGCTCATGCGCGGCCGCTCTCGGCATTCGCGCACCACCAATGGCCTGTTTCGACGCTCAGACGCGTCACCACAGGTCCATGGCCTGCTTCACTCAAATCATCCCACCGGCATGATTTGCCCGTGCTGCGCACGGTCGTTCAGCAGATCGCGATCACTTCGTCGTCGCTCATGCGGCCGGGGACGATGGTCAGGGGGATCGGGAGCACATTGGCCCGAGCGGCAAAATGGGTCACCAGCGGACCGGGGCCATCCGGGGACTTGGAGGCCGCTAGCACCAGAATGGCAATGTCGTGGTCCTTGTCGATGACGCGCTCGATCTGTTCGGGACCATTGCCCTCGCGGATCACCGATTCGGCGCGCACATCGCCAATTTCCCTGATCCGGGCCATGCGCCGGTCAAGATTGCGCTCCGCTTCCTCGACAGCCTCGGCCCGCAACACGTCCTCAACCCCCAGGCCGATGAATTCGGGCTGCGGGATGACCGTCATCATGACCACGGTGCCGCCTGTGCGCTTGACGCGCCAGGCCGCAAAGGTCAGGGCCCTTTCACATTCCTCGGTCTCGTCGATGACCACGAGGAACTTGCGCTTGTATTCGACCTGCGAAACCAAAGGCGCCTCCGTAACTGCTAGCGGACAAAGCCGACGATATTGCGTACATCGGCCATGATGGGCTGGGCAATGGCCCGCGCGCGCGCGGCGCCGTCCCGCAGAATGCGGTCCATCTCGCCCCGATCAGCCACCAGGCGGGCCATTTCATCGGCGATGGGCGCAAGGACAGACACCGCCAGATCGGCCAGCGCCGGCTTGAAGACGCCCCAACCCTGGCCGCCGAATTCGCCAAGCACCGCTTCGGCCGTGCGGTTGGAGAGTGCTGCATATATGCCCACGAGGTTTTCGGCCTCAGGGCGGTCAGCCAGTCCCGCAACTTCGCTGGGCAGAGCGGCGGGGTCGGTGGTGGCCCGCTTGATCTTTTTGGCGATGAGATCGGCGCCGTCCATCATATAGATGGTGGCGAGGTCCGAGGCTTCGGACTTGCTCATCTTCTTGGTGCCGTCCTTGAGCGATTTGACACGCATGGCCGGCCCGGTCGCCAGGGTTTCGGTGATGGGGAAGAACTCGTCCTTGAAGCCGGCCGATTTGATCTGCTTTTTGAAGTCGTGATTGAACTTTTTGGCGATGTCGCGGGTCAGCTCGAGATGCTGGCGCTGGTCCTCGCCCACCGGCACCGCTGTCGCCTTGTAGAGCAGGATGTCGGCCGCCATCAGCGAGGGATAGGCAAACAAGCCCAGCGAGACGTTCTCGCTGTTCTCGCCGGCCTTGTCCTTGAACTGGGTCATGCGCGCCATCCAGCCCATCCGGGCGACGCAGTTGAACACCCAGCTGAGCTCGGCGTGTTCCATCACCTGGCTCTGATTGAAGATGATCGAGCGGGTCGGATCGACACCGGCAGCGATATAGGCGGCGGCAATTTCATAGGTCCAGCGCCGCAGGTCTTCGGGGTCCTGCCAGACGGTAATGGCGTGCATGTCGACCACGCAATAGATGGTCTCATGCGTCTCCTGCAGGGGGACGAAGCGGCGGATGGCGCCGAGGTAATTGCCCAGATGCAGATCGCCGGAAGGCTTGATGCCCGAAAAAACGCGGGGGGTGAATGCCATGAGTCAGATTGCCAGTGGATGCTCGAGAAGGAAGGCCCGTTCTATACGGGAGCGGACGCATTGGGAACCGCTTACCGGCGGCGCAAGCGGCGCAGCAGCTGCCCCAGGCGCTGGGTGCCGGTGATATGGGCCAGGGTGAAATAGGAAACGAACCCAAAGAGCACCAGAGCCGCCAGAACCCCGGCCTGCCGCCAGAGCGGCACGCCGCTGGCCAGATGGGCCGCGCCCTGGTCGGCCAGCAGCCAGAGCGCGACACCCATGCTCGCGCTGATCAGGACGATGGCAAGCTGCCCGCGCCATTGCTGCGCGGTGAGCGCAAAATGCCGGCGCAGGGCAAGGGTGCCGGCCAGCAGCACCACATTGAGCCAGGATGATGCTGCCGTAGCAATCGCAATGCCGACATGGACAAGGCTCGGGAACAGCCAGAGCGAAATGGCGATATTGGCGGCGACGCTGATGCCGGCGAAAATTGTCGGCGTCAGCGTGTCCTCGCGGGCGAAGAACCCCGGCTGCAGCACGCGGATGAGCACATAGGCCGGCAGGCCGGCGGAAAAGGCAATCAGCGCCTCGGCGGTCTGCTGTGTCGCCAGCGCATCGAAGGCGCCGCGCTCGAACAATACCCGCACAATGGGTTCGGCCAGCGCCATCAGCGCGACTGCCGCCGGCATGGTGAGCAGCATGGCGACGAACAGCGCCTGGTCCTGGCTTTGCCGGGCCTCGGCCGCACGTCCCCCCTTAAGATGCCGGGACAATTCGGGCAGCAGCACCGTGCCAATGGCAATGCCGATGATCCCGAGCGGCAGCTGATAGAGCCTGTCGGCATAGGAGAGCACCGCAATGGCATTGGCTGCGCCCGAGGCGATGATGGTGCCCACGAAGATATTGATCTGGGTGATGCCTCCGGCGAGGATGGCCGGCACCGCCAGCACCCAGAAACGGCGCACTTCCGCATCCAGCCGCGGCAGGCGAAAAGCCGGGCGGAAGCCGCTGCGCTCAATCGCCGCCCAGACCAGCACCAATTGCGCCACGCCGCCCCCCATGGTCGCCAGCGCCACCCAGATGGTCGCCTCCTCTGGCGACTTGAGCCAGAACGTCGCCAGGGGAATCAGCATGGCGATATTGACGAGATTGAGCAGCACCGGCGCAAAGGCCGCTGCAAAGAACCGTCCCAGCGTATTCAGAATGGCGCCATAGGCGGCCATCAGTGACATGCAGGCGAGATAGGGGAACATGATCCGCGTCAGCAGCACGGTCAGCTCAAACTTTTCCGCGTCACCGACGAAGCCGGGCACAAAAGCCAGCATGATCTGGGGCATGAAGATTTCGGCCAGGATCGTGGTGATCACCAGCATGACCACGAGCCAGCTCATGATGCGGGCCGCAAGCAGTTTCGCCCCCTCTTCGCCCTCCCGTTCCAGCGCGCCGGAGAACATGGGCACGAATGCAGTATTGAAGGCGCCTTCGGCAAAGAGGCGCCGGAAGAGGTTGGGAAAGCGGAAGGCAGCGAAGAAGGCGTCCGCCGCCGGTCCCGTGCCCAGCACCGCCGCCATCAAGGCATCGCGCACGAACCCGGCAATGCGGCTCAAGAGGGTCAGCGAGCCGACAGAGACAAAATTGCGGAAGAGGCTCATGAACGGCCACGGCCACGATCAAAGCCCCTCCCCCTTGAGGGGAGGGGTTGGGGTGGGGGTGTCGTGATCGCCTCATGCTCGGTAAGCGCGGAGGCGCCGACACGCCCACCCTCGTTCCCTCCCCTCAGGGGGGAGGGAGGCAAAGGAACCGGACCACCGGGGCCGGCGCAGCCCTCACCCATTGACCACCTTCTTATCCTCGACCGGCCGCTTGAACACGTTCATCAGCGCGTCGTGGATTTTCTTCTGTCGCGCTTTGACATGGATTTTCTGGGCCGTCAGGTCGGTGACATAGAAAACGTCGACGGCCTTTTCGCCATAGGTGCCAATGTGGGCCGAACCGATGGTGAGGCTGAGATCGGAAATCTCGCGGGTCAGCGCATAAAGAAGCCCGATCCGGTCGAGGCCGGACACTTCGATGACCGTGAATTTTTCCGAAATGGCGTTGCTGACCGAAACCTGCGCGGGGAGGGTAAAGGGCCGGAGGCGCTTGTTGTGGCGCGATTCCTTGCCCAGGTCGATCATCACCTGGCGCTTGCCCTGCAGCAATTGCTTGACCGTATCGATGATGCGCGTGGCGCGGACCTTTTCGTCCTCATCCGAGGTAAACGAGCGCTTCAAACGGAACGTATCGATGGCGCGGCCATCGCGGGTCGAAAAAATCTGCGCCCCGATGATCGAGGCGTCCTGCATGGTGCAGGCGCCGGCGATCAGCGAGAGCAGGCGCGGGTGGTCGGGCGTGTAAAAGCTCACCTCGGTAATGCCCTCGAACGCCTTGACCCGGATCGAGCCGGCAAAAGGCTGATCGGCAATGTCAGCAGTGCGGATCATCCGGGCGTGTTCGAGCTGCAATTCCGGCTCGGCGCGCAGCCAATAGTGGTCATAGTGGCGAGCCGTATAGGCTTCGACATCGGCCGGCGGCCAACCCGATAGCGCTTCGGTCAGCGCCTTGCGTGCCGAATTGACCCGGTCGGACTGGCTGACCTGACTGTGTCCGCCCGACAGCAATGGCTCGGTAGCAAAATAGAGCGCGCGCAACAGCGAGCCCTTCCAGCCGGTCCAGGTGCCCGGTCCCACGGCGCGGATATCGCAGGCGGTGAGGATCATCAAGAGGGCCAGGCGTTGCGGCGATTGCACCACATCGGCAAAGGCCTTGGCGGTCTCGGGGTCCTGGATATCGCGGGCCTGGGCGATCTCGCTCATCAACAGGTGGTATTCGATCAGCCAGGAGACAGTGTCGGTCTCGGCCTCGTTGAGCCCGAAGCGCGGACAGAGTTTTTTGGCGATGCGGGCGCCGGCAATGGAATGATCCTCGGGGCGGCCCTTGGCAATGTCATGAAGGAACAGCGCCACATAGAGCAGTCTTGTGTCGTTGAGCTGGGGCAGCAGCTCGTGAGTCAGCGGCAATTCATTGCGCAGCCCGCCATTGGCGATCTCGGCCATGACGCCGACCGAGCGGATCAGGTGCTCGTCCACGGTATAGTGGTGATACATGTTGAACTGCATCAGGGCGACGATCTTGCCGAAGTCGGGCACGAACTTGCCCAGCACGCCGCTTTCGTTCATCTGCCGCAGGATGCGCTCGACATAATTGGCATTGGTCAGGATGGTCAGGAAATGCGCATTGGCCCTGGGATCGTTGCGCAGTTTGTTGTCGATCAGCCTGAGGCTGTCGCGAATATGCTTGATGGCATCGGGGTGGAACAGCAGTTCCTCGCGGCCCGCCACCATGAAGGCACGGATGATATTGACCGGGTCTTTTTCAAAGACGTCCGGCGTAGCGATATTGAGCCGGCCGGTATCGACCACGAAAGCGGTTTCGCCCTTGATCTTTGACTTGCCCGAGCGGAACGGGGCGAGCACCCGCCCCACCAGGTCCATGTCCTTGGCGTGGTGGAATTCGAGCGATGCGCAGATAATGCGGGTAAGGTCGCCAACGTCCTTGGCGACGAGGAAATAGCGCTTCATGAAGCGCTCGACCCCGAGCATGCCAAGCCGCTCGGCATAGCCCATGCGGCGGGCCAGTTCGGGCTGCATGTCGAACGTCAGTTTTTCATCAGCGCGGCCGGTGACGAAGTGCAAATGGCAGCGCACTGACCACAGGAAGTCCTCGGCGCGGGAGAACAGGCGGTATTCGGCCCCGGTCAACACCTGCTTGCCGACCAGTTCATGGCTGGTCTTGACCTGATAGAAATATTTCCCGATCCAGAACAGCGTGTTGAGGTCGCGCAGCCCGCCCTTGCCGTCCTTGATATTGGGCTCGACCACATAGCGGGTATTGCCCATCTGCTTGTGGCGCTCGTCGCGTTCGGCCATCTTGGCGGCAATGAATTCGGGCCCGGTGCGCGGCATGATCTCGTCTTCGAAGCGCTGTACCAATTGCTGGTAGAGCGCCTTGTCGCCGGTGAGAAAGCGCGCTTCGAGCGTTGCCGTGCGCACCGTCATGTCGGCGCGGGCCATGCGGATACATTCATCCACCGAGCGCACTGCGTGGCCGACCTTCTGCCCCAGGTCCCAGAGCATATAGAGAATGTATTCGGTGACCTGCTCGCCCCAGGGGGTCTGCTTGTAGGGCAGGATGAACAGCAGATCGATGTCCGACCCCGGCGCCAGCGTGCCGCGTCCATAGCCGCCAACGGCGGAGAGCGCGATGGCCTCGGCGCCCGATGGATTATCAACCGGATAGACCCGCGTGGTCGCGAAGCGATGCACGGCGGTGATGATTTCGTCTTGGGCGGCGCTCAGGTTCTGGGCGCAGCGGGTGCCTTTGTTATTGGCCAGAAGTTCAGCTTCGGCGCTGGCCCGGGCCTCGCTCAGCGTCTGCCGGCAATGGGCCAGGATCGCTGCACGGGCCGTGGGGGCGCGGGCGGGTTCATCGCCGAGCAGGGCGTCGAACTCAGCCACCAGAACATCGGCCGTCTTCAGCGCGAACTGTGCCTTTTTGGGCTTGGCCTCAGCTTCGGCGAGCGTCATCGCGGAGTTTCTTCAAGTTGTACAGCGCCTCAATGGCTTGCCGCGGGGTCATTTCGTCGGGGCGAACGGCATCAATCGCTTCGTGAATGGGGTCCTTGCCCTTGGGGGCCGGCGCTGGCTGATGGGCAAAGAGCGGCAGATCGTCTAGCACGCTGGCTTTCTGGCTGGAAGAGGCGGAGCCGGAGGAGCGCTGTTCGAGCACGTCCAGAACCTGTTTGGCGCGGGCGATGACCGGCGCGGGCAGGCCCGCAAGGCGCGCCACCTGGATGCCATAGGAGCGATCGGCAGCGCCTGGCCCCACCTCATGAAGGAAAACGACCTCGCCCTCCCATTCGCGCACCTTCATGGTGACATTGGCCACGCGCGACAGCGTCTTGGCAAGGCTGGTCAGCTCATGGAAATGAGTGGCGAACAGCGCCCGGCAGCCCGTGGTTTCATGCAGCGCCTCAACCGCCGCCCAGGCGATGGACAGGCCATCGAAGGTCGCCGTGCCCCGGCCGATCTCGTCCAGAACAACGAGGCTCCGCCGCGTTGCGCGATTGAGGATGGCCGCCGTTTCCACCATTTCGACCATGAAGGTCGAGCGGCCATGGGCAATGTCGTCGCTGGCGCCAACGCGGGAAAACAGCCGGTCAACGACGCCGATATGGGCACGGTCGGCGGGCACGTAGCAGCCCATCTGGGCAAGGATGGCAATCAGCGCATTCTGCCGCAGGAAGGTGGATTTACCACCCATATTGGGGCCGGTGACCAGCCAGAGTGAACCGCCACCGACCTGTTCGCTGCCCGAAAGATCGGCGTCATTGGCGACAAAGCTCTGGCCTTCGGCCTTGACCATCAATTCCACCACCGGATGACGCCCGCCCGAAATGGCGAAAGCAAGGCTGTCATCGACGATGGGACGGCAATAGCCGCGCAGGGCTGACACTTCGGCGAGAGCGGCGGTCACATCGAGCTCGGCCAAGGCATCGGCGAGGCCCTGCAACTGCAGCGTCTCTGCCAACACCATCTGGCGCAGCCGCGCAAAAATCCTGAGTTCAATGTCGAGCGCCGCATCCTGCGCCCGGGCGATGCGGCCTTCGAGTTCAGCCAGTTCGGTCGTGGTGAACCGCATGGCATTGGCCATGGTCTGGCGATGGATGAACGTCTCGCGATGCGGGGCTTCGAGCAGTTTCTGGCCGTGATTGGCCGGCACTTCGACGAAGAAGCCGAGCACGCCATTGTGCTTGATCTTGAGGGAGCGCACATCGGTCTCGTCCATCAGCCGGGCCTGCAAAGCAGCGACCACAGCGCGGGTTTCGCGCCCCAGCGCCCGTTCCTCGTCGAGCACCCCGTCATAGGCGGGCCGCACGAAGCCGCCATCGCGCGCCAGAAGTGGCAATTCGTCGTCGAGCGCCAGGCCCATTTCGCTGGCGAGGGTCCGCGGTGCAGCGCCCAGTGTCTTGGCCAGGTCTGCCAGAACCGGCGGCAGCTCGGGCTGGTTGCCCAGATGCGTCGCCAGTGCAAGTGCCGCGCCCACGGCCTTGCCAATCGCGGCCAGGTCGCGTGGGCCGCCGCGTTCCAGCGCCAGCCGCGACAGGGCCCGGGCGAGGTCAGGCACGGATTTGAGGTCCTGCCGAAGCCTGCCGCGCAACAGCGTGTCATCGACCAGCCGCGCCACCGCATCGAGCCGTTCATTGATCGCATCGGCCCGGCGCAGCGGCGCCGCCAACCGGCTGGCCAGGAGGCGCGCGCCGGAAGCGGTGACCGTCAGGTCAATGGAGTGGCGCAGCGATCCCTTGGTCTGACCGCGCTGGGTCTGGAGGATTTCAAGGCTTGAGCGCGTCGCCGCATCAATGGCCATGGTGGTTTCGGCGGGATTGGCCTGGGGCGGCCGCAGCGGCGCGGTCCGGCCCTTCTGGCTGTCCCCGATATAGGCCACCAGCGCACCCAGCGCCGCGCGACCGGCGCGACTGAGCGCGCTTGGGTCGAAAAGATCGGCCGGGAAGGCTGAGCGCAATACCGGCATAGCTGCTTCGCTATCGGCCAGCGCCGGGGCGATGTTAGTGGCAATGCCGGCCCAGGCGGGGGCAAAGAGGTGCCGTTCGACGAGCGCCGCACGGGTGGCGTCGGCCAGCAGCAATTCGGCGGGCGCAACGCGGGCCATTTCATCGGCCAGGGTCTCTGCCGTAAGGTCGGCGACAAAAGTCTCGCCGGTCGAAATATCGGCCCAGGCCAGCGCGAAATCCACGTCGCCGTGCCGAACCATGGCCAGCGCCGCCAGATAATTGGAGGCGCGCGCGTCAAGGTGATCATCCTCGGTCAGCGTGCCCGGGGTGACGAGACGCACCACGTCGCGCTTCACGACCGATTTGGAACCACGCTTCTTGGCCTCGGCGGGGTCTTCCATCTGTTCGCAGATGGCCACCCGATGGCCCAGCCGGATCAGCTTGTTGAGATAGTCATTGGCCGCGTGGATGGGCACGCCGCACATGCCGATATCTTCACCCAAATGCTTGCCGCGCTTGGTCAGCACAATGCCCAGCGCGGCGCTGGCGATCTCGGCGTCCTCAAAGAACAGCTCGTAGAAATCGCCCATGCGATAGAACAGCAGATAGCCGGGATTGACCGCCTTGATCTCGAAATACTGCGCCATCATGGGCGTCAGCGCCGCAGATGCGGCACCGGCGGGGGCCTCGAAGGTGGATTGGTCCATGGGGCGCTAAGCGGTCAGGGCTCGAAGGTGAACCCGGACCTTAGGCGGTTCGCGCGTAAAATCCAACCGCCCGGGCGCAATCTTTGCCCCGCTTCTTGCGCTTCACCTTCAGGCGTTGCGAATGAGCGAGGCCGGCTCCACCAGCTTGCGATAAAGGTGCCAGGTGGCGTGGCCGAATATGGGCAGCACCACCGCCAGGCCGACGAAGAGCGGCAGCGAAGCGAGGAAGATGCCGGCGCCGACAATGACGCCCCAGACGAACAGCGGCACCCGGTTATAGAGCACCGCCCGGACCGATGTTTCGACGGCCACATAGGCGCCCACGTCACGGTCGAGCAGCAGCGGGAAGGCGATGACGCTGGTGCAAAGCACGACGAGCGCGAAGATAGCGCCGAGGCCGGTGCCGACCGCAAGCAGTGTCATGCCGCCCGGATCGTTGGTCACCTGGGTAAAAAGCGCCATCAGCGTGCGCGGTGGCGAAGGGCCGAAAAGGCTCTCGTAGAGCGCCTGCGCACTGGTCAGCCACAATGTGAACAGCACGAACAGCATGGTGCCGACCGCAAGGATACTGCCCATGGCCGGGGAGCGCAGCACGTTCACGGCATCGCGCCAACCCGGATCTTCTCCCATTTCCCGCCGCCGCGAGATCTCATAGAGCGGCAGCGCCGCAACCGGCCCGATGAGCGCGAAGCCGCCGACCAGCGGATAGAGCAGGGTCCAGGAATGCCAGCCGTTCATCCACACGGTCAGGACAATGCCGATCACAGGATAGATCAGCATCAGCAGCACGTAGTGGCTTGGCTTGGCCCAGAAATCGGCGGCGCCCTGCCGCAAGACCGTGCCAAGATCAGCCAGGGTGATCTGCCGGATTACGGGCATATCCAGCTTGTCGCCGGGGCCGGACATGATGTGCATTTGGGTCATGCTCAACTCTCCTCCGTTGGCTCGGAGGCCGCAGCGGGGTGCGAGAGCGCTGACCGGCGCGAGACGCATGGGCTGCGACCGCTGATGGATTGGAGAGTACGCCCGGCACCGGGGGTTGTCGCCCCCGATGCCGGAAAATGTGATCAGCCCTGCTTGGGGCCGGTGACGAGACCTTCGATCTCATAGCGATCCGAAGCATCGTGCTGCGGGCGATAGGTGAAATAGTCGAAAGTGGCCGGGCTCGCCGTGCCGTTGAGGTCATGGGCGGCCACGCCGACAAAGGCGCCGGTGAAGCTGCCATGAGCCTGGTGCCCGCCACATTCATCCGAAAGGATCGAGGCATCCAGAACCGGTCCGATGGGCTGCAGATCCTGACCTTCGAGCGCATAGAAGAATTGCAGCGCCTTGCCGCGAATGGTCAGGGCAAGCTTCACCTTGCCCTCATTGGGGATCTGCACCGGATCGGCCGGGAAGCGCAGATTGCCATCGGGCCAGGAGATTTCCGAGCTCATCAGCAACAGTTCGCGCTGCCCGTCGGCATGGGCCGTCACCGCCAGATAGAAGAAATTGTAGCGGCTGTAATAGGCCGTCAGCCCAGCCATGGTGCGCTCGTCGGTGGCCTTGAAGTCCACCACGGTCTCGGCATCATAGGAGAAATGCTGCTGACGGCGCGCCACCAGCGCCTGCTCGAACCAGGAGCCGATACTTTCGCGCCCGAACAGGGTCAGCTTGCCCCCTTCAGTCGAGAAAATGCGTTCGGTTTCAGGCGTGCGCAGCCATTGGAAATCGATGGGCATCCCGTTTTCGAACGTATAGCGCTGCTCGGCCCAGTACTTGGCTTCATCGCGCGTGCCGGGCACGTCGACATGCAGCGATGGCACCGGCCCGTCCTTGACATGGAGCCAGTCGTCCTCGCCCCAATAGGCTTCCTGGATCGCGGTTTCGCGACCCAGCACGCAGCGGCGCTCCTGGGTGGTCGGGCGACCGGTCAGATGCACCAGATAGGTCTTGCCATCAGGGGTTTCGACAATGTCGCCATGGCCCGAACGCTGCAGGGCCGCCAGCGGCGCATCCTTGCTGGTGAGGATATGCTGGTCGGGGTGGGTTTCGTAGGGTCCATCGATATTGCGCGACCGGGCGAAGGTACAGGCGTGGTCATAAGCGGTGCCACCTTCTGCCGTGAGCAGATAGTACCAGCCGTTCCGCTTGTAGAGATGCGGCCCCTCGACCAGCTTGAGGTCGGTGCCCTTGTAGATATTCTTGATCGGCCCGACCAGTTTTTCGGCAACCGGGTCGAATTCCTGCAGCACGATGCCGGCAAATAGCAGCGGCCGCCGACGGTGGTCCCAGGTCATGTTGACGAACCACTTCTTGCCGTCGTCGTCGTGGAAAAGGCTCGGATCAAAGCCCGATGAATTGGTGTAGATCGGATCGGACCAGGGGCCTTCGATCTTGTCGGCCCAGACGATGTAATTGTGCGCGTCCTTGAACGAGCCGTCCTTGCGCTTGACGTCGGTATAGACCAGCCAGAATTTTTCCCCGTCATGGGTGAGGCAGGGCGCCCAGACGCCGCAGCTGTCGGGGTCGCCGCGCATGTCGAGCTGGGTCTTGCGATTGAGCGGACGTGTGATCAGCTCCCAATTGGCCAGATCCTTGGAGTGATGAATCTGCACGCCGGGAAACCACTCGAAGGTCGAGGTGGCGATGTAATAGTCATCGCCGACGCGCAAAATCGAAGGGTCCGGGTTGAAGCCGGGGAGGATGGGATTGGTCAATTGGGGCATGAAAATCTCCTGCCATGGCACAAAAACGTGGCCAGTTGCGTTGTGAAGGGTTGAAAGGGGCAGAACCCCGGTAGGAGCTGGGCGGGCCAGACGGACCGGACGCCCATAAAAGCGTTAGCAACCGCCGGCCGGTGGGCCATGCGGTCAAAGATGGAACCGTTGCCGTGGACCTTCACATTCGAGAACTGAGCTACTGGAAGAACGTCAAATCCAAGATGCGGCTGCAGCCCTTCGTGCATGCGGTCGAATCGAGCGCCGTGCCCATCGCCATTGCTGATCCGTTCGAGCCGGACTGCCCGCTGGTGTTCGTCAACGACGCGTTCCTGCAGCTGACCGGATATGGCGAGGACGAAGTGCTGGGCCGCAATTGCCGGTTCCTGCAAGGCCCCGATACGCGCCCGGAAGACCGCCAGATTCTCAAGCAGGCGATCAAGAACCGCGAGACCATCAGCCATGAGATTTTGAACTACAAGAAGGACGGGACCGCCTTCTGGAACGAGCTTCACATGGCCCCGATGCTCGATGATTCGGGGGAATTGCTCTATTTCATCGCCACCCAGGTCGATATCACCGAGCGGGTGAACCGGCAGACGGGGTTGCAACAGGCGCTCGACGAGCGCACCGAGGCGCTGCGCGATCAGGCCGAGCGGACCCATCTCATGGCCAAGGAGATGACGCATAGGGTGCGCAATTCCCTGGCGCTGATCCAGGCCATGCTGCGCATGCAGCTTTCCAGCCTTTCCGACGACACGGCGCGCAATGCCCTGGTCGGGGCGCTCAGCCGCATCCAGGCCATTGTCGAGATTCAGCGCATCATCGAACATGCAGATCTCAATGCCCGGATCGATATCGGCCAGATCGTGGGCTCGATCTGCGAAAAACTCGATCACATCAACCGGGCCCATGTGGTGGCGTCCACCGACAAGATCGAAATCAGCGAGGATCTCGTCACGCCCGTGGCGCTGATCATCTCCGAGCTTGTCACCAATGCGCAAAAACATGCCTATGGACCTGAAGATGGCGGGATCATCGCCGTCACCGCGCGGCGGCGGCAGGGTGGAATCGAATTGTGCGTCCGGGATGACGGGCGCGGCGTTCCCGAGGGCTTTGACCCCATGACCGTCAAGGGCTTCGGCATGCGCATGCTGGTGCAGGAAATTGCGCATCTGGGCGCCACGCTCACGGTTGAGCGGCTCGAACAAGGCACTTGTTTTACCGTCGTCATTCCGCATGCGGAATAGAGCCGCTGGCCCCTCGCGGGAGGGGCCAGGGCAAGTTGCGGTCAAACGAACCGGTTGACCAGGTTTTCCAGATATTCCTGCCGGCCGGAGCGCGGCTGGGGGTTGATGCCTTCGGCATGCACCCAGTCGGAAATCTCGGCCAGGGTGCGCTGGCCCTTGAGCATGGCGGCCGCGCCCGGCTGCTCCCAACCGGCGTAGCGCTCGTCCAGCATTTTGTCGAATTCGCCGTCCTCGATCAGCGCCACGGCGCCCTTGAGGCCACGGGCCAGGGTATCGAGACCCAGGATGTGGCCGTGCAGCAGGTCGGCCGGGTCAAGCGACTGGCGACGCACCTTGGCGTCGAAGTTGAAACCGCCCTGGCCAAGGCCACCCTGCTTGAGGATGTAGTAGAAGGCCAGCGCCATTTCCCCGGCATTGTTGGGGAAGTGATCGGTGTCCCAGCCCGACTGCAGGTCGTTGCGGTTGGCGTCGACGGAGCCGAGCATGCCCAGCGAGGAGGCGACGGCCAATTCGTGCTCGAAGGAGTGACCAGCAAGGAAGGCGTGGCCAACCTCGATATTGCACTTCACCTTCTTTTCGAGGCCGTATTTCTGCAAGAAGCCGTACACGGTGGCGACGTCGAAGTCGTACTGGTGCTTGCTCGGCTCCTGCGGCTTGGGTTCGATCAGGATCTGGCCCTTGAAGCCGATCTTTTCGGCGTGCTCGATCACGAGGTGCAGGAAGCGGGCCATCTGGTCCTGCTCCTGGCCGATCTTGGTATTCAAGAGAGTTTCATAGCCTTCGCGGCCGCCCCAGAGCACATAATTCTCGCCGCCCAGTTCATTGGTCAGCTCGAGCACGGCCTTCACCTGGCCGGCGGCATAGGCAAAGACTTCCGGATCGGGATTGGTGGCCGCGCCAGCCATGTAGCGGCGATTGGAGAACAGATTGGCCGTGCCCCAGAGCAGTTTCTTGCCGCTCTTTTGCATGTTCTGGGCGATCAGATCGCCGATCACGCGCAGGTTCTTGTTGCTCTCGGCCAGCGTCGCGCCTTCGGGGGCAACGTCGACATCATGGAAGGCAAAGAAGGGCACGTCGATCAGATTGAAGAATTCAAACGCCACTTCGGTCTTGAGCTTGGCGCCCTCAAGTCCCTTGTCGAACCAGGGGCGATCAAAGGTACGGCCGCCAAACGGGTCGCCGCCTTCCTGGGCGAAGGTGTGCCAATAGGCAATCGCAGGGCGGATATGGTCTTCCATCCGCTTACCGGCGACGATCTCGTCCTTGTTATAGTGGCGATAGGCCAGCGGATTTTTGGATTCCGGGCCTTCATACTTGACCTGGTTCAGGCCCTTGAAAAAATCGGTCACGAACGTGCCTCCTCGATGGCAGGGTAGAGCGCGCGATAACGCGCATATTGATCGGTATAGGCGGCCGACAATTTGCTGTCGGGCGCGATGGTGGTCAGTATGGGCGGCATGGACATGACATCCATGGGATTGGCCCCGGTGGCGGCACACAGGCCGAGCCGGGCTGCGCCCAGGGCGCCGCCGAAATCGCCGTCCTCGGGCAGGGCGATTTCCATGTCGAGATTGGTCGCCAGCATTTTGAGCCAGAGGGCTGACTTGCTGCCTCCGCCCACGGCCAGGAGCCGGCTGATGCCGGTGCCGGCGTCGGCCAATACACGCTGGCAATCGCGCATGGCGAAGGTCACGCCTTCCATCACCGCCTGGGCCAGCTGGGCCGTGTCGGTGGATTGGGAGAGGCCGATGAAAGCGCCGCGGGCATTGGCATTATTGTGTGGCGTGCGCTCACCCGAGAGATAGGGCAGGAAGATGGCCTCGCCCGGCCCCTTGAATTGGGCTTCGGCCTCACCGGACAGTTCGGCCTGCTTTTTGCCCGAAATGCGCGAGAGCCAGTTGAGGCTGTCGGTGGCCGAGAGGATGACGCCCATCTGGTGCCAGGTATCGGGAATGGCGTGGCAAAAGGCGTGGACGGCGCCCTCGGTATTGGGGCTGAATTTCTCGTTGGAAACGAACAGCACGCCCGAGGTGCCCAGCGACACGAAACCCTCGCCTGGACGGATAGCACCAATGCCACAGGCGGCGGCGGCATTGTCACCAGCGCCGCCGGCAACCACGACTGTGCCGGACATTCCCCAGCGGGCTGCCAGGTCGGGCTTCAATTGCGCCGAAACCGCCGAGCCCTCGACAAGGCGCGGCATGTGATCGCGCGTCAGCCCGGTGACGCCCAGCAATTGATCAGACCAGTCGCGCTTGGCGACGTCGAGCCAGAGCGTGCCGGCGGCATCGGACATGTCCTCGACATGTTCGCCGGTCAGCAGCAGCCGCACATAGGCCTTGGGCAGCAGCACCTTGCGGATGCGGGCGTAGATGTCCGGCTCATGCTTGCGCACCCAGGCGATCTTGGGCGCGGTGAAGCCGGGCATGGCAATATTGCCGGCCAGCGCGCGCAGCTGGGGGAGCTGCGCTTCCATCTCCGCGCATTCTGCCGCCGAGCGCCCGTCGTTCCACAGGATGCAGGGGCGCAGCACGTCGTCATTCTCGCCCAGGAGCGTCGCGCCATGCATATGGCCCGAAAGCCCGATGCCGCTGACTGCCGCCAGGGCCTTGGGATGGCTCTGCTTGAGCTTGTCGATGGCTCCCAGCGTGGCCGTCCACCAGTCGGTGGGGTTCTGCTCGGACCAGCCGGGATGCGGACGCACCGGCTCGACCGCCGGGGCCGAGGCTTCGCCCAGCGCCTTGCCGGCCTCGTCGATCAGCAGCGCCTTGACGCCGGACGTGCCAATATCAATGCCGAGAAAAGTCATGAGGCACGTACCTCATGCGCGACAAGCCTAAACATACAAACGTCCTCCCGCCCGTTTTGGGCCACCCCGATTTGATGATCGGCGTCTCTTTAGCGCAGATTGTCGCGCAGGAAAATCCCAATTTCAATGGGGTCAGTGGCCGCAGTCCGGGAGGCGTCGAGCGCCAATGCCCTGGCGGCGGCAATGGCCTCGCGAATTTCACCGTCGGGGTTCTGATCCAGCACCACGTCGATGGCGCCCGAGCGCAGTCCGGCCCGCGTGGTCGGTGTCAGCTCATGGGCGATGACGCGCAAATCGCCGCTGCGGCCCGAGGCCTCGAGCGCCGCCACCAGCCCGGCATTACCGGCACCCAGATTGTAGAGGCCGCCCAGGTCGGCATGATCGGCCAGCAGCCGGGCGATGATCGCGGCCGTCTCGGTGCGCTCGTCATGCCCTTCGAGCGGGCCGATGATCTCGATGGCGCCAAATTCGGCCCCCAGCGCCGCGCGGAACCCCTCCAGCCGCTCGGCATGGTCGCGCAGGTGCAGCGAACCGGCCACCACCGCCACCTTGCCGCCCTGCGGCAGGAAGCGGCCCATCAGCGAGGCCGCCGTGCGCCCGGCGGCCCCATTGTCGATCCCGATGAAATTGCGGCGCGCCGAGCCGGGCAGGTCGGACACCAGGGTCATGACGGCCACTCCACGCCGATGCGCCGCATCGATGGCGGCCAGCACTTCGGGTTCATCACTGGAGACGATGACGGCACAATCGCAGCTGTGCGCGTCGAGCTGGTTGAGGCCGCTGACCAGCCCCGCGGCATCCAGCGCCTTGACCCGGCGCATGCTCAGATGGATGCGGTCGGCCAGCGCCAAAGGCGAGCGTCTTTGCACCGCCTCGGCCAGGCTATCCATGAATTCATTGGTGCCATCGGGGATGAAGAACACCACATTGAGGTCGCGGGCGCGGGCCATCAGCGAGGCGTTGAGATCGCGCGAGAAGCCCAGCTGGGCAATGGCTTGCTCAACCTTTTCTGCCGTGACGGCGCGCACGCCGGGGCGCCCGTTGAGCACGCGGTCGACCGTTGCCAGTGACACGCCCGCAGCGCGGGCCACGTCGTGCACGGTCGCCCTTCGCTTGACTATCTCTTCGTTCAAACCCATCCCCTCGTCGCACGCATCCCGTGCTCTGCCACGATTGGCGGCGCCAGCGCAAAGGTCAAGTGCAGCGTTGCAGGGCAGGGTCAATTAGCGATACAGCTCCGCGCGCAACCAGGGACGGGGGAATCGAAATTGGCAATCACGGTCTCAACATTCGGCGAACACAGCGGCCAGCGCGTCGACCAGTTCCGCCTCACCAGCGATACCGGCGTCAGCGTCGATATCATCGGCTATGGCGTGGTGGTGCGCGACTGGAAGGTCCCTGTTGGTGGCGGCGAACGCAGCGTCGTCCTCGGCTTTGATCAATTCGACGCCTATCCTGCCCACAGCCCGCATTTCGGGTCGCTGGCCGGGCGCGTTGCCAATCGCATCAAGTCTGCCAGCTTTGAACTGGATGGTGTCACCTACAAGCTGCCCGCAAATGCGGGCGACCTGCAATTGCATGGCGGCGCAGAAGGGCTTGGGCGTCAGGTCTGGGCCGGCCAGGCGGACAGCGCCAATAATGCGGTGCGGTTCACCCATTTCTCGCCCGACGGCGCCATGGGCTATCCGGGCAATGTCAATTTCGCCGCGACCTATACGCTCAACGGCAATCGCCTGCGCCTGGAATTGGCCGCCACCACCGACCGCGCCACCCCGATCAGTCTGGTGCAGCACCAGTATTTCAACCTTGGCACCAGCAACACGGTGCTCGACCACATGGTGCAGGTCAATTCCAGCGCCTATACCGAACTGGGCGCTGACCTGGCGCCCACCGGTGCCATCCTGCCCTCAGCCGGCACGATCTACGATCTGCGCCAGCCCCGCACCATGCGCGACGCCAACGGTGCGCCGGTCGACTATGACATTGGCATGGTCCTCGACACCGGCCGCAAACTCGCCGACCCCATTGCATCGGTCGTTTCGCCCGACAGGGATCTGACGCTGAAACTCTGGAGTGATCGCCCCGGCGTACAGGTCTATAATGGCGTCTGGACCGATGTGCCGGTCCCCGGGCTTGGCGGCAGGACCTATGGCAAGCATTCCGGCTTCTGCCTCGAAGACCAGAGCCTGGCAGATGCGGTGCATAATCCGCATTTCCCAAATGTCATCCACTCGCCCGACCGGCCCTACAGCCATTGGTGCGAGATCGAGATCGGCTAAGCGCCGACGGCGACTGGCGGCGGTTCTCGGCCGCATTCAGCCTCTTGGATGGGCGGCACACCGTCCTGCCAGTTCCTGTCAGCAGCGGTGCTGACGCCAGGTGTCAGCGCGCCCCAGCATGGTCTCTCCAGCACAAACTGGAGAGACAGACATGCCGGTGCCGTTCACCATTGCCGTTCCCGATACTGACCTTGCCGATCTCAAGGCCCGCCTCCTGGCCACGCGCTTCGCGCCCACGCTGGACGAGGCTGGCTGGGACTATGGGGTGGAAGACGACTTCCTGCGCCGCTTCATCGACTTTTGGGCCAATCAGTACGACTGGCGTGCCAGCGAGGCGGCTCTCAACGGCTTTGCGCAATTCATCGAGACCATCGAAGGTGAGGCGGTGCATTTTGTCCATGTCCGTGGGCAGGGGCAAACCAATATCCCGCTGCTGCTGACCAATGGATGGCCCTCCAACTTTGTCGAATTGCTGCCGCTGATACCCCTGCTGACCACGCCACGGAACGGCATTGCCTTTGACATCATCATCCCCTCAATGCCGGGCTACGGCTTTTCCGGCCAACCGCGCCAACGGGGCATGAACATGACCCGGATCGCGCCCCTTTGGGCCGAGTTGATGACCCGGCTGGGCTATGACCGGTTCATGGTTTCCGGGTCGGACCTGGGTTCCGGCGTCGAGATGGCGCTGGTGCGGAATTTTCCGCAGCGCCTGATTGGCGCGCATTACATCAATGTCTTTTCCGGTTACCCCCGCACCGATGACGCCAGCCCGGCCGAGAAAGCCTATTTCGGCGCCACCGATCTCAGGGCGCATCTGGAGGGGGCCTATGTGATGGTTCAGGGTACCAAGCCGGCGACGCTGGCCGTGGGGCTCAATGATTCACCGGCCGGCCTCGCTGCCTGGATCCTCGAAAAATACCACTTCGCCGCGGGCCATGACGGTGTCCTTGAGGACACGATCCCCTTCCAGACACTGGCCACCATCATCTCGGTCTATTGGTTCACCCAGACCATTGGCTCGTCCATGCGGCTCTACAAGGAAGCCTTTGCCGACCCCGAACTGCTCCAGGCCAGCGCCCATGATGTGCCCCATGGCGTTCTGGTGCCGCCGCGCGACAATCCGGCACCACGCGCCTGGGGGGACCGGCATGTGCGCAATATCGTGCGCTGGACCGAACTGGATGCCGGCGGGCACTTTCCGGCCCTTGAGGGTCCAGAGGCCATGGCCGATGACATCCATGCCTTTTACAACCAGATTGCCTGAGCGCACCGGGAGCGGCATGGACCGCTCCCGGCGAATCTGGCACCCCAATGCCCTCGGGCAGGAGACGATGGCATGGACAAGACCGAACGCCTGTTTGCGATCATGGACGCGCTCAGGCGGCATCGCCGGCCGATCACTGCGGCTGCCCTGGCCGAAGAGCAGAATGTCTCGGTGCGCACGCTCTACCGCGACATCCAGACCCTTATCGGCCTGGGCGCGCCCATCGATGGCGAGGCCGGGGTGGGCTATATGCTAAAGCCCGGATTTTTCCTGCCGCCACTGATGTTTACGCCCGAGGAGCTGGAGGCACTGGTGTTGGGCGCGCGCTGGGTGGAAACCCAGCCTGACGACGGCTTGAGTGCCGCTGCCCGCAATGCCCTGGCCAAGATCGCCACGGCCTCACCCGAGGACCTGCGCGACCGCATCAGCGATACCGCGCTCTGGCCGGTGGCGCTCTGGGGCCAGCGCAAGCCGATCCCGGTGCTGGGCGACATTCGCCTCGCCATGCGCCAGGAGAAGGCCGTCAATATTGACTATGAAGACGAGCAGGGACGGGCCACCAGCCGCACCATCTGGCCGGTGGGCCTGGCGTTTTACGAGGGCAAGCAGACCATTTCAGCCTGGTGCCTGCTGCGTCAGGATTTCCGCAATTTCCGCACCGACCGCATCGTTCGGCTGACCATTACAGAGGAACGCTATGGCAAGCGCCGCGCCACGCTCGAGCGGGAATGGCGCGCCAGCTGGGAACGCGACCATCGCACCCTTGAGAGCGAAGGTTAGGGCATTTCACCGGCTCGTCGACACGCCGAATGACTCTTACTCTTTGTTTGTCGCACTCCAAAACCGCAAACACTTTTGCTGGCAATGCTTTAACTAACTCATTCGCGCGTAGAGGCTTTCGGGCCGCATGCTGTCGTCGATGCGGAACCGGTGATCGGCCGGTGGATGTGCCCTTTGCCCGCATTCCAGGCGCGGACAAATGCGGCACCCGACCCCGATGGGCACCACCTGCTGCTCGCTCGAAAGGTCGATGCCGTCCGAATAGATCAGTTCCCTGGCGTGGTGGATGGCGCAGCCCAGCCCCACCGAGAGATAGCGCCTTGGCGCATTGTAGCGATAATCGCCCTTGGTGATGGTGCGTGCGATGCAGAAGAATTTCTGCCCGTCGGGCATCTGGCTGACCTGCACATTGATGCGCTCGGGGGCGAGAAAGGCCGCATAGATATTCCAGCGCGGGCAGGCGCCGGAGTGGCGCGGAATATGGATGCCCGAAAGCGAAAAGCGCTTGGAGATATTGCCCGCAATGTCTGTCCGAACCAGGTGCAGCGGAATGCCCGAAGCACCCTTGCGCTGCAGCGTCGTCATGCGGTGGCAAACCTGCTCGAAGCTGGCGCCGAAACGCCGCCCCAGCCGCTCGATATCGTAGCGATAGTCGCGGCACGCCTTGAGAAACGGCGCATAGGGCATGATTAGCGCTGCGGCGAAATAGGCCGAGAGCACATTGCGCGCCAGGGCCGGCGCGTCGCCCTCAGGCAGATCAGAATTGTCGATGATCTGGGCCATTTCCGTATCTGCCGCCAACTGCCCGATCTGCTGGGCCAAGAGAAAACTGGCGCTTTCGGCGGGCAGGAGATCGGAAATCAGCAGATGGCGTCGCGCCGGATCGAGCTGGCGGGCAATGCCATGGGGCAGGGAGGCCAGGCGCACTTCGAGCCCGAAGACATTGAAGAGATAGGTGCGGATGGCCGCCTCGAACCCGTCGCCGGAATTGTCGATATCTGCCCGCACCCGCTCGGCGGCGTCTTCGAGAGCCGGAAAATGGTTGGAACTGGCCTGGAGGAAATCGGAAATGGCGTCGGTCGCGAGGTGAAACGGTTCGGCTTCGCCCTCGCTTCTGGGTGCGGGAGCCCCTGCGGCGGCCAGCCGATATCGATCGTAGAGCTTGAGCACCGCCCGCGCCGCAGCCGGGTTGGCCGTGGCCAGATCGCGGATTTCGAGATTGGTCAGGTCGCTATCGGCAAAGATGTCGTCGCCAAAGGCTTCCATCAGGTCGCCCACGAGCCGTCCCTCGTCGCCATCGACCAGTTCCCCCGGCTCGACCCCGAAATAGCCGGCAATCGAAAACAATAGCGGCACCGTCACCTTGCGCCGATTGTGCTCGATCAAGTTGAGATAGCTGGCCGAAATGCCCAGCGACTGGGCGAGATCGGCCTGGTTGAGATGGCGTTGACGCCGCAGCCGCTTGATGCGCCCGCCGATCTGGCTTTCGGCTGCCTCGACCATGGTTTCCTCCTCTTCAGCTTTACAGACTTTACAACTCTGCTGCTGAAACTTGACCAGCGACTTACAGGTTTACTGGCGGTTATGTCGTTATTTCTTGCATATTGGACGCCTTTGTCAAATCTTTACATCACCAGCGAGGAGTAATTTCAATGTCCCCCATCACCGAGCAGCAGCGCGACGAATACATCACCATCATTGCCCCCACCGCCACTGAGGCCATGGCCCAGTTCAAGGCCCGCGGTCTTGCCGCCCAGGGCTTTGCCATCGCCGGCCGCATCGGCCGTCATCAGTTCACCCTGGTGGGTGGCGAGGACGCGCAGGAGCTGTTCTCGGGGGCGGGCATGATCGCCGCCACCTTCAGCCGCCGCGTCGCCTGCTGATCGCAGCGCAGGCGGCCCACCGATCAAGCCCCGCCCTCGGGGCCGTTTCAAAGTTCCACGTGAATCATTGCCATCCGCCCGCATGGCGGACCGGCGCAGCCATGTCCAAATGAGGAGACCGACATGCTCGACAAACCCGAAAGCTTTCCGGCGCCAGACTATGCGCCAGACCGCTGGAAGCTGATTTCGCGCAGCTATAGCCCGGCCGATGTGCGCCGCCTGGCCGGCTCACTGCCGATCCGTCATTCGCTGGCCGAAAGCGGGGCGAAAAAGCTCTGGCAATTGCTTAAGAGCGAAGCCTTCGTCCCGACCCTGGGGACCTTTACCGGCAATCAGGCGGTGCAGCAGGTCAAGGCTGGCCTCAAGGCCATCTATCTGTCTGGCTGGCAGGTTGCCGCCGACGCCAATAGCTCGGGCAATATGTATCCCGATCAATCGCTCTACCCGGTGGACAGCGTCCCCTCGGTGGTCAAGCGCATCAACAAGGCCCTGCAGCGCGCCGACCAGATCCAGACCATGGAACAGGCCGACGGCACGCCAACCACCGATCTCGATTTCTTCGTGCCCATCATTGCCGATGCGGAAGCCGGCTTTGGCGGCGCGCTCAATGTGTTCGAGCTGATGAAGGCAATGATCGAGGCTGGCGCCGCTGCGGTACATTTCGAAGACCAGCTCGCCAGCGAAAAGAAATGCGGGCATCTGGGCGGCAAGGTGCTGGTACCCACCAGCCAGTTCGTGCGGACCCTCAATTCTGCCCGCCTTGCCGCCGATGTCATGGGCGTACCCACCCTGATCATGGCCCGCACCGATGCAGAAGCAGCCCGCCTGATCACTTCGGACATCGACGACTATGACAAGCCCTTCGTCACCGGCGAGCGTACTGCCGAAGGCTTTTATCGGCTCAAGGGCGGCATTGACTGCGCCATTGCGCGGGGCCTGGCCTATGCGCCCTATGCGGATCTGATCTGGTGCGAGACCTCCAAGCCCGATCTCGATGAGGCGCGCAGGTTCGCCGAGGCGATCCGCAAGGAATATCCCGAGCAGATGCTGGCCTATAATTGTTCACCCAGCTTCAATTGGGCCAAGCATATGGACGAGGCCGCCATGGCCCGGTTCCAGAGCGAAATCGCGGCGATGGGCTATAAATACCAGTTCATTACCCTGGCCGGCTTCCACAACCTGAGCCTGACCACCTTCGAGTTGGCGCGCAGCTACAAGGAACACGGCATGGCGGGTTATTCAAAACTGCAGCAGGCCGAATTCGCCGCCGAGGCGCATGGCTTTTCCGCCGTCCGCCACCAGCGCGAAGTGGGCACCAGCTATTTCGATGCCGTGTCGATGACGGTCAGCGAAGGCAAAAGCGCCACCACCGCCATGGCGGAATCAACCGAAACGGCGCAGTTCCACTAGCCATCAGCCGGGCGGAACGGGCGGCCCCGCCGCCCGCTACGGCCTTGAACGGCAGGCCCCGATGGGGATAGGATTGTCCTGTGCTCATCGGGCCTTGCCGCTCTCATGACCTCAACCGCGAAACGCTTCGTTCTGGATCAGCTTGCCCGGGCGGGTGTCACCATCGCGCCGGCGCCCGATGCCGACCTCACCATTCATGACGAACGGCTCTACGCCCGCCTGCTGCGCGACGGCACGCTGGGACTGGGTGAAAGCTATATGGACGGCTGGTGGGATGCCGAGCCCCTCGATGGCACACTGTTCAAACTGGCCGCCGCGCAGGTGCACGATGCCTTTCCCCGGGACCTGCCCCTGATCGCCAGCACGCTGCGGGCGCGCCTGCTCAACCTGCAGCGATTGCGGGCGCACGAAGTGGGCGAGAAACACTATGATATCGGCAATGATCTCTACGCGGCCATGCTGGACAGCCGCATGGTCTATTCCTGCGGCTACTGGGCTGCGGCGACCAGCCTGGACGCGGCACAGGAGGCCAAGCTCGACCTCATCTGTCGCAAGATCGGCCTCGAAAAGGGCATGCGCGTGCTCGATATCGGTTCGGGCTGGGGCGGTTTTCTGCAGTTCGCGGCCGAACGCTATGGCATTTCCGGGCTGGGCGTGACGGTGAGCAAGCAGCAGGCCGCCTTCGCCAATGCGCGCGCCCAGGGCCTGCCGATCGAAACCCGGCTGATGGACTATATGGACCTCGATGGTCAATTTGACCGGGTCGTTTCGGTCGGCATGTTCGAGCATGTGGGCTACAAGAACTATCGCGCCTATTTCGAGAAGGTGCGCTCGCTGCTTGAGCCGGGAGGCTTGTTTCTCCTCCATAGTATCGGGGGCAACCACTCCACCACCCATGGTGATCCATGGGCGGAAAAATATATCTTTCCCAATGGCATGCTGCCCTCCATCGCCCAGATCGGGCAGGACACGGAGGGGGTTTTCGTCATGGAGGACTGGCACAATTTCGGGGCCGACTATGATCGCACCCTGATGGCCTGGCGCGATAATTTTGACGCGGCCTGGCCCGAGCTATCCAGCCGCTACGACGAGCGCTTTGCCCGCATGTGGCGCTACTACCTCTCGGTTTTTGCCGCCCTGTTCCGCGCCCGCCAGATCAATCTCTGGCAGATCGTCCTGTCGCCCAAGGGTGTGCCCGGAGGCTATCGGCGGGTCAGCTAAGGCCTTGGGGGGCGTGATTCACGTGAAACGTTTGTCCACAGACTTATCCACCGGGCGCCAGCCACGAAAGCATTGACGTTACAAGGCTATCGGGTTCGAGAAAGCCACCGGCAAATGCTGCGAGTCCGGCCAGATGTGCCGCCAGGATCAGCACAGTGGCGGCGACATAACTCGGCTTGCGCGTCTTGTGCCGGAACAGGGCCTGCCCCAACAAGCCACCCATAACGCCCAGGCAGAGATCAAGGCCCAGCAGGGTCGCCTCGCTGATGCGCCACTGGCCGGTGGTGGCGAAATGCTTGTCCATGCGATAGGCGATCAGGGACACCAGGCCCATGCCGAAATAGCCGAGGATCAACGCCAGGGGAACGCGTCCCAAAGCAAAACCCGCCGCCAGAATTGCCAACAAACCCAGGACGAACGGCAGACGCCAGTCGAGAGCTGTCGCTTTTGCCGGTTCACCGCGCGCTCGCGTCGCGAATGACGGCGCGGGGTTGGCACCAAGAATGCGAACGGATCGAGCTTGAAGCCGCCCATCCGAACCCCTGTGCGGCTCGAATGTGACGCTGTCGCCCATGCGGGGCCGCGTCGCGATGCGCCCTATGGACGAGACATGGACGAAATAGCGCTGCCCATTCCCGGCTTCGATGAAGCCGAAGCCCCGCTCATCATTCCACTGCACCAGCTGACCGTGCTCTGCCATCTATTCCCCCCGCCTTGCGCACTGAACTCGCTGCACTCCGATGGCTCTGATCTCAAAAAATCGACTGCCGCAGCGGCAGTTTGATCGGGGCGGGAAAGCCTGTTTGGAGGTCCTGCCAGAACCGGTCGCGCAGCACTTCGGGGAACACATGGCCGTGCGGCAGCGCATCGCGGGCAAACCAGCCGGCTTCGCTGATGGCTTCGCCCTCGGCCGGATTGGCGCTGACGTCGATCTCGCCGGAAAGAAAGTCCGCGAGAAACCAGAATTTGACGAGCCGGCCGCTATCGTCGATCAGTTCGTCGATATAGGCCATCGCGCCGGCCCGGACACACAGGCCGGTTTCTTCGAACGCCTCGCGCTCGGCCGCTGAGGCGAGGTCTTCATTGCCCTCCACCCCGCCACCGGGACCCGCCCAGAAATCGTGCACCCCGGGGCGAAAATGCCGGACCAGCAGGATGGATGTGCCACGCAGGGCCAGGACGCCGGCGGAGATGCGATGCTTCATGGTCCAACCTGATCAGGCCGCGCCGAAATTGAGCCTATAGCTCAGGGCCTCGGCAATATGGGGTCTTGTGACCTTATCGGAGGCCGCGAGATCGGCAAGTGTGCGGGCAACCTTGAGGACGCGGTGATAGGCGCGCGCCGAAAGGTTGAAGCGTTCCGCCGCCTGCAGCAGCAGCGCCTGGCTCTCGCGATCGGGCGCCACCAACCGCTCGATCACCGCCGATGGCGCGGCGGCATTGGTCAACACGGCGGGGTGCCCGGCATCGGCATAGCGCTGCCGTTGCCGCTCGCGCGCCGCCGCCACCCGCCGCGCCACATCCACCGAGGGTTCGGCGGGCGCGCCCTGAGCAATCATATCGACGGCCGAGACGGCAGGCACGTCGATACGGATGTCGATGCGATCAAGGAAGGGGCCGGAAACGCGGGATTGATAGTCCCCGGCGCAGGCGGCGCCACGCTTGCAACTATGGCCCGGCGTGCCGGCCATGCCGCATTTGCAGGGGTTCATCGCCGCCACCAGTTGAAAGCGGCTCGGATAGGCGACGCGGGCATTGGCGCGGGCAATAACCGTCTCGCCGCTTTCGAGCGGCTGGCGCAGGCTGTCGAGCACATTGGGCGCAAATTCGGGCAGTTCATCGAGAAACAGCACGCCATTATGCGCCAGGCTCGCTTCGCCCGGCCGCACCTTGAGCCCGCCACCCACCAGTGCCGCCATCGAGGCCGAATGATGCGGCGCCCGGAACGGCCGGCGATCCGAGAGCATGCCGCCCGCCAATTCCCCGGCAATCGACTGGATCATCGAAACGTCGAGCAGTTCACGCGCTGACAGCGGCGGCAGGATGGACGGCAGGCGGGCCGCCAGCATGGATTTTCCGGCCCCCGGCGGCCCGATCATGAGAAGGTTGTGCCCCCCGGCGGCCGCCACTTCCAGCGCCCGGCGCGCGACCGCCTGGCCGCGCACATCCATGAGGTCCGGCAGCGCGCCCGGCGCCGCGAGGTGCCGTCCCGGCTGCGGGCGGGCCTGCAATTGATGCCCGGTCAGGTGGTTGGCCAGCGCCACAAGGCTTTCGGCGGCGATGATCTCGATGTCCTCGCTCGCCCAGGCGGCTTCGGGCCCGGAGGGGGCAGGGCAGACGATGCCGAGGCCCTTGGCACCCGCTGCCATGGCCGCCGGCAAGACGCCGCCGACATGGGCCAGCCGCCCGTCGAGCCCCAATTCGCCCAGGGCCATGAAGCCGTCGAGCGCGTCCTGTGGAATGGCGCCCAGCGCCGCCATCAAGGCCAGCGCAATGGGCAGGTCATAATGGCTGCCCTCCTTGGGCAGATCGGCGGGGGCAAGGTTGATGGTGATGCGCTTGGGCGGCAGGCCCAGGCCGGAGGCGGTCAGCGCCGCGCGCACCCGCTCGCCGCTTTCGCGCACGGCCTTGTCGGGCAGGCCGACGAGAACCAGGGCGGGGAAACCGGGCGCGATATGGGCCTGCACATCGACCGGCACGGCCTCGATGCCCTGAAACGCCACAGTGGTAACGCGCGCAACCATGAGTTCCGCCCCCAAGCTTTCCGGGAAAACTAGCAGAGGAACAAATCATTAACAAGAACGAAGAGCGAACGCCAATCAGTCCTGTAGTTGAGACCAGGCAAAAATACCGGCCAATACGACGACGAGATCGCGTCCTGTCGGCGAAAGACAGTAACGGACGCGGCGGCGCGCATCATTCTGGGGCAGGCGCAGAACAAGACCGTCGGCTGTCAACTCCTGGAGTTGCGCGGCAATAACCTTGCGGCTGGCGCCCGGCATGGTTCGCACCAGCTCCAGAAAATGAAGTTGGCTGAGGCTAAGGGCATGAAGCAGTCGCGGCTTGTACTTGCCAGCCAGTCTGGCCAGCGTATCGGCGACCGGGCAATCGTCGCTCTCAGGAGCTGTCCAGGCCAAGGGCGTAATGGCGTTCATTGTCTCGTCCACAGGTTGCCGTTACCAAAAAGTGCCCAATTGCTGGCCTTCTGGCAATTGTCTAGGTGCCACGCGATTGAAATCGGCGAGGCCCTGATGCTCCGAATTATAACCGTTTCCACGCTGCCCGGCGGCATGCTCAATGCTTTTATCCTCATCCATGGCCGCGAGGCGGTGCTGGTGGATACTGGCCTGCCGGGGCACACAAGAAAGATTGGAAAGGCCCTGGCGACCGCCGGCCTTGACTGGGGCGCCCTGCGCGCCGTCATCCTGACACATGGCCATATCGACCATGCCGGATCGGCGGCTGAAATTGCGCGCCTCTCCCATGCACCGATCCATGCGCATGAAGGGGACGTGCCCTATCTCATTGGACAGAAGCCGCTGACGCGACCCACCGGCTGGTTCGGACGGATCTTTCGACTGACCGGAATGATCGAGAGGCCCTATCCCAAGGTTGCTATCGATGCTCCCCTGCAGGGTGCGGCCGACGCGACGCTCTCCTTCTGGCCAGACCAGAGGCTGACTCTCATCCCCACGCCAGGACACACACCCGGATCGCTGTCGGTTCTGACACAGGATGGTCAGGTGCTGGCCGGAGACCTCCTTTCGTCGGGCATACTGCTGGGCGGTATTGCGTGGCGTTCGCGCACGCAACAGCCACCTTTTGAGGAGGATACCCGCCACGTGGTCCAATCGCTCCAAACCTTGCTCGACCGCGGCGCCAGGCGCTTTTACCTCGGGCATGGCGGACCGGTCTCGGCCGGGCAGGTGCAAAGACATGTCGACTGGCTGATCCGCCACAGGCTTTGAACGAAGCGCGAACGAATTGTGGCTTGTTAACCATGCCCGCTGCCACAATGGTTACCCTAAAACTCCATTAACCGCGCCATGTTGATTCAATGCTCAGCTTTACTCCTGCGCATTGAGTGTCTTGTTCATGGTCCCCTCTGTTTCCCGCTCCCTTTCTGCCCTCTGCCGGGGCGCCGTTGTGAGCCTTGTCGTTGTGGCGCTGGCCGCCTGCGGCAGCATGGGCGGGCTTTACAATGCCATTCCCGGCGACAACCGCCCGCATGCCAAGGTGGATCGGGCGCGGGCCATGCCGATCCAGGGGATCGACGTGGCCCGTTACCAGGAAAACGTGGATTTCGACCGTGCGCGCGCCGGCGGCACGCATTTCGTCTTCATGAAGGCGACCGAGGGCAAGGACTATATTGACCCCAATTTCCGCGCCAATTGGGCGCGGGCGCGCGATGCCGGCATGCCGCGCGGTGCCTATCATTTCATGACCTGGTGCTCGCTGGCTTCCGAGCAGGCCGCCTGGTTCACCCAGAACGTGCCCTATGATCCGAGCGCCCTGCCGCCGGTGCTCGATCTCGAATGGAACAATCATTCAAGCTGCAAGACCAAGCCCAACAAGGCCGATGCACTGGAAAAGATCCGCTTGATGCTGGACGCCATGGAGCGCCACACCGGCAAGCTGCCGATCATCTATACCGACATGAATTTCCACAACGACGTCCTGGCGGGCGAGTATTTCCCCAATGCCTTCTGGCTGCGCTCGACCGCCGCCGAGCCGCATGAACGCTATGGCAACCGTCCCTGGACCTTCTGGCAATATACCCAGACCGGGATCGTGCCGGGCGTGCGGGGCGAGGTGGACCGCAATGTGTTCTATGGCACCACCGAGGACTGGCTGATGTTCCTCTATACAGGTTGCGACCCGCGAGCCATTGCCGCCCTGCAGGCCAGCGGCCGCTGCCTGCCCGCCAAATAGCGATCCACTTTGGGCCTACCCAATGCTTCGGGCGCCGCATAATGTTGCGGCGCGACATGGGATTGGACGGAGTGGGTCATGGAAATCTTGGGTGGACTGGACGGGTTCAGCGCCGTGCTGATCGGGCTGGGCATTCTTTTTGTGCTGGTGCTGTTTGCAGGCGCCAAGACGGTGCCGCAGGGCTATAATTTCACCATCGAGCGCTTCGGCAAATATACCCGCACGCTCAAGCCCGGCCTCAATCTGATCGTGCCGTTCATCGATAGCGTCGGCAAGAAGATCAACGTCATGGAGCAGGTCCTCGACGTGCCGCACCAGGAGGTGATCACCCGCGACAATGCCTCGATCACCGCCAATGGCGTCACCTTCTACCAGATCCTTGATGCGGCGGCGGCGGCCTATGAGGTGTCCAACCTCGAAAACGCCATCCTTAACCTGACCATGACCAACATTCGGACGGTCATGGGCTCGATGGACCTGGATGAACTGCTGTCCAATCGCGACGAGATCAACCATCGGCTGCTCAAGGTGGTCGATACGGCGGTGGCGCCCTGGGGCGTCAAGATCACCCGTATCGAGATCAAGGACATCGACCCACCCAAGGACCTGGTGGATTCCATGGGCCGCCAGATGAAGGCCGAGCGCGAGAAGCGCGCCGCCATTCTCGAGGCTGAAGGCCGGCGGCAGTCGGCGATCCTCCAGGCCGAAGGCGCCAAGCAGGCGCAGGTGCTCGAAGCCGAGGGCCGCAAGGAAGCCGCCTTCCGCGACGCCGAAGCGCGTGAACGCTCCGCCGAGGCCGAAGCCAAGGCCACGCAGATGGTGAGCGACGCCATTGCCTCGGGCAATGTGCAGGCGATCAATTACTTCGTCGCCAACAATTACATCAAGGCGCTGGAGGGGATTGCCACGTCGCCCAACCAGAAAATCCTGATGCTGCCGGTCGAGGCCGCCAGCGTTATCGGGGCCATCGGCGGCATTGCCGAGATTGCGCGCGAAACGTTTGGCGGCGAAAAGCCGGCGCCGGCGCGCGCTTCGAGCCGGCCGCCCAATTCCAATCCGCCGGCGTAACCGGAGGGTTCCATGCAGATCATCCAATACCTGGGCGCCAACGGACCCTGGAGCTGGATTGTCGCCGGGCTGGTGCTCTTGGCGCTCGAACTGGTGGTGCCCGGCGGGTTCCTGCTGTGGATGGGCATTGCCGGCATTCTGACTGGCATCCTCGTCCTCTTCCAGCCGCTCGACTGGCCGGTGCAATGGCTGGTGTTCGGGGTGTTGTCGCTGGCCAGCATCCTTGTCTGGGTGCGTCTCACCCGAAACCGCGCCGCCCAGACCGACCGGCCGCTGCTCAACCAGCGCGCCGAGCACTTCATCGGCCAGGAAGCGGTGCTCGACCAGCCCATCACCGGGGGCTTTGGCCGCCTGGCGCTGGACGACACCGTCTGGCGCATCGCCGGCCCGGACCTGCCCGCCGGCCAGCGGGTGCGCATTACCGGGGCCGATGGCGCAGTGCTGCGCGTCGAGCCCGTCTAGGGATTGGCCGCAAGCATTCTTTAACCATAAGCTGAAAGGATGGCGGCACGCCCTATTGGGGCAGGCCGACGCGCGCACCTGTCGGCGCACAAGACGGGGCAGGACGTGATCCGGCAAAACCTGACATTGCTGAGTGTCCTCCTGGCCAGTGTCGCCCCAACCAGCTTGGCGCTGGCCCAGCCGCTGATCATCGATGAGACCGCCTATGATGACGAACGGCTGACCCCCGGCATCTATCCGGCCGCGCCGGTTCCCGAAGATTTTGCAGTGCCCAGCGAGCCGGGCCATCTTCCGGTTGAGCTTGACTGGTCCATTGGCCTTAAGGGCAGCTACACCAGTTCCAGTGACGGCAATGGCTTCGTCACGACGCTCAATCCCGGCTTTACCGCCACCCATCAGGGTGTGCGCACCGATCTGGTGCTGGATGGCAGCGCCACGCTGGCGCGGGGCAATGATGGCAATCTGGGTGCCACCGACCTGGCGCTCGAGCTTAAGGCCAGCAC
The DNA here is from genome assembly GCF_024273195.1 of Devosia ureilytica. Lineage (GTDB taxonomy): Bacteria > Pseudomonadota > Alphaproteobacteria > Rhizobiales > Devosiaceae > Devosia > Devosia ureilytica. The sequence continues at coordinate 312,244 of NZ_JAMZCU010000002.1, read as the reverse complement.
CATGCTGGACGCCAATACGACACTGAGCGGCAATGCCCGGCTGGGTCTGTCGCAGGATCTGCCCGCGACGCCCGGCCTCAGCCCGCTGATCACGACACCGCCGCAGGTGCTCACCGGCGCGCTGGGCGGCGGCATGGACCGGCGCTTCGGTCAGTTCAACCTGGGCCTCAAGGGCGCGCTCGAGCGCACGATCTATGGCCCCACCACCCGCACCGACACCGGCGTCACCGACAATTCGGACCAGAATGTCTGGCAGGGCGACGCGACGCTGCGTCTTGGTCTTCAGGCCACCCCGATTTTTGAAGTGTTTGGAGAAGCCTCGCTCGGTCGCGACTGGTTCGATCACGCCGGGGCAGGTGGCAGTAAACCCGATGCCACCAGCCGCGCCCTGCGTGCCGGGATTTCCGGCAATTGGAATGGCATCTTTTCGGCCAGCGCCTCGATGGGGGTGGGCCAGAATGATTTCGACGCGGCCGGGCTGAGCGACATCACCACGCGCCTCTACGACGCCAGCATTACCTATTCACCCGATTCCACGCTCAACCTGACGGCCTCGCTCTCGACTACGGTCACCCCCACCGGCAGCGACAGCAGCGGCACGGCGCGGGTGGCCCATACCGCCCTTGCCAATGTCGATTATACCGTCAATTCCTGGCTGCGCCTGCGGGCCTCGGCCGATTGGGGCCGCTCGCTGCTTGAGGGGAGCGGCGAAACCGAGCGCAGCCATGGGCTGGGCGCCGGTGCCGACTACAAGGTCAATGCGCGCACCGCCGTGTCAGCCGATTACGGCTATGCCCATCGCGACAACAGCGCGACAGGCCCCTTTGACAGCCACACGGTCAGCCTGGGCGTAACGCTGAAGCGCTAGAGCTGGTCGCCGAGATCGAGCTTGCGCAATTCCTCGACAAAGCCGGGACGAATGTCGGGGCGATCGAGCGCGAAGACCACATTGGCGGTCAGGAACCCCAGCTTCGAGCCGCAGTCATAGACCTTGCCCTCATACTTGACGCCGGTAAAACGCTGCCGGCCCATCAGGGTCTGCATGGCGTCGGTCAGCTGGATTTCACCGCCTGCGCCGCGCGTCTGTTCGGCGAGGAGAGCAAAAATCTCGGGCTGCAGGATATAGCGGCCGGAGATGAAGAGGTTTGATGGCGCGTCTTCGCGCTTGGGCTTTTCCACCATGCCGCTGATGGCAAAGCCCTGGTCCGGGCCATCGCCGCGCACCACCAGCCCATAGGAGGACACATCCTCCCAGGCGCATTCTTCGACACCGATGATATTGCCCCCCCGCTCCTCATAGGCGTCCATCATCTGCTTGAGCACACCGGGATTGGCCTGAAAGATCATGTCGGGCAGCAACAGAGCGAAGGGTTGATCGCCCACGATATCGCGGGCGCACCACACCGCATGGCCGAGCCCCAGCGGCTCCTGCTGGCGGGTGAAGCTGGTGCGGCCAGCCGAAGGAAGGTCCTGCTGCAACTGCTCGAGCGCTTCGAGCTTGCCGCGCGCCTCCAGCGTCGCCTCCAGCTCGAACTGTCGGTCGAAATGGTCCTCGATGACCCCCTTGTTGCGGCCGGTGACAAAGACGAAGTGTTCGATGCCGGCTTCGCGGGCCTCGTCCACCGCGTATTGGATCAGCGGACGATCCACTACCGTGAGCATTTCCTTGGGCATGGACTTGGTGGCGGGCAGGAAACGGGTGCCAAGGCCGGCGACAGGAAATACGGCGGTACGGACACGTTTGGACACGAATAACTTCTCCCTGGTGGACGCTGGTCAGACATAGAGCTAAATCAACATCTGGCATATATCGTTGCCTGCAAATAGCATTTCCGACGCGGAGAGACAAAGCATGACGGTCCTCGTAACCGGCGGCGCCGGCTATATCGGCAGCCATATGGTGCTCAACCTTGCCGACGCTGGCGAAGATGTTGTCGTGCTCGACAACCTGGTGACGGGTTTTGACTGGGCCATCGACGGGCGCGCGCGCTTCGAGAGCGGCAATGCCGGCGATATTGACCTGGTGCTGCGGCTCATCGAAAAACACGGCATCACCGAGATCGTGCATTTTGCCGGCTCCATCGTCGTGCCGGAATCTGTCACCAACCCGCTCAAATACTACGCCAATAACACGGCCACCTCGCGCAATCTGATCGAGGCGGCCGTCAAGGGCGGGGTCAAGCACTTCATCTTTTCCTCCACCGCCGCCGTCTATGGCATGACCGGGCTGGCGCCCGTGGTTGAAACCACACCGCTCAACCCGATGTCGCCCTATGGCCGGTCCAAGCTGATGACCGAATGGATGCTGGCCGATGTGGCCGCAGCCCATCCCATCACCTTTGGCGTGCTGCGCTATTTCAATGTCGCGGGCGCTGATCCGGGCAAGCGGTCCGGTCAGTCGACGCCCGAGGCGACGCATCTGATCAAGGTCGCCTGCCAGGTGGCGCTGGGCTCGCGCGAAAAAATGGACATTTTCGGCACCGATTATGAAACCCCAGACGGCACCTGTGTGCGCGACTATATCCACGTCACCGACCTGATCGCGGCCCATGCACTGCTGCTCAGGCACCTGCGCGGCGGCGGCGACAGCACCACGCTCAATTGCGCCTATGGCCAGGGCTATTCAGTGCGTGAAGTGGTCGAGACGGTGCGCAAGGTGTCGGGCGTCAACCTGCGCGCCGACGAGGCGCCGCGCCGCGCCGGCGATCCGGCGTCGATCACCGCCACGGGTGAAAAGGTCCGGCAATTGCTCGGCTGGGTGCCCCAGCACGACGATCTCAACGAGATCGTGGAAACGGCCTATGCCTGGGAGCGGCACCTGCTGACCCGCAACAGATAGAACAGGGAGGATTGTCCATGCGCTGGGTAGCACTCTTCTGGCTGGCGCTCATGGCTCCAGCCCTGGCTCAGCCGCTGGACAGTTTTTCCGGCTTTCTCGCCCAGTTTCGCGCCGAAGCAGTCGCGTCCGGCGTCGATGGCCGGTTCTATGATGCCATAACATCCGCGCTGACGCCCGACCCAAGGGTGCCGAACCTGGTTGAAACCCAGCCCGAGTTCACCACCCCGATCTGGGATTATCTCGATGCGCGCATCTCGTCGGGACGGATTGCCCGCGGCAAGGCAGCCCTGGCGCAGCAGACCAATCTCTTTGCCAGCATCGGCAAGGCCTATGGCGTTGATCCCTATGTCCTGGGGGCCATCTGGGGCATGGAAACCGATTATGGCGCGGTGCTGGGCAACGACAGCCTCATCCGCCCCATCGTGCGCTCGCTGGCCACCATCGCTTGGCAACGCCGCAGCCGCTTTGCCGAGGACAAGGCCGATTTCGTCGCGGCGCTCAAGCTGGCCCAGGCCAATGGGGGCGTTTCGCCCGTCGGCTCCTGGGCCGGGGCCATCGGGCATTTGCAGGTCAATCCAAGCAATGTGCTCGCCCATGGCACCGACGGGGATGGGGATGGCCGCGTGGACCTGCACAATTCCCTCGCTGATGCGCTGGCGACCAGCGCCGCATATCTGCGCCGCCTCGGCTATCAGCCTGGCCTGGATTGGGGCTTTGAAGTCGATGTTCCGGCAGGGTTCGATTATCTGCTGGCCACCCGCGAGCAATTGCGGCCCGTTTCATTCTTTGCCGAACGCGGCGTCACCCGGGTTGCCGGGCGGCAGTTTTCTGCGCTCGATACGCCGGTCTTTCTCTATGTTCCGGCCGGTGGCACCGGACCCAAATTCCTGATGACGGGCAATTACCTGGCCTTCAAGGGCTATAATTTTTCCGACAGCTATGCGCTGGCCGTGGCCCATCTGACTGATCGCCTCAAGGGTGGCGGTGCCTTTGCAACGCCCTGGCCGCGGCATACGCAATTTCCAGATCTGGCCCAGCGCATGGCGATCCAGGGGGCGCTCACGACCCTTGGCCTTTACAATGGCGCCGTCGACGGGCGCATTGGCCCCATCACCCAGGCCGCCTACGCCAGGTTCCAGGCCGCCAATGGCATGGTGGCTGATGGCTTTGTCACGCGCGCCGCCCATGACGCGCTGGTCGCCGCGACCCGGTAACGGCATGGGGAGCGCCGTGGCCTTGGGCAGAAGCCGGTGCTACAAGGCAAAAATTGTGATGCGGATTTGGGCATGAAGCGGCTTCTTCTTCTGGTTGTGGTGGGTCTTTTGGTGCTGGCCGATATCGGCCCGGCGCTGGCGCAACCGGCCATGGGCGAACGCATGCTTCTGGCCCAGAACGAGCAACCGCGGCGGCGGACCCTGTTCGATCTCCTGTTTGGCGAGGAGCCCGCCCCGGCGCCGCAGGTGCAGCAGACCCAGCCGCGCCCGCAGGCCGCTCCTGTGGCCCTGCCGCCTCCGGCGCCGGTCATCGACAAGGCGCCCGATGCCACCCGCCTGGCCGTCTTTGGGGATTCGCTGGCCATTGACCTGACCAAGGCGCTGGAACGCTTTTATGCCGAGGATCCCAACCTCGTGGTGATCGGGCAGGGGGTCAGTTCCTCGGGCTTTGTGCGCGACGATTATTTCGACTGGAACGCCGCCATTGCCGAGCAGATCGCGGCGGACAGCTTTGACATTGCCGTCGTCATCATCGGCATCAATGACCGCCAGGAAATCCAGGCCAATGGGCAGACCTTTGAAGCCTTCACCCAAGGCTGGACCAATGAATATCAGACCCGGATCAGCAATTTCCTCGGCCAGCTCCGCGCCGCGCGCAAGCCGGTGATCTGGATGGGCCTGCCGCCCATGTCGCGCAGTCAATATTCGGCGGCCATGGGCCAGATCAGCGCGCTCCACCGCCTCGCGGCCTTTTCCGGCGGCGCCGAATTTGTCGATATCTATGATCGCTTTGCTGATGTGGAAGGCAAATATGCCGCCTATGGGCCCGATGTGAATGGCCAGAACGCCCTGATGCGCAAGGATGATGGCATCCATTATTCATCCGCAGGCTCGGACAAGCTGGCCTTTTACGTCAGCCAGTCCATGCGCAATTTTTATCGCGGTGGCCGGATCAGCGTGGCGGTGGTCGATCCGCTGCAAGGTACGGACGCCGGGACCATGCTGCGCCCGCCCTATCAGGGCCTGGGACAGACCCGGCTGCTCGAAGTTGCGGGTGCCGTGGTGCCCTTGAGCCGCGCCCCGGATCGGGCCAGCGATCTGCTGCTGGCCACTGGCCTGCCGGAAACGCCGGCCGCTTTCCCGCTCGACCAATTGGTGGAGGCCCCGGTCGGCCGGGTCGATGCCTTTGGCGTCGGGGTGGTGGCGGGCAGCGACAGTGCCGAAGACGCCCAGGCGGCTCAGTGATCCGCAGTCACAGCGGTCAATGGCGTCAGCATTTCCGAACGGGCGGCGCCCGTCCCGGCCACGCTGGTGGCCATGATGGCGAAAATCAACAGAACAGTCGCAGCAGCGAGACGCATGGGGACGACTCCCAATAGAGTTGCTGCCTCATCTCTGCGCTTCGGCCGGGCCGGGCGCAACAACAGCATTAACACTTGCTTAACGCTGATAATTTTCTGAAATTTGTGCCCGTGGCGGGGGTCAGCCGGCCAGCAAGCCGCTCGACTGGATGCCATCGAAAACGAACTGCACGGCCAGCGCCGCCAGCAGGATACCGACAACGCGCGACACCACCGAAAGTCCCGTCAGCCCCAGGAGGCGCTGGATCGGAATGGCGATCAAAAGGGTCAGCCAGCACAGCGCCAGAATGACGACAATGGCTGCCAGCACCAGCCAGAATTCGAAATCCGTCCTGGCGCCGGTGGTGAGCAGGATCACCGCCGAAATGGCGCCGGGACCGGCCATCAGCGGCATGGCCAGCGGGAAGACCGAAATGTCATGGCTCTGGCGGGCTTCCACCTCTTCCTCGTCGGTCGTGCCGGTGCCACCCGAATGGCGGGCGAATACCATGTCGATGGCGATGAGCAGCAAGAGGATGCCGCCAGCCGTGCGCAGGGCAGGGATGGTGATGCCGAAGACATCGAGGATGGCATTGCCCAGGACCGCGAAGAACAGAAGGATCGCCAGTGCCACCAGCACGCCGCGCGTGGCAAAGGTACGGCGCTGAGCGGCCGTATTGTCCTTGGTCAGGGCCGCAAAGATGAAGGCGATGTCCGCCACGCCCACCGTTGCAAACAACGTGGCAAATGCGACCAGAAAAGTGTTCATCCGTGCCCTCCTGGCCCCGCTCCAGGCCACAGCCCAGCACTAGGGCATTTGGCCGGCCCCGCCAACCCCGGTCCCTATCCCCGCCGCTTCTCGATGGCGTCCCAGATCATCACCGCAATATCGGGGCCGCCGAAACGCTTGATCTCGCGGATCCCGGTCGGGGAAGTGACATTGATTTCAGTGAGATAGCCACCGATGACGTCGATGCCGACAAAGATCATGTCGCGCTCTTTCAGCGCCGGGCCGATGGCCGCGCAGATTTCCATCTCGCGCTCGGTCAGCGGCGAGAGTTCGGGGCGGCCACCCACATGCATATTGCTGCGCGCCTCGCCATCGGCCGGAATGCGGTTCAATCCCATGACCGGCTCACCGTCGATGATGATGATGCGCTTATCACCTTTGCGCACATCGGGCAGGTAGCGTTGGACCATGAAGGGTTCGCGATAATTGGTCTCGAACAGTTCGAGCAGGCTCGCCAGGTTATGGTCGCCTTCCTGGATGAAGAACACACCAGCCCCGCCATTGCCGTAGAGCGGCTTGACGATGATATTGCCATGCTGCTTGCGGAAGGCATGGATTTCGGCGCGGTCGCGGGTCACGAGCGTCGGCGGCATCAGCTCGGGGAACTCGGTGACGAGGATTTTTTCGGGCGCATTGCGCACCGCTGCAGGCGGGTTGACCACCAACGTCCTGGGGTGGATGCGCTCGAGCAGATGCGTGAGCGTGATGTAGTTCATGTCGAAGGGCGGATCCTGGCGCATCAGCACCACGTCCTGGGTGGATAGGTCCACGCGATTGGCCTCGCCCAGGGTGAAGTGCTGGCCCTTTTCCGCATCAGTCACGGTGATCGGCTGGGCCAGGGCGCTGACGGTATTGCCGTTCAGCGACAGCGTATCAGGCGTATAGTGCAGCAATTGATGCCCGCGCGCCTGCGCCTCGAGCATCATGGCGAAGGTCGAATCGCCGCGCGGATTGATGGTTGCAACATGGTCCATCTGGACCGCGACTTTGAGTGTCATGACATCTCTCAGCTGGCGGGAAAGGCATTGATCAGATGGCGCGGCCAGCGGCCGGGTGCAAGTAGAATTACGTCGAAACGAAAATCCCGGCCCAGGGCATCGGGGTTTTGTGCCAGCCAGAGTTGCGCCGCCCTGGCAATCCGGCTTCGATTGATTGCTGCAAAAGTCAGCGCTTCATCGGCATTTAGGGCGCGCTGCTTGACCTCGACAAAGACCACGGTGCTGCCCTTTTCGGCCACGAGGTCGATTTCGCCCATGGGGGTTTTGAAGCGGCGCTCGAGGATGCGGTAGAATTTCAATTGCAGCCACAGCGCCGCCATGGCCTCGCCCCTATGCCCTTGCCGATAAGCGGCGACGCGGCGGCTACTCGGCGTTTTTGAGGGTGAGCGCGGCATCATAGACTTCCTTGCGCTTGAGGCCGAAGCGATCGGCAACCTCGTCTACCGCAGCCCGCAGCTTCTGGTCGGCCATGGCAATTTTGAGTGCCGCCATCCAGTCTTCTAGGGCAGGGGCGCTCGGTTCGGCGGCACCGGCCACCACAATGACGGCCTCGCCTTTGGTCTCCTGATCCGCGAATTGACTTGCCAGTTCCGCCAGCGAACCACGAAAACTGCGCTCGAAACGCTTGGTCAGCTCCAGCGCCACCACGGCCTGACGCTCGCCCAGCACCTCGGCCATGGCAGCAAGGCTGCCCTCGAGGCGCCGGGGTGATTCGTAGAACACCAGCGTTTCACGTGAATCCTTCAGCCTTGCGAGCGCATTGATTCGCGCCCCGGCCTTGGGCGGCAGGAAACCGTGGAAGGCAAAGGCGTCGGTGGGGAGGCCCGCAATTACCAGCGCCGAGAGCAGGGCCGATGCGCCGGGGATAGGAAAAACCGGCAGGTTCTGTTCGGCCAGGGCCCGGATCAGCGGAAAGCCGGGATCGGAAAGCAGCGGCGTTCCGGCGTCGGAAATCAGCGCGATTGCGGCACCGGCCGCAATGCGAGCGGCTATCTGGTCGGCCTTGTCACGCTCATTGTGCTCGTGCAGCGCCTGGCGCCGGCCCTTTATGCCATAATGGTCGAGCAGCTTGGCCGAGGTTCTCGTGTCCTCGCAGAGCACGATTTCGGCAGCCGCAAGGGTCTCGAGGGCTCGAATGGTAATGTCGCGCAGATTGCCGATGGGCGTCGCGACCACATAGAGCCCGGGCGCCAGGGTTGGCGCTTCAAAGCGCGTACCGGCCAGAAAATAGTCTCGTGTGTCATCGGCCATCGGGTGCCCGGCATCCTTTTCAAGCATTGGTTAACCATATGGCGCGACCTTGTTAACACATTGTGAGCTTTTGAGGCGGCATCGCGTGGGAAATCAAAACAATGGGCCGGTCTGGACCCGCCGCTCGGCGATTGCCGGTTTGGCCTCGCTGCTGGCCGCCTGTTCTCCGGGGTCCATGCAATGGGGATCACGCAGCTTTTCGCTGCCCTGGGGGCAGGACAGTGGAAGCGGCGGGCTGAGCCCCATCGCCACCACGCCGGCGGAACGCTTCGGGCGCGGACCTGTCAATGTGGCCCTGTTGCTGCCGCTCTCGGGCGATCCGGCGCTGGCGCAACTGGGACTTGCCCTCGCCAATGCCAGTAAGCTGGCCATAGGCTTCATCGAGGCCAATCCCAATATTGGGGAAAATATCACCATCGCGCTGCGCGACACGGGCGACAGTGCCGCAGGCGCAACCAGTGCAGCCAGCGCAGCAATTGCCGAGGGCGCCAAGCTGATTCTCGGGCCGCTCAAGGCCGATCAGGTTAGCGCGGCTGGCGCGGTGGCGCGGGCCAGTGGCGTGCCGCTGATCGGCTTTGCCAATAATGGCAGCGTCGCCGGGCCAGGCGTCCATGTGCTCAATGTGTTGCCCGAAACCGAAATGAAGCGCGCCGTCACCTATCTGCGCGAGCAGGGGCGGCGTGGGCCTGCCGGCATCTTTCCGGCAACCCCCTATGGCGAGGCCCTGGCCACTGCCTTTCGCACCCAGGCGATCAGCGCCGGGTTCAATCCCAGCGCCGTCTATACCTTTTCCGATGTCAGCGAAGCGCAATCGATCATTGCCCAGGCCAAGCCGCTTGTGGATCGCGGCATGCTCGATGCGCTGATCATTCCCGACCGCGCCAGCGCCCCGACCTTTGCCCGCCTGCTCGCCGAGGCAGGCGTCGGGTCTGACTTGGTGCAACTGGTCGGCTCGGCTGATTGGGCCAGCGATCCGGCTTTGCTCGCCAATCCGGCCCTGGTCGGCGCGATCTTTCCCGCCATCAATGACGCCGGCCTCAACGCCATTCGTGCCGACTACCAGGCGCGCTTCGGCAGCGCCCCGCCGCAAATGGCCACCATTGCCTATACGGCGACCATCCTTGCCAATGTGAACACGCTGTCCCTCGCCACTCCGCCCTATGATGCCATGCTGCTGACCAACCCCGCCGGCTTTGCGGGGCGCGATGGCCTCTTCCGGCTCAACGCCAATGGCAGAAGCGATTATGCGCTGGTGATCCGCCAGATCGGGGCTGGGGGCGTGATGACCACGGTGGACGGGGCGAAGCTTTAGGCCGCCAGATCCGCCACGACCGCGTCGAGCACCGGAAAACCCTTGTCAGTCACGCGGATATTGCCATTGGGCAGGGTCTCGACAAAGCCGTAGCCTTTTAGCGCAGCGATCTGGCCTTCGGATATGCCGCGGCCGGAGAGCGACATGAAGCGGGAGGGCGAAATGCCTTCCTTCAAGCGCAAACCCATGACCAGGAACTCGTCGCCCTGCTCTTCCCAGGTGAGCACGTCGTCGACCACCATGCCATGGCCGAATTCATTGACTTGCTTGAGCCAGTCAAACGGCATTTTCTCGGTGGCGGTGGCGTGGCGCTGATGGTTGACCATCAGCCGGCCATGGGCGCCCGGACCAATGCCGGCATATTCGCCATAGCGCCAATAGAGCATGTTGTGGCGGCTTTCCTGGCCGGGCACAGCATGGTTGGAAATCTCATAGGCCGGCATGCCGGCGGCAGCTGTCAGTTCCTGCGTCAATTCATAGAAATCGGCGGCCAGGTCTTCGTTGGGCATTTTCAGCTTGCCCGCCTGATGCAGGTCGAAATAGCGCGTCCCCTGCTCGATGGTCAGCTGGTAAAGGCTGATATGGCCACGGGCAAGCCAGAGCGCTTCCTTGAGCTCGTCTTCCCAATCCTCAAGCGTCTGCTTGGGGCGGGCGTAGATCAGGTCGAAACTCGAACGCTCGAATACCGATTGCGCGATGCGCACGGCGGCCACAGCCTCTTCGACCGTGTGGCGGCGGCCCAGTTCGGCCAGCGGACCGGGGCGGAGCGATTGCACGCCCAGCGACACGCGATTGATCCCGGCGCCCCGAAACCCGCGGAAGCGCTCGACCTCGACGCTGGTGGGATTGGCCTCCAGCGTAATTTCGGCCTTGCTGTCGATCTGCCAGGCGCCGGCGATGGCGTCGAGAATGGTCTCGACCGCCTTGGGGCTCATCAGAGAAGGCGTGCCGCCGCCAAAAAAGATCGATTGCACCAGCCGGCCCGAGGACAGGCTCGCCATATGGGCAATCTCGCGCTTGTAGCCCTCGACAAAGGCGTCTTCGTCGAGCACGCCGCGATGAACGTGGGAATTGAAATCGCAATAGGGGCATTTGGCCGCGCAGAAAGGCCAATGCACATAGACGCCGAACAGATCGTTGGCACTAGCCTTGCTCAATCTGGTTCTCCACGAATTGCGCAACGGCGCGGGCGCGGTGGCTGAGGCCCGTTTGTCCGGGCGCCCAACTGTGCTTTGCCTCGGCGGCCATTTCGCCAAAGGTGATGTCGTGTCCGTCGGGCATGAACATGGGGTCATAGCCGTGGCCCATATCGCCGCGCGGCGGCCAGACCAGCGTGCCATCGCAACGTCCCACAAAGAGCATGTCGCGCCCGTCGGGATGGGCCAGGCATAGCGTGGCGTTGAATGAGGCGCGGCGTTGGCCTGGCGAGCTGGCGCCCGCCGCCTGCAAGGCATCTTCAACGCGCTTCATCGCCCGGTTGAAATCGCGCGGCACCCCGGCCCAGTCGGCGGTATAGACGCCCGGGTCGCCATTGAGGGCATCCACGCACAGTCCCGAATCATCGCTCAGCGCCAGCATATTGGCGCCCCGGGCCGCGGCATGGGCCTTGGTGCGGGCATTTTGGGCAAAGGTGGTGCCGGTTTCCTCCGGCTCAGGCAGACCCAGTTCCCCCGCCGACACCAGTTCGAGCCCAAAGGGCCCGAACAGCTCGCGAAATTCCTTGAGCTTGCCCGCGTTATGCGTGGCAATCACCAGGCGGTCGCCAGCATGGAGGCGGGGAATGCTCAATTCTTCTTCCCTTCAAGCGCGCGGGAGATGTCGTTCCAGATGGCGCAGTTGGTTGCCGAGAAGGATGGATCGGTCTGGGCAAAGGCCCCCTCACCCGCCGCTGCGCGGCGACCTCTCCCCCCAGGGAGAGGTGAAGAGGTATCCCCCATGTCGCGTCGCGACACCTCTCCCTTTGGGGGAGAGGTCGGCCGAAGGCCGGGTGAGGGGGCCTTGCTTCCAAACGAGAACATCATGCGTCCAAAGCCGCCTTTTGCATCACACTCAATTCGCCAATGCCTTGTTCGGCCAGGCCCATAAGGGCGTCCAGTTCGGCGCGATCAAAGGGGGCGCCTTCGGCGGTGCCCTGGATTTCGACGAATTTTCCGGTGCCGGTCATGACGAAATTAGCGTCCGTTTCGGCCTCGACGTCCTCGAGATAATCGAGGTCGAGCACCGCGGTGCCGCGATAGATGCCGCAGGAAATGGCGGCGACGCTGTCGACCAAGGCCTTGCCCTTGGTCATCTGGCGCGCTTCCATCCACCTTATGGCATCAGCCAGCGCCACATAGGCGCCGGTGATCGAGGCCGTGCGGGTGCCGCCATCGGCTTCGAGCACATCACAATCGAGCGTGATCTGCACTTCGCCCAGCGCTTCAAGATCGACCACGGCGCGCAAGCTCCGCCCGATCAAGCGCTGGATTTCCTGGGTGCGGCCCGATTGCTTGCCGGCCGTGGCTTCACGGCGGGTGCGCGAGCCGGTGGCGCGGGGCAGCATGCCGTATTCGGCGGTGACCCAGCCCTTGCCCTTGCCGCGCAGCCAGCCCGGCACGCTGGTTTCCACCGATGCCGTGCACAAGACCTTCGTATTGCCGAAGGCGACCAGGCAGGAGCCCTCGGCCTTCATGGCGACGTTGCGCTCGAGAGTTACCGCCCGCATATCGCTTGGCTGCCGTCCGGATGGCCGCATCATAATTCCAGTCTTTGTTGCCGTTAACCGCCTCTTAACCCTCATCGCCCCGGCTCACAAGCACCGGGCGCTTGGCGGATGGGGATGAAGGCCTTAAATGAAGAGGCAGGGTTAAAGGCGACGAGTTTAATCAAACCATCATGACCAGGCCGGCCGAAGACTTTCTCTCGGTACTCAATGCCCGCAGCCAGGATATTTTCCGGCGGCTGGTGGAACGCTATCTCGATACCGGCGTGCCCGTGGGCTCGCGCGATCTGAGCCGCCTCTTGCAGGTCGAACTCTCGCCCGCCTCGGTGCGCAATGTCATGGCCGATCTTGAGGACCTGGGGCTGATCGCGGCGCCGCACACCTCCGCCGGGCGGGCGCCGACCCAGCAGGGCTTGCGCTTTTTCGTCGATTCCATGCTCGAGATCGGCACGGTCAATGAAAGCGAGCGCAACCAGATTGCCCGCCATATCGAGGGCACCGCCGGGCATGCCCAGGTCGAGGATGTCCTGACCGAGGCCTCCTCTCTGCTTTCGGGCCTCAGCCAGGGCGCCGGCGTGGTGATCGCCACCAAGGCCGACATGGTCTTGAAGCATATCGAATTCGTGCGCCTCGACACCGCGCGGGCCATGGCCATCATGGTGGGCGAGGATGGGCAGGTGGAAAACCGCATACTCGACCTGCCGCCCGGCTACACTGCCAGCGCCTTGCAGCAGGCCGGCAATTACCTGGCGCAATATGTCGTGGGTCGCACGCTTTCCGAGGCGCGGCGGGTGCTCAATGAGCGCCGGGCCGAGCAGCGGGCAGAACTCGATGAATTGACCCAGAAGCTGGTCGAGGCGGGGATTGCGACCCTTGCCGAACCCTCGGGCAACAATGCCCCGACCGTGATCGTGCGAGGGCGCGCCAATCTCATCAACGACACCATGGCCAGCGACGAGTTGTTGCGCATGCGGCAGCTGTTCGATGAGTTGGAAAGCAAGGATGGCTTGCTCGATTTGCTGGGCGATGCCGAGCGCGGGCAGGGCGTGCGCATCTTCATCGGTTCGGAAAACAAGCTGTTTTCGCTCTCGGGGTCGTCGGTCATTCTCTCGCCCTACAAAGACGCCAATGACCGCATTGTGGGGGTGCTCGGGGTCATCGGGCCGACGCGGCTCAACTATGCGCGTATCGTGCCGGTGGTGGACTATACCGCCAATGTCATTTCCGCGATGATGGCCCGCAAGCGCGGCAATTGACCGCTCGGCGCTTGAATTTGCGGTCCGCTTGGCCGATATGGCGGGCAACAGATTTTATCCATTATGGAAGAAGACCAGATGAGCGACGAAAACGCCGCCCAGGGCGAAACGCCGGAAACCGAGATCCCCGAGACCGAAACGCCGGAGGTTGATCCTGTCGAAACCCTGATGGCTGAAAACGCCGAACTCAAGGATCGCGTCCTGCGCACGCATGCTGAGATGGAAAACCTCAGGAAGCGCACCGAGCGCGATGTGGCCGACACCCGCTCCTATGCCATTGCCGGCTTTGCCCGCGACATGCTGACGGCCACCGACGCGCTGAGCCGCGCGCTGATGGTCATCCCCGAAGATGTCCGCGAAACCGCTGACGGTTCGCTCAAGAGCCTGATCGACGGCATCGAACTGGCCGACCGCGAAATGCAGCGCCTGCTGGCCAAGCATGGCGTCAAGCCGATCGAAGCGGCCGGCCAGAAGTTCGATCCACACAAGCATCAGGCCATGTTCGAAGTGCCCAATCCCAATGTGCCCGAGGGCACGGTGGTGCAGGTGGTCCAGACCGGTTTTGCCATTGGCGAGCGCGTTCTGCGCCCCGCAATGGTCGGCATCGCCAAGGGCGGCGCGGCGGCAGCGGCCGAAGGCGATGACGCAGAGGGCGTGGACAAGAACGCCTGAGATTTGAGGGTTTCTTGAGTTTTGAAAAAGGGCGCCGCAGGGCGCCCTTTTGTTATCGAGCGCGCAAGGCATGGCACCTGTCGCAGCCACACCTCTCCCTTGGGGGAGCGTCTGACCATAGGGCCGGGTGCGGGGGTCTTTTACTACTCCAAGATCTCGCGGCTCATCACCCGCGCAACCCCGGCCTCGTCCATATCCGCCCAGGCCTTTGCCAGCGATCCATCGGCATCAATCGCGCGCGTCGCATCCTCGATGACGGTGACGTCAAAGCCCCCCGCGATCCCGTCCAGCGCTGTCCAGGCGACGCAGAAATCGGTGGCAAGGCCGACAACGAACAGCCGCCCGACGTCGCGTTCATTGAGATAACCTGCGAGCCCTGTCTGGGTTTCGCGGTCGGCTTCCTGGAAGCCCGAATAGCTGTCGATGGCCCGGTTGTAGCCCTTGCGAATGATCAGCTGGGCATGGGGAAGCTCGAGGTCGCGGCTCAGCTCAGCGCCATGGGTCTGCCAGACGCAATGGTCGGGCCAGAGCACCTGCGTCCCGTAGTCGAGGGCGATGGTTTGAAACGGCGCCTTGCCGGCGTGCTGGCTGGCAAAGGAGATGTGATCCTTCGGATGCCAGTCCTGGGTCAGGACCACATTGTTGAACCTGGTCGCCAGCTGGTTGATCAGCGGCACGATCTCGTCACCACCCGCCACCGCCAGGCTGCCGCCGGGCAGGAAGTCATATTGCACATCGACGACGATGAGGACGTCCTCGGGCTGAATGGCGATGGTCATGATATGTGATCCTCCCGGTCGATCCATTGCGCGCGAACAAGACCGCGCACCGAATTGCCCAGCCAGATTGCCTCGGCACCGGCGAGGTCGGCAAGGGTCAGAACCTGCTCGTCTGCCTTGCCCGTGGCAATGAGCTCGGCGCGCAGGGTTCCGGGCAAAAGGCCTGAGGAAAGGGGCGGGGTCAGCAGGCGGCCATTGCGTTCGATAAAAAGATTGGTGAACGAGCCCTCGGTCAGCTCGCCGCGCGTATTGCGGAACACCAGCTCATCCAGTCCCCGCTCGTCATGCGCAACCTGCCGCGGGTTATCATAAAAGGCGCGATTGGTGGTCTTGTGCGCCAGCCACACCGACCCTGCATCCAGCTTTTCCTCGGCAATGCCGAAACGGAAGCTTTCCGGGCTCGGCGGCAGCGGCACGGCGGTCAAGACGAAGCCGGCGTCCGACAGCGTCAGCCGCACCCGCATGGGGCCGGTCCAGTCCCGGCTTGCCGCGGCCAGCACCTCTGCGGCCCCAGCCCGGGTCATCTCCAACATGAAGTAGCGGGCCGATGCCTCCAGCCGGTCGAGATGGCGCGCCTCAAAATCAAAACCGCCATCAGGGGTCCATTTGAAGGTCTCGATCAGGGTCACCGGCGGGGCGGGGTCGGACAGGAAATTCAACTTGAGCAAGGCCTCCTCATATTCGTCCTCAAGGACCGAATCGGCAACGATCCCGCCGCCAATGCCGATTTCGCCCTGGCCCGCGGCGTCGATCACCGCCGTGCGGATGGCGACGTTGAAGGCGAAATCGCCATTGGGGGCGAGGTAACCGATGGCGCCGGTATAGAGCCCGCGCGGCCCCTGTTCGAGGGCATGGATAATTTCCATCGACCGCAGTTTGGGCGCCCCGGTGATCGAGCCGCAGGGAAAGAGATTTTCCAGCACCATGCCAAAATCCACGCCCGGCTGTTTTCGCGCCAGGATGCCCGAAGTCATGGTGTGGAGGCTGCGGTAGGTTTCAACGGTAAAAAGGTCGGTGACCTTGACCGAGCCGGTCTCGGCAATGCGCCCCAGGTCATTGCGCAGGAGATCGACGATCATCAGGTTTTCGGCGCGGTTCTTTTCGTCGGCCGCCAGCAGCGCCCGGCCTTGCGCGTCTTCTGCCAGGGTCCGGCCGCGCTTTTGCGTCCCCTTCATCGGCCGGGCCCTGAGCACGTCGCCGGTGCCGGAGACGAAGAGTTCAGGCGAGCGCGAGAGCACGACATGGTCGCTGGCCTCGATATAGGCGCCATAGGCGGTCCTCTGGCTATGGGCCAGCGTTCGATAGAGCCCGAGCGGATCCCCCTCAAGCCGGAAGCCGGCCTTCATGGTCAGATTGACCTGATAGGTGTCGCCCGCCGCAATGAAGTCTTTTACCTGCGCAAAGGCCTCTCCATAGGCGGCACGATCGAGCTTAGGGGCAATCCCGACCGCCCGGCCTTCGCCAGCCGCGTCCAGCATGGCGGCGACCTCAGCGCAAGACAAAGGCTGCGGCGCCTCATAGAGGCCAAGCCAGAGCAGCGGGGTGGCGGAGCGCTGGGCCAGCAGCGGGGCCAGCCTGTCCTCGAACAGAAATCCCAGTTCATAGGCAAAATAGCCCGCCACCCAAAGGCCCTGGGCATGCGCCACGGCCAAGCGTGCCAGCGCATGGCGTGCCGTCGTCGCATCATGGGCCACCAGCACTTCACGGGGCTGGGTGAACAGCAGGTTCTGGCCTTGGGGCGTGAGATTGTCGTGCAGCAGCACGGTGCCGGGGGTGAACATGATGCGCTTCTAGCGATTTTTGCGCCGCCGTGAAACGGGACGGCTTGGCGGGACTTGCGACAAGTGGCAGAGAATAGCCGTCCGGAAGCGACTCGCCTCCGGCGTGAGGGATCCATCATGAAGACGCATCTGCTGGGCGGCCTTGCCGCCCTTGCGCTCGTGGCCGGCATTGCGCCCGCCGCGGCACAGACCGTGGAGTTCACGGTCATCAACAATAGCTCGTTTGATCTGCACTACTTCTACACGACGCCGAGCGAGGAAAATACCTGGGGCGATGACCTCCTGGGCGATAGCGGCGTCCTCGAAGCCGGCTATCAGGCCACCGCCACCATTGGCGATGGTTCGGACCAATGCCTTTATGACTTCAAGTTCGTCATGGATAATGGCGCCGAGCTGATCGCGCCGGCGATCGATATCTGCACTCTCGACAGCTACACCATCAACGATTGATGGTGCGGGCCGCCTGGCCAGCCGGGCGGCCCGTTCTCCGGCCTCATGTAAAATCTGCCGATACGCGCGCTTGAAGCGTTGGTGACACCCCCCTATATACGCCCCGAGGCCCCCACGGGGGCGATTTTAATATCGAGTAGGGACCCCGACCCTTTTCGGGTCAGGAAGTTGCTTTCGTTGAGAGGGCTTCATGGCGGGTTCGCTGAGAGAGAGGCAGAGTAATGGCTAAAGTTATCGGTATCGATCTGGGTACGACCAATAGCTGCGTGGCCGTCATGGACGGCAGCAATCCCAAAGTAATCGAGAATGCGGAAGGCGCGCGCACGACGCCCTCCATGGTCGCCTTTTCCAAGGACGGCGAGCGCCTCGTCGGCCAGCCGGCCAAGCGTCAGGCGGTGACCAATCCCGAAAATACCCTGTTCGCCGTCAAGCGGCTGATCGGTCGCCGGTTCGACGACAAGGTCGTGGCCAAGGACAAGGACCTGGTGCCCTTCAAGATCACCAAGGCCGACAATGGCGACGCCTGGGTTGAAGCCAATGGCGACAAGTATTCGCCGTCGCAGGTTTCGGCCATGGTGCTGCAGAAGATGAAGGAAACCGCCGAGAGCTATCTGGGCGAGACTGTCACCCAGGCCGTGATCACGGTTCCGGCCTATTTCAACGACAGCCAGCGCCAGGCCACCAAGGACGCAGGCAAGATTGCCGGCCTTGAGGTGCTCCGCATCATCAACGAGCCGACGGCCGCTGCGCTGGCCTATGGCCTGGACAAGAAAAACTCGGGCACTATCGCGGTCTATGACCTTGGCGGCGGTACCTTCGACGTGTCGATCCTCGAAATCGGCGATGGCGTGTTCGAGGTGAAGTCCACCAATGGCGATACCTTCCTTGGCGGTGAAGACTTCGACATGCGTCTGGTCGACTACCTCGCCGACGAGTTCAAGAAGGAACAGGGCATCGACCTGCGCGGCGACAAGCTCGCCCTGCAGCGTTTGAAGGAAGCGGCTGAAAAGGCCAAGATCGAGCTGTCGAGCTCGACCCAGACCGAAATCAACCTGCCCTTCATCACCGCCGATGCGTCCGGTCCCAAGCACCTGACCCTCAAGCTCTCGCGCTCCAAGCTCGAATCGCTGGTGGACGACCTGATCCAGCGCACCATCGAGCCGTGCAAGCAGGCCATGAAGGACGCTGGTCTTTCGGCCAGCCAGATCGACGAAGTCGTTCTGGTCGGTGGCATGAGCCGCATGCCCAAGGTGCAGGAAGCGGTCAAGCAGATGTTCGGCAAGGAGCCCCATAAGGGCGTCAACCCGGACGAAGTCGTGGCTTTGGGCGCTGCCATTCAGGGCGGCGTGCTGCAGGGCGACGTCAAGGACGTGCTGCTGCTCGACGTGACCCCGCTCAGCCTTGGTATCGAAACCCTGGGCGGCGTGTTCACTCGCCTCATCGATCGCAACACCACCATCCCGACCAAGAAGAGCCAGACCTTCTCGACCGCCGAAGACAACCAGAATGCCGTGACCATCCGGGTGTTCCAGGGCGAGCGCGAAATGGCGGCGGACAACAAGCTCCTGGGCAATTTCGACCTGGCCGGCATTCCCCCCGCGCCGCGCGGCGTGCCGCAGATCGAAGTGACCTTCGACATCGACGCCAATGGCCTGGTCAATGTTTCGGCCAAGGACAAGGGCACCGGCAAGGAGCAGCAGATCCGCATCCAGGCTTCTGGTGGTCTTTCGGACGCCGACATCGAAAAGATGGTCAAGGACGCCGAGGCCAATGCCGATGCCGACAAGCGCAAGCGCGAAGCGGTGGAAGCGCGCAACCAGGGCGAATCACTGGTCCACTCGACCGAAAAGTCGCTGTCTGATTACGGCGACAAGGTTTCGGCCGAGGACAAGGGCGCCATCGAAACCGCCATTGCGGACCTCAAGAGCGTGCTCGATGGCGACGATGCAGAAGCCATCAAGGAAAAGACCGCCACTCTGGCCGAAGCCTCGATGAAGCTGGGCGAGGCCATGTACAAGGCCAGCCAGGCAGAAGCGGAAGCCAAGGCCAATGGCACCGATGATGAAGACGACGACGACGTGGTCGACGCCGACTTCGAAGAGGTCAAGGACGGCGACGACGACAAGAAGTCGGCTTAAGTTCTGATCCGATACATGCAAGGCCTCGGTGGAAACACCGGGGCCTTTTGTTTTGGATGGCCAGACCGGCAAGAATCGCCGTCGGCGCTCTCGTTTTTCGGAGGGGCGGTCATCTCCGACGGGGCACAGGACCGACTGGTGGCGATGGGTGCGTTTGAAGGGCGCATTGTCATCACCGCAGTCTTCAAGCCGAGGCCATCAAGAAGGCGACGGGTTAGATTGGCGGCGATGTGCGGGTCAGTGGTCCTGCCATTCGAACGTAGCTCTCATGGCCTTCGCCCCTGATATCACCCCGCCGGTGTGATTTTGTCGCGCAGCAGCCGGGGCGAAGTGTTCCACGTGAATCCGTGCTGGTTGATCCTCGCTTCTCCCCTTGCTAAGACGCGGCGGCCTGCCCATATGCGCAGGAACACGCTGGCCTGGCCGGCTTTTGCCCATTTCAAACCTGCGCGACGACCTGACCGGCGCGACGATAAAGAGAGTTCATCTTGGCCAAACGCGATTTCTACGAGGTGCTTGGCTGCCAGAAGGGCGCCGATGATGCGGCCCTCAAGAGCGCCTATCGCAAGCTCGCGATGCAGTTTCACCCCGACCGCAATCCGGGCAATGACGAGGCCGAGCACAAGTTCAAGGAAATCAACGAGGCGTACGACACGCTCAAGGACGGCCAGAAGCGCGCGGCCTATGACCGGTTCGGCCATGCCGCCTTTGAAAATGGCGGCGGTGCGCGCGGTGGTGCGGGCTTCGGACCCGAATTTTCCTCGTCCATGTCCGACATTTTCGAGGACATCTTTGGCGACTTCATGGGCGGCGCCGGCGGACGCCGGGGCGGCGGTGGCGCGGCCAAGATGCGCGGCTCGGACCTGCGCTACAATCTGGAAGTCTCGCTCGAGGAGAGCTTTGACGGCCGCACCGTCGAGATCGATGTGCCGACGCTGGCCGGTTGCGACACCTGCGAGGGAACCGGCGCCAAGCCCGGCACCGGTACCCACACCTGCCGGCAGTGCAATGGTCATGGCAAGGTGCGTGCTGCCCAGGGCTTTTTCACCATTGAGCGCACCTGCCCGGTCTGCCAGGGCCGCGGCCAGATGATGGACCAGCCCTGCACCGATTGTGGTGGCCAGGGCCGGCGCCAGCAGAACCGCAAGCTTTCCGTCGATGTGCCAAAGGGTATTGAGGACGGCACGCGCATTCGCCTTGCCAATGAGGGCGAGGCCGGTCTGCGCGGTGGCCCGCCGGGCGATCTTTATATTTTCGTATCGATCCGTCCGCATGACCTGTTCCAGCGCGACGGCGCCGATCTTTATGCGCGCGTGCCCATCTCCATGACCACGGCGGCGCTGGGCGGCGAATTTGAAGTGCCCACGCTCGACCAGTCCCGGGCCAAGGTGAAGGTGCCCACTGGTACCCAGCCGGGCCAGCGCGTGCGCCTCAAGGGCAAGGGCATGCCGGTGCTGCGCAGCAAGGACGTGGGCGATCTTTATGTGCAGCTCGACATCGAGACGCCACAGAACCTGAGCCGCAGGCAGCGCGAACTGCTCGAGGAATTCGCCCGGCTCGAAACCGCCGAAACCAGCCCAACCTCTGGCGGCTTCTTCGATAAACTCAAGAAAATGTTCGAGGCTTGAGCCCGGCCGCTTTGCGGCCAAATCGCGCCAGTGGCGCGATTTAAGGGCTCAAGGCCTGGAGACCTATGGTCGACAGGCGGGCGTCCGTAAGCGCGCCTCAAGGCCACGAGGGCCGTGCCTGAGTGGCACTAAAGCGCCGCGCACTCCGGCCCTTTCAATTCCCCGGCAGCACCCGCCTGGCTTCCTGCAACTCTGCCACCAGTTCGCCCACCGCCGCCTCGGCGGCCGCGGCGATATCGTCCAGCGCCGTGCCATAAGGGACTTCAAGGCCTAGGCGTTTGGACGGATCATCGGCCCAGACAAAACTCACGAAGCTCTTTTTGGCCACGAGGTCATGGGTGAGATGGGTGATTGTCATCGTCGATGCCATCGCGGCGTGTCCCGGGCGTGTGAAACCAGCGCCATTATTCGGTCGGCATCTGGCTCATGTCCATCCAGACATATTCCCACACATGGCCATCAAGATCGGCGATGGCGCGCGAATACATGAAGCCGTAATCCTCGGTGGGGCGCTGGATGCTGCCGCCGGCCTTGAGTCCGGCCTCGGCAATGGCGTCCACGGCGGCGCGGCTGTCGCGCGACAAGGCATAGAGCGCACCAGTTTCGGCCTTGGCATCAGGAATCGGCTTTTTTGAAAAGCCCTCGAATTTTTCATGGGTCAGCAGCATCACGTAGATGGTGTCGTCGATCACGATGCAGGCCGCCGTTTCATCGGTGAACTGCGGATTGTGATCAAATCCGAGCGCCTTGTAATAGGCCATGGATGCGGCGAGATCCCGGACGGGAATATTGACGAAGATCGACGAGGCCATTGGTAGTCTCCCTTGATGTGGCGCAGGCTCACGTTTGAAACCGCGCCTGCCAATTCACTTGCACCGACGATGCAGCCGCGCCAGTTTCGACACAGTGCACAAGCCTGGAGGCATTATGAAGACGGCGCTTACCCTTTCGGGGTCGATCCGCAAGGGGTCCTACAATCGCATGCTGCAGCAGCATATGGGCCGCAAGCTCACCGAGGCGGGCGTTGCGGTTACCGCAGTGGACCTTTCCGATTTCGAAATGCCGATCTTCAACGAGGATCTTGAGCCCGACAATGTGCCCGAGGCCGCCGGGCGCCTCGCCGAAATGTGGCGCAGCCACGACATCGTCTTCATCGCCACGCCTGAATATAATGGCGGGGTGCCGCCGCTCCTGGTCAATACGATCACCTGGCTCTCGCGCCAGAAGCCGAGCCCCTTTCGCCATGCCGTCTTCGGCATTGGCGGGGTCAGTTCGGGAAAGTATGGCACCATATGGTCCTTGAGCCACCTGCGCGACAGCCTCACCAAGGTGGGCACGCTGATTGTGCCGACGCTGCTCGGCATCGGTCCGGCCGAAGCCGCGTTTGACGAGACAGGCGCCCCGGTGGAACCGGCCATCATCCGCAAGGTTGAGACCATGGTGCATGAATTGACTCATTTCAGCCGGGGATAGAATTGCGCGCGCTTTACCTCTCCCACCCCCAGGTCAGGATGGACCCCGCTGTCCCGGTGCCACTCTGGGGGCTATCGGCCGAGGGGAGGGGGCGGGCGGAGGCCTTCGTGGGGCGCGGCGTGGTGCCGGTTGGCGCCATGGTGTTTTCGAGCCGCGAGACCAAGGCGCTGGAACTGGCAGAACTGGTGGCGGCGGCGGCGGGCACGCCGGTGTTCTCCGATCACCTGATGGGCGAAAATGACCGCAGCGCCACCGGCTTCCTGCCGCCGGCGCTGTTCGAGGAGCATGCTGATCGCTTTTTCGCCCAGCCGCAGCAAAGCGTGGAAGGCTGGGAGCGCGCCATCGATGCCCAGGCGCGCGTGGTGTCGACCGTGCGCACCGCCCTTGCCTCGGTGCCGCCGGGTGTGCCCGTCATTTTTTGCGGCCACGGCGCCGTGGGGACGCTGCTCAAATGCCGGATCGGCAGCCGCCGCATTTCGCGCGACGAGGACCAGAGCCGCATCGGCGTCCAGGGTGGCGGCAATGGTTTCGTCTTCGATCTCGCCGCCCGGCAGCTCCTCACCGACTGGACCCCCATGGAAGACATCCCGCACGACTGGTTCGCCTGAGACCATCGATCCGTCGCCGGGCTATCGCCCCTGTTTTCCCACCCATTGCGCGAGCCCAAACAGTTCCACCGCGTCACCAAGCGCCGGCGCCAGTCGCACCAGCCGCTCCGCCTCCCCCTCCACATCGCGCAGCCGCATTGGTCCGGTCAGAGGCACCGCCGCGACCAGTTCCGAGCCGGACTCGGTAATGGCGACATTGCGGGCGCGCCGATCCTCGGGGTTGGAGCGCACCTGACATAGTCCCTTGCGCCGCAGGTCATCAATCGCCTGGCCCAGCGTGGCCGGATGCGCGATGAGCGCCTTGCGCAGGGCGGCCAGCGGTATATGCGGCCGCTCGGAGACGATATGCAGCACCGCCAATTGCAGCGCCGTGATCTTGTGATCGCGCTTCAAGCTGGCCTCGAAGGCCTTGAGCGCGGTGTCGAGCCGCATCCAGGCCACCATGGCCGTCAATGCCTGTTGCTGCATGTGAAATGTCCCAAGCCGCTATAAGAAGCGGCGTGATATGACGCCATAACATCGCCTCGCAAGCCTATTATGTTGCCATAACACCAACAGAACGCTTGCTCCGACATCCAAGTTATGCGACCGGAAGACAAATCATCATCGGGAGAAAGACCATGGCTGGCCAGTTGATCGTGGGCCTCGACGTTTCCTCGCGCGCGCGCGCTGAAGAGATCGTCTCGCTCCTGGGTGATAGCGTCGATTTCTACAAGATCGGCTATCAATGCTTTTATGGCGCCGATGGAATGGCGCTGGGCAAGGCCCTGCTCGCAGCGGGCAAGAAAGTCTTCTTCGATCTCAAGCTGCTCGACATCGACAACACGGTCGAAAAGGGCGTCGCCGCCATTGCCGAAACCGGCGCCACCATGCTCACCGTCCACGCCTATCCCAAGGCCATGCGCGCCGCCCAGAAGGCCGCCCAGGGCTCCGGCCTTTGCGTGCTTGGGGTCACCGTTCTCACCTCGATGGACGATGCCGACGTCAAGGACGCCGGCTATGCCCGTGACGCGGCGGGCCTTGTGGCCCTGCGCGCCCAGCAGGCGCGCGAAGCCGGCATTGGCGGCGTGGTCGCCTCGGCCCACGAGGCCGAAATGGTCCGCACCATCATCGGCAGCAAGATGGCTATCGTCACCCCCGGCATCCGCCCGGCGGGCGCCGATCTCGGCGACCAGAAGCGCGCCATGACCCCGGCCGATGCGCTCGCCGCCGGTGCGTCACACCTGGTGGTCGCCCGTCCGATCATTGCGGCGGCAGACCCGGCGGCGGCGGCCAAGGCAATTTTGGCGGAAATGGCAGGGAAACGGTTGAGCGTGGCCTAGGGGTTCTTCCCTTATCCAGCCAGCCCATGTTTCTGCGTCAGTGCTTCCAGATCGAGCTGCGGCCGGGCGCCGATGTGGCTGATGACTTCGGAGGCCGCCAGGCACCCGGTCTTTAGTGCCGCGTCAATGGTCTGGCCACGCGCCAGGCCCAGAAGAAACCCCGAGGCGAAGAGATCGCCGGCACCGGTCGCATCGACGACCTTGTCGACCGGGAAGGCCGGCACAGACACCACTTCGCCATTGAACACGGCCATGGCGCCCTCGGCGCCCATGGTGATGGCGGCCACTTCGGCGTCCTTGGCGATCTGGCGCACCGCTTCCCCGAGATCATCGGTCTCGTAGAGCGATTTCAGCTCATGCACATTGGCAAAAACATAGTCCACGGTCTTTGAGCGGATCAGGTCGAGGAATTCAGCGCGGTAGCGGTCGACGCAGAACGGGTCAGAGAGCGTAAAGGCGGCGGCGCGCTCGTTCTTGTGGGCATAGTGGGCCGCCAGCACGAAGGCCTTCTTGGCCTCTACCGGGTCCCACAAAAACCCTTCCATATAGGTGATGGCCGAGCCGCCGATTTCATCGGGGTTGATGTCGCGCTCGGTCAGCTCGTGACAGGCGCCCAGATAAGTGTTCATCGTCCGCTCGCCATCGTCGGACACGAAGATCATCGAGCGGGCGGTCAAAGCGCCGTTTTTCAGGCGCGAGGTATTGTAGTGGACGCCGATTTCGGTGAGGTCGGCGTCGAAGACATCGCCCAGCGGATCGTCGGCGACCTTGCCCACGAAGGCGGCACGGCCGCCAAGCGAAGCAACGCCTGCGGCAGTATTGGCGGCCGAGCCACCCGAAATCTGCTGCCGGCCCAGCGGCATCTTGCCATAAAGGTCTTCGGCCCGATCGGTGTCGATCAGGTGCATGATGCCCTCGGTCATGCCTTCGCGCTCGATAAAGCCGGGTTCCACCGGGGCAATGATGTCAACAATCGCATTGCCAATGGTCAGCACGTCGAAGCGGGTCTGGGTCATGTCGGGGACGGTCCGGGTTTGTCGCAAGGGGGCCGTGAGCCGGTTTATCCCAATGCAATCCCTGGGGCAACGCCGCAATGCCTCGGTCTAGAGCGAGGAAATAATCTCACCCACCAGCGCTTCGGTATCCTCGCCGGCGCGGATGGCGATCTGGCCGTCGAGCAGCAGCACCGCCAGCCCATGCACCTTGGCCCAGGCAGCCAGCGCCTTGATACGGCCGGTTTTGGCATCGCCGCCCACCACGTGGCGCAGTGTATCGAAGGCCGCATCCGCCGCCATGCTGAGCCCCGGCCGCGCTTCGCGCTTGAGGAGGGGCGAGAACATCAGCCGGAAGAGATTGGCGTTCTGCAGGGCAAAGACCACATAGGTCTTGCCCATGGCTGCCATGGGATCGTCGGGTTCGCTTTTCGCCACCGCCTCCATGCGCGCCGCAAAACGCTGGAACCCGGTTACCGCCAGCGCTTCGAGCAGCGCCGCGCGGCTATCAAAATGCCGATAGGGCGCCGCCGGCGAAACACCGACCGCCCGGGCCAGATCACGCAGGCCCAGGCCCGCCTCGCCCTCTTTTTCCAAAATGAGCAGCGCTGCCTCGAGCAGGGCCTGGCGCAGATTGCCGTGATGATAGGGGCTATTGGAGTATGTTGACATTGCTTACATGATGATCCAGATATGTATGCACCGTTTACATCAACGAGGCACCTGACGCAAATGCTTGACCTTGTTCTGGCCTCGGCCCACCACCTTGCCGTGTTTACTCTCGTGGCCGTTTTTGCCGCTGAATTTGTGCTCTTGCGACCCGGCCTGTCCGGCGCCCGCATCAGCCAGTTGGCACGGGTCGACGCGGCATATGGCGCGGTGGCGGGCGCGGTCGTTGTGGTTGGCGTTATCCGCGTGATCTTTGGCGCAGTAGGCTGGGAATACTATGTTTCCAATCAACTTTTCTGGGCCAAGATGGCAGCCTTTCTGGTCGTGGGCCTGCTCACCATTCCGCCGACCATGACTTTCCGGCGTTGGGCCAAGGCGGTCGCGACCCAGCCCGATTATGCGCCGCCCGAACGCGAAATCGTCGCGAACCGTCGCTTCATCCACCTGCAGGCGGGTGCACTGCTGCTCATCCCCATCTTCGCCGCCGCCATGGCGCGCGGTTTTGAGGGCTAATGCCAAAGTGTCGTTCCCCACTCCCTTGATCCCTCCACACAGGGGGAGGGGAGACAATGAACATTGCCGCTGCGGTCTTGCGCTTCCCTGGGAATGAGCGTGGGATGGACCGTCCCAGGGCAGTGCCCTACCGACCGACCGGCAGAGGCGATTTCGGCTCGAAAAGGCACCATTGGGCAATCGGGCAGCGCCAGCATTCTGGCGTGCGCGCCTTGCAGATATAGCGTCCATGCAGGATCAGCCAGTGATGGGCATGGAGCATGAAGCGCTCCGGGACCTGTTTGGTCAGGGCCAGTTCCACCGCCAGTGGCGTCTTGCCCGGCGCCAGGCCGGTGCGATTGCCGACGCGGAACAGATGCGTATCGACAGCGATGGTGGGCTGCTTGAAAAAAATGTTCAGCACCACATTGGCGGTCTTGCGCCCGACCCCGGGCAGCGCTTCGAGCGCCGCGCGATCATCGGGCACCTCGCCGCCGTGACGCTCGATCAGCAATTGCGAGAGCGCAAAAACATTTTTGGCCTTGCCGCGATAAAGCCCGATGGTCTTGATCAGCTCGGTGATCTGTTCAACGCCCAGCGCCACCATGGCGGCCGGGGAAGGAGCCAGTTCAAACAGGCGCTTGGTGGCCTTGTTCACCCCGACATCGGTCGCCTGGGCCGACAGCACCACCGCCACCAGCAGGGTAAAGGCGTTTGAATAATCCAGCTCCCCCTTGGGTTCGGGTTCGATCTCGTGAAACCGCGAAAATATGGCTTCGGCATCGGCCTTGCTCAGCTGCTTCACTTTTTTGGCACGCGCCATTCTCTCGGCCCCAATTGTCTGCCACACTTTCAAGCTCAGAGGCATGAGCGATGCAAGTCACCACCACAAGTCCGCTGTTCGCCGCAACCCTGCGGCCTGATCGCAACCTGCGCCTGGCAGGCGGCTGGATTGCGCTGGCACTAGCCACCATTGTCGGCACGCCCTTTCTTATCGCCATTCCAGAATTTGTCCTGCCAGGCCTCGTCGCCCTGGCGCTGGCCATAGCCGGGCTCCTTGCCCTGGGCATGCGGCAGGCGCGCCAGCGCCGCACCAGCCAGCAGGTGACGCTGTGGGCCGACCAGCTGGAAATTGCGACAGTGACACCCGGCACCGAAAAACACCTGCAGCGCTTTGATCCCAAAACGGTGCGGCTGCGCCTGACGCGCGACGCGTTCGAGCGAACCACCGGCGTATTCCTGCGCCATGCGGACGCCGAGATTGAACTGGGCGGGTTCCTGTCCAATGCCGACAAGTCGAGCTTTGCCAAGGCCTTTGGCGTCGCGCTGCGCAAGGCCCGCCGCGCAGCCTGATCCCGGTCAAATCCGGGTCGCTCCTTTCCGGCGTCGGCGCTAGAACCATGCCTGAACGTGCCAGAAGAGACCCGGACATGAACCAGCATATCCCGCTTGCGCCGGACAGCGACTATGACACCATCCGCGCCGCGATCCGCTATTTGAGCGAAAACGGCCCCGACGCCACCGATCTTGGCCGCTTCGCCCGCGCGCTTGGTCTCACCGAGCGGCAATTGACCGATCTGTTCCGTCGCTGGTGCGGCCTCAGCCCCAAAAGCTTTGCCCAGGCCGTGGCCCTCGACCATGCCAAGAGCCTCTTGCGTGAAAAGGCCAGCGTCCTCGACACCACCTATGAAGTGGGGCTTTCGTCCACCTCGCGGCTGCATGATCTGTTCGTCACTTATGAGGCCATGCCGCCCGGTGTGTTCCGGGCAGGCGGCGCCGGCATGGATATGATCTGGGGCGTCGCGCCATCGCCTTTCGGTCTGGCCGTTGTCACCGCCACCGACTATGGCATATCCGGGCTCGGCTTTGCCGATGGCGAAACGCGCATCGAGGATGCCTTTGCCGACCTGGCCAATCGCTGGCCCAATGCCCGTTTCAGCCGCGACGACGCCCGCATCGCGCCGCTCGTCCGCAATGTTTTCGAGCCGGGACGCTGGTCGGCCGACCAGCCAGTGCGGGTGGTGCTGATCGGCACCGATTTCGAGGTCAAGGTCTGGGAGACGCTTCTCAAGATCCCCTGCGGCCGGGCCACCACTTATTCCAGTGTCGCCCAGGCCATTGGCCGCCCCAGCGCCAGCCGCGCCGTCGGCGCCGCCGTGGGCAAGAACCCGATCAGTTTCGTCGTACCCTGCCACCGCGTCGTGGGCACGTCAGGCGCGCTCACCGGCTACCACTGGGGCGTGCCCCGCAAGCGCGCGATTCTGGGCTGGGAAGCCGGGGTGATCTCGGCGGCGCATTGAGCGCTTTGCTTCACGTGAATCCAATGCGGAAGAATACCCCCACCCGGCCTCCCCCTCAAAAGGGGGAGGGGCGATAGAGGCGCCTCCAAGACCAGTCGCAAGCGCCGGCCGGATTCCTCCCCCTATCAGGGGGAGGCGAGGTGGGGGTATCCCGCAAAAACCTAAAGCGTCACCCGCTCCACCAGCTTCCCATCCGTACCAATTTTGTACGTCGTCGGCTCACCCGTGCCGATTTCACGTGCCAGAATCTCATCGGGCGTCAGGCCTTCGATGGCCATCACCAATGCGCGCAGTGAATTGCCATGGGCAGCGACCAGCACGGTCTTGCCGGCCTTGAGCTGGGGCAGGATTTCGGCTTCGTAATAGGGCAGGGTGCGGGCTGCAGTATCCTTCAGCGACTCGCCGCCGGGCGGGGGCACGTCGAACGAGCGGCGCCAGATATGCACCTGCTCCTCGCCCCACTTTTCACGTGCATCGTCCTTGTTGAGACCGGCCAAATCACCATAGTCGCGCTCGTTGAGCGCCACATTGCGGGTGATGGTGACATTGTCGATGCCCATCTCTTCGAGCATCAGGTCCAGCGTGTGCTGGGCGCGGCGGAGCGCCGAGGTATAATAAAGATCCGGCACGATCCCGGCGGCCTTGAGGGCCTTGCCGGTGGCCCGGGCTTCCTCCACGCCCTTTTCGGTCAGGTTGGGATTGCGCCAGCCGGTGAACAGGTTCTTGAGGTTCCATTCGCTCTGGCCATGACGCACCAGGATCAGCGTTCCGCTCATATTTTTGGTCCTTGGATCAGTTGGTTGGAAGTGCGCCGCGCAATGGGCGCAAGAATTCAGTCATTGAGGCCGAGCACGTCGGCCATGGAGTAAAGTCCCGGCGCCTGCCCGACGGCCCAGCGCACCGCCTTTATGGCGCCATTGGCATAAATGGTGCGGTCCTGCGCCCGGTGATTAAGCTCGATCCGCTCGGATGGCCCGGCCAGGATCACCATATGATCACCGATGACATTGCCACCCCGCAGGGTCGCAAAGCCGATGGTCCCGGCTTCACGCGGGCCGGTGTGGCCATCGCGCACCCGAACCGAATTGTCCTTGAGATCGATATTGCGGCCCCGCGCCGCGGCTTCCCCCAGCATCAGTGCGGTGCCTGATGGTGCATCGACTTTCTGGTTGTGGTGCATTTCGAGCACTTCGACATCATAGTCGCCCAGCGCCCGCGCCGCCCGTTCCACCAGCACCGTCAAGGCCACCATGCCAGGCGAGAAATTGCCCGACTTGACGATCCGCGCGCCTGCGGCACCCGCAGCGGCAATCGCCGCCTCGTCGTCTGCAGAACAGCCGGTGGTGCCGATGATGTGGACCAGGCCCTTTTTTGCGGCCAGCTGCGCCAGCGCCACGCTGGCGGCCGGGGCGGTGAAATCAATGATGGCGTCGGCGCCATCGAGCAGGGCACCCGCGTCGTCGCTGACCAAAATGCCCAGCGGCTCGATGCCGGCCAGCACACCCGCATCCTTGCCCAGGGCGGCAGAACCGGCGCGGTCCAGCGCCCCCACCAGCTCGACCGCGTCATGCGCCGCGACCGCTGCGATATTGGCCAGACCCATGCGTCCGCCTGCTCCGGCCACAATGATCCGCAATCTGCTCATGCCGCACTCTCCTCGAACTCCACTCGGCTATAGCAGCGCCAATCGACCTCGCCAACCGGGATGCCGCAGGCGCCGGCTCTGTGCTAGGATTCGGTCAAACCCAAGAAGTGAAAGTGGACCTGTCCATGACGCTCACCAATGTGCTGGCCGGCATTACCGTCGAGGACCTCGGCCATTCCCTTGTCTGGTACGAATATCTGTTCGGCCGCCCTGCCGATGCGCGCACCATGGTCGATGTGGCCGAATGGAAACTGCCGGGCGGCGGTTGGGTGCATGTGATGAGTGACGCTGACCGGGCCGGCGCCAGTGTCTGCATGCTGATCGTTGATGATCTGGCCGAGGAACTGGCGCGGCTCGAATTGCACGGCCTCAAACCCGTCGCCAAGGCCATGGGCGATTTTTTCAAGACCGCCAAACTGCGCGATCCGGACGGGAACCTGATCATCCTCAGCCAACCCCAGCAGGGGACGTATTAGAGCGTTTGTCCCAAAAAACGCCGTGCCGCCCTCGGACTTGATCCGAGGGCCAATTGCGGCATCCACCGGGCCGGGCGTGGTCCTCGGGTCAAGCCCGAGGACAGATTGGCGTTTTAAACGACCCTGCGGCTCAAAGCCGCTTCAGCTTCACCTCTTCGACCCGATGATCCTTGCCCTTCTTGAGGATCAGGTCGGCGCGGCCCCGCGTGGGCAGCACATTGTCGACGAGATTGGGCAGGTTGATGGTCTCCCACACATTGCGGCCGAACACCCCTGCCTCCTCCTCGCTCATTTCCGAGAACTTGCGGAAAAACGAGGTGGGGTCGCGGAAGGCGGTGTCGCGCAGGCGGAAGAAGCGGGTGAGATACCAGTCGCGCAGGTCCTCGACATCGGCGTCGATATAGATCGAAAAGTCGATGAAGTCGGAGGCAAAGAGGATGGGCTTGCCGTCGCGTGGCAGTTCCCCCGGCTGCAGGATATTGAGGCCCTCCACGATCAGGATGTCGGGGCGATCAATGATCACCTCCTCGCCTGCGACCACGTCATAGACCAGGTGCGAATAGACCGGCACGGCAACCTTGGCCTTGCCCGATTTGATGTCGCCCAGGAAATTGACGAAGCGGGTCCGGTCGTAGCTTTCGGGGAAACCCTTGCGCTGCATCAGTCCGCGCGCTTCGAGCACCTTGTTGGGATAGAGAAAGCCATCGGTCGTCACGAGATCGACCTTGGGGCTCGAGGGCCAGCGGCTCAGCAGCGCCCGCAGGATGCGTGACGTGGTCGACTTGCCCACCGCCACCGATCCGGCCACGCCGATGATGAAGGGCATCTTGTCGCCCGGCGTATTGAGGAAGCGCGAGGAGACGTGGTGCAGCTCCTGGATGGCCTCGACATAATAGGAGAGCAGGCGCGAGAGCGGCAGATAAACCTCCTCGGCCTCGGCCAGCGAGATCGGGTCGGTCAGGGCGCGCAGCCGGTCGATATCCTCGGCGTTGAGCGTCATGGGCTGGCCGTTGCGCAGATCGCTCCACTGCTGCTTGGTGAAGGTCTGGTAGGGGTCGCGGGTCGAACGCTTGGCCATCAGGACTGGGTCCCCCGCGCCGCCTTTTCGCTCAGCCCAGATTGGGCCGTGCGCGTATCGAGCTCGGCCATGACCTCGGCCAGCGGCACATTGGCGGCCTTGAGCACCACCAGCAGGTGATAGAGCACATCCGCGCTTTCCTTGACCAGTTCGGCCCGGTCATGGGTCACCGCCGCAATCACCGCTTCCGTGGCTTCCTCACCCAGCTTTTGGGCTGCCTTGTTGATGCCGCGCGCAATCAGCTTTGCGGTATAGCTTTCCTCGGGCGAGGCAGTGGCGCGCTGGGCAATACGCGCGTCGAGTTCTTCAAGGGTCATTGTACGACGGCTCCTCATCCTCGATGGCTTAGAGCAAAAATCGGCGGCGGCGTCACTACGACCTAAGCCGCCCCGTCCATCCGCATGGCAATGCCGTGCTCGGCCATGTAGCGCTTGGCCTGGGGAATGGTGAACGTGCCGAAGTGGAAGATGGAGGCGGCCAGGACGGCGCTTGCGTGGCCCTCGGTCACCCCGTCGACCAGATGCTGCAATGTGCCGACGCCGCCCGAGGCGATCACCGGCACTTCGACGCTATCGGCAATGGTGCGGGTCAATTCGAGGTCGAAGCCGGACTTGGTGCCATCGCGGTCCATCGAGGTCACCAGCAATTCACCGGCGCCCAGCGTCACCATGCGGGCGGCAAATTCCACCGCGTCGATGCCGGTCGGCTTGCGCCCGCCATGGGTATGGATTTCCCACTCGCTGCGATTGTCGCCACCCACGCGCTGGCCCAGCCGCTGCTTGGCGTCGACTGAAACCACGATGCACTGATTGCCGAACTTGTCGGCGGCGCGGGCGATGAAATCGGGGTCGTTCACCGCGGCGGAATTGATCGCCACCTTATCGGCGCCCGCCAGGAGGAGCTTGCGGATATCCTCGATGGAGCGCACGCCACCGCCGACGGTCACCGGCATGAAGCAATGTTCAGCGGTGCGGGCCACCACGTCAAAAATTGTGTCGCGGCCCTCGTGGCTGGCGGTGATGTCGAGAAAGGTCAGTTCATCGGCCCCAGCCGCGTCATAGGCCATAGCCGCCTCGACCGGATCACCGGCATCGATCAGATCGACAAAATTGACGCCCTTGACGACGCGGCCGCCCGCGACATCAAGACAAGGAATGATACGGGTCTTGAGGCTCATTGCGGTGAAACCTTCTGCATCCGCCCCCAGGCGATGCGATGGATGATGAGAATAACCAGCCAGACGATCAGCGCGCCGCCGCCGAGCGGCAGCGTGGCCAGCGCAAACCAGCCCAGCACGAACAGCATATAGAGCGTCCCGCCCCAATCGGCTCCGCCGATCAAGCAGGGATTGATATTGCCTTCGTGGAGCACGCAGCCATTGGCTTCGGCCAGCCAACCGGCCACGATCACCGAGATGACCGGGGCCAGCGCGAAGAGCAGAATCAGCACCAGCTGCAGCCAATAGATCCACCAGGGGAAGCGTGCTGGCCGGGCCTCGTTCATGCCGCCCTCAGCCGAGCCAGTGCTTCACGTGAATCAATGCGCCCGTCATAAAGCGCCCGGCCGGAGATGGCCCCCTCGAGCACCTGGTATTCGGGCCGCGTCATGCGCTCGATATCGTCCATCGAAGCCAGCCCGCCCGAGGCGATCACCGGTATGGAGGTGGACCGGGCCAGCTCCAGCGTCGAGTCCCAGTTGATGCCAGCCAGCACACCATCGCGGTCAATATCGGTATAGATGATCGCCGCGACGCCAGCGCCTTCAAAGCGCTTGGCCAGTTCGATCACGGAAAGCTCCGAGGTTTCCGCCCAGCCTTCGACGGCCACCATGCCCTGCTTGGCGTCGGTGCCAACGGCCACCTGGCCGGGCCACTTTTTTGCGGCCTCTTTGACCAGCTCCGGATTGCGCACAGCAACGGTGCCCAGAATGACGCGGGCGAGACCCCTGTCGAGCCAGCTTTCGATATGGGCCAGCGTGCGGATGCCGCCGCCCAGCTGCACGGGAAAGCTCACGGTCTTGAGAATGGCTTCGACCGCCGCCCCATTGACGCTCTCGCCGGCAAAGGCGCCGTTGAGATCGACGACATGGAGATATTCAAAGCCCTGGTCCTCGAAGCTCTTGGCCTGCGCTGCCGGATCGTCGTTGAAGACAGTGGCCTGCTCCATGTCGCCAAGCTTCAACCGCACGCATTGGCCGTCCTTGAGATCGATGGCGGGGAAAAGGATCATGGTTTGCTCCGACTATTCTTCTCCCCGACGGGGAGAAGGTGGCGCGCAGCGCCGGATGAGGAGGGTGCCGCAACCGCACCAGAGACCGCGCGGAAATAACCCGTCACCGACCCGGCTTCGCCGAGCCACCTTTCCCCGATGGGGGGAGGAACAAGTAAGGTCGTCACGGCGCCCACCCCAGAAAATTCTCGATCAGCTTCAATCCCAGCGCCTGGCTCTTTTCCGGGTGGAACTGGGTGCCGAAAATATTGTCGTGACCAACGCAGGCCGTGAGTGCTCCACCATAATTGGTGGTGGCTAGCAGCATGGCCGGATCGTCGGTCTTGAGGTGATAGGAGTGGACGAAATAGGCGTGCAATCCATCCGGCCCGGTCTCGATCCCCTCGAACAGGACATGTGGCTTCAACACCGAAATCGTGTTCCAGCCCATATGCGGGATTTTCAAACCCGGGTCTGAGGGCGTGATCTTTTCGACGGCGCCGGGTATCCACCCCAGGCCCTCGGTCACGACCTTTTCGCGTCCCTCGGTGGCCAGCAGCTGCATGCCGACACAGACGCCAAGGAACGGCACGCCGCCCCGGATAACGCGCTCGTCGAGCACCTCGCCCATGCCCACCAGGGCATCGAGCCCCGCCTTGCAATCGGCGAAGGCGCCAACGCCGGGCAGCATGATGCGGTCTGCACGGCGTACCAGTTCGGGGTCTGCGGTGACGATGATTTCGGGGCCCTTATCAAGCCCTGCGGCCACGCGCTCGAAGGCCTTGGCGGCGGAGCGCAGATTGCCCGCGCCATAGTCGATGATGGCAACAGAACTCACGCGCTTGTCTCCAATGCGGCCAGCCTGGCCATGTCAGTGTCACTGGCAAAGCGATGCCCGGCGGGCGAAAAGCCGCGCCGCCTGAGCGCCCGGCGCTGCGCGCCCGGTGCGGCAAAACCACAGGCAAGGGCAAGCAGGATATAAAGCCAGACGGCAGCATCAGCGCCGATGAAGGGTTGCGCGACGACAATTGCGGCCAAGCCGAGAATGAACAGAACCAGCTGATCCCAGAGCCGATGGGCCAGCGCGTGCAGCGGCGGCAACAGCGCCGCGAACCAGGAGAATTTCTCGGGCACGGCCTGGGGCAGCGTGCCGCTGCCGGGCTTGGGCATAAGGATGGCATAGAGGGTCACGGGACACTCCCAGGGCTGGACGAGGTCCACTTAGTGCAAAACCGGCCCAGGGGGAAGGGCGACGGTTCCTGCGTCCCCTCGCCCCTCAGGGGAGAGGGTCAGGGTGAGGGGTGAAATCGCCTGACTATGGCACGAAGGTGCACCCCTCATCCGGCCCTGTCGGGCCACCTTCTCCCCTCAGGGGAGAAGGGAAGCGGCCAGCAGGCGCCTGCTAGAGCGTGCCCTTGGTGCTCGGGACCCGGTCAGCGGCGCGCGGGTCGATCTCGACCGCGTCCCGCAGGGCCCGCGCCACCGCCTTGAACATCGACTCGGCCAGATGGTGGTTGTTGTCGAAATAGAAGTTTTCGATATGGAGCGTGATCCCGGCATTGACGGCGAAGGCCTGGAAGAATTCGCGGAACAGCTCGGTGTCGATCTCGCCGATCTTGTTCTGGCTGAACCCGGCCTTGAAGACGAGGAAGGCGCGGCCGGACACATCCAGGGCGGCGCGCGTCAGCGTGCCGTCCATGGGCAGGTCGCAACTGGCATAGCGGCGGATACCCTTCTTGTCCCCGAGCGCTTCGCGGATCGCCTGGCCGAGCGCAATGCCCACATCTTCCACCGCGTGGTGGAAATCGATGTGGAGGTCGCCTTTGCAGGTCACATCCATGTCGATCAGCGAATGGCGCGCGAGCTGGTCGAGCATATGGTCGAAAAAGCCGACGCCGGTCTGCATGGCATGTGCGCCGGTGCCATCGAGATTGATCGAGACGGCAATCTCGGTCTCATTGGTCTTGCGGGCAATCTTGGCGGTGCGCATGGCAGGCTCTCCGAAACTCGGCGGTTCCCTAGCAGATAGGCACGCCCAGGTGAAGATTGGGTTGAAGGGCGTGCTCTTTCGCCTCCCTCCTCTCAAGGGGAAGGGAAACGACTGAAGGCGCCCGGGTCCGACCAGACGTTCCAACATTGCAATCCTTGGCCGTGCTCCTAAATATCAGCCAACAGTTCGGAGTATTCCCCCCAATGAGTGACAACGCATTTCCCGGCTGGCACGGGACGACCATCGTTTCGGTCCGCAAGGGCAATAAGGTCGTGGTGGCTGGCGATGGCCAGGTTTCCATGGGCCAGACCGTGATGAAGCATGGTGCCAAAAAGGTCCGGCGCCTCGCCAATGGCAAGGTGATTGGCGGTTTTGCCGGCTCGACCGCCGATGCCTTTACGCTTTTCGAGCGGCTCGAAACCAAGCTTGAGCAATATCCCGACCAGCTGATGCGCGCCGCCGTCGAGCTGGCCAAGGATTGGCGCACCGACCGCTATCTGCGGAAACTGGAAGCCATGATGATCGTGGCCGACAAGACCGATACGCTGGTGCTGACCGGCACGGGCGACGTGTTGACACCTGACCACGGCGTCATCGCCATTGGCTCGGGTGGCAATTATGCGCATTCGGCGGCGCTGGCCCTGCATCAGGCAACCGAGCTCGATGCCGAGGATATTGCTCGCCGTGCCATGAAGATCGCGGAAGAAATCTGCGTCTATACCAATGGCAATGTGACGCTCGAAACCATCGAGCTTTGAGCGTGACCCATAGCATTCGACGCCTGGGACCGGACGACGCGGCGGCCTATCGTGCCATCCGGCATGAGGGCCTCGCCAATCATCCCGAGGCCTTTGTCTCGACAGCCGAGAGCTTTGCGCAAAGGACAGACGCCGAGATCATCCAGACGCTGGAAGCGCTAACGGTCTTTGGCGCCTTCCTGCCCGATGGACGTCTTGGCGGTATCAATGCGTTTTTGCGCAATGACGGCGCCAAGGAGCGGCATCGCGGCTGGATGATCCAGGTCTATGTGCGGCCCGAGCAACGCGGGACCGGCATGGCCGCGGCGCTGGTCGAGCATCTGATCGAGCATGCCAGCCACCATGTGTTGCAGGTCCACTTGGGCGTCTGGTCGGAAAATGTCCCGGCCATCAAGCTCTACCAGAGGCTCGGGTTCCAAACCTATGGCACCGAGCCCCGCTATCTCTTCGTGAACGGTCGATATATCGACGAACACCTGATGGTGCGCTTTTTGGATAAGGCACCAGGAAAGTCAGAACATGAGTGAAACCAATTTCTCCCCGCGCGAGATCGTCTCCGAGCTCGACCGCCACATTGTCGGACAGGCCGATGCCAAGCGCGCCGTTGCCGTGGCGCTGCGCAATCGCTGGCGCCGGCAGCAGCTGCCACCCGAATTGCGCCGCGAGGTGACACCCAAGAATATCCTGATGATCGGACCCACCGGCGTTGGCAAGACCGAGATCTCGCGGCGTCTTGCCCGCCTGGCGCAGGCGCCCTTCGTCAAGGTCGAAGCCACCAAGTTCACCGAGGTCGGCTATGTCGGCCGCGATGTCGAGCAGATTGTCCGCGACCTGGTCGAGGCCGGCATCACGGTCCTCAGGGACAAGCGTCGTCGCGACGTGGAGGCCCAGGCCCATCACAATGCCGAGGAACGCGTGCTCGACGCCCTGGTCGGCACCTCGGCCACGCCCTCGACGCGCGACAGCTTCCGCACCAAGCTCAGGAACAACGAGCTTGATGACAAGGACATCGAGATCGAGATGCAGCCATCGGCCGGCACCGGCGGGTTTGAAATCCCCGGCATGCCCAATGGCGGCATCGGCATGATCAATCTCTCTGACATGTTCAAGCAGGCCATGGGCGGGCGCGGGGTCAAGCGCAAGATCAAGGTCAAGGACGCCTATGAACCGTTGATCGCCGAGGAAGCCGACAAGCTGCTCGACCAGGATCAATTGAAGGCCGAAGCCATTGAGCTGGTGGAGAACCACGGCATCGTCTTTATCGACGAGATCGACAAGGTCGCCCATCGCGAAGGCGGTGCCCAGGGCGGACCCTCCCGCGAGGGTGTGCAGCGCGACTTGTTGCCGCTGATCGAAGGCACGACCGTTGCGACAAAATATGGCCCGGTGCAGACCGACCATATCCTGTTTATCGCTTCGGGCGCCTTTCATGTCAGCAAGCCTTCGGACCTCTTGCCCGAACTCCAGGGCCGCCTGCCGATCCGGGTCGAATTGAAGGCGCTGACCCGCGAGGATTTCATCGGCATTCTCTCGGATACCGAGGCAAGCCTGATCAAGCAATATGTGGCGCTGATGGGCACCGAAGGGGTCACGCTCAGCGTCACGCCGGACGCTATCGAGGCGATTGCCGACGCCGCCGTGCTGGTCAATTCCACTGTCGAAAACATCGGCGCACGCCGCTTGCAGACGGTGATGGAACGGCTGGTCGAGGAAATCTCCTTTGACGCGCCAGACCGGAATGGCCAGACCATCACCATCGACG
The DNA here is from genome assembly GCF_024273195.1 of Devosia ureilytica. Lineage (GTDB taxonomy): Bacteria > Pseudomonadota > Alphaproteobacteria > Rhizobiales > Devosiaceae > Devosia > Devosia ureilytica. The sequence goes on along the minus strand of NZ_JAMZCU010000002.1, from coordinate 273,323 downwards.
CTGCCTTCGTGAGGGACAAGGTGGGCGTGCTGGCTGGCGATACCGACCTCAGCAAGTTCGTTCTTTGAACGCTCGTCGCCCTCCCCCTTGCGGGGAGGGCAGCAAAGCTGGGCCAATTGGCCTTGGCGGAAAGCCTAACGCTTCCGCCCCGCGCGCCTCACCACTTCATCGCGCAGAAACTTCAGGTCCTCCGGCTCGAGCCTGTCGATAGCGGCTGCCAGGCGATTGGCCAGTTCGGTCGCCTCGGGCACGAGGCCGCCGGTGTCGATGCTGACCTTGGGGTCGGAGATTTCGGCCAGGCGCTGCAGCTCTTCGGCCTCATCCCAGATGACGTTGAAATAGGCGATGATGCGATGCAGCAGGAAACTCGTCGGCTGGCCGCGACGACCATGTTCAAGGGCCGAGAGATAGGCGCTCGACACATTGAGCGCGGCGGCCATCTCCTTGAGCGAAATGCCGCGGGCCTCGCGCATGCTGCGCAATTTGGCGCCAAGCGGGGTCATTGGCGCCTCAGGCGCACATACCACGCCCCGTCGCCGCCATGGCCGCGGGCGGCCAGGCTCCACCCCGAAATCAGATGCGCCAGGCCCGGCTCGGAGAGCCAGATGGGCAGCATGGTGCGCAAAATGCCGCGTTCGGTCATGGCCGCCACATAGTCATTGTCGGTTCTGGCGCCCTTGCCGGTGATGACGAGGATCGTTCTGTCGCCGCGCGCTGCGCAATTGGCAATGTATTGGCGCAGGGCCTCGCGGGCCACGGTCTGGGTCATGCCATGCAGGTCAATCCGCCCATCGATATCGATGCGACCACGCCGGACCTTCTTGTGAATGGCCGGGTCCACCGCCTTTTCGGCAATGCTGCGCCCGGGCGCTGGCGCCTGATAGGCAGGCAGGAACGGCTTTCCGGGTTTGAGCGGCTTTGGCGGCGCCTTGACCAGCGGCGCCGGTTCAAGCTCGGGCTGGGGCAGGGTGCCGGCGCCGAGCTTGAGGAGACCCTTGCGCCGCAGCGGCTCAACCGTTGCCGCAACGCTGGTCCACAAGTGGAAGTCGTGCGGCAGGCGCTTGCTGGCGCGCTTGGACATGGTCGGGCCTGCCGGGAAAAATCAATCGAGCTGGCTGGTGGCCACGACTTTCCAGTTCGGATCGCGCGATTTGGGATTGCGCGAGAACGTCCATTCGTCGGCAATGGTCTGGACCTGGTCGGCATTGCCTTCCACCAGATTGCCCTCCTTGTCGCGCGTCGCCGAGACGACTTCGGCGTGGAAGTCGATGGTCACATTGACGTCCTTCTTGTCGAATTCAGCGTCGACAATAGCGATCTTGGGCAGGCCCACAAAGGTGAAGTCCACGGTCTTGCCCTCGGCCTCGCGCTCGCTGATGGCGCGCTGGAAGCTCTCGAAGATAGGCTTGTCGAGCAGGTCCTTGAGGGTCTGGCGGTCGCCGGCGGCAAATGCGGTGACGATCATCTCATAGGCCTGCTTGGCACCCTCGAGGAAGCTCTTGGGCGAGAAGGTGGGGTCGACCTCGGCCACGGCCCGAAGGCCAGCGGCCAGGTCGGCATTGCCGGCGGCGGCCTGTTCGATTTCAGCCTCGAGCTTGCGGGCACGGCGATCATCGTCAAGGTCGGGCTGGGCGGCGCGCGGACGCAGCGGCACCACGGTTTCGTCCTTGGCGGCGGCGTTCTTTTCGGTGGGCGTGGAGCGGCTGCGGTCCACGGGCGGCCGTTCAGTACCGGTGCGGGTGCCCAGCACCGAGCGCAGCCGGAACAGTACAAAGACCGCAACGGCAATGGCGATGAGCGTCGGCAGATCGAGGAAGTCGTCCATGAAACAGGCACCTTGCGCGGGAGGCGTCGACAAAAAACTGAAGTGGGGCGCTCGTCCTGCGCCTTAGCTTGCCTATATATAGGCAAAGCTTTAGCCCGAAACCAGTTCACGTTAGGGCGAGTTGCATATTTGCCGCGCCGCGCCCTGCTTCTAGACACAAGGACATGACCTTGGCCCGCCTGATCGCCCTCAGTTTTCTGCTCCTGCCGCTGGTTGAAATCGCGCTGTTCATCGTGGTCGGCCGTGCCATCGGCCTTTTTCCGACCTTGGCGCTGATTATCCTTGCCGCGCTTGCCGGCGGCCTGCTGCTGCGCCAGCAGGGCCTGGGAGTGATTGCCCGGCTGCGCGCCAATGTGGGCGCGGGCACCATTCCGGGCCGCACCATGTTTGATGCCATGCTGATCGGCGTGGCCGCTGTATTGCTGGTGCTACCCGGGTTTCTGAGCGACATCGTGGCGCTGGCGCTGCTCGTGCCGCCGCTGCGGCACTGGCTGTTCAATGCCTTGGCCGGGCGGGTGCGGGTGGTTGAAACCACCACCAGCTATCGTCGCCATGATGATGCGCCTCATCCCCATGACGCCGGCATCCGCTCCATCGAGCTTAAGGATGATGACTGGCGGGACCAGCGCAAATAGGCCGGCTCGGCTTGTTCGCCCCAGTCAAAAGTGCTAGCCACTCCGCCACAATTGCCTGAATTTGAACATCGAGAAGGACCAGACAATGGCCGATGATACCCAGGGCGCGGCAGCACCGCAGGCCGGCAGCGCGCCCAGCATGAACCTTGTGGGTCAGTATATCCGCGACCTTTCCTTCGAAAATCCCGGCGCGCCCGGCACCCTGCTCAGTGGTGGCGCCAACCCGGCGTTCAATGTGTCCATTTCGGTGGGCGTCAAAAAGCAGAATGACGAGATCTATGCGGTCGAGTTGACGCTCAATGCCAAGGCCAATCGCGACGAGACCGTGCTGTTCAATGTCGAACTGGTCTATGGCGGCATCTTCCGCCTGAAGAATGTTCCCGAAAACCAGCTCTCGCCGCTCCTGATGATCGAGTGCCCGCGCCTGATCTTCCCGTTTGCCCGCCAGGTGCTGGCCAATGTCACCCAGCAGGGCGGTTTCCCGCCGCTGATGATGGAGCCGGTGGATTTCTCCTCGATCTATCGTCAGAACCTGGCCAAGCTTGCGGCCCAGCAGGGCGGCTCGCCGCTGCCCGATACTGGCGAAGCGCCCAAGCCGAACTGATCGGCGCGCAGAACAACAAAGCCCCGGTTTGCGCCGGGGCTTTTTTGTTGGGCCGGGGCCGCTGTTTTATTGGGCGGCGTCCATATCCGCATATTGGCCCCAAATGGCGCTCTCGCCCATCTTGCCGACAAATTCGGCATGGGCCTCAGCCTCGCTGGCGCTGACCCGGCCGGGAAGCGGCGCGGGCCGCTGCGCCGCCGCAATTCGAATGGTGCCCAGGCCAATGGCCGTGTTTTCCACCTCGGCGACCAGCGCCAGGCTGACCTGCTTGCCGCCGATCAGCTCGAGATAGACTTCGGCCAGGATTTCGCTGTCGAGCAGTGCGCCATGGAGCGTGCGGCGGGAATTGTCGATGCCATAATGCTTGCAGAGCGCGTCAAGGCTCACCCTGGCGCCGGGATGCTTCTGCCGGGCGACCATGACGGTGTCGATCACCTCATTGCCCAGCCGCGGCAGCTTGGCGCGTTCCAGCTCGGCATTGAGAAAGCCCATGTCGAAGGGCGCATTATGAATGACCAGCGTCGCGTCGCCGATAAAGGCGCGAAAATCCTCGGCGATCTCATGGAACAGGGGCTTGTCTGCGAGGAATTCCTCGCTCAGTCCATGCACGCGGAACGCCTCTTCGGGCATCGAGCGCTGCGGATTGATATAGACGTGAAACGTCTTGCCGGTGGGGATGTGGTTGATCAGCTCGACACAGCCGATTTCCACCAGGCGATCCCCGCCTGCGGGCGAAAGCCCTGTGGTTTCGGTATCGAGCACGATTTCCCTGATCATCGGTCCTGCCGTTTGCTCCTGATATCGGCCACAAGCGCGGCCACGTCGGCGCCGATCACCTCGCGCGGCTGCGCGGTGTCGAAAAGCCATGTGGCCCGCTTCTTCTTTTCGGCCTGTGGCATCTGCCGGGCAATAAGGCTCTCCATCTTATCCACGGTCATGCCCGGCCGGGCCAGGATGCGCTGGCGCTGAACCGCCTCATCCACATGGGTGACCGCGATGGCGTCAAAGCCATAGTCATGGCCGCTTTCAAACAAGAGCGGCACTTCGACCGCAGCCAGGGCATGCCCGGCGCTTTCGGCCCTTTGGAGGAATTGCGCAATTCTGTCGCGCACCAGCGGATGCACAAGGGCTTCAAGCTTTTTGAACCCTGCCGGATCGGCGGAAAGCTTTTGCGACAGCACCTGCCGGTCGACGACACCATCCTTGGTGACGCCGGGAAACAGCGCTTCAACAGCGGCGGCAGCCTCACCGGCATAGAGTTCGGCCACCGCCGCGTCAGCCGAGAAAACCGGCACACCGGCCGCCGCAAACGCTGCCAGCAGGGTGGATTTGCCCGTGGCGATGGAGCCGGTAATGCCGATCCTTTGCATGGCCTAGTGATCCAGTGTCGCTTCGATGCGGGCCCGCAATTGCGGCGTCACCACGGGCGTGACCCCGAACCAGGCCGCAAAGCCGGGAACAGCCTGGTGCAAGAGCATGCCCAGGCCATCGACCGTGCGCAGGCCATGCGCCTTGGCTTCGGCCAGCAGCGGGGTTTCGAGCGGGGTATAGACAATGTCGGTGACCAGAGCCGTCTTGGGCAGGAGGCTCATATCCAGCCAGTCGAACCGGGTGCCATTCATCCCGATGGAACTGGTATTGACCACCAGCCCGATGTGAGGCGCCAGTTTGGCAAAATCCTCAAAGCCATGCGCGGAAAACGGGCCGTCGATTTCATCGACCAGCGCCTGGGCATTGCCCAGCGTCCGGTTGAGCACATGCACCTTGCCGCCATTGCGCCGACGCAGTGCCACCAGCACGGCGCGGGCCGCACCGCCGGCTCCGATGATCATGGCGTCGTTCGGGCCGTCCGACCAGGTCGGCGCATTCGCGTCCAGATTGCCCAGAAACCCCAGATAATCGGTATTGGTGCCATGCACCTTGCCGTTCTTGACCACCAGCGTATTGACCGCGCCGATCATGCGGGCCAACTCATCAACGCTGTCACAAAGCGCGAACACCGCCTCCTTATGGGGAATGGTGACATTACCGCCGGCAAATTCGCCCGCCCGCAGGCGCTCGAAAAAGCCCGGCAGGTCAGCTGGCGCAACATCAATGGCCTCATAGCTACCATCGAGACCGTTTTCGGCCAGCCAGGTTCCATGGATCAGCGGCGAACGCGAATGGGCAATGGGATGCCCGATGACAAAGGCCTTGGTGGTCAACACTCAATCCTGGGACTGTAAGAGCTCGGGAGCGATATCGCGCAAAGCAGCGAGCAGGGGAAGGAGCGGCAGCCCCAGTATGGTGAAATAGTCGCCCGTGACGGTCTCAAACAGCCGAATGCTCGGCCCTTCGAGCCGATAGCTGCCCACCGAGCCCAGAATGTCGGCGCCCTCAAGCTCCAGCACCTGGTCGCGCTCGGATGCTGAAAACTCTCGCATGGTCAGTTCGGCAGTCTCAATATCGGACCATAGCGTGACCCCATCCCGGGCCAGCGTCACCGCGGCATGAAGGCGATGGGTCTTGCCGCGCAGATGATCGAGCTGGGCCCTGGCGTCTTCGCGTGAGCCGGGCTTGTGCAAAAGCTCAAGGCCGAGCGCCAGGGTTTGATCGGCACCGATCACAATGTCGCCCGGGCGCTGGCGCGAAACGGCTTCGGCCTTGTGTCGGGCCAGCAGCAGCGCCACGTCCCGGCCATCGCCGCCTGCAGCAATTGCACTGGTTTCCAGGGCCCGTTCGTCGAGCGTTGCGGGCTGGGCCTCAAACCGCAGACCGGCCTTGTCCAGCAAGGCTTTGCGGGTGGCACTGGCGGAGGCGAGAATGAGCATGGAGGAAGTTTTTCCACACTGTCATCCCCAGCTCAAGCCGGAACTGTGACTTGGTCGCGCAAGTTTTGGCGTCGGGCAAACTTATCCGACTTGGCTAATAAAACATTAACAGTCTATTTCGCGCGGTCTTTGAAGCGGCCCGTGGAAAGGTCTGGGGAAAGCCGCTTCCGCGCATGGAAAGATATCCGCAGGCTCGTCCACAGGCAGAATCGAATCATTGACTCGGCAAGCGCCGGATTAACCTTTCGTTAATCAATTGGGCGCGGCCATTGTGGCTACGATGCTGAAACTGGATTCACACCTCGTTAACCATAGCCCTGCGCGCAAGTGTCACCACGCCGCCGATTGTGGAGAGCGCGGAATTGCGGATAAACACCGCAATAATAATAAAGAAGCGAAGCTAGAAAGACTCTTTAGGGGGTTTTGGAAGGGATGAACCGATGCGCCCGGTGACGCATAAACCGCTCCTCGACACGGTGCTCGGCCGGAGGCAGGAGCGCCCACCTATCTGGATCATGCGCCAGGCGGGTCGCTATCTGCCCGAGTATCGGCAGACCCGGACTGGCGCCAAGGACTTCCTTGAGCTGTGCTATACGCCTGACCTTGCAGTCGAGGTGACCCTGCAACCGCTGCGCCGTTTCGATCTCGATGCGGCCATCCTCTTTTCCGATATTCTGGTCATCCCCGATGCCCTGGGGCAGAAAGTGCGCTTTGCCACCGGGGAAGGGCCGCTGCTTGAAGCGCTCGACGTCAAAGGCATAGACGCTTTGGAAAGGGGAGGGGCGCTTGATCACCTGGCGCCGGTGCTCGAGACCGTGCGGCGGCTTCGGGCAGTCCTGCCCGCCGAAAAGACCCTGATCGGCTTCTGCGGCGCGCCCTGGACCGTTGCGACCTATATGCTGGGTGGTCGCGGCTCGCCGGATCAATGGGTGGCACGCAAATTCGCGCTCGAACATCCCGAGGCTTTCGACAAGCTGATCGACATCCTGGTGGCCACCTCTATCGATTATCTCGTTGCGCAGTTCGAAGCCGGCGCCGATGTGGTGCAGATTTTTGAAAGCTGGGCGCTTAATCTGGATGACACGTCCTTTGCTCGACAGGTGATGGAGCCCAATCGCCGGATTGTCGAAGGCGTGCGCCAGCGCGTGCCCAATGCACCGATCATCGGTTTTCCTCGCGGTGCCGCCGGGAACCTTGAACGCTATGCCGCGGCGACAGGCGTAAACGCCCTGGGCATTGATTTTGCCACGCCGCTCGATTTCGTCCGCACGCAGCTGCCGCCGGATCTGCCGGTGCAGGGCAATCTCGATCCGCTGCGGCTGGTGGTGGGTGGCGAGGCGATGGAAAGCCAGGTGCGGGCCATTCTCTCGGCCTTTGACAATCGCCCGCATATTTTCAACCTGGGCCATGGCATCGTGCCGGAAACCCCGATTGCCCATGTCGAGCGGCTGGTCGAGCTGGTCAAGCGCGGCTGAGTGTTGCGCGGGATGCGATTGCGCATCGAACTGTTGAGGAATTTGCCATGTATGAATGGGTCAAGGCGCTGCACGTCATTTCGGTCATCGCCTGGATGGCGGGAATGATGTATCTGCCGCGCCTCTTCGTCTATCACGCCGAAAGCGCGGTTGGTTCGGACAAGTCCGAGACCTTCAAGGTCATGGAGCGCAAGCTTTATCGCGGCATCATCACCCCGGCCATGGTTGCCACCTGGATCTTTGGCCTGTGGCTGGCCTTCGGCTTCGGTATCGTCGATTTTTCCCAGGGCTGGATGTGGCTCAAGGCGGCCATGGTGTTGGCGCTGAGCGGCGTGCATGGCTGGTACGGGTCCTTGCTAAGGGCCTTTCAGCAGGACCGCAATGCGCGGCCGCACAGCTTTTACCGCGCCATCAACGAGATTCCCTTTGTCATCGCCATGGTCATCGTCGTCGCGGTGATCGTAAAGCCGTTCTAGGGGCGGCGAGGTTTCACGTGAATCTTGCCGGCCGGCGGCCGGGCGACTGGAACGCCTCGCCCGCTACAAATCGCCCCAGCGGCGGTTTTTGCCCGGCCCGGCCCGCTCCAAGCTTGAAACCGATCACGGATCGCGCTACATGGAGGCAAGGCATCCCCTGATTGCGCGACCGCCCGGTTGCTGCGCGATGCCGAACTTCCCCTTCCTTTCGACTTCCAAGTCTCTTCGCTATCCCTTCAGGGTCATTTCGCTACATGCAAAATATCAAGCTCAGTGAGCTCAAGGCCAAATCGCCGGCTGAACTTTTGGCCTTCGCCGAGGAGGTCGAGGTCGAGAACGCATCGACCATGCGCAAGCAGGAATTGATGTTCGCCATCCTCAAGGAACTGGCGGCCCAGGACATCAATATCGTAGGCCAGGGCGTGGTCGAGGTGCTCCCGGACGGGTTCGGCTTTCTGCGCTCGCCTGATGCAAACTACCTTCCGGGTCCCGACGATATCTATGTCAGCCCCAGCCAGATCCGCCGCTTCGGTCTGCGGACCGGCGACACGGTCGAGGGCGAAATCCGCTCTCCCAAGGAGGGCGAGCGCTATTTTGCGCTGCTCAAGGTTTCGACCATTAATTTCGAAGATCCCGAGGCGGTTCGCCACAAGGTCAATTTCGACAATCTGACCCCGCTCTATCCCGAAGAGCGGCTGCGCATGGAACTGCCCGATCCGACCGTCAAGGATCGCTCGGCGCGCCTCCTCGATCTCGTTGCCCCTCTCGGCAAGGGCCAGCGCGCTTTGATTGTTGCGCCACCGCGGACTGGTAAGACTGTATTGTTGCAAAATATTGCACAATCCATCGCCGCCAATCACCCCGAATGCTATCTCATCGTCTTGCTGATCGACGAGCGTCCCGAGGAAGTGACCGACATGCAGCGCTCGGTGCGCGGCGAGGTCATCTCCTCGACCTTTGACGAGCCCGCCTCGCGCCACGTCCAGGTCGCTGAAATGGTGATCGAAAAGGCCAAGCGTCTGGTCGAGCACAAGCATGACGTGGTCATCCTCCTCGATTCCATCACCCGCCTGGGCCGCGCCTATAACACCGTGGTGCCAAGCTCGGGCAAGGTGCTGACCGGCGGTGTGGATGCCAATGCCCTGCAACGCCCCAAGCGCTTCTTTGGTGCGGCGCGCAATATCGAGGATGGCGGTTCGCTGACCATTATCTCCACCGCGCTGATCGACACCGGCTCGCGCATGGACGAAGTGATCTTTGAAGAATTCAAGGGCACCGGCAACTCGGAAATCATCCTTGACCGCAAGGTAGCGGACAAGCGCATCTTCCCGGCGCTGGACATCACCAAGTCCGGGACCCGTAAGGAAGAACTGCTGATCGAGCCGGACATCCTCAAGAAGATGTATGTGCTGCGTCGCATTCTCAATCCGATGGGCACCATCGACGCCATGGAATTCCTGATGGACAAGGTCCGCCAGACCAAGACCAATTCGGACTTCTTCGACTCGATGAACACCTAGAGCGCTTCGGGCAAAACCGGTAACGGTTTGCGGTTGGGAAGTGCGCCAAAACAAGGACTTAGAGCAGTTTAGCGTTTCAATGAAACGGTGAAGTGCTCCAAGCCTTTCGATCGGGAGCTGGCAATGCGGGCGGGCGACACCATCATGGCGCTCTCCTCCGGCGCCCTGCCGGCCGGAGTTGCGGTCATCCGGTTGTCCGGGCCATTGGTTCGGACGGCCTTGACATTTGTTGCCGGCAGCCTTCCAAAACCGCGTCACCTGGCCCTGCGCGCCATTGGCGCCAGCCGCCAGCTCGACCAGGGTCTGGTGGCCTTTTTTCCGGCTCCCCATAGCTTTACCGGCGAGGATTGCGCCGAGCTGCAGGTGCATGGTTCTCCTGCCGGCGTCAAAGCCATTCTGGCTGAGTTGCGCACGCAGGGTCTGCGCCTGGCAGAAGCCGGCGAGTTCACCCGGCGCGCCTTTGAAAACGGCAAGCTTGATCTGGTGGAAATCGAAGGCCTGGGCGATCTCCTTGGCGCCGATACAGAAAAACAGCGCCAGCAGGCGCTGGCCCGTTATGACGGTCGCCTCACGGCCGAAATCGACATTTGGCGCGACACTTTGCTCGATCTGCGCGCTGAAATCGAAGCCCGGCTCGATTTTTCAGACGAGGGCGATGTGTCCGAAGACCTGCCTGAGCACTGGCAGGTGCAATTGGCGGATCTGGAACTGGCCATTGCCTCTGCGATGGCCTCGGTGGAATCGGGCCGCATCGTCCGAGAAGGCATTCGCGTTGCCCTGGCCGGTGCGCCAAATGTCGGAAAATCCAGCCTGATCAATGCCTTGGCAAAATCCGACATTGCCATTGTTTCCGACGAAGCGGGCACTACAAGGGATGTCCGCGAAGTTCCGCTCGATATTGGCGGGCAATTGTTCCTGCTCCTCGACCTTGCCGGCCTCCGCGCCACCGAAAGCCGCGCCGAAGCTGAAGGCATCCGGCGTGCCGAACAGGCCATTGCCAGCGCCGATGTGGTTCTGTGGCTGCGGGCGCCCGACGTCCCCGACGTGCCCCGCCCCACCACCAACGGGCGCTTGCTGGTCGTTGGCACCAAGGCCGATCTCGGGCCGGTCGATGGCCAGGACCTTTCGGTGTCCACCCAGGCCAGCCAGGGCCTCGACACGCTGGTCAAGACATTGGGCACTCTGGGTGAAAGTCTGGCGGGTGCGGAGCCGGCGCTGGTCAGCCACGAACGCGACCGGGCGGCGCTGGCCAATGCACTCGATGCCCTGGCCGAGACCCGCAACGCGCTAGGCGATTGGGAGCTGGCGGCCGAATCCCTGCGCTTGGCTTCGGCGGCGCTTGAGCGATTGATTGGCCGGCTCGACGCCGAGCGGGTTCTCGATCGGCTCTTCGCCAGTTTCTGTATCGGCAAATGATTCACGTGAAACACGTCCGTTTGTCCGCGACCAAGCTCGACAATTGATTCACGTGAAACATTGGCCTATGTCAGGCGCCTTGGAGAAATTGCCATGACTGACTATGCCGTCATCATCGTCGGCGGCGGACATGCCGGTTCAGAAGCTGCGGCGGCATCCGCGCGGCTCGGCGTGCCCACGGCCCTGATCACCCATCGCTTCGCCACCATTGGCGAGATGAGCTGCAATCCCGCTATTGGCGGATTGGGCAAGGGGCACCTTGTCCGCGAGATTGACGCGCTCGATGGCCTGATGGGCCGGGTTGCTGATCAAGCCGGCATTCAATTCCGCGTGCTCAACCGCCGCAAGGGTCCCGCCGTGCGCGGCCCCCGGGCCCAGGCCGACCGCAAGCTCTATCGCCAAGCCATGCAGGCCGCGATCATTGCCCAGCCCAACCTCGATATCATCGAGGGCGAGGTCGATGATATTGAGGTCACCAATGGCGTGGTTAGCGGCGTCATGCTGCTCGATGGTCGTCGTTTTGGCACCAGAGCCGTTGTCCTCACCACCGGCACCTTCCTGCGCGGCTTGATCCATCGCGGCGAAGAAACCGTTCCGGCCGGGCGACTGGGCGAGAAGCCGGTTTTTGGCCTGTCGACGCGGCTTGAGAGTCTGGGCCTGCAGTTGGGTCGCCTCAAGACCGGCACGCCGGCGCGCCTTGAAGGCAAGAGCATTGATTATTCGGTGCTGGAAGAGCAACCGGGCGACACACCGCCCGAGCCCTTCTCAGCCTTGACCGCTGCCATCACCACGCCGCAGATTTCCTGCCATATCACCCGGACGACGGCCGAGACGCACCGCATCATCAGCGAAAACCTGCATCGTTCCGCGATGTATTCGGGCCGCATTCAGTCGCGTGGCCCGCGCTACTGCCCCTCCATCGAGGACAAGGTGGTACGCTTCGCGGACCGCGACAGCCATCAGATTTTCCTCGAACCGGAAGGGCTGGATGATAGCACTGTCTATCCCAACGGCCTGTCCACCTCGCTGCCCGCCGATGTGCAGGAGGCGTTCCTGCGCTCCATGCCGGGCCTCGAACAGGTGGAAATTATCCGGCCGGGCTATGCCATCGAATATGACTATGTCGATCCGCGTGAACTGCGGCCGACACTGGAAGTGAAGAAGCAGCCCGGTCTCTATCTCGCCGGTCAGATCAATGGCACCACAGGCTATGAAGAGGCAGGGGCCCAGGGATTGCTCGCAGGCGCCAATGCCGCGCTCAGCGCCAAGGGCGCGGATCCGTTGATCCTGTCGCGCACCGAAAGCTATCTTGGGGTCATGGTGGACGATCTGGTGACGCGCGGGGTTAGCGAGCCCTACCGCATGTTCACCTCGCGTGCCGAATTCCGGCTGCATCTGCGTGCCGACAATGCCGATCAGCGGCTTACCCCGCTGGGCCTTGAAAAAGGCCTGGTTGGCGACGCCCGCACTGAAGCCTTCGGACACAAGGCACAGGCATTGAAAGCCGCTCGGCAGCAGCTGGACAGCCTCACTGTGTCGCCCAATGTCGCCCGTAAGGCCGGACTCGCGGTCAATGAAGATGGGAAGCGGCGCTCCGCCTTCGATCTGCTGTCCTATCCTGATATCGACCTTGCTGATCTGACACGCGTCTGGCCCGAACTGGCCACAACGCCGCCAGCGGTGCTCGAACAGGTGTCCATCGACGCCCAGTATGCGGTGTATCTGGACCGCCAGAAGGCGGACATTGAGAGCGTGCGGCGCGACGAAAGCCGAGCCATACCGGACGATCTGGATTATGCCGGCATCCCTGGCCTGTCGATGGAACTGCGACAGAAGCTGAGCCAGCATCGTCCACAAACCATTGCTCAGGCACAGGCCATGGATGGCATGACTCCTGCGGCGATCACCTTGCTGCTGGCGGTCATTCGGCGCGGCGATCTGCGCAAGGCCAGCTAGATGCCGGACATCTCCGCCATCGCACCCTATGCCAAACATTTCGCGCGTCCATTGGATGACGTTGCCGCCGACCTGGAATCCTATGCCAAACTGCTGGGGAAATGGCAGGCGGTGCAGAATCTGGTTTCACGTGAAACATTGGCGCAGGTCTGGACCCGGCATTTTGCCGACAGTCTGCAAGTTCTCTCCCTGGTGAAGGCCGACGATCAGCGCTTTCTCGATCTCGGAAGCGGCGGTGGTTTTCCCGCCCTGCCATTGGCGATTGCCTCCAAGGGGACCGGCCGCAGCTTTGTCCTCATCGAACCGACAGCCCGAAAAGTCAGTTTTCTGCGTACCGTGGCGCGGGATCTTGACCTCAATGTCACCGTTATCGGCCGTCGCAGCGAAGAGATTGATTCACGTGAAACAGGGGTGCCCGATGTCATTACCTCACGTGCCCTGGCCGCAATGCCGCAATTGTGCAGCTGGATGGCGCCGTTTTTTGGCCCGAAAACCCGCGCTCTTCTGCATAAAGGGCGGGAACATGTTGAAGAGCTGACGGAATCGGGTGCGCAGTGGCATCACGACGTGGTAGTAACGAGAAGTGACACGGATCCGGGCGGCGTAATCGTCGAAGTTACGAATCTGCGCGGAAAATCAGTGATTTAGCGGCACACGGAGGCCAATTTGGCACCCCGGATATTGACTTTGGCCAATCAGAAGGGCGGCGTGGGTAAAACCACGACGGCCATCAACCTGGCAACGGCACTTGCGGCCATCGGCGAACGCGTCCTGATTGTTGACCTCGACCCGCAGGGCAACGCCTCCACGGGTCTTGGGATTTCGCGCACCGACCGTGAAGTCTCGGCCTATGACGTTTTGGTGGGTGAAGCCAGCGTGCCGCAGGCTGCCATCATGACCAGCGTGCCCAATGTTGCGATTGTGCCCTCGACCATGGACCTTCTCGGCGTCGAGTTGACGATAGCCGGCCATGCCGACCGTGCCTTCAAATTGCGCAACGCTTTCAAGCAGTTGGATGAGTTGCGCATCAATGATCAGCCGGTGAGCTATATCCTGATTGATTGCCCGCCGTCGCTCAATCTGTTGACGGTCAATTCCCTGGTCGCGGCTGACGCTGTCCTTGTGCCTCTGCAGTGCGAATTCTTCGCGCTCGAAGGCCTCAGCCAGTTGCTGCAGACCATCGAGCAGATCCGCTCGACCCTTAATCCGCGCCTGTCGATCCAGGGCGTGGTGATGACCATGTTCGACAAGCGCAATAATTTGAGCGAACAGGTGCTGCACGACGTGCGCAGCGAGATGGGCGATCTCGTCTATGACACCGTTATTCCCCGCAATGTCCGTTTGTCCGAGGCTCCGTCCTATGGCAAGCCGGCATTGCTCTATGATTTGAAATGTGCGGGAAGCCAGGCCTATCTTCGCCTCGCCACCGAAGTCATCCGCCGTGAGCGGCGGCTGAACGCTGCTTAGGAGCCAGTAATGACCGACAAACCGACACGTCTTGGGCGGGGCCTCGCGGCATTGATTGGCGATATGGCAGCCATGGAAGGCGCCCGCGTCACCGAATCAGGCTCGGGCAGCAAGAAGCTGCCGGTCGATTTCATCATCGCCAACCGGGCCAATCCGCGACGCAGCTTTGATGCCGAGCAGCTTGAAGAGCTGACCAATTCCATTCGTGAGAAGGGCGTCATGTCGCCGCTCCTGGTGCGGCCGACCGATGATCCCAATATCTTCGAACTGATCGCCGGTGAACGCCGCTGGCGCGCCGCGCAGAAGGCGGGCCTGCATGACGTGCCGGTCATCGTCCGCGAGGTCGACGACAAGGAGGCGCTCGAGCTTGCCATTATCGAGAACGTCCAGCGAGCTGACCTCAATCCGCTTGAAGAGGCCATGGGTTATGGCCAGTTGATTGAGCAGTTCGACTATACACAGCAGGATCTGGCCCAGGTGATCGGCAAGTCCCGCTCGCATGTCGCCAATACGCTGCGCCTGTTGCGCCTGCCCGAGGATGTGCGCGGCATGGTGGCCAGCGGCACGCTGACCGCCGGCCACGCCCGTACCCTGATCACCGTCGAAGACCCTGCGGCCTTGGCCCGCCAGATCGTCGACAAGGGCCTTTCGGTGCGCGAAGCCGAAGCGCTTAGCCAGCAGCGCGATCTGCCCAGGCGCAAGCCGGTGGTGGATGTCGAGCAGCGCGATGCCGATACCCTGGCCCTTGAGCGTCGTCTGGCCGATGCGCTTGGCCTCAGCGTGGCGCTTAATCACTCCGAGCGCGGCGGCAAGCTCGAAATTCGCTACAAGACGCTCGAACAACTCGACGACATCTGCCTGCGACTGACCGGCAGAATGAATTAAGTCATTGATATAACTGATGTTCCACGTGAAACCGCCCATTTTCGGGCGGTTTTTCTTTGGCCGTCGGGCTTAGTGCGTGGCGGCCATCATGCAGAGCGCCAGCGTGGTCCGGCGCAAAACGGCATCGGCGAGAGCCGGGCGGCGCCGCGTATCTGAAACTGCGTTCAGAAGTCGTTCATTCGCGATAGCCAGGCTGGTATCCGGCCAGAGCCGCAATTGCTGCTCGAGCGCCCCGATACGCGAAAAATGCGGCTTGGGCTTAACCCCATCCAGCACCGCGCGGGGCGCTTTTCCAGCATCCACCTCCACCCGCCAACGCCGCAAATTGGCAAAATGGGTGTTCAGCATGGCCAGCAATTGCTGCGGATTGACATTGGCCGCCAGTGCCCGGTTGAGCGCCAGCTCGAGCTTTTCGGCATGCCCGCCGCCGGTCGAATCAAGAATGGAATCAATGGCTAAGGCGCCATTGTCAGCGCAGAGCAGCAGGACGTCTTCGCGGGTCAGGACCTTGCTGGTGGCCGCATAGAGCGTCAGTTTTTCCAACTCGCGCCGGGTGATTTCGCGGTCATTGCCCAAAATGTCGCGCAGGGTCGGCGCCACATCGGCATCGGCACGAATGCCGGCCTGGTTGAACGTCTCACGCATCAGCGCCATCAGCGTCTCGTCGCTATCGGCATAACACGGCAGCGCCCGCCCGAATTTCGCCTGTTCTATCAACGCTCTAAGGGCGTCGCGCGGCGGCAGATTGTCGGCTTCGAGCACGATTGCGGCGCCGCCTGGATCGTCGCGCAACTCGGTCAGCGGCATCACCAGGGCCTTGGTGGCATTGCGCACACGGATGATGCGCTTGCCGCCAAAAAGCGAGGTGGAGCGGGCCTCCAGCACCAGCAATGACGGGTCGGCCTGCAATTCCGGCCCGTCAAAAATGGTGATATTGGCCGACGCCGGATCGTCGCCACTCAAGTGACGGATCAGTTTTTGCGCCGTTTCCCGCACCAGTCCGCCATCCGGCCCATAGGCGAGGAAGATCCCCTCGCTCAGGTCAGGGCACGCCAGAAAGCGCGCCACCTCATGGGCCTTGAGCGCCGTCATCGGCTAGACGACCAGGTTGACGATGCGGTCCTGCACCACAACGACCTTCTTGGGTGTCTTGCCCTCCAACGCCTTCTGGACCGCCTCGAGAGCCAGCACCAGGGCCTCCACATCGGCTGCGGGCAAGCCCTTGGGCACGGTGATTTCCGCACGGCGCTTGCCATTGATCTGGATCGGAAGCGTCACTTCGTCATCGACCAGCAAGGCCGGATCGACTTCGGGCCACAGCGCGTCGGCCACAAGGCCTTGTTTTCCAAGCACTTCCCAGCACGATTCGGCCAGGTGCGGCATCATCGGGTTGAGCAGCTGCACCAGTTTGGCAACGCCTTCGCTCAGCGCTGCGGCCAGCGCCGCACTCGGCCGGGCTTCGCGCGCCTTGATCAGGGCATTGGTTAGCTCATAAATACGCGCCACGGCACGGTTGAAGCCGAGACCCTCGATATCCTGCGCCACGCCAGCGACGGCGCGGTGGATGATCTTGCGCAGGGCCACTGCATCAGCGTCGTTTTCGGAAACAGTGCCGGTTGACTGTTCAGCAATCGCGGCAGTTTCGTTGACCAGCCGCCAAACGCGCTGCTGGAAACGGCTGGCGCCTTCGACGCCGGATTCGGTCCATTGCACGTCGCGCTCCGGGGGCGAATCCGAGAGCATGAACCAGCGGGCCGTATCGGCGCCATAACCGCTGACGATCTCATCGGGATCGACGACATTCTTCTTGGATTTGCTCATCTTTTCGACCGAACCGATGGCAATCGGCGCGCCGGTAACGGCATGGCGGGCGCTGCGTTGATCGCCACTGGCGTCCAGCACCACGTCGGTCGGGGGCACCCATTCGCCCTTCTCGGAACGATAGGTTTCGTGGGTCACCATGCCCTGGGTGAAGAGGCCCTGGAAGGGTTCATCGAGCCCCACATGGCCGGTGGCCTTCATTGCCCGGGTGAAGAAGCGCGAATAGAGCAGGTGCAGGATCGCGTGTTCGACGCCGCCGATATACTGGTTCACCGGCAACCAGCGATTGGCGACTTCGGGCACGGTGGGGGTCGGTGCATCAGGTGCCGTGAAACGGGCGAAATACCAGGAACTGTCGACAAAAGTGTCCATGGTGTCGGTTTCGCGGCGGGCCGCAGCACCACATTGCGGACAATGTGTATGTTTCCAGGTGGGGTGGTGGTCCAGCGCATTGCCGGGCTTGTCGAAACTGACGTCGTCGGGCAGCACCACCGGCAGGTCTTTTTTGGGCACGGGTATGGTGCCGCAGACCTCGCAATGGATCACGGGAATGGGGCAACCCCAATAGCGCTGACGCGAAATGCCCCAGTCGCGCAGGCGATAGTTCACCTCAACTTTGCCCTGCGGCTTGCCGTCCACTGTCAGCGCCTCGAAATGGGCGGCGATCCTGGCCTTGGCGTCGTCGATGGAGAGACCATCCAAAAAGCCCGAGTTGAAGATGTTGCCAGCGTCAACATAGGCTTCATTGCCGATTTCAAAGCTGGCGGGATCGGCATCAGGTGGCAGCACCACCGGCTTGACTGAAAGCCCGTATTTGCGGGCCAGGTCGAGGTCGCGCTGGTCATGGGCCGGGCAGCCGAAAATGGCGCCGGTGCCGTAATCCATCAGGATGAAATTGGCGACATAGACGGGCAGGGTTTCGCCTTCGATCACCGGGTGCTTGACCCGCAAACCGGTATCAAAACCCTGCTTTTCGGCCTTCTCCAGCGTCTCGGTGGCCGTG
Source organism: Devosia ureilytica (assembly GCF_024273195.1). GTDB lineage: Bacteria > Pseudomonadota > Alphaproteobacteria > Rhizobiales > Devosiaceae > Devosia > Devosia ureilytica. The sequence continues at coordinate 255,430 of NZ_JAMZCU010000002.1, read as the reverse complement.
CCATGGCGATGGCATTCGGCGACGAAGGCGGCGAGGTCCGCATTGCTGGCGGCCAGCGCCGTGGTCAGCGGATGGTCCGGTGACAGACCGACGAAGGAGGCGCCAAAAATCGTGTCGGGGCGGGTGGTGAAAACCTCGATGCTGGTGACGTCGGTCTTCTCGCTCGGCTCCAGCGCGAACAGCAGCCTCAGGCCCTCGGACTTGCCGATCCAGTTGCGCTGCATGATGCGCACCTTCTCCGGCCATTGGGTGAGACCATCCAGCCCGGTCAGCAGATCCTCGGCAAAATCGGAGATCTTGAAGAACCATTGGGTCAGTTCGCGCTGCTCGACCGGGGCGCCGGAGCGCCAGCCCTTGCCGTCGATCACCTGTTCATTGGCCAGAACGGTCATGTCGACGGGGTCCCAATTGACCTTGGAGCTCTTGCGCGTGACCAGGCCTGCGGCCAGCATGTCGATGAACATGGACTGCTGGTGCTGGTAGTAGCTGGGCTCGCAGGTGGCGATTTCGCGCGTCCAGTCGATGGAGAGACCCATGGATTTGAGCTGGGCCTTCATCGCTTCAATGTTCTGTCGGGTCCAGGAGCCCGGATGGCTCTTGCGCTCGATGGCGGCGTTCTCGGCCGGCAGGCCGAAAGCATCCCAGCCCATGGGGTGCAGCACATTCTTGCCGCGGGCGCGATGGTAGCGGGCCACCACGTCGCCCATGGCATAGTTGCGCACATGGCCCATATGGATGCGCCCGGAGGGATAGGGGAACATCTCAAGGACGTAATAGGGTTCACGCGGGTCATCATTGGTCGTGACAAAGCTCTTGGCTTCGTCCCAGACTTTCTGCCATTTCGGTTCGCTTTCGCGCGGATTGTAGCGTTCGCCGCTCACTGGTTATACGTCCTTGCAAGATTGACGCTGATGGCCTGCCGAAAAGGCGGCGCAGCTTGCGTTTTCGAGGGATTTTGGCTACCCGGACCATCACCAGAAATCCCCACCAAGGTCAACAGAAACGGGGCCATGATATGGTCGAGACGCTTCAAGGCGCATCCGCTGCGCTCGATTACATCCGCACCCGCATGGAAAAAGCCCGGCGTCGCTTCGGTGCGCCACCGGAGGCTGTCGAACTGGTCGCAGTCTCCAAGACCTTTGCCGCCGAGGCCGTGGAGCCATTTCTGGTGGCCGGGCAGCGCGTCTTTGGCGAAAACCGGGTGCAGGAAGCCAAGGACAAGTGGCCGGCGCTGCGCGAGCGCTACCCGGACATTGCGCTGCATCTGATCGGTCCGCTCCAGACCAACAAGGCGCGCGAGGCGGTGGCGCTGTTCGATGTCATCGAAACCTTGGATCGCGATAAGCTGGCGGGCGTCCTCGCCGCCGAAATGGCACGCCTGGACAAACGCCTGCCCTGTTTCGTGCAGGTCAATATTGGCGGCGAGGCGCAAAAGGCCGGTATCGCCATTGGCGAGGCGGTGGATTTTGTGCGCCGATGCCGGGAGGAGCATGGCCTCGAGATCGTCGGCCTGATGTGCATCCCGCCTGACGGGCAGCCAGCTGGCCCCTATTTTGCGCTGCTGGCCGAATTGGCCGAGGCCGCCGGGGTGGAAAAGCTCTCGATGGGCATGAGTGGCGATTTCGAAACCGCCATCGCCATGGGCGCCACCCATGTGCGTGTGGGATCGGCCCTGTTTGGGCGCCGCTAGGCGTGACCGAGCAACGGTCTATCCGGGACAGTCGAGGGGGCGTCAGGGCCATATTATTCCCGTTGGCCAGTTCCCAAGGATGATTTCGGCGGTCTGCGGGCTGCAAAGTGCAACTAAATCGCGTTCAGGCGCGTTGCTTGCGGTTGAATAACGACGTTGTGATTGGCTGGCCAAAAACGGGTCGCAATAATGTGACCTAGGTCGATCCAGACGGAAAAAGACCGGAGAATACAATGAACAAGCGACGCATTCTGGTCGTGGACGACGACGCGGACCTGCGCCAAACCCTGGTGGAACAACTCCAGGGGGAGCCTGATTTCGACATTCTCCAGGCCGGCTCGGCCAATGACGCGCTCAAGGCGGTGCGTGAAAGCAATATCGAGCTGACCATTCTCGATGTCGGCCTGCCGGACATGGATGGTCGCGAGGCGGTCAAGCTGATGCGGAGCGAGGGCTATATGAGCCCGGTTCTGATGCTGACCGGGCACGATACCGACGCCGACGAGATCAAGGGTCTTGAAGCGGGTGCCAATGATTATCTGACCAAACCCTTCCGCTACCCGGTGCTGCTGGCCCGCATCAATGCGGCGTTGCGCCAGCGCGACCAGAGCGAGGATGCGGTCTTCACTATCGGCCAATATAGTTTCCAGCCCGCCGCCAAGGTGCTCGAGACCAATGATGGCATCAAGGTGCGCCTGACCGACAAGGAAACCTCGATCCTCAAGTACCTCTATCGGCAGGGTCCCAAGACCATCACCCGCGATGTGCTGCTCAAGGAGGTCTGGGGCTATAACAACCGGGTCACCACGCACACGCTTGAAACCCACATCTACCGCTTGCGCCAGAAGATCGAGCGGGACCCGTCCAATGCCCGCCTCCTGGTCACCGAGGATGGTGGCTATCGTCTTGTCCCCTGATATTGGGACAAAACCGTTCAATTCCCGTACGAACTAACTTATAGCTTGATCAAATGCCGCCCGCGCCCTGCGGGCGGCAATAAGTTGTGGTCGCGTGATCAAACCGCAAAAGTGAGCAAGTTTTGCTGATCACGCACCGGCGATCGGGTCTGGGGCATATGAGAATGGACGATGCGGCCGGGGTTCTGGCCCGGGCCGACTTCTTCGATATCTGTGACGATGAGCAATTGCGCATGCTCGGCTTTGCCGGTGATCGCAAGCATTTTGCCGCCGATGCGGTGATCTACAAGGCCGGTGACGCGCCGGCCGGCGCCTTTGTGCTGATTGAAGGCACGGTCAAGGCGCGCCATGAAGGCGCCGAGGCGGGCAAGCCCTATGCGCTGTCCGAACCGGGCAGCGTTATCTCGCCGACCGCCCTGATCCTCGAAAAGCCGCGTCCCGTCACCTTTACCGCCGTCACCGATTGCGAATTGCTGTTTGTGCCGCGAACCGCTTTCCTCAAGCTGGCCCGCCAATATCCAGAGCTGGCGCAGCGCGCCGCTCAGCGGATCGAGGCCGACCTCGGGCGCTATATGCACGCGCTCGAGCCGCTCAAGGGCCGGATGAAGGGCGCGTGAGCCCGGACCGGTGGTCCAGTCTACCTCGCAATTGTCTTTGAAAATTCCACAACAATGCGTCGTCCTCGGGCGTGACCTGAGGATTTCTATCCACGCCCGCATTGTTGAGAGCGGCCCTCGGATCAAGTCCGAGGGCGGATTGGTGGGTGAGGAACCTGTGTTTCCGATAGATGCCCGCCTTAAGGCTTGGCGAAGCGGGCGATCACGGGCACATGGTCGCTGGGCTTGTCGGTCCAGCCGCGAGCGGGCTTGATGATTTCGGCACCCACCGACCGCTCCGCCACATCGGCCGTCGACCAGATATGGTCGAGCCGCCGGCCTTTGTTGGCCAGCTCCCAATTGGCGCTGCGATAGCTCCACCACGAATAGAGTTTCTGGTCATAAGGCACATGCTTGCGCACCAGGTCCGTCCAGCCATGGCCGCCGGTCAAGAGCGCATCGAGGGCCTCGGTTTCGACCGGGGTGTGGCTGACGACCTTGAGCAATTGCTTGTGGCCCCACACGTCGTTCTCGTGCGGTGCAATATTGAAATCGCCGGCAATCAAATGGCCGCGTTGGAATATTGGTTCGCTGAACCAGGTCTTGAGTTCGTCGAGAAAGCCCAGCTTGTGCTTGAATTTGGGGTTGAGCTCGGGGTCCGGCTCGTCGCCACCGGCCGGAATGTAGAAATTGTGCAGCGTGAAGGGGCCATGCCCCAGGTCAACCAGCGCCGAAACATGGCGCGATTCCGGGATTTCGCAGAACATCCGGCTCGACACATCGGTCATCGGAAATTTTGAGACGATGGCGACGCCGTGATAGCCCTTCTGCCCATGCACGGCCATATGCGGATAGCCGGCCTCGATGAAGGCATTGCGCGGAAACTGGTCATCGGTGCATTTGATTTCCTGCAGCATCAGCACGTCGGGCTGATACTGGGCCAGGAAATCGAGCACCATCGGCAGGCGCAGCCGAACCGAATTGATGTTCCAGGTGACAACGGAAAGGGTCATGGGGCGTCCGGGGAATTGGGTGCTGCGGGCAGGCCTCTTATCGCCAAGCCCGGTCCATGGGTAAAGCCGGAAATCGCCTAATGGGCACGGTTGCTGACGGCGGGCGGCAGGAGAGCGTTTCGTTACCTCACCCTCAGTTCATCGTCTCCCTCCCCCTTGCGGGGAGGGATCAAGGGTGGGGGTTCTGCGGAATGTTCCACGTGAATCGCCGGCGGCCACAACAAAAAGCCCGACCTTGCGGCCGGGCTTTTCGAAATCTGCAATGCAGAAGAGCTTATTCGCTCTTGGCTTCGCCTTCAGCGGCGCTTGCGGCGGCAGCTTCCTGCTCGGCAGCGGCAGCGGCAGCAGCGGCTGCTTCAGCGTCCTTGGCGGCCTGCTCGGCGGCAAAGGCCTCGGCGGCGGCAATCTTTTCGGCTTCGCGGGCTTCCTTGGCTGCCAGGGCAGCGGAGCGTTCGGTAGCTTCGATCTTCTTGGTGCGCGAATTGGTCGATTCGAAAATACGGGCCGACTTACCGCGACGATCACGCAGGTAGTAGAGCTTGGCGCGACGGACCTTACCGCGCTTGATCACTTCGACCGAAGCGATATTGGGCGAGTGCAGCGGGAACACGCGTTCCACGCCTTCGCCGTAGGAAATCTTGCGGACGGTGAAGCTGGAGGTGATGCCGCCGCCATTGAGGGCGATCACAACGCCTTCATAGGCCTGCAGACGCTCTTTTTCGCCTTCGCGGATCTTGACCCACACCTTGACGGTATCGCCATGGGTGAAATCGGGAAGTTCGCGCTGGGCGGAAAGCGCCGCCACATGCTCAGCATTGAGCTGTTCGATAATGTTCATTTTCGATCCGTTCTGATCTTTTCATAGGGACGACTCTTGATGGGCCTTGGTGGCCCCGTCATCCGGTCTTGGTTGGTAACGGAAGGCAGTCTTCTTGGTCTTGGCGCACACCGGTCCGATACGCCGGGCATGCGAATGGGCGGCTCATAGGGGAAATCGGGGCATGAGTCTAGCATTTATGCGCTGTTTGCTGCCCCGATCACCTTTCCGCCCTCGGACATGTGGCGACAGGTCCTCGGATCAAGTCCGCGGGCAGCCTCTTGGAACAGGATGGTCTGGAGCTTCGTCCAGACCCAGCAAATCCGGCCGCCGTGCCTTGGTCAGCTCCAGCGACTGTGCATGCCGCCATTTGGCAATCTTGCCGTGATCGCCAGAGACCAGCACCGGCGGAATATCGCGGCCTTCAAAGCTTTGTGGCCGCGTATATTGCGGATATTCGAGGAGTCCATTTTCAAAGCTTTCCTCGTCGCGGCTGTCGAGCGCGCCCAGTACGCCGGGAATGAGCCGTACAACAGCCTCCAGCAGTACCATGGCGGCCACTTCGCCCCCGGCAAGGACATAGTCGCCGATGGAGATTTCCTCGAGCTGGCGGGCCTCTATGACGCGCTGGTCGACGCCTTCGAAGCGCCCGCAGACGATGACGGCGCCGGGCCCGACGGCCAGTTCATGGGCGCGGGCCTGGGTCAGGGGGCGCCCGCGTGGCGACATCAGGATGCGGGGGCGCGGGTCCGTCGGGGGAGCGACGCTGTCGATGGCCTTGGCCAGAATGTCCGATCTGAGCACCATGCCAGCGCCGCCGCCTGATGGCGTGTCGTCAACCGTGCGGTGCCGGTCACTGGCAAAATCGCGCAATTGGGTGGCTCTGAGTTGCCACAACCCGTCACTGAGCCCGCGCCCCAGCACCGAAGCGCCCAGGGTCCCCGGAAACAGCTCGGGAAACAGCGTGATGATGTCGGCAGAAAACATCAGTCCGGCTCTTCCTCGCCGGGCTCGGCGTCGAGCGGCGGAGCGATGACGAGATAGCCCTCGGCAATGCGAATAATAGGCACCACGACCTTGGTGAAGGGATAAAGGAACGTGTCGCCCGAACGGGGGTCGCGCACTTCGAGAATATCGCCCGCGCCATGGTCGAACAGGCCGCTCACCGCGCCGATGGACACGCCGCTTTCGAGCCGCGCGTCCAGCCCGATCAGATCGGCATGGTAGAAATCATCCTCGTCTTCGATTTCGGGCAATTGGCTGCGGTCCACGAACAACGATACGCCATTGAGCTGTTCGGCGGCCGTGCGGTCGTTGATGCCCTTCAGCCGGGCCACCAGCACGGTCTTTTGCAGGCGCGCCTTTTCAATGGTGATGATGAGGCCCGGCCGGTCGGTTTCCAGCGGACCGTAGCCGGCAATGGCTTCGGGGTCCTGGGTGTGCGAGGCGATGCGCACCTCGCCCTTGATGCCGTGTGCCGCCCCGATTGTGCCCATCAGGATGCGAGAGGATTTGTCTGCCATCGCCTGCTCATCTTGTTTGCCCGGTTCCTAGCAGCACCTGCGCGGCGCGCAAGCCCGTTCACGGTGCCGGGACCAGTTCTATGACGTCATGGGTCGATTCAAAGCGCGGAAACGGCAGCTCCAGCCGATAGCGGACCGGCTTGCCGCTGACCTTGTAGAGGCAGCCGACCTGGCTGCGCTCGTCCAGTCCATCATAGGCCATGGGCTCTTCGTCGCCATAGTGCAGGGCGCCCCAGTAAAAAAGGCCGCCATCGGCGGGCAGCAGCTGGCCCTTGAACCGCTGCGAACCGGTGCGCTTTTCAATGACCGCGCCGTGGTCCGAAATGGCGCAGTCGAACCAGGGATAGGTGACCAGCGGCAAGAGCCCACCCAGCTTGATGGTCCGGCACTTGTAGCGGCCATCGGGGATGGCCGAGATGGGGCTATCACCGGTGGCAAAGAGCGCCGATACAATTGCCCGTTCCTCGGCACTGCCGGCGAGCAGCGCCTCGCCAAGGCCGCGGGTTCGCGCCGCGTCAAAGCCGGTCATGCGGTCGCCGTCGAACGGACTGATCGGGGCCGCCCCGGGTACCGTGCAGGCCTGGGCTGCAACCATGGGCAGCAAGGCCAGCGCAGCGAGCACTGCCGCCACCTGGCGCAGTCGAAAAATCGACATCATGGAACGCCTTCCTTGTTTCAGATCAAGGAACCTTGCACGCTGCCGGTGCTTTCTCAAGGAACACACAATGGAGCGTCCCATGTCCCAAATTCTCACAGATCGCGATGCTATCCGCCAATGGGTGGCCGCCCGCGGCGGCAATCCCGTCCTGATGGATGTCCCCGACGGCTCGCGAACCCGCACCGTCCTGCAGCTGGCCTTTGGTCAGGAAGCGCTGAACTCCGACAATAACCAGGGCCCGGATCGGGTTGGCGGCTTTCAGCTGGTGAGCTGGGAAGAATGGTTTACGGCGCTGGAGAACGGCAAGCTGGCGTTGATGGTGTCCGACGATCCGTCGGGCGGCAATGAAGCCGAGTTCCAATTCGTCGAGCGCGACTAGGTCCTGGGGAAGGCCTCGATCCCTGCCGCATCCGCCGCCGCTTCGAGCGCCTCCATGTCCTCGTCAGAAAAGCCGAAATGGTGGCCCAGTTCGTGGATGAGGACGTGGGTGACGATTTCGCCCAGCGTATTGTCGTCGTTTTCGGCCCAGTAGTCGAGAATGGCGCGGCGGTAGAGATAGACGGTGTTGGGCAGTTGCCCGGTCTGGGGCACGGCGCCGTCTTCGGTCAGGCCAATCCCCGAGAACAGCCCCATCAGCTCGAACGGGCTTTCCATGCCAAAGCCCTTGAGCACGTCGTCCTCGGCAAATTCAGCCACCGAGCACGTGACATCGGCCGCCAGGGAGGCAAAAGGCTCCGGCAGGGCGGCGAGTGCCGCGCTGGCCAGAGCCTCGAAGTCATCCAGTGTCGGGGAATAGCGCCCCGACCAATCGGTCGTCTTTACTGCCACGCGCGAATGTCGACGAAGTGGCCGGCAATGGCCGCTGCCGTGGCCATGGCGGGCGACACGAGATGGGTGCGGCCCTTGAAGCCCTGGCGGCCCTCGAAATTGCGGTTCGAGGTCGAGGCGCAGCGCTCGCCCGGCGCCAGCTTGTCGGGGTTCATGGCCAGGCACATCGAGCAGCCCGGCTCGCGCCATTCAAAGCCGGCATTCTTGAAGATCACGTCAAGACCCTCGGCTTCCGCCTGGGCTTTGACGAGGCCCGAGCCGGGCACGACCATGGCCGAGACGTGGCTGGCCACCTTGCGGTCGCCGATGACGGCTGCGGCAGCGCGCAGGTCCTCGATACGGCCATTGGTGCAGGAGCCGACAAAGACGCGGTCGAGCTTGATGTCGGTGATCTTGGTGCCGGGCTTGAGGCCCATATAGTCCAGCGCCCGCCACTTGGAGGCGCGCTTGTTCTCATCGACAATGTCATCGGGATTGGGCACGACGCCCTCAACCGAAATCACGTCTTCGGGCGAGGAACCCCAGGAGACGATGGGCGGCAGCTTGGCGGCGTCGAGGATGACGACCTTGTCGTAATGGGCGCCTTCATCGGTGTGGAGCGTCTTCCAATAGTCGAGGGCCATGTCCCATGCGGCACCCTTGGGCGCGCGGGGACGATCCTTGACATAGGCGAAGGTGGTGTCGTCGGGGGCGATCAGGCCAGCACGGGCGCCGCCTTCGATGGTCATGTTGCAGACCGTCATGCGGCCTTCCATGGAGAGCGCGCGAATGGCTTCGCCGGCAAACTCGATCACATGGCCATTGCCACCGGCGGTGCCGATCTCGCCGATGATGGCGAGGATGATGTCCTTGGCGGTGACGCCTTCGGGCAGCTGCCCGTCAACGCGCACCAGCATGTTCTTGGCCTTCTGCTGGATCAGCGTCTGGGTGGCCAGAACGTGCTCGACTTCCGAGGTGCCAATGCCGTGGGCCAGGGCGCCAAAGGCACCATGGGTCGAGGTATGGCTGTCGCCGCACACAATGGTCATGCCGGGCAGGGTGAAGCCCTGTTCGGGACCAACGATGTGCACGATCCCCTGGCGATGATCGAAGGGGTCGTAATATTCGATGCCGAAATGCTTGGTGTTTTCAGCCAGCGCCGCAATCTGGATGGCGCTTTCCGGGTCGGGATTGGGCAGCGAGCGGTCGGTGGTGGGCACATTGTGGTCGACCACGGCCAGCGTCCGCTCGGGATGGCGCACCGTCCGGTTGTTCATGCGCAGGCCTTCAAAGGCCTGCGGGCTGGTCACTTCGTGCACCAGGTGCCGGTCGATATAAAGAAGGCTCGTGCCGTCCTCATTGTTCTGGACCAGATGGTCGTCCCAGATCTTGTCGTAGAGCGTGCGAGCCTTGGTCATATCCGTGTTCCAGGGGCAGGAATGAAAGATTGGAGTGGTTCTAAGCCCTGCGGGGTCGAAGGGTCAAGCATTACCGTACTCACGGGTACGGCAAAATGAAGGGCCGGCTACCTTGCGGCAACCGGCCCGATCCTCGGCGCGGAATGAACCATCAGTGCCGGAAGTGGCGCATGCCGGTCATCACCATGGCAATGCCGGCGGCATCGGCAGCGGCGATCACCTCGTCGTCGCGCATCGAGCCGCCTGGCTGGATGACTGCGGTGGCGCCGGCGGCGACCAGCGCTTCCAAGCCATCGGCAAACGGGAAGAAGGCGTCCGAGGCGACGACCGAGCCCTGCGTCAGCGCGCCCTCAAGCCCAGCGGCCGCGGCGGCGTCAATCGACTTGCGGTGGGCGACCCGGGCCGAATCCACGCGGGACATCTGGCCCGCGCCAATGCCGGCGGTGGCGCCGTCCTTGACATAGATGATGGCGTTGGACTTGACGTGCTTTGCCACTTTCGCGGCCAGCTTGAGATCGACCAGTTCCTGGCTCGTCGGCTGGCGCTTGGTGACGACCTTCAGGTCGCAGTCATCGACATTCTTGTTGTCGCGCCCCTGCACCAGCAGGCCCCCGGCGACTGATTTCACCATCAGGCCATCCGCCTTGGGATCGGCCAGACCGCCGGTCAGCAGCAGCCTGAGGTTCTTCTTGGCGGCAATGATCTCCTGCGCTTCGGGCGTGGCGGAGGGCGCGACGATCACCTCGGTAAAGACCTTGACGATTTCGGTCGCGGTCTCGGCGTCGATTTCCCGGTTGGTGGCTACAATGCCGCCAAAGGCCGAAACCGGATCCGTGCGCAGGGCTTTCAAATACGCCGACTTGAGGTCACCGGCCACGGCCACGCCGCAGGGATTGGCGTGCTTGATAATGGCGACAGCGGCGGTTTCAGCCGGATCAAATTCGCTCACCAGCTCAAAGGCGGCGTCGGTATCGTTGATATTGTTGTACGAGAGCGTCTTGCCCTGCACCTGGGTGGCGGTCGCCACGCCCGGGCGGTTTTCGCCGGTCTTGTAGAAGGCCGCCCATTGGTGCGGGTTCTCGCCATAGCGCATGACTTCGCTCAGCGTGCCGGCAAAGCTGCGGTAGCTCACATCGGCAAAGTCGATTTCCCTGGCAAACCAGCTGGAAATGGCGCTGTCATAGGCGGCGGTGCGGGCATAGGCCTTGGCGGCGAGGCGCTGGCGCATGTCGAAAGGAATGCCGCCAGCCTTGATGGCGTCAATGATTGCCGGATAATCGGCCGGATCGACAACGACTGTGACAAAGGCATGGTTCTTGGCCGCCGAGCGCACCATGGCCGGACCACCAATATCGATGTTTTCGATGATCTCGTCGTAGCTGGCGCCCGATGCAACGGTCTTTTCGAAGGGGTAGAGGTTGACCGCGACCAGATCGATGGGGCCGATCTCATGTTCGGTCATCGAGGCCTGGTGCTCGGCATTGTCACGCACCGCGAGCAGGCCACCATGCACCTTGGGATGGAGCGTCTTGACCCGGCCGTCCATCATTTCGGGAAAACCGGTGAGGTCGGAAATATCGCGCACCTTGAGACCAGCCTCGCTGATCAGGCGATGGGTGCCGCCGGTCGACACCAGCTCGACCCCGGCTTCCGAGAGCCCCCGGGCAAAATCGGTCATGCCCGATTTGTCAAAGACCGAAAGCAGGGCCCGCCCGACTGTCACCGTCTTGCTCATGAGATATGTCTCGCGCTCGTCATGGAATTTGCGCGCTCGCTAGCACGATGCGGCGCAAAGGCCAATCGCTTTGCGCCAGATAGCGCCCATTCGGGCGCTATTGCTGCTCGAGCGTAAAGATCCAGGCCACTTCGGTGTCCTTGGAGAGATTGGTTTCGAGCACCAATTGCCGGGTTCGGTGAAAGCCGAGATAGGCCGATTGGCGCACGCTGTCCTCTTCGTGGAATTGTGCGCCTTCCCAGAGGAAGCTCCAGATCACCCCATTGGGCAGCACCAGCCGGGCTATGCCTTCGCCGGTGGTACGGCGCACCTTGACCCCTGGCGCAAGGTGAAAGCGCAGTGCGAGCAGGCCATGTGGCTCGCCCTTGGGCACGATGCGGTCCTGTCCGACCAGCGTCGTGCCTTCGGACAAGAGGGTCAGGCGACGCTCGATTTCAGCACCAAAGCGCTGACTATAGCCGACGCTGGTCATGGTCAGCATGTGCTCGCCGGTGTCGAGCGCCATGGGTCGGCTCTGGGGTCCACGCCCAGAGCGCTCGGCGGCGCCTTCGGCGTCGATGGTGGGTGCTGTATGGGCGACGCCTTGACGGAACAGGGCCTGGCTCTCGGGCAGGTCGGAGGGCGCCGGTCCGCAGGACCCGACAATCAATTCGCTGCCATGGGCAAATTCAAAGGCGAGCGCCCCGTCATGCGCCTCGGCGTCAAATCCGGGCGGCGGACGCAGGCCGCCATCGCCGATGATCACCGTTTCGCCGGCCCTGACGATGCCATAGCCGCCCAAAAGGCGCGAGCGGCGCGAGGCCGAAGGGCCATTGGCCTGTACGGCCACCAGAACGTCATGCGGCACCTGTCCGCAGCCGTTGAAATACACCGGCTCGCCGCTTGAGAGGGTCAGGGCATCCAGCGCCTCATGCATGCGGTCGATGCGATTGGTCAATTCGGCCATGGCGGGGCTGCCGTGCCGCCCGACGGCGCGCCTGAGGCTGGCCAGTTCGACCAGCAGCGCCAGCTGCAATTTGGGATTGCGCGACAGATGCAGGCCGTCGCCGTCGAGTTGCTGGCCCAAAAGGGCATCGAGCCGGGCGACATGGGTGTCGATGTCGGGCACATCGCCCACATTGCACAATTCGGCGCCCAACAGGCCAATGGCGGCAAACAGCGCTTCGACGGAATCGGCGGCGAGGGCGCCGCGCACGCGCAGGCTCTGCACCTGGGTGCCAAGGCTGCGCTGGATGGTGCGCGCCTGGTCATGGGTGGCCCCATCAAGCAGCAGGGTCAGGTGGCGCAGCCAGTTGAGCACACGCTGGGCGGTGAGGGTCAGGGTCCAGCTGTCGGCCTCGAACTGGCCTTCGCGGCCGATCCAGTCGAGCACCAGCGTGCGGGCAAAGAGCTTTTCGCCCGGATCGCGCACATCGCGGAAGTGTCGCAGCCAGGAAAAGCTCTGGAGGTTGTTCCACCAGTCAGGGTGGTCGACATCGATTGAAAAGGGCGAGGCGCCGCCGGTCTCGAACAGTTTTGACGCGAGGAGATAACGCCCCGACATCATTTCGCGCACCGCCTCGCGGTCGGCGGGGCGGAAGTCGGGCAGGTCACCGGAAAAGGCGTGATCGGTCTGGCCGCGCCAGGTCCAGCGCAGCAGCGGCAGGGTCACCACGGAATCGGCAAGGCCAAGCGCGAACTTGCGTCCGATACTTGTCAGACGCCCGCTCAATTCCGGCCCCCGGCCCCGTTCGGGGCGATGGCGGCATCAATGTGGTGCCAAGCTTCCACCAGTTCTTTCCTCGTGCTGCCGCTTTTTGCGGCAACTGTTTCTCCCGGCTTAGCCTGTTCGGCGGAATCGCGCCACGAAGAACCCGTCCATCCCCGCATTTCCATTGCCCGGCGTCATGGCCGGATGGGTGCGAACAAGCCCGCGCTCGGTCACCGCCTGGCTGAGACCCTCGAGTTCGCCCGGTGCCACCGGCCAGAGTTCAAGGCCGGGCAGGGCACTCAATGCCCAGTCCACCTGGTCCTCGCCCTCGGGGGGTTCGAGCGAACACACGCAATAGATCAGCGTGCCACCCGGCGCCAGGCACCGGAAGGCATTGGCCAAGAGGGCCTGCTGCAGGCGCACGCGCCCGGCGATGTCGCTGGCGCTGCGGCTCCAGAGCACTTCGGGGTGTCGCCTGAAGGTGCCGGTGGCCGAGCAGGGTGCGTCGAGCAGCACGCCATCAAAAGGCGTTGCCGGATCGTAATTGGCGGCATCGGCCTCGATGACCTTGGGGGCATAGCCGAGCCGGGTCATATTGGCCTTGAGACGCTGGAGCCGGGTGCCGTCGCTGTCGAGCGCGGTGACACGGTAGCCGGCCTTCATCAGCTGCGCCGTCTTGCCACCGGGCGCGGCGCACAGATCAAGCACATTGCTCTGCGCCGGCAGGGCCAGCAAGCGCGCGGGAATAGCCGCGGCCACGTCCTGCACCCACCAGCGACCCTCGTCATAGCCGGGCAGCGCCTCGACCGGCCGGTCGCGGATTTCCACCCGGACGCTGTCGGCCAGCAGGCGCTCGGCGCCCAGCGCCTCAATCAGGTCGGGGTCATCATCACGCAAGGTCAGGTCAAGCGGCGCACCATCCACCAGCGCATCGGCGAAACGGGCGACCGCTTCAGCGCCATAGGCCTCGATCCAGCGCTGGGCAAATGCGTCGGGCAGCAGATGCTCTTCCATCAGCCCATAGCGGGCCGAATTGGCCTGTGCCCGGCGCAGCACGGCGTTCATCAGGCCCGACAGGTGCCGCGCCTTGGCGTCGCGCTTGATCGCTTCGACCGCCAGAAACAGTGCGCTATGGGCGCCCAGGTCCGGCAGGAACACCAATTGCGCCAGCGAGAGGCGCAGCACGGCCTCGAAGCTGCCGGCCTTGGCCGGCAGGCCCTTGTCGAGCAGGTCGCCCAGCATGGCATTGATCTGCCCCTGGCGCCTGAGCGCCGTGGTGATCAGGCGGTTGGCGAGGGCGCGGTCGCGCCCATCGGCCAGCTCGCCCGCGCCCAGCGGGGCAAAATGTTCGCCAGCCAAAACGGCCTTCAGCCGTTGGGCGGCGACGAGGCGAAGCTTCAAGCCCGCCGGTTCGGTCCGATGCGCCAATTCGTCAACTCAGTTCCGGCATGCGCCCGGCTTGGGTCGCGCGCCTATCCCCAGGGTCCGCGCACGTTACCGTCATTTTCGGTTCGTCCAGCGGTCGGCACTCGCCAGCCACCACCGGTGTCGCGTCCGCTCGAAGCGGGGCGCGGGCGGGGCTGGGGCCTGCGCCCCTTATCGTCCACGCTCATCTCTGCGGCAAGCCTTTGCAGCGCCACGATGCGGTTGCCGGTGTCGGGATGGGTGGAAAACAGGTTGTCCATCCGCGAGCCGTTGAGCGGATTGATGATATACATATGGGCCATGGCCGGGTTGCGCTCGGCGGCCACATTGACCTGGCGACCGGCCAGCGCGGCAATCTTGTTGAGCGCTGAGGCCAGGGCCAGCGGATCGCCGGAGATTTCGGCGCCCAGCTTGTCGGCTTCATATTCGCGGGTGCGGCTCACCGCCATCTGCACCATCATGGCTGCCACAGGCGCGAGAAAAACCATCAGCAGGGCACCCATGCCGCCCAGCGGGTTGTCGCGATTATTGCCGCCGCCAAAGAACAGGCCGAACTGCGCCAGGGCCGAAATGGCACCGGCAAGCGTTGCCGTAATGGTCATGGTCAGGGTATCGCGGCTCCTGATGTGGGCCAGCTCATGGGCCACCACGCCCGCCACTTCGCGAGTTTCGAGCTGGCGCAGCAGGCCGGTTGAGACGGCGACGGCGGCATTATTGGGATCGCGGCCGGTGGCAAAGGCGTTGGGCTGGTCGGTCTCGATCACATAGACGGCGGGCGTCGGCAGCCCGGCGCGCTGGGATAGAACCTCAACCATCTCATAGAGCTCGGGGGCGCGGCTGCGCTGAACCGGCACGGCGTTCTGCATGCGCAGCACCATCTTGTCCGAGTTCCAATAGGCGAAGAGATTGGTGACGGCGGCAAACAGCAGGGCGATCATCATGCCGCCCGTGCCACCGATAAAGTAGCCCACCACCATGAAGAGCGCGGTCATCCCGGCCAGCAGGACGAAGGTGCGGAAGGCATTGAACATTGTCGAACCCCTTGGGTTACCCGTTTCAGGCAACTATGTTGTGTGCCTCAAGGTTCCGCGCAAGCGGGTGGCAGCATTGAAAATGGAAACCAGAATGGACGATGAACCGCAGCTCCCGACCGGGAACGAAGCGCCGGCGCCAAAGGTTCTGACCCCGGCAGCGCAGCGGGCGCTGGCCGAGGCCGAGGCGCGGCGGCACGAGATTGATGCGAGGGGGGCCATGGCGCCCAAGGAAAAAGGTGGCCGTGGTGGGTTGGAGCCGGCGCGCTATGGCGACTGGGAGATCAAGGGTCTCACCAGTGATTTTTAGCCGGGGAAGAAGTCGGTGATATTATAGCCAGCGGCCGAGACTGCGAAGGTCGTCGCGACAGTGATGATCGCGGCGATCAGGCCATATTCGACCAGGGTGATCAGCTTTTGCTGGCGAATGTGGGTCAGAACGCGACGAACCATGGGCAATTTCTTCCGATATGCGAAGACGGCCTCAACATGGCGCACCTGAGATGAACGCCAGCTGAATGACTTAGCCTTTTATCCGTTCTAGCGCCGGAAGCAGCTCGGTTTCAATGGCTTGGGGGCTCAAAGGGCCAACGTGCTTATAGACTATGACCCCTTTGGCATCGACCAGGAAGGTCTCGGGCACGCCATAAACGCCCCAATCGATGGAGACCCGACGGTCCCGGTCAGCACCGACCGCATCATAGGGATTACCCAGTTCGGCGAGGAAGGCGCGGGCATTTTCCGGCGCGTCGGAATGGTTGATGCCAAACAGGCGCACCCCGGTCTCGGCCTTGATGGCTTCGAGCAGGGGATGCTCATCGCGGCAGGGGATGCACCAGCTGGCAAAGACGTTGACCAGGGTCGGTTCGCCCGTCAGCGACGCCGTTTCAAATCCGGGCACGTCCAGCCCCTCGACCGGCGGCAGGGCGAATTGGGGCACCGGCTTATCGATCAGCACCGAGCGCACCAGGCTTGAATCGCGGTCAATGGAAAAGGCGAACACCGAGACCAGCGCCACGAGCAGGATCAGCGGCAGGGCGAACAGCACATAGCGCATCAGCCGCGCTTGTCCCCGAGTTCGGCCAGCCGCGCCTTGACGCGCCGGCTCTCCACCACGATCCAGCCGATGAGGGCAAACAGCCCGAGAAAGACCCCGGCATAGGCCGCGGTGATGAACTGGGCGTGCTGACCAAGGTCGATCATGCCGCGTCTCCCCGCGCCAGCTTGCGTTCCAGCGTCATGACCCGGCGGCGGCGCACTTCGGTGTGCATGGACACCAATTGCAGGGTGATGAAGAGAAAGGTGAAGGCAAAGAACATGACAAACAGCGGCGTCAGCAGGGACCCCGGCATTTTCGGCCCCTCGGCGGTAAAGACGCTGGCCGGCTGGTGCAGCGTCGACCACCAGTCCACCGAAAATTTGATGATCGGCACATTGACGGCGCCCACCAGGGTGAAGATGGCAATGACGCGGGCGGCGCGCAGCTGGTCGTCAAAGGCGCGCCACAGCGCCACCAGGCCCAGATAGAGGAACAACAGGATGAGCGTGGAAGTCATGCGGCCGTCCCATTCCCAGAACGTGCCCCAGGTTGGGCGGCCCCACATCGAGCCGGTAAACAGCGCCAAGGCGGTAAAGACGGCGCCCAGCGGCGCTGCCGCTTTCATCGACACATCGGCCATGGGATGGCGCCACACCAGCGTGCCAAGCGCCGAAACGGCCATGGTGCCGTAGACGAACTGGCTGAGCCAGGCCGTGGGCACATGCACATACATGATGCGCACCGTGTCGCCCATCTGGTAGTCGGCCGGCGAATTGAAGAAGGCAAACCAGAGGCCAATCGCGAACAGCGCAGCGGTCAGCGCCACCAGCGGCCAGACCAGCGGGCGCGTCCAGATCAGGAACTGGCCGGGATGGGCCAGCCGGTTCCACCAGCTCATTTTGGGGGCGTCGTTGATGCCGTCACTATTCATGGGCGCGCTCTACTCTTCTCCCCAGTCTATCGCAAGCGCGGCGGCAAAGGGAGAGAGCGCCGTGGCCATGAGACTGAGTGCCGCAAGCAAGAGCAGCGCGGCGCTGGCCTGATCGGGTCCGCCCAGGGGCGCGATGGCACCCACGCCAAAGATCAGCACTGGGACGCAGAGCGGTGCGATGAGGATGGGCGCCAGCAGCCCGCCGCGCCGGACGGCCACGGTTATGGCTGCGCCAAAGGTGCCAAAGGCGGCCAGTGCCGGCGTGCCCAGCAGCAATGACAACAGGGTGCGCCAGAACGCCTCCATGTCCATGCCCAGGATCAGCGCCAGGAAGGGCGCGGCCAGGATCAGCGGCAGGGCGCTGGTCAGCCAATGGGCGATCACTTTTGCGAACAGAACGGCCGCCAGCGGCGCGTCGGCACGGCGATAGAGCGCCAGCGTGCCATCGTCGCGGTCGGGACGCAGCAGCCGGTCGAGCCCGAGCAGCATGGCAAGAAAGGCCGCAATCCAGATCACCCCGGGGGCAATCCGCGCCAGCAGCGCCCGGTCGGGGCCCACGGCAAAGGGCGTGATCGCCCCGACAATGATGAAAAACAGCACCAGGGTGAGCATTTCGCCGCCCCCCGAAAGGGCCAGGCGCAGGTCACGCCGCAGCACCGCGAGAAATCCGCTCATGCCGCCCGGTCCAGGGTCAGGGTCGACAGGTTCTCAAAGCCGGTCTGGTCGTGGGTGGCGATGATGGCCAGCCCACCTGCGGCCAGGTGCTCGTCCACCAGCGCTGCGAGCAGAGCATGACCCTGTGCATCAAGCGCCGCGCTGGGCTCGTCGAGCAGCCAGACCGGGCGGCGCGAAACCAGCAGCCGCGCCAGCACCAGCCGCCTTTGCTGCCCGGCCGACAGATAGCCCGCATCGAGCCGCGCCATGCGCCCGAGCCCGACCCGCTCGAGCGCGGCTTGGGGCACGAGACCGGTCGTGCCATTCAGCGCTGCCCAGAAGGCCAGCGTTTCGATGACGCTCAGGCGCGGCCGCACCGCGTTCTTGTGGCCGCAATGATGCAGCGCGGGGCCGTCCTCGGCATCGCTGCCCTCCAAGGCCACCCGACCAGCGAGCGCTGGCAGCAGGCCCGCCAGGGTTAGCAGCAGGGTGGATTTGCCGGCGCCATTGGGTCCACGCAGCAAAAGTCCGCTGCCGCCGCCGACGGACAGCGACAAATTCCGGGCCAGCACAGTCTCGCCATGGCCGATGGCAAGGCCCTCTGCCTTAACAAGAATTTGCGGATAGACTTGCCTTTGCGTCATGGCCCCATCTCGTATTGAACCCATGGTCGTACTGGCAAGGGCTTTGACGATTGACTATAAGCCCAGTGAGTTTGGAGTCATTCCAGAAAAGCGCGACATTTTCTTCGGTCCCAAGCCAGCGAAGATGGGCGCCATAAGCAGCAAAAGGGCGGAGCATCATGACCTCGATAGACAGCTTCAAATCCAAGTCGACGCTGACGGTCGGCGGCAAGACCTACACCTATTATTCCATCGCCGAAGCGGAAAAGAACGGCCTCAAGGGCGTTTCCAAGCTTCCCGGCTCGATGAAGGTGGTGCTGGAAAACCTGCTGCGCTTTGAAGACAATCGCACTGTCACCAAGGCTGATATCGAGGCCGTGGCCACCTGGCTGGTCACCCGCCAGTCCGATCACGAGATTTCCTATCGTCCGGCCCGCGTGCTGATGCAGGATTTCACTGGCGTGCCTGCCGTGGTCGATCTGGCCGCCATGCGCGACGCCACCGCCAAGCTCGGCGCCGATCCGCAGAAGATCAATCCGCTGGTGCCCGTCGATCTGGTCATCGATCACTCGGTGATGGTCGACAATTTCGGCACGCCGCTGGCCTTCAACCAGAATGTCGAGCTCGAATATGAGCGCAATGGCGAGCGCTATGAATTCCTGCGCTGGGGCCAGTCGGCCTTCGACAATTTCCGCGTCGTGCCCCCCGGCACCGGCATCTGCCACCAGGTGAACCTGGAATATCTGGCCCAGACCGTCTGGACCAAGGAAGAGAACGGCGAAACCGTCGCCTATCCCGATACGCTGGTGGGTACCGACTCGCACACCACCATGGTCAATGGCATGGCGGTTCTGGGCTGGGGCGTGGGCGGCATCGAGGCCGAAGCGGCCATGCTGGGCCAGCCGATCACCATGCTGATCCCCGAAGTCGTCGGCTTCAAGCTGACCGGCAAGATCAATGAAGGCATCACCGCCACTGACCTGGTGCTGACCGTCACCGAAATGCTGCGCAAGAAGGGCGTGGTCGGCAAGTTTGTGGAATTCTATGGCCCTGGCCTCGATTACCTCAGCCTCGAAGATCAGGCGACAATTGCCAATATGGCGCCGGAATATGGCGCCACCTGCGGCTATTTCCCCGTCGATGCCGATACGCTCAAGTTCCTGACCACCACCGGTCGCGACGCCGACCGCGTCGCTCTGGTCGAGGCCTATTCCAAGGCCCAGGGCATGTTCCGTACTGCCGAGACGCCTGATCCGGTCTTTACCTCGACCCTCGAACTGGACCTCTCCTCGGTGGTGCCGTCCCTGTCCGGTCCCAAGCGCCCGCAGGACCGCGTGGCCCTCAAGGACGTTACCTCGGCTTTTGCCAAGGCGCTCCCCGATCTGGCCGCCGGTCGTGGCGAGGTTGCCCCCGGGACGCAGTTCCCGGTCAAGGGCGAGGACTTCCAGGTTGGCGATGGTTCGGTGGTGATTGCTGCCATCACCTCGTGCACCAATACCTCCAACCCTTCCGTGCTGGTTGCCGCCGGTCTCGTCGCTCGCAAGGCGCGGGCGCTCGGGCTCGATGCCAAGCCATGGGTCAAGACCTCGCTGGCGCCCGGATCGCAGGTGGTCACCGACTATCTGACCGCTGCGGGCCTGCAGGACGATCTCGATGCCATCGGCTTTAACCTCGTGGGGTATGGCTGCACCACCTGCATCGGCAATTCCGGCCCGCTGCCGCCGGCCATTTCCGAGACCATCAACGACAAGAAGCTGGTCGCTGCATCGGTGCTCTCGGGCAATCGCAATTTCGAGGGCCGCGTGAACCCGGACGTGCGGGCGAACTATCTCGCCTCCCCGCCGCTGGTTGTGGCCTATGCCCTGCTCGGCACGCTCAATGTCGATATCACCACCGAGCCGCTGGGCACGGGCAAGGATGGCAAGCCGGTCTATCTCAAGGATGTCTGGCCCACCAATCACGAGGTCGCCGAGATCGTGCGCCAGCACGTGACTGCCGACATGTTCCGCTCGCGCTATTCCGATGTGTTCAAGGGCGACAAGCATTGGCAGTCCATCGCCGTTGAAGGCGGGGAAACCTACGGCTGGAATTCATCCTCCACCTATGTGCAGAACCCGCCCTATTTCGAGGGCATGTCGATGGACCCCAAGCCGGTCACCAATGTCGAAAAGGCAAAGGTTCTGGCGCTGTTCCTTGACTCCATCACCACCGACCACATTTCGCCCGCCGGCTCTTTCAAGGCCGCCACCCCGGCCGGCAAGTATCTCGAAGAGCGCCAGGTTGCGCCAAAGGATTTCAACTCCTACGGCGCCCGTCGCGGCAATCATGAAGTGATGATGCGCGGCACATTTGCCAATATCCGCATCAAGAACATGATGCTCGATGGTGTCGAGGGTGGCTATACCCGCGGGCCGGATGGGTCGCAGATGGCCATCTATGATGCGGCCATGGCCTATCAGCAAAAGGGCACTCCGCTGGTGATCTTTGCCGGCAAGGAATATGGCACCGGCTCCTCGCGTGACTGGGCAGCCAAGGGCACCAATCTGCTGGGCGTGCGCGCTGTCATCGCCCAGAGCTTTGAGCGTATTCACCGCTCCAATCTCGTCGGCATGGGCGTCATCCCGCTGCAGTTCAAGGATGGCGAGAGCTGGCAGAGCCTGGGTCTTGATGGCACCGAAACCGTCGATATCGAAGGCGTCACCGAAATCGTGCCGCGCGCCATGGTCAATGTGAAGATCACCCGCGCCGATGGCTCGGTGGTCACCATCGAGACCCGCTGCCGCATCGATACGGCCAATGAGCTCGATTACTACAAGAACGGCGGCATCCTGCATTACGTGCTGCGGAGCCTGGTGGCCGCGTAAGCGCCGCTTACATTGCCAAACCTGCAAGCGGCGGTCCCTCGGGGCCGCCGTTTCTGTTTGGGCTACAGGCTTTGGGCAAGCGCCGCGGGGCGCCGGGTTCTGGCCAGCAGCTGCAGGTCGGCGCGGGCGTCCCGGTCGATCCGCGCCATCAGGCGGGCGCGCTGTTGCGGGGTTGAATGCCGGATCACTGAGAGATGGGTCGCGCGCACCGGCGAGAGCCCTATGAACTTCAGCACCTGGCGGCGCATGGCGCGGAAATGGGCATTGCCATAGCCCAGGGCCATGAACCAGCTGGGCGTGTCCGAGGTGACGATCAGCCGGACAGACCGGCCTGCGAGCAGCCCCAGGGGCAGGGGATTGTTGGGCCGGTAGCGATAAGCCTTGCCCGATTGCAGGCCGATGTCGAACAGCGCCTTGAGCTTGGCCGGCATGCCGCCCCACCACAGAGGGTGCACGATCACCACATGATCGGCCCAGGTCATGGCGTCCCAGAACCGCGCGACGTCGCCGGTCATTTCGGCCTCGGCAGGTTTTCGCGTCGCCAGTTCGGGGATGGTCAATGCAGAGAGATCGAGACGCTGAATGTCCATGCCGGACCGGCTTAATATGGCACCATAGCGATCTGCGATGCTGCCACTGAAACTGGGATGGAGAGGGTGGCCGTTCAGAACAAGGCACTTGGGCACGCTGGGCTCCTTATTTGACCGTGGTCAATAAATAACGCACGAAGCCACTTCTTGACCGTGGTCAACTTTGATATGAAGCCGTCATGATCCAACGCATCAAGGGCACGCAGACCCGCTCGGCCGAAACGCGCAGCGCCATTCTGGCGGCCGTGGAACGACTCTGGCGCGAGCGCCCCTATGACGCCATCACCATTGCCCAGATTGCCGCGGAGGCCGGCATCGCCAAGGGCTCGGTTCTGGCCCATTTTTCCGAGAAACTGGCCATTCTGGCTGGGTTTCTGGCGCAGGAACTTGATCGGACCAGCGCTGCTCTCGCCACGGACCCGGACTTCGCCATCACCCCGCAGCGCCTGGCAGCCAAATTTGCCCCGCTGCTGCATTTTCTTGCGGCCGACAAGGCGCTGCTGCGTCTGTTGACGCTGGATGGAGATGGGGAGCAATGCAGCATTGTGCTCGATCCCGCGACCGCGCGCTTGCGAGCGGGTCTGGTGGCGGGTTTTGCCCGGCAGCAGCAGGATAATCCCGAGCTTTGCGCCGATGTCTTTTTGGCGATAGCAATTCAGGTTGCCGTCTCGGGCCACGCACAGGATAGCGCCGCCGCTGTCGCTGCCCTGGCGCGCCTGGCCGGAATTGTCTATCGCGCGTGAGAAATGCGCCGGCTCACCCGCTTTTGACTAGGCAGGACAGCGCGCTGCGGCATACAAGTTTGCCCATGTCTGTCCGCCTCTCTCCCGGCCTCATTGCTGGCGCTGTTCTGTCTCTCGTGCTGTCTGGCGCGTCGCAGGCCGATTCACTCAGGCTCGA
Source organism: Devosia ureilytica (assembly GCF_024273195.1). Taxonomy (GTDB): domain Bacteria; phylum Pseudomonadota; class Alphaproteobacteria; order Rhizobiales; family Devosiaceae; genus Devosia; species Devosia ureilytica. The sequence continues at coordinate 232,509 of NZ_JAMZCU010000002.1, read as the reverse complement.
GCCCAAGGCGGTGGTCGAATTGTTCACCAGCCAGGGCTGTTCTTCCTGCCCCCCGGCCGATGCGCTGCTGACCAGTCTGGCCGAGCGCGACGACGTGGTGGCGCTGGCCTATCACGTTGACTATTGGGACTATATCGGTTGGGAGGACACTTTTGGCGACAAGGGCTTTTCCGACCGCCAGCGGGCCTATGCCAAGAGCTGGGGTTCGTCGCGCATCTTCACGCCGCAAATGGTCATCAATGGCGCCGAAGGCGTCGTCGGTTCCAAGCGTGACGAGGTCCAGGACGCCGTGGCCTCGGCGCAGCTGCCGCTTGCCGTGTCGCTGAGCGTGCATGGCGACATGCTCAAGCTCGTCGTGCCGGCCGATGCGGCGCTTGAGGACGCAACCATCTGGCTGATCCGCTATCTCGACCGCGCCGATGTGGCCATCGACAAGGGCGAGAATGCCGGCAAGTCCATGGTCTATACCCAGGTCGTTGTCGACCGGCAGATCGTAGGCATGTGGGAGGCCGGGGCCGGGGCCGAGGTCAAGCTGCCGCTCGACCAGTTCGCCGATAATCACAATGGCGGCGTTGCCGTTCTGGTGCAGCAGGAACGCAATGGCCTGCCCGGTCCAATTCTGGGTGCCGCAGCCTATAGCTTCAATTGAGCCAAAAAAAGCGCCCGCTCCGGGGGCGGGAGCGGGCGACTGACTTTGGTCAACTCAAATAGGGAGGCTGGCAACCGGGCCTTCTGGTTTGGGGGCTCGTCGGCCCGATTGCCAGCCACTGGAGGCAATGGTTGGACTTTGATTTGCCAATGGGGCACGCAAATGGACAAATCGTGGCCGAATTGGGGTTTTTGCGGCCTCTTGCCAAGGTTGCCAAATGCGCCGATCATGACGGTGTGACGACAGGGCATTGAGGCGGCGTGCAGGGTCCTCCAGACGATAGTCGAACCAATCTGGCGCTGGTGCATGTGGGTGAGCCCAATGCCCAGCCGAACCGGCCCGTGCAGCCCATCATTGCCTTTGACCGCAAGGAGCTGATGCAGATCCTGGCGGTCTATGGCCGCAAGGTGGGCACCGGCGAATGGCGTGATTACGCCATGGATTTCCTCAAGGACCGGGCGCTGTTTTCCATCTATGCCCGCGTTTCCGAACGCCCGCTGTTCGTGGTCGAGAAGAACCCCAAGCTGCGCAACAAGCAGGGCCAGTACATGGTCACCAACCAGCAAGGCCGCGTGCTCAAGCGCGGCCACGATCTGGCGCAGGTTTTGCGGGTGCTTGACCCGGATTTGATGGTGGTGGGGTGAGTTTTCTCATCCGTGAGGCGCAGCGCGAAGACGCGTCCGCCATGAGTGCGGTGCTGATCGCCTCCATTACCGAACTTTGCCATGCCGACCACGGAGACGATCGGGAAAAGATCGCAGACTGGACGGCCAACAAGACGCCGGCCGGCATTCTCGACATGTTGGCGCGGGAGGGCTTTTTCATGGCCGTGGCGGAACTGGACGGACAGATCGTCGCGGTCGGCGCAACCACGGCGGCGGGGGAAATCGCCCTCAACTACGTTGCCCCGTCAGCGCGCTTTCGCGGCGTCAGCAAGGCGCTGCTGGCCCATATGGAAGCGGATCTGGCAAGCCGGGGCTTTGCCGAAGGAAAGCTTAGGGCCACGACCACCGCGAAGACGTTCTATTTCGCCCAGGGCTGGTCTGCCGATACTCTGCCCGATGGCGCCGCCGCATGTTTTGCCATGCACAAGCGGCTGGGTCGCTAAAGCGCCTTTTGCAGATGCACGATGTCGTGCCAGCGGTCGAACTTGAAGCCGACCCCGGTGTAATAGCCCACCCGCTGGAAGCCGAACTTTTCGTGGATGGCTATTGAGTTTGCCGTGTCGGCGGTGATCACGGCCAGCATCTGCTTGAAGCCGAACGCCTTGGATTGCGCCAGAAGCTCGGTCAGCATGATCCTGCCCAGGCCCCGGCCGGTCTCGTTGGGGTCGAGATAGATCGAATCCTCGCAGGTGAAGCGATAGGCGGCGCGGGGGCGATAAAAGCTGGCATAGGCGTAGCCGACGACCGTGCCGGCGCGTTCGGCGATGATCAGCGGGTGCCCGAGTTTCTTGAGGCCCGCATATTTTTCGGCAATCGCTTCTTCGCCCGGCGCTTCGGTGTCGAAGGTGATCGCGGTGTTGTCCACATAATGACGATAGATCGTCGTGATGGCGGGGACATCGGACCAGGCGAAGGGGCGCAGGGAATAGTCGGACACGGCAGACGCTCAATAAGAAAGGACCGCAGCCTTCTTAAGCTGCGGTCCCCTTTGACGTCCAACCAAATTCCTTGATCGCGCGATCAAGGAAATCGTCATGTTATTCGCGGTTGCCGAACAGGCGCAGCAGCATCATGAACAGGTTGATGAAGTCGAGGTAGAGCGAGAGCGCGCCCATGATGGCATTCTTGGCCAGCACGTCGGCACCATAGCTCTGCGAATAGCTTTCCTTGATCTTCTGGGTGTCATAGGCGGTCAGACCCGTGAAGATCAGAACGCCCAGCACCGAGATCGCGAAGTCGAGCATGGACGAGGCCATGAAGATGTTCACGATCGAAGCGATGATGATGCCGATCAGGCCCATCATCAGGAAGTTGCCCATGCCGGTCAGGTCACGCTTGGTGGTGTAGCCGTAAAGGCTCATCGCGCCGAAGGTTGCGGCGGTGATGAAGAACACCTTGGCGATGGAGGTGCCGGTATAGACCAGGAAGATCGACGACAGCGACAGGCCCATCACGGCCGCGAAGGCCCAGAAGATGGCCTGCGAAGCGCCGACGGAAAGCTTGTTGATGCCAAAGCTCAGCACCAGCACGAAGGCCAGCGGCGAGAGCATGATCACCCAGGCCAGCGGGCTGCCGTAAAGCAGTTCGGCATTGGCCTGGCTCGACATGGCCCACTGGCTGGTGAAATAGGCGACGACGCCTGTTACCACCAGGCCAAGGCCCATATAGTTGTAGACACGCAGCATATAGCTGCGAAGGCCCTCGTCGATGGCCAAGGCCGAGCCGGCCCGCGCACCGAGGGTCTGACGGTCATATTCAGCCATTCTCAGGTTCCCTTTCCCAAATAGCTCGCGGTTCTGTCACCGCAGGGGGCAATTTGCATTGCCACTTGAGGTGAGAATATGGGGAGGGTGTCATTGATTGACAAGGACAATCGCAACGGAACGACGCCGGGCCTCGACCGATGAAGCGATTGTGTTAGGCTGGCGAGGCGAATCGAGCGGAGCACCGCATCGCGCGGAAAAGTGGACACCGGTTTTCTGCGCGGCGCGCTGCGGCAACACATGCCAGGGAGGCTCACCATGCCCCGGCTCTTTACCGGTCTTGAAATCCCACCCGATGTGGGATTTGCCCTCTCGCTCAAGCGGGGTGGCCTCACCGGCGCCCGCTGGATCGATCCCGAGAATTACCACATCACCCTGCGCTTCATCGGCGATGTCGATGGCAATACCGCCGATGAGGTCGTGGACAGTCTCGAGCGGCTGTCCAATTCGCTGCAGTTTTCGCTGCGGCTGACGCATCTGGGCACATTCGGCGGCGACAAGCCGCGGGCGCTTTATGCCGGGGTGGAGCCTTCCGAGGCGCTCAACCGGTTGCAGGCGGCGCAGGAGCGCATGCTGCAGCGCGTCGGCCTGCCGCCCGAAGGCCGGAAATTCGTGCCCCATGTCTCGTTGGCGCGCTTGCGTGGCACTTCGGCCGAGGACGTCGCCCGTTTCATGGCCGAGGCGGCCCGGTTCGAGCCGCTGAGCTTTGTGCCGGTGCGTTTCGTGCTCTTTTCGAGCCGCGATTCGGTGGGTGGCGGGCCCTATCTCGTCGAACAGAGCTATCCGCTGGCCGCCTGAGTGCGGATCACGCCCTTGTTAGGCACTCGTTAACCCTTTGCCTCCACACGAGGCTGTCCCGGACACAGGGCGCCGCAATCCCGCCGCCTTTGGCTTTCATTTGAAGCAAAAGCTCACAAGGTACGGCGGGGGCCGACGGGTTTTTGACACCTTGGTAACCATGTTCGGGGCACACTGGACGGGCAGAACGCCCCCGAACTGCAGCAAGACAAGAGGATGAATTGGCGATGACGAACAAAACCGATGGCCTTGTACGCGGGCTTGCGGTCGCGGCAGTCATGGCCCTCGCGCCGGCGACGCAGGCGCAGGAGGCCACGGAGCTCGGGACTTTCAATGCCTGGTCCGCCTATACGGCCAGCGACCAGAGCGGCCAGCTTTGCTTCATCATTGGTGAACCCCAGAGCAGCGAACCGGCTGGAGTCAATCGCGACCCGATCAAGTTCCTGATCGTTCACCGCAAGGGCATGGGCTCGAAGAACGAAGTCCAGACCCAGATCGGCTATCCCTACAACACCAGCGACGCCAAGGCGTCTGCCGCGATCGATGGCCAGAGCTATGTGATGGCGGCCCGCGGCTCCACGGCCTGGCTGGCCTCAAGCAGCGACGAGCCCGGTTTCGTCACCGCCTTCAAGGCCGGCAGCCAGATGGTGGTGCGAGGCACCAGCCAGCGTGGAACCAATACGGTCGACACCTATTCCCTCTCGGGTGCCACCGCGGCGATGAACGCCATTGACGCGGCCTGCCAGTAAGGGGCTTGCTCCTTTCCCGCGAACATTTGTAACTGGGCGTCGGGACCCGTACCGCTGCCCAGTTCTGCCAAGAGCCCGAGACTTCATGATCCGAATTTCCGCCCTGCCGCTTGCATCCCTTCTGATCCTCGCCGCACTGGTGCCGGCACAGGCGCAGTCAGCGCGGGTGCTGGGGGACTTTCGCGACTGGTCGAGCTTTGCCGCTGACGATGGTGGCGGCACCATCTGCTTTGCCATGACCAAGCCGAAAACCACCGAGCCGACACCCGAGGGCTATGGCGACGCCTATCTCTACATCACCAATCGTCCCAGCGAGGACGTGGCGGCCGAGTTCAATGTGGTGGCGGGCTACACCTTCCAGACTGGCTCGGTGGCAACGGCCAGCGTCGGCGGGCAGGACTTCGCGCTCTTTACGCAAAATGATGCGGCCTGGCTCGATGACAGCGCCCAGGCGGCCAATCTGGCGGCAGCCATCCGCGCCGGGTCGACCGTCACCATTACCGGCACATCGGCGACGGGCACCAAGATCACCCAGTCCTATTCGCTCTCCGGCGCCACGGCCGCCCAGCAGGCCATCGGCGCTGAGTGCTAGGTCTTTTGCGCGGGGGACGCTTCCCTTTCTTCTCCCCTGAGGGGAGAAGGTGGCGCGCAAGCGCCGGATGAGGGGTTCAACTTCAAGGTTCTTTCGATGGGTCTTCACCCCTCACCCTGGCCCTCTCCCCTGAGGGGCGAGGGGACCAGTCAGTTGTGCGTCATGGGATCGTGCACCCATCGCAACCCACCCTCCCGGCAGCGTGACTTTGATATTTTGCCGCCTTCATGCTATTGGCGCGCACTTCCCGCATTTTCGGACCCTGTGTGCCTGCCATGAGCATAGCGCTGAACCTTGACCATTCCAGTGCCGTTCGCCCCGCCGCGACCGGCCGCCCGGCGTTGATCGGCCTCTCCAAGGCCGCGCTGGCGGAAGCCCTGGTGGCGCATGATGTGGTGGGCGAAAAGGAAGGGCGCATGCGCGCCAGCCAGTTGTGGAACTGGCTCTATGTCAATGGTGTCACCGATTTCGACCGCATGACCAATGTGGCCAAGCCGGTGCGCCAGAAATTGGCCGATACCTTCAATCTTGACCGCCCGGAAATCGTCTCCGAGCAGGTCTCGGTCGATGGCACCCGCAAGTGGCTGTTCCGCTTCCGCGATCCGGCCAATCCCAACATGCCGCCGGTCGAGGTGGAAACCGTCTATATCCCGGAAAGCGATCGCGGGACACTTTGTGTCTCTTCACAAGTTGGCTGCACCCTCACCTGCTCGTTCTGCCATACCGGCACGCAGAAGCTCGTCCGCAATCTCACCGCTGGTGAAGTGCTTGGACAGATCCTGATGGCGCGCGAGCGCCTTGGCGATTTTCCCGGCGGGTCGCGCCCGGATGATGGGGGTCTCGTGCCCGGTGGGGAAAGCCGCGCCATCACCAATATCGTGATGATGGGCATGGGTGAACCGCTCTATAATTTCGACAACGTCAAGCAGGCGCTGCTGATTGCCTCGGCTGGCGACGGCATGTCGATTTCCAAGCGTCGCATCACGCTCTCGACTTCGGGCGTTGTGCCCTATATCGAGCCGACCGGTCGCGAGATCGATGTCATGCTGGCCATTTCGCTGCATGCCGTGCGCGATGATCTGCGCGATGTGCTGGTGCCGATCAACAAGAAGTGGCCGCTCAAGGAACTGCTTGAAGCGTGCAAGAATTATCCCGGCCTTTCCAATGCCCGCCGCATCACCTTTGAATATGTGATGCTCGACGGCATCAATGACAGCGATGCCGAGGCCCGCGAACTGGTGCGGCTCCTGGCGGGCATTCCCGCCAAGATCAACCTTATTCCGTTCAACCCCTGGCCGGGGTCGAACTATGGCACTTCGCCCTCCTCGCGCATCGAGCGTTTTGCCGACATCGTCAACAAGGCCGGCTACGCCTCCCCCGTCCGCACCCCCCGCGGCCGCGACATTTTCGCCGCCTGCGGCCAGCTCAAGAGCGAAAGCGAACGCCTGAGCAAGAAAGACCGAGACGCGCTGCTGGTGCTGTGAGCGAGCCCGCAAGGCAGCGGGACGAGGCAATCCGGCGGATGCTGGTACTCTGCGCTATGTTGAGTGCGTGGAGGCAACATGAAAGTTTCCGTACAGAACGCCCGGGACGCGCTTTCCGATCTCATCGACGCAGCCTTGTCTGGTGAGGAAGTCATCATTGACAAGGATGACGGTACAGCCGTGCAATGGTCCCTGTTCCCCAACCTTTAAAGCGCGAGTTCAAGTTCGGTCTGCTTGAGCACCTGGGTCCGGGCCCGGATTTCTTCGAACCCATGAGCCTTCGAGGCATTTGAAGGCAACGACATCTGGCCTGGACGGATTTGGTAGCTATTCCCCCGCCACCCATTGCAGCGCCCAGCGGCCCTGGCCGCTTTCACCCAGCACGTTGGCAAGCACTGGCAGAAGCACCCGCATCTCCTGTTCCAGCACATAGGGCGGATTGACCACCATCATGCCGGTGCCAAAAAGGCGCGGCGGCTGGGACGCGGGGCGGATGGTCAGTTCGATCCGCAGGATTTTGGGAATGCCTGTGGCCTTGAGGGCTTTCACAAAACCCTCGACCTCTTCCATTTCCTTGATCGGATACCAATAGGCATAGGTGCCACCGGGCCAGCGTTTGTGGCCTTTTTCGAGGCTTTGCACCATGCGGCTGAACTCGCCCTTTTCTTCAAAGGGCGGATCGACCAGCACCAGGCCCCGCTTTTCCTTGGGCGGCAGGTGGGTGCCGAAAATGTCCCAGGCGTCGAGCTGGGTAATCCGGGTCTGGAAATCGCCCGCAAAATTCTCCTTCAGCCGATCCGCGTCGAGCGGATGCAGCTCGAAGGCCATCAGCCGATCCTGGTCGCGCAACATATGCCGGGTGATGAAGGGCGAGCCGGGATAGTAGCGCAGCGCGCCGTCCGTGTTCCGGGCCTTTACCGCATCGAGATAGGGTGCCAGCAAATCCGCAACAGCTGCTGGAAGTTTCACGTGAATCAGCCGGCCGATGCCGTCCTGCCATTCGCCGGTCTTTTCCGCCTGGTCGCCGAAGAGATCATAGATGCCGAGGCCGGCATGGGTGTCGATCACCCGGAAGGCGGCGTCCTTGTTCATGAGATAGGTGAGGATGCGCGTGAGGATGGTGTGTTTTACAACGTCGGCAAAATTGCCGGCGTGAAAGGCGTGGCGGTAATTCATCGGTCCTGCCCTAGTGCCGAGCCTGCGCCGTCAGAATGGTGGCGGCAAAGGCGGTAAAAATGGCGGCAAAGCTCCAGTTCAGCGCCCGTTCCACCCATTTGGAGGAGCGGAACAGCGCCGCCAGCCTTTCGGCGGCCAGCACGGTGACGACGCCCAGAGGAATGGATAGGGCCACGAATTCGAGGCCGAGGAAGATCAGCTTGCCGGTGGCGCCTGGATCATGGGCGTCGACGAATTGGGGCAGGAAGGTCACGAAGAACAGCACCACCTTGGGGTTGAGCAAGTTGATGCCAATGCCAGTCATGAAGCTCTGCCGCACCGTGGGGGGCTTGCGCGCGGCCTCGGCAAGGCGCAGTCCGCCGCCGTGGAACACGGCCTGATAGGCAAGATAAAGCAGGTAGATGGCCCCGGCGATCTTGAGCGCCAGGAACAATGGCGGCGCGGCGATAATGAGGACGGAGATTCCGAAGGCCACCAGCATGGTGTGGACCAGAATGCCGGCCATGGCGCCGAACATGGCGGCCAGTCCATGAGACCGGCCATAATTGATGGCGCGGCTCATCTGTAGCGCCATGTCCGGTCCCGGCGTAATGGCGAGGACGATTGTCGCCAGCGCAAAGGCGAGGATGACGGGCAGGTCCGGGATGAAAACTGGCATGGCGGTCTCGGAGTGACAGGCGCGGACAATCGCATTTTTCGCCGCTTCGGGGTAGGGCGTTCAGAATTGGTCAAATTCTGTTCATCAACACAGTCATGGCCTCACACCGGGAGTTCCCGGCTGGCCTTGATGGTCTCCATGGGTACGTCGGTTTTGACACTCTGCACGCTGGGAATACGCATCAGGTGGTCGGACTGGAAGCGCCAATAGGCGTGCAGGTCCGTCGTCACGATCCGCATGATCGCGTCGCATTCCCCCGTTGTCAGGTAACACTCTGCCACTTCAGGATATTTTCTGACCGTTTCGGCGAATTGATTGGTCGTCTCGGCGTCCTGGGTCTTGAACCAGATGCGGGCGAACACCGTCAGTCCGAGGCCGAGCTTGGGGCCGTTGAGAATCGCAACATACTGATCAATAACGCCTTTTTCCTCAAGCAGGCGCACCCGCCGGAGGCAGGGCGAGGGAGATAGGCCAACAGCATTGGCCAGCTCGACATTGGACATCCGGCCATTGCGCTGCAATGCTCGCAAAATCCGGCGGTCGATGGCATCTATGGTTTCTGGCATTTTCCGCTCTGTTGAATTCACCAGTTGGCACAATCTGCCACAAACTGCGCTAGGCTTACGATAATCGCAAGTTCATTGCGCAATTTCGGGCTTATCCTGTCATCATCCTTTACTGGGGCACACACCATGGCGAATGAAATAAGAAAAGTCGTGCTGGCCTATTCGGGCGGGCTCGACACCTCCATCATCCTGAAATGGCTGCAGGAAACCTATAATTGCGAGGTGGTGACCTTCACCGCCGATCTGGGGCAGGGCGAAGAACTGGAGCCGGCGCGCAAGAAGGCCGAGATGTTCGGCATCAAGGACATCCGCATTGAGGATCTGCGCGAAGAATTCGTGGCCGACTTCGTGTTCCCGATGTTCCGCGCCAATGCCATGTATGAAGGTCTTTATCTGCTCGGCACCTCCATTGCCCGGCCGCTGATCGCCAAGCGGCTGGTCGAAATCGCCCAGGAAACCGGCGCCGATGCCATTTCCCATGGCGCTACCGGCAAGGGTAATGACCAGGTGCGGTTCGAATTGACCGCCAATGCGCTCGACCCGTCGATCAAGGTCATCGCCCCCTGGCGCGAATGGGACCTGCGCAGCCGCACCAAGCTGCTCGAATATGCCGAGGCCAACCAGATCCCGATTGCCAAGGACAAGCGCGGCGATGCGCCGTTCTCGGTCGATGCCAATCTGCTGCATACATCCTCCGAAGGCCGGGTGCTGGAAGATCCGGGTGTGGAAGCGCCCGACTATGTGTTCCAGCGCACCGTTGCGCCCGAACAGGCGCCTGACACCCCCGAATATGTGAAGATCGGTTTTGAGAAGGGCGACGCTGTTTCGGTCAATGGCCAGAAGCTCTCGCCGGCCAGCCTGCTTGAAAAGCTCAACGCGCTGGGCGGCAAGCATGGCGTCGGGCGGCTCGATCTCGTCGAAAATCGCTTCGTGGGCATGAAGTCGCGCGGCGTCTATGAGACGCCGGGCGGCACGATCCTCTGGCATGCTCATCGCGGCATTGAATCGATCACGCTTGATCGCGGCGCGGCTCATTTGAAGGATGAGATCATGCCCAAATATGCCGAGCTGATCTACAATGGCTTCTGGTTCTCGCCCGAGCGCGAAATGCTGCAGGCGCTGATCGACAAGAGCCAGGAATTCGTGGCCGGCGAAGTCACCATCAAGCTCTACAAGGGCTCGGCCAATGTGGTGGCGCGTACATCGCCCTACAGCCTTTATTCGGAAGATCTCGTGACCTTCGAAGAGGGCGCGGTGGCCTATGACCACAAGGATGCCGAGGGCTTCATTCGCCTCAATGGCCTGCGTCTGAAGACCTGGGCAGCGCGCAACGCCAAGGCGCGCGGCTAAAAATTGTCGAATGGGGCGGGTTTATGGCCCGTCCCCTTCACGAAATCGATTGAAACCGTCACATTTAATCCCCCGTTAAGCCGACCTCATTAGCGTTTCGCCTGCGTCGCGACTTGGCTTTGGGACTGGGGGTTCAATGCGCGCGGATGAGACCGGCAAAATTGTGGATGTTGCTGAAACGCTGCTGCTCGATGCAGCACTGGAAAGCATCCCCTATGGGTTCTGCGTCTGGTCGCCCCAATTCCGCCTGTTGATGTGGAACAAGCATTACCGCGATTTCTATGGATTTTCCGAGGATGCGATCCATCGGGGCATGACGCTGGAAGATGTGGTGCATCTTTCCGCCCGGCTCGGCAATCATCCGGGGCAGAGCCCCGACCAATTCTATGAACACTATACCAGCGAGTTGCTCGCCAACCGCCACGGGGCCCGCCAAAAGGCGCAGGAAATGGTCAATGGCGGCCGCACCATCGAGACGGCGCATATCTATTCGGAAAAGCTCGGCTGGGTGGTGACCCATGAAGACATCACCGACGAGATCGCTCGCTCAGAAAGCCAGCAAAAGCGCAAGCTCGAGCTGGAGCGGCAGAACATAAGGCTCGATGCGGCGGTCAATAATATATCGATTGGCCTTTGCATGATGGATGCGCGCGGGCGGCTGGTCATCTGCAACGAGCCCTATGCGCGCATCTACAATTTGCCGATCCAATTGCTCAAGCCCGGCAGCCAGCTCGAAGACATTCTGGCGCATCTGTTCGACATGGGCATGTCGACCGGCGGCACCAAGGAAGAATATATTACCTGGCGGCGTGAGGTGATTGCGCGCCGCGAATACGGCAAGAACATCCACGAGCTGAACAATCGCACCATTCTGATGCAGCATCATCCGATGAAGGATGGCGGCTGGGTCTCGACCCATGAGGACATTACCGAGCAGCGTCAGGCGGAAGCGCGCATCCAGCATCTGGCGCGCCACGACGCGCTGACCGACCTGCCCAATCGCATCGAATTTCTCGAGCAGATGGCGCGGGCCGAAACCGGCCTCGGGCGGGGCGAGCGTGCGGCCGTGCTCTATATCGACCTCGATCACTTCAAGGCTGTCAATGACACGTTGGGCCATGCCGTGGGCGACGAGGTGATCAAGCAGGCGGCGGTCCGGCTCTGGGGCACAACGCGTGAAACCGATCTACTGGCCCGGCTGGGCGGCGACGAATTTGCGTTGCTGCTGCGGCCCATCGACGGCGTGGACATGGCGGCGCGTGTTGCCGATCGCATCGTCAAGGCAATGCGCGCGCCGATGAATATCGGAGGCCAGCAGATCGAGATTGGCGCTTCGGTCGGCATTGCGGTGGGGCCGGGCGATGGCACCACCACCGACCAGCTGGTCAAGAACGCCGATTTGGCGCTCTACAAGGCCAAGTCCGAAGGCCGCTCCACCTATCATTTCTTTGAAGCGGGCATGGATGCCGAGCTACAGCAGCGCCGCTCCATCGAGGCCGGCCTGCGCCTCGCCATGCAGCGCAACGAGCTGCGGTTGATGTTCCAGCCCCTGTTGGGCCTGGCGGAAAACCGGGTTGCCTGCGTCGAGGCGCTGCTGCGCTGGGATCATGACGACCGCACTATCTCGCCGGTGGAATTCATTCCGGTGGCCGAGGAGACAGGGCTGATCGTGCCGATTGGCGAATGGGTGCTGCACGAAGCCTGCAAGACTGCTGCGAGCTGGCCGGGCGATGTGCGCGTGGCTGTCAATCTGTCCCCGGTGCAGTTCCGCCACAAGGATCTGGTGGGCCAGGTCAAGGCGGCGCTCAACGAGGCCAAGCTGGAGCCGACGCGGCTGGAGCTGGAAATCACCGAGAGCCTGCTGCTGACCGAAAGCGAAAGCATCATTGCGGCCCTGCACGAATTGCGCGGCATGGGCGTGCGCATTTCCATGGACGACTTCGGCACCGGCTATTCCTCGCTAAGCTATCTGCGCAGCTTTCCTTTCGACAAAATCAAGATCGACCGCTCGTTCATGCGCGACCTGACCACGCGCACCGATAGCCAGGCGATTATCAAGGCGGTTATCGGGTTGGGTCAGTCCCTGGGCATGCTGACGACCGCCGAGGGCATCGAGACCGAGGAGCAATTGGCCATGGTGCGGGCGCATGGCGTGTCGGAGGTTCAGGGTTTCCTGTTCTCCCCGCCATTGCAGCCCGCGGCGCTGGCCAACCTGCTGCATTCCGAAGTGGCCAAGACACAGCTGCGCAAAAAGGCGTCCTAAGGCTCTGGCTTGCCGCAATGGCATGTTGCAACCCGGCGTGATCAAGCGCAGTGCCGCCCTGAGATTGCGGCCCTGATGCGATCTGCGGGCGTCCGCTCGGCGCCCGCAACCGTGCCTTGCGTGCCCTGCGCTTGTGGAAAACCGCGTTCTCCTGTAAGGCAGCGCCAAATGTGCCCCTACCAGGTTTCCGCCTGGGTCGGGCGCCCTGTTTATTCCTGCATGGTTCAGCCGTTTGAAGCCGCCCCCGCGGCCCAAGGTTCTGGGATCATGCCAAAGAGGCTGATCCATCCATGTCCCTGCGCAATATCGCCATCATCGCCCACGTTGACCACGGCAAGACCACGCTGATCGACGTGCTGCTCAAGCAGTCCGGTTCGTTCCGTGAAAACGAACGCGTCGAAGAACGCGCCATGGACAGCAATGATATCGAGCGCGAGCGCGGCATTACCATTCTGGCCAAGGTCACCTCGCTGATGTGGAACGAAACCCGCATCAACATCGTCGACACCCCCGGCCACGCCGACTTCGGTGGCGAAGTGGAACGAATTCTCTCCATGGTCGATGGCGTGGTGATCCTGGTCGATGCGGCCGAGGGCCCGATGCCCCAGACCAAGTTCGTGCTGGGCAAGGCGCTGGCCCAGGGCCTGCGCCCGATCGTTGCCATCAACAAGATCGACAAGTCCGACGAACGGCATCTGGAAGTGCTCGAAGAGATCTTCGACCTCTTTATCGCGCTCGATGCTTCGCCCGAACAGCTTGATTTCCCGGTGCTCTATGGTTCGGCCAAGCAGGGCTGGATGGCGCTGGAGCCCGAAGGCCCCAAGGAAACCCTGGCGCCCCTGCTCGACAAGGTCATCGAGCATGTGCCCGAGCCGAGCGTCGAGGAAGGTGCCTTCCGCATGCTCGTCACCACTATCGAGCGCAACCCGTTCCTGGGCCGTATCCTGACCGGTCGCATCACCTCGGGCTCGGTCAAGGCAAACGATCCGATCCACACGCTCAACCGTGAAGGCAAGGAAGTCGAAAAGGGCCGCGTTTCCAAGGTTCTGGCTTTCCGTGGCCTTGAGCGCACCCCGGTGGATATCGGCGAAGCTGGCGACATTGTCGCCATTGCCGGTCTTGTGACCTCGACCGTGGCCGACACGCTGTGCGCCACCTCGGTCACCAAGCCAATCGAATCCAAGCCGATCGATCCCCCGACCCTGTCGGTCACTTTCCGCATCAACGATGGCCCGCTGGCCGGTCGCGAAGGCGACAAGGTGCAGTCGCGCGTCATTCGCGAGCGCCTGATGCGCGAAGCCGAAGGCAATGTGGCCATCAAGGTCACGCCCGGCGAAGACAATGACAGCTATGACGTTGCCGGCCGTGGCGAATTGCAGCTCGCCGTGCTGATCGAGAACATGCGCCGCGAAGGCTTCGAGCTGACCATCGGCCGCCCGAAAGTGCTCTTCAAGGAAGAGAATGGCCAGCGTCTTGAGCCGGTCGAAGAAGTCATCATCGACGTCGATGACGAGCACACCGGCACCGTGGTGCAGAAGCTGACCGAGCGGAAGGGTGAATTGACCGACATGCGCCCCTCCGGCGTTGGTCGCACCCGCATCCAGCTGCTGGTCCCGACCCGTTCGCTGATCGGCTACCAGCCCGAACTGCTCTCGGACACCCGCGGCACCGCCATCTTCAACCGCCTGTTCCATTCCTTCGTGCCGTTCAAGGGCGACCTGCCGGGCCGTCGTACGGGCGTCCTGATCTCCAATGGCACCGGCCAGTCCGTGGCCTTTGCTCTGTGGAACCTGGAAGATCGCGGCCAGATCATGATCGACGCCGGCGTCGACATATATGAAGGCATGATCATCGGCGAGCACTCGCGCGAGAACGACCTTGAGGTCAATGCGCTCAAGGGCAAGCAGCTCACCAATATCCGCACGACGTCCAAGGACGAAGCGGTGCGCCTGACCACGCCCAAGAAACTGACGCTGGAACAGTCGCTCGGCTACATTGCCGAAGACGAATATGTGGAAGTGACCCCCAAGTCGATCCGCCTGCGCAAGATGTGGCTCGACCCCAATGACCGCAAGCGCATGAGCCGCGCCGCCAAGTCGGCTTGATTGCTTCCCAAGATGCGGTGTCATCCCGGCGAAGGCCGGGATCCATCCTGAGGTAACTTGGCGTTCACGGAGCGCTTGTAGACCTCAAGATGGACCCCGGCCTCGCCGGGGTGACATCGAGAGCTCTGAGGGACAGGAAAACCGCATGACCGACTGGATCATCCAGACCATTTCCGAACTCGGATATGTCGGCATTTTCCTCGTCATGCTGGCGGAATCGATCTTTCCGCCCATTCCGTCCGAACTCATCATCCCCTTTGCCGGCTTTGCCGCTGCCAATGGCGATCTCAATCTGTTTGGCGTGCTGGCCACCGCGACCTTTGGTGCGGTGGTGGGGATGCTGCCCTGGTATTTCGCCGGGCGCATCTTTGGTCTCCCCCGGGTGAAGTGGCTGGCCGACCGCTATGGGCGGTTGTTGACCATGAATGCCGAAGAAATCGACGTGGCGGTCGGCTTTTTCCGTCGTTTCGGGCCAATCATCGTCCTCTTCGGACGGCTGTTGCCGATCATTCGTACGCTGATTTCCATTCCGGCGGGCCTCGCCGCCATGCCCCTGCCGCTGTTCCTCCTTGCTTCCACCACCGGCGCGCTGGTCTGGAACACCTTCCTCACCCTCTCGGGCTATATCCTGCACGAGCACTACGAGGTGATCGAGGTCGTGCTTGATCCCCTGAGCTATCTGGTGCTGGCGACCGTCGTGGCCGTTTATCTCTTCCGGGTGGTCACCTGGAAGCCGGCGCGGGCGGCGGATTGAGCTGTCGCATTTTGCGTCGGTCTTGCATTTTGCATCGCCGCCCCTGCTGCAAAATGCGAATGTTTACAAGTGCTTCATATCCTATCCCGGTTTTTCGGGACCTTCATTCTGGCACGCTTCGTGCATTGGGGCGGTGGCCTGGATGAAGTGTTCTGCGTACCGGGCGTAAAGTCATTCGGGGTCCTGCATCGCGTATTCTGATGCAGGACCCCAATGCTTTTTACCCTTCTCCGGCCCCGGCCTTGCCCCAAGGGCGTGTAACCACTAGATAAATCCTGACATGCTGTCCTGCCGCGTTCGCTTAACGCAAAACCGGCACCACTTTTGCTGCGAACGCTTCACCGGAGACGCCCATGCGCGCCGTGCTCGATATCATCCTGATCCTGCTTCAGCTCTATTGGTGGGTGCTGCTCATCATGATCATCATGAGCTGGCTGATTTCGTTCAATGTCATCAATACCCGCAATCAATTCGTGGCCACGGTCTGGCAGGTGCTGAACCAGCTGACCGAGCCGGTGCTCAAGCCGATCCGTCGCTTCATGCCCAATTTCTCCGGCCTGGATCTCTCGCCGCTGATCGCCTTCCTGCTGATCTTCTTCATCCAGTCGATCATCGGCTATTACATCTATCCCGCCGTTGCCCGCGCCGGCATCTAGCTTTTTTCGCAGCACCGACACCGGCGTCCTCATCCATCTGCGCATCACGCCCAATGCCGGGCGCGACGCCATAGAGGGCGCCGAAAGTCGTGATGACGGCTCCAGCGTGCTGCGCATTCGCGTCCGCGCCGTGCCCGACAAGGGCAAGGCCAATGCCGCGGCCATTGCGCTGCTGGCCAAGGCGCTCGGCCTGCCCAAATCGGCACTTTCCCTCACCAGCGGCGAGACCAGCCGCTTCAAGACGATCGCCGTAGCCGCTTCCACCGGCGACGTGCTTGAGCGCCTTGCCGCCCTTGTTGTCTAGCGCCGCGACAAAACATCGCAATATCCATTGCTTAACAGATTATTCCCGTTAATCTCCCGTCTCGGAGGGGGCCTTAAGGAGGGCGGGGTTGGACTGGGCATAAGACCCGGCCAGGACCAGCGTGGGCCCCCGGAGGAGAATTTTTCGAGGGACTTCTTATGGATCTGGCACTTTGGCTGATCGTTGCTTGCGGCGGCCTGTCTATCGTCTATGGCGTTGTCACCACCCAGGGCCTGCTCAAGGCTGATGCGGGTTCGGCGCGCATGCAGGAAATCTCGGCGGCGGTGCGCGAGGGCGCGTCGGCCTATCTCAAACGCCAATATACCACCATCGCCATCGTCGGCGTGGTCATCCTGATCGCGGCCTGGCTGCTGCTGGGTGTCTATGCGGCCATTGGCTTCCTGATCGGCGCCGTGCTCTCGGGCGCCGCCGGCTTCATCGGCATGAATGTGTCGGTCAGGGCCAATGTGCGCGTCGCCCAGGCCGCCGTCGGCTCGCTCGCCAAGGGGCTGGACCTGGCCTTCAAATCGGGCGCGGTCACCGGCATGCTGGTGGCGGGCCTGGGGCTCCTCGGCGTCACGCTCTATTTCATCATCCTGACCGGCATGGGCTTTGCCCCAACGGATCGCACAGTCATCGATGCTCTGGTGGCCCTGAGCTTTGGCGCTTCGCTGATTTCGATCTTCGCCCGTCTGGGCGGCGGTATCTTCACCAAGGGCGCCGACGTCGGCGGCGATATGGTGGGCAAGGTGGAAGCCGGCATTCCCGAGGATGATCCGCGCAATCCGGCCACCATCGCCGACAATGTCGGCGACAATGTCGGCGACTGTGCCGGCATGGCGGCGGATCTGTTCGAGACCTATGTGGTGACCATTGTTGCCACCATGGTGCTGGCCGCCATCATCCTGCCCGAGCAGTTCAAGCTCATTGGCATGGTTCTGCCGCTGGCCATTGGCGGCGCCTGCGTCGTCACCTCGATCATCGGCACCTATTTCGTCAAGCTCGGCGCCGATAACAACATCATGGGCGCACTCTATAAGGGCGTCATCGCCACGGGCGTGCTCTCGCTCATCGCGCTCTTGCCGGTGCTCTGGCTGATGTTCGGTGACATGAACGTCGCCATCGAAACCGAATCCAAGGTCTTCACCCCTTGGAGCCTCTTCTGGTGCGGCGTGGTGGGCCTCGTCATCACCGGGCTGATCATCGTCATCACCGAATATTACACCGGCACCGGCCGCCGCCCGGTCAATTCCATTGCCGAAGCCTCGGTCACCGGCCATGGCACCAATGTCATCCAGGGCCTTGCCGTGTCGCTGGAATCGACCGCCCTGCCGGCCCTGACCATCATTGCCGGCATTATCGTCACCTATTCGCTCGCGGGCCTCTTCGGCATTGCGGTGGCGGTGGCAACCATGCTGGCGCTGGCCGGCATCATCGTGGCGCTCGACGCCTTCGGCCCGGTCACGGACAATGCCGGCGGCATTGCCGAAATGGCCGGTCTCGACAAGGAAGTGCGCCACAATACCGACGCGCTGGACGCTGTCGGCAATACCACCAAGGCCGTCACCAAGGGCTATGCCATCGGTTCGGCGGGCCTGGGTGCTCTCGTGCTGTTCGCGGCCTATACCGAGGACCTCAAGCACTATTTCACCGACCTGACGGTGAGTTTTGACCTTGCCAATCCCTATGTCGTGGTGGGTCTGCTGTTCGGTGGGCTGCTGCCGTTCCTCTTCAGCGGCATGTCCATGACTGCCGTCGGGCGCGCTGCCCAGTCGGTGGTGGTGGAAGTGCGCCGCCAGTTCAAGGAAAAGCCGGGCATCATGGCCGGCACCGACAAGCCCGATTATGGCCGGGCGGTCGACATGCTGACCAAGGCCGCGATCAAGGAAATGATCGTGCCCTCGCTCCTGCCGGTGCTCTCACCCATCGTGGTCTATTTCGCCATCCTCTGGATCGCGGGCCAGGCCAATGCCTTCTCGGCGCTGGGCGCCATGCTCATGGGCGTCATCGTCACCGGCCTCTTCGTCGCCATCTCGATGACGGCCGGCGGCGGCGCCTGGGACAATGCCAAGAAGAGCTTTGAAGATGGCTTTACCGACAGCCACGGCGTCACCCATCACAAGGGGAGCGACGCGCACAAGGCCTCGGTCACCGGCGACACCGTCGGCGACCCCTACAAGGACACGGCGGGCCCCGCCGTCAACCCGATGATCAAGATCACCAATATCGTGGCCTTGCTGCTGCTGGCGGTGCTGGCGAATTTCGGGATGTGAGGCATTCGCCGCAACTGAACTGGAGAAGGCCCGGGGCGTGAGCTCCGGGCCCATTTTTTGTCATTGAGCCAGTAACGGCCGCGATGCCACACCTCCCCCTTGATGGGGGAGGCCGGGAGGGGGTGATTTCGAATGGTCTCATTGCCCCGAAAACTTCGCCAGAATCCCACCACGGCCGAAGTCCGTTTCTGGCGCTTGGCCTACCCCATCCGCCAGCTGGGCTGGCACTTTCGCAAGCAGGCGCCAATGGGGCGTTATGTAGTTGATTTCGTCTGCCACCCGGCTCGTCTGATCATTGAAATCGATGGCGAGACACACTTTACAGAGCCGGGGCTGAGCCGCGATGTCGTGCGGACCGCCTTTCTTGAGGGCGAGGGCTATCGTTTGCTCCGCTTCAACAATCGCGAAGTTCTGGACGGCGGAGAGGCAGTTTATCTCCTGGTGCTCGAGGCGCTTCGTGAAAGCGGCGCCACCCCCTCCCAGCCTCCCCCATCAAGGGGGAGGTGAAGGCCGGCGCGTGTTGAAGCCTTACACTCAGACCGAAAATTGCTGACGCAGAAATAGGGCCAAGTAAAATGTCGAACTCATCTGCCCTCCCTCGTCGCCCTCACGAAACGGGCGGTAAAGCATCGCCCCGAACCAAAGGGAAATAAGCAATGCGTAAAGTGACAGCCGGGCTATTTCATTCCGTTGATGGCGTGGTGCAGGACCCGTTCAAATTCCAGTTCGACAGCTTTGACGATCAGCTCGGGGAGATGCTGACCGGCGTGCAGGAGCGTGTCGACACCGTGCTCATGGGCCGGGTCGGCTGGTCGGAATGGGCGGGCTATTGGCCCAATGCCACGCAGGACAATGACTTTGCCGATTTCATCAATGCCGTGCCCAAGCATGTGGCCTCCAATACGCTCGGGGCGGCCGACATGGGCAAATGGTCCAATTCATCGCTTATTGATGGCGATGTGGTCGATTTCGTGCGCAACCTGAAATCCCAGCCCGGCGGCGAGATCGCGGCCATGGGCGGCATTTCGCTGGTGCGGCAGCTGCTCTTTGCCGGGCTGATGGACGAGCTTTCGCTGATCACCCATCCGGTTGTTGCGGGCGAAGGCCGGCATCTGTTCGAGCCGGGCGATCCGACCACGCGGCTGGAGCTGGTGCGCTGTGACGTGACCTCGAAAGGCAATGTGGTGCAGGTTTATCGCAAGCGGGCGGAGTAGAACCCACCCCCACGCCCCCTCCCCCTGAAGAAGGGGGAAGGGGCAGGTCGTGTTCTTCGCAGTCTTTGGAGCAAACTGGATCGATCC
Organism: Devosia ureilytica; assembly: GCF_024273195.1. Classification (GTDB taxonomy): domain Bacteria; phylum Pseudomonadota; class Alphaproteobacteria; order Rhizobiales; family Devosiaceae; genus Devosia; species Devosia ureilytica. The sequence goes on along the minus strand of NZ_JAMZCU010000002.1, from coordinate 212,403 downwards.
CTCCCCCTATCAGGGGGAGGTGCGGTGGGGGTGTTTCTGCCAATCTCTTCACCAGCCGCGCCTTCTCCCACGCCGGCCCCTTGTCGTTGCGCTGTTCGGTGGCCAGCGTTTCAATCTGTGCGACGAGAGATGATGCAATCTCGGCACCGGCCGCATGGTCTTCCGACCGCTCCAGCGGTCCACCGCAATGCGGATGAAAAAGGCGATGGCCTCCGTCTCGGGCAATTTGCGCTGCGTCTGTCCGTCATGGAGGGGGCGCTCAGCGCTTTGGCTCCTCAAGCGCCAGGAGCGCCGCGATCACCTTATGCGTAAGGGCGATGAACTGCTCGCCCTCTTGTGGCGTCAATTGCTCCAGCACGCTGGTATTGACGGCCCTGGCGGCCGCTTCCACCTGGGGCAATTTTTCCCGCGCCCCGGTCGTCAGCGCCACCAATTGCGAGCGCCCGTCATCGGGGTTGGGCCGGCGGGTGATCAACCCGGCGCGCTCCATGCGGTTGAGCGTGGCAGCCATGGTCGCCTGTTCGACACTGGCGCGTTCGGCAATCACCTTCTGGCTCGCTTCGCCTGCTTCGAGGGCAAACAGCACCGGCATGCAGGCTGGCGTCAGGCCGATGAGCGCCAGATGCCGTTCCAGTTCGCGCGCCAACAGCCGCCCAGCCCAATTGGTCAAATAGCCCAGGGATGTCTCGCGATTCAAGGTCATTTACATAGCATACTCAGTAAGTATATAGTATGCTAAGTATATAGCCGGTCAGGCGCCAGGCCAAGGAGGTTTTCATGTCCCTGCACAGTTCCCCCGAGCGGTACGGCGCCATTGCGGCCAGTATCCACTGGTTGTCGGCCCTTGCGGTCATCCTCATGCTGGTCAGTGGCAGGGTGATGGAGAATGCGCGCGACCTGGTGGCGAGCGTGCTGCCGGTGCATGTGACGCTGGGCCTGCTGGTCGGTCTGTTGACGCTGTTTCGCGTGATCTGGTGGCTGTTCTTGGACAAGCATCCGGCGCCGGTGGCCGGCATGAGCCAGGCACAGAACTGGGCGTCGCGCCTTGTCCATATGGGACTTTATGGCGCCATACTGGTCATGGTCGCGTCGGGCGTGGGCATGGTGGCGCTGACGGGTGCATTGCCGGCGTTGTTTTCGGGTGGGCCATTGCCGCAGTTCAACACCGTGGGGCCCTATGGCGTGCATGGTCTGGTGAGCTGGCTGCTGGTCGCGCTGTTTATCGGCCATGTCGCGGCCGCGCTCTGGCATCAGTTCGTCACCCGCGATGGGCTGATCGGGCGCATGCGGCTGGGCTGAACGAAAAGGGCGGCCCGAAGGACCGCCCCTGTTACATCAGCCCTTTTTGGCCAATTCCATGGAATCGAGGATCACCTTGCGGGCCTCGTCAAGGCCGCCGATGCGGTCGATGCGGGCCCATTTGCCCGGCTCGAGATCCTTGTAGTGGGTGAAGAAGTGCTTGACGCGCTCGAGCTGGATCTCGGGCATGTCGCCGATATCCTGGATATTGTCATACATCCGGGTGAGCTTGGAAATCGGCACGGCGATGATCTTTTCGTCCTGGCCGCCATCATCTTCCATGAACAGCACGCCGACGGGGCGGCTGCGCACCACGGCGCCGGGCACCAGCGGACGCGAATTCATCACGATGACGTCGAGCGGGTCGCCGTCGCCGCACAGCGTGTGGGGCACGAAGCCATAATTGCCGGGGTAGCGCATCGGCGTATAGAGGAAGCGGTCGACGAACAGCGCGCCCGATTCCTTGTCGATTTCATATTTGATCGGCTCGCCACCAAGCGGCACTTCGATGATCACATTGAGCTCGTCGGGCGGGTTCTTGCCGGTGGGGATCGCGTCGATATTCATTTCTCGTTCATCTTCGCAGTTCGGGAGGGGGTCCAGGAGTTGGCGCGGTTCTGCCCCCAATGGCTCCCAAAGGCAAGGTCCAAAACCGCCACAGCAGTCCTGCCTATTTGACGATCAGCACCGGGACGCTGGCGCGCGCCAGCACTTCGGCGGCCTGGCTGCCCAGCATCAACCGGCTCAGCCCGCGTCGGCCATGGGACCCCATGACGATGAGATCACAGGCTCTTTCGGCCACGGTTTCCAGTATTCCGTCAGCGGGGTGATGGCGTGGCAGGTGTAGAGTTTGTGCTGTAATTCCAGCATCTTGCGATTGTTTCCGGGCCTTCTCTAGCAGCTCTTTGGCCTCAATGGCATAGGCTTCCTCGAGGCGCGCGACGAGGGTGCCGGCATCGATTGTCCCAAATCCGCCCGAGCCAATGCCTGTGCTGACCGGGTCCGTGGCGGTAATAATGGTCACCTCGGCCTGGTTGAGCCGGGCCAGCGCCAGCCCGGTGGCGAGCGCCTTATTGCCCAGTTCGGACCCATCCGTAGCGATCAGCAGATGCTTGAACATGGCTTGCTCTCCTTGCCGGACAAGTATGCGCCAGTCATCATGGCGGCACATTGATCTGGATCATGCCAGATCGTGGCGGCGAGGAGAAATGCCAGATGCGTGCAAAGGTCGTGAAAACGCTTGGTTTTGTGGCCATGGGTGGATTGCTCATCGCGCCGGTGCAGGCCCAGTCGGGCTTTACCAGCGCCTATACCGATCTTGATCTCGCGCAATGCCTGGTGCTTGAGGCCGACGACTTTGGCGCCTCCTGGTCCTGTCCGGGCTACAAGGGATTTCCCTTGATGGTCGAAGAGGGGGACCTGCGTTTTTCTCTGAGCTATGGCTTTGACCCCGATGAGAATAGCGCCGGTTTCCAGACCTTGCCGCCGTTCAATAGGCTCGGTGAAAAACTCGAATGGCGGCTTTCCAATGCGCTGGGGCGCTGGTTCCCCATTGCCACCATCGTGCGTTATCACACCGCCCATCCCGAGACGGGCGAGGATTTCGGCCAGGTGCTGGTGGTGACCCAGATCCAGGAGGGCAATAGTTGCCACATCGCCTATGTCGATGCGCGCGCCAATGCAAATGCCAATGAACTGGCGCGCCAGGCTGCTGATAAAGCAGGTGATTTTGACTGCGCGACGGACGAGGTCGAGATCATCGGCGCCTTTGAAGCCTATTAGTTCTCTTCGGCTTCCTCGGCCGTGCGACCGCGGATCTGGTTGCGCAATATGGTGCGGTCGCGGCTCGATACGCCGATCAGCTCGGCAATGCGCCAGACCATATTGTCCTCCAGCTCGTGGTTCTGTCGGTCGGCAAAGACCACGGTCCACATCATGCGGATGATCTCGATGCGGTCGCCCATGTCGAGCTGGGTGAGGCCGCTGGTGAATTTGTAGAAGTCCACCGCCTGGGCATCGCGCCTGGCCGCTTCGCGGATCAGCTTGTCGACGGCATCCTCGCCCAGGTCGTAATGGTCCATCAGCGCGCCGCGAATGGCCCTGCGCTCTGCGTCCTGCATGGAGCCATCGACGGCTGCCAGATGCACCAGCAGGGCTGCCACGGCGAGCTGGGGATCGTGCAGGTCAGGGGGTGCCTCGGATTTTCCGAACAAACGGGTCAGGGCCTCGAACATGGCGGTCAGCCTCCGTCGGGGTCGATGGGATAAAGGGTTGCTGCACGCCGGGAGGCAGGCCACTTGAGACTTAGCCATATGTGGCGGCGGCTCAATGGGCTTGTTGGGGCTCTCACGCGGTCTTGAGCGGGGCTGATGCAGCCGGGTCACACCGCAGGGACACAAAGGGACTCGACTCGCACGAGATTCGGAGTCTAAATGTTCTCTCTTTGTTCACCTATATGGTCGCCCCATGCAGACCCCGAACCAGCAACAGCGCCTTGCCGCGCTGCGGGATGTCATTGCCGATATCGAGCGTAAGCCGGCGCTGGCCGAAACCCGCCAGCGCGTCGCGGCGGATGCGGATGGCTTTCCGCTGTTGCCCGGTGGGCTGTTGCAGGAAATCTATACCGATGAGCCGCGCAATGCCGGGGCCAGCCTGGGATTTGCGCTGGCCCAAGCAAAGGGCCTCATGACCAAGCAGCGTGTGGCGGTGCTCTATCTGCAGCTGGCCCGGGACACAAAGGGTACGGGCATGCCCTATGGCCCGGGGCTGGTGAGTTTCGGCTTTGATCCATCTGCCATGGTGTTCATTCGCCCGGCCAATATGGGCGATCTGCTCTGGGCAGCCGAAGAGGCCATTGCCTGCCGGGCGGTGGCGGCAGTGGTGGCCGACATCGTGCGACCGCACAAAAATCTCGATTTCACCGCCAGCCGCCGGCTTGGTCTTCGGGCAGCGCAGTCTGGTGGCTCGATGTTTTTCCTGCGCTATGGGGCGCAGCGGCCGGCCAGTGCAGCGCAGTTGCGCTGGCACCTCATGCCCAGCGCCAGCGCCGCAAAACCCTATGACGACCATGCCCCCGGTGCACCCCGCTGGCAGGTCCGCCTCGAGCGCGGTTCGATCCGGAAAGAGCAGGCCCAATGGGTGCTGGAATGGACAAAACATGGTCTTGCAGACATTGCTTCCCAATCCCCAGAACAGTCCCTTTTCGGAGCGGCGCTTTCTCGTGCTGTTCCTGCCCAGCTGGCCGACCGACTATCTCAGACGGCGTGATCCGGGCCTTAAGGCGCCGCTGGCGCTCTATGAACGGATCAAGGGCGGGTTGCGTATCGGCGCGGTGGATGCGGAGGCGACCCGGCGTGGCATCCGACAAGGTCAGAACCTGGCCGATGCGCGAGCGCTGGTGCCGGAGCTGACGACGCTCGAAATGGACCGGCCGCTGCTTGAGGCCGGGTTTGCCGACTTTGCCGACTGGCACTCCAATGCCAGTCCCATGGTGGCAGTCCTGCAGGATGCCTGCGCCTTTGGCGATCTGGTGCTCGATATTACCGGGGTCGAGCATCTCTTTGGTGGCGAAGCGGCCATGCTGCGCACCCTGCTCACCCGTCTGCGCGCGCTGGATTATACGGTTGCCGGGGCGGTTGCGCCGACCATTGGCGCGGCTTGGGCCTTCAGTCATTTCGCCCGCAGCCAGGTGGTGGAGAGCGCGGCGCTGGCCGAGCGGCTGGAAGACCTGCCGGTCGCGGCTCTTCGGCTCGCGGAAAGCCAGGTCGCCACGCTCGCGCAGATGGGCCTGACCACCATTGGCGCGGTGCGGCAGCGGTCACGCAAGGCGCTGCAGGCGCGGCTTGGACAATCGCTGCTGGTCCGGCTCGACCAGGCCTATGGCCAGGTAGTGGAGCGGATGACGCCGCGCCTGCCGCAGGTTGACTATCATGCCGAGCGCCGCTTTGCTGATCCGATCGGCTTGCTCGACGATGTCCTTGCCGCCGCCCAGGACCTGGCTATCCAGCTCTGCCTGCGCCTCGAGGGGGCCGGCCTCGGCGCGCAGAGCTTTCACCTGTTTCTCTATCGGGTCGATCACAAGGTCATGACCTTTTCGGTCAATTCGGCCCGGGTCACGCGCGATCCCAGCCATGTCGCCGCGTTGTTCAGCCATCGCGCCGAACGCCTTGCGGGCGAATATGATGCGGGCTTTGGCATCGACATGGTGCGGCTGGCCGCCAGCTCGCTGGATGCGGCACCGGCCAGCCAGGTTGGGGCCTTTGCCGAGGATGACGGCAGAATTGATATCGACCAGCTCAATGATCGCATGTCGAGCCGCCTCGGCCCGCTGGCCGTGCTGCGGATGCAGATGATCGAGAGCCACCTGCCCGAGCGGGCGGCACGACTGGTGCCGGCCCAGGCCATGGCGCAGGAAGCCGGCACACATGGGCCCGCGCTCAACCGGCCGCTGCGGCTGCTGCCCGAGCCCGAGCCGGTCAGGATCAGCGCCGAAGTGCCCGATGGCCTGCCGGCGCTGATGATCTGGCGCGGCAGTCGCTACCGGCTGGTGCGGGCGGCTGGTCCCGAGCGGCTGGGGGCGGAATGGTGGCGGAGCGGCGCCCGGCTCGAACTGGTGCAACCGCGGCCACCCGAGCCCGGCGAAAGGCCAGTGCCTCCCCCTTATCAGCCGAACCTGCCGCTGCATGACCAGGCCATGCTGACGCGCGATTATTACCGGGTGGAGGACGAGACGGGCCGGCGCTTCTGGGTGTTTCGCCACGGGCTCTATGGCGGACCGGACCTGCCGGTCTGGTACCTTCATGGCCTGTTTCAATGAGCGCGGTCATTGCCTTGCCGCGCCGGGAGGGGCCGGCCAGATCCCGGCCCCTGCAGACGGTCGACTATGTCGAGCTGGTGGCGGCAAGCAATTTTTCCTTTCTGCGCGGCGCCTCCCACCCCGAGGAACTGGTTTCGAGCGCCCTTTATATGGGCATGAATGCGTTCGGGCTGTGTGATCGCAACAGCTTTGCCGGCGTGGTGCGCGGCTATGTAGCGGCGCGCGACCATGATGGTCGTCCGCCGGGGTTTCGGTATCTGGTAGGGGTGCGGCTCTGCTTTGCCGATGGCACGCCCGACATCGTCGCCTATCCCAGCGACCGGGCGGCCTATGGGCGGCTGTGCCAGTTGCTGACCCTGGGCAATCAGCGCGGCGAGAAAGGCAAGCCCAAACTGGTCCTTGCCGACCTGTTCGACGACGCGGAGCACGGGGACTTTTCATCCGGCCAGCTCTTCATTCTCATGCCTTATGAGGATGACTGGGGGCTGAGCGAAACAGTGCTGGCGCAATTGAGCGCCCGGGCGCCCGGCCGAGTCTGGGTGGCGGGCGTGCCGCGTTTCGATGGCGAGGATCGCGCCCGCCTCAACCGGGTGGACCAGATGGCACGGCGCCATGGCGCACGCATGCTGGCCAGCAATGATGTGCTCTATCATGAACCGGGCCGGCGCATCCTCGCTGATGTCGTCACTTGCATCCGCGAGCACAAGACGCTGGAGGAAGCCGGTTTCCTGCTTTCGGCCAATGCCGAGCGGCATCTCAAATATCCGGCAGAAATGGCGCGGCTGTTTGCCGAACATCCCGAAGCGCTGGCCGAAACCGTCCTGCTGGCCGGGCGGATCAGCTTTGCCCTCGACCAGCTCGAATATAATTATCCCGAGGAGACCATCGGCAATGGCGAAACGGCGCAGGAGACGCTGACGCGCCTCACCTGGATCGGGGCCGAAAAGCGCTTCCCCGAGGGTCTGCCAGACGGCACGCGCGCTCAGATCGAGACCGAACTCCGGCTGATCGACGAAAAGCGCTATGCCGCCTATTTCCTGACGGTGCAGGATATTGTCCGGCATGCGCGCCATGACCTCGGCATTCTGTGCCAGGGGCGCGGTTCGGCGGCCAATTCCACGGTCTGCTATTGCCTTGAGATCACCGAGGTGGATCCGCGCAAGGCCAATCTGGTGTTCGGGCGCTTCATCTCCACCGAGCGCGACGAGCCGCCCGATATCGACGTCGATTTTGAGCACGAGCGGCGCGAGGAGGTGATGCAATATGTCTACAACAAGTATGGCGGCAAGCGCACCGGGCTCACGGCCAATGTCATCACCTATCGCAGCAAGAGCGCCATCCGCGAGGCGGCCAAGGTGTTCGGTGTGTCGGAAGATACGGTCAGTGCTTTCAACCAGCTGCATTGGGGCTGGGGATCAGGCGTCGACCTGGCCAAGGTGCGCGGCATCGGGCTCAACCCCGACGATCCGGTGCTGGCGCAGATGTTCGAAGTGGTCAAGGTTTTAAAGGGTTTTCCGCGCCATCTCAGCCAGCATGTGGGCGGTTTCGTCATTACCCGCGATAGTCTGGAGAGCCTTGTGCCCATCGGCAAGACTGCCATGGACAGCCGCACCATCATCGAATGGAACAAGGACGATATCGATGCGCTGAAAATCCTCAAGGTTGATATTCTGGCACTGGGGATGCTGACCTGCTTGCAGCGGGCCTTTGGCCTGATGGAAAAGCATTATGACCGCAAGGTGGAACTGGCGGAGCTGCAGACCGAGGAATTCCGTGATCCTGAAGCGGCCAGGCCGGTCTATGAAATGACTCACAGGGCCGACACGATTGGAGTGTTCCAGATCGAGAGCCGGGCTCAGATGTCGATGCTGCCGCGCCTCAAGCCCGAGGTGTTCTATGACCTCGTCATCGAGGTGGCCATTGTCCGGCCCGGGCCGATCCAGGGGAACATGGTCCACCCCTATCTGCGGCGCCGTCAGGGCATCGAAAAGGTCGAATATCCGAGCGAGGCGCTCCGGGCGGTGCTGCATCGCACGCTGGGCGTGCCGCTGTTTCAGGAACAGGCGATGCAGATCGCCATTGTCGGGGCCGGGTTTTCACCCGGCAAGGCCGATCAGTTGCGGCGCGCCATGGCGGCCTGGCAGCGCACCGGCAAGCTGGCCCAGTTCAGCGACGATTTCATCGGCGGCATGATCGGCAATGGCTATACGCCCGAATTTGCGCATCAGAGTTTTGCCCAGATTCAAGGCTTTGCCGAATATGGCTTTCCCGAGAGCCACGCGGCCAGCTTTGCGCTCCTGGTCTATGCCTCGTGCTGGCTCAAGTGCCACTATCCCGATGTCTTTGTCTGTGCACTGCTCAATTCCCAGCCCATGGGTTTTTACGCGCCCAGCCAGCTGGTGCGGGATGCGGCCGAGCATGGCGTGGAAATGCGTGCAGTCGACATCAACATGTCCGAGGTGGACAGTACGCTCGAGGACAATGGCTGGGATATGCGGACCCATATCTGGCCGCGCCACGCTCCGATGGCCGATCACATCTATACGAAAAAGGCCGTGCGGCTGGGGCTTTCCATGGTCGAAGGCCTGGCCAAGAAGGACAGCGAACGGATCATTGCGGCACGCGGCGCCGGTTATGGCTCGGTGCGCGATCTCTGGCTGCGGAGCGGGGTGCCTGTTGCCAGCCTCGAGAAGCTGGCGCGGGCCGATGCCTTTGCCAGCCTCGGGCTCAACCGGCGCGAGGCGCTCTGGGCGGTCAAGGGGCTAGTGGGCACGCATGGTGCCGAAACCCTGCCGCTTTTTGCAGCCCGGCCGCAGTTGCAGACGCTGCAAGAAGAACCCGCCGGCCTGCCGCTGATGGCGCCGGGCGAAGAGGTGATCCATGATTACGCGACGCTCTCGCTCTCGCTCAAGGGTCATCCGGTGCAGTTTCTGCGGCCTATGCTGCAGGTGCGCGGCACAACGCGGGCGCAAAGTCTCGCTCATGTTGCCAATGACATTGTGGTGGAGGTCGCGGGTCTGGTGCTGGTGCGCCAGCGTCCCGGTACGGCCAGCGGGGTGATCTTCGTGACGCTCGAGGACGAGACGGGAGTATCCAATATCGTGGTCTGGCCAAAGCTGTTCGAGGATGATCGCTTGCGCAAGACCTTGCTCTCAAGCCGGATGCTGGCAGTGCGCGGCAAGGTGCAGTCCGAACAGGGGGTTATCCATGTCATCGCCCAGGATATGGAGGACCTGACCCCCTATCTGCTCGACCTGTCGCATGGCAAGGATATCGGGGATGCGGTGGTGGCGCGCGCCGACGAGGGCAAGTCCGGCCCGCCAGGCAGCCAGAGCCGGGATCGCAACGCAATTCGAGAGATAGAATTGGCCCGCCGCCGCGCCTATTCGGCGCTGCCGGGTGGCCGCAATTTTCACTAGATCATTTCACAGCTTCGTTGAAACGGCGAAATGATCCAAGTCTTTGTTTTGTCGCGCTTCTGAACCACAAAACCGTAGTTATTTTGCTAGAAGCGCTCGAGGCCAGCCCGCGCCTGCTTGGCGCAAGGAAAGGCATCCAGGTCCTCGACTTGCTGGGATATTTACTCCCAACAGCGAAAACCACCGCGGTGAGCGTTCACCTGGGTCATGTCCCCAAAGCATCAATGCGCCGGGCGAGATCGATATCCTTGTCGCTCAACCCGCCCGCGTCATGGGTGGTGAGCCGGATCGATACCTTATTGTAGACATTGGACCATTCGGGATGATGCCCGGCCTTTTCCGCCAGCAAAGCCACCCGGGTCATGAAGGCAAAGGCCGCGGAAAAGTCCTTGAAACCGAACCCGCGTTCGATAGCATCCTCCTCAGGATCGTAGGACCAATCGCCGAGGGAGGTTAGAGCCGCCTCGCGCTGGGCAGTCGTAAGTTTATCCATCGAAGCCCTCTCCTTATAATGTTGCGATTAAGCGTGCATTCACCCTTTGAACAGGAAAACGTACGCCAAATGGATCAAGGAGGCACGCCGAAACACCATCTTAACCGGGTAAAGCGCCTGCTGGGGCCAAACGCCTGATGCAACAGATCAACGCACGAATGCCGCACAAGCTCCATGACCGTACGCGCATGTTCCGCCCGACCCTCAGGCCGGCGCGCACTTCTGCGCGTGCCGGCGTCGAGCGGGAGGCCTGAGATGTTCGAGGCCGCCAGCAAAGTCCTGCCACCGGTCGATTATGTCTCGATGATCCGCTCACTCTATGCGGATCGCCGGTCGATGCTGCTGGGCGCCTTCGGCTCCGCCGTGGCGGCCGTGGTCGCTGCGCTGGAATCGGAATCGCCGATCCTGGCGGTCGTTGCCGCGGTATTCGTGCTGGTGGGCAGCATTCGCTACCTCGACATGCGGGCCTTCGACAAGATCACCCTGGCCGACGAAGACGTGGAGACCGCCCAGTACTGGGAAATGCGCGCCACCATCGGCGCCGCTGCCATTGCCCTGCTCTATGGCACTTGGTGCATGATCAGCTTCTGGATTGTGGACGACGCTTTCGCCGAACTGACCGCCGCCTGCGTATCGGTGTCTGTCCTGGTTGGCCCGGCGCAGCGCAACTTCGCCATAGACCGGCTTATGACCACCCAGGTATTGCTGATTGCCGGACCCTTGGTGGCTGGCCTTCTGCTGGTGGGCAATATCTATTACGCGTTGTTGACGCTATTGTTGCTCCCGTTCTTCATCAGCCTGAGAACCATTGCAGGCAATTCGCGCAAAATCCTGCTGCGCGCCGTGCATGGCCGCATCGAAGCCGCGGCTCTCGCCAATCAGCTTGATGCAGCACTTGATACGCTGGAACACGGGCTGCTCATGCTGGACCGTTTCGGCGTGATCGAGGTCGTCAATTCTCGGGCCTTGGATGCCTTCGGACGCAGCAATCCCGACGCCTGGCTCGGTCAGCCTTTTGCCAAGCTCTGTGGGGAACTGGTTCAGTCCGGCCATATGTCCAGTGAGGCCCTCGATCAGCTCAACGCTCTGATCGATGCAGGCTCAACCGGCAAGATGCTGCTGATTTCGGCATCGAACAACTATTACGAAGTGACCGTCTCGTCGCGTGACAACAAGGTGGTGTTGTTGCTCGAGAACATTTCGGATCGCGTCGCGGCTGAAGAGCGCATCAATTACATGGCGCGGTACGACGCACTGACCGAGCTGCCCAACCGCGGTTATTTCGCCGAACAGGTCGCCGAGGCGCTCGTGGAACGAGCCAGCGACCCGCAGGGGCATGCAGCGCTGTTTGTCATCGACGTGGATGACTTCAAGCATATCAACGACACCATGGGGCACATGACCGGCGACCGGCTGCTGGTGGCCATGGGCAAGCGCTTGCGTGAAACGCTAGGCCAGCACGCCATTTGCGCCCGTCTGGGCGGCGACGAATTCGTGGCATTCTATCCCTATCTGACGGGTCCCGATGAAGCGCGGGACAATGCCAACCGGCTGCTCGGCGCCATGGCCAGCGGGTTCGACATCCCGGGCCGGCATATTACTGTCAGCATCAGTGTTGGCGCAGTGGCCGCCAATGAGCATCCGAGTGATCTTGAAGAGCTGATGATCAAGGCTGATCTGGCGCTTTATGAGGCCAAGTCGGCTGGCAAAGGGCAGGTTGTCTTCTTCCATGACCGCATGGACACCGAATATCAGCAGCGCCAGCAGCTCAAGGCCGACCTGCGCAAGGCCATCGACGAGGGCGAACTGAGCCTGGTCTATCAGCCGCTGATCAATCCGCGCGAAAACCGGATCGTGGGCTGCGAGGCCCTGGCCCGATGGACCCATCCCACTCTGGGACCCATTTCGCCGGCTGACTTCATACCGATCGCCGAAGAGACCGGCATGATCTCCGACCTGACGCGATATGTGCTGAACCTGGCGACGCACGATTGCATGACCTGGCCGAAGAATATCATGGTAGCCGTCAATATTTCTGCCCGTGACTTCCGTTCCCGGCAGGTCGAGACCATGGTCATGGACGCGCTGAGCAAGAGCGGCCTGCCGCCCAGCAGGCTGGAAATCGAAGTTACCGAGACGACCGTCATCGACGAGCAGGAAGCTGCCGAAGCAACGCTGCACACGCTGCAAGCGATGGGCATTGGCATCGCGCTGGACGATTTTGGAACAGGCTATTCCTCTTTGAGCTATCTGCGCTCGATGCCCTTTACCAAGCTCAAGATCGACCGCAGTTTCGTCGCTGATATTGAAACCGACTCGCACGCCTTGCGCCTGCTTGCCAACGTCGCCCAGCTTGGCCAGGACCTTGCCCTTAAGATTACGGTCGAAGGTGTCGAGACTGAAGGACAATTGGCCCTGATTACCGAGAAGACCAATGTCGATCTGGTCCAGGGCTTCCTTTACGGTCGGCCTCTGAGCAATGAGGCTCTAACGATCCTGTTGAGTGCTCATAACCCAGCGCCCCCCTTGGCGCAGCCCCTCCGCATCGCTGCCAAGTAATGGTTGGTGACTGCCGCCGCCACTACGGCGGTTAACCATTTTGCACGCTTGCGCTTTGGTCAGGGTTAATGAACTGTTAACTTCGCTACCAAGATTTTCTTAAGGCGGCGGAAGAAGATGCTCGATCCCGACAGCGCAGCGGCGGTGCGTGCTGGCACGCCTTCCCGCTTTTCAGATACCTTGATGGATGTGCTTGACGACGTCAGCTACGCTCGGGTGAACCCCGGGGTGATCGACGATCCGATTTATAAATTGCGCTATCGTGCCTATACGCGCGAAGGCTTCATGGACCATAATCCCGAAGAGATCTGCATTGATGATCTTGATGACGCGCCAAATGGCGCGAGTTTTGGCATCTATATCGACGACGATCTGGTCAGCTCGATCCGCCTGCATCACTTGACCGCTGAACATCGCCAGTCGCCCAGCATGAAGGTATTCCCCGACATCCTGGGGCCGATGCTGGACCAGGGCATGACCTTTATCGATCCAAGCCGGTTTACAGCGGACCATGAAGCATCTCTCGCCTATCCGGCACTGCCGTTCCTGACTTTGCGCATGGCCGCGATGGCGTCGGTCTATTATGGCGTTGACCAATGCCTGGCCATCGTGCGCCCGGAGCATGGCGCCTTCTATCGCCGGGTGTTCGGTTCCGAACAGCTCGCCGAGACGCGCTCCTATCCCGGTCTCTATTTTCCGGTGGCGCTCTATGGGGCGACCGTGGACTCCATTCGCTCCAGGGTGGCGCAGCGGTTCAGGTTCTTTCTGTCCACCGCTGAGGAGCGCCAGCACCTGTTCGCCGGCGACCGGCGGCCCGAGGCCTATCTGCGGGTGCGTGCCTCTGCCCGCGATGCTTATGAGACCGCGCGCCAGGCGATGCAGATGTCAGCCGCCCACGAATAGGGGTAGGCCGGTGGGTAAGCTCGCCGTCTCGACAGATTTAAGGAAGAAGTGGTGCCGCTTAGGTGACTCGAACACCTGACCCCATCATTACGAATGATGTGCTCTACCAACTGAGCTAAAGCGGCGCCGGAAGGGGTGTTGTCCCTTCGGATGGCGGGTCTTTTACTGGGCGTTTTCGGTCGATGCAAGAGGCAAGGCAGGTTCTGCCGGCGGGAGGGCCGCGACGGGCTCCGTATTGACCGCCGGCAGAGGCACCGGACGGGCATTGCTGGAGACCGGAACTTTCCATTCAAAGGCATCGAGCCGACCGGTGACCGGGGAAACCGGTTCCCATTCGTCGCTGACGATGCCGTCGGCGGTCCAGGCGGGGTCGCGTGGCGCCCGCACGGCACGGGCCAGCCATTCCCGGGCCTTGCCTTGATCCCCGGATTGGCCTTCCTCGATTTCGGCCATCAGGCTGGCGACGGTTTGGGTCGCCTCGGAACCCGCAAAGGGTTGCAGTGCCGCCCGGGCGCGCGGCCAGTCATAGGCGTCGATCGCAGCGCGGGCCATGGCCATGGCGGCGGCGCGGTGGGGCGCTGGCAGTTCGATGATTTCGCCCAGGCGTTTCAGCCGGTCCACTGCGGAGGCGCCGGGTTGGGAATGGGCATAGAGCGCGGCCACATCAGGATGCCCGGTGGCTCGCCAGATGCGCCGCAACAGGCTCTGGGCCCGGCGCGCCTCGCCACGATTGGAATAGATGCGCGCGGCAATCAGGGCCGCCGGTACGAAGTCGGGCAGCAGCTTGAGGGCCGTCAGAGCGTGTTCGAGGGCGCTATTGGGCTGGCTGGTTTCGCCCTCGCGGGCGCGCGCGGTTTCGATCACGGCCTGGCGGCGGCGTTTTCGTGCTTTTTGTTCACGGGTGGTCGCCGTTTCGGCGTTGACCATGGCCACGGCATCGGCCCATTGCCCGCGTCTGGCGAGATCGTCGAAAACGGCTTGTCCGGCCCAGGAAATGTCGGGCGACAGTGCCAGGGTCTTGCGGGCAAAGGTCAGTGCGGCCTCGGGCCGGTTCTGGGCGCGGGCCTGGTCATAGAGCCCGGTGAGGGCGGCGACGGCGGTTTTTTCGCTGGCGATCAGGGCGCGATAATGCTCACGGGCAGCCGGCATGTCGCCCAGCGCCAGGTCGGCCCGCGCTTCGAGCAGTTTTGCCGCGCCATTGTCAGGCAGGCGCGCCTGAGCTTCGCGGGCCATGATGCGGGCGCGGGCGGGGTCGCCCGATTGCAGCGCAATGACGGCATCGGATAACGCCTCGACACCCTGCTCGCGGCGGCGGGCGGCGCGGCGGCGGGCCATGGCCCGGGGTGCGCCGATAACGCGGCGGGTGATGGCCCAGAGCGCGATGATCACGGCGGCCGCCACCAGAAGAATGACGACGGCCGTGCCGAGGCGCGGCTGCATGCGATAGCCAGCCAGTTCCAGGGTCAGGGTGCCGGGCAGGGCAATGATCCAGGCGGCCAAGCCGGCAACGACCAGGCTGCCGATGATCCAGGAGGCGAGACGGATCATGCGCCATTCTCCCCGGTGAGCGCGCGGGCGCGCAATTGGGTGAGGAAGGTCTCGGCGGCTGCAAGGCTTGCAATGTCATCGGCGAGGGCGCCGGCGGCGTCGCGCATGGGCGCCGGCAGGGCCGTCAGCTCAGCCTCGGCTGTTTCAAAGTCGCGCTGTGCCACCGCGGCTTCGAGCCGGGCGATGATGGCGTCGGCGCCGTCGCCTTCAATCGCCCCCGCCGGGCGCATGGCGATCAGCCCCCGGAACCAGTCGGTGGTTGCATCCTGCCAATTTGCACCGGCATTGACCGGACGCCCGGCCAGCATGTCGGGGAGAACCGCGACAAGCTGGCGTTCGACATCGTCGGGTCGTGGCAGGCCGCTGGCAGCGCGGCCGGCAATGGCTTCGGGCACCATGGTTTCGGGCAAGGCCTGGCGCAGGGCGGCCAGTTCAGTCTCATAGCCGCGTCCGGCAGAAAAAGCGCTTTCGAGCGAGGAGAAGATCAGCGGCAGGCGCATGGTCGCGGCTTCGGCGCCGGTGCTTTCATCAGCGTTCCGGGACAGCGTTTCAATCTGTTGCCGGGCCGCGTTCAGCTGGGTGGCGGTGGCGCTCATTTCGCTTTGCACGGCTTCCAACGCCGATTGCATGCCGGCCAGCGTGTCGGCATCCACCGTGTTGCCCGGGGCGGCGTCCAATGCGTCGAGGCGGGCCGATAAAGCAGCCAATTGCTCGGCAAGGGCGGGGTCGGTGCCCGGGGCCGTGGCAACTGGCGCCTCGGCCAAGCTGGCTTCGAGTGTCCCGACCCGGGCCGTCAGGGTGGACAATTCGTCCTGCACGGTTCCGGTGACGGTTTCCAGCTCGGGAATGGCCGTCGCGAACTGGGCAAGGCGCGGATCGGCAGGCGCCGGGGCCTGTTGGACCTGCGGCCAGAGGCCGAACCAGGCCAGGCCATAAGCGGCGCCAAGGCCGATCACGCCTCCCAGAATGCCGGCCAGCCATGCGCCGCCGCTGTTCTCCTCGTGATCATCAACCCGCGATCGGGCAGCGGTCGACGGGGTTGTTGGCTTGCTCGTGGTGCTGGCTGCGGACTTTTCAGCAGGTTTTTCAGTCGTGGACGCATCGCCGGGTTTACCGGTGCCGGCGGGACGCGCCGTGCCTTCGAGCACCGGCGGCTTGACCGGGCCAGTCTTGGCAGCGGCCGGGGCAGCGGTTTTGGGATCGGTTGCTGGCGTTTCCTTGCCGGTGGTCTCAGCCATAGCCATTCCTTTTCGTTCGTCCGATCATGACCCAGTTTGCTCGCGGGCAAAAGCCAGGGACAGCGCCAACATTGCCTCTTCGCTCGGATGGTCGGCCAGCAGCACGCGGCTGAAATGGTGATTGAGCAGGGGCGCGGCAACATTTTCAGACAGGCAGATAACCGGCAGATTGCGCCGATCCGCTGGCGCGATGACATCGGCAACAAGGGTGCAAAAGATTTCCGCGGTGCGCCGGGAGTAAAACAGCACGGCACCAAAGGCGCTGGCGGCAAGGCCGGCGATGGCGTCGGCGGCCAGTGCCGTCTCGGCCACCATTTCGTAAACCGGAACCGTCACCACCATAAGGCCATGGGGTGCCAGTGCATGGGCGAGGTCGCCACTCAAATGCTTGCCAGCGGGATAAAAGACCGGTCCGCCGACCCGCGCCAGGGCGATCGTCGTGGCGAGGGACTCAAGGGTGCCATCGGCGGCGGTGACGCGGGCAAAGCCGAGCTGGCGTGCTTCATGGGCGGTGCGGTCGCCCACCGCAAAGACCGGCTTGTCGAACAGGGGTTCGAGCGAGGCGGTTTCGGACAGGGCACGCAGGGCATTGGTGCTGGTCAGCGCCACGGCGGCAAAGCCATCGGGCGGTGGCAGGTGGCCGGGCAGGTTCTGTCGCGTCATCAGCGGCGCAATGTCGGCGGCAATGTCCAGAGCGGCGAGGCGGTCCCTGGTGGCCTGTGCGTCCGGTTCGGGGCGCGTGATCAACATGCGCATCAGCGGCTCCAACCTGCCAGAAAATCGGGGCCGGCCTGGGCCAGCAGGTCGCGCCCCACCGTTTCGCCAAGCGCGACCGGATCGGCGCCCTCGGCCTGGGCGGAGAAACTTTTCTGGCCATCGAGGCTGAGGATTTCGCCCCGGAGCGTCAACAGGTCGCCCGCCGTGCCAGTCAACGCGCCCACTGGGGTGCGGCAGGAGCCATCAAGCACGCGCAGCATGGTGCGTTCGGCAGTGATGGCAGCATGGGTCGGGGCATGGTCCAGCGGCGCGACGATTTCAGCGAAACGCGTGTCGCCTTGGCGGATGGCAATGCCGATGGCGCCTTGGGCCGGGGCCGGCATGAACTTTTCGGTGTCGACAATAGCCGTGGCGCGGTGCGCTTCACCCAGGCGGTTCAGGCCGGCCAGCGCCAGAAGCGTGGCATCGGCGACGCCATCGAGCAGCTTTTGCAGCCGCGTTTGTACATTACCCCTGAACGGCACGATCCTCAGGTCAGGCCGCAGCCGCAGCGCCTGGGCGGCGCGGCGAATGGATGAGGTGCCAAAGCTGGCGCCATCGGGCAGATTATCGATGCCCTTGACCGAAACCGAAATGAAGGCGTCGCGCACATCCTCGCGCTCAAGAAAGGCGGCCAGTACCATGCCCGGTGGCAGGCCGGTGGCCACGTCCTTGCTTGAATGTACCCCGATATCGATGTGGCCGGCCAACAGCGCCTCGTCGATTTCCTTGGTGAAAACGCCTTTGCCACCAATATCGGAGAGCGTGGTGTTTTCCTTCTGGCTGCGGTCGCCGCCGGTAGAAAACACGTCAATGGCGATCTGGTCCTTGGACACGCCATGGGCCAGGGACAGGCGTTCGCGCACCAGTTTGGCCTGGGCCAGCGCCAGCGGGCTGCCGCGTGTTCCGATCCGGGCGAATGGGGTGGGCGATTGCATGTGCATGTGGTCCTAGTGTAGGCGATTAAGCGGTTTTCAGGAAAAGTGCTTCAGGCCTTTCCGCTTTGAAAACGCGACCAGAAGGGCGGCGCATCGCGCTGCCCCCTATTTGGGAGTAGACCAGTTCGTCGTGACCGGGCAAGCGCAAGCCATCATACTGGGTATTGAAACCAGCTGCGACGAAACCGCCGCCGCCATAGTCATACGCGATCAATCGGGCCAGGGGATAATTCGTTCCAACGTGGTGCGCTCCCAACTTGATGAACATGCCGCCTTTGGTGGCGTGGTGCCCGAGCTGGCGGCGCGGGCGCATGTGGAATGGCTCGATCATATCATTGCCCAGGCCGCGGACGAGGCGGGCATTGCGCTTGGCGATGTCGATGCCATCGCCGCCACTGCCGGTCCGGGGCTGATCGGGGGTGTGCTGGTGGGGCTGACGACGGCCAAGGCGCTGGCGGCTTCGCTGGGCAAGACGCTGATCGCGGTCAACCATCTCGAAGGCCATGCGCTGACAGCGCGGCTGACGAATAATGTGCAGTTTCCATATCTGATGCTTCTTGTTTCGGGCGGGCACAGCCAGTTTGTTCTGGTGCGGGGCGTCGGCGACTATGAGCGCTGGGGCGGCACGATTGATGATGCACTGGGCGAAGCCTTCGACAAGGTCGCCAAACTGCTCTCGCTGGGCCATCCCGGGGGGCCTGCGGTGGAGCAGATCGCCAAGTCGGGGGATGCAAAACGCTTCAAGTTTCCGCGACCCCTGCTGCGCGAGGCGCGGCTGGATTTTTCCTTTTCGGGACTTAAGACTGCCGTCCGCTTGCAGGCCGAAGCGCTGGCGCCGCTGACCGACCAGGATGTTGCCGATATTGCAGCCAGCTTTCAGGCGGCGGTGACCGAGGTTGTCGCAACCCGGTCGCGCCAGGCGCTGGAACGGTTCCGGGTCGAAATGCCGGACGCACCGCCGCAATTGGTGGTTGCGGGTGGTGTCGCGGCCAATCGGGCGATAGCGGCGGCGCTGACGGGTGTGACCGAGGAGATGGGCGCGGTGCTGGTGGTGCCGCCGGTGGCGCTGTGCACCGACAATGGGGCCATGGTGGCCTGGGCGGGCGCTGAACGTCTGGCGCTGGGTGCCGATGACCGGCTCGACGTGGCGGCGCGCCCCCGCTGGCCGCTCGATACGCCGGATATGAGGATTGGCCATGATGCGGCTTGAAACAGTTGCGGTGATCGGGGGCGGGGCCTGGGGTACGGCGCTGGCCCAGGCTGCGGCCATGGCGGGCCGGTCGGTGGCGCTGGTTGTGCGGACCAATAGGCAGGCTGAGGCGATCAACGCGACGCATATGAACGAGGCTGCGCTGCCGGGGCAGGTTCTGTCCGGCCGCATCGTGGCAATGTCGCAACTGGCGCAAGCCGATATCATTGTTCTGGCGGTGCCGGCGCAATCGACGCGTACGCTACTCAATGACCTTGATCCGGCGCTGCTGGCCGGCAAGCCGGTGGTGCTTTCGGCCAAGGGGCTCGAGACCGGGACATTGGCCCGGCAGAGCGAAATTCTCCGCGACATGGCGCCCGAGGCGCTTGGTTTTGTGCTGTCGGGTCCCAGCTTTGCCGTCGATGTGGCGGCGGGGCGGCCGACGGCGGTGACGCTGGCCGGGGATGATGCCAGTGAGACCTCGGCCCTGGCGTTGGCACTCGCTGGCCCCAGCTTCCGGCCCTATGCGGCCGATGACCGGATCGGGGTCGAGATCGCCGGGGCGCTCAAGAATGTCTATGCGCTGGCCTGTGGCGCCGTCGAAGGGGCCAATCTGGGTGCCTCGGCCCGGGCGGCGCTGATTGCGCGCGGCTATGCCGAAATGGCGCGCATGGTGACGGCCATGGGCGGCTCGGCCCATACGCTGACGGGGCTGGCCGGGCTGGGGGATCTGGCGTTGACCTGCACCTCGGTGCAATCGCGCAATTACCAGTTCGGCATGGCGCTCGGTGCCGGTCGGCAGACTGCCGAAGTGCTTGCGTCAGGCGCCAAGCTCGCCGAAGGCGTGGCGACGGCGCCGGTCGCCGCAGCGCTGGCGAAAAGCCTCAATGTCGATGCGCCGCTGATCGATGCGGTCGATGCGGTGGTCGCCGGCACATCCGATATTGCCAGTATTGTTGCGGGGCTGATGTCCCGCCCGCTCAAGAGGGAAATCTGAAATGCTTTTTGCCATGATTGCCAAGGACGCGCCGGGTGCGCTGCAACTGCGGCTCGATACGCGTCCGGTGCATCTGGAACACCTCAATTCGCTGGGCAAGAAGCTGGTTTTCGCCGGCGCCCTGCTCGATGCCGATGAAAAGCCCGAAGGCTCCATCGTGGTGTTCGAGGCCGAGACGCTGGAGGAAGCCCAGGCCATGGCCGCGGCCGACCCGTTCGTGCCGGCGGGGGTCTTTGCCAGCTATGAGGTCAAGCGCTGGCGCATTGCCATCAATAATTCCGGCGCGGAGTTCGCATAATCATGGCCTATTGGCTGATGAAGTCGGAGCCTGATGTCTTCTCCTTCGATGACCTGGTTGCCAAGACGGCCAGAGGCGAGGCTGAGGAATGGCATGGCGTGCGCAATTATGCGGCGCGCAACAATATGCGGGCCATGGCGGTCGGCGACGAGGCGTTTTTCTACCATTCCAATATCGGCAAGGAGATCGTGGGCATCATGAAGATCGTGGCGCCCGCCCATCCCGACAGCACCGGCGAGCTTAATGCCAAGGGCGAAGTGGTGTGGGATTGCGTGGATGTGCAATCGGTCAGGCCGGTCAAGCGCCCCGTGACCCTGGCTGAAATCAAGGCGACGCCGGAACTGGCCGAGATCGAGCTGATCAAGCTCTCGCGGCTCTCGGTGTCCAAGGTCCGCGACGATGAATGGGCGCTGCTGTGCAAGATGGCGGGGCTGTAGGCTTCCCGAAGGTGTCAAGCAGGACTAGACTCCCCGGGCTCAATAGCAGCGAGGGGGATTTGAGATGAACTATTTGGGTGTCAACTGGCTGGCCGTGATCCTGGCCACCGTGGCCAGCTTCGCCTTCGGGGCGGTCTGGTACATGGGTCTGTCCAAGCAGTGGATGAACGCCCTGGGCAAGACCAAGGATCAGCTTCAGGTCGGCAATACGCCGTTCATCTGGTCGGCGCTGGTCGAGCTGGTCATGGCCTTTTTCGTGGCGCTGTTCACCATTGCGATCATGGGCGAGGTCACTATCGCCAATGCCGTATTGGTCGGCGTGCATCTGTGGCTGGGTTTTGTGATCACCACATTGATCATGAACCACCGCTACGAAGGCATGAAATGGTCCCTGACCATTATCGATGGCCTGCACATCCTGGGTGTGCTGGTGATCCAGGGCGTGGTGATCGGGCTGTTCGGTTAACTTTCGACCACGACCGGCGGGGCCTTTGCCGGTTCCGCCGGCGCGTATTTATTGAGCAGCGGCAGCTGGGTCATGGAGAAAATCACGGTCAGCGGCATGATCGCCCAGACCTTGAAAGCCACCCAGAAATCGGTGGTCGTGGTGCGCCAGACCACTTCGTTGAGCACCGCCAGCACCACAAAGAACAGGCCCCAGTTCAGCGTCAGCTTCCACCAGCCTTCGGGGCGAAGCTTGTATACGTCGCCAAACACATATTTCAGCAGCGATTGGCCAAAGAGCAGGCCGCCCAGCAGCACCGAGGCAAAAAGCGTATTGGTGATGGTGGGCTTGATCTTGATGAAGGTGTCGTCCTGCAGCCAGAGCGTCAGCCCACCAAAGACCAGCACCACGACGCCGGTGACCAGCGGCATGACGGCGATTTTTTTCAGGATGAGCCAGCTTAGCGCCAGCGAAATGGCCATGGCCGCCATGAACCAGGCCGTGGCGACAAAGATGTCGGCGCGACCATTCATGATGAAGAAAATCACCAGCGGGCCCAGTTCGAGCACCAGTTTGATGATCTGGGGTCTCAACTCATCCCAATTGAGTTCGGGTTCGGCTTTGTCGGTCATGCTTGGTTCCGTAGCGTTGCGGCCAATGTGATGGCAGCTTAGCCCCGATGCAAGCGCTTAGCGGACAAGAGTGGTCAGAATTTGGCTGGGGGTGGGGTGTGGGACGCCTCGGTCGTCGGGGCCATTCCTAGGCGCAAAGTTTCCGACGCGATCAAATATCGCCTGAGGCGATAATTTATTTGACTTATCCATCCGGCGACTCTATGTATCCAATTGTGGTGATTGCTCATTCGCTGAACCCGTCGAAGTGTGGGGCCTGGAGCCCTGTGGAAGCGCGTATTTGCTTCCGTCTCAATCCCGTGTCTGGCAGGGGCCGTGGCGTACGCGCCGCACCCGTCGGGCCCGGGTGCGGCATGTTCGAGGTCAAACGTCGCTGAACAGCACCTCTGGATCTACGGGCGCCGGTAATTCTGTCGGCGGAACCAGAGGACTTTCGAAATGAGCTCTAAAGATCATCATCAGCGGCGGCGTCGCTGGCTTCATCACGTTCGGCTCTGGAAGCTGATCGTGGGGATCGGCCAGGTAGCCTACTACATTGTTCGTTTCTGGATCTGGGTTTCAGATCGGGAGTGAGCGGCGACCTCGAAAATAGCCGGAAGGAGTAAGATGATGGAAGTACCTAAGCGACCAATGATCAACGATGCCCTCCGCCTGCTACGGTTGTATCTAGGATTGTCGCAAAATCATTTGGCGTCCGCACTTGAACTATCTCAGTCGACTATTTCGGAGATAGAGAGCGGCACAAAGTCAGTAACCATGGAAGTGTTGGAGCGTTACAGCTCGAAATTTGATGTACGGATGTCTCAGCTCTTGTTTTTTGCAGAAGAGCTTCAAGACCAACCCGTTAAGACCAAGGGAAAGCTTATCGTCGCGCCGCGCGTTCTGTCGCTGCTCGAATTATTGGCCCCTAAGGAAATTGCGGATGCTTCCTAAGCGGTCCTCAATTGAGCGCTATGACCTCGCGCGATCACCCATTTCTCACCGGCCAACCCAGCGCGACCTTGCATCTTTAGTTGGAGAATCTCGAGACGACCTGCGCAGGCTCGTGAACTACAAGGAAAATTTTATTGTACGACGCGAGGTCAAGACTGGGAAAAAGGGAAAAATTCGCCAACTTGCATACCCAGAGAGCCGGCTACGTGGAGTTCACGAGCGGCTAAAATTCCACCTCAATAAGATTAAGCAACCAAGTTACCTTTTTAGCCCCCGCAAGAATCGCAGCCAGCGCGATAACGCCGCGCATCATCTCGGGCAAAGACAGTTTCTAACCCTCGATCTTAAGCAGTTCTACCCCTCCACTACGGACCGAATGGTCAAACGGTGGTTCGTGGAGGAGTTGAACATGTACGAAGATGTGGCCGGACTATTGACGCATCTCGTCACCGTCGATGGAAAGGTTTCCTTCGGTTCACCGTTGACTCCGGTGCTTTGCAGTTTAGTCCATCGAGGCATGTTCGATGAGATCGCGTCGCTCTGTGATACGCAGGGACTAATGTACTCGGTCTGGGTTGATGACCTCACGATTTCTGGTCAGTTTGTGCCAGGTTCCTTGCTTACTTCGGTCCGTGAGATTGTCCGCAGACATGGCCTGAAAAGCCACGATGTCAAATACCGGTTAGGAAATCGACCTGTCTTCATCACGGGCGTGGGCGTTGTTGGGAGCAATTTGGTAGCGCCGAACTCACTGCATCTCCGGATTCGAGAGCATTGGGAGCAATACCATCGCGCGGTGTCGAGAGACGAAAAAGACGCGATGAGTTTGCGGCTACTTTCGCTCCTTGGGACCCTACGCTACGTAGCAGGACCATCTTCTACTTCGGGTAAGAAAGCTGCCGACCAGATGAATTCTTTGAGGCAAGAACGAAATCTGCGGCAGAGGGCAGCCGAGATCAGGTACTTCGAGCTTACGCTGAAGAGAAGCTTACGCAGCGAAACTGAAAATGTGGACGCCCCATTCTGACTAGCGCGCCGACGAATTGTAGCGGTGCAAATACCTTCAGTTTCGTCGTCGCTAGCACACACTAGGACTACTCACCTCCGGCGATAGCCCTAGCAAAATCCTGTGCCTCAAAGGGCTCGAGATCGCCGACGCCTTCGCCAACGC
Source organism: Devosia ureilytica (assembly GCF_024273195.1). Lineage (GTDB taxonomy): Bacteria > Pseudomonadota > Alphaproteobacteria > Rhizobiales > Devosiaceae > Devosia > Devosia ureilytica. Next base: position 188,332 of record NZ_JAMZCU010000002.1, on the reverse strand, counting down.
CGATGAAATGCACCGGCAGGCCAAACTTCCTGGCGATGGCGACGAGGATGCCGCCGCGGGCGGTGCCGTCGAGCTTGGTCATGACCAAGCCGGTGACGCCGGCGCGAGCCCCAAAAATTTCGACCTGTTTCAGGGCGTTTTGGCCGGTGGTGGCGTCGAGGGTGAGAAGGGTGGCGTGGGGCGCCTCGGGGTCGAGCTTCTTGATGACGCGGATGACCTTTTCGAGCTCGTTCATCAACTCGTCGCGGTTCTGCAGGCGCCCGGCGGTGTCGATGATGAGCACGTCGCGGCCTTCGGCTTTTGCCTGGGTCACGGCATCGAAGGCGAGGCCCGAGGCATCGGAGCCGGCCGGCCTGGCGATGACCGGCGCGCCGGTGCGCTGGCCCCATATCTGCAATTGCTCGATGGCTGCGGCGCGGAAGGTGTCGCCGGCGGCCAGCATGACCGAGCGGCCTTCGGCGGCGAATTTCTGCGCCAGCTTGCCGATGGTGGTGGTCTTGCCCGAGCCATTGACCCCGATCATCAGGATGATGAAGGGCTTTTTGTTGGTGTCGATGACAAGGGGAGCAGCGACGGGCGCGAGCACCCTTTCGACCTCGGCGGCAAGTACGGCGCGCACGTCTTCGCCCGACACGTCCTTGTCGAAACGGTCGCGACGGAGGGTGTCGGTGATGGCCATGGCGGTATCGACGCCCAAGTCGGCCTGGATCAGCACATCTTCCAGCTCATCAAGCATGGCCGCATCAAGCTTGCGCTTGGTGAAGACCGAGGTGATCGAGGTAGAGAGATTGTCGGACGAGCGCCGAAGGCCGGAGGCGAGACGGGCAAACCAGCCCTGACGTGGCTGCTCGGGCGCAGAGACTGGTTGCGGCGGGGCGGCAAGCGCGTCTTCAACGTCTTCGATATAGTCGGGCGTGGTTTCAGGCGGGCCGGGCGGGGGCGGGTGATCGGGCTCGGCCGGAGCCGGGGTGGGCTCTGGCTCGGGTTCGGGCACCGGTGGCACGGCGTCGGGCGTGATCGGGGTTTCCGGCAGGGTTTCGGGCGGCGCGGCGGGCGCAGGCTGGTTGCCGAAGAGGCGCTTGAAAAAGCCCGGTTTCTTCTCGGTCATACTGGTTCAGTACCCTTCATGTGGCGCCCTCGGCCACGCGTTTGATTGCCCCTAGAGCATTTCACCGTTTCGTCGAACCGTTGAACCGCTCCAAGTCCTTGTTTTATAGCGCTTCCGAACCGCAAAACCGTTGCCACTTTTGCCCGAAGCGCTTTAGGCCGCGACGCGCAGCGCTTCGCCGATAAGGCCCTCCGCGCCCAGCCCGGTAATGCGGACCCGGAGCAGGTCGCCGGGTTTTGAATGGGCAACGCGCACCGGCGCATAGTGTTCGGTGCGGCCGAGGCCGGTGTTTTCAAAGAGTGCCGTTTCGATCTTGCCCAGGCGCGAGGCATAGAAGTCCGAGGCCTGTTTTTCGCCCGCCGCCCGCAGCCGGCTGGCACGCTGGCGCGCCACGGATTTGTCCACCTGCGGCATGAGCGCGGCAGGCGTGCCGGGGCGCGGGGAAAAGGGGAAAGCGTGGATATAGGTCAGGTTCGCCTCGGTGATAAAGCTGAGCGAATTTTCAAACATGCTGTCTGTTTCCGTGGGGAAACCGGCAATGATGTCGGCGCCAAAGACCATATCGGGGCGCAACCTGCGCAGCTTTGCGATGATGGCGAGGGCGTCGTCGCGCAGGTGGCGGCGCTTCATGCGCTTTAAAATCATATCGTCGCCCGATTGGAGCGACAGATGCAGATGCGGCATCAGGCGCTGGTCGGCGACAGCCTCGTAGAGCGCCGGATCGGTCTCGATGCTGTCGATGGAGGAGATGCGCAGCCGGGGCAGGTCGGGGACATGTTTGAGGATGGCTTGGGTGAGCATGCCCAGGGTCGGGGCGCCGGGCAGGTCGGGGCCATAGGAGGTAATGTCGACGCCGGTGAGCACCACTTCCCCATAGCCATTGGCGACGAGCTTTTTGATCTGCTCGACAACCAGGCCCATGGGCACGGAGCGCGAGGGGCCGCGGCCAAAGGGGATGATGCAGAAGGTGCAGCGGTGGTCGCAGCCGTTTTGCACCTGCACGAAAGCGCGGGTGCGGCCGTCCATGCCCTCGATGAGGTGCCCGGCGGTTTCGCGCACGCTCATGATGTCGTTGACCTGCACCTTGTCGTTGAGGGGCTTGCCAAAGACCATTGGCGCATAGCTTTCGGCCTTGAGCTTGTCGGCATTGCCGATGACCAGGTCGACCTCGTCCATGTCGCCAAAGCTGCGGGCCTCGGTCTGGGCGGCGCAGCCGGTGACGATGATGCGGGCGGAAGGATTGTCGCGGCGGGCGCGGCGTACGGCTTGCCTGGCCTGCTTGACTGCCTCGGCGGTGACCGCGCAGGTATTGATGATCACGGCATTGTCGAGCCCGGCCTTTTCGGCCTCGGCCTTCATCACCGCGCCCTCATAGGCATTGAGGCGGCAGCCGAAGGTCAGCGTTTGGATGGCCATCAGGCGGCCTCGCTGCGCGTCCAGGCGCCGGTCGTCGGGTCCACGCTGCCGCGCCATTCGAATTGGGCGGGGCCGGTGAGGGTCACATGATCATTGTCGAGCCATTCAACGATGAGGTCACCACCGGGCACGGTGATGGTGGCCTTGCGCGCGGTGCGGCGGGTGCGGGCGCCATTGACCAGCGCGGCACAGGCAGCGGTGCCGCAGGCCTCGGTGAGACCGGCGCCGCGCTCCCAGGTGCGCAGGATCATGTGGGTCGGGGTCAGCACCTGGGCAATCGAGATATTGGCGCGCTCGGGAAAGAGCGGGTGGTTTTCGAGCAGCGGGCCGAAACGGTCGAGCGCGTAGCTCCAGACGTCATCCTTGACCCAGAAGGTGGCGTGCGGATTGCCCATGGAAGCGACCGAGGGGGAATGGAGCACCGGGGCGTCGATAGGCCCGATCTGGAGTTCGACGGCGCGGGTATCGGCAAATTCCTCGTTGAGCGGAATCTCGTACCAGGCGAACTTTGGCGTGCCCATATCGACGGTGATGAGGCCATCGGCGGCTTCTTCGCCAAACAGGATCCCGGCGACGGTCTCGAAGGTGAAGCGCTGGCGGCCCTGCTCGGCCGAAAGGGTCTGGACGACGCAGCGCATGCCATTGCCACAGGCCTGGGCGCGCGAACCGTCGGAATTGAGGATTTCGATGTAATTGGCGGTGCCGGGAGTGCGCGAATCATGAATGGCCATGATCTGGTCAAAGCGCGTCTCGGGCCGCGCATTGATGGCAATGGCGGCTTCGGGGGTGACCCGCGCGCTGGTGCCGCGCAGATCGATCACGATGATCTGGTTGCCCAGCCCGTTCATCTTGAAAAAAGGGACGTCGCTCACAGCTCTGTTCCGGTTCCGGCCGGGCCGAAACGGGTCGGCCAGCATATGGTTTGCGCTTGTTGCCCCCTATATGGCGGATGCGCCCACAAATTGCCAGCACCCGCGCCTTCAAGCCGTTTTAACCAGCGCGACCGAGTTAATCCGGGCATGGGAATTTTTACGATATCCTGACGCCGATATCGCATAATCAGCGTGCCGAACGCCGCGGAGATACCATTTTCATGACCATTGCGCCCAGCCTTGCCAAAGAGCATCAGGTTGCCGAACAGCCATTGAGCCAGCAGCCGGCCCTCAGGGTCGAGCGGCTCGACGCCAAGACACTGGCGGCGCTTCCGGCACCGCAATGGGATCGGCTGTCGCAGCATTGCCTGACGGAGAACCCGTTCCTGGACCGGCGGCACGTGCTGGCGGCGCTCGAAACCATCGACAAGGGCAAGGCCGTTGACGCGCTGGCATTCTGGTCGGGCGATGTGCTGGTCGGGCTTTTTGTTTTTCAGGCGCGCTCCAAGATTCCGGCGCCCTTTCCGGTCGCCAATGGGTTGGCCAATGATTATCTCCTCAACGGCACGCCGCTGATCGACAAGGATCAGGCAGACGCCGTGATCAGTCATTTCCTCGAGCTGGTCAGCGATGGCAAGGCGCCTGCGCTGTGGGCCTTTGACGATGTCGACCTTGATTGCGCGGTGTTCCAGCGCCTGCGCATGCAAGTGTCAGGGCGCGGTCTCCATTGGGCCGTCGCCAATCCTTATGAGCGGGCCTATCTCACGCGTCTTGAAGGCGGCCTGGAAGCGCATCTGTCACAGGTGCTTTCCAAGAACCGGCTCAAGGATGTGCGGCGCACCATGCGGCGCCTGGGCGAGGCGGGGCGGATCGAACTCGAGCATGTCGAGGATGAGGCCCGCTTGCCCGGCCGGCTGGAAGATTTTCTGAGGCTCGAAAATGCCGGCTGGAAAGGCGAGATGGGCACCTCGTTCCTCTCCAGGGCTGCCGATGCTGCCTTTGCCCGGCAGGCCTATGTCGCAGGATTGGCCGCCATGGACAGCCTGTTGCTCGATGGGGCGCCCATCGCCATGAAACTTTCGATACGCACGGGCGGCACCGCCTTCACGCCAAAAATCGCCTATGACGAAGCCTATAAGAAGCTCGGGCCGGGCATGGCGCTCGAATACATGCTGATTGAGGCGTTTTATGCCAGCGACCGGCTCGACGCGGTCGATGCCGCCGCGACGGCCGAAGGCCACTCGGCGCTCAATTTCTTCAACAATCACAAGTCCATGGCGACCGTTATTGTGGGGCGCCGGCGCTGGCAGGTGGACTTGCTGGTGTGGTTGCACCAGATGCGGGAGCGTTTGAAGCTGGCCGTGCTGAAGGCGAAGGCGCGCCTGGCGGCCCTCAGGGCCCCAAAAGCTGCCAGCCCATCGACAGCTGCGGCGACCGACGCATAAATTTGGTCCTAGTGGCCGCCGCGCAGGCGGAAGAGTTGCCGGCGCAGGTATTGGGCGGCTTTCCACAATATTGGGGTCTGCTTGATGGTGCGCTTGAGCCGGGTTCTGGCCATGATGACCGCCCTGGCCGCCGCGCCGCGTCGGGTCAGCGGCACGAGGGCGTCAAACACGGTCTGTGGCTCGGTCCAGTCCGCCTTGTAGTCGAAATCGCCCAGTCCGAGGTCGAAGCTGGTGATGCCTGAGGTGATGAGCTCATCCATCAGGTCGGCGATCATGATGCTCATCAGGCTGTACTTGCTGGCCGGGCCGGAGCTGGTCGAATTGATGTAGAGCGAATAATGGGTCGCGCTTGTCGTTCCCCAGGTCGTCGCGACGATCTCTTCGCCCGCCATGAGGGCATGGGCAACCATGACAGGGCGAGGCGATCGGAAGGCCGATATGGCCGCCTCGCGGAAAAACGCGCGAAACATCGGTGAGCCGAAGACGTTTTCGACGCCCATCTCGGAGAACCGGGCGCGGCGTTGCTCGAGAAACGCCGCATGGACCCGATCAAGCAGATCGAGGTCATCGACGCGCACGAGCCGAACGGCGCCCATGCTCTCTTCCATCCGTCGCCGGCCGCGCCGCAGGTTGCCGCGTTTCTTGGCCGGAACGCGGCTCTCGATATAGGGCACCTGCGCGCCAGCCAGGTCGGTGACATATAAGCGTGACGGAGCAGGGCCGACCGGCAGGTGCAGCAGCGGATTGGCGATGCCGTTCCAGCTTTGCGGCAGGTTATCCAATTCGAGCAGGTCCACCCGGCTCAGCCGTTCGCCGATCTGGGTGATGAGCGCAGCCATGGCCGATGCGTCTGGAGAAAAGCCCGAAGCCAGTACCATCCAACCGGCATTGGCCTGACGCGCGCCGAGCAGGCGCGCAATGCCAAGGCCAAGCTTTCGCTCGATTAGCAGCGGCAGCAGGGCGCGGACCAGGCCATCTTGCCGGACCACGCAGATGGCCAATTGCCCTTGGCCGTCGGCCCCGGCGGCGAGAAGGTGGCTCAGCCAGTCAAAGCGCTGGTAGGGGGACAGCGTCCCTTCGCGCTCGAGCGCGCGCCAGATGGTCTCGGCGGCGGAGAGATTGTCCAAGACCTCGATGTCAAAGGACGTCGCAGGGCTAAAGGCGAGCTGGTTCTGCTCTGTGACGTCGGCGGTTGGCATGGGGGCTGTTGCGGTTGAGGTCGGCATGTGGACACCATGCCAATCAAACTCAATGATTGCGTTAATCGGCAATCACGTGCCCGTGTTGCTGCCCTGCCTCCGAGCGGCTGGACGCAGATCAATGCGTTGAGGGTTAATCTTTTCTTACGCCCTTGGTCTGTCCCCGGGGCTGGGTGCGGGCGGGGCCAGAGCGCTTCGGGCAGGACGAAGTCGTCCAGATAGAGACAGATTGCTTCCAGATCAGCTTCGCGTTGGTCGGCCAGCCTCGATTTGCCGGAAACCGGAAGTCCATCAATGCCAATGGTTCGTTTGCCGCGGTCAATGACGGCGATAAGGGATGGATCGATCATGGCGGCACTCGTAAGCGTGTAGGGTGATGCAACGGATTCTACCGTGCTGGCTTGGCAATGCCGTTGCCATTCCTTGACTCACCGGCCGCTTTCCCCTAAAGCCAGCGCGTTCATCAGGCCATTGCTCCTGACCAGCCGACCGGGACCCCTTGTGGTATAAACCGATCCCGGAGGCCAACATCCGCCAGCGCGTTGCGCCCGCGGGTGGGTTTTGCATTTGGGCTTTTGACACTTATCTCTCCGGGACTGGTCCCGTGAGCGAAAAGGAAAAAACATGTTCGAGAGCCTTTCAGACCGGCTTGGCAAGATTTTCGATGGACTTCGCGGACGCGGCGCGCTCAACGCTGCCGATGTCGATGCGGCCATGCGTGAAATCCGCCGGGCACTGATCGAGGCTGACGTTTCGCTCGAAGTTGTGCGGGCCTTTGTCGAGCAGGTGCGTGAGCGCGCCGTTGGCGCCGAGGTGACCCGCTCGGTGACGCCGGGCCAGCAGGTGGTCAAGATCGTCAATGACGAGCTGGTCGCGGTGCTGGGCTCCGACGCCGTCACCATCGACCTCAATGCCCCCGCTCCAGTGACCCTTTTGATGGTGGGTCTGCAGGGTTCGGGCAAGACCACGACCACCGCCAAGATTGCCAAGCGGCTCAAGGACAAGCAGCGCAAGAAGGTGCTGCTGGCTTCGCTCGATACGCGCCGCCCGGCCGCCATGGAGCAGCTGCGGGTGCTGGGCGAACAGGTGGGCGTCGATACGCTGCCGATCGTTACCGCCGAAACCCCGGTCGAGATTGCCCGCCGCGCCGAGCGCGAAGCGCGCCTGGGCGGCTATGACGTGCTCATTCTCGATACGGCTGGCCGCACCCATATCGATGATGAATTGATGGCCGAGACGGTCTCCATCAAGGAGATCGCCAAGCCCCACGAAATTCTTCTGGTGGTTGACGCGCTGACCGGCCAGGACGCGATCAATGTGGCGCGCTCGTTTGACGGGCGGCTCGACGTCACCGGTATTGTCCTCACCCGCGTCGATGGCGACGGGCGCGGCGGCGCGGCGCTTTCGATGCGCGCAGCCACCGGCAAGCCGATCAAGCTGATCGGCGTTGGCGAAAAGATGGATGCGCTTGAGGATTTCCATCCCTCGCGCATCGCCGACCGGATCCTGGGGATGGGCGACATCGTCTCGCTGGTCGAAAAGGCCGCCGAGCATGTCAGTGCCGAAGACGCCGCCAAGATGGCGAAAAAGCTCAAGAAGGGCTCTTTCGACCTCGAGGATTTGAAGGCCCAACTCATCCAGATGAAAAAGATGGGCGGCATGGGCGGGCTGATGGGCATGCTGCCCGGCGCGGGCCAGCTCAAGAAGGCCATGGCCGGCGCCAATGTCGACGAGAAGGTCTTTGACCGGCAGATCGCCATCATCAATTCCATGACGGCCAAGGAACGGGCCAACCCGGACCTGCTCAATGCCAGCCGCCGCAAGCGTATTGCCGCAGGCGCAGGCGTTGAGGTGAGCGAGATCAACAAGCTCTCCAAACAGCACCGTCAGATGGCGGATATGATGAAAAAAGTCTCCAAGGGCGGCATGGGTGCCCTGGGTGGCATGTTCGGCGGCAAGATGGGTTCGATGATGGGCGGCATGCCCGATCTCTCCAACATGGACCCCAAGCAGCTCGAACAGATGGCGCGCCAGGCCGGGATCAATCCCGATCAATTGAAGGGCTTGCCGTCGGCTGACCTGCCTGCACCCAAGGCGCTGCCCAGCGACGTCAATGCGCTTTTGAAATCCTCCGGCGGACCGGCGTTGCCCGGTCTGGGCGGAGCTCCCCGTTTCCCAGGCCTGCCGGGCCTGGGCAAGAAGAAATAACCCCTTAAACTCAACCGACTGACTGACAGGACTTAAGACAATGGCACTCAAGATTCGCCTTGCCCGTGGCGGCACCAAGAAGCGTCCCTTCTACCACATCGTGATCGCCGACGCCCGTTCGCCGCGCGATGGCCGCTTCATCGAGAAGCTGGGCACGTTCAACCCGCTCCTGGCCAAGGACGCCGAAAACCGCGTCGTGCTCGATGCCGAGCGCGCCAAGCACTGGCTGTCGCACGGCGCCGTGCCGACCGACCGCGTGCTGCGCTTCCTCGACGCTGCCGGCCTCGTCAAGCGCGAAGCCCGCAACAACCCGAACAAGGGTGTGCCCGGCGAAAAGGCAACCGCCCGCGCCGAAGAAAAGGCCGCCAAGGAAGCCGCTGCCAATGCACCGGCCGAGGCTCCTGCTGAAGAAGCTGCGTCTGCCGAATAAGATTTCTGGTCTTTGCCAATATGAGAAAGCCCCGGTGCATCGCGCCGGGGCTTTTTGATTATTCAAGAACCTTTGGCTTGTCAGATGACGTGGTCGGTGAGCATAAGTCTAAAAACACCGAGGTGAAATTGCCGCTCGCAATTGATGCGCCAGATCGCATTAGAGCTAACTTAATAGAAGTTAGCCATGGCAATCGGGTCTCGCTAATCACTATTGGTACGTTCTCACTGTCGCAATTTTCCGAAATAAACAAAGCCCGCGCAAACTTAGAACTGCATCCGTTAGAACTCAATGAGATACTCTTTATGGGACGGCATCTCTTCAAAAGCCGGTGGGCAGACGGCTACTCGGTGGATGATATGGTCACTCAAATAGAGAGCGCACTGTGCGATGCCGCAGAGGTCTCAATGAGCAAGTTTATGTCGAGTCTTCAAAACCCTGAAGGGCGCGAAGACGGCTACGGCAATGTGGTTTTCGATAGGGCGATATTTGAGATGACCGCGCGCAAACCGCGAGCAGAGCTCTTCTCGGTCATACCTAAAGGGGACGCTAACAAGCCAAAATAGTAAGGCCCGCCGAAGCGGGCCTTTGGCCGAGATGATCCTGGGTAACAAGGTCTCCAGCGCCCTCATCTCGATGGTCAATATGCGCATGCATGACCGGTGAGTCAACTCTTGGTTGAATATTCGGTTCCCATGTTAGTGGTACTCTGCGGCGCCTGCGCCCGCAGACTCCTCTGATTCTTAGGTGCCGTTGATAAGTCTGATGCTCAAGCCTTGAGCTTGGCCAGGATTGCCGCGCCCATTTCTTCGGTGCCGACGGTCTTGCAGTTGGGCTGGGCGATGTCGCCGGTGCGCAGGCCGTCGTCGAGGACGGCGGCGATGGCGCCTTCGACCTGGTTGGCGAGTTCGATCATGTTGAACGAGTAGCGCAGGGCCATGGCGTAGCTGGCGATCATGGCGATGGGGTTGGCAATGCCCTTGCCGGCGATGTCGGGGGCCGAGCCGTGGACGGGCTCATAAAAGGCCTTGCGCTTGCCGGTGACCGGATCGGGCGCCCCCAGCGAGGCTGAGGGCAGCATGCCGAGCGAGCCGGTCAGCATGGCGGCAACGTCGGAGAGAATGTCGCCGAAGAGGTTGTCGGTGACCATGACATCGAACTGTTTTGGCGTGCGCACGAGCTGCATGGCGGCATTGTCGGCCAGGATGTGGTGCAGCTCGACATCGGCATAGTCCTTGGCGACGGTCTTGACCACTTCGTCCCAGAGCACGCCGGACTTCATGACGTTCTTCTTGTCGGCCGAATGGACCTTGCCGCCGCGGGTGCGGGCGAGATCGAAGGCAACGCGGGCGATGCGGTCGATTTCGTAGGTTTCGTAAACCTGGGTGTCCACGGCGCGCTTCTGGCCATTGCCCAGATCGGTGATGGTCTTGGGCTCGCCGAAATAAACGCCGCCGGTCAGCTCGCGTACGATGAGGATATCGAGGCCTTCGACCAGCTCTTTCTTGAGCGAGGAGGCTTCGGCGAGCGCCGGGTAGCAGATGGCGGGGCGCAGATTGGCAAACACGGCCAGTTCCTTGCGCAGACGCAGGAGGGCGGCTTCCGGGCGGTGCTCATAGGGGACATTGTCCCACTTGGGGCCGCCCACGGCGCCGAAAATCACCGCATCGGCGGCCTTGGCCTTGGCGACGTCTTCATCGGTGATGGCAACGCCATGCGCGTCAAAAGCAGCGCCGCCGGCAAGGCCGGTGTCGGTCGAGAAATCGGTCAGACCCTCGGCATTGGTCCAGGCGATGAGCTTTTCGACCTCGACCATGATCTCGGTGCCGATGCCGTCGCCGGGCAGAAGGAAAAGGGAATGGGTGGCCATGATGAAACTCCTCGCCGTACTGGTGGGTACACTTGGGCGCGCACATAGCGGGAAAACGCCCTCAAGCGCAAGGACGGCAAAGGCGGAATCGTCCAGTGACCCAAGGGTCAGCGCGCGAAGAGCAGCTTGATATAGGAGCGGAACAGCAGGATCTGCTGGGGCAGGATCGTGGTGTCGCCCAAGGTCTTGCCCATGATGATGCCGCCATCGACAATGCAGCTCATCATCGCCGAGAGTTGGTCGAGGTCAACCGGCTCCGACGGTGGATAGACCGCGGCGATGGCCGCGATGTGCTCGTGGAAATAGGCATTCCACTTTCGCACCGAGTCGGCGGTGAGCTGGAGCACGGTGCGGTCGAACAGGCGTTCCTGGTAGCAGACGCTGGCGATCAGGCATCCGGGGTGGCCATTGGGCAGATCGGCCATGGTCTCGGCCAGAAGTTTGAGGCCGATGAGAAAGCGCTGGAGCGGATCGTCGGAGAGTTCGGCGGCGCGCCCAAATGTCTGCTCGAACACCTGGTCATTGGCGACGACATAGCGCTGCAGCATTTCGTGGGCCAGCGCATTCTTGTCGGCGAAATGGTAGAAAAACCCCGATTTGGTGATGCCCGCTTCCGCGATCACCTCTTCGATGGAGGTGGCGGCAAAGCCCTTGGCCAGCACCGCAGTCTCGGCAATCGAGAGCAGCCGCTCACGCGTTTCCTGGCCCTTGGTGGCCTTTCTGAACATGCTTGCCCCCCACATTTGCCTGTACCGCTGGTACAGTTTTGGCCCGCCAGATCCGTACAGGACGAGGCCCGCCGAGCAGCGCGAGACCCCTAAGGTGTTGATCTAAAAGGAAGAGTTCAGCGTCGGCTGACTGAACCACGAGTCCGCTAGATGAGCACTGCCAATCCGGGGCATCACTTTGGCCAGCAGCGGGAAAATGTAAACCCGCCCCAACTTCCAAAGCAAGCGTTCAGGGACAAGCAAAATGACCGAGCAAACCAAGACCCTTCCGCAGATCAAGGGACAAATGTTCATCACCGATGGCGGTATTGAGACCCACATGATCTTTAACGAAGGACATGATCTCCCCCATTTCAGCGTCTTCCAGCTGAATGGCAGCGCGGCGGGCCGGCAGGCCATGCGGGACTATTATCATCCCTATATCGAGATTGCGCATCGTGCCGGGCAGGGCTTCCTGTTCGACACCAATACCTGGCGCGCCAATCCCGATTGGGGCGCATTGGTGGGCTATGACGCCGCCAAGCTGCGGGCGGTCAATATCGAGGCCATCCGGTTCTCCCGGGAGGTGGCCAAGGACTTCCACGCGGCAGGCGTACCCACGGTGGTCAGCGGCGCCATCGGACCGCGTCGCGATGCCTGGCAATATGATGGCGCCATGAGCGTTGACGAGGCCATGCACTACCACGAGGCGCAGATTGCCGCCTTTGCCGAGGCCGGGGCTGATCTGGTGACGGCCTATACGCTGACCAATACGCCCGAAGCCATTGGCATCGCAAGATTGGCCGAGGCCGCGGGCCTGCCCTGCGTGCTTTCGTTCACGCTCGAGACCGATGGGCGCCTGCCTGGGGGCAAGGCGTTGGGCGATGCCATTGGCGAGGTCGAGGCGGCAACGGGCGGGTCGCCGGCCTATTACATGATCAATTGCGTGCACCCGATCCATTTTGCCAGCACGGTTCGCCACGCCGGCGCCTGGGTGGACCGGATCGGGGGATTGCGCGTCAATGCTTCCATGAAGAGCCATGCCGAGCTGGACGAAAGCGAAACCCTCGATATCGGGGACTGGCAGGATCTGGCGCAGCGCTATCAGCGTATCCTGCCGCTCCTGCCCAATATCAGGGTGATCGGCGGCTGCTGTGGCACCGACCACCGCCATATCGGGGCGATCGCGCACCAGTGCCTGCCGGGTTATCATGACCATGCCGCCCCAACCCGTTCGTTCGACCACTTTCTTCACGAGGCGGTACGGTGAGCGATATTCTGGCAAATGCGCATGCGGCGCCGGTGCCTGCGGCCCGCTGGTCCCGGAGGTGGCGGCTGCCATTGCCGATGCGGCGCAATCTGGCGGTGTTGCGCCGGATATTGCGCAATTACTGGTTGCAACGCGCCACCACGATTTTCCTGACCCGGGCGGACGAACGGCTGCTCTACGATGTCGGGATCGAACCACTCGACCTGATCGAGGCGGTGCGCAAGGCGCGCGGGGTTCACCCTGCCATCGACCCGATCCGCAAGGGCTAATATGGCTTTGCGGGCGCCCTTCAGGCGCCTGCAAAGCCGTTGCGGTCGAACAGCACCCAGAAGGCAAACAGATTTGTGAGGCCATGGGCCAGGCTCACATAGAACACCGAGGCGGTCCGCCAGGCGATCCAGCTCCAGAACAGCCCCAGCGCCGCGGCGCCGCCGATGAGGGTGATCGCGCCGCCATCGAAGGTGATCCCCACACTCATGGCCAGCGGCACATGCCAGGCGGTGAACAGGGCCCAGCCCAGCCAGAAGCCGAGGCGCGGCTTGTCGCGAAAGGTCCCAAGGAACCCGCCGCGCCAGGCGATCTCTTCAAGCGGGGCGTTGATCGTGGCGATCAGGAGGGCCAGCCACATGCCGCCACTCGACAGGATCGAGGTGTTTGGCACGAAGTTGACGAGGGCAACGAGCCCCGCCTGGGCGAGCAGCAGGGGGATGATCCACCAGTCGCGCCAGGGTAGTTTTTCCGAGAACAGGTGGCCGTCATTGCCGGATAACGCATGCCAGCCGATCACCGGCAGGCAGAAGAACAGCCAGTACAAGGTCATTGAAAACAGATAGCCGGCGCGGCTGTCCCAGCCCGTCAGCGCCGGCACAAGGAAAAACAGCGCCCCGATGAGGAGCGCTGCGTGAAGGGTGAGGACGACCTGCCTGGTGTTCATCGTCCGCTCCGCGATCAGCCGTGGCTGGTGGCGGCGCCAATGCGGGCGGTGACTTCGATTTCGATCTTCATGCCCTCCTCGATCATCTGGACGATCAGCATGGAGGCGGCCGGGCGAATGTCCTTGAACACCGGGCCGACGGCGGCGACGACAGCGTCAACCATCGAACGGTCGCCAACATAATAGACGACGCGCACAGTGTCCTGAATGGAAGAACCGGCTTCCTTGAGGGCCTTGTCGATGGTGGCGAGGGCGTTTTTTGCCTGCTCGCCGACGCTTTCCGGCATGGTCATCGAGGCATAGTCATAGCCGGTGGTGCCGGACACATAGATAGTGTCTTCGTGGCGCACGGCGCGGGAATAGCCGAAGGTGGCTTCAAAGGGAGAACCGGTGGAAACGCGCTGAACCAATTTTTTCTCTTGGAGTTAGAGCCAGGGGCGATCAGTGGCCATCTTGCCTTCAAAGGCGGAGATGGAGGGATCGGATTTCAGCGTGCCCGCGATGTCGTCAAGGCCTTCGAGCAGGATCTGCTTGCGGCTGGGGTCGATGTCGAAATGCAGCGTGCCGCCATCGGGGCCCTTGATGGTCTGGGCCTCGAGGTCGACGCTCAGCGTGGCATTGGCGCCACGCTCGGCATCATCGAGCAGGAGCTTCAATTGCTCTGGGGTGACGACCAGCGGCAGAATGCCGTTCTTGAAGCAATTGTTGTAGAAAATGTCGGCAAAGCTGGTGGAGATCACGCAGCGGATGCCGAAATCGAGCAGCGCCCAGGGGGCGTGTTCGCGCGATGAGCCGCAGCCGAAATTATCGCCGGCAATGATGATCTGCGCCTTGCGGTAGGCGGGCTTGTTGAGCACGAAATCGGGGTTTTCCGAGCCATCCTCATTATAGCGCATTTCGCTGAAGAGCGCGGTGCCCAGACCAGTCCGCTTGATGGTCTTGAGGTATTGCTTGGGGATGATCATGTCGGTGTCGATATTGATGATCGGCAGGGGCGCCGCGACACCGGTCAGGGATGTGAACTTGTCCATGGGGCTAAGGAACCTCGCTATTGGGCACGGTCATCGCGCGAAAGCGGGGTTTCGGTCAAGGCCAAACCGTACCGAAGCGTACGGTTCGGGCGGTAACTTTCCCGATCCCCCTCGCCGACCTCCGCTTCGCTTCGGCCGCCTGTCCCCAAGAGGGAGAGGACTAGAGGCGTCGAGCGCGTCCAGAACACAGGCCCCTTTCTTCTCCCTCTCGGGGAGAAGGTGGCGCAGTGCCGGATGAGGGGGCGCTCAGGGAAGCGGCAAAGTGAACTAAGCCGCGAGGCTCTCCCGCGCATTGACCCCCAGCATGATGTTGAGGTTCTGCACGGCCGCGCCCGAGGCGCCCTTGCCCAGGTTGTCATAGACCGCTGCGATGACCGCCTGGTTGAGGTCGTCATTGGCAAAGACATGCAGGGTCAATGTATTGGTGCCATTGTGCGCCTGCGGGTCGAGCGCCGCAGTTTTGGCAAGCGATGGGTCATAGGGCGCGACGCGCACGAAGCTGTCGGGGATGGCGGCGTAGAAATCGCTCAAGGCGGCATGGAGGTCCTTGCCGGTCGGGATATCGGCGACCATGTCGGTGTGGATTGGCAGCGCCGTCGACATGCCCTGCGCGAAATTGCCCACCACCGGCTCGAACAGCGGGGCGCGGTTGAGCTTGGCGTAGAGTGCCATTTCGGGCAGGTGCTTGTGCTGGAACGTCAGCGCATAGGGCATGAACTGGCTGGGCGTGGCACCTTGGGCCTCATAATCCTCGATCATCTGGCGGCCGCCGCCGGAATAGCCGGAAATGCCGTGATAGGTCAGCGGATAGTCGCCGGGCAGAAGCCGCGCTTCGACCAGCGGACGGGCGGCTGCGATCAGGCCCTGCGGCCAGCAGCCGGGATT
The DNA here is from genome assembly GCF_024273195.1 of Devosia ureilytica. Classification (GTDB taxonomy): domain Bacteria; phylum Pseudomonadota; class Alphaproteobacteria; order Rhizobiales; family Devosiaceae; genus Devosia; species Devosia ureilytica. The sequence goes on along the minus strand of NZ_JAMZCU010000002.1, from coordinate 172,957 downwards.
GGCGACATAGCGCGACTTGGCGATTTCCCCGGTCTGGCCGATATCCATTTCGGCAAAGCCATAGGCCCAGCCCTCGGCGGTGCGATGGGCGGTGGAGGCGTCGATGACACGGGTGGTGTCGTTTTCGATCAGCCGCACGCTTTCCCTGGCCGCATCGTCGGGCAGGCAGAGGATGGCGACGTCGGCCGCATTGAGCAGCCGCTTGCGTTCGTCCTGATCCTTGCGCTTGTCATGGGCAATGGAGAGCACTTCGAGGTCGCGCCGGCCGGCCAGGCGCTCGCGGATCTGCAGACCCGTGGTTCCCGCTTCACCATCGATGAAAATCTTTGCGACCATTGGCTTTTTCTCCAGTGCGGCTGCGTAAATGGACCTGACATGTGTCGAGGTCAAGACGCTGATCTGTCTTGCCTCACCCTTTGGGGGAGAGGTCGGCGCGTAGCAACGGGTGAGTGGCCTATGCTCGGTCCCGTGAAAGGCCCCCTCACCCGACCCAAAGACGGGTCGACCTCTCCCCCCAGGGAGAGGTAAGAAGGCTGTCGTCAATCGCAGAAAGGATCGCCATGACCACGCCGCACAACCACGCCAAGCCGGGTGACTATGCCGAAGCGGTGCTGCTGCCGGGCGACCCGCTGCGGGCGAAATGGATTGCCGAGACGTTTTTCGAGGCGCCGAAACTGGTCAATTCGGTGCGCAATTGCCTGGGCTATACCGGCACCTGGAAGGGCAAGCCGGTTTCGGTGCAGGCCTCGGGCATGGGGCAGCCGTCGCTGTCGATCTATGTGCATGAGCTGATCAATGTCTATGGGGCCAAATCGCTCATTCGCGTTGGCACCTGCGGCGGGCTCAATGCATCGGTCAAGGTGCGTGACGTGATCTTGGCGCAGGGCGCTTCGACCGACAGTTCCATCGTCAAGGGCCGGTTCGGGCCCTATAGTTTTGCGCCGATTGCCGATTTCGGGCTGCTGCGCTCGGCGGCGGACAAGGCCGATGCGCGGGGGTTGCGCTATCATGCGGGCAATATGCTCTCGTCCGACATTTTCTATCACGCCGATGGCTTTGCCGGGTACGACAAGCTGCCCGAACATGGGGTGATCGGGGTCGAGATGGAGGCGGCGGCGCTCTATACGCTGGCGGCGCGCTTTGGCGTCAAGGCTCTGACCATCTGCACCATGACCGATTGCCTGATCACCCATGAGGAGATCGACGCCGAAGCGCGCCAGACCTCGCTCAAGGACATGGTCGAGCTGGCGCTTGATGTGGCGGTGGAGGCCTGATGACGGGATCGGGCAGCATTGCCGGGCAGTTGGCGGGCGCCATGGACCGGCGCGACGAGCGCCCCAATGTGGCCTTGGCCGAAGCGATTGCGGCTGCGGGGAACCGAGAGGCCGTCAGGGAACTGGTGCAATTGGTACGCTCCGGCACGACCCGGCAACGCAATGATGCAATGAAAGTGCTCTACGAAATCGGGGCGCGCGATCCCGACCTGATCGGCGGGCACTGCCCGGTGTTCCTCGAAGCGCTCGGCAGCGGGACCAATCGGCAAGTCTGGGGCGCCATGCAGGCGCTTGATAGCGTCGCCGAATTGCGGGCGGAGGAAATCGCGGCCGAACTGCCCCGCATCATCGAGGCGGCGGATCGCGGCTCAGTGATTGCCAAGGATCGGTGCACCTCGCTGCTGACCAAGCTGGCCCGCGCTGGCTATGCCGAAAAGGCGGTGCCCATTCTGGTTGAACGGCTCAAGAGTGCCGCGCCCAACCAGTTTCCCACTTATGCCGAGGAGACCGCGAGCGTGGTGACGCCGGAGGCAAAACCGGGCTTGATCGCCACCATCCGCCAGCGGCTCGAGGGCATAACGCAAAAAGCCAAGCGCGAGCGGATGCAAAAGCTGCTGCGGAAACTGAACGGATAGGAGGCCGAATTGGCTCTTGTTGCAATGGTGCTGGTCGGGCTGGTGGCCCTTCTGCATGTCTATATCATGCTGCTCGAAATGGTCTGGTGGACCAGTCCGCCCGGCCAGAAGGCTTTTGGGCTAACGCCCGATTTCGCCCGCGAAACCAAGACCCTGGCGGCCAATCAGGGGCTCTATAACGGCTTTCTGGCTGCCGGGCTGATCTGGGGACTGGTGCATCCGGTGCCCGAGATTGCCTGGCAGATTCAGTTGTTCTTCCTCGCCTGTGTGGCGGTGGCCGGCATTTTCGGCGCGGCCACGGCCAGCCGGAAGATCTTGTTCATCCAGACCTTGCCGGCGGTGCTGGCGATTGTGGCGCTGGTGCTGGCCTGAGGGCCCAGGTATCCCCACCCTGGCTCTGCTGTGGCCCCTCCGCGCCGAGCGCCACTACCCTCCCCACAAGGGGGAGGGTTGGGATGAACACAGGCTTCGGTCCTGCGCCTCCCTCCCCTTGATGGGGGGATTGAGGGTGGGGTGGCCTTGGCGGGAGGTTAATCCGCCAGCGCACCCAGCACCCGCACCCAGGACCGAATCCCGCGGTGGAAGCTTTCGAGGTCGTATTTCTCGTTGGGCGAGTGGATCTGGTCGTCCACATGGGCAAAGCCGATCAGCAGGGTGTCGAGCCCGAGGATGGACTTGAAATCGCCCGCCACCGGAATGGAACCGCCCGAGCCGGTGATCACGGCCGGCTTGTTCCATTCATCTGAAAGGCCCTGGAGTGCGCGCCGCAGATGCTCGCCATCGGCGGGCACGGTGATGGCTGGCGAGCCGCCATGGGGGGTGAATTTCACCGAGCAATCGGGCGGCACCATCTTTTCGACATGGGCGCGGAAGGCGGCGCGGATCTTGTCGGGCTGCATGCCCGAAACCAGGCGGAAGGAAATCTTTGCCGATGCCTTGGCGGGGATGACGGTTTTGAAGCCGTCGCCGGTATAGCCGCCGATCATGCCGTTGATCTCGCAGGTGGGGCGGGCCCAGAGCATTTCGAGCACGCTCCGGCTCTGCTCGCCTGCCGGGACAGACAGACCGGCTTCGCCCAAAAAGGCCTTGTCGTCAAAGCCGAGGCCGGCCCATTGGGCTTTGAGTTCAGGCGAGATTTCGGCCACGTCGTCGTAAAAGCCGGGCAGAGTCACCGAACCATCTGGCGCGCGCAGGCTGGCAATGATCTCGGCCAATACCTGATTGGGATTGCGGGCGGCATTGCCGAACATGCCCGAATGCAGGTCCTTGTTGGCTGCCGTGATCTCGATCTCGTCAGCGACGAGACCACGCAGCATGGTGGTGATCGAAGGGGTCTGGCGGTCCCACATGTCGGTGTCGCAGACCAGCGCAATATCGGCCTTCAGCTCGTCGGCATTGTCGCGCATGAAGGGCGGCAGGTTCTTGCCGCCGCTTTCTTCCTCGCCCTCGAGCATCAGCGAAACGCGAATGGGCAGGGCGCCGGTGGCGGCCTTCCAGGCGCGGCAGGCTTCGATGAAGGTCAGCATCTGGCCCTTGTCGTCCGAAGCGCCGCGCGCCACGATGATTTTCCGCCCGTCCTTCTCGACGATCTGGGGATCGAAAGGATCGGTGTGCCAGAGGTTGAGCGGGTCGACCGGCTGGACGTCGTAATGGGCGTAGAACAGCGCATGGGTGCCGGGCTGCTCGGGGCCATGGGCCACCACCACCGGATGGCCGGGCGTGGGGCGCGCCGAAGCATCAAAGCCCAGGCCATTGAGTTCGCCGGCAATCCAGTCGGCGGCGCGGCGGCACTCGGCGGCATAGGCGGGGTCGGTCGAGATAGACTTGATGCGCAGAAGGTGAAACAGACGTTCAAGGCTTTGATCCAACCCCGAATCGACTTTGGCGAGTACGGCGTCGATGGTTGCGGGATTGGTCATGATGGGCGGTCCTTGCGTGGCGAATCCAGATTGGGTGGCGCACCATGGCGCGCCGGGGCAGAGACTGTCCAGCCCGCAGGCGTTGGTGTTATTGTCATACTATTGCGCCTGTGATTAGGTCTGGCGAACGAGCAGGTGAAGTGGAGTGGCAATGGACAGGTCCGGTGGACGCGCGCGGCATTCGGGCGATCTCATTGCCTCGCTCTCGGGCCGCAGTCCGGCGCGCAACCTGCATTCCGATGTGCTGTGGGAGCTGGGCCTCGCCATTGTCTCAGGCACCTATGAGCAGGGCGCGATCCTGCCCTCGGACAGCGAATTGCTGGAGCGGTTCGGGGTGTCGCGCACGGTGCTGCGCGAGGCGCTCAAAACCCTGGCGGCCAAGGGGCTGATCGAGGCGCGGGCGCGCATCGGCACGCGGGTGCTGCCGCGCAATCGCTGGAACCTGTTCGATGCCGATGTGCTGGCCTGGTTCTTCGAGCTTGGACCCGATGTGTCGTTCCTGAGAAGCCTTGCCGAGGTGCGCATCGGCATCGAAATCGAAGCGGCGGCGCTGGCAGCCGAGCGGTGCGGCGCCGAACAGGCAGCCGAGCTGATCGGCTGGGTTGACCGCATGGCCGAGGCGGAGACCCCGGCTGACTTTGCCCGGCATGACCTCGAATTTCACAGGGCGGTGGCCGAGGCTTCCGGCAATCCCTTCATGGCCTCGATCAGTGCGCTCGTGGAAATGGCGCTCACAGCGGCCTTCACGATTTCCTCGCCGGTCAGCGACCCTGAAGCGCTGGCCGTCACGGTGGGCGTCCACCGCCGCATCGCCGAAGCCATCCGCGACGGCGATCCTGCCGAGGCTCGCCTGGCCATGCGCGACGCCATTTCGCAGGGCTTCGACCGCGCCGCAGGGCGGATGGAAGCCAAAGACTTGTAGAGTTTGGTGGAGCTGAGCGGGATCGAACCGCTGACCTCGTCATTGCGAACGACGCGCTCTCCCAACTGAGCTACAGCCCCTCACCACGGCGGTATATGGACAATATCGGGCGCAAGGGCAAGTGGGGCGGGGGTGGATATGATGATGTCCGCGCCGCCCCCCGATGTCAGACGAGCTTGTGTTCGACCAGGCTTTGTGCGGTGGCAAGCAGGGCGTCGCGGGTCGGGATCAGCGGGCGGCCGAGCAGGGCGATGGACGGGCTGGCGTCGAGGCGCTTGGCGTAGCCCAGTTCGCCCAGATTGTCGCGCACGTCGCGGTCGAACAGCGCATAGAGGCGCACGGCCCAATCCGGCATTTCGAGCCGCGGAATCTTCTTTGCGGGAAAGTGCGCGCGCAGCAGCCGGGCCACATCGATGAAGTAGAGCGGCGCATCGGCCATGGGAAAGCGCTGGCCTCCCGCCTCGGGTGTGATCATGGCCGCGACATGGGCGGCAGCGACATCGCGCACATCAATCACTGTGATCGGAATGCGTGGAGCAGCCGGCACCGACCCATCGAGCAGGCGCTTGACCATGATGGCCGAGGTGCCCGGGTCCTCGTCGAGCAGGGGGCCAAAAATGCCGCTGGGATTGATGGTGGCCAGGTCGTTGCGCCGTCCGGCCGCCTCCATCATCTCCCAGGCGCGGCGTTCGGCCCGGGTCTTGGATTCCACATAGGCATTGATGGGGCGGCCATCGAGCTTGGTCCAGTCGCCGGCGGTAAATTGTGGGGCGTCGGTCTTGTCATGGCCATAGGCGATGGCGGCCATGGAGGAGGTGAGGACGATGCGCTCGACATTGGCGGCAAGGGCGGCGCGGATGGCGCGCTCGGTGCCTTGCACGGCCGGGCCGAGCAGCTCGTTCCGGTCCTCGGGCATGTTGAGCACGAAAGGCGAGGCGGTGTGCTGGAGATAGCGCACGCCCTGCATTGCCTCGTCCCAGCCCGCATCCGCTGTCAGATCCAGTTGGACAAAGTCGAGCCGCGAGATGTCGGCCCCGGTACGGGCCAGGGTCTCGCGCACCTTGCCGGCCTTGCTCAAATTGCGGACACTGCCGCGCACATTGTAACCTGCCTTGAGCAGGGCCAGGGCGACATGGCCGCCGAGGAAACCGGAAATGCCGGTGAGCAGAACAGTGTCGGATTTAGGCTGGGACATGGGTCTCGCTCCTTGAACTGAACGAAACATACGTATATCGTTCAGTTAGTTCAATATCTGCAACGGAGAAAAATGTGGCGGACGGTGCCGGGCGCATGGCGGAGAAGCGGGAGCGCATCCTTGCCGCGGCGCGAAAGTTGTTTTTGCGCAATGGCTTGCGCGCCACGACCATGGAAGCGATGGCGCGTGAAGCGCAGATCGCCAAGCCGACGCTTTATGCCCATTTTGCCGACAAGCATGCCGTCTTCGGCGCACTTTTGGAGCAAATGGTCGCCGACAAGCATGCCGCCTTCGATGCGGCGCTGGCGGCCGAAGGCCCGGTTGTCGAGCGGATCGGGCGGGCCCTGGCGGCCATGTTCGGGGTGATTTCGGCGGCGGTGGCCGGCTCGGCGCATGTGGATGAGTTGTTCGCGGCCCACCATGCGGGGGCTGAACTTTTTGCAGCGTCCAATCGAAAAATCGCGGAAAAGCTGGCTGCCGTTCTCGCAGGGGCCGGCGTCGGCGAGCCCGAACGCCTTGCCGCGCTGCTGCTGGCGTCGGCCAAGGGTGTTGCCGAGGCGGGGATTGCCGCCTCGGGCCTGAGCGATGATCTCATGCTGCTGGCCGAGCGGCTGGTGGGGCCGGAAGTGAACACACACCCACCCCAGCTTGGCTAGGGCCTGTCGGCCCGGCGTCGCTATCCTCCCCACAAGGGGGAGGGAAAGGGCGCGCGTTTAGCGCGATGGCCAGAGAGCAACCAGCCGTTCGGCCTAAACACTGGCCCAGGCGCCAGTCTTTTCGCTTTCAAAGATCGCGTCGATCACCCGCATGGAGGCGATGGCATCTTCGACGCCATAGGGCAGGGCGGCCTTGCCGAGCACGGCCTGGGCGAAGGCCTCTGCCTGTTCGGTATATTGATCGCAGGCGGGCAGGATTTCGCGCCGGGCCAGCGAACCATCGATGGCGGCGCCAATGTCCACGGTGATGGCCGTGCGCTCATCGGCTGGGGCATTGAAGGGAATGATGATCTCGGCCTTGGCCTTGGTGCCGAAGATCTGCACGCGCTGGTGCGGCGTTGTCTGGGTCGAGCAGGTGAAGCTCAACTGCCGTCCGGCCCCGAAATCTGCCATCACGCTGGCGAGGCGATCCGTACCGAAATTGGGGTCGCGCTCAACCAGAGAGACGACGCGGCTCGGCTCGCTCTCGAAGAAATAGCGGGCTGCCGTGATCGGGTAGCAACCGATGTCCATGATGCCCCCGCCGCCGATATCGGCCTGGTTGCGCACATTGTTGGGGTCGAGGTTGGTATAGGTGAAAACCGCATTGATGGAGCGGATATCGCCCAGCTCGCCCGAGCGGATGATCTCGCGCATGCGGTGCCATTGCGGGTGAAAGCGCACCATGAAGGCTTCCATGAAGACCACGCCCTTGGGGATGTCGCGCAGCTGCTCGGCCTCGGCGGCGCTGAGCGCTATGGGCTTTTCGCACAGCACATGCTTGCCCGCCCGGGCAGCGGCCAGCGTCATGGGTACATGCAGGTGATTGGGCAGGGGATTGTAGATGGCGTCGATATCGGGATCGGCGAACAATTGTTCGTAGGAGCCATAGGCCTTTTCGATGCCCAGCCGGTCGGCGGCGGCGCGCGCCTTGGCGCCATCACGCGAGGCAATGGCGGACACCACCGAGCTGGGGGACTTCTGGATGGCGGGGGTGACCTTCTGCATGCCGATATTGGCAGTGGACAGAATGCCCCAGCGGATTTTTGGCGATGTCATGGCGTGTTCCCTCCTAACGCTTGGCTGTTTGGGTAGCCCTGCGGGGCGTGTCGGCGCAAGAGGGTGTTCACCCAGATGTCATCGCCAGCCCGTTAACCCTGCCACATGCTGCCTCGGTTCTGCCGATTTGACTGTGTTAACGTGCCGTTAAGGCCCGGTGGCGGGCCATGCTTTCCGGGGCACATCATGCAGCTCAAGCCGAATGCCTTTCGCCTGCACGAAACCGCGCGCGGCGTTGAAACCATGAGTCGTTTCGCCCTGGCGGTGCTGGCGCTGGCCTCGGGTGTCTATACCTATCTGGGGGTGCGCGGACTGCTCGATGGGTCGGCCAGTTTCGTGTTCTTTGCCGCCATCATCTATTCGGCCGCAGTGTCAGTCGCGATCTATGCCTTCTGGACCTATATGATGCGCTTTATTCCGCTGGTGATCAGCGGCGTGCAGCGCCTATCCCTTTTTGCCACCATGCTGATCGGCTGCGTCATGATCGTGGCGATGAGCTCCTGGCTCAATGCGGCGGCGCTGGCCGGGTCGGCGGCACTGGAACAGCATATGGCGGTGACGCTGCAGGGCTATGCCGAAGACCTCGACAATGCCCATGCCAATGCCCTGGCGAGCCAGAGCCTGCTTCCAGACGTCGAGCGCGCCGCGGCGCGGTTTGCCGCCCTGGCGCAGGACGAACGCGAGAGTGGGGCGCTGACCGGCACGCAGGGCTCGGGGAGCGTCGTGCAATTGCTCAGCCAGATGAGCACCCAGATGACGCAATTGGCCGGAACCATTTCGGGCTCGCGCGAAGAGGCGGCGGCGCTGTTTGCGGACGGTTCGGACCGCCTCGCCACAATGCGTGAGCTGGTGTCGACGCCGGGCCAGATCGAGCCGCGCGCAGACGCCTTTCAGGCCGAGGCGGTGCAGCTTTCGGCGGTGATTGCGGCGCTGGAACAGACCGATATTGCCGCGTCGGTGAAGCGCGCCGCGACCGATCTCTCGGCCGGGTTCATTGCCCCGGTGGCCGATGGCCGGGTGGGTGACCTGGCGGTGCGGCAGAACCAGGTGATGGAGACGGTGCGCTCCTCGGTCGATGCGCAATCCATGGCGCTGGTGGCGGCGGCGGATGAAATCCTGGCCTCGCCCAGTGTCGAGCAGCGCCGCTTCGTGCCCCTGTCATCGGCCGAGGCGGTCATTCGCTATTGGAGCGATTTCATTCCCTCCTGGGCCGGGGCGATTTCCATCGACCTGTTGCCGGTGGTGCTGGTGCTGGTGTTGATGATTGTCAACGATGCCATGCGGCGTGAGGCGGAGACGCTCAAGGAGGCCGAGACGATCACCGCCGCCGAGATGCTGCGGGCCATGGCGCTCTACCGGCGCATGGAGGCAGAGGGCGCGGCTGAGGCTGCGGCGGCGCTTGGCCCGGCAATTGATGACCATGAAAAGCCTGCCTCCGAGGAAAAGACCGTCGCCGAGGACGGGACGGTAACCCCGATTGACGCGGCGCAGCGCAAGCGCGGCGACGGACCGCGTCCGGCATGAAAGCTAGTTTGACAGGACGCACCCTCGTGCGCGCAGCCCACCCCACCCTCATACCCTCCCCATCATGGGGAGGGATGCGCAGGGCCGAGCGGCCGGCGTTCATCGTCGCCGTGCCGCCTGTGGCGGAGCAAGGCTGCCGGTCCAATAAAGGCACTCCGGCGAGGCAATCCGCATGAAATCCGATGCCAATGCCAGGACCCATACCGATGAAGGGCCGTTTTATCGGCATGCGGTTGCGGCGCTGGCGCGGATCGAGGATGGCTCGATTTTGCGCTTTGCCTTTTTCGCGCTGCTGGCTGGCACGATCGGGGTGCTCTATGTCGATTATCGGGAGCTCAGTGCCAATGCCTCCGCAGCACTGACCTATACGCCCCAGCCCATCCTGCCGCCGGCGACCACCGAGGATGGTGGCGGGCGGGCACGCCCCGCATTGACCACAGCCCCCGAAATTCTCGATGAACCGCTGCGGATCGAACTGGGCAGCAATGGCACCTTGCAGCTGACCGGGACCATTGATCCGGGCGCGGCGCAACGCTTTGCCGACGAGATCGCCGCCCGCGGCGAATATGTGTCAACCGTGCTGCTGGATTCCCCCGGCGGGTCGGTGGACGATGCGCTGGAAATCGGGCGGCTGATTCTTGAAAAAGGCCTGTCGACCCAGGTGCGGGACGGCCAGCTATGTGCCTCCTCCTGCCCCCTCATCTTTGCCTCGGGGGCGGAGCGGCTTGCGGGGCGCGATGCGGCCATCGGGGTGCATCAGATCTACGCGGCGGCGCTGAGCGCTTCACCGGTGGATGCGCTCAGCGTAGCGGGCGTGGCGATGGCCGATGCGCAGAATGTTACGGCGCTGATCACGCGCTATCTGGGTGAGGCGGGGGTGGATGCGGCCTTGTGGCTGCATGCACTCGAGACACCGCCGGACAGGCTCTATTATTTTTCGCCCGAGGAGATGGAGCGTTATCGGCTCGTCACCGAGTGGTTGGATAGTTGATCGGGGGAAACGGAACCGGCGGAGGACCGGCCCGTTTTTCCAGATGGTGAGAAAAAGTCGCGTTTTTCAAAAAGCGAAGCGTTGCGACTTTGCTGGAAACGCAACCAGAGGCGAGGAGGCCAAAATGACGCAATCCCATTTGCTGACCCGGCATCGCGATATCCAGAACTGGGTCAATGATCGGCGGGGACGCCCGGCCATTGCCCGGGTTCGGAACCGGTTCGGTGATGAACGGGCCCAGCTCAAGCTGCGGTTTTCCCATAATGCGGAGGGCCGCGAGGACTTGGGAATGAGCCCGTGTTCCTGGACGGCCTGGCTGGCTGAACTGGACAGGCAGCAATTGGCGCTGCGGGTCGATCCAACCGGCGATTGTGCGCTGGTGTCCCGTCAGGTCATGAACTGATTACTGCTCTGACGACCCCCGGCGGCCCGATGAAAGCGGGTGTGCCGGGGCGCTCATGGCAAGGCGTACGCAGTCGCGGCCACTGGTCTTGGCCTGGTAGAGCGCAGCGTCCGCGCGGCGCAGCAGTTCGGACAATGGGTCAAAGGGCATGAGCTGGGCAACACCGAAGGACGCGGTGGCCGGCTCACTTGTATCGACATCAAGCGAGCGGAAAACATTGCGAACCGTCTCGGCATAAAGCTTGCCGGTGGTCAGGTTGGCACCGGGCAGGAAGGCGGCAAATTCTTCGCCGCCCAGTCGGCCGAGTACGGCATAGGCGGGCGCACTGTCGCGCATCACGGCGGCAAAACTGGCGATGACCTGATCGCCCACCGCATGGCCAAAGCGATCGTTGATCTGCTTGAAGTGATCAAGGTCGGCCACGATCATTACCGCGGGCACGCCCGAACGGGCCGCTAGCGCCAGGGCCTTGCCACCCCGATCCTCAAAGCCGCGCCGGTTGAGCAATTGCGAGAGTGTGTCGGTTTCGGAGCGGGCCGTCATATCGGCCATCACGTCGCGCATGATGACCAGCAGCATCATCAAGCCATTGGCGATGAGCAGCACGGCGCCCAACGTCTGCGAGACGGCAGCATAATTGGAGGCCATATAGCCCTGTGGTGCGGCGCCGGAACCGATGGCCATGGCGAGAAACGGCTTGGCCAGGAAATGCAGGGCCGAGAGCACGAACAGGGCCAGAAGCGCCATATCGAGGGTCCGCTTGCGTCGATTGGCGAGGACCACGCCCATGGCAATGATCTGCACCAGGGCATAGGGCGCCTGGTACAGCATATTGCGGGTGAAACTGGCCCGCTCCATGTCCAGGATGGCAATGTTGACCAAGAGCGATGCGATCACCACCGCAGCGAGGATGCGCCAGGGCGGTTGGAGCCGGTAGTGGTGTGCGAGCCCGACCACGCACAAGGCAACCGCGAAAAGAAACGCGGCGAAAATGCCGAAGCTGACCAGCCGGTGATCCTCCTGGAAGGGGAGGATGAATTCGAGCACCACATTGAAGACGCCAAAGCTATAGGCAATTGCCAGCCAGCGGGCGCCCATGGCCGAGCGCTGATAGGCCGCCACGACACCAAACGCGGTGGCAAAAATGCCGGCGACAAAAAGGTTGATGGCGAGCACATAGGCTGCGGCGCTCATGGAACCGGTCCGTTCTTCAGATGCGCCCGATCCTAGCCGCCACGGCAAAACGAGACGTTAATGGCGGGGCGGGATTCCCAGGGCATCTGCCAGCAGCGCAAAGGAGCGTCGGCGCAGGGCATAGGAATGGATGGTGGTGGTGATCATCACCTCGTCGGCCCCGGCAGCCTTGGCCTTTTCGCTGATGGTCTCAGCCATTTGTTCGGGGCTTCCGACCAGCCACAGGCTCGACTGGTGCTCGATGACCTGTTGCTGCTGCGGCGAAAGAACGCGGGCAGCGGCCTCATCGGGCGGCATCAGATGGCGCTGTTCGCCGGTGACAAACAGCGCCCAGCTCACCGCCTGTGAGGTGGCGAGATATTTGGCCTCTTCCTCGCTGGGTGCGCAGATGGCGGAGAGGCAGAGAATGGTCTTGGGTTCGGGAAAGTCGGCCGAGGGCTGAAAGGCCTGGCGATAAGCGGCAAAGGCGGGTGCTGCCGGGGTGTGGCTGAAATGGGCGGCAAAGGCATAGCCAAAGCCGAGCTGGCCGGCGGCCTGGGCACTGGCGCCGGAGGAGCCGAGGAGCCATTTGGGCGGCAGGGATACGCCGCCGGGCGAGACCGGCACGCGCGCATAGGGGTGGTCGGGCGGAAAACTCGCTTCGTCAAAGGCCATCAGCTCGGCCAGATAGGCCGAAAACTCCTCGCCGCCGCCGCTTCGCAAGGCACGCATGGCATAGCCATCGCCACCTGGGGCCCGGCCGATACCAAGGTCGATGCGGCCCGGATGGAGGGCCGCAAGGGTGCGATAGGCCTCGGCAATGCGGAGCGGCGCGTGGTTGAGCAGCATGACGCCGCCCGAACCGATGCGGATGTCCCTGGTAGCCGCCGCCGCGCTGCCGATCAGGATTTCGGGCACGGATGAGGCAATGGAGGGCATGCCGTGGTGCTCTGCATACCACAAGCGCTCATAGCCCAGCCGGTCGGCTTCCTGGGCCAGCAGCACGGTTTCCGCCAGCGCTTCGGGGGTGGAGCTGCCCTGGGCAATGGGGGCCAGATCCTGGAGCGAAAGGGCGAAGGGTGCGGGCATGACAATGGCTTTCGGGAACAAGAATTTCATCGTTAAATCACGATGAAGTGGCAAAAGGTCAAGTCCGGGCGGCTAAATTATGCGCCAGGCGGGTCGTTAAGGACCCATTGACGATGGAGCTGTGCTGGCGTGCAACACCGCGGGTGCGTTCGGCCTATGTTGGTGAGGCGACGCAAGAATTAGACTTGACCAAGTGGGGGCCGGTGCATGCTAGATGCGCCAATGGCATGGGGTTGGATGTGATGGCGCGGATGCAAAAGACGGTTTGGGCGCTGGCGCTCCTCGGCGCGACGGTGCTGGCACAAGGGGCGCAGGCGCAGGATTTCGGCATATCCGAAGTGCGCGGCGGCGTCTTTGCGCATAGCGTCGATGAGCCCGGCGCGTTTTTTGGCGTGTTCAACACCTCCCGCGTGCAGGACCTCAATGTCGAGATGCTGTTTGAGGTGCCGAGCCTGACCCAATGGGTGAGCTGGGGCGTGGTACGGCCGCATCTGGGCGCCACGGTCAATTTCGGCGGGCTGGAAAGCATGGTCTATGGCGGCGTCAGCTGGACGGTGCCGGTGTTTGATAGCCCGGTCTTTGTCGAAGCCAGCTTTGGCGGTGCGGTTCACAATGGCGCGGCTCTGGGCGCGGCGGCCCCGGCGCGCAACCTGGGCTGTTCGGTGCTGTTCCGCGAATCGGCCAGTGTTGGCGTCATGGTCAACGAGAACGCCTCGATCATGGCGACGATCGAACACGCGTCGAATGCAAATTTGTGCGCCGATAATCGCGGGATGACCAATATGGGCATCCGCTTCGGCTGGACGTTCTAGACGTCTCCTGCCAACAGAACGCGCGCCTTCGCTCCCTCGCTCGTCCAATTGCCTGAAGCCCCGCGCTTGATCCTTCTTCCCTCAGGGAGGAAGATGGTGGAAACTGCCACTCGGCCTTGCGCCTCCCTCCGCTTGATGGGGAGGGCTTGAGGGTGGGGTGGGCCGCGCACGGAAAGCGGGCCCTTGCGCCACAGGCGAAGCCTCAGGCCGCCTGGCCGGCGGCCCAGCCCGATGCCCAGGCCCACTGGAAATTGTAGCCGCCCAGCCAGCCGGTGACATCGACCGCTTCGCCAACAAAGAACAGCCCGGGCACGTCGCGGGCCACAAGGGTCTTGGCCTCGAGCCCGGTGGTGTCGATGCCCCCCAAGGTCACCTCGGCGGTGCGATAGCCTTCCGAACCCACCGGCTTGAGGCTCCAGCGTGCCACATGCTCGGCGGCGGCTGTCAGCTTCTTGTCCGAGAAATCGCCGATCATGCCGGGCTGGTCGATGAGGTCACCGACCAATTGGGCAAGGCGCTTGGGCAGCTTTTCGGCCAGAACCGTCTGCAGGTGCAGGCGCGGCGTCGCCTTGCGTGCGGCGCGGAAGAACTCCAGTGCATCCTCGCCGGGCAGCAGATCGACGCTGATGGCGTCGCCTTCGCGCCAATAGGATGAGATCTGCAGGATCGCCGGGCCGGAGAGGCCGCGATGGGTAAACAGCAGGGCTTCCTCAAAACGGGTCTTGCCGTGGCTGACCACGGCATTGGTCGAAACCCCGGCCAGAGGCGTGAGTTGCTCAAGGGCGCGGGGCTCGAAGGTGAGCGGCACCAGGGCGGGCCGGGTGTCGGTCACCTTGAGGCCGAACTGGCGGGCGATTTCATAGGCAAAGCCGGTGGCGCCCATCTTGGGAATGGATTTGCCGCCGGTGGCGACCACAAGGCTCGAACAGGTGACGCGCCCATCCCCGACCATGACGTCGAAACCGTCTGCGGTCTTTTCGATGCTGCCCAGTGTCCGCCCGGTCCAGATGGCGGCGCCGGCGGCCCGCAGGTCATTGGTCAGCATGGTGACGATCTGGGTGGCCGGGCCATCGCAGAACAGCTGCCCGAGGGTCTTTTCGTGAAAGGCTATGCCCTGCTTTTGCACGCGGGCGATGAACATTTCGGGGGTGTAGCGCGAGAGCGCGGAGAGGGCGAAACGCGGATTGCTGGACAGGAAGCGCTCGCGGCCCAGCTGATGGGTGGCGTTCACATTGGTGAAATTGCAGCGCCCGCCGCCGGAAATGCGGATCTTTTCGCCGGGGTCGCGGGCATGATCGACCACGAGAACCTTGCGCCCGCGCTTGCCGGCCTCAATGCCGGCCATCATGCCGGCGGCGCCGGCTCCCAGAACGATCACGTCAAAATCGGGCATTTGTTTTCCTTCTGGTGGTCCAGAGCGGACCTGGACACCGCGCCGACCCGGATTTGATCGGGGGCTCATCTGCATGCGGTATGCGCTGCAAGTGGTGCCCGGATCAAGTCAGAGGATGGGCGGGGGGCTATGAGTGCGAGCGGTGAATGCACCTCATTGACTAATTCCTATATGGGAGTATGAGAACTCCTGCTTTTTGTAGGAAGCGAAGTTTCGTCATGCACCGCCACCGCAGCTTTATCGCCGCTCTTGCCACCACCCGGCTTCTCGCCGGGGGCATGCTGGCCATGACCACGTCCACCAAAACCACCAAAACCGCCTGACGCTTTTCCCCGGGTCGCTCTCCCGACGGGGAGAGGCTCAAAAGCAAGACCGCGATGGCCAGCCCATCGCGCGGGGGCGGAAATGGTAACGGACCGGAGTTCCAAAATGGGTTATCGCGTCGCTGTCGTCGGGGCCACAGGCAATGTGGGCCGCGAAGTTCTCAACATTCTGGCCGAACGCAAGTTCCCGGCCGACGAGGTCTTTGCGCTGGCCTCTTCCAAGTCCATCGGGCGGGAGTTGTCCTATGGCGATAAGATCCTCAAGTGCCGGGACCTGCAGCATTTCGATTTTTCCCAGGTCGACTTCGCCATCATGTCTGCGGGCGGTTCGATTTCCAAGGAATGGGCGCCCCGCATCGCAGCAGCCGGCGTCGTGGTCATCGATAACTCGTCCTATTGGCGCTACCATTCGGATGTGCCGCTGATTGTGCCGGAAGTGAACGGGCATGTGCTCGATCGCTGGCTGGCCGACCCCAAGCGCACCAATATCATTGCCAATCCCAATTGCTCGACGGCCCAGCTGGTGGTGGCGCTCAAGCCGCTGCACGATGCGGCCAAGATCACCCGCGCGGTGGTCTCGACCTATCAGTCGGTGTCGGGTGCGGGCAAGGAAGGCGTCGACGAGCTCTGGAACCAGACCAAGGGCATTTTCGTCAATGACAGCCCGACCCCGGGCAAGTTCCCCAAGCAGATCGCCTTCAACGTCATCCCGCATATCGATGTGTTCATGGAAGACGGCTACACCAAGGAAGAGTGGAAGGTGCTGGCCGAAACCAAGAAGATCCTCGATCCCAAGATCAAGGTGACCTGCACGGCGGTGCGCGTGCCGGTGTTCGTGGGCCATTCCGAGGCGGTCAATCTCGAATTCGCCAATCCGATTTCGGCCGACGAGGCACGCGATATCCTGCGCGAAGCGCCCGGCATCTCGGTGCTCGACAAGCGTGAGCCCGGTGGCTACGCGACTCCGGTGGAATGCGTGGGCGAATACGACACCTTCGTGTCGCGTATTCGCGAGGACACGACAGTGGAAAATGGCCTCGTGCTCTGGGTAGTCAGCGACAATTTGCGCAAGGGCGCAGCGCTCAACACGGTGCAGATCGCCGAGACGTTGATCGAAAAGGGTTTCAAGGCCCGCACCCTGGCGGCCTGATCCTGCCTCTTCTTCTCCCTCTCGGGGAGAAGGTGGCGCGTAGCGCCGGATGAGGGGGATGCTTCCACAGGCACCAGCTTTGTGGTGACGTCCCCCTCATCGGTTCGGCTGTGCCGAGCCACCTCTCCCCGCGAGGGAGAGGAACAAGGCATCCGGCGCCGCAAGGCGGCCGCTTGAAAGTTTCGTGCATGCCGCTCCGCCACATCCTTCTTGCCCTTCTGGTCGTTGCCATCTGGGGCTTTAATTTTGTCGTCATCAAACTGAGCGTGGAAGCCATGCCGCCTATTCTGGCGGCGGCACTGCGCTTTGCCGCGGCGGCGTTTCCGGCGGTGCTGTTCGTGCGCCCACCCAAGGCGCCGGCCTGGATCGTGATCGCCTTCGGGCTTTCCCTTGGCGTGGCGCTCTATGGGTTTCTCAACCTGGGGCTGGCCTGGGGCATGCCGGCGGGCCTCAGCTCGCTGGTGCTGCAAACCCAGGCCTTTTTCACCATGGTGATGGCCTTTGTGCTGCTGGGCGAACGGCCCAGCCGTTATCAGGTGATCGGGGCCGCCATCGCCTTTGGCGGCATCGCCGTGATCGCCTCGGAGCGATTGGAAATGACCAGTCTGCTGCCGCTCGGGCTGGTGATTCTGGCGGCGATCAGCTGGGGGCTGGCCAATGTGCTGACCAAGAAGGCCGGCAAGGTCAACGCTGTCTCGTTCACCGTCTGGGGCGCGCTGGCGGCACCCTTGCCTCTCTTGGGCCTGTCGCTGCTGACCGAGGGCTGGCCGGCCATATCCATGGCATTGACACAATTCTCATGGAGCGATGCGGGGCTCATCGCCTTTCTGGCCTATCCGGCGACGCTTTTGGGCGGCGGCATCTGGAGCTGGCTCCTGGGACGGCATCCGGCGTCGGTGGTCGCGCCGTTCACCCTGCTCGTGCCGATCACCGGGCTGGCGTCGGGCTATCTGGTGCTGGGGGAGCTGATCACCCGGATCGAGGTTTTTGGCGCTCTCCTGGTGATTTGCGGGCTGATCGTCACGCTGCGCAAGGCCAGAAAAAGCGAGCCGCCGATCCGCTTCGACTAGGCCATTTCGCCCCGTCTCTGAGCGTTCCCGGCGGGAGCCGCCCCCGGCGTGGGAGCGGCCAGGACGGATCAATCACTGGAGTCGAGCAGCGATTCACCGGTGTCGGGCGCTGGCGCTGGTGCCGCCTCATCCAGGGGCGTCGGCACGGACATGGCATCACCCATGGGGGCCGGCATGGTGCTGGGCTGGAGGGCATTGAGCTCGTCGGCATTGAGGCCGCCACTCAGGTCGAGATCGACAGCGTTGAATTCGTCCTCGGTCAGGTCCGGCCAGACGGCCTGCAGTTCGAGGAAGCTGAGCTCGCCGCTGGCGTCGGTATCGACATCGGCAAAGGTCATCGGGGTCTGGGCCAGAGCGGGAGCGGCGGCCAGCGAAAGGGCGACTAGGCCCAGGGCAAATTTACGCATGGAATAACTTTCGTGTGGGGTGTCTTCACCCCGATTGGTGATGAAACAGGCCGCAGCCACCCCGGGGGAGTGGGGTGGCTGGCTGGTCTGCCCCCAGGGGGAGTTGAGCCAGGCCTTGTCGGGCTAGGGACCCAAAAGGCCGGGATCTGAGGGGCAGAAAGCTGGCTTACTGAGCAGCCGGGGCTTCGGACGCGGCGACAAAGGCGTCGTATTCCTCAGCCGAAAGCTCACCATTGCCGTCGGTGTCGGCGGCGGTGAAGGCCTCTTCGGTCAGATCCGGCCACGCCACCTGGGCCTCGACCAGCGAAACGCCACCGTTGACATCGGTATCGACCGAGGCAAAGTCGGTAGCGGCCTGGGCCATTGCGGCACCAGACAGACCAAGAGCGAACAGGCTGGTCAGGACGATCTTCTTCATGGGGTTTCTCCATGTTGACTTGGGAGGAAACAGAAGCGGCACGTGCCGCTGCCGACGGGTCGCTCTGTGGCGGCCCGTGACCAGAAGATCACCGGGGAATGTGGCTGGTGATGGCCCACAGATGGGCGCGGCTGGACCAATGTCGCGGCGTTTTCCGGGCGCCTCGAAGCCCTTGCGATCCGGGTGGTTGCAAATCACACCGGTTCACGGGCCGCGTTGGCCCAAGAATTGATCGCGTTTTAGTGATCACGATTGCGGCCGGCCCGGTACAAATTTGCGGCCAAAAGCGGGACGAGTGATCACGGGATAGTGATCAGAACCGGATCGGCCGGCTGGAGCCGCAAAAGGATTGTCAGGCGGCCCTAGAGCGCGGGGCGAATGAAGTCGCCATGGACGTCCATGACCCAGAGTTCGCCATTGGAAATATCGAACCAGGCGCCATGGACCGCCAGCTTGCCGTCGGTTTCCAGCGCCGCGACATAAGGGAAGGTCCGCAGGTTGCGGATGGAGTTGCGAATGGAGATGCGCTCCAGCGCCGTCTGCCGCTCCGCCGGGGTCATCAGGTCGTTCTGGCCCAATTGGGCGGGCAGGCCGCCCAGCATGCTCATCCATTTGCCGATGAAATCACCGCTATCAAGCGGCTTGCTATTGGGATCGAGCGCCGCCTGGATGCCGCCGCAGCGGCCGTGGCCCATCACCACGATATTGGAAATGCCCAGGCCCTTGATGGCAAATTCGATGGCCGCCGAGGTGCCGTGCTGGCCGCCATCGGGCTGGTAGGTCGGCACCAGGTTGGCGACGTTGCGCAATACGAACAGTTCGCCCGGCCCGGCGTCGAAAATCATCTCGGGGGCCGCGCGGCTGTCGCAGCAGGCGATGATCAGGGTCGAGGGGGTCTGGCCGGCCTCTGCCAGATCGCGAATGCGCTCTTTCTCCCGGGAATAGCGCCCGGACATGAAATTGGCGTGGCCATCGAGGAGATGCTGAGGAAAACTGTGCATGTCATGTCGATTAGCTGTAAGACGCGACAAGATCAATCACCGGCGTTGCGCGCCGGCACATGGGGGATATGCATGCTGATCTATCGCTTCCTCTCCGGCGAGGACGACAGCGCCTTCTGCCACAAGGTCACCAAGGCCCTTTCCGAGGGTTGGCAACTGCATGGGGCGCCGACCTATGCCTATGACGCGGTGAGCAAGAAGATGCGCTGCGGGCAGGCGGTGACGCGAACGGTCAAGGACCAGCCCTACGACCCCGACAAGAAGCTCGTCGACTACTGACTTCGATGGCGCTCTGCGCAGCAGGTGAGAAGGCCGCGGCAGCTATGCTGGCGTGGCGAGCCCGACCTTCTCAAGCGCCAGGTGCTGGAGCAGGATGATGGTCTTGGCGTCGGTGATGCGGCCATCGCCGATCATGGCGAATGCGGCGTCAAAGCCGAGTTCCACCAGCTCGATCTCCTCGCCCTCGTCCACGATGCCGCCGCCGGCATGGCGCAGGGTGGTCTCGTCATATTCACCCAGGAACAGGCTGACCTTTTCGGTGAGCGAGCCCGGGCTCATATAGGCGTCGCAGATGTGGCGGATGGCGCGGGCAGCGTGTCCGGTTTCCTCGAATGCCTCGCGCGCGGCCGCTTCGGCCGGTGGGTCGTCATCGAGGAGGCCGGCGCAGACTTCGAGCAGGTCGGGCTTGTCGCCATTGAGCATGAGCGGATAGCGGAACTGACGCACCAGGAGCACCGTGTCGCGCGCCGGATCGTGCAGCAGCATGGCGGCCGCATTGCCATGGTCATAGACCTCGCGGTCCAGGCGCTGCACGTTGCCATTCGCACGGCGGTAGTCGAGCGTGGTCTTGGTCAATCGTCCCCAATTGTCCGCCAGAATGCTGGTGGCGACGATTTTTATGCGGTCCGTCATGCTGGCCCCTTTGTGCTGGGCCCGGACATAGACCGGAGCGGCCCTGAGGGAAAGGGCCGCCCAGCAAAGGCTGCGTGATCGGTGGGGCCGGCGCTAGAACTCGTTCCAGTCTTCGGCTGCCGCCCCGCCGAAATAGGCCTTGGCGGCTTTTTTCACCTTGCCCATCAGGGCGCGGGCGCCCGGCTCGGCCGGCGCCTGAACGGGCGTCCTGGCCGAGCGGGCCGGACGCGAGGCTGCGGCGGCTTGCTGGTCGGCCAGGGTGAAGGTTTCGACAATGGTGTCGAGTGTGCCGGCCTGGCTTTCAGTCTGCTCGATGGAGGCATTCATCTGTTCGACCAGGGCGGCATTGTGCTGGGTCATCTCGTCCATCTGGCGGACGGCGACATTGACCTCGCTAAAGCCCGAGGCCTGGGCCTGGCTATCGCTGGCAATGGTTTCCATGACCGAGGCGGTCTGGCGGACACCCTCGATGATTTCACCCAGGCGCCCGGCGACGTCGGAGACAAGCTTTGTGCCATTGCGCACTTCGCTGGCACTCTGCTCGATCAGCACCTTGACCTCGGAGGAGGCCTGCGCGGCGCTTTGGGCCAGGCGCCGCACTTCCACGGCCACCACGGCAAAGCCCTTGCCCGCTTCACCGGCCCGCGCCGCTTCCACCGAAGCATTGAGCGCCAGCAGATTGGTCTGGAAGGCGATATCGTCGATCAGCCCGATGATGTTGGAAATCTTGGCCGAGGAGGTCTCGATGGCGGTCATGGCGCTGGTCGCCTCGTCCATGACGGCGCTGCTGGCCTCGACCACACGGGTCACCTTGTCAGTGCTGCCGCTGGCGGTTTTGGCGCGTTCGGCGTTGAGCGCAACCGTCGAGGCCATCTGCTCCATGGCCGCCGACGTTTCTTCGATGGTTGCCGCCTGGCGGGTGGTGCGTTCCGAAAGGTCGTTGGCCCCGGCAAGAATTTCAGCGGTCGCAGTCTTGAGGGCGCGCGAGGTCTGACGCAATTCGCCCACCATTTCGGCCAGCTTGTCGGCCACATTATTGGTGGAGGTCTTGAGGCGGTCGAAGGCCCCGGCATAATTGCCGCGCATGCGCTCGCGCAGGTCGGCCTGTGCCATGGCGCCCAATACGGTTTCGGCTTCGCCCAGCGCCGTCTCGACCGAGACCAGCATGGCGTTGAGGTTGTCGGCGATGCGGTCGATTTCGGGGTCGCCCTGATTGGGATCGAGGCGGGCCGAGAAATCGCCCTTCATGGCGCCGGCAATGACGGTGTCGAAGGCGGCCTGGAAGCGCGCCATCAGTTCGGCCCGGGCCTGGGCGCTGGAATCGCGGGCCAGTTTTTCGACTTCGGCCTGCGCCACCTGGCGGCCATTGTCGCGGAAGGTCTCGAGGGCCCTTGCCATGTCGCCCAGTTCGTTGCGGACGTCGGTGCCGGCGATGGCCACGTCATAATTGCCCTGCGAAAGGGCGCGCATGGTCGCCGTCAGCCCGACAATGGCGCTGCCCAGCCAGCGAGCGGTGATGGCAGCCAGGGCGATGCCGGCGATGAGACCGATCAGGCCGACCGTTGCGATGATATAGAACTGAAGGCGCTGCTGATCGACGATCTGCGGACCAAGCGCGTTCTGGGTTTGCTTGGCGCGGTCGCTCATGGCGTTATAGAGTTCGCTCATGCTCAGGCCCAGGGCGCGGATCTCGGCAGTTTCGGGAGCGGAATCGGCGGCCGTGCCGGCAGCGATGGCTGCCATCAGCTTGGTGAAGGCGGCGTCATACTGCTGGGATTGCAGAGTGACCGTTTCGATGGCTTCGAGCGAAACCGGATCGTGCAGGAAAAACGCCATGCCGTCGGCGTCGGTCGTGCCGACATCGAGGATCATTTCGCGGACGCGGGCGCCCTTGCGGGCATCGGGTGCCTGCAGGTAGTCGGCGAAATCCTGGCGCAGCGTTTCAACGTCGCGCACATAGTCGTTGATTTCCAGCGATTGCCGCGCCGCCTGCCGGTATTGGGCAAACAGGGTTTCGGCTGAATACATCATGCCGATGGCCGTGGCGGCCACCACCAGGATGATGGCTGCAACGCCGGCGAAGGCGGCGTAAATGCGGGCTTTGACGCTGGAAAGGCGCTTCATGGTAAATCTCCGTACGAATCATAACTTCGGCGGAGGAAGCTAATTTTTGTTTACTATGCTCAATATTTGCGCATGAAGCCGCGTTCGTGGGCGCTGATGGCCCCCACGACCTGTCGCCACCCGAACAGTCTGTGCGCTATACGAACAAAGTGCGGAATGCGCCGAAAGTTCGAGGCCCGTAGCGCCCGGGGGCTTTGATTTCGTAACCATTGGGCGCTAAAGACTCGAACCATTCCAAACTGGACGTGGCACCACGCCGCATCAGGAAAGGCCCCGGATAGCCCCATGTCGGTCAGAGCCCGCCCCACATCTCCCCATCTGCAGATCTATCGCTGGACCATCACCATGGCCATGTCGATCATCCATCGCGCAACCGGCATCGCCAATTATGCCGGCATGGCGCTGCTGGTGATCTGGCTGGGCGCCGCCGCCTTTGGGCAGGATGCGCTGACCAGCGTCAATTTTATCTATGGCAGCTGGTTCGGCCAGCTGGTGCTGTTCGGCTTCACCTGGAGCCTTGCGCACCACATGCTCGGGGGGCTCCGGCACTTCGTGTGGGATTTTGCCGTGATGATGGAGCCGGGCCAGCGCGAGGCGCTCGCCTGGGCCAATCTGGCCGCTTCGGTCGTCATCACCCTTCTGATCTGGACCCTGTTCGTGTGGATGGTCTGATATGCGCGATACCGTGATCACCAAGGACATGATTGCCAATCCCACGTCTCACTATGGAAACGCCAAGGCCTCGACCCGCCATTTCATCACCCAGCGTGTAACCGGCGCGATCAATATCGTGTTCCTCGGCTTCCTGCTGTTCATCGTGGTGCGGCTGGCCGGGCAGGACCGTGCGGATATTGTCGGCGTGCTCGGCGCCTGGTGGGTGGGCGTGCCGTTCGCCGTGCTGATCGGTGTCGTCGCCGTGCATATGCGCAATGGCATGCGCGATACGCTTGAGGACTATATGCACGGCTCGGTCTATCGGCTCGCCATGCTGCTCAACACATTGTTCTGTCTTCTCATTGCCCTCGCCGGTGCCGGCGCGGTTCTGAAAATCGTCTTCTGGGGTTGATCAAGATGGCTGAATACGAACTGATCGACCACGAATTCGACGTGGTGGTTGTCGGCGCCGGTGGCGCTGGTCTGCGCGCCACCCTGGGCATGGCCGAGCAGGGGTTCAACACCGCCTGCATCACCAAGGTGTTCCCGACCCGCAGCCATACTGTTGCAGCGCAGGGCGGCATTGCCGCTTCGCTCCAGAACATGGGTCCCGACAGCTGGCAGTGGCACATGTACGACACCGTCAAGGGGTCGGACTGGTTGGGTGACAATGACGCCATGGAATATCTGGCACGCGAGGCCCCGGCGGCGATCTATGAGCTGGAGCACTATGGCGTGCCGTTCAGCCGCACCAATGAGGGCAAGATCTACCAGCGCCCCTTTGGCGGCCATATGACCGAATTTGGCGATGGCCCGCCGGTGCAGCGCACCTGCGCCGCGGCCGACCGCACCGGCCACGCGATCCTGCATACGCTTTATGGCCAGAGCCTGCGCAACAACGCCCAGTTCTATATCGAATACTTCGCCCTCGACCTGATCATGGGCGAGAACGGCGAATGCCAGGGCGTCATCGCCTGGAAGCTTGACGACGGCACGCTGCACCGTTTCCGTGCCAAAATGGTGGTGCTGGCCACAGGTGGCTATGGCCGATCCTATTTCTCGGCCACTTCGGCCCATACCTGCACGGGCGACGGCAATGGCATGGTGGCGCGCGCCGGCCTGCCGCTCCAGGATATGGAATTTGTGCAGTTCCACCCCACCGGCATTTATGGCGCAGGCGTTCTCATCACCGAGGGTGCGCGCGGCGAAGGCGGGTATCTGACCAATTCGGAAGGCGAGCGCTTCATGGAGCGCTATGCCCCCAATGCCAAGGACCTGGCCTCGCGCGACGTGGTCAGCCGCTGCATGACGCTTGAAATTCGCGAGGGGCGCGGCGTTGGTCCCAAGAAGGATCATATCTACCTGCACCTGGATCACCTTGACCCCAAAGTGCTGCATGAGCGCCTGCCGGGCATTACCGAGAGCGCCAAGATTTTCGCCGGTGTGGACCTGACGCGCGAGCCGATCCCGGTGCTGCCGACGGTGCACTATAATATGGGCGGCATCCCCGCCAATTATCATGGCGAAGTGCTGAACCCGACCGCCGAGGATCCGACCCGCATCGTGCCGGGCCTGATGGCTGTGGGCGAAGCGGCCTGTGCCTCGGTGCATGGCGCCAATCGCCTGGGTTCCAATTCGCTGACCGACCTTGTGGTGTTCGGCCGTGCGGCAGCGCTGCGCGCCGGCAAGGTGATGGACAAGGCTGCGCCGGTGCCCGGCATCAATGCGGCCCAGGATGCAAAGATCCTGGCCCGCTTCGATCGGCTTCGTAACGCCAACGGCTCCCAGCCGACCGCCAAGCTGCGTGACGAGATGCAGCAGACCATGCAGGCCGAAGCGGCGGTGTTCCGCACCGATGCCTCGCTCAAGAATGGCGTCAAGGCGATGAGCGAAATCTACAAGCGCCTGCCCGACGTCAAGGTCACCGACCGCTCGCTGATCTGGAATTCGGATCTGGTGGAAACGCTCGAGCTTGAAAACCTGATGACCTGCGCCATCGCCACGGTGGTGTCCGCAGAGGCGCGGCATGAAAGCCGCGGCGCCCATGCGCATGAGGATTTCCCCAATCGCGACGACCAGGAATGGCGCAAGCACACGCTGGCGAGCGTCAATGTCGATACGGGCAGTGTGGCGCTGAGCTATCGCCCGGTGATTGTTGACCCGCTGACGCCGCAGGACCAGGGGGGCATTGACCTCAAGAAGATCGCGCCCAAGGCGCGCGTCTACTAGGACAGAAGCGATGTGCCACCTTTGCGAAGAGCGCAGTTACGACGGGTTTCGGGCCCATGCCCCGGCGGCGCTGGTTCCGCCCAAAGGCGGTACGCAACAGTCAGCCAGCGCCAGTCCGGCAATGGAAATCGAGCTTTCTGGCAGCAACCAGAGTGATAGGGTGCCGGGGACGGACAAAAGTCCGCCACGTTAGTTTGGACCGTCAATCAAGGCTTGGGAGATACCCATATGAAGACCGTGATTTCGACTACCTTTCTTGCAGCCGTGCTTTGCGCATCCGCCGCGCTGCCCGCTTTTGCGGGCCCGGTCGGCGATGCATACGACAAGTGGACCATTTATTCCGACGAGACTGTTGCGTGCATCGAGGCTGATTCGATGAAACTGAGCGCCGGCCAGCAGGCCTATCTCGTCTCCATCCTCGACAATAAATTCGCCAATGAGCCGGCAACGCGGGCAGCGGCGGGGCTGGGCCTTGACGATATCGTCAAGGTGCATGGCTTTGTCTGGGCCGCCGGCCCGAGCTGCGCGCTCAAGAGCTGATATTCATCGGCCGGACGGGATAACCGCCCGGCCTCATCCCGGAGCCGATCATGCGCAGACTTGTTGTTGTTCTGAGTGTCCTTGCAGCAAGCGCCGCCCCCGTGCTGGCCGCTGCGCCGACAGCGGCCCAGAAGGACGAGTTTTACCAGGTGTGCATGGGCATTGCCCAAAATGCCACGCTGTGCGGCTGCAAGGCGGACGCGGCGATGAGCCTGATCGACGAGCGCTTCATGGGCGTGGTCATTGCCTCGATGAAGGGCGGGTCGCCCGCCGCCGGGGACTATGACGCCTACAATACCTACGTCGCCAAATCGAACCAGGTCTGCAAGCCGGACTATTGATCGGGCGAGAACACAATTGCCTTGGGGCTGCAGGCCCCGATGTTGAGAAGGAAAGAGCGAAACATGGCCGAACTGACTTTGCGCAAGGCCGACCAGCCGCAAAAGGGCAAGACCTGGCCCAAGCCGGAAGGCGCCACCCGCCTGCGCGAGTTCCACATCTATCGCTATGACCCGGACAAGGCCGATAATCCGCGCATCGACACCTATTTCGTCGATCTCGACGATTGCGGCCCGATGGTGCTTGATGCCCTGCTCTATATCAAGAACCGGACCGACCCGACCCTGACGCTGCGCCGAAGCTGTCGCGAGGGCATCTGTGGCTCGTGCTCGATGAATATCAACGGGCTCAATACGCTGGCCTGCACCAAGGGCATGGACGAGAGCGCCGGGCCGATCAAGATCTATCCGCTGCCGCATATGCCGGTGGTCAAGGATCTGGTGCCGGACCTCACCAATTTCTACGCCCAGCATCGGGCCATCGAGCCCTGGCTCAAGACCACTTCGCCCACCCCGGCCAAGGAATGGACGCAGTCGGTGGAAAGCCGCGCCAAGCTCGACGGGCTCTATGAGTGTATCCTTTGCGCCTGCTGCTCGACCTCGTGCCCGTCCTATTGGTGGAATGGCGAAAAGTACCTGGGTCCGGCGGCGCTGCTGCAGGCCTATCGCTGGCTGATCGACAGCCGCGACGAGACCCAGACCGAGCGCCTCGACAATCTCGAGGACCCGTTCAAGCTCTACCGCTGCCACACTATCATGAACTGCACCAAGGTCTGCCCCAAGGGGCTGAACCCGGCCAAGGCCATCGCGCAGATCAAGAAGATGATGGTGGAGCGCAAGGCCGCCTGATCGGTCCACAATCGCGGGAAACGATAGAACGGCGGAACCTCGATTCCGCCGTTCACTTTTGAGACCCTGGACCCGGTCCCGGCGTTAGCGCAGGGTGATCTTGCCCTGTTCGTAAAGTGCCTGGCAGTCCACTGCGTCCTTCTCAAGATCACTATCGAGCAAGGTCGTGGCGGAGCCGGGGCCCTCGAAACGCGGGTCGTCGCAGATGTTGTCATTGGCGTAAGACGATGAATTGTCACCGAAATAAACGCCGGAAGCATCATAGGGCGCGCCCAGAATGTGCTCGGGCAGATAGACTGGCTTGATCGAAATTTCGCCCGTCGATTCAAGGGCTTGGCAGTCGCTGGCATCGCCCATGACATCAACGCTGGAGAGCTTCTTGGCCATGCCCGCGCCGGTAAAGCGCCAATCATCGCACTGCCCGTCATTGGCCCATTCGGAGGTGTCGCCGCCATAGTCGAAGACGCCACCCAGGTCGGAGGCCGACTTGAGCGAGGCCTCGCCGGCAAGGAAAGCGGCGCGACAATCGCTGGCGTCCTTGAGCCGATCAGTATCAGAAGGATCCGAGGCCACGCCCGGGCCGACGAAATCGGGATCATCGCATTCATTGTCATTGGGCCAGCCGCCGCTGTCGTCACCAAAGTCAATGCGTGCGGCGAGGGCTTGGAGAACCGAGCTTGAAACCGTGCTTATTCCGGGATCTTGTGGGCTGTCCTGGGCCAGGGAGATCGTGCCGTCCTCGAAGGCCTGGCGACAATCGCTGGCGTCGCGCATGATATTGGCATCCTCAAGCTCGCTGGCCATGGCGGACCCGGCAAAGCGTGGGTCATCGCATTCCTGGTCCTTGGCCCATTCGGAGGTGTCATCGCCAAAGTCGATGTCCGCAAGGGTTGACGGGTCGCTGTCGCCCACAAGGGTGATTGTACCGGCCTCGTAGGCGGTACGGCAATCGGTGGCGTCGCGGGCGGTGTCGATGTCTTCCAGCTCGGCGGCCATGGTGGCGCCGGCAAAGCGTGGATCATCGCACTCGCCATCATTGGCCCAATTGGAGGTGTCGTCGCCGAAGTCGATCTCGGTAGAAGGGGCCGCCGCAACCGGCGGCGTTGCTTCCGTGGTTGCACTTTCGGCCAGGGTGATGTTGCCCGCTTCAAAAGCTGTGCGGCAATCGGTGGCGTCGTGGCTGATGTCAACATCCTCCAGTTCGGCCGCCATGCTCGCGCCGGTGAAACGCGGATCATCGCATTCGCCGTCATTGGCCCACTCGGAAGTGTCGTCGCCAAAATCCACCGCAGCGCTGTCCTGAGCGAATGCCGGCATGGTCAGGCCCGCCGCCAGGATCAGGACCAGGCCGGTTGCACCCAGCCGCCTGTTGAATGCACGCATCTCTTGTTCTCCCTCAACTTGGATGTCGCCCCACGCGGTCACCACCTTACAGCGGCTTTATGGCGGCCAGAAGTGGGAAAGCTAAGAGGGCTCGGCGCGGGATGCTGACTCGCGGTGGGCGAACAGCCAGGATCCAAGCAGCACCATGGCGGTGCCAACGGCATGGAACAGGGTGAAGTCCTCGCCCAGGATAAGCACGGCCAGAGTGATGGTGATGATTGGTCCGAAGGAGGCGGTGGACGAGGTGCCACGTGGCCCGATGCGGGCAATGGCGGTGTTGAGCAGGAACGATGGCAGCACGGTGCAGAAAATGCCCAGTGTCAGGCCGATCAGCCAGACTGATGGGCTAAAGCCGGCATAGGCCTGGGGACCATCGACGATCAGGCTCTGGGCAATGGCGAGGGCCGCGGCGGTGGACATGCCGATGCAGGTAAAGAGTGCGGAACCCAAGATTAGCATCTGTCGCCGCGCCAGGTGCTGGTAAAAGGCGAAGGTGATGGCCGAGCCGAGCACCAGGGCGGTGCCGATGAACAGCCCTTGGGGGCGGATGCTCATATTCCAGGTGAAGATGACAAGCAGCCCCCCATAGCTGATGAACATGGCCGGGAGCAGCCGCCAGTTCATCCGGTCGCCGAAAAACCAGACGCCAAACAGCAGCACGAAAAACGGATAGGTAAAGAGCACCAGCCGTTCGTACTGGGCCGAAACGAAGGCCAGGCCGGCAAAATCGAGATAGCTTGAGACATAATAGCCAAGAATGCCGACCCCCATGGTTGCGAGCACCTTGCTGGGGGTCAGCAGAGTTCGCAATTGTCCGTTGCGCTGCAGCAGCGAGACCAGGATGACCAGATAGACCGGCAGCGCCACCAGCATGCGCAGGGCAAGCGTCGATTCAATAGAAATCCCCTCCGCCAGCGCGAGCTTGACGAAAATGCCCTTGGTGGAAAACAGCGATGCTCCGCCCAGGGCAAGCGCATAGCCAAGGGTGTCGATGGGTGGTGCAATGGGACTGGTGGTCATGAGGGGTCCTCTGCCCCAGCATTAGGCCGCCAAATCCGCCATTCAAAGCCGCCGACCGGCGAATCCGTCCACTTGATCTTGTCGGGGTCAGCCGCGCGGATGCGCCTTGGCATAGCTGTCGAGCAGGCGCTCGGTATCGACGGCGGTATAGATCTGGGTGGTGGAGAGGCTGGCGTGGCCCAGTAGTTCCTGGATGGCGCGCAGGTCGCCGCCCTTGCCCAGGAGGTGGGTGGCAAAGGAATGGCGCAGCGCATGGGGCGTGGCCGAAGGCGGCAGGCCGAGCGCGCTGCGCAGGTCCTGCATGCGCAGCTGGATCAGGCGGGGCGAGAGGACGCCGCCGCGCACGCCGCGAAAAAGCGGCTCCTCGGGCCAGAGCTTGAAGGGCGTCAGGGAAAGATAGGTATCTATCGCCTGTCGCACCGGGGCGATCAGCGGCACCATGCGTATCTTGCCGCCCTTACCGGTGACCCGAAGCGTATCGGCTTCGAGGTCGGTGCGGGTCACGGCCAGCGCCTCGGATATGCGCAATCCGGCCCCATAGCAGAGGGAAATGACGGCCATGTCGCGGGCGGCGATCCATGGACGATCTTCCATCGCGTCGGTTTCGCTGATGGTATTCCTGGCTTCGACGATGCTGAGGGCCTTGGGCAGGCTGCGCGGCAGCTTGGGTGTGCGGATGACATTGAGCGCGTCGGTGGCCAGTGTGCCTTCGCGTTCGAGAAAGCCGAAAAAGCTCTTGAGGGCCGAAAGCACGCGGGCCAGCGAGCGCGAGCCGAGACTTTCGCTGCGGCGCTGCGCCATGAAGGCGCGGATATCGGCGCCCCGCAGGTCCTTGAGCGATTGCAGGGTCACTGGTCCACCCATGTGACCGGCCAGAAAGCTCATGAACTGGCCCAGGTCGCGCCCATAGGCCTCGAGCGTCTTGGGGGCCAGACGCCTGACCGAGCCAAGCTCGCGCAGCCAGGCATCGCGCTGGGAACGGACAAAACCATCGGTGGCAAAGGCGCTGTCGGTCATGCCGTTACTGTAGCCGGGTATGATGAATATTCTCTAGCCGAACGGATCGGCCAGTGGTGGTCGAGCGTGGCAGAATCGCTTGCAAAGACGGAGCAGCGATGCGAACAGAACAAGCACAAATGATCAACCGTCCTGACATTGTCGCGGTAATGGTGGGGGTGGCCGTGGACGGCCCCTATAGCTATCGCGTGCCCGAAGGCATGACTGTCGAGCGCGGCTCGATTGTGGCGGTGCCGCTGGGACCCCGATTAATCCTGGGGGTAGTCTGGGGACCGCCCAAGGACCTGATCGCCCATAACCGGCTGCGTGACATCGCCCAGGCCTATGATGCGCCGCCGCTCTCTGAAGAACTGCTCAAACTGGTTGAATGGGTGGCGCGCTACACGCTGACGGCGCCGGGCCAAGTGCTGCGCGGGGTGCTGCGCTCGCCCGAAGCGCTGGATGCACCAAAACCGGTCATTGCCTATCGGCGCACGGGTCATGAGCCGGAAAAACTGACGCCGGCCCGGCTGCGGGTGCTTGATTGCCTGATGGACGACATGGCCTGGCCCAAGCCGGCGCTGGTTGGGGCCAGTGGTGTGTCCAGTTCGGTCATCGACGGACTGGAGCGGGCCGGGGCCATCGAGAAGCTCGAAATGCCGCCACCGCCCGTGGTGATGCCCCCGGACCCGGAGGACAACCCGGCCAGGCTGAACCCGGAACAACAAAAGGCGCTCGACGATATACGGGCGCTCGACGTCGGCGCTTTTGGCGTCGCCCTGCTCGACGGGGTGACGGGTGGCGGCAAGACCGAGGTATTCTTCGAGGCCGTGGCCGATACCCTGCGTGCCGGACGGCAGGCGCTGGTGCTGCTGCCCGAAATCGCCTTGACCAACACGTTCATCGACCGCTTCACCCGCCGGTTTGGCACACGGCCGGCGGAATGGCATTCGGACATGACCCCGGTGCAGCGGGCCAAGGTTTGGCGCGGGGTGCTTGATGGCACGGTGCGGGCGGTGGTTGGGGCGCGTTCGGCGCTGTTCCTGCCGTTTCGGGAGCTGGGCCTGATGGTGCTCGATGAAGAGCATGACGGCGCCTATAAGCAGTCGGACGGCTTTACCTACCACGCCCGCGACATGGCCATTGTTCGCGCCAATCTGGCCGAGGCGCGAGTCGTGCTATCGTCGGCGACGCCCTCGGTGGAATCGCGCAACAATGCCAATGTCGGGCGCTATAGACATGTGACGCTGGAAAGCCGGTTCGCCGAAGCGGCAATGCCCGATGTCAGCGCCATCGACATGCGTATCAATGGACCCGAAAAGGGCGAATGGATCGCCCCGGCGCTGGCGCGCGAAGTGTTTGCGGCGCTCGACCGAGGGGAACAGGCGTTGCTGTTTCTCAACCGGCGAGGCTATGCCCCGCTGACCGTCTGCCGCTCCTGCGGGCATCAATATCAATGTCCCGACTGCTCGACCTGGATGGTTGAGCATCGCTTCCGCGGCGTGTTGATGTGCCACCACTGTGGCCATGAAATGCGCACCCCAAAAGTGTGTGACGAATGCGGGGATACCGAGAGCCTTGTGGCCGTGGGGCCGGGGGTGGAGCGGGTGGCGGAGGAAGCAGCAGTGCGCTTTCCCGATGCGCGGCGGGTGCTGCTTTCCACCGACATGGGCAGCCACGCGCAGTTGCGCGAACGCTTTTCCGAGATCGAGCGCGGCGACTATGACCTGATCATCGGCACTCAGTTGGTCTCCAAGGGCCACCATTTCGAAAAGCTCTCGGTGGTCGGGGTGCTTGATGCCGACCTGGGCCTGGCGCATGGCGATCCGCGCGCGGCCGAAAAGACTTTCCAGATCCTGACGCAGGTGGCCGGGCGGGCCGGTCGCGCGTCCCGGCATGGCAAGGCGTTTCTCCAGACCTACCACCCCGATCACCCGGTGATGAAGGCCATGGTCAGCGGCGACCGGGAAGCGTTCTATGCGCAGGAACTTTTGGCCCGCGAGGCCGGTGGCATGCCGCCGTTCGGCCGGCTGGCGGCGCTGATCATTTCGGCCAATGAACAGCAGACGGCCATGACCTATGCCCGTTCGCTGCTGTCGGCGGCGCCAATGGCCGAGGGGGTGCGGCTATTCGGGCCGGCCGATGCACCCATTGCCATGATCCGGGGGCGGCACCGGGTGCGGCTCCTGGCCCAATCGGGCAAGGATTTTGATCTTTCGGGCTATATGCGCTTCTGGCTGGCCAGCGGTGAAAAGGCCAAGGGTGACCTCAAGGTGCAGGTCGATATCGATCCGATGAGTTTTATGTAGCGGCTATTCTTTCGCGGCCGGTCCCTTTCATTGGAGCGTAGCATCGCCTTGTGCGCACTCACCGCGCCACTGGCGCGTCTCGGGCGGTGCGGCCGCACCTCGTGCCATTCGAGCGTAGCTCTCATGGCCTTCTCGGCTCAAATCAGGCCACTGGCATGATTTGCCCCTTAGGGACGCTTCGAAGTGCGACACTTTCGACATGGTTGAATCACCCCGGGGAGCCTTGCATGGCCGGCTTGGGCTGTGTTAGAGCGAGCGCGACTTTAGAGGGGTCCGGCTCGCGGCCCGTTTCCGAGCACGTCCAAGCGTTCATAACCCGCCCGGGTTCCGGTCAACGGAACCACATAAGAGGGTCGGCAAAAAAGAGGGTGAAGCGGCATTGGCAGCGCAGAATTCAGTGCTTACCCAGATCGCGCGGCCATATGCGTCGGCGCTGTTCGATCTCGCCCAAAGCGAGAACCAGATGGCCCAGGTCGAAACCGGGCTTTCCGATATTTCCAGCCTGATCGGTGAGAGCGACGATTTCTCGCGCTACCTCCGGTCTCCGGTCATCTCGGCCGATGCCAAGGCGTCGGCTCTCGAGGCGATTCTGGCAAAGGCCAAGGTTAATCCGCTGGTGGGCAATTTCCTGCGTCTGGTGGCCCAGAATGGCCGTCTGTTCGCGCTCGATACCATCATCGCCGTGTTCCGTGAGCTGGCTGCTGCCGCCCGCGGCGAAGTCACGGCCGAGGTGACTTCCGCGGCGCCCCTGAGCGATGCGCAGGCCGAGGCATTGGCCGCCACGCTCAAGACCAAGCTGGGCAAGACCGTGACCCTCAACCAATTCGTTGATCCCTCGCTGATCGGCGGCCTTCAGGTGAAGGTTGGCAGCCAGATGATCGACTCATCCCTCAAGACAAAACTCGCTGCGATGAAGATCGCCATGAAAGAGGTCGGATAATGGACATCAAAGCCGCGGAAATTTCTGCGATCCTCAAGGACCAGATCAAGAATTTCGGCCAGGAAGCCCAGGTTTCCGAAGTTGGTCAGGTGCTTTCGGTTGGCGACGGTATTGCCCGCGTCTATGGCCTGGACAAGGTGCAGGCTGGTGAGCTCGTCGAGTTCCCGGGTGGCATCAAGGGCATGGCGCTCAACCTTGAAACCGACAATGTCGGTGTCGTGATTTTCGGCAACGACCGCTCCATCAAGGAAGGCGACGTCGTCAAGCGTACCGGCTCCATCGTGGATACCCCGGTTGGTCCGGGCCTGCTTGGCCGCGTGGTCGACGGCCTGGGCAATCCGATCGATGGCAAGGGTCCGATCGAGCACACCGAACGCCGCCGCGTTGACGTCAAGGCTCCTGGCATTCTGCCGCGCAAGTCGGTGCATGAGCCGATGTCGACCGGCCTCAAGGCCATCGATGCGCTGATCCCGATTGGCCGTGGCCAGCGCGAGCTGATCATTGGTGACCGCCAGACCGGTAAGTCGGCCATCATCCTGGACACCTTCCTCAACCAGAAGCCGGCTCACGACGCTAATGCTTCCGATACCGAGAAGCTCTACTGCATCTATGTCGCTGTCGGCCAGAAGCGCTCGACCGTGGCCCAGTTCGTCAAGCAGCTCGAAGAATCGGGTGCGCTGCCCTATTCCATCGTCATCGCTGCAACCGCCTCGGATCCGGCGCCGCTCCAGTACATCGCGCCGTTCACCGGCTGCGCCATCGGCGAGTGGTTCCGCGACAATGGCAAGCATGCCGTGATCGCCTATGACGATCTGACCAAGCAGGCCGTTGCCTACCGCCAGATGTCGCTGCTGCTGCGTCGTCCGCCGGGCCGCGAAGCCTATCCCGGCGACGTTTTCTATCTGCACAGCCGCCTGCTCGAGCGTGCCGCCAAGCTGAACGAAGACCATGGTCTGGGTTCGCTGACCGCGCTGCCCGTGATCGAGACCCAGGCCAACGACGTGTCGGCCTATATCCCGACCAATGTGATTTCGATCACCGATGGCCAGATCTTCCTTGAAACCAACCTGTTCTTCCAGGGTATCCGTCCGGCCGTGAACGTTGGCTTGTCGGTGTCCCGCGTGGGTGGTTCGGCTCAGATCAAGGCAATGAAGCAGGTTGCCGGCTCGCTCAAGGGTGAGCTGTCGCAGTACCGCGAAATGGCCGCTTTCGCCCAGTTTGGTTCCGACCTCGATGCCTCGACCCAGCGCCTGCTGAACCGTGGTGCGCGCCTGACCGAGCTGCTCAAGCAGCCGCAGTTCAGCCCGCTCAAGACCGAAGAGCAGGTTGCGGTGATCTTTGCCGGCGCCAATGGCTATCTGGACTCGGTGCCGGTTTCCAAGGTTGGCGATTTCGAAAAGACCGTGCTGTCTGCCCTGCGTGGCAAATATGCCGATCTGCTTTCGACCATCGCCGCCGAGAAGGCGCTGAGCGACGACACCCGTGCCAAGCTCAAGTCGGCTCTGGACGAGATCAAGAAGACCTACGCGGCCTAAGGGCTAGAGGGAGACGACAGGCCGATGCCTTCGCTAAAAGACCTCAAGAACCGGATCGACTCGGTCAAATCGACCCAGAAGATCACCAAGGCCATGCAGATGGTCGCGGCGGCCAAGCTCCGTCGCGCCCAGGAAGCTGCAGTGGCAGCTCGCCCCTATGCCGAACGCATGGGCAAGGTGCTGGCGGCGCTTGGCGCGGTTTATGACGGGCAGGAAAACGCCCCCGTGTTGCTCGGCGGCACGGGCAGCGACAAGGTGCATCTGCTGGTGGTTGCCACCGGTGAGCGTGGCCTTGCCGGCGGTTTCAATTCCTCGATTGCCCGCCTGGCGCGTGAACACGCCACCAAGCTGATCGGCCAGGGCAAGACCGTCAAGATCCTGACCGTGGGACGCAAGGGCCACGACATCCTGCGCCGGCAATATCCTGAACTGATCGTGGATACGTTCAATTTCCGCGAGATCAAGCAGGTTGGCTTTACCCAGGCCCAGCAGGTTGCCGACAAGGTCCTTTCGATGTTCGCCGCCGGCGAATTCGACGTGGCCACGCTCTATTTTGCCAAGTTCGGCTCAGTGATCAGCCAGGTGCCGACGGCCCAGCAGATCATTCCGGCCAAGTTGGAAAAGGTCGAAGGCCAAGGCGCCGCCGAAGTTTCGGCTGTGCCCTACGAATACGAGCCGAGCGAAGAAGCCATCGTCGAGGATCTTCTGCCGCGCAATATCTCGGTGCAGGTGCTGCGTGCCCTGCTCGAAAACTCCGCTTCGTTCTACGGTGCGCAGATGTCCGCGATGGACAATGCCACCCGCAACGCCGGCGAAATGATCGGCAAGCTGCAGCTGAGCTACAATCGCCAGCGCCAGGCCCAGATCACCAAAGAACTCATCGAAATCATTTCGGGCGCGGAAGCGCTCTAAGCAATCCAAGCGAAGGACGAACAAATGGCAGAGAAAAAGGCCGGTCGCGTATCGCAGGTCATCGGTGCCGTCGTGGACGTCGTGTTCGACGGCCACCTGCCCGCCATCCTGAACGCTCTCGAAACCACCAACAATGGCCAGCGCCTGGTGCTCGAAGTAGCCCAGCACCTGGGTGAAAACGCCGTGCGCACGATTGCCATGGACACCACCGAGGGCCTGGTTCGCGGTGCCGAAGTGACCGATCTGGGCACTGCCATCACCGTTCCTGTCGGTGAAGCGACCCTGGGACGCATCATGAACGTCATCGGCGAGCCTATCGACGAGGCCGGTCCGATCGTTGGCGAAGCCAAGCGCGAGATCCACCAGGAAGCCCCGGCTTTTGCCGAGCAGAACCCTGAGTCTCAGGTTCTGGTGACCGGCATCAAGGTCGTGGACCTGATCGCTCCTTACGCACGCGGCGGCAAGATCGGCCTGATGGGCGGTGCCGGCGTGGGCAAGACCGTTCTCATCCAGGAACTGATCAACAACGTCGCCAAGGCGCACGGTGGGTATTCAGTGTTTGCGGGCGTGGGTGAACGCACCCGCGAAGGCAATGACCTCTACCACGAAATGATCGAGTCGGGCGTGAACAAGGACCCCAAGGAACATGGTGGCTCGGCCGCCGGCTCCAAGTGTGCCCTGGTGTTCGGCCAGATGAACGAGCCCCCGGGCGCCCGTGCCCGCGTGGCCCTGACCGGTCTGACCGTCGCCGAGAACTTCCGCGACCAGGGCCAGGACGTGCTGTTCTTCGTGGACAACATCTTCCGCTTTACCCAGGCCGGTGCCGAAATGTCGGCCCTGCTTGGCCGCATCCCCTCCGCCGTGGGTTACCAGCCGACGCTGGCGACCGACATGGGCGCGATGCAGGAACGCATCACCACCACCAACAAGGGTTCGATCACCTCGGTGCAGGCTGTGTATGTGCCGGCCGACGACTTGACCGACCCGGCGCCTGCGACCTCGTTCGCCCACTTCGACGCCGTGACCGTGCTGAACCGCGCGATCTCGGAAAAGGGCATCTACCCGGCCGTGGATCCGCTGGCTTCCAACTCGCGTATTCTGGACCCGCTGACCGTTGGCCAGGAGCACTACGAAGTTGCTCGCCGCGTGCAGGAAGTGCTGCAGAAGTACAAGGCCCTGCAGGACATCATCGCCATCCTGGGCATGGACGAGCTTTCTGAAGAGGACAAGCTGGTCGTGGCTCGTGCCCGTAAGGTCGAGCGCTTCATGAGCCAGCCCTTTGACGTGGCCGAAGTGTTCACCGGCTCGCCGGGCGTGTTCGTGTCGCTCGAAGACACCATCAAGGGCTTCAAGGGCCTGGTGGCGGGCGAATATGACCACCTCCCCGAGGCTGCCTTCTACATGGTTGGCACTATCGAGGACGCTGTTGCCAAGGCACAGAAGCTGGCTGCCCAGGCCGCCTGATTTTGCAACTCGGGCTCGTCGTGCGCGACGGGCCCCCTGCCCAGGCCCGGTACGTTCGGGTTCGCTCCGCTAAGGGACCAAAAATATGGCTGAAGGCCTCAAGATCGAGATCGTGTCGCCCGAGCGGCTGGTGCTGTCCGAAACCGTGGTTTCGGTCACTGTGCCGGGCACCGAGGGCTATTTCACCGTGATGGACGACCATGCGCCGTTCATGACGACGTTGAAGCCCGGTTTCATCACCGTGACCAAGGATAGCGGCTCGACCGTCTATTTCGTCAAGGGTGGTTTTGCCGATGTGTCGGCCACGGGCCTGACCATTCTCGCCGAGCAGTCGGTGCCGTTCTCCGAGTTCGACCATGGCGACCTGCAGGCGCAGATCAAGGCAGCTGAGGAAGAACTCAATCGGGCGACGACGCCCGACGACAAGTCCTATGCCCAGGAAGTGGTGTCGGGCCTGTTGAACCTGGCCATTGAGGCCCAGCATATCGACGGCGCCCATATCCATTGAGCGCTTCGATAGTGCTATCGTCTTCAAAGGCCGCCCCATGGGCGGCCTTCTTGCTTTCAATTTGAGCATTGAGCACATCATTTGTGCAAGTGTTTGATTTTCAATAGCAATTTACGCCCATCAACCTGTGCTTAACCCTTGAAGGCCATGCTGCCGCCCGGGAACTATTGAAACCGGCCAACGGCGGTCGGAATTCGGGGGCACGATCATGGGTTCATTCCTGCGCAATATCCGTCTGACCTTTGCCATTTCGAGCATGACCATCGGTGCGATTGCCGTCGCTATCGTGGCGGTGATGTGCGGGCTTTATGTCAGTCTGGGTGCTTCGGTGGCGCGCGACGAAGAAAAGGCGCTCACTGACACGACGCGCATTGCGGCGCAGATCCTGCAGGTCAATCTCCCCAACCTGGAAGTGGGTGTCGATGAGAACGGCAGCGTGGCGAGCCTGACGGCCCGCAGCATGCCTCGGTTCCGTAGCCATGACGTGATCGATGCCGTGGCGCAGGTCGCCGGCCAGGATGTTGCGGTTTATGTCTATGACACCGAGACCAGCCCGGACATGGTGGTGGGCAGTACCAGCCTCCTGGATGCCGCAGATGAACGGCGTCTGGGCCAGGTTCTGGTGCCCGGCACGGCAGTATTCGAAAGTCTCGTCAGCAATCAGCCGGTTCGGGCCGAAGCCGCGTTTGACGGCAAGGCCTATCTCCTGAGCTATAAGCCCATCGCGACCGCCGAGGGCGCGGTGATTGGCGCATTGATGGTTGCGGTTGACCGGGGACCGCTCGAGGCCGTGCTGGGGCGGACCATGACGGTGCTGGGTGCGATTGCCCTTCTCGGCATGCTGGTCACGGGCGTCTTGGCAGTGCTGCTGGCGCGCAAGTTGATGCGGCCGATCCCGGATCTGGCCCAGGTCATGGGTGCGCTGGCTGATGGCGCGCTCGATACGGCCGTGCCCTATACGGCTCAGCGTAACGAGATTGGCGCCATGGCACGCGCCGTCGAAGTGTTCCGCGCCAATGCGGTTGAAAAGGCGGCGCTGGATGCGCAAGCCCGTCAGCATCTGGCCGAGGCGGCCGATCACACCGGGCAATTGCAGGCCATTTCGCGCAGCCAGATCGTGGTCGAATTCGAACTCGACGGCACTGTACAGACGGCCAATGAGAATTTCCTGGCGCTGCTGGGGTATGAGCTGGACGATATCGTGGGCCGTCCCAATGCGCTGTTCCTGTTTGACGCTGACCCGGCCAGCTCCAGCTACAAGCAGTTCTGGCAGGATATGGCAGCGGGTGCCTTCAAGAGTGGCGAATATCGCCGGCGTTGCCGGGATGGGCAGGAAGTGTGGATCCAGAGCACGTTCACGCCGATCTTTAATGCCGATGGCGTGCCCTACAAGGTGGTGCAGTTTGCAACCGATGTGACAGCGCGCAAGCGCTCGGTCGCCGCCATTGGCGCTGGGTTGCAGCAATTGGCCGGCGGCGACCTGACCAGCACCATTGCTTCGCCCTTCCCGCCCGAGTTCGAGGACCTGCGAGTGGCGCTCAACGGCACGGTGGAACGCTTTGCCGATGTGGTGGGGCAATTGCGGCTCACCACGCGATCGCTGCGTACCGCCAGCGGCGAATTGCTGTCGGGTGCCAATGATCTGTCGGAACGCACCACCCGCCAGGCTGCGACCATCGAGGAAACCTCGGCTGCCATGGAAGAGCTGGCCGCCACGGTTGCCAGCAATGCGGGCATGGCCGAACAGGCCGCCGGCAGGGCCGAGACTGTATCCAAGGTCGCCGCCGAAAGCGGCGCGGTTATGGGCGAGGCCACTGGCGCGATGGAGCGGATCACCCAGTCCTCGGCTAAAATCTCCAACATCATCGGCATGATCGACGACATCGCTTTCCAAACCAATCTGCTGGCGCTCAATGCTTCGGTCGAGGCGGCCCGCGCCGGCGACGCCGGCAAGGGCTTTGCCGTGGTGGCCGTGGAAGTGCGGCGCCTGGCCCAGAGCGCGGCGCAGGCCTCGTCCGAGGTCAAGGCGCTGGTCGAAAAGAGCGCCGATGAGGTCAAGGGTGGGACAAGTCTGGTCGCGGCTGCCGGCGACAGGCTCAAGGCCATGCTTGATGCAGTCGAGGAAAACAGCGCCCTGGTGCGCTCGATTGCCCGGGCCAGCCGCGAGCAGGCCGCGTCCATCGAGGAGGTTAATTCGGCGGTGCGCACACTCGACCAGATGACCCAGCATAATGCGTCGCTGGTGGAGGAGACCAATGCGGTGATCGAGCAGACCGAGGGCCAGACCCAGGCGCTCGATCAGATCATCGAGGTGTTCAAGCTCGAAGAGGCCGCCGAGCCGGTTGCCCGGGTCGCGCGGCAACGCGCGGCCTGAAGCCAAAGCCCGGAGTTAGTCCAATGCCGCGCTCACGAGAGCCCGGGCATGCAGATCGGTGGTGTCATAGGTCGGCAGTGAGCTGGTGCTGTCATCGATCAGCATGCCGATCTCGGTGCATCCGAGAATGACCGCCTGTGCGCCGCGTGCCGCCATGCGGTCTATCGCCGCCTGATAGACGCGCCGCGACTCGTCACGAACGATGCCCTTGCACAGTTCCTCATAAATGATGCCG
Source organism: Devosia ureilytica (assembly GCF_024273195.1). GTDB lineage: Bacteria > Pseudomonadota > Alphaproteobacteria > Rhizobiales > Devosiaceae > Devosia > Devosia ureilytica. The sequence continues at coordinate 132,182 of NZ_JAMZCU010000002.1, read as the reverse complement.
TTGAGATTGGTGTGATCGACTTCGGGGACGAGGACGGAGAGGCCATGGCCGGCCAAACGGTCCTTGTAAAAGCCCATTTCCATGGTGAAGCGGGTGCCCAGCAGTCCGACGGTGTCAAATCCGTCCGCCAGAAGAGCCTTGGCGGTCGGATCGGCAATGTGGATCAAGGGCAGGCCAATGCCCTCCATCATGGTGGCGGCAACCACGTGCATGGTATTGGTGGCAAGGCCCAGCAGCTGGGCGCCAGCGCCTTCCAGAGCGCGGGCGGCGCCATTGAGCTGATGACCGGCCTTGTCCCATTCTCCGGCCGATTGCAGCGCCGCAATGGGGGCAAAATCCACCGAATGCAGGATTACCGGGGCCGAGTGCAGACCGCCCAGCCGCCGCGCCGTTTCCTCATTGAGGATGCGGTAGTAATGGGCGCTGGATTCCCAGCTCATGCCGCCGATCAGGCCGATAGTCTTCATGGTCGTCTCAGACGTGGGTAAAGCGCTGCGGGATGTCGCCGAAGGCCTCGGCCACCTTTTCATAGGCGGGCCGCTTGAACGGCACGATCAGCGCAGGGGCGCGGCTGAGCTTTTCCCAGCGCCAGCCGTCGAACTCGGGCTTGAACTTGCCGCCGCCGGGTGCCTCGACGTCGATCTCGCTGTCAGGGCCGGTGAAGGCAAAGGCGAACCAGCGCTGACGCTGGCCGCGATATTTGCCCTTGAAGGCCTGTCCCAGCACGTCGTCGGGCAGGTCGTAGTAGATCCATTCGGGCGCCTCGGCGAGAAGGCTCACCGAAGTGATGCTGGTTTCCTCATAGAGTTCACGCAGGGCAGCGCGCAGCGGGTCCTCGCCCTTGTCTATGCCGCCCTGGGGCATCTGCCAGGCCGAACCATGGGCCGCCGACTGATCGGGATCGCCCTCGGACTTGCGGTGCCCAAGGAACACGTTGCCATGGGCATTGAACACGGCAATGCCCACGCAATCGCGATAGGGCATGGCGTCACGGTCGGGCCGGCTGGTGGTCATGGCTCAGGTCTCTATTTCATCAGGGCGCTGGCCGGGACCAGTACAATGCCCTTGGCATCGAGTTCGCGCGCCCATTCGGACACGGCCTGCACCGAAATGGGCAGTGCGCTGACAATACCTATGGCGCTGCCGGTTTCCATGGCCTGGGTCTCAAGGCTGGCAAGCGCTGAGAGAATAGATGCGCGTGCCGGATTGGCGTCGATCACCTGGCTGGCGCGGCCAAAGGGCACGCGATTGGCCGTGGCCAATTGGGCAGCCACGGAGCGGTTGGACGAACCGTCATCGAGATAGCCAAGACCGCGGGCGCCGAATTCTTCCATGATGGGGGCCATGTCAGCGGCCGATGCGGTGAAGCGGGCGCCCATATTGTTGATGATGCCGAAATAGCCGCCAAACCGGGCCATCAGCCAGAACAGCTTTTCAAGATTGGCGCGCGGCGCCTCGCCAGTGAGGATGGTGTGCGGCCCCGGATCGTTCTGCGGGTAGTCGAAGGGCTCGAGCGGCACTTCGAGCATGACTTCATGTCCAGCGGTGCGCGCTGCCGCGACGCTGTTGGACAAGGAGCGTCCATAGGGGGCAAAGGCCAGCGTCACCTCGTCAGGCAATTGATCGATGGCCTCGAGAGATCCCTGTTCGTTGATGCCGAGGCCGGTGACGACCACGGCAATCATCGGCGCTGCTCCCTCTACGGCACCGCTGGCCGGCCGGCGATAGGCGGCAAACGGCGTCAGGCCGGTGCCCGACATGCGCGGGATGGTGCCGGCGGAGGTTTCCTCGCTCAGGTCGGGCAAGGCGCCAAAGCGGTCCGGGATTTGGCCGGTACCCGTGCCGGGATTGCTGGAAGTGGGCGGCGGCACCGCGATCACCGAGCCGTTCGCTGGCACCTGTCCGGGGTCGGCAGTGATGGTTGCCGGCCGGCTCGCCGCCGAATTGGCGACGCTGTTGGTGTCGCGGGTGGAGGTGATCGCCACCTCCTGGCTGGGGCGGCCCCCATTGGGGTCTTCAACCAGAACCAGGCGCAATGCGACGCCGCCAATGATCAGGAAGATCACAATGAACAGGAGCCGAGCCAACGGAAAGTGGAAGCGTCCCGACCGGGCCGCGTTTCGGCGACGGCGTCCGGTCAGCGGCGTGGAAAGGTCATTGGCCATTGGCGGTAAGCTCATTCCCGGCTGGGCAGGTGTGGCATGCGGCGCGAATCACGCGCGCCGCATGCCCAGTCTATCATGGTCCCCAGTCTATTCCGCCTTGGGCGGATAGGCCGGATCGGTCTCCTCGCCCCGGATCAGGCGAAGGGCATATTGCAGCTGGGTGTCATCCGCCTTTTCTGCGGGCACATAGACCGAAGAACCCACGGTGGATTCTTCCTGGCCCTCGATGGTGATGTGACCCTCAAGCCCGGCTTCACCGATGATCTCGTCTCGGCCCTGAAGCTCCTCGGGCACGACCTGGCGGATTTCGATATCCGGGTTGATGCCCAGAGCCTGGATGGAGCGGTTGTCAGGGGTGTAGTAGCGGGCCGTGGTCAGCCGCATGGCGCCATCGGGTCCAAGCGAAATGATCGACTGCACCGAGCCCTTGCCGAAGGAGCGCGTACCCACCAGCGTGGCGCGCTTGTGGTCCTGCAGTGCACCGGCGACGATCTCAGAGGCCGAGGCTGAGCCGCCATTGATCAGCACCACCATGGGCACATCGGCCAGCTTGGCGTCGAGTGGATCGGGTACGGCGTCATAGCGAGCGCTTTCGCTTTCGCTGCGGCCGCGGGTCAGCACCACGGCGCCCCGATTGAGGAAGGCGTCGGCGACGTAAACCGACTGATCGACCAGGCCACCGGGGTTGTTGCGCAAATCGAGGATGATGCCCTTGGGCGCAAGACCGTCGCGTTCGGCGTAGATGGATTCCACAGCACGTTCGATGCCGACAAAGGCCTGTTCGGAAAAGCGCGACAGGCGCAGCACGGCAATGTCATCTTCCATCGACCAGCGTACGGCGCGCATGGAGATGATGCCGCGGGTGAGCTTGAATTCGATGGGGTCGGTCACGCCTTCGCGCAGCACGGTGATGGTCACCTCGGTGCCGACGCGGCCGCGCATCTTTTCGACCGCCTCGTCCTGGGTCATGCCCTGCACCGCCAGCCCGTCGATCTCATAGATGAGGTCATTGGCCATGATGCCGGCGCGCGCGGCCGGTGTGTCGTCGATAGGCGAGACGACGCGGATCAGCTCGTCTTCCATCATGATCTCGACGCCCAGGCCACCGAACTGGCCCGACGTATCTTCACGCATATCGTCATAGTCGGCGGGCGGCAGGTAGCCGGAATGCGGATCAAGCGAGGTCAGCATGCCCTGGATGGCGGCGCGGATCAGCTCCTGCTCATCGGGCGGGTCGACATATTCGGCCCGAATGCGGTCGAAGATTTCGCCAAACAGATTAAGGTCGGCATAGATTTCGAGGGGATCGCGGGCGGCGGCAGCGCGCTCAGCGGCTGTCGGCTCGGGGCTTTCGCCACTCGGATTGGGCTCAAGCTGCTCCTCGACAGGCGCCGGTGCCGGGTCTGCCGGCGCCTGAGTGGTTGGCGCCTGATCCTGGGCGATCAGTACGGTGGCGGGCACCAGCACTGCCGCACAGATGGCAGCAAGGCGAAGGGTGGTCAGGCGCATGGGTTTGTTATCCCGTCTGTTCGTTACTGGCCCACCACCCGGCCGGGTCGAAAGGCTCGTTGTCTTGTCTCAGCTCAATATAGAGGGTCGGCTGATCGTTTCCAGCGCTCGTGGTCACGGTTCGTCCACTTGTGCGTGATCCCATGGTTCCGAGCGGTTCGCCCATCTGTACGAACTGGCCGATATCGGCGGTTATCGCCTCAAGGCCGGCGAGCAGGGCGGTATAGCCACTGCCGGTATTGAGAATGACGATCTGGCCATAATTGAGGTAGGGGCCCTTATAAAGCACCCAGCCATCGGCGGGGGCGACCACCTGGGCTTCCGCCCGGGTCATCACCGACTGGCCCTGGGCTATGCCGCCCCTGCCGTCATTGGCGCCAAAATCGACCACGGTTACCCCATTGGCCGGCAGAGCCAGATAGCCACGACTGAGGGCGAATGGCACGGCGGGCTGCGTGCGGGCCGCATCGGCAAACGCCAGTTCTATGGCCTCGGGCGACAGCTGAGGCAGAGCGGGATCGGTGGGGGCCGTGTTGGCGCCGTTGGCAACGCGTTCGGTGAGCGCATCGATCAGTTCCCGTAGCGAGGTGGCCCGTTCGGCCAGGGCCACGGCTTCGGCCTCTTCTGCCTCAAGCGCGGCGCTCATCTGGGTAATGCCCTGCTTGCGCGCCGCAATCAGGGTTGCGATGCGCAGCTGCTCTTCCTCGAGCACGTCATAATTGGCCTTGAGGGTCTGCTCTTCGGCCAGGGCCGCGATCTTGATGTCGGTCAGGGCCTTGAGGTCACTGGCGACGGCATCGGCCCGGTCCCGCAGCTGGGGCAGGATAGCGGCAATCAGCATGGCGCCGCGGGCTGAGCCCAGCGCATCATCGGGGTCAACGATCAGGGCCGGTGGCGGGTTGAGCGAAATGCGCTCGAGCGCCGCCAGCACATTGGCAATCTCGGTATCGGCGCCATCGAGGCGGCCGCGCACCTCCAACTCGCGCACGATCAGGTCGGAAATGCGTTCTTCGACATCGGCAACTTCGATTTCGGCCAGCTTGACGCGCTGGGCGGCGGCGATCAGGGCCGCGTTCTGCTGGGTGCGATCGCCTTCCATGGCCGCGATTTCGGCCTTGAGTGCGTCAATGCGCTCCCGGCTCATGCCAAGCGAAGCCTCAACCTCTTCGAGATCGATGACATTGGCATTGGCGGGTTCGGCGGCAACGTCCTCGACGACCGTCGGCGTGGATGTCTCAGGTTCGGTGGCATCGAGGGGGGCAATGGGCAGGGCCGGGCGCAATTCCACATCCTGTGCCGGCGGGGCCGCGGTCTCGGTTTGTGCCAGCAGCGGCCAGGCGGCAAGGCCCGTCAAGAGACTTCCCGCCAGCAGGGCTTTGACAATGCTTGCCGGCCGCAGGGGCATGGCGTCTCCTCGAAAAAGGCAAGGACCTCGAATCAATTCGGGCACTCTAGCAAGCCCGTGGCAAACCGCCGGTTAACATTGCTTAACCATGATGAGCTCAATCGCCACGGTGATAGGGGTGGCCGGAGAGAATGGTGGTGGTGCGATAGAGCTGTTCGGCCAGCATGATGCGGACCAGTTGATGCGGCCAGACCATGGGTGAAAAGCTCACCACAAGGTCAGCGGCGCGGACGAAATCGGGGTCAATGCCATCGGCGCCGCCAATGACGAAGCCCACACCCGGGCGGCCATCGTCGCGCCAGCGCGCGATCTGTGTCGCGAAGATTTCGGAATTGAGCCCCTTGCCCCGCTCATCGAGCATGACGATAACGCCCTCGGGCAGGGCGGCGCGCAGGGCCTTTGCTTCATCGACCTTGCGGGCCGCGGCCGAACCGGCACGCGATTCATTTATCTCGGTGACATCGAAGCCGGTGAGCGCTAAGGGCTTGCCGCTGGCGCTCGCCCGCTCAAGGTAACGGGCCACAAGCTCGCGCTCTGGCCCGTTCTTCATTCGGCCAATGGCCGCAATCGATATGCGCATCGTGACCTAACCGAAGGGTCAGTGCTGGTCAGCAGCGAAATCGGCCTGCCACATCTTTTCGATATTGTAGAACTCGCGCACTTCCGGGCGGAAGACATGCAGGATCACATCGCCAGCATCGACCAGCACCCAATCACAATGGGGCAGGCCTTCGACGCGCGGCTTGCCATAGCCGTTTTCGCGCAGGGCGGTGATCACCTGGTCGGCCACGGCGCCGACATGGCGCTGCGAGCGACCGGAGGTGACGATCATGTGGTCGGCCAGAGACGACTTGCCGGTGATGTCCACCGCGACCGTTTCTTCGGCCTTGGCGTCATCGAGCGTATCGAGAATGAGGTCGATCAGGGGCTTTTGCGTGCCGGCCACTGGGGCGGACGAAGCGGAGGGGGAGTTATCGGGCAGCGCGGCCATCAGAAACGGCCTTCCGCCCATGCGCGGGCATGGGTCATGCGAGAGTTCAGCATCCTAGGTTGTTGATCGGAATGTAGCGGCGTCGTGTAAACGGCAAGCCGTCTGTTCCTGTTCCGGTGACAATGATCACTGTTGGTGCTGAATATGCGCTTTTGGCAGGGATTTCGCAAGCGCGGGGCTTGCCAGAACCTTAATTTCTGTTCCGTGACGCCCTGATGGCGGTCGATGAGAGGGCCGATTGGCGCCCTTGAAGGTAAATCCAGGCCGGGGCCGCAGAGCCGGCGAGCAGCGCGGCATCGGTCTCATCGAGCTGGGCATGGTCGAGCACGGCGGCGGCGCGAGAGGCCAGAGCCCGCCGGGCGGCGCCGGGGCGTACATAGACGGCGATGGGTATCTTGGCGGCCATATCACGCCAGCGCTGCCAACGATGGAAATCGGCGAGGCTATCGGCACCCATGATCCAGACAAAGCGTCGGTCCGGCATGGCTGACGTCAGGAAATCCACGGTCTGCCAGCTAAAGGCAAAGCCCTTGGCGGCCTCCAAGCCAGTGACGCGAATGCGCGGATCGGTGATCAATCGGCGCGCGGCTGTGACCCGGCTGGCGAGCGAGGGCAGGGTGGAATTGTCCTTGAGTGGATTGCCCGGGGTTACCAGCACCCAAAGGGCATGCAGGTCCAGGCGCCGCAGGGTCTCCTCCATGACGAGGAGGTGGCCTTCGTGCATGGGGTTGAAGCTGCCCCCGAAGAGGCCAATACGCATGCCGGGCGCCGAGGGTGGCATTTCGGTGATGCCGGGTATGCGGCGTGGTGGGCGCAGGGTCATCCTTGCCTCTCCCACTGGGGGAAAGGCCGGCGCAAGAGCCGGTGGGATTGGCCCAGTGAAGCCTTCAAGGCCGTGTCTGGCCGTTGCCGCGGACGCGGTATTTGAAGCTGGTGAGCTGTTCGACGCCTACCGGGCCGCGAGCGTGCATCTTGCCCGTGGCGATGCCGATTTCGCCGCCGAAGCCGAATTCGCCGCCGTCGGCGAACTGGGTCGAGGCATTGTGCATGAGGATGGCGCTGTCGATCTGGTTGAAGAATTTCTCAACGGCATCAGCATCTTCGGCGATGATCGCCTCGGTGTGATGGCTCGAATAATGCTCGATATGGGCGATGGCCGCTTCGAGGCTGTCGACGATCTTCACCGAGATGATCGCGTCCTCATATTCGGTCTTCCAATCCTCCTCGGTGGCCTGGATGGCCTCCGGGATTATCGACATGAACGACTTATCGCCGCGAATTTCGCAGCCTTTTGCCACCAGCGCATCGATGATGGGCCGCAAGTGGGTGTCCACGACATCCTTGTGCACCAGCAGGGTCTCGGCGGCCCCGCAAATGCCGGTGCGGCGCATCTTGGCGTTGAGGGTAACGCTGACCGCTTTTTCGAGGTCGGCGCTCTTGTCGATATAGACGTGCACGAGGCCCTCAAGGTGGGCAAAGACCGGCACCCGCGCCTCGGACTGCACGCGGGCCACCAGCGTCTTGCCGCCACGGGGAACGATGACGTCGATATTGCCATCGAGGCCCTTGAGCATTTCGCCCACGGCGGCGCGATCGGTGGTGGGCACCAATTGCACGCATTCCACCGGCAGGCCGGCCAGGTGCAGCCCATCGAGCAGGCAATCAACGATGGCGCGGCTCGAATGAAAGCTGTCGCTGCCGCCGCGCAGGATGACGGCATTGCCCGACTTGATGCAGAGCGCACCGGCGTCGGCGGTGACATTGGGGCGCGATTCAAAGATCACGCCGATGACGCCGAGCGGGGTGCGGACGCGTTCGATATGGAGGCCATTGGGCCGGTCCCATTCGGCAATCACGGTGCCGACGGGATCGGGCAGTTCGGCAATGGTTCTTACAGCCTCGATGATCCCGTCGATGCGGGCGTCGGTGAGCAGCAACCGGTCGAGAAAAGCCTTGGAGATGCCCTTTTCTTCAGCCGCTGCCATGTCCTTGGCGTTGGCGGCAAGGATCTGCTTGCGGTGCGCATTGATTGCGCCGGCGGCAGTCAGAAGGGCCGTGCGCTTTTGTTCGGGCGTGGCAATGGCCAGCGCCTTGGCGCCAACGCGGGCATTGCGACCGATGTCGGCCATGATCGCGGTGATGTCGGTGCTGACGGCTTCAACCTGGCTCATGGTGGGTCTCCAGATGCTCCTGCTCGGTGTGGGCGCCGGTCAGCACCAGATTGTCGCGATGGACCATGGCGCCGCGATTGCCCGATCCGAGCAATTCAATGACCGCATCGCTATGCTTGCCCAAAACCAGCAGCGCGTCGGCGCTGTCGAAACTGGCGAGGCCTCGAGCGATTTCGCGCCCGTCGGGATTGAGGATGGCCACGGTATCACCGCGCTCGAACGCCCCGGTGATCTGGGTGACGCCTATGGGCAACAGGGATTTGCCCAGAGTGAGGGCACGGGCGGCACCGGCATCGACGCGAATGGTTCCGGCCACTGCCAGCGTCCCCATGATCCAGCGCTTGCGCGATTGGGCGCGGGTGGTTGCGGCGCGAAAGAGGGTGTGGCGGCCGCCTTGGGTCAGGGCGCGAAGGGGATGTGCTTCAGTGCCCTTGGCGATGATCATGGCGGTGCCGGCCAGGGTGGCGATCTTGCCGGCCTCGACCTTGGTGGTCATGCCGCCGCGCGACAGATGGCTGGCCGCGCCACCGGCCATGGCCTCGATGGCAGGCGTAATCGCCTCGACCACCGGCAGGTGGGTGGCGTTGGGGTCCTTGGCGGGAGGCGCCGTGTAGAGACCGTCGACATCGGAGAGCAGCACCAGCAAGTCCGCTTCGATCATGGTCGCGACGCGGGCCGAGAGGCGGTCATTGTCGCCATAGCGGATTTCGGCAGTGGCGACGCTGTCATTCTCGTTGATGATGGGAATGGCGCCGAGGCTCAAAAGGGTCTGGATGGTGGTGCGGGCATTGAGGAAGTAGCGCCGCTCCTCGGTGATATTGGGGGTGATGAGGATCTGCCCGGTGACAATATCATGGCGCCCCAATGCCTCGGCCCAAGCCTGTGACAGCGCGATCTGCCCGGCGCTGGCAGCGGCCTGGGATTGCTCGAGCGTCAGGGCAAGCGCCGACAGGCCCAATAGGCCACGCCCCAGCGCAATGGCGCCGGAGGAGACGATCACAATCTCGCAGCCCCTGGCCTTGAGCGTGGCAATATCCTGGGCCAGTTCGGCAAGCCAGCTGGCGCGCAGCTTTCCGGCGCCGTCCACCAGCAGGGCGGAGCCGATCTTGATGGTGATCCGGCGATAGGGGGCGAGGGGATTGGTGGTCAATTGCGGCCTCCCCCTTATCCGGCGCTGCGCGCCACCTTCTCCCCGATGGGGAGAAGAATGGACCGGCGCACGCCCTTATTCCTCTCCCCGTCGGGGAGAGGGTGGATCGCCCGAGGGGCGAGACGGGTGAGGGGGAAGGCCCGACCGATCAAGGCGTCCATTTCTCTTCCGTCTTCTTGCGCTCGGCTTCGGCAATGGCGGCCTTTTCGGCGTCCAGAATGGCGAGCACGTCATAAAGGATCTGATCGACGCCCTGGCCGGTGACGCCCGAGACCTGGCGGACGTCGGCCTTGGAGACCTTCTTGAGCGCCTTGACCTTGGCCTTGAGCTCGTCCGGGGTCAGGGCATCGACCTTGTTGAGCACCACGATTTCGGGCTTGTCCGCCAGGACGTCGGCATAGGCGGCCAGTTCGTAACGCACCGCCTCATAGGTATGGGCGACATCCTCATTGGTGCCGTCGATGAGGTGGATGAGAACACCGCAGCGCTCGATATGGCCCAGGAACCGGTCACCGATACCCACGCCTTCGCTGGCGCCTTCGATAAGGCCGGGAATATCGGCCAGCACGAATTCACGCTCACCAATGCGGACCACGCCCAGATTGGGGTGGAGCGTGGTGAAAGGATAGTCGGCGATCTTGGGCTTGGCCGCCGAGACGGCCGCCAGGAACGTCGATTTGCCGGCATTGGGCTGGCCGACCAGGCCCGCATCGGCAATCAGCTTCAAACGCAGCCAGATGCCCTTTTCGGTGCCTTCCTGGCCCGGATTGGCGCGGCGGGGCGCCTGGTTCGAGCTGGTCTTGAAATAGGCATTGCCAAAGCCGCCATTGCCGCCCTTCAAGAGCACGACGCGCTGGCCGACATGGGTGAAGTCGGCGATCAGGGTTTCCTGGTCTTCCTCAAAGATCTGGGTGCCCACCGGCACGCGCAGCACAACGTCCTGGCCATCGGCGCCGGTGCGGTTCTTGCCCATGCCATGGACGCCAACCTCGGCGCGGAAATGCTGCTGGTAGCGGAAGTCGATCAGCGTATTGAGGCCGTCGGCGCATTCGGCGATGACGTCGCCACCGCGCCCGCCATTGCCGCCATCGGGGCCGCCGAATTCGACGAATTTTTCGCGCAGGAAGCTGACGGCGCCGGCGCCGCCGGAACCGGACTTGATATAGACCTTGGCCTGGTCGAGAAATTTCATGCCTGTCGTGCCTTCCAGACGCTACGCGTCAATTTTGTGTCGATATGCTCCAGCTCGACGCCGCGCGCAAGGCAGAGCAGGGTGGAACGACCAGTCTCGGTAAATCCCAGCCGCCGCTGAATGGCCAGCGAGGCGGCATTGAAGTAAAACACACCCGAATAGATGGCCGGTGCATCGGTCGTCGAAAAAAACCAGTTTATGGCCGCCGCCGCTGCCTCGGTCATGATCCCGCGCCCCCAATGGGGCTTGCCCAGCCAATAGCCGATGACAGCGTTTTCGCCTATGGGCTGATAGCCGATATGGCCAACATAACCCGCGCCGGCAAGCTCGATGGAGAAATTGGCCTGCTGGGGCAGTTGATCAGCCTTCTGGGTGCGCAGCCAGGCATTGGCGTCGGACAGGTGATAGGGAAACGGCACGCGGGCCAGGTTCCCGGCCACGTCCATGTCATTGAGGAAGTCGGCGATGGGCTGGGCATCACCCAATTGGGGTGGGCGCAGGATCAAGCGCTCGGTCATCAGGGTCGGGGTCATGGGCAACGCTCCACCTGACTTTTCCCGGCCTGCCGCCACCCCACCCTGGGAGAGAGGCGCAGGGCCGAGGCACCAGTGTTCATCGCCTCCTTTCCCATTGTGGGGAGGGTAGCGCAGCTCGGGTGGGGGCGATGCGTCATCCCTGCCACTCCAAAACCAGCAGCGGCTTTCCCTTGTGCCGTTCCACAACGCTCACGGTTTGTTCGATCACGCTAAAGCCGGTTTTCTCCAAGACCCGAATGGACCCTTTATTGGCGGCCAGCACACGGGCGCGAACCGGCGAAAGCCCGATGGTGGCGCAGACCGCGAGCAGGCCGGAAACGGCTTCGGGCGCATAGCCTTTCCCCCAATAGTCTTCCCCCAGCCAATAGCCCAACTCAATGGGGCTGTCGGGGTGAAGATAAAGCCCGGCAATGCCCATCAGCCGGTCAGAGGTTTTTTCGGCAATGACATAGGGGTGCTGGACCGACCGCTGCTGTTTTTCGAGAAAGGCGCGGCCATGCCCGGCCTCGTAAGGAAAAGGCAGGCTGGCAGTGGGTTCGAGCACCTTCCAGTTGTTGGCCTGGGCCACCAGGTCATCAAGGTCGGCGACGCGCGGCCCGCGCAGCACCAGGCGTTCGGTCTCGATGGTTTCGGGGAGATCGGTCCTCAGGCGCATGCTCGCCCTTCCTGTTGCATCCAGCGCTCCCGCGTCAGCCGGGTCAGAATATGTTGCACATTGTGCTGCAAGGCGTGGGAAAAACGCATCTCCTGCCCCACCTGTTCAAAGCCCAGCCGCGATTTGACACGCAGGGAAATGCTATTGTCGTGCTGCGCGCTGGCCGAAATGTGGCTCCCGGTGCCGCTGGCAAAGTGCCAGTCGATAACAGCGCGGGCCGCCTCGGTGGCAAAGCCCTTGCCCCAATGCGGACGGGCAACCCAAAAGCCCAGCTCCTCGGCCAGCGCGATGCCGCCGATCAGCCCGCGCCCGGGCAGCTCGATGATGAACATGGCCTTTTCGCTCGTACCGGCGGGCGCTCCGCGCAGCCAGTCGCTGGCCATGGCCAGTGTGAAGGGAAAGGGCAGCGGCGTCAGCCAGCGGGCGACGGCGAAATCGCTGACTCCAAGGGCAAAGCAGGGCGCGTCATCGGGCCGGGCCGGACGCAGAACCAGGCGAGAGGTGTGAAGCTCGGTCATCTCTGGTCGAGCTCCAACCGCATGAGGATCATGGTCTGGCCCGCCAGATTGCCGTTGGTCTCGGTCTCTTCGCCGATCTCGATAAAGCCGAGCTTATTGAGCACATGGCGCGAGCCGGCATTGTCCTTGCGGGCTCGCGAGCGAAGCGCGGTGGCGCCTGCCGCTCGGGCCGCGGCCACCAGAGCCTCCGCCGCCTCGGTGGCATAGCCCTGTCCCCAATGCGACTCGCCCAGCCAATAGCCGAGCTCGGGCAAGTTTTCGGGATGCAGGTGCAGGCCCACGACGCCGATATAGTCGTCATCGTGCAGGATGGAGAGGCAGAACTCTTCGTTGCTGGGCACGATCTCGTTGACGAAAAACTCGGCGTCGCTCAGCGCATAGGGAAAGGGCAGCCGCGCCATCCATTTATGCACATTGGCATTGTTGGCGAGGCGGGCGATGGCAGGAGCATGGGCAAGCGTCGGGGTGACCAGAACCAGGCGCTGCGTGCGGATGGTGGTGGGCAGGCGGTGCTTGAGAGTGGTCGCGACGATGGTCATGGCAATGCTCCAGAAACGAAAAGGGGAACCGGCTGACCGGTTCCCCTCTGCATTTGCTGTGTTTGCCAAACGCCAAGCCGGGGAACAGGTCTCCGGCGGGTTTGTCAGGCCTGCCGGGTTATTCGGCGGCCTCTGCCGGGAGGACAGACACGTGTACTTTGTTGTTCGCGCGGGTGCGGTACGCGACGGTGCCGTCGATCAGCGCAAAAATGGTGTGATCCTTGCCCAGGCCGACGCCGGTGCCGGTCGCCCACTTGGTGCCGCGCTGGCGGATGATGATGTTGCCGGCGATCACAGCTTCGCCGCCAAACTTCTTGACGCCGAGACGACGGCCAGCGGTATCACGACCGTTGCGGGATGAACCGCCTGCTTTCTTATGTGCCATGGTCTAGCTCCTTATTCCTTGTCGGCCTTGTCGGCCTTCTTGGCCGGGGCCTTCTTCGCCGGCTTTTCAGCGGCGGTGTCTTCAGTCTTGGCAGCGGCCTTGGTCTCAGCCTTCTTGGCCGGAGCCTTCTTGGCCGGCGCTTCGGTGGCCTCGGCCTTGGGGACAGCAGCCTTCTTGGCAGGGGCCTTTTCGGCAACGGCTTCGGTCTTTTCGGCCTTGGCAGCAGCCTTGATCGTCGGCTTGGCGCCGCCGGTCAGGATCTCGGTGATGCGCACCGTGGTCAGCAGCTGGCGGTGACCATTGCGACGACGCGAATTGTGGCGGCGGCGCTTCTTGAAGATGATGACGGTCTTCTGCTTCTTGGTCTCGACCAGTTCCGCAGCAACCAGAGCGCCTTCCACCAGCGGAGCGCCGATGGTGTCGCCAACCATGAGAACCTGGTCGAAGGTGACGATGTCACCGGCCTCGGCCTCGAGCTTTTCAATCTTGATGACGTCGTTGGCAGCAACTTTGTACTGCTTCCCGCCCGTCTTGATAACGGCGAAAGTCATAGTTTACGCCGCGTGGTTTTCACGCGGTCCCTTTTTCTGTCGCGCTCTGCGGCGCCGCGGATTTCATGCCAATCCACGGGCTTTGCGATAGATGGGGTCGAGATCGTCTTCGACCGGCAGCCTCGAGCAGCGTTTTCAAACAAAACCAGCGCACCGGACGGACCAGTGCGCAGATTGGTGGGCTTATCGGGGCAAAGGGCCCAAGAGTCAAGCCACTTGGACGCCGGCCTCCGCTCTAGCCGCCCTTGGGGTACCAGTTGCGCAGGCGCACGTCCACGGCGCCGTCCACATCGGTTTGGAGCGGGCCAAGATCGCTGTCGCCATAGTGATAGGGATAGACGATCCGCGGCTTGAAGGTGTTGATCGCCTCGACCGCCTGGGCCGGGGTCATGGTATAGGGCAGGTTCATGGGCAGGAAGGCGACGGCAATGTCAGTCAGGCCCAGCATGTCCTCGGTCGGTTCGGTATCGCCGGCGATATAGACCTGGCTGTCGCCAAAGCCCAGGACATAGCCATTGCCCACCCCCACCGGGTGATAGCGCAGGCGATCCTCGGTGGTGTTGTGGGCAGCGATGGCGCGAATGGGCAGGTCGAGGATCGTGCCGGTGTCGCCGTTGGCAAGCGATGTCGCATTGGCCTTGAGCCCCGCGGGCAGCTTGCCCAGCACATCGGCATTGGTGACCAGCGCTGCGTCCCCGGCAATGGCCTCAAGCGTGGGCACATCGAAATGGTCGCCATGACCATGGGTGATGAGAATGGCCGAGGGGGCGGGCAGTGCTGCATACCGCCCGGCGCCGCCGACCGGATCGATGTAGATGGCCTTGCCACCCCATTCGAGCACCAGGCTGGCGTGATCGACCGGATGAATGACGAGATCGCCGGCACTGGTGGCGAGCGTGTCGGCCATGGGCATCTCCTGGGCATGGGCGGAACGGGCCGCAAGATTGGTGGCAAGGCCGAGGAAGGGCAAGCCGGCCATGCCGGCAACGAGCGTACGACGGGTAACCATGGTCAAGTCTCCCTTCTTGCAATCAGAAGGGCAGCTTAACGCCTCAAACGCGGCCCCGATGGGGCAGCACGCAATTGTGAGCGCCCGAGCGGGGCAGAATTGAGCGGCAATGCATGCAAAAGGGGAGTTGCAGGCCGGATGAGGCTATGCCATAAGCCGCCCCGTATCGACCAGCAGCGTCCGTTCCGGGCGTTTCGATCTCGCGGAGAGATGGCAGAGCGGTTGAATGCACCGCACTCGAAATGCGGCATAGGGGCAACTCTATCGGGGGTTCGAATCCCTCTCTCTCCGCCATTCCTAAATCATTGAATTTGCTAGAGTAGAGTCCGAGCCAAGGGGCGGATTTTGTCACAGCATCCCGTTGCATCCGACGGGAGTGTTTGTTGCTTGCTTAGATCCACATCATCCTTGGTGCACCGGCGAGGTCCGGTCTTCCTGTTCCGCACATCGGTGCCGGCCGACCTGATTGATCGCCTTGGCAGTTCGGACATCCGAATTCTCAGCAGTTGATTTGAAGCTCGCCAAATCCCGCGAGCCAGGCGGCATTGGCCGAGCGGACCATCACCCTACAGTTTGTGCCATCGAGTGGGACAGAGCGGCCCACATAGGCTGACCGTCCATCGGCGAAGGAGATTCGTTGTGCGCCGACATCTGAAACGGCGATCCAGCTGTTCGTACCGCAGACCAGAAAAATGTCGCCAGCCGCGACGAGGAAATTGCTATTCCTCGAAACGCAATCGGCGCTGCCAGTTGTGGCCCTCGGCTGTGGGGTCGATGCCGGTTCGGGGAGTGTCGCCTGCTCAATTGACACCTCAACGTCCAACTCGTCTGAATCGGGTGGTGCATCCTGGTCGACGCCCGGAATTTCCCTGGTCGCGGTCGACATCTCGGCGAGACTTTCCTCAAGACCTGCGAGGCGCGTTTCGAGCCCTCTAAGGGTCGCATTCAATTCGGCCAGCGAAGTGGCTGACGCTGTGTACTGCCGGCCATAGAGCTCGATACTCAATTTGAGCTGAGCCATCTCCGAGACCGACTTGTCGCGCGAGGTGCGGGTTTCGCTGTAGAGCCATGCCATCATCGCCGTTACCGACAGGACAAGCGCGCCCAGAACAACGACGAGAACGGTGATTTTGCCGGTTCCGTTCATGGCCGGCCCCGGCGCGCGAACCGAGGGGCCATCATCTGTCGGGACATGCACGGGCCACCGTTGCATTCCAGGTGCCAAAGGACAGCTTGCAGGAACATTTCTTCGCTTTCCGGGATGTTTGCGGAGACTGTGGTGGAGGTCGACTGGGTCGACCTCGCGCCAGGGACGGCGCGAGGCCGATTACTGACTCGGGGCGGGTCAGTAGACGTAGACGGTCACGCGATTGAAGCTGCTAACAACAGCAAATGCGTCTCGCGCGGTATAGCCCGACCTGCTGAGTGCGGAGGAAATTGCGGGCGCCGACATCAGTGAGCTTTGCAGAACGCCCAACTTGGGTTGGCCGGCCAGAGTTGCAGCCAGCTGGCGCCGCTCAGCGTCGCAAAGCTTGACCGGGAAGATCTGCACGTCGCCGGCACCATACCAGTTGGACACTTCCCGGCTGGTCACCGGTGTCCGGCTAAAGAGGGCAAGGACCGTGGAGGGGTCTGCGCCAACGCAACGAAGCACGTTTGCGCCCGAACCACCTGAACCCGCCGCGCTTCCGATGGCTCCATTGGTGCCCGGCACACCGGGGCGGCCAGGGCCAGTCGGGCCGCCGGGTGTGCCCGGACCACCAGGGCCGGTCGGCCCCCCGATACCGATGTCGATAACAACTGGACCGCTGGATCCCCCGATGCCGATGTCCGCCATGACGAGGTCATCGCCGACATTTGCATTGACGTCGAGAAGACCGTTGTCGCCGCCAGTACTGACATTGGCGCCAATCAGTTCTCCACCCGAACCGCCGCCGATATTGGCATCCAGCACGTTGCCGCCGCCTCCGCCCAGGCCCACATTGACGAGTCCACTGCCGCCTGCTTCTCCAGACCCAAGTGTAATCAACGCCCCGCTGTCACTCCCTCCGACAAGACCCAGTAAAGACTGCCCAGAAGCGGCTGACGTCAGCAGAAAAGTTGTAACCAATGCACCTGCAAATATTGTGTGAGACGGTTTCATTTCTGGCCTCCAGTTGAAACTTAAAAATTACGCGGAAGCACATTTGTTGAAGACAGCCCCAAACCAGCTGTTTTCCCTGCGCCACACAGCAACGCTAGGACCCCATGCCTGGGCACCACCAGTAACTAACGGTATCATCTGGGGGAGTTTCAGGCCTGGAGCGCCTGCAAAATGCGCCCTCTCCAACCATTTCTTGTCTCCATCTCGA
Organism: Devosia ureilytica; assembly: GCF_024273195.1. Classification (GTDB taxonomy): domain Bacteria; phylum Pseudomonadota; class Alphaproteobacteria; order Rhizobiales; family Devosiaceae; genus Devosia; species Devosia ureilytica. The sequence goes on along the minus strand of NZ_JAMZCU010000002.1, from coordinate 115,055 downwards.
ACGGATGGAGGCTGAACAGGAACGGCGCGGCGAGGGGGTGGCGTAACTTACCTAAGGGGCCCAAGAGGCGGCAACGTCATCAGCCATTGGCATCGTGTGTTTCACTCTCGAACCAATAAGTCCTGAGCTTGTTTCTGACCGTGCGAAGCGAGACACCAAGCATTCTGGCCGTTCGGGTCCTGTTTCCGCCGCAGTGGCGTAGCGTCTGCAGGATGACGTGACGTTCGATCTCGTGGAGGGTTTGTCCGACCAGGGTGCGGGCAGCTCTGCTGGTGCGATGCGGCGTATCGCTGCGGTCGTGGCCGGTGAAATGCCCGAGAATGTGGTCGATCAGCCGGTCGTCGTCGGCCGTGATCACTGTTGTGTCCGCGGGACCGGCGGTTTCAATGAAAACGAGTTGTCCGGTTTGTTCATCCACGGCCACCAGAGCGCTGCGACCGATGAGTAGCCGGGGCGTTTCGCCGGCTTCAACCAGCACAATATCGGGCGTTTCCTCGGGAAATGCGGGATCTTGGAAGACCTCGATCAGCTGCGCCCGAAGCTGGATGAGGCGGACACGTTGCATCGATAGTCGCTCACCCGGGCGACTTCTGCGCTTGCCAAAGGTCGAGGTCCGGACGGTCGGTGATGGCGCAGTATCGGCATTGCGGCGACCGAAGACACGTCCTTCTGCTTGCGGGCCATAGGATCCAAATACGGACAGGTTTTCAGCCACGGGCAACGCCTCCTTGTCGTCATGAAACCGAGGTTGGCACAGAACAGCCAAGGCAAGGCCAGGTGCTGCGCACACTTCAAGGTGACGGGAAGTCAGCGTTCCGCAAACGTTATAGCCGGTTATGAACGCAGGTAAGCCCAGGTTTCATGGACGATGCGGTGGAGCTGTCGATACGCACGCAAGATGCACGGACAGATCCAGATGTTGATCCACATAGGGCGCAAGTCAGACGGAGCCGATGGGCCGAATCCATTGAAATGTCTGGCTAGTTTTGCGGTGGTGTAACGGTAACGCACTCGACGAAACGCCAGGGCCCTGACAGTTATTTGCGTGTTGCTTTCGAAGGGTGCGGGGTCAAAATCTTGGTAAATATCCGTAGTACTGGACTGTTTGCCCAGACATGATCTCTGTTTATATTTTTGTCTGACCAATTCTATTTGTGTTTAATGATAATTTGCAGAACCAAAGAAACGACAGTTAGATTTTGGAGTCGTGTTCTATGTGTCTATTAGCAAACGATTTTTTCCGAACCGTCCTCTCCGGAAAGAGGGAAGACGTCTTCACGATGGGAATCGGCTTAGGATAAGGGCGACGAGTGACCCATTCCGATCTAGAGGCAGACAGCGTTGGCGACATTCGCGAGGCGTTGAGCCGTATTTGCGCCTCGGAGTATTTTGCGGAGGCCGAGCAAATAAAGCGGTTTCTGCGTTATGTTGTTGAAGAGGCGCTGGCGGGGCGCGCGGAGAGGATCAAATCCTATTCCGTGGGCGTCGAAGCGCTCGGTAAGGACACGGATTTCGATCCCACGCAGGACCCTATCGTCAGGATTACAGCCAATCGCCTCCGGAGCGCGCTGGCAAAGTACTACAACGAGTCACAGGACGAGCATCGGGTCATCATCCGCCTGCCGAAGGGACATTATTTTCCCGAGTTCGATTTTCGGCCGGAGCGCGATCGACCCGACCACCTCAGTACCCAACGACCGGCGTCACCCCCATCAGCCACGCCATCTCCGGCCCGAGGGCGGCTCGCGGTCGCTTTCCTGGCGGTCGCAGTTCTTGCTATTGCGGTCTTGATTTTCTGGTCCCGTCTTTCGGTTGCGGACAGCGATGGCGATATCGGGCGCGTATGGATCATCGTGCAGCCTGTCGAGACGGGGGGGAGCACGGATCGTGACTTCGCCCGAGTTCTGGGCGATCAAATCATTGCGCAGGTGACCCGCTATGACGGCGTCAGCATCATCGACGCTCTTCGATCACCGAATTCACAAAGATCAGCAGATCAGATGTCGGGGAGTGGGTGGACGGAAAAGCACGTCTTCTCGCTGGCGACCTATGTCCGCATAGAGGACGGACGGGCTGCGCTGCGCTGGTATCTGACGGACATGCACTCCAATCAGGTGATGTGGGCGTCGGATCGCAACATTGGCTTTGAAACGGGCGATGGCGCTGCGGCGATCGTGCAATCCATCTCCGCAGAATTGTTGGGGCTTGAAGGGGCCGTTCCGGTGATTCTTGATCGCTCACAACCGACGGATCTCGGCGATGACAGCGTTTGCATTGCGCGCGCGCAACGCAATGCATTCACGGACGACCTGATGTTGCTTGGAGGTGTTGCCGATTGCCTGAAACGGGTCGTCGACCATCATCCGCAAAACGGACAGGCCTGGGCGTTGCTTAGCCTGGCTTATCACCGGCAGGGGCGGTTCGCCGCCTCACAGGGCGAAGATGCATCCGCATACCGGGTGCAGCAACAGGTGGCTGCGGACAGGGCCAGCGCGCTGTCGCCAGAAACCTTCTTTCCGCATCTGGCGCGCCTGGCTGCAGCCTACGACGCGGGGCAGGGCACTGCGCTGCAAAATTTGGCGGACAGGATGTTGCTGCGCTATAGCGGCGACGCGCGCCTCAAGGTGATGATCGGCAAAGCATTTGTGTCCCAGGGCCTACCCGAGCGTGGCCTGCCATTGATCGAGGCCGGTTTGAACCAAATACCATCGCTTGGCCCCCTGGGCTACACGATGCTGGCTCTGGAGCGCTACGTGGCCGATGACCTGGAAAGGGCCGTGCAATATATCGACGAACAGAAGTTGCCGGATGACTATCGCTACTGGCTCATGAAGACAGTCATCGATGCCCGTTCCGGCAACCTGCAGGAAGCTCGTCTGGCTTGGGCCGGCGTCATCCGGCTCAAGCCCGGCTACAGCGAATTTGTCTGCGGCGACCTACGGGCGTCCAATATTCACAATTCGTATTACAACCGGATTGTGGAGGACCTGAACAAGGTTGTGCCAGATCTGCCCCCAGATACTTGCGGGCCATCCGCACGGACCCAGCTGGTGCAATCCGATCCGTAGCATCCCTAAGTCAGCAATTGGTCGCCGCGCTTCGGGCAAGCAGATTTCAGCGATTGCGGCTGCGATAGTTAATCCGGCCAGATTGAGGACGCCCCCAAATTCCTGGGCTTCAAGCCATTCACGTCCGCCAGCAGACGCCACGCGATCATCAACTCATTGCGGCGCAGGCTATTGGGGCGCGGTTGCAATGGGATAGGACACAAAGGCGAGACGCCGGCTGTCGGGCGCCCACGAGTTGACGTTGATGGTCCCCTGCCCACCGAAGAACTGTGCCAGCGTACGATATTTGCCGCCCTCGGGCGAGATCAGGCGCAATTCCACGTGCTTGTCGGCCGGGTGTCCGATGGTGCCGGAGGGGTAGCTCAGGTAGACCAAGTGCTGGCCATCGGTGGAAAGGTGCGGGAACCAGTTGACCCGCTCGTCGAACGTCAATTGTTCCACACCGCTGCCATCAGCAGCCTTCATCCGGAAAATCTGGGCATGGCCGGGGTAGGATGCGGACAGCTCCGAGTTGAAATAGAGCCACCGGCCATCCGGCGAATATTCAGGCCCGTCGTTCGGCATGGTCAGGTTCGTCAGGCGGGTATCGGGCCCGCCGGATGCGGGGATGGTGAACACATTGACCATTCTAGCGCCTTCGGGCGCCTCGACCGCAACATAGGACAGGGTCGCTCCGTCGGGCGAGATGCCGTGCAGGTAGTAATGGTGCGGCGTAACATGATTGTTCGAGACACGGCGTGGTGCGCCCCCGGAAATGGGAACCGCGTACAGATGCCCATCATCCGAACTTACATAGACCGTCGAGCCATCCGGCGACACAACGTGGTCGTTGTTGAGATCATCCAGATGCCCGGTGTCGATCTGCTCGGGCGCGCCGCCCAGGCTGGGCAGGCGATAGAGTTTCCCCCCGGCATTGAACACCAGCCATTGGCCATCGGGCGTCCAGTTCGGGGCTTCAATCACCTCGTTGGCTGTGAAGATAACCTCTTGCCTGCCATCAAGATCGATGATCGTCAGGTGTGATATCTGGCCGCTGGCCAGGCTGCGCCCGCGTCGCGGGAATTTAAAGCTCATAGCGTGTCCTTGTAGAACTTGAGGCCCAGCATGCCGCACGGCTGCCTGGTCAAATCGGGTCGAGACCGTCCCGGAAATCATTGAGGTCTGCATCCACTGACGAAGGCGCCTCGATCCAGTCTTGCATCGCGCTGCCGGTGACCGGATCGCGCGTCGGGATGGGCAACATCATGATCCGCTTGGCCGCGGCCCGGCGACCTTCTTCGGTGATGTGATCCTCCTGCATGTTGTCCCAGTCACGGCCATCGGGGTAGCCGCCCACCATCATGATATCGTCCGAGTGTCCGACCATGCTGTGCGACACGCCGGCGGGCATGACGATGACGTCGCCGGCAGAGACGCGAAGGGTGATGCCGCCCTTGCCGAACAGCGCCACATCTATCCAGCCGGTGGCAACGCCCAGGCATTCATGGGTGGTGGAGTGGAAGTGGGGATAGGTGTAGACGCCAGGATAGCGCCAGTTGTTGAGCCAGCCATTGGCCCTGAAGCGTTCCAATACAGCCATTTCGCCGCCGCCTGTGATGCCATTGCGATGCACCAGCAGGGGATAGCGGCTGTTGGGCAGCATGCCATTGGGTTTGGACCAGAACAGTTCGGGTGCATTGCTGGACATTGTCGTTCCTCCTCTGTGCCGGCTCACAGGACCAGCAGTTTTTCCAAGGCCGATACAACCAGATTGTGGTCCTCGACGTCAGGGAGGCCGCTCACCGCCGCAGCGCCAACCAATCCGACGCCGTCCACAATTATGGGCACGCCACCGCCGCTGGCCGCGTAATCGGCCTCGGGCAGGCGAAACCGCCTGGCAAAATCCCAGCCATGCTGCTCGCATTGCAATCGCATGTAGAGCGAGCTTTGGTGGAAGCGCAGGGCCACGGCGCGCTTGCGCCGAACCCAATCGGGGTTATCTGGCGTGGCGCCGGGCATCAAAGCGAAGAAGACCGGCGTTTCGCCATGGGTGACTTCGATGGCGACGGGCAGTTTTCGCGCGGCGGCTTCGGCCTGCATGTGGGCGCCGAGCACCCAGGCCGCGGCATAGTCGAAACGCGGCAGATGCAGCCGCGCCTGCTGTGCCTCAAGCTCGGCCATGGTGGGCGTCATCGTCATCGGGACATTCCTTGGCGGCGCGGACTAGAGGCCCAGCGCCTTGAGATGATTGATGGACCGGCTGGCAAAAGCCTGCCAGTCGCTCGGATTGTCGTGCTCGGTGACAATGTGATCAGCGGCGGTCTTGCGGAACAGGGGCACCAGCGCCTGCCAGTCGATGATGCCATCGCCCGTGGCGGTCCAGCCATCGTCCTGTCTTGTGCCGATTGGCGCCGTGTCCTTGGTCTGAATGGCGACGATCCGGTCGGCGAAACGGTCCAGTTCGGCCGCCGGATCGGCGCCTGCGCGAACGATCCAGCCGCAGTCGATTTCGAATTTTACCGCGGGCCCACCGGCGGCAAAAATATGGTCGATGGGGCGGCTGCCATCGTCCAGAGCGATGAATTCGAAGTCGTGATTGTGCCAGGCGACTTGAAGGCCGTGCGGCGCGGCGGCTTCGGCTCCGCGGGCCAGCTTTTCTCCCAGTGCCCGCCAATAGGCGATGGTGGGTTCGCGTTCTTCGGCGGTCACATAGGGCGGGATAAGATAGGTCGCCCCAAGCGTCTGGGCGATCTCGATATAGCGTTGCGGTTCTCCCGCGAGACCTGCCAGCGGCATGTGGAAACCAAGGCACTTGAGGCCCGCATCATCGAGTTGGCGACGGAACAGGGCCGGGTCGGCCTCATAGGCAGGCAACCAGGGCTCGATCGCGTCATAGCCCATGGCCTTGAGCACCGGCAGCTGGGCGGCCAGGGGCGGAAAGTTGCGCGATGAATAGAGCTGATAGGCAATGGGGTAGGTCATGGGAGCCTGTTATGTCGTTTGCAAGCTGGTCGTCCCGACCGGCGTCGGGACGAGGTGTGCGGCACCAGCCTCAGGGCTGGGCTTCCTTGTCATTGTCGAACTCGAGTAGTTCGACCATCACGCCGAGGTCCTTGACGGTGTCGTAATAGGCGTAGCGACCATGGCTGCCATCGAACTCACCGCGCTGCAGCAAGGGATGCCCCTTGGAAGCAAGATAGGCATCGCGCTTGGTGAGGTTGCGGGTGCGGAAGGCGATATGGTGGCATCCCGGGCCCTTCTCCTCGAGCAGGTCGCGCCAGGCGCTCTTTTCCGGGCCGGGCTCCAAAAACTCGACGTCGATATTGCCGAATTTGAACATCATGATCCGGCAGCCAACATCGGCGGGCTTGCCGTGATAAATGGCTTTGGCTTCCGCGGGCTCCGCAGCGCGGCCTTCACTGGGCATCGGCTTGCCGGTGAGGTCGGAGAACCATTGTGCCGATTTCACTACATCGTCGGTGACGAAGCAGATCTGCATAACTTCGTCTTCATCAAGCAGGCGCTTGTCCATTCTGGTCGTCCATTTTGCTGGGTTGGGAGGCGGGCGACCCGATGCAAGCACCGGGCCGCCCTCCGCTGGGAGAGAGATTTTCGGCGATCAGCCGAGGATGGTTTCGTAATTGTCCTGAAGCTGGGCGATGGCGTCATCGACCGACATGGACGGGTCGCTCCAGAAGTTGAACACGACATCCCAGATGGAATTCTGCCAATCGGCATCGCTCATCGAGTGCGGGTTCTGAACCTGGTGTGCAGGGTCGGCCAGGATGTGGAGCACTTCGGCAGAGCAGGCATCGAGCGCCGATTCCGGGGCATCGAGGCGCACCGGGGTCGAACCCTTGGCCAAGGCAAATTCGGCCTGAACTTCGGGATCAACGACCACCGAGGCAAAGTCGAGCTCGGCCTGGTCCATTTCGGGCGACTGACCGCCCAGCAGGCCCCAGCTATCGACGGTGGCCACGACGGCCTTGGCGCCGGGGATCTGGATGCAACCGAAATCGGTGCCCGCGGACTTGCCTGCGGCAGTCCATTCGCCCTTCATCCAGTCACCATGGATCTGCATGAGCGCCTTGCCCGTGATCACCATATTCGTGGTCACATTCCATTCGCGGTTGGCCGAACCTTCGTCCGCCGCTTCCTGGAACTTGCGCAGGGTTTCGAGCAGGGTGCGCATTTCGGCGCTGTCGAGAACGGCAGGGTCCGGCTCCGCGCCATAGACGCCGTTGTAGAAATCAACGCCACCGGTGGCAGCGGCCAGGGCGTGGAACAGATAGCCGACCTGCCACTGCTGGCCGCCGATTGCCAATGGCACATAACCGGCGTCACTGACCTTCTGGAAATCGGCAAACATGGCATCAAGCGAGGTCCAGGATGCCGGGTCAACGCCGGCTGCCTTGGCGACTTCCATATTGTAATAGGCCATGCCGTCGATGTGCAGCGCCGTCGGGATCTTGACGATCTCGCCATCGACGGTGATCGACTTGGCAACTGCGAGCGGCAGGTGCTCGGTGATGCCCTGTTCCTCGAAGAACTCGGTGACGGGGCGGCCGAAGCCGAGGCCGGCCAGGTCGCGGAACACGCCCGGATTGGATTCCATGAACACATTCGGCGGGCTGCCGCCGGTGACCAGGTTCATCAGGTTCACATTGGAGCCGGTGTCATGGGGAATGGCAATGTCGGTCCAGGTATGGCCCTTGGCCTCAATGCCCTTCTTGATGACATTGAGTGCCGCCACTTCCGGGCCCGAGGACCAGGAGTGATAGACCACGATTTCCTCGGCATAGGCCGTGGAGCTGAGCAACAACGCTACAGCCAGTCCAGCCAGAGTTTTCTTCAGCATCGCTTGTTTCCTCCCTTACGATGGTTCGTTCACATCCGCCGCCCGGTCTGGGCGTCGAAGAGATTGGCTTTGCCGCTCAGGAAATCGACCGAAACACTGGTGCCGGGCTTGAGCCGGCTTGCAGCGTCGGGTGCGACCCGCAGGGCAAGCAATTGATTGTCGAGCTTGAGATAGACGGTGGCATCCGAGCCGGTGCGCTCGGTGTATTGCACCGGCAAGGTGAAGGTTGCGGCGGCCTTGGCCTCGCGCACGTCGGGAGCGCCGAAATGTTCGGGCCGCAGACCGACGATGACCTTTGTGCCGTTTCTCGGCGTTTCAGCGAAGTCGTAACCTTCAAGATCAAGGACAACGCCCGATGCCAGTTGGGCGGTGATCCTGTCGTTTGAAACGTTCAGGGTTGCTTCGCGCAGGTTCATTGCAGGAGAACCAATGAAGCCGGCCACAAACAGATTGGCAGGGCGTTCGTAGATCTCGTCGGGCGTTCCGAACTGCTGGATCACCCCGCCATCCATCACTGCGATCCGGGTGGCCATGGTCATGGCCTCGATCTGATCGTGGGTCACATAGACGATGGTGGATTTCAGCTCGTCATGGAGCTTCTTGATCTCGAGCCGCATTTCGGTGCGCAGTTTGGCGTCGAGATTGGACAGCGGTTCGTCGAACAGAAAGACGCCGACATTCTTGACCAGGGCGCGGCCGATGGCGACGCGCTGGCGCTGTCCGCCGGAAAGCTGCCCCGGCTTGCGGTTCAGCAGCGGCTCGATCTGCAACAGCCTTGCGGCCCAGGCGATGCGCTTTTCGATCTCGTCGCGCGGCAGCTTGCTGGCCGACAGTCCGAACTTGAGGTTTCCGTGAACCGTCTTGGTCGGATAGAGCGCATAGGACTGGAAGACCATGGCCAGGCCCCGGTCCTTGGGGTCGAGGTCGGTGACGTCGCGATCGCCGATCATGATACGGCCGTCGCTGACTTCGAGCAGGCCCGCCAGAAGGTTGAGCAGGGTCGTCTTGCCGCAACCCGAGGGCCCGAGCAGCACCAGGAAGTCGCCATCATCCACGGACAGGTTGAGGTCGTTGAGCACGGTCATCGACCCATAGCTCTTGACGATATGTTCGAAGCTGACTGTCGGCATTTGGCTTATCCCTTGATGGCGCCGGCGGTGACGCCCTGCACGAAAAGTTTGCCCACCACAAAGTAGACGACGAGCGGCGGAATGGCGGTCAGCAGGGCTGCGGCCATGTTGTGGGCGTAGTTGGTGGTGCCAGTGGAAATGGTGACCAGATTGGCGAGATTGACGGTCATGGGCTGGCCGTTGAGGCCACCAAAGGTCACCCCGATCAGGTAGTCGTTCCAGATCGAGGTGATCTGCAGGATGAGGATCACGATCAGGATATTGCCGCTCATGGGCAGGATGATCTCGAAGAAGATCTTCCAGAACGAGCCGGAGTCCATCACCGCAGCGCTCATGATCTCCTGCGGAATGTCCTTGTAATAATTGCGGAAAATCAGCGTCAGCACAGGCATTGCCAGCACGGCATGGACGATGGCGACGCCCCAGATGGTGCCGTAGACCTTCATGGACGAGGTCATCACGATCAGCGGGTACATGATGATCTGGAACGGCACGAAGGCGCAGATGAACAACAGGAACAGGAAGGCGCCGGCCCAGCGCACATTCCACAGCGCCAGCGCATAGCCGGTCACCATCGAGAGGGCGATGGACAGGATCAGCGAGGGGAACAGGATCATCACCGAGTTCCAGAACCCGACCTTGAGGCCATGGCAATTGATGCCCGAGCAGGCCTTGTTCCATGCATGGTCCCAGGCATCCAGGGTCCAGATCTGCGGCAGCGCAAAGATGGCGCCCTCACGGATCTGATCCATGGATTTGAACGAGGTCACCACCACCACGTAGAGCGGGATGCAGAAGAACAGCGCGCACATCGAGAGAAAGACGATGATGGCAATGGACTGCGGGCTGATGCCCTTCTTCTTGCGAACAAAATAGGGTGCGCGCGCCACGGGCACTTCGGTGGCGCCGGCGGCGCGCTCGGATGCGGACATCTGGCTCATCGCGGCGCTCCCTTGCGTTGCTGCCAGGCGGTCAGGGCCACCAATGGCAGGAAGACGATCAGGGTGATGATCAGCATCATCACGGCGGCAGCCGAGGCATAACCCAGGTTCGACTTGGCGGAGAGCGCGTTGATGGTGAAATAGGCCGGCACCCAGGTGCTCTGCCCCGGCCCGCCATTGGTCATGGCCACGACGACGTCATAGGCCTTGATGACGCCCAGCGAGAGCAGGATGGCGCAGGTGATGAAAGTGAATTTCATCATCGGGATGACGATTTCGAGGTAAAGCCGCCACAGCGGCACCCCGTCGAGCTTGGCCGCACTCCAGATTTCGGAATTGATGCCTTTAAGGCCAGCCAGCATCAGGGCCATGTAAAAGCCTGCGCTCTGCCAGACCGAGGCCAGGATGATGGCGTACATGGCCGTATCGGGCTGTGCGAGCCAGTTGAAATCGACCTCCCAACCGAGACCGCGCAAGAACGCCTGGGCTCCCAGGGTTGGATTGAGGATCCAGCGCCAGGCCGCGCCGGTCACGATCAATGACACCGCCAAAGGATAGAGAAAGACCGTTCGGAACAGGCTTTCGCCGCGCTTTTCCTTGTCGATCATGGCCGCGAGAATGAAGCCGAAGACAATGGCCAGGGCGCTGCCGAGACCCAGGATGATCAGATTGCGCAGCGAGATTTCCCAGCCGGCATCCTTGAACAGGCGATCATACTGGCGACCCCATTCGGACCAGTCGATGTCATATTCAGGCAAACGGCGGCTGCGTGTAAAGCTGAGGTACAGCGTCCACAGGATCGAGCCGACAAACGCCACCAGCGTCACGGCGACCGCAGGTATCAGGGCAGCCTGCGGCGATATGCGACTCCATCGCATGGTTTTCATTCTCTCCTCCCCACCGCGCTTGGCGCTTGGTGGCGCTCCCGCGGTTCCGGCCATGCGGTTTGGTTCCGCTTGCCTTTGTATTAGCGTTAATCTAAGTTCATCGCAGCCGGATCGTCAACACCCTTTTTTGGTGATCCAGAAAACCGGGGCAAATGCCCGACTACCGGAGGGAGGTTCTATGACTGTACGCACAATTCCAAAGCTCGGCTTCGGCACTTATGGCCGAACCGGGCCTGAAGGGATCAGCGCACTTCTGGCTGCGCTGGAAATTGGATATCGTCATCTCGACACCGCCCAGGACTATGGCAACGAGAGCGAGGTCGGCGCGGCGGTGGCGCGGTCCGGGCTGGCGCGGGACGATGTGTTTGTGACCACCAAGATCGCGCCGCGCCACTATGCCAAGGGAAACCTCCTGCCGTCGCTGCACGAGAGCCTGGATCGGTTGGGGCTGGAGCAGGTTGATCTGACCTTGCTGCACTGGCCCTCGCCGAACGGGGAGATTGAACTCGGCGATTATGTCGAGCAAATCGCAGAAGCCAAGCAATCCGGGCTTTCACGACTGATTGGGGTGTCCAATTTCACCATCGACCTGCTGCAGCAGACGATGGCGATTGTGGGGGAGGACGCGATTGCCACCAATCAGTTCGAGCTCAATCCGCATATGCAGAACAAGCGGTTGGCCGACTTCTGCCAGGCGAATGGCATTCTCGTCACCTGCTATCTGCCCATCGCCCATGGCACCTTGGGCGATGATCCGGTGCTTCAGCGCATAGCCGCGGCCCATGGCGCCACCATCGCCCAGGTCGCCCTCGCGTTCGAGCTGGCCAAGGGCTATGCCGCCATCCCAACCTCGAGCAAGGTTGAGCGCATCCGCGAAAACTTTGCCAGCCAATCCATCGTTCTGAGCCCGACCGACATCCGCGATATCGAAAGCGTGGATCAGGGCCGCCGCCGGATCGATCCTGCCTGGGGTCCCGATTGGGACTGAAATCGCGGTTGCAAAACCGTCAAAATTCGTATTAACGATGAGATAGGTCACTAGTTCTGTCCCAAAATGGGTGGCGCTGGAACCCCGAATTCAATGGAGGACATCATGCAGGGCATAACCGGCTTTGGACACCTGGCCATCAAGGTGAAGGACCTGGACCGTTCACTGGACTTTTGGGAAAAGCGGCTCGGCTTTCCCGAAATGCTGCGGCTCAAGAATGATGATGGCAGCACCTGGTTGGTCTATCTGCGCATTACCGACGACGTGTTTCTGGAGGTTTTTCCCGGTGCAGAAAATGATCGCGCGCCAGGTTGGAACGCGAACGGCGCCAACCACCTCTGCCTGACCATCGACGACCTGGATGCGACTGTGCAGCGCATTGAGGAAGCCGGCATCACCCTGACGTCGCAGATTGCCATGGGCCTTGACGGCAATCGACAGGCGTGGATCGAAGATCCCGATGGCAATCGCATCGAACTTATGGAAATGAACCCTGATTGCCTGCAACTCAAGGCAATCGCGCGACTGCACGCCGAAGGCCGGTAAGGCCGGAGCAAAACCTGGTGACGCCGTCTTTGAGGCCGGCGTTGCCGCAAGGTGGGTATGAACCATGGGCAGAGGCATTGTCCGGCTGAAGGATATCGCCGACAAAACCGGATTTTCGACCAATACGGTGTCGCTGGCTTTGCGCGACAGCCCGCGTATTCCTGTCGAAACCCGCCAGCTCATTCGCGAAGCAGCGAATAGCCTGAACTATCTTCCCAATTTTATCGCCAAGTCGCTGGTCAGCCGCGAGACCAAAACCATCGGGCTGGTGCTGACCGACATCACCAACCCGACCCTGACCCACACCGCCCAGGCGATCGAGCTGGCGCTGGCCGAACGCGGATATGCCACTCTTTTCGCGACCTCGAACAATAACCTGGCCGAGGAAAAGAAGGTGTTGGAGCTGGTCCGTTCGCGCCAGGTGGATGGCATCCTGATCTACCCGACGAGCCACCGGCAGATCGCCCATATTCGCGCCCTGCGCCTGGCCAATTATCCGGTGGTCATGCTGGTCGGCGACCCGGATTCAGGGCTGGATGCGGTCTGTGTTGACGAAATGCGCGGCGCCTACAAGGCCACCCGGCACCTCATCGATATCGGGCACAAACAGATCGGCCTGATCGACGGCGCCAATCCCCTGGGCAATCGCGAAAAGCGCCAGGGCTATGTAAATGCGCTGACCGAAGCGGGGATCGATTTCGATCCCGCGCTGGCGGTGGACCCGCGCGGTCATTCGGTCCTGCGCGGCTTCCTGGCCATGGACGCGCTCATGGCGGGACCCAAGCGACCCACTGCAATATTTTCCGCCAACGACTCTCTTGCCCTTGGGGCGCTGCGCTGGTGCATCAAGAACGGATATTCGGTTCCGCGCGATCTGGCCATTATCGGGTTCGACAACATCGAATTTGCGGAACACGCCGTGGTGCCGCTATCGAGTGTCAATTACCCGGTCGAGATTGTCACCGAGCTGGCCGTCGAGCGCCTGATGGCGCTCATTGGCAGCGGTGAGGAGTTGCCCCCGCCACGGGTGACGCAAATTGATCCCGAGGTCGTGGTGAGGGACAGCACCTTGGTGCGAACCTGACGGTCACTCTTGCGGCGGAGTCTGACGCACTTTACTGATGTGTCACTCTATATTGACGCCGAATGCGACGGCCCATTTGCGGCGCTGGTTTGCTTTTACCCCGAACGGCTTGGCTATCGATGGCGCGCCTGATCCTCTTTAATAAGCCATTTGGTGTGCTGTCCCAGTTTACCGGCGGGGGGCCGGGAGAGACGCTGGCGGATTTCGTCAAGGTGCCGGGGGTGTATCCCGCCGGGCGGCTCGACAAGGATAGCGAGGGCCTGTTGCTGCTGACCGATGACGGGGCGCTACAGGCGCAGATTTCATCGCCACGCTACAATAAGGAAAAGACCTATCTGGTGCAGGTGGAGGGGGAGCCCACCGAGGCGGCTTTGGCACAATTGCGCCGCGGCGTGGCGCTCAAGGATGGTCCGACACGCCCGGCCAAGGCGCAACTGATTGACCCGCCGGCGCTCTGGCCGCGTGATCCGCCAGTGCGGTTTCGCAAGAGCGTGCCCGACAGCTGGATATCACTGACCATCACCGAAGGGCGCAACCGGCAAGTGCGGCGGATGACAGCAGCAGTAGGGTACCCGACCCTGCGGCTGGTGCGCTGGCAGGTGGCTGACTGGACGCTGGAGGGGGTCGCCCCGGGGGCGTGGCGCGAGGTTCGCGCGTCTCTCGGGCCGGTGCGGCGCGCTTAGCCTAGTCGCGCTTCCGAGCCACAACCGCATATACTTTTGCCGGAACCGCTCTGGGCGCTGAGCGCATAGCACCAATGAAGGGCTGGCGCCGGGGGGCACTTTGTCCTATCTCCCCCGCAAACAGCCGGGCCATGTTGGACCCGGTCGGGTTGGAGGACTGCTTTTGTCGACCCAGACCCCTCTCAAGCGCCTGACCACGCGCGATATCGCTGCCATGCGGCGCCGCGGCGAGGCCATTGCCATGCTCACCGCCTATGACGCCACCATGGCCGCCCTTGTCGACATGGCCGGGGTCGACATGATCCTGGTCGGGGATAGCCTCGGCAATGTGGTGCTCGGTCATGAGACGACGCTGCCGGTGACGCTCGACGACATGATCCGCCATGCCGCGGCGGTCAAACGGGGCTCATCGCGGGCGCTGCTGGTCTGCGACATGCCATTCGGTTCGGTGACTGAACCGGCGGTGGCGCTCAGCAATGCCGTTCGGGTAATGAAGGAAACCGGGGTGGAGGCGGTCAAGCTCGAAGGTGGCCTCGCCATGGTGCCGACGGTCGAGCGGCTTGTGGCCCATGGCATTGCCGTGGTCGCCCATATCGGGCTGACGCCACAGCATGTGCACCAGATGGGCGGCTACTATATGCATGGCAAGGACGAGGCTTCGGCCGAGCGGCTGCGCGCCGAGGCGCGGGCGCTTGAGGCTGCCGGTGCCTTTGCCCTTGTGCTTGAATGCGTGACCCCGGCGCTGGCCGCCGAGATCACCCATATGCTGACCATTCCCACCATCGGAATTGGTTCGGGGCAGGATTGCGCCGGCCAGGTTCTGGTCATCAACGATCTCATCGGGCTCAACACCAGCCCGCCGCCCAGCTTCGCCCGGCCGCGGGCTGACGTGGCCACGATCATCAAGGCGGCGGTCGGCGATTATGTCGATGAAACAAAGGCTTCGCGCGGGCCGATCCCGCTGCCTCGGCGGGCCGAGTAAGACCATGGCCAATGTCCTGATTGCGATTTCCGGGTCGATTTCAGCCTATAAGATTGCCGATGTCGTGTCCGAATTGGGCAAGGCCGGACACCAGGTTCAGTGCCTGCTTACAAAGAGTGCGACGGAGTTTGTTTCGCCGCTGGTGCTTGAGACCTTGAGCGGGCGGAAGGCGCGGGTGGAGCAGTTTGGGCCTGATGTTTCGGGGACCGAACATATTGATTTTGCACGCTGGGCGGAGGTGATGGTGTTTGCGCCGGCGAGTGCTAACCTATTGGCGCGACTGGCTTTAGGGCTGGCGGATGATCTGCCGACCACGGTGGCGCTGGCGAGCGAAGCGCCCATGCTGATTGCCCCGGCGATGAATACCGTCATGTGGGAAAAACCCATTGTACAACAACACCTTGCGACCCTGGTCGAGCGTGGCGCGCGGGTCATCGAGCCGGCCTCCGGGCTTCTGGCGTGTGGCGAAGTGGGCATGGGGAAGCTCGCGCCGGTGGCGACAATCGTGGCGGCCATCGAGGCGGCGTTGCGCCCGGACCGGGTCCAGGATCTCAAAGATGAACGCATTCTGATTACCGCAGGGCCGACGACCACGGCCATCGACGCGGTGCGCTATATTACCAATCATTCGACCGGCCGGATGGGCGCGGCCATGGCCGAGGAAGCCCTTCGACGCGGTGCTGTCGTCGACTATGTGCTGGGCATGGACAAGGGCGTGGTGCGCCCCGTTGCGCCGCGCGGCGCCGAGAGCCGGTTGCACCTGGTCGAAGTGCGGACCGCCGAGGAGATGGCCGCGGCGGCGCTCGCGCGCTTGCCCGGAGCAAGTGGCGTCGTCGCCACGGCAGCGGTGATGGACTATGCGGTGGCCGCGCCATCGGCCAGCAAATTGAAGCGCGCCTCCGACGCCATTGCGCTCGATCTCGTGCCCTCGACCGATGTGTTGGGAAGCCTGCGGCAAGCGGCAAGGGACCAGTGGTTCCTCGGCTTTGCCGCCGAGACCGACAATGTTGAGGAACACGGTGCCGGCAAGCTCAAGGCCAAGGGGCTCGATTTTCTCTTTGCCAATGAAGTCAGCAAACTGGGCGCCGAAGGCCAGACCGGCTTTGCCGTGGGCACCAATGCGGGCGTGCTGCTGTCGGCCAAGGGCGCGCGCCATCCGCTGGCACTCGGTTCAAAGGCCGAGATCGCCCGGCAAATCTGGGACCTCATCGCATGACACTGATCCTCAGGGACAAGGCCAGCCTCCGGGAATGGCGCGCCAAGGTGACGCAAGGCACCAGGGTGGGTTTCGTGCCCACAATGGGGGCGCTGCATGAGGGGCATATGAGCCTGATGGCGCAGGCGCGGGCCCAGGCTGATATCGTCATCGCCTCGATCTTCGTTAATCCGCTGCAATTCGGGCCGAACGAGGATCTGAGCCGCTATCCGCGCCCCATCGAGGCCGATATCGAAAAGCTGGAGGCGGCGGGGGTCGATGCGCTGTTCCTGCCGTCGGTGGAGGATATGTATCCCACCGGCGCCTCGACGCTGGTGGAGGAGACCATGGTATCGGGGCCGCTCTGCGGGGCGGAACGGCCGGGGCATTTCCGTGGCGTGACCACGGTGGTGCTGAAACTCTTCAACCTGGTGCAGCCGCATGTGGCCCTGTTCGGGCAAAAGGATGCGCAGCAATGCGCCGTGATCGAGCGGATGGTGCGCGATCTGGATGTGCCGGTTGAAATCAGGCGCGGCGCCATCGTGCGTGAAAACGACGGCTTGGCGCTCAGTTCGCGCAATGTCTATCTCTCGCCCGAGGATCGGGCGGCCGCGCCGCTGTTGCGCCAGAGCCTGCTTGCCGTCGAGGCTGCCTATCAGGCCGGTGAGCACGATGCCGAGGCGCTGGCCCGCATCGGGTTGAGCGTCCTGGCGCAATCCGAACGGATCAGGCCGCAATATTGGGAGGTGCGTGACCCCGAAAGCCTCGGGGTCATTGCGACCGTGGGCGCGCGAGGCGCTCTTTGTGCAGTGGCCGCGCATCTGGGGACGACGCGGCTGATTGATAATCTGGTGATCGGCCGAGGGATTGCGGCGAGGGTGCCGGTTTAGTCTTCTCCCCTGAGGGGAGAAGGTGGCCCGACAGGGCCGGATGAGGGGTTCAGCTTGGCGGAGAGCCAGCCGATGGGCCTTCACCCCTCACCCCAGCCCTCTCCCCTGAAGGGGCGAGGGGGTCCGGTCAGTGGTCGGGCCTTGCGGCCTACTCGGCAGCGACGTTCAGCATTTCGGTGCTGGCAAGCTTGTTTTCGCTGAACAGGCGCAGGGGGCGGATTTCGTAGGAGCCGGTGCCGGGATTGGCCTTGGCCAGGTCCTTGGCAAAGCCCAGCGCTTCGTCCATGTCGGCGCAATCGGCGACATAAAAGCCCAGAAATTGTTCCTTGGTTTCGGCAAAGGGGCCGTCAAAGACCACGGGCTCGCCATTGGTCTTTTTAAGCGTCTTGGCCTCGTCGGTGTTCCAGAGCCGCACCACCGGGCCGAGCTTGCCGCGCCCGGCCATGCCGGATTGAACGTCGAACAGACGCGCCATGCAGGCGTCGTCCTCTTCCTGTGTCCAGGTGGAGACGACGTTTTCCTCGTTGTAGCAAAGAATAGCGTAAAGCATTGGGGACCCTCATCACGCAATGTGGTGGGAATTATGCCCATTGAGAGCGGCAATTCCAAGACGCTTGAGCGGGTTTGGTGGGCGGCTTGAGAGCTCGGGCGCATGAATACCCCTCACCTCGACCCTCTCCCCGGAGGGGCGAGGGGGCGCAAGAGCCGCCTGGTCGGTGGGGGGCGGGGCAAGATCAGGCGACGGGAGGCGGCGTCTGGCGGGCGATGGTCAGGGTGGCGCCAATGGAGGCGAGCATGATGGCGCCCATGCCCAGGAGCTGGATGGAGCCAATGGTTTCGTGGAGGATGACAAGGCCGGAAAGGGCGGCAAGCGCGGGCTGGCCGCTCATCAGAATGCCGAAGAGACGCGAGGGAATGTGCGGCAGCGCCGCCATGTCGAGCGCATAGGGAATGGCGCTTGAGAGCAGCGCCACCGCCAGGCCCAGCGGCAGGAGCGCCGGATCGAGCAGGGTTGTCCCCGCGGTGGCGACGCCGAAGGGCAGGGCAATGAGTGCCGCAGTGCCGACACCGAGCGCCGCGATATGGGGACCGCCGCCGGTCCCGGCGCGCTGGCCAAAGACGATATAGCCGGCCCAGCAGGCGCCGGCGCAGAGGGCGAGGACCACACCCATGGGCGCAATATCACCCGATGTCTGGGTCCAGGGCAGCAAGAGGGCAAAGCCGCCCACGGCCAGGATGATCCAGAAGACATCGAGCGGTTTCCGCGCCCCGAACAGGGCCACCGCCAGGGGGCCGGTGAATTCGAGCGCCACGGCAATGCCGAGGGGAATGTGTTCTAGGGCGGCGTAGAAAAAGAGGTTCATCGCCCCCATCGCAGCGCCATAGAGCAGCACGGCGCGCCATTGCGCCCGGCCGAGACGATGCCGCCATGGGCGGAAGACGACGATCAGCACCAGGGCGGCAAGCGTCAGCCGCAGGGCCGTCGCGCCCCCGGCGCCGACCAGCGGAAACAGCATTTTGGCAAAGCTGGCCCCGGTCTGGGTAAAGACCATGCCGAGGGTGACGAGGAGGACGGGAACGAGGATGGTGCTTGAACGCACGGAGGGCGCTTTCTGGCAGGTGCGACTTCGGCTCTAGCAGGGTTTGTGCTTGTGGCCCACCCCCACCCTTGATCCCTCCCCACAAGGGGGAGGGAGACGATGAACATTGCTCTCTCAGTCCAGCGCATCCCTCCCCATCAAGGGGAGGGAGGCGATGAACATTGATGTCTCAGTCTAGCGCATGCCCCCTTGATAGGGAGGGAATGAGGGTGGGGTATGGGTGTCGAACGCGCACGGCAATTGCGAAAGACCATGAGTGCGCGGGACGCTAAGCCCTGGTCCGCGTTGCGACAGTTGCGAGCGCAAGGACAGCACGTCAGACGTCAGGTGCCAATTGGTCCCTTCTATGCCGACTTCGTCAGCCACCGGGCGAAGCTGGTGATCGAGGTGGACGGCCAGACTCATCTTGTTGGCGGAGCCGAATATCGGGACGCTCTGCGGACTGAAAGACTGAAAGACTGAAAGACTGAAAGACTGAACGCGGACGGATACCGCGTTGTCCGGGTCCTGCGTGCTGGAATAAAGATCGCTGCCGCAGCGGTGCACCCCCACCCAGCTTCACTATGGCCTAACGGCCAAGCTGCGCTACCTCCCCCTGAAGGAGGGGGAGGAGCAGAGTTGGGGTGCTTTCGCGGGATCGGATGGTGGAGGGGCGCACTCTCCATTGACCCGACTCCATCCCCCCTTTAGTCCTTGGAGCGCTGGAACAAAGGAGGAATATCATGGAGTATCGTTATCTGGGCCGGTCGGGGCTGAAAGTCTCGGTGCTGACCATGGGGACCATGACCTTTGGGGGCAGCGAGAAGATCGGCAATACCAGCGCGGCCGATGCCGAGCGGCAGGTCGATATGTGCCTTGATGCCGGGATCAATCTCTATGATACGGCCAATGTCTATAATGCCGGGGTTTCCGAAGAAATCCTGGGCGACATCCTGGGTGGCAATGGCCGTCGGGCCAAGGCGCTGGTGGCGACCAAGGTGCGTTTCAAAATGGGGGACGGGCCCAATGAAACGGGGCTGTCGCGCCATCACATCATTGCCCAGGCCGAAGCGAGCCTCAAACGGCTCAAGACCGATGTGATCGACCTCTACCAGGTGCATGAATGGGACGGCAGGACGCCCATCGAGGAGACGATGGAGGCGCTTGATACGCTCGTCCGCACGGGCAAGGTGCGCTATATCGGCTGCTCGAATTATTCGGGCTGGCACATCATGAAAGCGCTGATGGCGGCCGACAAGCGGCAGGGCCAGCGCTTTGTATCCCAGCAGATCCATTATTCGCTGCACAGCCGCGACGCCGAATATGAGCTGGTGCCGATTTCGCAGGACCAGGGGCTGGGCATTCTCATCTGGTCGCCACTGGCCGGGGGTCTGCTATCGGGCAAATATCGCCGCGACAGCGGGCCGGAAAGCGGGCGCCATGTCGGCGGGTTCCGCGAGCCGCCGGTCTATGATCAGGACAAGCTCTATGATGTGATCGACACGATTGTGGCGATTGGCGAAGCGCGGGGCGTGTCGGGGGCGCAGGTGGCGCTGAGCTGGTTGCTGGGCCGCCCGGGGGTGACCTCGGTGATCATCGGCGGGCGCAATGCGGCTCAGTTCGAGGATAATATCGCGGCGGCCAGTTTCGTGCTCAGCGATGAGGAGCGGGCCCAGCTCGACGCTGTCAGCCGGCCACCGCTGCTCTACCCCTATTGGCACCAGTCGTTTTCGGCGCAGGACCGCCTGAGCGCCGCCGATCTTGACCTGATTGGTCCTTATGCCAAGGAGTTTTCGCGTGGTTGACCTGGTTATTCCAGCGCCGCAGCCGGTGCTGGTTCCGGTGCAGGGCGGCGGCTTTTTCCCGGTGCGGCGCATCTATTGCGTCGGGCGCAATTACGCCGAGCACATCAAGGAAATGGGCAATGATGTGCGCGATCCGCCGTTCTTTTTTGCCAAGCCCGCCGATGCGGTGGTGGTGGATGGCGCGGCCATCGCCTATCCGCCGCAGACGGCCGATTTTCACCATGAGATCGAACTGGTGGTGGCCATTGGCAAGGATGGCAGGGACATTGGTGAGCACGAAGCGCTGGACCATGTCTATGGCTATGCGGCCGGCCTCGACATGACGCGGCGGGACCTGCAGGCCCAGGCCAAGAAGGCGGGGCGCCCCTGGACCATGGCCAAGGGATTTGACCAATCGGCGCCCATTGGCGCCATTGCCCCGGCCAGCGTGATCGGACATCCGGCGCGGGGGACGATTTCGCTTCTGGTCAATGGCGGGGAGCGGCAACGGGGCGATCTTTCCGAGCAGATCTGGAGCGTGCCGGAGACCCTGGCTTTTCTCAGCCGGCTGGTGACGCTGAAAGCGGGCGACCTGATCATGACCGGCACGCCAGCCGGGGTCAGCGCCGTGCGGCGGCGGGATGTGCTGGAAGGCAGTATCGAGGGCGTGGGCAGCGTGGCAACGGTGATCGCCTGATGCCGCCGGTCTGGTCGAGCCAGCAGGACGCGGCGCTGGTCGCGGTTTCGGCATGGCTCAAGGACAGGAACGGGCCGCAGGTGTTTCGGCTGTTCGGCTGGGCCGGCACCGGCAAATCCACGCTGGCCGTGCATCTGGCGCAGGACATCAGAAGCGTCAAATATGCGGCCTTTACGGGCAAGGCGGCGCTGGTGATGCGCAAGCGCGGCTGCAAGGGCGCCCAGACCATCCATAGCCTCATCTATACGCTGGTGAGCGAGAAGGAGGGCGAGCCGCGCTTTGTGCTCGACCCGGAAAGCCCCGCGGCGGACGCGGACCTGATCGTGATCGACGAGGTGTCGATGGTGGACGAGGTGCTGGGGGCGGACCTGCTTTCGTTCGGGGTCAAGGTGCTGGTGCTGGGCGATCCGTTCCAGCTGCCGCCGGTGCAGGGGGCGGGGTTTTTCATCAATGAAGAGCCCGACATCATGCTGACCGAAATTCATCGCCAGGCGGCGGATAATCCGATCATCCAGCTCTCGATGGCGGTGCGCGAGGGCGGCTATCTCGAACATGGCCGCTATGGCGAAAGCGTGGTGGTGGGGCGCGACCAGGTGGATCGCGATGCGGTGCTGGAGGCCGACCAGGTGCTGGTGGGGCGCAACAAGACGCGGCTGACCTATAACGACCGCCTGCGCGAATTGAAGGGCCTGCCCTTCCACGAGCCGGTGGTGGGCGACCGCATGGTGTGCCTCAGAAACAATCCGCGCAAGCGGTTGCTCAATGGGCAGATCTGGATCGTGACCGATGCGACGCGGCGCTCGAACGGCAAGTGGAGCCTGCTGCTGGCCGATGACGAGGGCAAGGGCGAGGCGCGGGTGCTCACCCACAAGGCGTTTTTCTCGGGCGAGGAAGACGCCATGAGCTGGCCAGAGCGGCGCCAGTTCGATGAGTTCACTTTTGGCTATTGCCTGACCGTCCACAAGGCGCAGGGCAGCCAGTGGGACAATGTATATCTGTTCGACGAGAGCTTTGTGTTTCGCGAGGAGCGGGCGCGCTGGCTCTATACGGGGATCACGCGGGCGGCGGAAAAGATCACGATTGTGAGCTGAAGGGGGCGAGCCAACCCGAGCTGGGAGTGGCCCTCCGATCAAGTCCGAGGGCGGGCTGGCGGTGGGGACGGGCTTTGCCATCATGCGTGGGCCTCGCGGCCTTCTCGCCCAAAATCTGGACACCGGAGCGTTTGCCTGCCGAACGGCCCGAAGGGACAAAGTTCGGCCAACTTGATCGGACTTATGGGGATTGCGACGGGCCTGGGCCGAATGGCTGAGCGGGCCGGCGCAATAAGCGCTTGCGCAGATGGGACCAAATCCCCATTATTTCAATAGACTTACCCAAAATGGCCGGAGGCGCGAATGCACCATGACACCCCCCTGATCTCTACGATCGTCGCGGGTCTGGTGCTGGCCTATATTTTCGGCATGGTCGCCAATCGGCTGCGGATGCCGCCGCTGGTGGGCTATCTCTTCGCCGGCGTGATCGTCGGGCCCTATACGCCGGGCTTTATTGCCGACCAGGCGCTGGGCGCGGAACTGGCCGAACTGGGGGTGATCCTCCTGATGTTCGGTGTGGGCCTGCATTTTTCGCTGAAAGATTTGATGAGCGTGCGGGCGCTGGCGATCCCGGGCGCCATTGTGCAGATGGGGTTTGCGACCCTGTTGGGCGCCGGGCTTGGGCTGTTGCTGGGCTGGGACCTGTTCGGCGCGATCCTATTCGGGCTGGCGCTGTCGGTGGCCTCCACCGTGGTGCTGCTCAAGGCGCTGCAGGACCGACGGCTGCTCGAAAGCGAGCGCGGGCGGATCGCGGTTGGCTGGCTGATCGTGGAAGACCTCGCCATGGTGCTGGCGCTGGTGCTGGTGCCGGCCATTGCCAGCCTCAATGGCATGAGCGATGGCCTGCACGACCCCTTCGTGTCCTTCGTGACCCGGCTGCTGGGCATTGATGTGGGGCTATGGGGTATTCTGGGGCTGACGCTGCTCAAGATCGCCGCCTTCGTGGGCTTCATGCTGGTGGTGGGGCGCCGGATCATTCCCTGGGCGCTGCATGCGACCGCCCATACCGGCAGCCGCGAATTGTTCCGCCTGGCGGTGCTGGCGATCGCGCTGGGCGTGGCGCTGGGATCGGCAGTGCTGTTTGGCGTGTCGCTGGCGCTGGGCGCGTTCTTT
This sequence comes from Devosia ureilytica, assembly GCF_024273195.1. Classification (GTDB taxonomy): domain Bacteria; phylum Pseudomonadota; class Alphaproteobacteria; order Rhizobiales; family Devosiaceae; genus Devosia; species Devosia ureilytica. The sequence continues at coordinate 91,559 of NZ_JAMZCU010000002.1, read as the reverse complement.
GCCGGCATGATCCTGTCGGAAAGCGAATTGTCGCATCGGGCGGCGCAGGAAACCCTGCCGTTGCGCGACGCCTTTGCGGTGCTGTTCTTTGTCTCGGTGGGCATGCTGTTCAACCCCGCGATCATCGTCACCCAGCCGCTGCTGGTGCTGGCGGTGGTGTTCATCATCGTGATCGGCAAATCGCTGGCGGCCTTTGCCATCGTGATGCTGTCGCGACGCCCGATCAGTACGGCGCTGACCATTTCCGCCTCGCTGGCGCAGATCGGCGAATTTTCGTTCATTCTGGCCAGCATGGGCGTGGCGCTGGCGATCATGCCGCCCGAGGGGCAGGACCTGATCCTGGCCGGTGCGCTGATTTCCATTGTGCTCAACCCGGTGGTGTTCTTCGTGCTCGACCTCGCCAGGCCGCGGCTTGAAGCGCGGGTGGCGCAGCGCAAGGGGACTGAGCCGGAGCGCGCGAGCGAGGTGCGGATGGAGCCGAGCATGGCGGCCCAGGGCCCGGCGGTGACCGATGCGCCGAGCGTGGCCGCGGTGGATCGCGGCGCGCCGGGGGCCGATGACGACACGGGCGAACCCTCGCATCAGACCGGCCACACGGTTCTGGTCGGCTATGGCCAGGTGGGGCGGATCGTGGCCGCCGGGATCAAGGCCGATGGTGGCGGGCTGGTGGTGATCGAGGATAGCGATCATGACGTGGCTGCGGCGCGAGCCGAGGGCTTTGAAGTGGTGTTTGGCAATGCCGCCAGCGAGGACGTGCTCAAGCTCGCCAATCTGGGTGCGGCCAGGGCGCTGCTGGTGGCGATCTCCAATGGTTTTGAAGCCGGATCGGTGTGCGAGAGCGGGCGCAAGCTCAATCCGGGCATTGCCATTATCAGCCGGGCCTATTCGGAAGAGGAGGAGAGCTTCCTGCGCAATCTGGGGGCGACCACGGTCATCCGCGGCGAGCAGGAAATCGGCAAGGGCATCCTCACCTATCTGCGCAGCGACGCGGGCAAGGACCGGACGGGGGTGGTCATGCCCACCGAACCCAAACTGCCCATGGCCGAGAATATCCTGGCCAGTGCAGCCATGGGTGCGGCGCTAACCGAGGCGGCATTGACCGAGGCGCCCGCGGCAGACGCGGCTGCGTTGCGTGAGGCGGCAGAGCCTCAAGGCGATGCGGTGGAGGCCGTTCCGGCCGCAGAAGTGGTAGCGTCGAGTGAGGCGCCTGCCGAAGACGTGGCCACGCCCGCGGCCGAGACCGAAGGGGACGCGCCGGCCGGGGATCAAGAGAGCGCTGCCGCGGAGATCCCGGTGCTCGAAGCTGTGGTGCCGGACGTGGCCATGGACGAGAGCCCCGAGCCTGAGGCGGCTGCGGACGATGTGATCGTGCTGCCACCCGCCAGCGTCGAGGTGATTGCCGAAACCCCAAAAGTGGGGGAAGCGCCGGCAGAAATCGACGAGATCGTCACGCTGCCCAAGGCCGATGCCGATACCGGTGATTCCGGGGCCGCCGAGGTGACGGCAGAAATCGGAGCGGACGACGGTGTGACTGAAGACCACGCGCCGGAAGAAGACTTGCCGGAAGAAGACGATGGTGAAAAGCCGTCGGAAGCGACGCAGCAGACGACGAACGGGGATGCCGGGGAGCCGGGGGCGGGCGAGGGGATCGCGCCACCGGTCGAGCCGGAGCCGAAGACCTAGGGCGCAACTCGCAAGGCTGGCGACGGCTTTGCGGGCAGAGCGCGCTCAAACAAGACGGAGAGCCATTCAGCGTTTCAACGAAGCGGTGAGCGGCTCAGGGGCGATAACGCCAGGGGGAATGGATGATTTCGCAAAAGGCAAAATATGCCTTGCGGGCGCTGGTGGCGCTGGCGCGCGCCGGCCGGGGGCAGAGCCGCATGATCGGGGAGATTTCCAAGGATCAGGCGATCCCCAAGAAGTTTCTCGAACAGATCCTGCTCGAGTTGAAGCGGGCTGGCATGGTCAATTCCAAGCGGGGCCGCATGGGCGGCTATGAGCTGCTCAAGGCGCCCGAGGAAATTACCTATGGCGAAGTGCTGCGGCTGATCGACGGACCGATAGCGCCGCTGCCGTGTCTGTCAAAGATTGCCTACAAGAAATGTGTCGATTGCCAGGACGAGGCGGCCTGCGAAATCCGCCATGTGTTTGAGCGCGTGACGCTGGCGACGCGGGCAGTGCTGGACCAGACCAGCCTGGCGGATTCGCTCAACCTTGAAGAATTGCCAGTTTAGGATTGGTATGGAGCAGGTGTCGGCGGCTTTGTGCCCTTCTCCCCTGAGGGGAGAAGGTGGCCCGAAGGGCCGGATGAGGGGTTCAGCATCAGGGGCTTGCCGAGGGGCTTTCACCCCTCACCCTAACCCTCTCCCCTGAGGGGCGAGGGGACGATGGAGCCGAAGGACCCAGCGGTGTGAGAAGGCTAACCGAACAAAGCAACATCACCCTAGGCGAATGCCTGGGGAAGTTTTCTTGTCTTGGGTTAGGGAGAATGGAAATTGGCAGAATTGCTGCGTTTCGCGTCGGCCGCCATCATTGGCGGTGTGGTCTACAGCGCCGCGCTGGGCAACGTCCCGGTGGCACTTGGCCTGTTGGCATTCTTCATCATGCTTACGGCGGCGTGGAGTGAAAGCCGATTCGAACGGCTCATGACGGCAATCAATGAACTGCGGATGAGGTCGTAACTGAGCGCACTGGACTACCCACTGCCGGATCACCCAAATACCACGGTTTTCTTGCCATTCAGCATGACCCGGCTTTCCAGGTGCAGTTTTACGGCGCGGGCGAGGACGCGGCTTTCGATGTCGCGGCCGGCGGCGACCAGGTCGTCAGGGCTCATGGCATGGGTGACGCGGGCGGTTTCCTGCTCGATGATCGGGCCTTCGTCGAGGTCGGGGGTGACATAGTGGGCGGTGGCGCCGATGATCTTGACGCCGCGCTCATGGGCCTGGTGATAGGGTTTTGCGCCCTTGAAGCTTGGAAGAAACGAGTGGTGAATATTGATCACCTGGCCGAACAGCCGGGTCGAGAGATTGTCCGAGAGCACCTGCATGTAGCGCGCCAGCACGACGAGATCGGCGCCGACGGCCTTGACCACGTCGAGCACCTGGGCCTCCTGGGCCGCCTTGGTGTCCTTGGTGACGGGCAGATAGTGGAAGGGAATGCCGGCATCTTCGGCGATCTTGCGGGCGTCCTCGTGGTTGGACACCACGGCGGCGACCTCGGCGTCGAGCCAGCCGACCCGGATCTGGTAGAGCAGGTGCAAAAGCGTGTGGTCGAATTTTGAGACCATGATGACGACGCGCTTCTTGCGGCTTTCATCGGCCAGCGCGGTTTTCATCTCGAAGCGCTCGATGGGTGATTTCAGCGCCTTTTCGATGCTGTCGCGGCTGACGCCTTCGGGCGCGGTGAAGGCCAGGCGCATGAAAAAGCGGCCGGTCTCGCGGTCCCAGAACTGGTTGCTCTCGGCAATATTGGCCTTGAGCGCCGCCAGTTCGGTGGTGACGGCGGCAACGATGCCGGGCCGATCGGTGCAGGATAGGGTCAGTACAAAATTGGCCGAGGACAAGGCAGGCCTCCACTAAAAACGCTGGCAGCGGTATCAATGGGTTAGAGCCGCCCGTCAAGTGCAACAGAAAAGGGCTGCCCTTGCGGACAGCCCTTCCTGAGCTTTGCAGGCCTCGAGGGCCGGGAGATGCGTGTTCGTTAGCCTAGATCACTCCCTGCCAACACACGAAAACCCAGACCTTCTTCGAGAGCCAAAACCTCATAAGACACTGGATCACCTCCTTTGCTTTGATTGAACATGGGTGAAGCTTGCGCCCGTTTTTCGGGGCTGTCCAGTGCAGCTGGGTCACAAATTTTTTCATGCGGGCCTGATCAATCCCCCGCGATGTCGCATCCGCCGATGCAGGTATCGCCCCGGGGATGGCGCAAATCAGGCGTCGTGTGCCGGTAGGCAATGGCCCTCGGGTCGGGCCCGAGGGCGGAACAGTGGGGGTGCGCGGGCGGAGCCGTTCGCTCAGATCTGGGTCCTGGGCTTGCTGCGCAGCTGGATGATGGTGGCCGCCAGAACGCCGAGCGCCACAATACCGATGATGATGGTGGCGAGCGCGTTGACGTCGGGCGAGACGCCGAGGCGCACCTTGGAAAAGATCACCATGGGCAGGGTGGAGGAGCCGGGGCCGGAAACGAAGCTGGCGATGACCAGATCGTCGAGCGAAAGGGTGAAGCCCAGGAGCCACCCCGAGACCAGCGCCGGGGCGATGATGGGCAGGGTGATATCGAAAAAGGTGCGGACGGGCGGGGCGCCCAGGTCCATGGCGGCTTCTTCGAGGCTGCGGTCGAAATCGCCAAGGCGCGATTGCACCACGACGCAGACATAGGCGGTGCAGAAGGTGGCGTGGGCGATGACGATGGTCAGCATGCCGCGACCCTGCGGCCAGCCGAGGATGGATTCCATGGCGACAAACAGCAGCAGCAGCGAAAGACCCGTGATGACATCGGGCATGACCAGGGGCGCCGAGACCATGCCGGCAAAAAGCGTGCGGCCCTTGAAGCGGCGGAAGCGCACCAGGGCCACGGCGGCCAGGGTGCCGAGCACCAGGGCAATGGTGGCGCTGAGAGCGGCGATCTGCAGGCTCAGCCAGGCGGCGCCCAGCATCTGCGGATCGTTGAACAGTTCGCCATACCATTTGAGTGAAAAGCCGGACCAGACGGTGACCAGCCGGTTCTCGTTGAACGAGAAGATGACCAGCGAAACGATGGGCGCATAGAGAAACGAAAAGCCCAGCGCCGCTGCGATTGGCAAAAACCAGCCCTTGCGCATGCTATTTCTCCACCACGGCGCCCTGCGCCTTTTGCAACAGCATGATCGGCACGACCACCACGACCAGCATGGCGCAGGCGACGGCGGCGGCGCGCGGCCAATTGGTATTGGTGAAAAACTCGTCCCAGAGCACGCGGCCGATCATCAGGGTTTCAGGGCCGCCCAGGAGCGAGGGAATGACGAATTCGCCAATGGCCGGAATGAACACCAGCATGGAGCCGGCGATCACCCCGGGCAGCGAGAGCGGCAGGGTGATGAACAGGAAGGTGTGGATGGGCCGTGCGCCCAGATCGGCGGAGGCCTCGAACAGCGAGACGTCGAGCTTCACCAGCGTCGTATAGAGCGGCAGGATCATGAAGGGCAGGTAGGTGTAGACAATGCCCACATAGACGGCAAAATCGGTCTGCATCATCACCAGCGGTTCAAAGCCGAAAAGGCCGATGAACTGGTTGATGACGCCATTGCCGCGCATGAAACCGGTGAGCGCATAAACGCGCAGCAGGAATGAGGTGAAGAAGGGCAGGATCACCAGCATCAGAAGGATATTGCGCCAGCGGTCGGACGAGCGGGCGATGGCATAGGCCATGGGGTAGCCCACGAGAAGGGTGATCACCGTGGCAATGGCGGCGATGCGAATGGAGCTGAGATAGGCCGCGACATAGAGATTGTCGGTGAACAGGCGGATGTAATTATTGAGATGCAGGGTGAGCTGCACCGTGCCCTCATCGGTGGTGAGGAGGGGCGTATAGGGCGGGCGGCCGAACTGCTTGTTGGCCAGCGAAATGCCAAAGACCACGGCCAGCGGAATGAGAAAGAAGACCAGAAGCCAGAGCACCGGGGCCAGCAGCACCAGCATGCGCCCGGAAATGCCGACGCGGGCGAGGCCGCGTTCGACGGCGTTCCAGGGTTTGAGGCGCCGGGGTGGCGGAATGGTGGGGTCGCGGGTGGTCATGATGAAATGACCCTGTGCGCGTGCTGGCATTCCCCCTCATCCGGCGCCTCGCGCCACCTTCTCCCCGAGAGGGAGAAGAATGGTCCGGCGTGCGCCTCTATTCCTCTCCCTCTCGGGGAGAGGGTGGATCGCCCGCAGGGCGAGCCGGGTGAGGGGGGGGCTGGGATCATGCTCATACCGTCAGCACCGAGCCGGCGTCGATGCCCCAGGTGACGTAGACCTGTTCTTCCCAGGTGATGGCGTCGGGATTGCCGCGCACCGTATTGGTCTGGCTGACGCGGAGGCGTTTGCCGCTTTCAAGGACGATCTGGTAGACCGAGATATCGCCCAGATAAGCGATTTCCTCGACGACGCCGGTGGCGACATTGGCGCCGTGCAGGCCTTCGGGCTTTTCACGGCTGAGGGCCATTTTTTCGGGGCGGATGGCCCACCAGAGCAATTGGTCGGGGGCGCAATCGACGCCGTGGCCGACATAGATGTCGCAGCCCAGCTCGGTCGAGCGAATGCGGACGTGGTCGGGCTCGTCCTCGGTGACGACGCCTTCGACCATATTGGCCGAGCCGATGAAATTGGCGACGAAGCGCGAATTGGGGAATTCGTAGATATCGGTCGGTTCGCCGATCATGGCGATTTCACCCTGGTTCATCACCCCGATGCGGGTGGCCAGTGTCATGGCCTCTTCCTGGTCGTGGGTGACGACGATGAAGGTGACGCCAAGCTGTTCCTGGATCTTGACCAGTTCGAACTGGGTTTCCTCGCGCAGCTTCTTGTCCAGCGCGCCGAGCGGTTCGTCGAGCAGCAGCAGTTTGGGCCGCTTGGCAAGGGCGCGGGCAAGGGCGACGCGCTGGCGCTGGCCGCCCGAGAGCTGGTGCGGCTTGCGCTTGCCATAGTCCTGCAATTTGACCAGCGCCAGAAGCTCAGCGACGCGCGCGGCAATCTCGGCGCGGGGCAGGCCGTCGCGCTTGAGGCCATAGGCAATGTTCTGTTCTACAGACATATGCGGGAACAGCGCATAGGACTGGAACATCATGTTGACGGGGCGGTTATAGGGCGGCACCTCGGTCATGTCCTGACCGTCGATTTCGATGGTGCCCGAGGTCGGGTTTTCAAAGCCGGCCAGCATGCGCAGGAGCGTCGACTTGCCCGAACCCGAGCCGCCCAGAAGGCAGAACAATTCGGAGCGGTAGATGTCGAGCGACACCTCATGCACGGCGGAAACATCGCCGAACTTCTTGGTGACGTTCCTGATGCGCACAAAGGGCTTGTTATTTGCCGTATCGCGCCAGGGACGGGTATCTATCGCAAGCTGCGGTCTTTTTGCCATGACGCTGTAAACTCTACTCCGGCGGCCACCTGCCGCGGCTTTCTCCGCTTCCGGTGCACACGTACCAAAGGTACGCGGCGCTCCGGTTCTCGAAAATCGCGGCAGCTGACTCACCTGAGCGACTTTCCAAACGCGCCACCGGAGAGTCCGATGGAAACAAGGGGCGATCGGTGCCGCCCCTTGTTCAGGGTGATGTTACTGGCCGGTCTTGATGCGGGTCCAGGTGCGGGTGAGGACTTCCTCGAATTCAGGCGAATGCGCCTTCATCACGAAAGCCTTGGAGATGGTCTCGGCCGGCGGGTAGATGCCGGGGTTGGATTTGACTTCCTCATCGACAAATTCGAGCGCCGGCAGGTTGGGGTTGGCGTAGAACACATAATTGGTGATCGCCGCCACCACTTCGGGCTCGAGGATGTAGTTGATGAAGGTGTGGGCATTGCCCGGATGGGGTGCATCGGCGGGAATGGCCAGGAAGTCGAAGAGGGTCGCAGCGCCTTCCTTGGGGATCAGATAGGTGATCTCGACGCCTTCGGCGGCGCTGTCGGAGGCGATGAAGATATCGCCCGAATAGCCCAGCGACAGGCAGACTTCGCCATTGCCCAGGTCATCGATGTACTGGGAGGAATGGTAGTAGCGCAGCGAGGGCTTGATGGAATTCATCAGTTCCTCGGCCTTGGCCAGGTCCTCTTCGTTTTCCGAATTGGGGTCGAGGCCGAGATAGTGGAGGGCAATGCCCATCACTTCGGAGGGGCTGTCGAGTACGGTCACGCCGCAGCCGGCCAGCTTTTCAACGACTTCGGGCTTGAACAGCAGGTCCCAGCTTTCAAGGTCCGCATCGGGGCCCAGGGCCTCGGTGACCTTGGCGACATTGTAACCCAGGCCGATGGTGTTGATCATATAGGGCACGGCATGGCCGTTGTCGGGGTCCTGCTCGGCGGCGGTGGCCATGACGGCGGGATCGAGATTGCCCAGATTGGTCAGCTTGGACTTGTCGAGCGGCAGGATCAGGCCGGCCTGAATCTGGCGCTCGAGGAAATTGCCCGAGGGCACGACGATGTCATAGCCCGAGTTTCCGGCCAGGAGCTTGGCGTCGACGATCTCATTGTTGTCATAGACGTCGTAATTGACCTTGATGCCGGTTTCCGCCTCGAAATTGGCGATGGTGTCTTCGGCAATATAGTCCGACCAATTGTAGATGTTGAGCACCGGCTCTTCCTGCGCGAGCGCAGGGTTGGCGACCAAGAGAGCGCCAAAGGCGATGGCGAGGGTCTTTTTCATGGACTTAGTCTCCTGTGGGGACCGTGGTGGAGGCGAGTGGCGTCCACATGGACAGCCGGTTTGACGCGACAGGTCGCGCATTTTCGCGGAAGGAGCCGCGGCTCAACCCCGGGGCCTCATCTTCGAGAACCCGGAAATATCAAAATCACTGTGCCTGGATGCGTGTCGAGGCGACACCCGGAGGCGTCGGAACAAGCCGCTGCGATCAGCCCGTGTTCGGGCGCGTATCGAGGCGCCAAAGCAGCGCCATCAATGCTGGACCTGGTCAGCGAACTGTCCTTTCCCTCTCTTGCAAAAGTCAAATTATCGACAAAGATCGGGGGCGACAAGGCGGATTTGCGCAAGAATTTGCGGGGCTTGACCGGCCCCGTGCGGCAGCGCACAACCCCGGGCAATCCGGCTGCCCAGGGGCGGCCACAGACGGTTTCGGAGTGACGCGGAAAATGAGCGCAAGGGCCTATCTATCGATCTCGGGCGAGGTAAAGGCGGCGCTGGCGGCCGGCAAGCCGGTGGTGGCGCTGGAATCGACCATCATCACCCATGGCATGCCCTATCCGCAGAACCTGGCCATGGCGCGCGAGGTCGAGGACGTGGTGCGGGCGCATGGGGCGGTGCCAGCGACCATTGCCATCATGGACGGGCGGCTGTGCGTGGGGGTTTCGGGAGAAGACCTCGAACGCCTGGCCGTGGAAGGGCATGCGGCCGCCAAGGCCAGCCGGCGCGACATGGCGAGCCTTTTGGCCCAGGGCGTCATGGCCGGCACAACGGTTGCCACCACCATGCAGATTGCGGCGCTGGCCGGCATCCGCATCTTTGCCACGGGCGGCATTGGTGGCGTGCACCGCGGCGCCGAGCAGAGCTTTGACATTTCAGCGGACCTCGAAGAGCTGGGCCGCACGCCGGTGGCGGTGATCTGCGCCGGGGCCAAGTCGATCCTCGACATTGCCAAGACGCTAGAAGTGCTCGAAACCAATGGCGTGCCGGTGCTCGGATTCGGCACTGAGGATTTTCCGGCCTTCTGGGCGCGGACCAGCGGGCACAAGGTGGATCAGCGTTTCGATACGCCCGCGGATGTGGCCCGGATGCTGGCGATCCAGTCCGATCTGCATATGGGCGGCGTGCTGATCGCCAATCCGATCCCGGAAGCCGATGCCTGGGAGGCTTCGGCCATCGAGGGTTTCATCGCCCAGGCGCTCAACGACGCTGAGGCGCAGGGGATCAAGGGCAAGGCGACGACGCCGTTCCTGTTGCAGCGCATCTTTGAATTGACCGGCGGCAAGTCGCTGGAATCCAACATTGCGCTGGTCAAGAACAATGCCAAGGTCGCGGCCCAGATCGCCGTGGCGCTCTCGGCACAGCTGGCGTCGCGCCCCGCATGAGTGCTCGGGTCCTGGTGGTCGGCGATGTGATGACCGACATCATCGTGCGGCCCGAGGGCCCGATCGTGCCCGGTTCGGACCGGCGCGCCGAAATCCGTAACCGGCCGGGCGGGTCGGGGGCCAACCAGGCGGTGTGGCTGGGCGCGGCGGGCGCCGACGTGCTGTTTGCGGCGCGGGTCGGGGCCGCCGAGCGGTCCATGTATGAGAACTATTTCCGCGGGCTGGGCGTCGTGCCGGCGCTGGCGGGCGACAAGGACCTGCCCTCCGGCGTGCTGGTGACCATTCTTGATCCGGGCGGCGAGCGCAGCTTTCTCACCGACCGGGGCGCCAATCTTAATCTCTCGCCCCAGGACCTGCCCGAAGACCTGCTCGATGGCGTCGGGCTGGTGCTGATCTCGGGCTACAGCTTTTTCGCGCCGGGGCCGCGCCACGCGGTGCAAATCCTGCTTGAAGCGGCGCGTAGCCGGGGCGTGGCCATTGCCATCGACCCGGCCTCAACGGGTTTTCTGGCCGAGGTGGGGCCGCAGGTGTTCCGCGACTGGGTGGGCAAGGCCGACTGGCTGTTTGCCAATCAAGGCGAGGCCGAACTGCTGACGGGCGAAGCCGATTTCGAGATGCAGATGCAGATGCTGGGCGAGCAGTTCACCCATGTGGTGATCAAGCGCGGCCGGTTCGGCGCGGCGCTCGGCGGGCGCGATGGCATGTCGCAAAGCCGACCGGCGCCTATTGTCGATGTGGTCGATACGACCGGGGCAGGCGATGCCTTTGCCGCAGGGTTCGTCGCCGCCATGCTGCGCGGCCAGACGCATGCAGCCTGTCTCGAGGCGGGGATTGCCGAGGGCGCGCGGGCGGTGCAGGCGGTGGGCGGGCAACCGCAGTAGGTCAGGTGCGACCCGTCTGGGGAAAAGGGATTGGGGCTGCCGCCGGTGGCTTGCTGCGCTCAATGGCGCCAGAGACCAGAGCGCAAATTTCTTCAGGCTGATGGTGCTGGAATATTTCCAGATACTCGATCCCGGCCCGTCGCAGCGCCTCCCGCTTGACCGCATCGCGGGCGGCGGCGTCGTTCTGATAGTGACCGCTGCCTTGATGCTCGATGGCGACGACCGCAAAACCGAACGTGTCGATGATCAGCATGTCGACGCGCTTGGAGTTGATCGAACTATGGGCCGAAGGGTCGGCGGACCGGATAAACTCACCCATGCTGGTCTGCGCCATAAGGCGATAACCGGGGCCACAACGCCGCAAATGCGTCTCGACAACGCGAAAGACGTCATATTCGGGGCGCGACATCAACCGGGTTTTCTCAAAGGCGGCGCCCATGACGACGCGCAATTGGTCAGACGAATCGAGCACGGGCGTGGATTTCGGGACCACGCGCGGGTAGGCGTTCAGGGGTGTGGGGCTTGATCGCTTCGGACCTGAATAGGGTCTGCGCCGACCCAAGGACCTGAACGGCCGTGGCAGACGGCCCGATCCAAATGCCGCATAAAGCGCCGCTGCGGCCAGCAGCAGAAACAGAATTTCCACCCACCCCTCCATCTCGTGCCGAGCGCGGATGATGAAGCATGGGGATTAACAGCCAGGACTGTCAATCAGTGCGATTTTGCGCACTCTGTTAAGGATATCCATGGGCGTCAGGCGGCCTGGACCGCTCCGCCATACGAGCACACTCTCATGGCCGTCTCGGCTAAAATCCTCCATTGGGGAGGATTTGGCGGCTTCGTCGCCGCCGCCTCGCCACGCGAGCATAGCTCTCGTGGCCTTCTCGCCTAAATTCGCTCCACTGGAGCGAATTTGCCCCAAGGGCACGGCTTGCCATTCGAGCATAGCTCTCATGGCCTTCTCCGCTAAAATCCTTCCACTGGAAGGATTTTGCGGCTGCGCCGCCGCCTCGAAGTCAGTGATCCTCGTGGGCATCGGGGACGCCGACATGCCAGTAGCCGGCGGCCTTGACCCATTGGGGGTTGAAGCCGCGCTGGTCGAGAAGGTGGGCCTTTACGGCGCGGGACATGTTCACTTCGCCGGCGACATAGGCATAGGCGTCGCCGGACGGGAAGGCAGTCGCGGCGATGGCGTCGAGCACGAGGCTGGTGGTGCCGGGGGCGGCGCCATTGCGGTGGACATAGATGAGCGTGAGGTCGGCGCTGGTCTCGAAAGCCTGCTCCTCAGCCGCGTTCTCGACTTCGATGACAGCAAGGACCGGAGCGCTGGCGGGCAGTTCTTCGATGCGGCGGCCGATGGCGGGCAGGGCAGTTTCGTCGCCGGCCAGCAGGTACCAGTCAAAGGCCATGGACACGATTTGCGAGCCGCGCGGGCCGCCGATGACGAGGGTGCTGCCAAGACTGGCTGAGGCGGCCCAGCCCGAGGCGGGGCCATCGCCATGCAGCACGAAATCGAGGTCGATCCAGCCTTCCTCAACGCTCCAGTAGCGCGGGGTATAGTCACGCATTTCGGGGCGGGTGCCGGGCTTGAACTCTGCGCCATTGGGTCCGATGGGCGGCAGCTCGGGCGTCACCCCTGGGGCAAAGAAAAATGCCTTGATGTGGTCGGCATGGCCGAGCGAGGCAAAGCCCTCCATGTCCCCATCAAGACGGATGCGGCGCATCAGGGGGGTGATGTCGGTAATGCCGATAACCGTGAGCAGGCGCATCCGGGTGTCGTAGCGCTGGCGCTGGATGGCGCGGGGATCATTTGCGGTTTCGGTCATGGTTAATCCTGATTAGCGTAATCAGGTATTATCGGCGCGCGGTGGCGATTGCAAGCTTGACCTATGCGTCAATCACCCTATCTCTGCGGCTCAATGACAATGGAGACTGGCATGCAGCGCGCGGTATATTCACAGTTCGGCACACCGGAAAAAGTTCTGTCCACCCAACAGGCAGAGCGGCCGCAGCCGGGTGCAGGCCAGGTGCTGGTGCGCATGGTGCTCTCGCCCATACACAATCACGACCTGATGACGATTGCGGGCCAATATGGGTTCAAGCCGACGCTGCCGGCCGGTGCGGGCACCGAGGCGGTGGGCGTGGTGGAGGCATTGGGCGAGGGTGTCAGCCATCTCCAGATCGGGCAGCGCGTCGCCGGCGGGGCGCAGGACACCTGGGCCGATTACTATCTCGCGGACGCCCGGCGGCTCGTGCCAGTGCCCGAGAGCGTGGATGACGCCACGGCGTGCCAACTGGTATCCATGCCGCTGAGCGCCAAGATGCTGCTTGATACGCTCGGGGTTACGGCCGGGCAGTGGATTGCCCTCAATGCGGCCAATGGGGCGGTGGGCCGGCTGGTGGCGCAATATGGCGCCGACCTCGGCATCAATGTGCTGGGCCTGGTGCGCCGCGCCGAGGCCGTCGCTGAAATGGCGGAGCTGGGCTTTGCCAATGTCGTTGCGACAGACGGCGAGGGTTGGCAGGACACGGTGCGCGCGGTGACCGGCGGCGCGCCGATTGTGCGCGGGATCGAATCGCTGGGCGGGGACGGCGCCACTCAACTCCTCAGCATCCTTGCCGATGGGGCCGAGCTGATCAGCTTTGGCGCCATGACCGGACGACCTCTCAAAATCCCGGCGGGCGACCTGTTGTTCCGCGGAATGACCATCAAGGGGTTCTGGGGTGCCAATCCGCCGGTCAGGCCGGAGCGGATCGGCCAATTGCTTGGGGAGCTGATTGCCGACGCTGCCGCCGGCAGGCTCAAGATGCCGATTGAGGCCAGCTATGATCTGGCGGATGTGGCGCAGGCGGTTGCGGCCAGCGATGCGCCCGGCCGCAATGGCAAGATCGCCCTGCGCGGCCGATAAATTCGGGCCGACAGGCTGTCAGATGCTCCAGGGTCTGCCTATATGGGCGGACCCTTTTTCGTCAGGCCTTGCCATGCACAAGCTGATAGCGCGCTTTATCGCCCGGCACGAACCGCGCCACGATTGGCGGGTCCACGCCAAATCGGCGGCCGCGACCGGCGCGGCGGTGACGCTGATCGGTTACTTGTCGGCGGTGACGGGGCTGCCCTTGCTGCTGGCGCCACTGGGGCCGACTGCGCTGGTGATCTTTGGCCAGCCCGACTCCCCCAATGCGCAGCCGATCAACATTTTCGCCGGCTATTTCATCGGCAGCGTGCTGGCGGTGCTGGCCATGTCGGTGGTGCCCGAGCCGTGGTGGCTGGCGACGCTGTGCGTGGGCCTGGTCATGCTCATCATGCTGGTGTTGCGGGTGACCCATCCGCCCGCAGCAGCGGTGCCACTGCTCGCCTATGGTGCGAAGGTGGATGGGTTGACGCTCTTTTTGGTGCTGCTGCTGGCCTGCACGCTGCTGGTGGTGCTGGGCATGGTCATTCACCGCCTGCCGCCGCGCCGCCGCTATCCGCTGCCGCTGGCCGAGGAAATCGAGAAGGAGTGAGGGGCGGGGGATTGTTGGTGGTTCAATACCCGAGCATTTTGTCCTGCTCCTGCCGTAGCGCAAAGAGCCGGGTGGTGACATCGGGCAGGGCATTGGCGCGGGTGAGCAGTTCGCCCTTCTTGATCGCAGCGGTGACCTTGCCGCCTTCGAGGAGGCCCACGGGCCAGGCGCCGGCAGCGCGGGCGTCGGTGACGGTCATGGCGTAGGAGCGGTAGCAGGTTTCGCCGATGGCATCGAGCGCTTCGCCGGGCTTGAGGTCGCGCTTGGCGACGGCGCAGACCTCGGCCACCGGGCGGGGTAGTGGCACCATGTCGGGCCTGCCGGTGAGCATGATGCGGGCGCAGGTGAGCGGCACTTCAAGGCTCGTCAGGTGATAGGGGCGGAAGAAGCCGTAATAGGGCCCATGGCCGATATGAAGATCATCCATGCGCTCGATGATGCGCGGATGGGTGGCCTTGACGATGACGAAAACGCCGGGCGCGACGCCCTTGCCCACGGTGAAGTCGACGACGCCCGAGGAATTGAGAATGCCGCCATCGGCCTTGGGAATGAGCACCTTGGCCATGTCGTCGCGATGGGCGGCCGGGCCGTGCATGCCGGGCACGTCGGGCAGGAGGCCCGTGGCATTGGCAATGGCGGTCATTTCGACGGCGGTTTTCGACCCGTCGACGAACTCGACCAGCATGCGCGGGTTCATGTTGCGGCGGGTTGCCTCTTCCCGATAATCGTCGGGCACGGCGTCGTGCTTGAGCGGATTGTTCTTGCCCTTGCCGGCGGCGACGATGTCGAGGCCGAGGGCGGAGACAAATTCGATCAGCTCCATGCATGAGCTGGGTTCGTCGCCGGCGCCGACCGAATAGACGACGCCGAGGCGGTCGGCCTGGGCCTTCAAATAGGGGCCGATGGTGACGTCGGCCTCGACATTCATCATCACCAGATGCTTGCCGTGTTCCATGGCCATGAGGTCATAGTCGGCCGCGACGCCCGGCTTGCCGGTGGCGTCGATGACGACGTCGATATTGGGGGTGGTGACCAGGGTTTCGGCCGAGGTGATGGCGATCTTGCCCGCTTCGATGGCGGCGGTGGCGGCGCTGGGCGTGTCGACGACCCTGCCCATGGAATCCTCGCCATAGGCAATGGTCATGGCATCGAGCGCGGTATGGGGCCGGCGCGTGGCAATGGCCGCCATTTCAATGCCGGTCATCAGGCTCATCTGGGTGACCAGATCAGTGCCCATCTCGCCCGAGCCGATGACGCCCACGCGAATGGTCTTGCCTTGTTCGGCACGTTGGGCGAGGTCGCGGGCAAGGCCGGTGAGGGCAATTCTGGTGGGCATGGCGGGTCCAGTTCGCTGATGGGCATGCGATACCGCCGCTGGCCGTTGGGGGCAAGGATTTCTCGGAAGTTCGATTTGTCGGCGCCCTGCCATTCGTGCGGCCACCGGCGCGCCCGGCCCCGATTATGGCCCAGCCCTGCGAGCCGCCATTCGAACGTAGCTCTCATGGCCTTCTTGGCTCAACCGGCTCCACAGGAGCCGCTTGTCCTGCGGATCGCCGGCGAAGTCTTCGGGCCTATGTGCCTCCAATCGCCCCACTGGGGCGCCTGGCCCCGTTCTGGCGGCCCAGCCCTGCGAGCGTAGCTCTCATGGCCTTCTTGGCTCAATCGGCTCCACCGGAGCCGCTTGTCCTGCGGATCGCCGGCGAAGTCTTCGGGCCTATGTGCCTCCAATCGCCCCACTGGGGCGCCTGGCCCCGTTCTGGCGGCCCAGCCCTGCGAGCGTAGCTCTCATGGCCTTCTTGGCTCAATCGGCTCCACCGGAGCCGCTTGTCCTGCGGATCGCCGGCGAAGTCTTCGGGCCTATGTGCCTCCAATCGCCCCACTGGGGCGCCTGGCCCCGGTCTGGCGGCCCAGCCCTGCGAGCGTAGCTCGCCTGGCCTTCGTGGCTCAATCGGCTCCACCGGAGCCGCGGGTCCAGCGGCTCGCCGGCGAAGTCTTCGGGCCTATGTGCCTCCAATCGCCCCACTGGGGCGCTTGGCCCCGTTCTGGCGGCCCAGCCATTCGAGCGTAGCTCTCATGGCCTATTTCGCTCCGGTCGCGCCACTGGCGCGCCCGGCCCCGATGGGACGCTTCATAGTTAGCACTTCTTAAACCGTTCGCGCCGAATATGCCCCTTGGAGAAGACTCCCGGGGGGCTCCCTTACGAACATGGCCAAGCAAACCAAGCAGACGGTCGCCTTGCCTGAGGTCAGCGACCTCGACGCGATCGATGGCATCCGCGACCAGTTGATCGACGCGCTCGAAGACGGGGCGGTGACGGTCGAGGCCGGCGCCGTGGAGCGGGTGTCCACCAATGCGCTCCTGCTGTTGCTGAGCGCCGCCGAGACCGCCCGGCGCCACCATTTTGATTTTACCATTGAATCGCCGAGCGCGGCCATGAGTGCCGCGATCGAGCGACTGGGCCTTTCCGCCCAGTTTTCGGGGATGATGAAACTATGACGCTGCGCGTACTCACAGTCGATGATTCGCGGACCATTCTGGCCATGCTGCACCATACGCTGAGCAATGCCGGATTTGAGGTGCTGCAGGCCGAGGACGGCAAGCAGGGCCTGGACATGCTCAAGGCACAGGACGTGGATGTCGTGATTACCGACATCAACATGCCGGTGATGGATGGCATCGAGTTCATCAAGAATGTCCGGGCCACCGGACAGCACAATTCGCTGCCCATCCTGATCCTCACCACCGAAACCAGCCAGGACAAGCGCGACCAGGGCAAGGCCGCCGGCGGCACCGGCTGGATCGTCAAGCCTTTTGACCCGGAAAAGCTGATCTCGGTCATCCACCGCGTCGTTCACTAAAACCCAAAGCAGACCCAGAAGGGTTGGAAGCCTAAGCATGAGCGATCTCGACGACTTCAAGGCCACCTATTTCGACGAATGCTCCGAGCTTCTGACCGAGCTGGAGGAGCAGTTTGCCGTCATCGAGGAGGGCGAGCGTGGCGCCGACCGGCTCAATGCGGTGTTCCGTGCCATCCACTCGATCAAGGGTGGCGCCGGGGCCTTCGGCTTTTCAGCGCTGGTGGGCTTTGCCCATGCCTATGAAACCCTGCTCGACTATGTGCGTGATGGCCGGGTCGAACTGACCGACGACGTGGTGGTCCTGTGCATCCGGGCCAATGACATCGTCGCTGATCACGTCAATGCGGCCCAGTCGGGCGAGGCCCTGCCTGTCGATTACGGCGCCGAAGAGAAGGCGCGTTTTGACGCCCTGGCCCGCGGTGAGACCGGTGGCGATGACGACGCCGATGCCGACGGCGAAATGATGGATGATTTCGACATCGACTTCACCCCGGTCATGGTCAATCTGGGCGGCTCGATGGCAGAGGGCGAAGCGCCGGTGGAAGACGTGTTCGAAAGCGCCCCGATGGCGGCTGCCGAGGGCCAGTGGGAAATCCGCTTCACCCCGCATCGCGCCCTCTACGCCCGGGCCAATGACCCGCTGCTGCTGTTCCGCGAGCTGGCGGCGCTGGGCACGATGAGTGTGCGCGCCGTTCTGGGCGATGTGCCCCCGCTTTCCGATTTCGAGCCCTTTGCCGTCTATTGCTCCTGGGAAATCACCCTGGTGTCGCCGGGCCTTAGCGAAGTCTCGATCCGCGAAGTGTTCGAGTTCGTCGATGGCGACTGCGATATCATTATTGCCCAGGCCGGCATGGTGCCCAGCCTTGCCGACATTGGTTTTGACATTTCCGAAGCGCCGGCCCCGGCTGTTGCGGACGCCGAGCCGGACCTTTCGAGCCTTCTGGCGCTGACCGAAGAGGAAGTGGCCAATCCGCAGGAGCCGGTGGCGCCGCTGGCCGACTTTATCCCCGAGCCGCCGGCCGGCCCGGTTGGTGCCCAGGACAGTTTTGAAGAAGCTCCGGTGCTGAGCTTTGCAGCGCTGGCCGAAGAGATCATGCCGGCGGCCCCGCCCCCGGCGCCCAAGCCGCCCGTCGCCAAGGCTGCGCCGGCTGCGGGTGGTGGCGAGAGCGAGGAAGGCGGCGGACGCAGCGTTGGCGTGCAGTCGATCCGCGTCGATCTCGACAAGGTGGACCGCGTCGTCAACATGGTGGGCGAACTGGTGATCACCCAGTCCATGCTGACCCAGCAGATGGATGAGACGCTGCGCGCCCGCTACACCGAACTGGTGCGTGGCCTGGAAGTGCTGGCGCAAACCACGCGCGGGCTGCAGGATTCGGTGATGGCCATTCGCGCCCAGCCGGTCAAATCGGTGTTTTCGCGTATGCCGCGCCTGGTGCGCGAGCTGGCGACCAAGACATCGAAAAAGATCAAGCTCGAGACCATTGGCGAGAACACCGAAATCGACAAGACGGTGATCGAGCAATTGAGCGATCCGCTGACCCATATGATCCGCAATTCGGCCGACCATGGTATCGAGATCCCGGAAAAGCGGCTGGCCAGCGGCAAGTCCGAGACGGGCACCATTCGCCTTTCGGCCGAGCAGGCTGGCGGCAATATCCTGATCATCGTCGAGGACGATGGCGGCGGCATCAACCGCGAGCGTGTGCTGCAGGTGGCCCGCGACAAGGGCGTCGTGGCGCCCGACGTCAATCCGACCGATGAGCAGATCGACCAGCTGATCTTTGCGCCCGGCTTTTCGACGGCCAGCGAAGTCAGCGACATCTCCGGGCGCGGCGTCGGCATGGACGTAGTGCTCTCCAACATCAAGAAAATCGGCGGCTCGGTGCATGTGCGCAGCTGGACCGGCAAGGGCACGCGCATGACCTTGCGCCTGCCACTGACCCTGGCGGTGCTCGACGTGATGCTGGTCAAGGTTGGCGACAGCCCCTATGTGGTGCCGCTCTCCTCGATCGTTGAAACCATGCAGTGCTCGCGCGCCAGCTTCGAGCGCGTGCCCTCCGGTGGCCGGGTGCTGCAGGTGCGGGGCGAATATGTGCAGGTCATCGACCTGGGCCAGCGCTTTGGCCTTGCCACCCAGGTGCAGGAGACCGACCAGTTCGTGGTGTTATGCGAAACCGAGGGCAGCCAGAAGGTTGCGCTGGTGGTGGACGACATCATCGGCCAGCAGCAGGTGGTCATCAAGTCGCTGGAAGAGAACTTCGAGCGTGTCGAAGGCATCGCCGGCGGTACCATCCTGGGCGATGGCAATGTGGCGCTGATCGTGGACGTGCAGGGGTTGCGCACCACGCATCTGCACCAGAACGCGGCCTAGGGCTGGTCGCGCTTTCGGTCCACGGATCAAGTCCGAGGACCAAATAGGGGGCCAGTTCTGTTGAACCCGCCCCTAAGGCAAAAAGCGCGGTTCGCTGTTAAGGAATTGGCGTCAGTTGACGCGCTAGTATGAGGAAAGGCTGCCCAGAAAGGGCAGCAGAAGAGGCGAGTAAGATGGAAGCGCTGAGCCTTCGCGACGACGTTAGCGACAAGTCGGCCCTTGCGGCACAGAATACATTGCAGCTGATCGCCTTTTCGATCGGCGAACAGACCTATGGCGTGGAAATCACCACGGTGCGCGAAATCCGCGCCTGGAACGGTGCCACCCCGCTGCCCAATACCCGCGAATTCGTGCGCGGGGTGATCAACCTGCGCGGCACCATCGTCCCGATCTTTGACCTGCGCGCCCGTTTCGGCGACGGTCAGACCTCGCCCACCAAGAACCATGTCGTGGTGGTGATGAGCGTCGGTGACAAATGGGTCGGCATCCTGGTGGACGCGGTTTCGGACATTCTCACGGTCAACCGCGACGACATCCACAATGTGCCCGAGGGCAATTCCATCGACACCGAACTGCTCAATGGCATCGTCACCCATGACAGCCGCATGGTGGGCCTGATCGACCTGCATGCAGTGGTGTCGGGCGCCAAGATGGACGGCTAGGGCCGAGCTCGTCAGAGTTAGGTTTGGGAGGGCGCCGCGAGGCGCCCTTTGCTTTTACGGGGCGGCTTTTCCGATTGCGACACTGATCCCCGGCAGCGGCATCTTGACATTGTCGGGTCACTCGGATTTATCAAACATGACTTCAATTGTCATGTAATGGAATAGCCATGATTTCCCGCCGTGTCTTCACGTTTCTGGGCCTGCCTATGCTGCTAGCCATATCGGCCCCCGCATTGGCCCGCGATATCACCCATGTCATGGGTGTCACCAGCGTTCCCGAAGCACCGGTTCGCATCGTGGCGCTGACGAACGAGGCGACCGAGGACCTCCTGGCGCTGGGCATTGTCCCCGTTGGTGCGGTGCGCTCCGCCAATGCCGCCCCCTGGTTCGACCATGTCGCGGAGGCCCTTGCCCAGACGACGTTGGTTGGCGAGGAATTGGCGCCCAATCTCGAAGTGATCCTGTCGCTCCAGCCCGATCTCATTCTTGGGAACAAGAAGCGCCACGAGGCAATCTATGAGCAGCTTTCGGCCATTGCACCGAGCGTGTATGTCGAAAATGTCACCGGCCAGTGGCGTGACAATCTGGCGTTTTATGCCGAAGCCGTGGGAAAATCGGCTGAAGGCCAGGCTGCCTTGAACGCCTATGTGCAGCGCGTTGACGCGATCAAGGCTGCGCTCGGTGACAGGGTGAATGAAAAGGTCGGGCTCGTCCGTTTCATCGCCGGCCAGAACTATGCCTATAACAACGATAGCTTCTCGGGCTCGATATTGCGCGATATCGGCTTCGGCCGTCCGGCGGCGCAAGACAAGGCAGGGTTGGCCGAGCCAATCACCCTGGAGCGGATTCCCGAACTCGACGGCGACCGTCTGCTGCATTTCTCATACGAAACTGGTGATGGCGGCGCCAAGCAGGAAGCCGAGACCTGGATGGCATCGCCCCTCTGGCAGGGACTGGCCGCTGTGAAGGCTGGGCATGTGCATGCGGTTTCGGACACTGTATGGGCCACTGCCGGCGGCATCATGGCGGCCCATCTCGCCCTCGATGATATCGAACGCATCTACGCTCTGGCCTCAACCCGCTGACCGGCTCGCATAGACGGCGGCGCGCAGGGCGCCGCGCCGCCGGAGCAGTCGGCTGTATCTGAGGATGCACCCCGGCCATTGCCGGGGTGACACCCTGCGGGCGGGCGTCGACTGGCGCTATGAGGTTCGTACCTCTGTAAAATGCAAAAAAGGCGCTCGAGGCGCCTGTGTCGACAGACCGGATGAGGGAATTAGAACAGTTCGGCGTCGCCATGGGCCTGGTGGGCGGCGATGCCGGAGAGGGCGGGGACGCGCAATTCGTCGAGCGTCAGGCTGGCCCAGATTTCGTCATAGACGCTGTCGGGCGCCGTCGGCGGCAGGAGCGCGAACTGGCGGACGGCCAGGGCCATGTTCTGGCAGCGCTGTTCAATGCGGTCCTGTCCCTGCAGGGCAGTGATGATGAGCTGCACGGCTTCATGGACCGTGGGGTCCTTGCCCAGCTGCTTTTCGGCAAGCAATTCAAGCGCTTCGGTGATGCCTTCTAGCATGGAAGCGGTCTGCCGAGCTGTCTCGTCCAATTCTCGTGCGAGTTTTTGCAGTGACATTGATGCGTATTCCTAGCCCCGTTCCACCAACCCTATAGCGCTATTTCTAAACCTCTCCTTGATGAAACAATTCCCACCAGCGAACTCGTACGTCGTGGTTAGCAATTGGCTAACGAGTTTTCCTCTACCATCGGAACAATTCGCCCGCAGAGGTAGATGAAGACGAATGGCCCTCGCAAATACCCTGCCACCCGAGTTTGATCGTGGGGTGGTGACGACCGTCCACCAGGGCGACTGTCATGTTTCCAGTGCTGCCGACGTCACGTTCTCGACAGTGTTGGGATCGTGCATATCGGCCTGCGTGCGCGACAGGGTGGCGCTTGTCGGGGGGATGAACCACTTTCTGCTGGCCCAGCAATCGGGCTCGGCCAAGGACCGTTACGGCGCTTCGGCGCGCTATGGCGCCTTCGCCATGGAACAGCTGATCAACAAGGTCCTGTCGCAGGGCACGGGCAAGAAGGCCAATCTTGAGATCAAGGTGTTCGGCGGCGGCAAGATCAATGCGGCGCTCGATGACGTCGGGGCCAAGAATATCGACTTCGTCCGGCAGTTCCTGATGGATGAAGGCTATACGGTTTCGAGCGAGGATCTGGGCGGCAATTTTGCCCGGCGCGTCTTGTTCAAACCCCATACCGGGCGGGCCTTCGTCAAGCGGCTCGACAGCGATGTGGGCGCCAATGTGGCCAAGGAAGAACTGGCGATTGCAACGCGGCGCGTGGTGGTGCCGGCGCCGGTGGACGATATCGAATTGTTCTAGGTTCGTCTCGCCGGGCGCCGGATTACGAAAGTCTTACCGTCCGGCGACGGCTTATAGATTTGGTTAACCATTCCTCGCTTAGGGTCCGACCATGCCGGACCATGCCGCCCTTCGCCTCGATTCGCGTCCCCCACGCCGGGGATTGCGTCTTATGCTGGCAGCCGCAGCGCTATGGACTTTTTATGGCGGCGCGGCGGGTGGTCTGCTGTTGGCGATGGGTCCCGGGCCGGGCTGGTTCGGGGCGGCGGGAAGCCTGGCGGCGCTGGCCATTGCCGGCAGCCTGATCGGCGGCCATGTGGCGGATCGGCGCGAGGCGCGCCGGCTGGCCGCCATTGCCCAGGCCGCCGGATTGTCCGACCGGCCGAACGAAACGCTTTCCATAGCCAGCATCGTGGCCCGGCTCGGCACAAGGCTGGAGCGGGCGCACCATTTCCGCGCGGCGCTGAGCAGCGTTGAGGCGCCCCTTCTGGTCATCGACGAACATGGGGTCATTCTGGCGGCCAGCCAGGGCATGGAGCGGCTGGCGCCCGGCGCCATCGCCGGGGAAACGCTCGACGGTCTGTTTGGCGCTGGCTATCTCGAAGGCGGCGGCGGGGCGCCCGAAGAGGCGCTGGTCATGCTCAAGGGCATGCGGATGATGGCCCATCGCCGGGCGTTGCCCTCGGGGCGCTATGTGCTCGAACTCAAGCCTGCCGGGCATTTCATCGAGGACGATGACCTTGAATCCGTGCTCGAAGCACTGCGGCAGGGACAGACCGGGTTCCGCTTCGAGGCGGATGCGGCGGTGAGCCATGCGGCGCTGGGCGGGTTCAACCAGGCGCTGGAGGCATTGGACGCCGGCGTGACGCAATTGCGCGGGGTGCTCTCGGGCGAGGCTATCAGCAGCCCGGACCTGCCCCTGGCGTCCGAGGCGCAATTGGTGCTCGACCTGTTCTCGGGGCTCGATGAGCAGCAGCGCGACGAGGCCCATATCCGCACCACGCTCGAAAGCCGGCTCGGCTCGGTCAAGACGCTCCTGGCGCAGTTCGAGGCGCGGGCGGCAGAGCTGGAGCAGGCCGCAGAAACCGGCAAGCAGGCGCTGGCGGCAGGGGTCGAAAAGATGGCGGCGCTGGAGGCGCAGTTGAGCGCAGCCCGGCGGCGCAACGAGACCGCCCAAGGGCAGGCTGCGCAGGTGGAGCAGGCAGCGGGCCGCACCAAGACGCTGGTCAGCGAGATTGCGCGCATGGCCCAGGAAATCGACACCATGACGGCGGGCATCGAGGATGTTTCGTTCCGCACCAATCTTTTGGCGCTCAATGCTGCGGTCGAGGCGGCACGGGCGGGCGAGAAGGGGGCCGGGTTTGCGGTGGTGGCCGACGAGGTGCGCCAGCTGGCGCAGGTGACCAATCGCTCGGCCAAGGACATCCGGGTGATTGCCGACAAGGGCCGGGCGCAGGCGCGCATGGGTCTTGATGAAGCCAATGACCTCGAAAAAATCACCGCGGCGCTGCGGGATAATTTACGCAATCTAAGCAATGCACCCGCCACTATCGCCCCGATTGTGGAGGGTGGCAGGCGCAATGAGGTGCTCGCCATCCCTGCGCGGGCGAAGGTCGAAATGTCCGGTCAGGAGACCGGCCTCGACCAGCGCGCCGCCAGCTAAGGCATCGGACCGACTGCGTCGGCGCGATGGTTTGGTCCTCTCGTCGTCGGGTGGCCAACAAGAGTGTCCAACTTTTGCTGACCGCGCTCAAAGTCCGGAAGAAACCGGCATATAAGGGGTGGTTGCATGGAACAGGGAGAATTTTCCCTCAGCGAACGGGAGTTCGCTCGGATCAAGGCCCGGGTCTATGCCGTGGCGGGTATATCCCTGAGCGAGGCCAAGCGGACGCTGGTGGTTTCCCGACTTTCCAAGAT
Organism: Devosia ureilytica; assembly: GCF_024273195.1. GTDB lineage: Bacteria > Pseudomonadota > Alphaproteobacteria > Rhizobiales > Devosiaceae > Devosia > Devosia ureilytica. The sequence goes on along the minus strand of NZ_JAMZCU010000002.1, from coordinate 67,242 downwards.
CGTGCGGGCGCTGAGGCTGCCCAGTTTTGACGCCTATGTCGATTATCTGGAACGCGGCGGCACGGCCGAGGACGGACAGGACTTCGTCAATGCCCTGACCACCAATCTGACGCGGTTTTACCGCGAGGATCACCATTTCGATCACCTGCGCGCGCATGTGGGGAACCTGATCGCCGAGCGGCCCCGCGGCACCAAGCTGCGCATCTGGTCGGCCGGCTGCTCGACGGGCCAGGAGCCCTATACCATCGGGATGGACCTGCTCGGGGCCTTCCCTGAGCTCAAGCGTTGGGATTTCAAGATCCTGGCGACCGACATCGACACCGCCGTGATCGCCAAGGCGGCGGGCGGGGTCTATCCAGAGAACGAATTGAGCGGGCTTTCGGCAGAGCGGGCGCGGCCCTTTGAGCGTGGCGAGGGCACGATCCGTATTCCGGCGGCAGTGCGTGAGCTGGTCTCGTTCAAGCCGCTGAACCTGATCGGGCCATGGCCGATGAAGGGGCCGTTCGACGCCATCTTCTGCCGCAACGTCGCCATCTATTTCGACAAGCCTACGCAGGGCGAGGTGTTCGGCCGGTTCGCCAAGATGATGGCGCCCGAGGGCTTCCTCTATATCGGCCACTCGGAAAACCTGGGTGCGGGCGGCGATGGCTTCCGGCTGGTGGGCAAGACGATCTACCAGTCCAGAGAAAAATTGAACAAGCGAGCGGCATGATGAGCATCAAGGTCCTGGTTGTCGACGACTCGGCGCTGATCCGCGAAGTTCTCGGACGCATGCTGACGCGCGACGGTGACATCGACGTGGTGGGCACCGCCATCGATCCGATCGACGCGCGTGAGAAGATCAAGACGCTCAACCCCGATGTCGTGACGCTCGACATTGAAATGCCCAATATGAACGGGCTGCAGTTTCTCGAGCGGCTGATGCGGCTGCGGCCGACGCCGGTGGTGATGGTTTCGACCCTGACCAAGAAGGGGGCCAGCGAAACACTGCTGGCGCTCGAACTGGGTGCGGTGGATTTCGTCGCCAAGCCCAGCGCCGAATTCTCCGGGGGCCTGGATGCCTTTGGCGCCGGACTGCGCGACAAGATCCGCGCGGCGGCCAAATCGGATGTGCGCGGCCGCTCGGCCAGCCGGGCCGAACCGGCCAAGGCCGGCAAGGTAACACTCAAGACTGCCGCGGCGCCTGATGGGGCCTTGATCGCCATTGGCGCTTCGACGGGGGGCGTCGAAGCCATCCGCGCCGTGCTCAGTGAACTGCCGGCCGATTGTCCGCCGGTGGTCATTGCCCAGCATATGCCGGCCGGCTTTACCGGTCGCTTTGCCGCAAGGCTCGATGAATTATGCGCCCTCAAGGTGGTGGAAGCGGAAGACCGCATGCCGCTCCTGCCCGGGCACGCCTATGTGGCGCGGGGCGACTATCATCTGCGGGTCGAGAAATCCTCGGGCCAGCTCAAATGCCGATTGAGCCAGGATGGACTCGAAAGCGGGCATCGCCCCAGCGTCGATGTGCTGTTTGAATCGGTGGCCAAGACCGTGGGGGCCATGGCCGTCGGCGCGATCCTGACCGGCATGGGCAGGGACGGGGCGCGGGGCCTCAAACTCATGCGCGAGGCTGGCGCCTATACCGTGGGCCAGAGCCAGGCGTCGGCGCTGGTCTATGGCATGCCGCGGGTGGCTTTCGAGGAGGGCGCCGTCATCGATCAGGCGCCGGTCGAGCAGATCGCCGCCAAGCTGGCCAATGCCCTGGTCAAGCTCAAGTCGGCGGCGTGAAGCGGCACAGGCAGAATGCCAACTCGGCGGTTGAGACATTTGTAACGCTTGGCTCATAGAGTCCCAAGTCAAGTGCGGCCCGAAGGCCGAAGGCGCGTAGAGGTAAGAAGACCATGCCAAAAGCAAGCGGTGTCAGCGTCCTGATCGTGGATGACCAGCAGTCGATGCGGGGCATCTGTAAGTACATCCTGACCCAGCTGGGCTTCAAGGATATCATCGAGGCCAAGTCCGGGCGCGACGCCCTGGGCAAGCTCGAAAAGTCCAATGTGGACCTCATCATTTCCGACTGGAACATGGAAGACATTGACGGGCTGACCCTGCTCAAGGTGATCCGCAAGCATCCGCGGACCCAGGCCATGCCCTTCATCATGGCCACCGGACGCTCGGACAAGGAGCAGGTCAAGGAAGCCATTTCCTTTGGCGTCAACAATTACATCATCAAGCCCTTCGACGCCTCGACCATGAAGAAGCGCATCGAAGCCGTGATCGGCGCGCTGACCTAGGCCAGACGTCGGGCCGAATCCAGAAACGCCCTCGCCGGTTCGGCGGGGGCGTTTTGTTTTGCGAAATAATGCTTATCGGATAGGCATTTGCCCATATTTTGTGCCATCGGCATTTATCCGTAAGAAGTGATTAAGCCCATAGATATATCGTTTCCATAAATGGGCGCGTCGCGATGCGCCCCGGCTGCCTGTGTCGGGACTGTTCGGTCCGCATCGCCACGGGAGGGGACATAGCCGGCGAATGGGGAGACGAGGTTTTCATGAAGTTCATTCCGCATCTCAAGATTGCACAAAAACTGCCATTGGCATTGGTTGGGTCGGCCCTGGTTGTCAGTGCCGGCGTCGGCATTGCCAGCTATCTGATTGGCCTGAACACCGTGGCCGAGCAGCGCGATCAGTCGATGCAAGCCTCGTTGAACACTGCCACCACCATGGTGAGCGACTATTATTCCAGCGCCGAGGTGGATCTGCGCCTGTTCGTGCAGCGGTCCGATACCGTCACGGCGATGAAGAACCTGACGCGGGCCTTCGACGAATTGCGCATGGGCCTCAAGGAACGTGCGGCCACGCAGCTGCAGACCGCCTATGTGACCAATAATCCCGATCCGGAAAACCGGGCCGCGGTGGATAGCGTTGGCGCCATGGGCGCCAGCTATGATCCGGTGCACAAGCGCTATCATCCCGGCTTCCGCACCCTGCAGATGGAGCGCGGCTATTCGGACGTGCTGATGATCAGCGCGGCGGGCGACGTGGTCTATTCGGTGGCCAAGAACACTGACTTCATCACCAATGTCATGACCGACACCACGGCCGCCGCCTCAGGCCTTGGCATTGCCTTCGCCGCTGCCAAGGACCTGGCCGACGGCGAGGCGGCATTTGTCGATTTCTCCGTCTACGCGCCCAGCGGCACTGCCCAGAGTTTCATGGCGATGCCGGTCTATGACAAGGATCAGAATGCCGGTGTGCTGGTGCTGGCTATTTCGCCCGAGGCCATGAGCACCCGCGTCGCGGGGCTGTCCGGCCTGGGCCGCAGCGGCGAAGTGGTGGTAGTCGGCCAGGATGGCCTGCTGCGCTCGGAATCTCCGCGCACTGAAGAGCCTGACGTTTTGGCAACCACGCTGACCGCCGAGGTGATTGCCGGGGCCTTCAGCGGGGCGACCGGCGAAGGCCTGAGCACGGATTATCGGGGCGCGCCCATGGTGGTACGGGCCCAGCCGGTCAGTGTTGGCGATGTGACCTGGGCCGTTGTTGCGGTGCAGCCCGAGAACGAAGCCAATGCGGCGGTCGTGCAGATGCGCGACATGACCCTGGCCATCGGCGGCATCCTGCTCGCCATTGCGGCGGTGATCGGATTCTTCTTTGCCCGCTCGATCAGCAAGCCGATTACCCGCCTCACCGGCACGATGGAAGCGCTGGCCAATGGCGACCTCTCGGTCGAGGTCAAGGGCGGCCGCCGCCCGGACGAGATCGGCGCCATGGCGCGGGCGGTGGAAGTGTTCCGGGCCAATGGGCTCAAGGTCAATGAAATGACCGAGGCGGAAGCGGCGCGGATCATCGCCAGCCAGGCCGAGCGTGCGGCCATGATGCAGGACCTGCAGCGCGCCTTCGGGCAGGTGGTCGATGCGGCCATCGCCGGCGACTTCAGCAAGCGCGTCACCGCCGAATTCCCCGACGACGAACTCAATACCCTGGCCCGCTCGGTCAATGGATTGGTGGAAACCGTGGATCGCGGCCTCAGCGAAACCGGTACGGTGCTGGCGGCTCTTGCCAATACCGACCTGACCCAGCGCATGCAGGGCGATTACCAGGGGGCCTTTGCCGGCCTCAAGGCCGATACCAATGCAGTGGCCGAAAAACTGACCGATATCGTGGGCCAGTTGCGCGACACGTCGCGCACCCTCAAGACGGCAACCGGGGAAATCCTTTCGGGCGCCAATGACCTTTCGGAACGCACCACCAAGCAGGCGGCGACCATCGAAGAAACATCGGCGGCCATGGAGCAGCTGGCCTCGACCGTTCTGGCCAATGCCGAACGCGCCAAGGAAGCCTCCACGGTGGCAACGGGCGTGACCCATACGGCCGAACAAGGTGGCCAGGTGATGGGGCAGGCCACCCAGGCGATGGAGCGGATCACCCAATCCTCGGCCAAGATTTCCAACATCATCGGGCTGATCGACGACATCGCCTTCCAGACCAACCTGCTTGCCCTCAATGCTTCGGTGGAAGCGGCGCGCGCGGGCGAGGCGGGCAAGGGCTTTGCCGTGGTGGCCGTGGAAGTGCGGCGTCTGGCACAATCGGCGGCGCAGGCCTCGAGCGACGTCAAGGCGCTGATCGAGCAGAGCGCCAACGAGGTCAAGGGCGGCTCCAAGCTGGTGGCCGACGCGGCCGGCCGGCTGGAGGAAATCCTGGTCTCGGCGCGCACCTCGAGCGAGTTGATGAACGGCATTGCCCGCGAAAGCCGCGAGCAGGCGTCGTCAATCGACGAGGTGAACACGGCGGTGCGCACCATGGACGAGATGACCCAGCACAATGCGGCGCTGGTCGAGGAGATGAACGCCTCCATCGAACAGACCGAGGCCCAGGCGAGCCAGCTCGACACCATTGTCGATATCTTTGCCATCGAGCAGCGCAAGCCCGCTCCGGCCAAGGTGGCAGCCAGTGCCGGGCCAGTGCAGGCGATTGCCCAGGGCGCGCGCGGCCTGCAGGCCAAGCTGAGCACCGCAGCCAGATCCTATCTCAGCAAGGGCAATGCGGCGGTCGACACCGACTGGAGCGAGTTCTAGGCCCATATCTGTCGCGTTTTCGGACCGCAGAACCGGCCGCTTTGCCGGCAGGGTTTCGTATCGAAGTTCAAGGGCGCCTCAGGGTGCCCTTTTGCTTGTCCCGGATACGACCCTAGCCGGTCAGGCCTCCGGCAAGCGGCTGGTTATCCAACGGCGGAGCAGGGACAGAGGAGGCTCGGCGCGGGGATGAAGGGGCCATTGCGGGCACAAAATCATGTCGGTTGCATAACAAAGTGATCATGGAAATCGATTGCGGAAAAATCCGTACAACTTTCCGTAAATAGTTTCCCTTAGGCTCACCCTCCATTGAGCCGGTTATTGGGGCGTCCTTAGCAGACATCCCGGGCCGCACGGGGGAGAATACGCCATGAAGAAGCTCGCGCGCCTCTTGGGGAATGTGCGCATGACCACCAGCATCCTGATGCTGGTCATGTTGTCCATCATCGGATCGATCGCTGCCGTGTCCGGCGCGATCTACATGAGTTTGCACAGTCAATCGATGGCGGACAGCAGGGTGCAGCAGGAGACCAACCTGGGTGTTGCTGCCACCATTCTCGAGCGGCGCATTTCCGGGTCGGTCCTGACCTGGAGCGAAGAGGGGGCTATTGCCGCCTTCCAGAGCTGGGCAATCCCGCCATTCTACGACACCGAAGTCATCGATTCGGTGACCCGCGTCACCAAGCAGGATGCGGCCATCTATGTGACCGATAGCGCCACTGGCGACATGCTGGCCAAGACCACGAGCCTGGTGCTGCCCGATGGCACGCGCGCCGTGGGTGGCGCTCTCAAGGCCGACAGCGCCGTGGTGGCGCAGATCAACGCCGGCGAGATGGTGCTGGGGCAGGTCGAGATCGACGGTGTCCCCTATTACGCTGCGCTGCAGCCGATCCAGAAGACCAGTGGCGAAGTGATGGGTGCGATCTTCGCCGGTACCCCCATGAGCAATGTCGAAGCCGCCGCCAATAGCGTGCTTGGCCTTATCGCCATGGTCGGTGGTGCCGCCACCATCGGGTTCGGGCTGATCGGTTTTGTGGCGTCGCGCATGATCACCCGGCCGATTCCCAAGCTGGCCGGAACCATGGAAATCGTGGCCCAGGGCAATTACGAAGTGGACGTGCCCTATACCGAAAAGGGCAATGAAGTGGGCGCCATGGCCCGCGCCGTGGAAGTGTTCCGTGAAAACGGGCTGCGCGTGAGCCAGATGACCGAGGCGGAAGCCGCACGGATCATTGCCGACGAGGAAAAGCGCCGCGAGATGATGAGCGAGCTGCAGGGCGCCTTTGGCGTGGTGGTCGATGCCGCCATTGCCGGCGACTTCACCCAGCGCGTTACCGCCGAATTCCCCGATGCCGAACTCAATGGCCTGGCCTCCAGCGTCAACAACCTGGTGGAAACCTTCGACCGCAGCGTTGCCGAAGTGGGCGAAGTGCTCGGCGCCATGGCCGACACCGACCTGACCCGCCGCATGACCGGGGACTATGACGGCGCCTTTGCCAAGCTCAAGTCCGACATCAATGCAGTGGGCGACAAGCTGACCGAAGTGGTGCTGCAGCTGCGCCGGACCTCGGGCTCGCTCAAGACCGCGACCGGCGAGATTCTGTCGGGCGCCAATGACCTTTCGGAACGCACCACCAAGCAGGCAGCGACCATCGAGGAAACCTCGGCGGCCATGGAACAGCTGGCCTCAACCGTGCTGGCCAATGCCGAGCGCGCCAAGAATGCCAGCGCCAGCGCCTCCAAGGTCACCCAGACCGCCGAAGAGGGCGGCAAGGTGATGGATGCGGCCAATGAGGCGATGGAGCGGATCACGGCGTCGTCCTCGAAGATCTCCAACATCATTGGCATGATCGACGATATCGCCTTCCAGACCAACCTTTTGGCGCTCAATGCCTCGGTGGAAGCGGCTCGCGCCGGGGATGCCGGCAAGGGCTTTGCCGTGGTGGCCGTGGAAGTGCGGCGCCTCGCCCAGAGTGCGGCCAGTGCCTCGTCCGACGTCAAGGCGCTGATCGAACAGTCAAGTGGCGAAGTGACGACGGGCTCCAAGCTGGTGGGCGAAGCGGCGGGCAAGCTGGCCAGCATGCTCGAGGCCATCCGCGAGAATACCCAGTCGCTCGAAGCCATTGCCCGCGACAGTGCCGAGCAGGCCACGTCCATCGAGGAAGTGACGGCGGCCGTTCGCACCATGGACGAGATGACCCAGCACAATGCGGCGCTGGTCGAGGAGACCAATGCGGCCATCGAGCAGACCGAGGCGCAGGCCAGCGAGCTCGACCGGATCGTCGATATCTTTGCCGTGGATGACAGCAGTGTCCAGAACAGCGCCCCGCCGGCGCGGACGGCCAGACCGGCGCCGCGGTTGGCCGAATCAGCGGCGCCACGCCTGCGCACCCAGGGCAATGCGGCCATCGCCGCGGATTGGGACGAATTCTAACATATTGCGAATGCACACAAATTAGGCGGCCTGCTTAAGCAGGCCGCATTCTTTTTGCGTAACTAATACTCGATTAATCTGCGCCGCTTAGGATTTCTCCCAATAGTATCGCCACTCCGCAGGGGAGCTGGCGCTGGTTTGGGGCCTGTACAGTGGTTAGTTCAATCAAGCGGTTCTTTGGCAATATCCGCATCACCACCGCGATAGCGGCCTTGGTCGTTGCCGCCATCCTGGTGTCGGTTTCGGTTGTCTCGGCTGCCATTTATCTCAATCTCAGCGGCACCCTGCGTGAGCAGGCCGAGGCCCAGCAGGCGTCCAACCTCAAGACCGCCGCGACCATCCTCTCCAACAATCTGCCCGGTGCTGATGTCGCCTGGACCGAAGACGGTGCTCTGGAAAGCATTTCGACTTTTGCCATGCCGCGCCAGTTCCTCAACCACGACATTGTCGATTCCATCGTGCGCCTGACCGGCGAAACAGCGACCATTTTCGGCTGGGACCCGCAGAGCCAGGACTTCGTCCGCATGTCGACCAATATCGTCGGCGCGGACGGGGAGCGGATCGTGGGTACGGGCCTGGGCAAGGATAGTGCGGCCTATGCTTCGGTCATGGCGGGTCAGCTCTATCTAGGCGAGGCCAATATCCAGGGCAGGGCCTATTACACCGCCTATCAGCCCATTCTCGACATGGCTGGGGCGCCCATGGGCATTCTCTATGTCGGCGTGGACAAGGTCGGGGTTGAGGGCGTGGTCAATGGCATCCTTACGCTATTGCTGATCGTGGGCGCGGGTTCTCTGCTGATCCTGGGGCTTGTGGGCTTGTTCGCTTCGCGTGGCCTGATGGCGCCGGTGCCACGGCTGGCCCAGACCATGAAGGTGATTGCCGACGGCGATTTCGAAACGGTGGTTCCCTATGTGACCCGCACTAACGAAATCGGCGACATGGCGCGGGCCGTCGAAGTGTTCCGCGAGAACGGACTCAAGGTCAGCCAGATGACCGAGGAAGAACGCGCGGCCTCGCAGCGCCGGCGCATCGAGCGCACCGACATGATGGTGGCCCTGCAGGCCGCCTTCGGCGAAGTGGTGGATGCCGCCATTGCCGGCGATTTCTCCAAGCGCGTGCATGCCCAATTCCCCGATGCCGAGCTCAACAGCCTGGCCGGCAGCGTCAACAGCCTGGTCGAAACCGTTGATCGCGGGTTGGGGGAAACCGGCACTGTGCTGGCGGCGCTGGCCGATGCGGACCTGACGCAGCGCATGCATGGGGATTACCAGGGGTCTTTCGCCAAGCTCAAGACCGACACCAATGCGGTGGCGGAAAAGCTCAGCGACGTTATCGGCAATCTGCGGGTCACCTCGCGGGCCCTGAAGACCGCGACCGGCGAAATCCTCTCGGGTGCCAATGATCTGTCCGAGCGCACCACCAAGCAGGCGGCGACCATCGAACAGACTTCGGCAGCCATGGAGCAATTGGCCAATACCGTGGCCGAAAATGCCCGCATGGCCGATGATGCCAATGTTTCGGCCAATGCCGTTTCGGCCGATGCCGCCCGCAGTGGCGAGGTGATGGACAAGGCCAATGCGGCCATGGAGCGGATCACCCAGTCCTCGGCCAAGATCTCCAACATCATCGGCCTGATCGACGACATTGCCTTCCAGACCAACCTTTTGGCGCTCAACGCCTCGGTCGAGGCCGCCCGCGCTGGCGACGCCGGCAAGGGTTTTGCCGTGGTGGCCGTGGAAGTGCGGCGCCTGGCCCAGAGCGCGGCCAGCGCGTCTGCGGACGTCAAGGCACTGATTGAAGCCAGCGCCAGCGAAGTGAAGGGTGGATCGGACCTGGTATCGAGCGCTGCAAAGCAGTTGCGCGACATGTTGGGCGCCGTCACCGAAAACGCCGGGCTGATGCAGTCGATTGCCCAGGCCAGCAAGGTACAGGCGACGGCCATCGAGGAAGTCAGCGTCGCGGTGCGCACGCTCGACGAGATGACCCAGCACAATGCGGCCCTGGTCGAACAGACCAATGCGGCTATCGAACAGACCGAAGCCCAGGCGGGCGAATTGGACCGGGTGGTCGATATCTTCACGCTGGATGACGCCGGTGCAGCCCCCGCCGCCGCGCCGCGCCGCGCTGCGCCGCCTCCGCCCACCCGTGCGGTGCAGAAAGCGGCCCGCTCCTATCTCAGCCAGGGCAATGCCGCCATTTCGTCCGACTGGGACGAGTTCTAGGACCAATCGGCATTCAATTGATGCCGCCCTGCAAAGGGCAATCTGCTTGAGGAGGGGGCGTATGGCGCCCCCTTCTATTTTGGTCACAAATGGCAACGTGCTTTACCGGACCTTAACGGGCGCACCGCTAGATTTCATCTGGACGCAGAAATCGACTTGATGATCGCCGGAGGTGTGCCGGTGGATCTCGACGGGCGTCCATTCCCGTCATTCTGCAGGTTACCGCCCAAGGGGCGGCCGTTTGCGCATGCGGCACATGCGTCGGCAGCTCCGCCCCAGAAGGGGCGCAACATAAGGTTTTCGGGCCAATGAAACTGAGCGATCTGTCTATTCAACTGAAGCTGGTGCTGGGCGCAGGGATCGTGTTCCTGCTCGCCATGGGCGGTCTGATCGCGGGCGGGCTGTACCTGATGTACCAGACGGCCGGCAGCGAGGCCGAAGAGCGGGCACGGGCTCTGCTGGGGCAGTACAGCCAGCTGGCCGTGGGTCAGATGGGTACTGTCATCGCCCATACCCAGACGACCGCTGCGGTGGTCGAAGGTCTGATTACCGGCGCGCCCGACCGCGACGAGATCGGCGATGTGGTGACGCGGGCGCTGCTGTCGCGGCCTGCCGTGGTCGGCATGACTGTGGCGTTCGAGCCGAACGCGGTGGACGGGCTGGACCAGATGTTCACCGGCCATGCCTATTCGGACGCAACCGGCCGCATGGTGCCCTATTTTACGCAAAAGGGCGGCGTGGTTTCGGTCGAAAAGCTCGTGATGACCGAGGAGGCCGGGATCGAGGGCTGGTATAGCCTGCCGATGCGCGAAGATCGCAGCGTGTTGACCCCGCCCTATCTCTATCCCATCGACGGCAAGGAAGTGCTGCTGACCACCATCAGCACGGTCGTCCACAAGGACGGCAAGCCCGTCGGCATTGTCACGTCTGACCTGACGCTGGATACCATTGCCGGGATCATCGGGCAGCTCAAGCCGTTTGATGTGGGTTCGGTGCTGCTGGTGAGCAATGACGACACCTGGATTGCCAATCCCGATCCGGCCCTGGCCGGACAGAAACTGGCGCCGGACATTTCGGGAGCACTGCTCAATACCGAGTTGATGGGCCAGGGCATGACCTATGTCGATGAGACGGGCACGAATACATTCGTGGTGACGACGCCCCTGGCTTTCAGCGGCGTGCCGGAGACCTGGACCATGATCATGACCGTGCCGGCGGCGACCATTTATGCCGGTGTCGACGCCATGCGAAACATGGCCCTGGTGGCTGCGGGCGTCCTGCTTGTCTGCGTATTGGCCCTGGTCTGGTTCGGCGCAGGCGTGCTGGCCCGGCCGATCCGCCGCATGACCGATGTCATGGGGGTTCTGGCCCGGGGGCAGTATGACGTGGCGGTGCCGCACCAAAGCCAGAAGGACGAAATCGGCGGCATGGCACGCGCCGTCGAGGTGTTCCGCGAAAATGGCATGCGGATCAGCCAGATGACCGAGGCAGAGGCGGCCCGTATTATCTCCGACCAACAGGCCCGTCAGGCCATGATGAGCGAATTGCAGCTCGCCTTTGGCGAGGTCGTGGATGCCGCCATCTCCGGCGACTTTACCAAGCGGGTCAATGCCAGCTTCCCGGACGCCGAACTGAATAGCCTCGCCGCGTCGGTCAACTCGCTGGTCGAAACCGTCAACCAGGGCGTCAGCGAAACCGGCAAGGTGCTTGAAGCCCTGGCCCGGACCGACCTGACGCTGCGCATGCATGGCGACTACAAGGGCGCTTTCGCCCAGCTCCAGCACAATACCAATACCGTGGCCGAGACGCTTTCGGACGTGGTCAATGGGTTGAAGACGACCTCGCGCTCGCTCAAGACGGCGACGGGGGAAATCCTTGAGGGCACCAACGACCTCTCCGAACGCACCACCAAGCAGGCCGCGACCATCGAGCAGACCTCGGCGGCCATGGAACAGCTGGCAACCACGGTGCTGCAGAATGCCGACCGGGCGCGCGACGCCAATGCCAACGCCCAGACCGTGAGCAACACGGCCGAGGAAGGTGGCGTGGTGATGAGCAAGGCCACCGAGGCCATGGAGCGGATCACCACCTCATCGGCCAAGATCTCCAACATCATTGGCCTGATCGACGATATCGCCTTCCAGACCAACCTTTTGGCGCTCAATGCTTCGGTGGAAGCGGCGCGGGCAGGCGATGCCGGCAAGGGTTTTGCCGTGGTGGCCGTGGAAGTGCGGCGCCTGGCCCAGAGCGCGGCCAGCGCCTCCTCGGACGTCAAGGCGCTGATCGAGACCTCGTCCGGGGAAGTGGGCGCCGGCACAAGGCTGGTGGCGGAAGCCGCTGCCAAGCTGGCCGCCATGCTGGAAGCGGCCAAGTCCAATTCGAGCCTGATGGAGGGCATTGCCCGCGACAGCCGCGAACAGGCCTCGGCCATTGAGGAAGTGACCGTGGCAGTGCGGCAGATGGATGAGATGACCCAGCACAATGCGGCCCTGGTGGAAGAAACCAATGCCGCCATCGAGCAGACCGAGGCTCAGGCCAGCGAACTCGACAAGATCGTGGCCGTGTTCAGAACCGAGGCCGGTGACGTTCGGCCCGCCCTCGAACCCGCCCGGCCAGCAGCGCCGCGGGGGCCAGTCCAGAAACTGCGCCAGGCCGCGAGCCCCTATCTCAGCCAGGGCAATGCCGCCATTTCAACAGACTGGAGCGAGTTCTAGATCGTGTCATCGTTTCGGCGAAACGCTGAGCTGCCCTAGTCAAGTCATCAAGTTGCCGGCGCTCTCAAGGGTGCCGGCTTCTTTGTTTTTGCATGGGTCTTCTGCCAACCAATCCAGCGTCGCCGAGGCGCTCAACCGGTCGGAAAAATTGAGGCTGGCCGGGCCCTAAGTAGTTCCATTGTGGCAATTATTCACACATTGTTAACCGTAATACAGTATTCGTTCATGTATTGATGCAGATCAATGTGCGGGAGCCATGATCTGGTCCAACTGAACTCTGGTTTTGCAATAAAAGTGGGGCTTCGATGAATTCCGCAATTTCTGAAAATTTGCAGTCAAGACTGGATTTCATCGGCCTGGACGAGGCGTCGAGGGGGCGTCTCGCCAAAGTCGAGCACAGCATCACCAGACACCTGGAGACGGCGCTGGACCTGTTCTATGCCAAGATCGGCACCGTACCGGCAGTCCGGCGGTTCTTCGAGGGCAAGCCGCAGATGGATCGGGCCAAGTCCAAGCAGCTTGGTCATTGGCAGGCAATTGCCACCGGGCAGCTCGACGATGACTACCTGCAGGCCAGCACCCGTGTCGGCCTGCGCCATGCCCAGATCGGCCTTGAGCCGCGGTGGCATATCGGCGGCTATGGCGTGATCATGGAAACACTGGTGCGCGGCATTGTGCACGATGCCATGGCCGCTGCGCTGGAGCCGCAAAAGGGGCGGTTCGGCGCCATGACCCCGCGCAAGCCCGAAGCGATTCTTGCTGATGCCGATGTCATGGCCGACGCCGTGGTGGCCGTGCTCAAATCCATGTTGCTCGATATCGATATCGGCGTCAGCGCCTATTTTGACAAGCTGACCGACGATGCCCGCGAGGCCGATCAGGCTGCCCGCGCGAAGATCCAGACCGCCGTCGCCGCCACAGCGGCCGTGCTCAAGGATGTTGCCCATGGCGACCTGACGACGCGGGTGACCGACGTCCTTGATCCCGAATTTGACCAGATCAAGGATGATACCAATTCGGTCGCCGAAAAACTTGCCGACATTGTGGGACAGCTGCAGCAGACGTCGCGCTCGCTCAAAACGGCAACGGGCGAAATCCTCTCGGGCGCCAATGACCTGGCGGAGCGGACCACCCGGCAGGCCGCGACCATTGAAGAAACCACTGCCTCGATCGAACAATTGTCGACGGCCGTGGTGGAAAATGCCAAGCGGGCGGCTTCGGCCAGTGATACGGCCCGCAAGCTGACGCTCAGCGCGACCGATGGCGGGGCTGTGATGGCCAGTGCCACAGGCGCCATGGGCGCAATCGAGACATCTTCGGGCAAGATCTCCAACATTATCGGGCTGATCGACGATATCGCTTTCCAGACCAATCTGCTGGCGCTCAACGCTTCGGTGGAAGCGGCGCGGGCTGGTGAAGCGGGCAAGGGCTTTGCCGTGGTGGCCGTGGAAGTGCGGCGCCTGGCCCAGAGCGCAGCGCAGGCCTCGTCCGACGTCAAGCAATTGATCGAAGCCAGTGCCGTCGAGGTGCGCAATGGTACGCAGCTGGTGGCGAAGGCGGCCGAGACCCTTCGCGACATTCAGATGCGCGCCGAGGAAAGTGCCGGGCTCATCGATACCATCGCCCAGGCCAATGCCGAGCAATCGGCCTCCCTCGAGGAGGTGACGGTTGCGGTGCGCCAGATGGATGAAATGACCCAGCATAACGCCGCCCTGGTGGAGCAGACCAATGCTGCCATCGAGCAGACCGAGGCGCAGGCCAGCGAGCTGGACCAGATTGTCGATGTGTTCCGCATCGGCGATAGCGTGCCCAAGATGCCCCAGGCCAAACGCCCGCAGCCCAGCCCCGTGCTCAAAAGTGCCGGCAATGCTGCGCTGGCCGCCGACTGGGAAGCCTACTAGGCGCTGCTGCTGCCATAGCCTGACACAAACCAGACGCACATGCAGTTCGCGCCAGGATCGGCGCGAACTGGAGGGCGTGATGCCAACAACTGAACTTGTCACCTTTCGCTTGTCCGGCGCCGACCGCGACGCCTTCATCGCCGCCAATGCCCAGGTCAACCACTGGGTGCGGCAGCAGACCGGCTTTGTCAGCCGGACGCTCAGCGAGGGTGCGGATGGTGAGTGGACCGACATCGTCATCTGGTCGAGCGCCGAGGACGCCGAAGCGGCTGCGGCGCAGATGAACCAGGACATGGACCGCTTTGAGGCCATGGCCATGATCGAACCGTCGAGCATTGTCATGCGCCATGCCGCGGTGGTTCTTTCCGCATGAGCACGCCGCCGGGGGCCGATGTCGAGGCTTTGCTTGCCCCGCATTCGGAAGGCATAGCGGCGCTTTTCCGGCCCCTGGTGAACCTGATTGGCACGGTGCCCGAGGTTTCGGGCGTCGTGCGGTTTGGCTGGCGTTCAGTCAATTTCCGGCATAGCCGCGCCGGCCTGATCTGCGCGGCGTTTCCCCATGCCGATCGCGTGGCGCTGTATTTCGAGAATGGGCGCCTGCTTGATGACCCCGAGGGGCTTTTGGAAGGCGATCTCAAGAAGGGGCGGTTTCTGCGTCTTTATCCGGGTCAGGCAATTCCGCGCGATGCCATCCTTCTGCTGGTGGCCGAGGCGGTTGCCTTGCGCGCCTGAGGCCCATTGGCATGGACTTCGAGCCGGGCTGGTTGCTGACCCATTGCCCTTTTCGCGCCATGCGGGCAGAAAGCGCCGACCAGCATTGGAGGCGGGACAATGGCGCGTATCGGTCTTGTGGCTCATGATGACAAGAAGGACGATCTGTGCCGCTGGGCCGAGGCCCACAGGGACAAGCTCTCCCAGCACGAGCTTTGGGGCACCGGCACCACGGGCAGCCGGGTGACCGCCGAGACGGGCCTGCATGTCCATCTGCTTAAAAGCGGCCCCCTGGGCGGCGATCAGCAATTGGGGGCGATGATCTGCGAGGGGCGGCTGGACGTGCTGATCTTTTTCATCGATCCGCTGTCGGCCCAGCCCCATGATGTCGATGTCAAAGCCCTCACGCGGCTCGCCACGCTTTACGATGTGCCGCTGGCCAACAACAAATCCACAGCCGACGCGGTGCTCGCAGCGGTGTGAGCCGCCGCTTCCGGTTGAATTTCCCGCGCTCTTGTGAGCAGATGCCCCAAAATCGCCTGGATTGAACCAGGCTGGCAGACATTCAGGAAACCGGGGCTCCAATTAACTTGTCCTCAGACTTGGTCATTGACGTTCGCAACGTCTCAAAACGCTTTGGCGGGCTCACCGCCGTCAACAATTGCTCGCTCTCGGTTCGGCGCGGCTCCATCACCGGGCTGATCGGCCCGAATGGCGCGGGCAAGTCGACCCTGTTCAACATGGTGGGCGGCAATATTGTGCCCGACAGCGGGCAGGTCATTTTCGATGGCCAGGACGTGACCGGCTTTCAGCCGTACCAGCTGTTCCGTATCGGCATGCTGCGCACCTTTCAGATTGCGCATGAATTTTCGCAGATGACGGCGCTGGAAAACCTGATGATGGTGCCTGGCGACCAGCCGGGCGAACACCTGCTCGATACCTGGCTGCGGCCGCGCCTGGTGCGCTCGCGCGAGACCGATGTGCGCAAGAAGGCGCTCGATGTCATCGACTTCCTCAAGCTCGGGCATGTGCGCGACGAATTGGCCGGCAATCTTTCGGGTGGGCAGAAGAAACTGCTTGAGCTGGGGCGCACCATGATGGTGGACGCCAAGATCGTGTTGCTCGATGAGGTGGCGGCGGGCGTCAACAAGACGCTGCTCAATGATCTCGCCAGCAATATCGAGCGGATGAACCGCGAGCTGGGCTACACATTCTTCGTCATCGAGCACGACATGGACCTGATCGGGCGGCTCTGTGATCCGGTGATCGTCATGGCGCAGGGCGAAAAGATCGCCGAGGGCCCGATGGCTGAAATTCGCGCCAATCCCGCAATCGTCGAGGCCTATTTCGGCACTCCGGTGGAGGCCGTCTGATGCGTGTCTTCCTGTCCAAAAACCGGTTCCCACTTTTTGGGGAGACCCGTTGATGCCCTTGATCGAACTCAAACACGTCGTCGGCGGTTATGGCGGCGCGCCGATCCTGAATGGCGTCAACATGGCCATCGAGAAAAGCGATATCGGCGTGATTGTCGGCCCCAATGGGGCGGGCAAGTCGACGACGCTCAAGGCCATTTTCGGTCTGTTGAAGGTCACCGGCGGGACTATCGAGTTTGGCGGTGAGAACATCGCCAATTCGCTGCCCGACAAGCTGGTGCCACGCGGCCTGAGCTTTGTGCCGCAGGAAAAGAACGTCTTCACCTCGATGAGCGTGGAGGAAAACCTCGAGATGGGGGCCTTCACCCGCAAGGATGATTTCAAGGCCACGATGGCCTGGGTCTATGAGATGTTTCCTGTGCTGGGCGAAAAGCGCCGCCAGCCGGCAGGCGAACTCTCGGGCGGCCAGCGCCAGATGGTGGCCATGGGCCGCGCGCTGATGAGCAAGCCCAGCCTTCTGATGCTGGACGAGCCTTCTGCGGGCCTGTCGCCGCGCTATGTCATCGAGATTTTCGAGACCATCCAGCGCGTCAATGCCGAGGGCGTGGGCATCCTCATGGTCGAGCAGAATGCACGCCAGGCGCTGGCCTTTGCCACCAAGGGGTTCGTCCTCGCCAGCGGCCAGAACCGCTTCACCGGCACCGGGGCCGAACTGATTGCGGACCCCGAAGTCGCCAAGTCTTTCCTCGGGGGCTGAGCCGTGACCGAAATCATCTTTTTCATCAACCAGGTGGTGATCTCCGGCCTTGTGCTGGGATGCATCTATGCGCTGGGGGCCATCGGCATCACGCTGATCTTCGGCATTCTGCGCTTTGCTCATTTTGCCCATTCCGAGCTGATGACGGGCGGCGCCTTTATTGCGTTCCTCCTTGCTTCGGCCTTTGCAGCCTGGGGCATTGTTACGCCTATCCCCACCGGCTTTGTGGTGCTGCCCATTGCCATGGTGCTGGCCGCCATTCTGGCGCTGGGCATCGACAAGGGCTTTTATGCGCCGCTGAGGAAACGTGGCGCCAAGCCGGTGACACTGCTGATCGCGTCCATCGGCGTGACGCTGATGGTGCAGGGGCTCATTCGCCTGTTCTTTGGCGCCGGGTCCTATTCGTTCTTTGAAAACGAGCCCAAGGAAATCTTCCGCATCGACACGTCGGCGCTGGGGTCGACCCGTCCGCTGGTGATCACCGAGCCGCAGGTGCTGATGATCCTTGTGACGCTGGTTTCGGTGATCGCGCTGCATTTCTTTCTCACCCGCTCGCGGCTGGGCAAGGCGATGCGCGCCATGGCCGACAATGCCGATCTGGCGCAAGTGTCGGGCATCAACACGGCGCTGGTGGTGCGCGTCACCTGGGTGATTGCGGGTGCCCTCGGGTGCATGGCCGGCACCATGCTGGCGCTGGACGTGACGCTGAAGCCGGACCTCGCCTTCAACATCATCCTGCCCATCTTTGCCGCCGCCATCGTCGGTGGCCTCGGCCAGGCCTATGGCGCTATTGCCGGGGGCCTCTTAATCGGCTTTGCCGAAACGCTGGCGGTGTTCAACTGGACCATGCTGTTCCGGCCGCTCAACGCCATTCTGCCCGACTGGGCGCAATTGCCTTCGACGCTGGCGCTGGTGCCCACCGAATATAAGCTCACCGTGGCCTTCGTCATCCTGGTGATCACGTTGCTTGTCCGGCCCACCGGTATCTTCAAGGGAGCCTCGTCATGATCCAGCGTTCCCTGACACTGTTTGGCGGGCTGTTTGTCCTGATCCTGGTCGTCGGCTGGGTGATGGGTCTGCCTTTCACCTCGTCGCGCCTGGTCGAGGCCGCCGCCTATGCGCTGATCGCGCTGGGGCTCAATATCCAGTGGGGCTATGGCGGGCTCTTTAACTTCGGCATCATGGGGTTCCTCATGGTGGGCGGCGCGGCCGTCACCTTCATTTCCTATCCGATCAACCCCGATTTCTGGGGCTCGGATGGCCCGATGATGCTCGGGCGGGCGCTGCTGGCCTTTGCTATCGGGGCGCTGCTCGTGCTGGCGGCACGCCAGGCGCATCGCGTGGGTATTACCGGCAAGTGGAAGGGCGCGCTGACCGTCCTCGCCTGGTTCGTGGCCTATGTGCTCTATCGCAGCCAGCTCGATCCGGCGGCAGCCTATATCGAGAGCGCCGGCGGTGGCTGGGTCGGCGGGCTGGGTGCGCATCCGGTGCTCGGCTGGCTGTTCGGTGGCGTGCTGGCCGCGGGCATTGCCTATGTCATCGGCAAGATCTGCCTTGGGCTGCGCACCGACTATCTGGCCATTGCCACCATCGGCATTTCCGAGATCATCCGGGCGCTGATCAAGAACATGGATTGGCTGACGCGCGGCACGCTGACGGTTTCGCCCATTCCGTGGCCGACACCGCTGCCGCAGAACTATCAGGCGGGCGGCATGGATATTGCCAGTTCGCTGCTCCTGGCGCGGGCGGGCTATCTGGTGCTGGCTTTGGTGATATTGGCCGCAGTCATGTGGCTGATTTCGCGCGCCTATGCCGGCCCCTGGGGCCGGATGATGCGCGCCATCCGCGACAATCACATCGCGGCCTCCTCCATGGGCAAGAATGTTACGGCCCGGCAGCTCGAAATCTTTGTCTTCGGCTCGGTGCTGATGGGCATTGGCGGGGCCATGCTGGTCAGCTTCGTGCAGATTTTCGATCCTTCGAGCTACCAGCCGATCAACCACACCTTCCTCATCTGGGTCATGGTGATCGTGGGTGGCGCCGGCAACAATTGGGGCGCGCTGTTCGGGGCCGTGCTGCTCTGGCTGATCTGGGTGATTTCCGAGCCGCTGAGCAAGGCCATTTTCGACATGGTCAGCTATTGGTCGACCAATGTTGGCTGGGGCGCCATTCCCGAAATCGAGGCGCGTTCGGCGCAGATGCGGGTGTTCGTGCTGGGGCTGGTGATCACCATTGCGCTCCGGTTTGCGCCCAAGGGCCTGATCCCGGAAGTGGTGAAGCGCGAGGGGTAAGCTAGCGCCTTACCGATCAACAAAGAGGGAAGCTATTTGACGGATTCGCAATCTTTCAATAGCTTTCGGTGGAGGCGGGGGGTGTCGAACCCCAAGGGGAGACGCTGCAAATCGTTCCTTGGCACCGGCCATTAACCGCCCCCATGCCAGTCAGGGCGTGCCCTGACTGGCTGTTCATGAGAGGTTACGCTAATCTCATGTACCACCTCCCGGACCGGCTTCACGGCCCCGCAGGGAGTTGAATGGAAACCCGAAGATGCCTCCTCGCCAGGAATGCGCATCTTCGGGTTTTTTCGCGTCAAGGCGCATCATTCGAAAATGCCCCTCTCTCGACTCTCGGGAATTTTCATGCCCCGGATGTACCAGAGGTTGCCATCAAGTATGAGGTCACCAGACTGCTTAAGTCGGGACAGTTGAGGGCTGAGGCTCGTACGTGGGTATTGAATTCCCAAGAGTGCATTGATCCTTGGCAGAATGTCGGTTGCGGGTAGTCCGTGCCCCGCCTCTTCCAGAGTCTGAAGAACCGCTTCCTTAATCGTAGTTCCGGACGCGCGCCGCCCCCTCCTACGCGGCTGAGAGCTATGCGCGATTTCGGAGGATGACGCCAACGCGGGTTCGGACAATCCTGCCGCCAATGCGGCCTTGTCCAGCTTCGTTCGTTCGTCGAGCACTTTACGAAGTTCTTCGCGCAAGCGCGCCTCGGCGTCGGAAAGCTCCGTACGCCGACGAGCAATGTAGTCTTCCAATGGCAGGCTTGCATCGACCATGTGCAATTGTATAAGCCGAGTCCGATGTGCTTGCAACAGGCAACATTAAGGTTGCTTGTGTGCCCCCTATGTTCCGCGACTTCGCGGACGGAGTCATAGTTAACGAGTCCTTAATGTGGGGCGGTCGTGGGCGCGGGTGTAGAAAAAAGGCCCGGGAATACTCCCGGGCCTTCTTATGTCTGTGTATTCGTGCCCTGCGCGCGTAGCGCTCCGGGCCTAAGCTCCACAAAACCCTCCACTGGAGGGTTTTGCCCTCGCCATGCGCCGGATGGAGCCTAGTCGATCAGGCCCTTTTCGACGAACGAACCGCCTTCGACGGCGAGTTCGACGATGATGCCGTCCACGTCGCCGGCTTCGTCAAAGTCGAGCGCGCCACCGGCGCCTTCATAGTCGATGTCGGTGCCGGCTGCGATCAGTTCCTTGGCCTTGGCCCATTCGCCCGGCAGGATCTTTTCGCCCGGAGCCGAGGAGACTTCGCGCAGTGCTGCCGAGAGGCCTTCGCGGGCAGACGAGCCGTTCTTCTCGATGGCGAGGGCCATCAGGAAGGCAGCGTCATAGGCCTGAGGGGCATAGGTGGCATTGGCGGTGAAGCCGTCAGCGGTGAAGGCATTGTAGATGTCCACGGCAGCGCCCGAGGGAGCGCCGGCGCGGGTGGCAATCATGCCTTCCACGGCAGCAGCGTCGATACCGTTGAGCAGGTCGTCGCCGACCATGCCGTCGCCGCCCACATAGGTGGTGAAGTTGCCGCTCTCGACGGCCTGGCGCAGCACGGTGTTACCCGAAGCGTTGGCATAGGCGAGGATGACGAGGTTCTGCGAAGCCACCAGGTTGCCCAGCTCGGCGCGGTAGTCGGCCTTGCCTTCTTCGTGGGCGAGATTGGCAGCAATGGTGCCGCCACCAGCTTCATAGGCTGCGGCCAGCGCGTCGGCGAAGCCCTTGCCGTAGTCATTGTTGACATAGGTGATGGCGATGTCGTTGACGCCCTTGGCCAGCAGCAGGTTGGCCAGCTTGACGCCCTGGAGCGCGTCGGACGGGGTGGTGCGGTAGACAAGGTCATTGTCTTCCAGGGTGGTCAGGGTCGGGGCCGAAGAGGCCGGCGAGATGAACACCACGCCACCCGAAAGACCCGAGCCGTTGAAGGCGCCGATGGTTTCGCCCGTGCAGAGCGCACCGACCACGCCGGTCACGTTGTCGGTATTGATCACCTTGTCGGCAGCAGCGGCAGCGGCCGTTGCATCGCAGGCACCGTCAGCCGAGATGATGGAGAGTTCACCACCCAGGATGCCGCCCTGCTCGTTGACCTGGCTGACAACCAGTTCGGCGCCGGCAAAAATCGGCGGGGTCAGGGATTCGATGGGGCCGGTGAAGCCGCCGATGAAACCGATGGTGGCGCCGCTGTCCTGGGCCAGGGCCGGAGCGGCAATGGTCAGGGTGGTGGCGGCAACCGCCAGGGTCAGGGTTTTCTTGAACATAGACGTCCCTCTGTTTCGGTTGCGCGCCGGGTGGTCTTGCTGACCTCCTTCTTGCGGCGCGGCAACAGGCATGGGGGCGCGTCGCGCGCCCCGCTGGGGCAGACTGTTGCATAATCGGGGCGCCGATGTCACCGGGGATTGCGCGCCAATTCTTGTACTCCGCGCAGTTGCTTAACAGGGGGGTGTTGGGCATAGACTGGCGCCGGGTCCGGGACGCAGCGGCAAGGGTGTGCCATGATTTTTCTCCGCCATGCGATTGCCGTCGCAACGCTGGCCCTCATCATGCAACCGGCGCTGGGTCAGATCACCGTGCTCGATACGGCCCAGGATGCGGCAGCCACGCCGGCAACAACCGAAGCCGCAGCAGCGCCGCCACCGCCCTGCGGCCGGCGGCCCCTTGCCATTGCGCGGATGGGCTGGCCATCGGCGGCTATCCTCGCGGAAATCCATGCCCGGCTATTGACCGCCGAATTCGGCTGCGAGGTGCGGGTGGTTTCGGGGGACCTGGCGGCCACCACATCGTCCATGGGCTCGACCGGCCAGCCGCAGGTGGCGCCCGAAATGTGGATCAATCGTATTGCCGATCTCTGGAATGGCGCCATGGAAGGTCAGCAGGTGCGCAGCGCCGCTCCAACCTATGCGCAAAGCCAGTTCGAGGGCTGGTACATGCCATTGACCCTGGCCAGTAGTTTCAGTGCGACGCCGGTGGCGGCGGAGCTGGCGCTGACCCTGCCGCAGGTGCAGGCCGCGGGGCGCGTGCGCTTCATCTCCTGCCCGGTGGACTGGGCCTGTTCGGTGATCAATCGCAATCTGGTCAAGGCCCACGGGCTGGGCGATCTGGTTGAGATCGTCGAGCCGGCCAATCGGCTGGAGATGGACCGGTTGATTGCCGAGGCGCTCAATCGGCGCGAGCCCTTCCTGTTCTATTATTGGCAGCCCAACGCCATTCTGGCGCAGCTCGAATTTGTCGCCATCGACATGGGTGCCTATGACGAGGCGGCGGCGCAATGCCTCGCCGACCGGGTCTGCAATGACCCCAAGCCGTCGGCGTTTCCCAGCGACAGCGTGGTGATCGCGCTGGCCGAGCGGGTGTTTGCCGAGACCCCGCAGATTGCCAGCTATTTCCAGCGCGCGAGCCTTGCCCTTGAGGAAATGGATCAATTGCTCGCCCAGCTCAATCAGCCCGGCGCCACGCTGGAGACGGTTGCCGACCGCTTCGTGGCCGAGCGTCGCGATCTTTGGCAGGATTGGGTTGGCGCTGCGCCTCCAATCGATAACGAATAAATTCGGGATATTTTTTCGACTTGAAACAGTCGAATTTCTACCTGCTTGCTTCTTGGGCAATCAAGAAGTGTCCGGCGATCAGTTAAAACGTCAAGTTCGCAATGCGGTCGACCAAGATAATGTGGCGCGTCTGGTCTGTTATTGATCAAATATTGCCGGATTTGACACACAATTCTGCCATCTTTATGGTCCGCTCCATTCCACAACCGCAGGAGTTGACCTGATGATTTTGAAATCCGGTGGCATTGCCGCCGCGATCGCTGTTGCCTTTTTGTCTGCCAGCAGCCTTCCCGCCCTTGCCCAGGATGCAGATGCCGCCGCATGCGGTACCGACCGCACCATCGACATTGCCGAGATGAGCTGGCCTTCCGCTGCAGCCCTGGCGCATATTCATGCGACGATCCTGGAACAGGGTTATGGCTGCGACGTCGAGATCGTCGCGGGCGACACGGTTCCCACCTCGTCGTCCATGCTGACGCGCGGCAACCCGGCGGTGGCGCCGGAGCTGTGGACCAGCGCCATTGAAGAGGCCTGGGACGCCGCTATCGAGGAGGGAACGGTGGTCGAGCTGTCCGATGCCATCACCGATGGCACCGTCGAGGGCTGGTTCATCCCCGCCTATGTCCAGGAGGAATATCCCGAGCTGACCACCGCCGAAGCCGTGATCGCCCGTCCTGACCTGTTTGCCGATCCTGAGGATCCCAGCAAGGGCCGTCTCTATTCCTGCCCGCCGGGCTGGGCTTGTGAGCTTTCAACCTCCGCACTGTTTGAAGCCTTTGGCATGGAAGAGACCTGGAACCTGTTCTCGCCCGGTTCGGGTGGTGCGCTGGACGCTTCGATTGCCCGTGCCTTCACGCGAGAAGAGCCAATCCTGTTTTACTACTGGGGTCCGACGGCCATTTTGGGCAAGTTCCCTGCCGTGCAGCTCGATATCGGTGAAGCCGACGTGGCTGTCTACCAGTGCAACACCGATCCCGATTGCGACGAGCCGGCGGGCGTGACCGCCTATCCGTCGAGCCCCGCGGTTGTGGGTGCTGCAGCCTGGATCACGGAAGACGCTCCAGCGGTTGCCGACTATTTCTCCAAGGTTGGCCTGACCAATGCGGAAATCAGCGAACTGCTGGTCTATGGCGACGAGAACCAGGCTGATGCCGAGGCGACCGCCGAGAATTTCCTCAAGACCAAGCAGGACGTTTGGACCAATTGGGTTCCGGCTGAAGTGGCCGAAAAAGTGCTGGCAACGCTCGGTTAATCCCGGCGTTCAGCGTTCCTCATGGCGGCCGGGTTTCGACCCGGCCGTTTTGTGCGTTCGATCCCAAAGCCAATGGAGGCGCTGGCTTTGGGATCGCACGCCGGTCTGCGGCACTCCGAAATGAGAAAGTGCAAACATGTTTCCAGAACTGATCGACACCCGCCCGTGGCGCAGGGCCATTGATGATGGCCTCAACTGGGTCGTGCGCAATTGGGGCGACGAATTCGAGGCGGCGGCCTATCCGCTGCTGATGCTGCTCAAATTCATCGAGGACACCCTGATTGCCACGCCCTTCTGGCTGATCATGATTCTCCTTGTGGGCATTGCCTGGCTCGCCACACGGCGTTGGCAATTGCCGCTCATCGTCTTCTTGTCGCTGGTCTTCCTCGGGGTCATGGACCTTTGGGAAGATGCCATGACGACGATGGCGCTGATGATCGCGGCGACGCTGACCGCCATTGTCGTCTCCATTCCGGTGGGCGTGTGGATGAGCCGGTCGGCGCGGGTGCGCCAGGTCATCACGCCAATCCTTGACCTGATGCAGACGCTGCCCAGCTTTGTCTATCTCATCCCCACGGTGATGATCTTCGGCCCCGGCAAGATCCCGGCGCTGATCGCCACCATCGTCTATGCGGCGCCACCGCTGGTGCGCCTTTCGGACCTCGGGCTGCGCTCGGTTGATCCGGCGGTCATGGAGGCCAGCCGCGCCTTCGGCACGACGCCGAGCCAGCGGCTCTTTGGCGTGCAGATTCCGCTGGCGCTGCCGACGATCCTGGCCGGCATCAACCAGACCACGATGATGGCGCTGTCCATGGTGGTGATCGCCTCGATGATCGGGGCCGGCGGCCTTGGCTACCAGGTGCTGCAGGGCATTGGCCGGCTTGAGGTCAGCCGGGGTCTTTTCGCGGGGCTGGGCATTGTGGCGCTGGCCATCATCTTTGACCGCATCACCCAATCGTTCGGCAAACAGCTTCAGGCCCGCATCGGCCTGGCGGAGGCGCGCTAACATGCATGACATGAACCAGGATACCGGCCTTGCCATCCGCATGCGCGGCGTCACCAAGATTTTTGGCAACGATCCGCAGGGCGCACTTGCGCTGTTGCGCTCAGGCAAGTCCAAGGCTGAAGTGCAGGCCCAGACCAATCACGTGGTCGGGCTCGACAATGTGTCGCTCGATATTGCGCGGGGCCAGATCTTTGTGGTCATGGGCCTTTCGGGCTCGGGCAAGTCAACGCTTATCCGCCACGTCAACCGGCTGATCGATCCCACCGATGGGGAGATCGTGGTTGAGGGCAATGACGTGCTCAAGATGAGCCTGCCCGAGTTGCGCACCTATCGGCGCAGTACCGTTGCCATGGTGTTTCAGAAGTTCGGCCTGTTGCCGCATCGTTCGGTCATCGACAATGTCGCCTATGGACTGGAAGTGCGGGGCGTGCCCAAGGCCGAGCGCATGGAAAAGGCCGCCAAATGGATCGAGACGGTGGGTCTTTCGGGCTATGAGCAGAGCCAGCCGCGCCAGCTTTCCGGCGGGCAGCAGCAACGGGTTGGCCTGGCGCGGGCTTTGGCGCTCGACACCGACATCATCCTGATGGATGAGGCCTTTTCGGCGCTCGATCCGCTGATCCGCTCGGGCATGCAGGACCAGCTGGTCGAATTGCAGAAGAGCCTGGGCAAGACCATCCTCTTCATCACCCACGATTTCGACGAAGCGCTCAAGATCGCCGACCGCATTGCCGTGCTCAAGGACGGGGCGGTGCAGCAGGAGGGCAAGCCCGAGGACATCGTGCTCAAGCCCGCCAATGAGCATATCGAGGAATTCGTGCGCGAGGTGAACAAGGCGCGCGCCATTCACGTCCGCACCATCATGGAGCGGGGCGAATTCGAGGCCTGCGAGTTCCAGGTGCCGGCCAATGCCCGATGCGAGGACGTGCTGCCCTATTTTGCCGAGCATCAATGGGTGGGCGTCACCAATGACAAGGGTGTGCAGATCGGCCGGGTGACCGCCAAGCGCGTCATCGGGGCGCTGGCCCGCTATACGCCGGGCGTGGGTGAAAGCTGACCAATTCACACTTGATCAACCCTGACCATCGGGGCGCCCGGTTTGTCATCTGCGTGTCGCAGAGGGACACTAGCGTGGCGCCCCGATTTTCGATTTTGCTAGTTTTTCCTTATAAATCAGGCATTTAACATTGATTCAGACTTGATGGGGCATGCTGGGGCCAGCTCTCGACCATCCAGGTTACACCATGCAGGTCCGCCCCAACTTTGCCCTCGTCAACCAGGCCTATGACTGGCTGCGGCTGACCATCGGGCTGCTTGCCATCATGCTGCTGGGATTGAGCCTGGCCACACTGCTTGGCTTCGGTTCCCAATCGGTCATCGCCTGGATTATGGCAGGCCTTGCCATCACCATTCCCGTGGTGCTGTTGCAAGCCCACAGACTGTTACGGCGACGCCTGGCCGAAGCGCAGGCAGCGATGGCCGAAGCCCTGGCCTCGGCCAATCGCGATGCCCTGACCGGCACGTTTACGCGCTCCTATTTCCTCGATGAGCTGCAGCGCTTTGCCCACCGCGGGTCGCTGTCGGCGCTGGGGTATCTGCAGATCGACATGGACAATCTCAAGGTGCTCAATGACAGCGCCGGGCATGGCGCGGGCGATGCGGCGCTGGTGGCGCTGGTGCGCGAGATGCGCGCGCTGATGCCGAACGCCATCATCGGCCGGCTGGGCGGGGACGAATTTGGCGTGCTCATTCCCGGCCATGACAACAAGGGTGGCCTCTGCCGCCTGGGTGACCGGCTGCTGCGCCAGCTCAACGAACCGCATCAAATTGCGGGGCGGATGACGCGGCTTTCGGCCACCATCGGGGTGGCGCTGGCGCCGCTCGACAGCGACGACCCCAATGAGCTGATCGCCATTGCCGATCTGGCGCTCTACAAGGGCAAGCATGCCGGCCGCGGTTGCGTGGTGCCTTTTGATCCGGACATGCTGGGCGATGAGCGCCATCGTCGCTTCGTGGAGCGCGAGTTGCGCGCCGCCATCCTGATGGACGAGTTGGAGCTGCATTATCAGCCGGTGTTCGACAGCGCGACGCTCACGGTGCGCTCGCACGAGGCATTGGTGCGCTGGCGACACAAGGTGCGCGGCACGATTGCGCCGGG
Source organism: Devosia ureilytica (assembly GCF_024273195.1). Taxonomy (GTDB): domain Bacteria; phylum Pseudomonadota; class Alphaproteobacteria; order Rhizobiales; family Devosiaceae; genus Devosia; species Devosia ureilytica. Next base: position 39,847 of record NZ_JAMZCU010000002.1, on the reverse strand, counting down.
TCAGTTCATCGGTGTGGCCGAGCAGAGCAGCCTGATCGACCGGCTGGGCGAATGGGTCTTGCGACGAGCCTGCGCAGACCTGCCGCGGCTCAAGGGGCCGGTGGCGGTCAATGTCTCGCCGGTGCAATTGCGCCGGGCCGAATTTGCCGAGAGCTTTGCCGATATCCTGATCGAGACCGGCACCTCACCGACGCGCATCATCGTCGAAATCACCGAGAACGCGCCGCTGGCGGCGGGCAGCGTCGAGATGAACAATCTGACCACCCTGAGGGCCATGGGTGTCCGCGTCGCCATCGACGATTTCGGCGCTGGCCATGCGAGCCTGCACTATCTGCGCGATTTTGCCTTCGACATCATCAAGATCGACCGCACCTATGTCGCGGATTTCGCCGCCAATCCGGTCAATGCAATGATCGTTTCGGCGGTCTGCGACATTGCCCGTTCGCTCAAGCTTGAGGTGGTGGCCGAAGGCATCGAGACCGAGGAACAGTTGCAGATGCTGGTCGAGGCCGGCTGCACGGCGCTGCAGGGCTATCACCTGGGCCGGCCACAACCCCTGGTCGTCCAGCAGGTGGTGTGCGCAGCCTGATCGCGGTCTGCGACAGCTCGGTGACAGCTTTGCGCCACAGCCAGTTGCGTCACCGGCAACCGCGTGGCTATAACGGGCCATTGCGCGCCGGCGCTCTGCCTGTGACTGCGTCCGCGAAGTGGTGACCGCTTCAAGGACTGCCGCAGGGGCTTGTGGGAGAAGAAGCCTTGGAACTGAAGCGGATCAACGATCACGTCAGCGTCTCTGGACAGATCCAGCCCGACGACGTCAAAACGCTCAAGGACCTGGGCTTTGTTGCCATTGTCAACAACCGGCCGGACGGGGAATCACCCGACCAGCCGGCTGGGGCTGAAATCGAAGCAGCCGCCAAGGCTGCCGGGCTCGCCTATCATGCCATTCCGCTGGGACGCGAAGGGGTGAGCCCCGATCTCGTCAATGCCACCAAGGCCGTGCTCGAGGGGAGCGACGGCAAGGTGTTCTGTTTCTGCCGGTCGGGTACGCGCTCGACGACGCTGTGGGCGCTGAGCCAGGCGGGGGATGTCCCCGCCGATCAGATCATCTCCCAGGCCGCTGAGGCAGGATATGACATGAGCCACCTGGCCGGATATCTCGGCCAGAACTGAAATCAGGTTTTCGACGGTTGGGCGGTCAACCGTCCCGTCCGTCGGCATTTGCTGAGCCGGACCCAAGCGGTCCTTGCCCCCTCCTGCTCGGAACGGACATCGATGACCATCAAGAAAATTCTCGTCGCCAACCGCAGCGAAATCGCCATTCGCGTGTTTCGTGCCGCCAATGAACTCGGTCTCAAGACCGTGGCGGCCTATGCCGAAGAAGACAAGCTGGCGCTGCACCGGTTCAAGGCCGACGAGGCCTATCTGATCGGCAAGGGCAAGGGCCCGGTCGAAGCCTATCTTCAAATTGAAGAGTACATTCGGATCGCTCGCATATCCGGTGCTGACGCGATCCACCCGGGCTATGGCCTGCTTTCAGAGAGTCCCGAATTCGTTGATGCCTGCGAGGATGCCGGCATCATCTTTATCGGACCGCGCGCGCAGACCATGCGCGACCTGGGCAATAAGGTTGCCGCCCGCAATATGGCGATTGCCAGCAATGTGCCGGTGGTGCCGGCCACAGAGCCGCTGCCGGACGACCCCGAGACCATCAAGAAGCTGGCCGCCGAAATCGGCTATCCGCTGATGCTCAAGGCGAGCTGGGGCGGCGGCGGGCGCGGCATGCGGCGCATCATGGATGAAAAGACGCTGCTTTCGGAAGTGTCTGAAGGCAAGCGCGAGGCCAAGGCCGCCTTCGGCAAGGACGAGATGTATCTCGAAAAGCTGATTGAGCGCGCCCGGCATGTGGAAGTGCAGCTGATCGGCGACGATCATGGCAATCTGGTGCATCTGTTCGAGCGCGACTGCTCGGTTCAGCGGCGCAACCAGAAGGTGGTGGAGCGCGCGCCCGCGCCTTATCTCAGCGACGCCGTGCGCAAGGAGTTGACCGACGCCGCCGTCCGGCTGGGCAGTGCCGCAAACTATCGTGGCGCCGGTACCGTCGAATTCCTGATGGATGCCGACACGGACAAATTCTACTTCATCGAAGTGAACCCGCGCATCCAGGTGGAGCATACGGTCACCGAGGAAGTGACCGGCATCGACATCGTCAAGGCGCAGATCCATCTGCTCGACGGCGCCGTGATCGGTACCCCTGAATCTGGTGTGCCGCTGCAAGAAGATATCAAGCTCAATGGCAATGCCATTCAGTGCCGGGTGACCACCGAGGACCCCGAGCAGAATTTCATTCCCGATTATGGCCGCATCACCGCCTATCGCGGCGCCACCGGCTTTGGCGTACGCCTCGATGGCGGAACCGCCTATTCGGGCGCGGTCATTACCCGTTACTACGACCCGCTCCTCGAAAAGGTCACCTGCTGGGCACCAAGCGCCGATGAGGCCATTGCCCGCATGCATCGCGCCTTGCGCGAGTTCCGTATTCGCGGCGTGGCGACCAATCTGGCGTTCCTTGAGAACATCATTACCCATCCCGATTTCCTCGAGAACCGCTATACGACGCGCTTTATCGACACGACGCCGGACCTCTTCAATTTCAAGCCGCGCAAGGACCGGGCGACCAAGCTCCTTTCCTATATTGCCGATGTGACCGTGAACGGGCACCCGGAAGTGCGCGACCGGCCGCGTCCGCCGGCCGAGGCCGCGGCGCCCTTCGTGCCTGAATTCCCACCGCTTTCGGTGGTGGAAGGCAGCCGCCAAATTCTGGACCGGGACGGCCCTGTCGGCCTTGCGCAGTGGATGAAGGACCAGACGCGGGTCCTGTTCACCGACACCACAATGCGGGACGCGCATCAGTCGCTGCTGGCGACGCGCATGCGCAGCTTCGACATCACCCGCATTGCCCAGGCCTATTCGCGCGGCCTGCCGAACCTCTTCAGCCTCGAGTGTTGGGGCGGGGCGACCTTTGACGTTTCCATGCGCTTCCTCAACGAGGACCCGTGGGAGCGCCTCGCCAAGGTCCGCGCCGGGGCGCCGAACATCCTCACCCAGATGCTGCTGCGCGGCTCCAATGGCGTGGGCTACACCAATTACCCGGACAATGTCGTCCAGTTCTTCGTCAAGCAGGCGGCCGCCGGGGGCGTCGACATTTTCCGCGTTTTCGATTGCCTGAACTGGGTCGAAAACATGCGCGTCTCGATGGACGCGGTGATCGAGGCCAACAAGGTCTGCGAGGGTGTCGTCTGTTATACCGGCGACATGCTGGACCCCGACCGGGCCAAATATGACCTCAAATATTACGTCGCGCTGGCCAAGGAACTCGAAGCCGCAGGGGCGCATGTGCTCGGTCTCAAGGACATGGCTGGGCTGCTCAAGCCCGCCGCCGCGCGCAAGCTGATCTCGACCCTGAAACAGGAGGTCGGCCTGCCGATCCACCTGCACACGCATGACACGTCCGGCGCGGCGGCGGCCACGGTGCTGGCAGCGGTGGATGCGGGGGTTGATGCGGTCGACGCGGCCATGGATGCGCTTTCCGGCACCACGAGCCAGCCGACCCTGGGTTCGCTGGTTGCGGCCATGGCCGATGGGGATCGCGATCCCGGGCTCGATGCCAAGGCGATCCGCCAGATTTCCTTCTATTGGGAGGCCGTTCGGACCCAGTACCGCGCCTTCGAGAGCGACTTGAAGGGCGGCGCATCGGAGGTCTATCTCCACGAAATGCCGGGCGGCCAGTTCACCAATCTCAAGGAACAGGCGCGTTCGCTGGGGCTCGAAACCCGCTGGCACGAGGTCGCCCAGACCTATGCCGACGTCAACCAGATGTTCGGCGATATCGTCAAGGTGACGCCTTCATCCAAGGTGGTGGGCGACATGGCGCTGGCCATGGTTTCGGCGGGCATCACCCGCAAGGATGTCGAGAACCCGGACAAGGACATTGCCTTCCCTGACTCGGTGGTGGGTTTCTTTGCCGGTGACCTGGGCCAGCCGCCGGGCGGCTTCCCCGAACAGCTGCAAAAGAAGGTGCTCAAGGGCAAGACGGCGCTGACCGAGCGGCCAGGCTCCTATCTGAAGCCCATTGATCTTGAGGCCGAGCGCAAGAAGATTGCCGAGGAAGTGGGACAGCCCATCGACGATTATCGTCTGGCCTCGTTCCTCATGTATCCAAAAGTCTATTCGGATTTCGAAAAGACCCAGGATCGCTATGGGCCCACCGAAGTGCTGCCCACGCCGGTCTATTTCTACGGCCTCGAAGAAGGCGACGAACTGCTGGTCGATATCGAAAAAGGCAAGACGCTGGTCGTCACCTATCAAGGTCGCGCGCCGACCAATGAAAAGGGCGAGGTCCGCTGCTTCTTCGATCTCAACGGCCAGCCGCGCACCATTATCGTGCCGGATCGGCTGAAGGCCGGTGAGGTCAAGGTGCGCGCCAAGGCTGCGGCGGGCGACCCCAAGCAGGTGGGCGCGCCCATGCCGGGCGTCATCTCGACACTGGCCGTCAAGCAGGGCCAGTCCGTCCAAGCGGGCGATGTGCTCTGCTCGATCGAAGCCATGAAGATGGAAACGGCCATTCACGCCGAAGCCGATGGCGTGGTGGCCGAATTGCTGATCAAGCCCGGCGACCAGATCGATGCCAAGGACCTGCTGGTGCGATTGGAATAGCAAGAAGGCCCGGAGCGATCCGGGCCTTCTGGTTTTCCGTGTTACTTCCGCCGGGCCGTCCCATCGACGGTCTTGCCGTATTTACCGGCATAGACCGGCACAGGCAGGCGCGAGACGATCCAACTCACCATTAGTGGCACGAGGACAAGATCGTCCACCCAGCCGAGCAGCGGGATGAAATCGGGCAGGATGTCGAAGGGGTTCACCAGATAGAAGGCGACAAACAGCGTTGCCGCCTTGAGGTGGAACGGGGTTTCGGGCGCCCGGAAGGCCTTCCAGAGCTGGACGACTTCCTTGCGGAACAGAACGAGGCGGGAAAGGAGCATGGTCATCATGCTCCATCAAGTGGTTGTGCCGCGGCTCCGGTTCAAGCATCGCGCGATCACGAATTGACGACGATCAGGTGAGGACCCCGCGATCCTTGAGCAGTTTGACGATGGCCATGGCATGGCCGTGGCCCAGCCCGTACTCGGACTTCAGCCAGTCGGTGATGGCCGTCGCCCTGGTGCCGGGGGCGGTGAGCCCCCTGGCGCGCGCCAGACGCACGAACTCGTCCGGCGAGACGCCGGTTTGTTTTTCGATATTGGTGAGATAGGCGGCAAAGGTCATGGTGAGTCTCCGTGTCCATAGCAGCGCAACGAAGCGCTCGTCGTCAATTCGACACAGGTTTCCAATATTGCGCCGGTCCGCCCCGGGGCTTATGTGTCAGGGCAATTGGACGAGGTGTTTTGATGGCCGGAGCGGCGCCGCGCAGGCAGTCTGTTGGAGTTGATGTGGGTGGCGTCATGGTGGGCGGCGGCGCCCCCGTGGTTGTCCAATCCATGACCAATACCGATACCGCAGACATCGACGCGACGGTTCGGCAGGTCATGCAGTTGGCGCGCGCCGGCTCGGAAATCGTGCGCATAACTGTTGATCGAGACGAGAGCGCGGCGGCGGTGCCGGTGATCCGCGACCGCCTCCAAAGCATGGGCTATGACGTGCCGCTGGTGGGCGACTTCCACTATATCGGCCACAAGCTGCTCACCGATCATCCAGCCTGTGCCGAGGCGCTGGCCAAGTATCGCATCAACCCGGGCAATGTCGGGTTCAAGGCCAAGCGCGACACGCAGTTTTCGACGCTGATCGAGATCGCCAATCGCTATGACAAGCCGGTGCGGATCGGGGTCAATTGGGGGTCGCTCGACGAGGAACTGCTGACGCGCCTGATGGATGAAAACGCTGCCTCCGTCGCGCCGATTTCGGCCGCCGCAGTGCAGCGCGAGGCGATCATCCAGTCGGCGCTGCTCTCGGCGCAGCGGGCCGAAGAGCTGGGCATGGCCCGCGAGCGGATCATCCTTTCCACCAAGGTGTCAGACGTCCAGCACCTGATCGCGGTCTACGAGGACTTGGCCGCCCGTTGCGATTATGCGCTGCATCTGGGGCTGACCGAGGCAGGCATGGGATCAAAAGGCATCGTCGCCTCCTCGGCGGCGCTGGGCATCCTGCTGCAACAGGGAATTGGCGACACCATTCGCATTTCCCTCACCCCCGAGCCAGGCGGGGATCGCACCACCGAGGTCAAGGTGGCGCAGGAATTGCTGCAGACCATGGGTTTCCGGCAGTTCCTGCCGGTGGTGGCGGCGTGCCCCGGTTGCGGGCGGACCACCTCGACCACGTTCCAGTCGCTGGCCAAGGACATTCAGGACCACCTCAACACTTCGATGCCGGAGTGGCGCGAGCGCTATCCGGGCGTCGAGACGCTCTCGGTGGCGGTGATGGGCTGCATCGTCAACGGGCCGGGTGAGAGCAAGCACGCCAATATCGGCATTTCCCTGCCGGGCACCGGCGAGACCCCGGCTGCACCGGTGTTTGTTGACGGGCACAAGGTCGCGACCCTGCGTGGGGCCGACGTCGCCGACCAGTTCAAGGTCATGGTCGCCGATTATATCGAAAAGAAATTCGGGGCCGGAAAGCAGGACGCGGCGGAGTGAGCGGCGACAAGCCGGCGCTGGAGGCGGTTCTGGCGCTTGATCTCCTCTGTCTCAAGGGTCCCGATGGTGGGCCGCTGGACGCAGAAACGCATAGACAGGCGCTGACGGCCAGCCTGCAGCGGTCCGAATGGGCCAGCGTCCACCGCGACGGCGCGCTGGTGGCCTATGGCTGTCTCTGGCCGGTGGCGGACAACAATTGGTTCGTTGGCGGCCTGGCCATTCACCCTGCACATCGAAGCTCGCCGACTATCGCCGCGCTTGGGCGCGCCATGGCGGACCTATTGAAAGGGCTCGGGCCGGTGACGCTGCGCAGTCATGTGCGGCGCGGCAATGTCGCCTCGCTGCGGCTGCATCGGCGGCTGGGCTTTGCGGTGGAGCAGGAGAATGAGCGTGCCGTGGCATTCGTGGCCGAGGCCGCGCTCATTCTTGCGCGGCTGCCCGGTTAGGATTTCTGCCACTCGGGCAGGGGGAACACGCGGTCATAGGCCCAGTTAAAGATTAGCGCATAGCCCATGTAGAAAAGGGCGAAAGCGAAATCCATGACCAGGGCCTGCCAGAGTGAAATGCCCAGATACCAGGCAATGAGCGGCATGAGCATGAGCAGCAGGCCCAGTTCGAACAGCATGGCATGGGCGATGCGGATGGGCGCTGTTTTCAGCGTTGTGCCGGCAAAGCGGTTCATCGCCCGATCAAAAATGAGGTTGTAGACGTAGTTCCACGCCATGGCGACAGTGGCGCTGCCGATGATGATGACGGCGCTGTCGCCGGCGGGCAGGTGGAAGACCAAAGCCGCGAGCGGCGTTGCGATCAAAATGCCGATGACCTCAAAGGAAATGGCGTGGCGGATACGGTCGGCGGTGGTCCGCATGGAAAGCTCCATGAGTTCCGGGCCGTCCCGAACGCTGATCCCGAAATGGGGGAGGTCGTCCTCGCTGGTTCGTGGATTTAATCCGGCTTGCCAGAGTGTGCAAGGGCGCCGGAGCATTGCTGATGGTCTAGATCATTTCACACTCAGGCGGACGCGGTTCCATCGCCTCCCTCCCCCTTGGGGGGAGGGTAGCGACGCGAGGCCGACAGGCCATCGCAGAGCTGGGGTGGGGGTGACGCGACCTCCAAAGGCTCCGAGCAAGAGGACAGGCCGACACCCCCACCCTCGGTCCCTCCCCACAAGGGGGAGGGCGGCAAGAGGGCCGCGCGTTCAGCTAAACGTGAAACGGTCTAGGGACGCAGGGCAAAGACCCCGGCGCGAACCGGGGCGCTGCCGCCCATGTCGGCCACGGCGTATTCGATCAGCAGATCGAGCCGGTCAAGCGGAAGATCGCGCCGGAAGGGGTCGCCAACCAGAACATTTGCGCCCTGCGCGGCGGCATCCAGCAGAATTGGCAGCGTCCTGCCGACCACCTCGGGGAGGTAGAAGATATCCCCCGCCAGGATGATATCAACCGGCGGCAGCGCCGGTTCGGTCCAGAGCGCCAGAGAAACGTTGTTGGCTTCGGCATTGAGGCGCAGGGCCACCTGTCCGACCGGGTCCGGTTCGACGGCCAATACCGATGCCGCGCCCGCCTTGGCCGCAGCGATGCCCACCAGCCCGGAACCCGCTCCGAAATCGAGCACGCGCTTGCCCAAAACAGCCTCGGGATGATCGCGGAGATAAAGCGCCAGCGCCGCTCCGCCGCCCCAGGCATAGGCCCAATAAGGCGGCGTCCGCTCCAGCCCCTCGCTGGTCAGCCAGCCGTTGAGCCCACTTTGCGGGGTTGGGGAATAGAGCGTGATGTCGGGACGGAAGGGCAGGGCCTTCAGCGTCAGGCGCTCGCGGATGAAGCGTGCGGCGCGCTGCTTCACGCTGGCGGCTGACATGCATCGACCCATCTGCCGCCGCACAGTTCCGCCAGCCGCTCGACCGAGAGCTTGACCGAGGAGTGGGTGTCGCCCGCTGCGGGGATGACGAGGTCATAAATCCTGAGCGAGCTATCGAGGTAGATCGGCAGCGGCGCTGGAAGGCCGAAGGGGCAGACGCCGCCCACCTGATGGCTGGTCAGGCGAAGCACGTCTTCGGCCCCCAGCATGCGCGGGCGGCCACCAAAGGCCGATTTGGATTTCTGGTTGTCAAGCCGCGCGTCGCCGCGGGTGACCAGCAGCACCTCCTCGTCCCGCACCCTTATGCAGAGCGTCTTGGCAATCTGCCCCGGCTCGACCCCGTGCACCACGGCGGCCAGTTGCACGGTGGCGGTGGAGTCCGGGGTGACGATGACTTCAAGGTCCGGTGCGCGGGCGGCGAGATCGGCGCGAACGGTATCAAGGCTCATGAATTGGTCCTGGCTATTTGCATTGCAGGGCCGCGCTCAAAACAGGGTTGCCAGGCGCTGCTCGTAATCGGCGCGCATCTTGTAATGCACCGGGGTCCTCAGAATGCGCTGCATCAGTTCAGGCTCGATATCGCGTGCGCCTTCGAGCGCGAGCAATTGGCTGACCGTGATGCGGTCGCCATCGAAGGGGCGGTGCAGCACCGGTTCGCCGCCCTTCAAATGTCCCGGTTCGATCACCCGGCAATAGGCGCCGGGGCGGCCGGCCTTCATGAACTGCTTGAGCCAGGCGGGATTGCCCATGCGAGCGGCAAAGACCGCGCAAGGGGTGCGATGCGAGGTCACTTCGAGCACAACATCGTCGATCTCGAACCGGTCGCCCACGGCCACCTCGCGCCCCTCGACGCCGCCAATAGTCAGGTTCTCGCCAAAGGTGCCGGGGGCGATGTCACGCTCCAGCACCTTGCTCCAATAGGCATAGTCGTCGGCGAAATAGACATAGACGGCCTGGTCGACACCGCCGTGATGCTTGCGGTTGATAATGGCGTCACCCTCAAGCCCCTGCCGCGTCACCTCGACTTCAGCATCCTGGGCAATCGGCTCCTTGTAGATGCCGGTCATGGCCGACTTGGCGGGAATGGGTCTGGGCTGGCCGATATTGACGCTTTGCAGAATGGCCATGGCCTATTTCTCCCGGCTGGCAAAATAATGGGCAGTGGCGCGCAGGCCATCTGCCCTGGGTCCAAACGTGCGCAGGGCCGAAATGGCTTCATGCACTGTGGCATTGAGCATGGCGCGGGCGCCCTCCAGACCCAGCCGCGCCACGACCGTCTGCTTGCCCAAGGCCGCATCCTTGCCGGTGGCCTTGCCCATGGCCTCGGATGTGGCGGTAACGTCGAGAATGTCATCGGCGAGCTGAAAGGCGCGGCCGGCGGCCTCGGCATAGGCGGTGAGCGCGGAAAGCGCGCGCGGGTCGGCGCCACCCAGAATGGCACCCATGCGGACGCTGGCGCGGATCAGGGCGCCGGTCTTCATCGCCTGCATGGTGGCAATCTCGGCCTCGGTGAAACCGCTGGTTTCGCCTTCGATATCGCGCATCTGCCCGCCAACCATGCCACCGGCGCCGCTCCCAAGGGCCAATTCGGCAACCAGGCGGATGCGTACCTCGGCATCATCGTGGCAGGCCGGGGCGGCAAGGATTGCAAAGGCGTGGGTGAGCAGGGCGTCTCCCGCCAGTATGGCGGTGGCCTCGTCATAGGCTTTGTGGACTGTGGGGCGTCCACGCCGGAGGTCGTCATCGTCCATGGCCGGCAGGTCGTCGTGGATCAGCGAATAGCAATGCACCATTTCCACTGCCATGCCCGCCTGCAAGGCGGCGTCGCGGGGCACGGAGAAAATGGCAGCGGCCTGGCGCACCAGGAGGGGGCGGAGACGCTTGCCGCCTTCAAGGCTGCCGTGGCGCATTGCCGCAATGACCCTGTCGGCAGCCGGACCTGGCCCCGAAAGCCGCGCGCCGCTGAGATAGTCGGAGAGCCCGGCTTCGATGGCTCGGGCACAGTCGGCGCTGTCGGCGGAAAAGTCGTACATGGCCATGTTGCTAGCCCGGAGTGGGAGATGGGGCAATCCCCCTCACTCGTCTCGGCTTGCGGCCGATCCACCCTCTTGGCCTGCTTTGACCGTCCCGCTATGAAGCGCCCCATGGCCCGGCGCAAAAAATCTATCTGGCGGCATCTTCGCATCCCCCTTGGCGTCCTCGCGGTGGTGGTCGCCATTCCGCTGGTGCTGACCCCGCTCTATCTCGTTGTCCAACCGCTCTCGGTGCCCATGCTCGCTCGCATGCTCAGCGGCCAGCCCATGGTGCGGGAGTGGCGCGATATTGATGACATTTCGGATCGGTTGAAAGCATCGGTGATCCTCTCGGAGGATGGACAGTTCTGCCGCCATTGGGGCGTGGATGTCGCTGCCTTGCGGGACGAAGTCGCCAATTACCTGGCGGGCCGGGAGACGCGCGGGGCGTCCACGCTCACCATGCAGGTGGCGCGTAATCTGTTCCTCTGGAACCAGCAGAGCGCGGTGCGCAAGGCGCTCGAAGTGCCGCTGGCGCTCTATATCGACCTGGTCCTCCCCAAAAAGCGGATCATGGAGATTTACCTCAACATCGCCGAATGGGGGCCGCAGGGCGAGTTTGGAATTGCGGCCGGAGCGCTGCGCGCCTTTGGGCGTGAGCCGCAGAACCTTGATTGGCAGACCGCGAGCCTGCTGGCCGTCACCCTGCCCAATCCGATCCTGCGCAATCCGGCGCGCCCCAACGCCGGGCTGCTGCGCCTGGCCGGCATTGTGCAGAACCGGGCCCGCCAATATGGCGAGCGGGCCAGTTGCGTGGGGCAGGACGGGGTGCTGGCGCTCTAGCGGCTCTTGGCGACTTTTTCAGCAAGCACTTCATTGATGCGCGTCTGCCAACCCGGGCCCTGGTTCTTGAAATGGTCAACAATCTTGGCATCCAGACGCATGGTGACGCGAACCTTGTTCTCATCCTGCCTCGGTCGACCCACCTTGCGCGGCACCGGCATGGGGATGCCACGTTCGGCGAAGAACTCCCGCGCTGGGCGCAGTGTCTTGATTTCCGCATCGGTCAGCGGAGCGGCCGGGTCGTAATCCTCCGGCGGTGGGCCTTTAGTCTTCGAGGCCATGGTTCCTTGCCTCCTTCTTGTGCATGGGGCGTAGGCTGATAATCCTGATATTGTCTCCACGTAGAGCGTATGCAAGGCAGTACAGGCGCTCGCCTATGTGGCCGAAGGCGCGGAATCGCTCCTCGCCATAATCGAAACGATTGTCCTGCTGGAATGCGGCGTTGGACCAGTCGAATTCCTCGACGCGATCAAACCCGATGCCGTGTTTCAGCCGGTTTGCAGCATCCTTTGCCTTGTCCCACTCATACACGCTGAGCTTCCCCCAAAGCCTTGTATTAATGTACATACAATAATTATGACCTGCAAGACGGTGCTGGAATCACAAAACCCCTAGCCAAGGGTGCGCTCATGCTCTATAGACCCCACCAATCCTGACAGAGACACGTCTCTGGCCGCTTTTGGCGGCGCAACGATTTTGAATTCGGAGTACCGACCATGGCAGTGCCAAAACGCAAGACCTCGCCGATGAAGCGCGGCTTCCGCCGCTCGCACGACGCTATCGCCAACCCCACCTATGTCGAAGACAAGGATTCGGGTGAGCTGCGCCGTCCGCACCACGTTGATCTCAAGACCGGCATGTACCGCGGTCGTCAGATCCTCGCGGCAAAGAACTAAGCCGAAAGGCGCTTTGGCGCTGATGGCCAAAGTCTGATATTTCGACGGCCGACCCCGCAATGGGTCGGCCGTTTTTGTTGTTACTGCCGCCAAACCAGAAGCGGCCAAACCGGAGCAGAGGCAAGAGATGAGCACGCGCGTCGAATCGGACACCATGGGCACCATTGAGGTTCCGAACGATAAGTATTACGGCGCGCAGACCGCTCGCAGCCTGATGAACTTCGATATCGGCGGCGAGAAAATGCCGGTCGAGATCATCACCGCCTTCGGCATTCTGAAAAAGGCTGCGGCGCTGGCCAATTTCAAGCTCGGCCTGATGGACGAGGCAACCCGTGACCTGGTGGTTGCTGCCGCCGACGAAGTGATCGCCGGCAAGCTTGCCGATCACTTTCCGCTGGTGGTCTGGCAGACCGGTTCGGGCACCCAGTCCAATATGAATGTCAACGAAGTCATTTCCAACCGCGCCATCGAAATGGCCGGCGGCACCATGGGTTCGAAAAAGCCGGTGCACCCGAATGACCACGTCAACATGAGCCAGAGCTCCAACGACACCTATCCCACCGCCATGCATATCGCAGCGGTCGAGGCGGTGGAGGGCTACCTTTACCAGCGCGTTCTGCTGCTGCGCGACACCTTGGCCAAAAAGGCCGACGACTATATGGACGTGGTCAAGATCGGTCGCACCCATTTGCAGGACGCCACTCCGCTGACGCTGGGCCAGGAAATCTCGGGCTGGGTGGCGCAGATCGATTATGCGCTGGCGGCCATCAAATCGAGCATGCCGCAATTGAAGGAACTGGCCCTGGGTGGCACCGCCGTCGGTACCGGGCTCAATGCCCACCCCGATTATGCCGTTACCGTTGCCGCCGAAATTGCCGCGCTCACGGGCCGTGACTTCAAGACCGGGCCGAACAAGTTCGCGCTCCTGGCCGGGCACGATGCCTTCGTGGGCACATCGGGGGCGCTCAAGCAATTGGCCGTCGCCTTCATGAAGATCGCCAATGACGTGCGTTGGCTGGCCTCCGGTCCGCGCTCGGGCCTGGGCGAAATCACCATTCCCGAGAACGAGCCGGGGTCTTCGATCATGCCCGGCAAGGTCAATCCGACCCAGTCCGAGGCCATGACCATGGTCGTCGCCCAGGTCATGGGCAATGATGCTGCCATCGGCTTTGCGGCCAGCCAGGGCAATTTCGAGCTCAATGTCTTCAAGCCCGTCATCGCCTACAATTTCCTGCAAAGCGTGCGGCTCCTGGCCGACGCGGCCAAGTCGTTCAATGACAACTGCGCCACTGGCATCGAGCCCGACCACAAACGCATCAAGCAGCTGGTCGACCAGTCACTGATGCTGGTGACGGCGCTCAACCGCAAGATTGGCTATGACAACGCTGCCAAGATCGCCAAGACGGCGCACAAGAACGGGTCGACGCTGAAGGAGACGGCGATTGAACTGGGCCTGCTGACGGCGGAAGAATTCGATGCCGAGGTCAAGCCCGAACAGATGGTCGGGCCGCTCAAGCTCAAGAAATAGACCGGAACTTTTTACACAGGCACGATGCCGTCCTCGGGCTTGACCCGAGGACCGGCGACACCAGGCCCGGTGCTCGTGCGGAGCGGCCCTCGGGTCAGGCCCGAGGGCGATCCTGTGGTTGAGGGACTGCCCCTCAGCCCCTCACCGCGGCCTCGATCTTCGCCACGTCGATCTTTTTCATATCCATCATGGCATCGAAGGCGCGCTTGGCGATCTGGCCGCCCTGTTGCATGGCGTCGCTTAGCGCGCGCGGGGTGATCTGCCAGGAAATACCCCATTTGTCCTTGCACCAGCCGCACATGCTCTCTTCCCCGCCATTGCCGACGATGGCGTTCCAATAGCGGTCGGTTTCGGCCTGATCCTCGGTGGCGATCTGCATCGAGAACGCCTCGGTGTGCTTGAAGGCCGGCCCGCCATTGAGCCCGATGCAGGGAATGCCCATGACGGTGAATTCCACTGTCAGCACCGCCCCGGCCTTGGTGGAGGGATTGTCGCTGGGCGCCCGATGCACGGCCGTCACTTGGGTGTCGGGGAAAGTCTGGGCGTAAAAATTGGCGGCGTCCTCGGCGCCAGTATCGTACCAGATACAGATTGTGTTCTTGGCGTTGGGCATGGAAGTTCTCCTCATATGCCGGTCCGGTGACCGCGATTGTGGCGCGCCGGTGGAACGGTGCGCAAGGGTGCGACGTTCGGGCGAAGCTGAGTTGAACAGGGCCGGGGCATTTCTTGTCCTGCGCGGCACTCTTCCGCCAAGGCGCAAGCTCTGGCATGGTGGCGCAGATCAGCGGAGACCAGACCATGAGCGAAACCGTCATTCTGCCAACGGGCCGCGTGCAGCGTCCACGGGGCAATGGCTTCATCGTCCCGCTGCTGGTTGTGCCCTTCGTGCTCTACAACCTGGTCGTGTTCCTGTTTTTCGCGGGCAATCCGGTCAATTGGGGCGCGGGGCTTTTCTCCATCCCCATGCCCTCAGGCATGCCATGGGCGATCACGGCGGGCGATTTTCTCCTCGTCGTGGGCATATTGCTGCTGTTTTTTGAAGTGCTCAAATCCACCAATACGGCGCGCTCATCGATCATCGAGCATATGCTGTCCATGGTGGTTTTCGTGGCGTTCCTGGTCGAGTTCCTGCTGGTGGGCGCGGCGTCCAGCTCGGTGTTCTTCCTGCTCATGGTCATGAGCCTGATCGATGTCGTGGCCGGGTTTACCGTTTCGATCACCAGCGCCAGCCGCGACGTGTCGATGAGCTAGATCATTTCACACTCAGGCGGACGCGGTTCCATCGCCTCCCTCCCCCTTGTGGGGAGGGACCGAGGGTGGGGGTGTCGGCATGTCCTCTTGCTCGGAGCCTTTGGAGGTCGCGTCACCCCCACCTCAGCTCTGCTAGGGCCTGTCGGCCTAGCGTCGCTACCCTCCCCCCAAGGGGGAGGGAGGAAAGAGGGCAGCGCGTTCAGCGAAACGTGAAACGGTCTAGCCAGGCGTTTCCCGGAAAGGTGCGACGCGGTTTTCGGTTCGGGAACGCGAAGCTTCAAAAACTCAGGCCACAATCGTCTTGCGATAGCCCTGCGGCATGCGGCGCTCGGCGATGCGGGCTGTGTGTCCATAGGCGCCGATGGCACCTTCGGCGGTGCCGCGGCGGCGGGCTCGTTGGGTCGGCAGGGCGGCTCGCGCGGCCAGCAACTGGCTGACAAAGGCGGCAGCAGGGGCACTGCGTGCCAACGACGGACGCGGCGCAGCCGGCGCCAAAACCATGGGCAGGCCCGGACGGGGTGTTTCGCTTTGTGCCAGATCGGACATCATCTGTACCATTTCGGGCCGCCCTGTGCCGGAATGGCACAGACCTTGCGACGCTATGCCTCCATAGGGGCAAGCGCCGTGCCAGATGGTAACAGTTTGTTAACGAAGTTCGATCCGCAAACGTGATCACTTCACAGCCAAGTGTGAAGCGGGGCCGCCCAATGCTGGACAGCCCCGAAAACAATTTGCGCGCTGGGAGGGCCTGCGGAGGGGCTAGAAGGTGTCCTTTCCCTTGCGGATGGCGGCAAAGACCTCTGCGGGATCAGCGCCTTCAAGGCCATAGTGGCGGGCCAGTTCAGGGGCATCGGCGCGCAGGAACGGATTGGCCGCCTTGTCCTCGCCCAGTGAGAACGGGATCGTTGCCTTGCCGGCGGCACGCAGCGCATCCACCTCGGCGGCGCGGGCCTTGAGCGCTGCATTGTCGGGGTCAACCGAAAGCGCGAAGCGGGCGTTGGATTGGGTGTATTCGTGCCCGCAATAGACCAGGGTTTCGTCGGGCAGGGCGCGCAGGCGCTTGATACCGTCCCACATGGGACCGGGTGTGCCCTCGAACATGCGCCCGACGCCGAGAGAAAACAGCGCGTCCGCCGAGAACAGATGGCCCCCGGCACGGTCGTAAAACACCACATGGCCCAGCGTATGGCCCGGCGTCGCGATCACTTCGAATGCGCTTTCTCCCAGGGTAATGGTGTCGCCATCGCCCACCAGTTCATCGAGGTCGGCGATCTTGTCCGCCTCGTCGCGCGGGCCGACGACGCGGGTGCCGAAGGCGGCTTTCAGTTCGGGGATTGCTTCGACATGGTCGACATGGTGGTGGGTGATGAAGATGTCGGTGAGGGTCCAACCGCGCTGCAACAGGGCATTGCGGATCGGGCCGGCCTCGGGTGCGTCGATGGCGGCGGTGCGGCCAGTCGCCTCGTCATGCACGAGATAGCCAAAATTATCGCTGCGGGCGGCGAAAACGTCCACGATCAGACCCATGTCCGGTCTCCTTCTTGTCAATTGGCCGCAAGCTAGGGAGCGCGCGCGCCGATGACAATGCCGGATTGGACAAGTTCCCGTGGCTTTGGCACTGTCTTGTCATGACCAGCGATGTCGTCCGCCTCATCGATTATTACAAATCCCCGCTCGGGCGCCTGTCGCGGGCGTTGGTGCGCGAACAGGTGATCGACCTGGCCGGCGACCTGCGGGGTAAGCGCGTGTTGGGGCTGGGGTTTGCCACGCCCTATCTGCGCTTTGCGCTGGAGCCCTCCGAGCGGGTGCTGGCGCTGATGCCCGAACGACAGGGTGCCTCGGCCTGGCCGCGCGAGGGCCCGTCGCACACCGTGCTCTGCGATCCGCTCGAAATGCCGCTCACCGACGCGGCGATTGACATGACACTGGCTATCCATGCGCTCGAACATGTGGCCGATGCCGAGGAACTGATGCGCGAGCTCTGGCGCATTACCGCGCCAAATGGGTATCTGCTGCTGGTGGTGCCGCGCCGCAGGGGGATCTGGGCGCAGCGCGACAATACGCCCTTCGGGCAGGGCAATCCCTATTCGGGCGGGCAGTTGGAAAAGCTCTTGCGCGACCACAGTTTCGTGCCCGAGGCTTGGCGCGATGCGCTGTTCCTGCCCCCGTTCCAATCGCGGCTGGTGGTCAAATATCCGCGCTTTTTCGAACGTTTCGGGCGTCTGTTCGGTCCGGCCATGAGCGGGGTCATCTGCATCCGTGCCCGCAAGGAGGCGTTTCCAGCGGTGCCGCGGCGCAAAAAGGCCGAACGCTATGTCCGCCTGCCGGGGCTGAGCGCGGCGACGGCGCGAAGCGGCTGAATGCTCCGCTTCGAATTTGCTAGCAACACAAAAGTAATCCCCGCCCCCTCAACCTTCCCCCATACTCTGCCCGTCCCCACCGACAACACGCGATGCCGACGAAGCATCGGGTGGGGAGACGGGCTGGTTGGGGTCGCCTAGCCGGATGCGTGTATGCTGACCACCGGCCGCTCAACCGAAGCGACTGGCGACAGGCGGCGACGGATGTTTTGCATCCGGGCCAAAGGTCTGCGCCGACTGCCAAGGGGATGGGCAACCGCAAAACGGGGCCGCTCGATGCATGCGCAAGAAATCCCGGTCGTGGGAAGCGGCTTTCGCCTCTTCTTTACTAAAACCTTCGGGGCGAAAGCCGCTTTTCACCGTGCAGCCGCAGACGCCCAGCGTCGTGCGGATATCGGCGCTGATAGCCAGCAACCGAGCGAGAGAGGCTTTGCGTTTGCGTTCCCCATTGCATAAGGTCCGCGCGGTTTTCCTGCCCAGTTGAACTCTGCCATGTCCGATAAAAATCGTCCCACGCCGCAGCCCGGCATTCTTGATATCGCGCCCTATTTGCCGGGAAAATCCGGCGCGGCGGGCACTAAATCGATCAAGCTTTCGGCCAATGAATCCCCGCTTGGCGCCAGCCCCAAGGCGCTCTCTGCGATGATCGAAGCGGCGGCAAAGCTCGAAATCTACCCGGAAGGCTCGTCGCGGGTGCTGCGCGAGGCGCTGGGGGAAGTGCATGGGGTAGACCCGGCCAGCATTGTCTGCGGCAATGGCTCGGATGATTTGCTGCACCTTCTGGCCCAGACCTATCTGGGTGAAGGCGATGAGGCGGTGATGAACCGCTATGGCTTTTCGGTCTATCCGATCATCACCATGGCTGCCGGGGCGAAAATCGTCATGGTGGACGAGGTCGACTATCGTGCTGATGTTGATGCGCTTTTGGCCGCCGTCACCGCGCGCACCAAAGTGATCTGGCTGGCCAATCCCAACAATCCCACGGGCAGCTATCTTTCGGACGCCGAAGTGCGGCGGCTGCATGCCGGGCTGCGGCCCGATATCCTGCTCGTCATCGACAACGCCTATGCTGAATATGTCACCGCCGAAGATTTCTCGGTGGGCCTGGACCTCGTTCATGAACAGCAGAACGTCGTCATGGTGCGCACCTTCTCCAAGATGGGGCTGGCGGCCGCCCGCATTGGCTGGATGGTCGGACCAGACCATATCGTTGATGCGATCAATCGCATCCGCGGGCCATTCAACGTCAACCTGCCGGCACAGATGGCGGGGGCCGCAGCGGCGCGCGACCTGGAGTTCAACGAACGCCTCAAGGCGCATAATGCCCATTGGCGCGACTGGCTGACCACGCAATTGCAGGGCAATCGCATGCGGGTGGTGCCCAGCCAGGCCAATTTCATCATGGTGTTGTTTGAAACGCCGGCTCTGGCGGCCAGGGCCTTCGATACCCTGGTCGCGGCGGGCTATATCGTGCGCGAGATCGGTCCATCCTATGGCATTGACCAGGGCCTGCGCATTTCCATCGGCTCGGAGGCGGCCATGCGCGGCGTTGCCCAGGTGCTGACATCCATGGATCAAAGCCTATGAGTGTGCATTTCAAGAAACTGGCCCTGATCGGCATCGGGCTGATTGGCTCGTCCATTGCCCTGGCCGCCCGGCGGCAGGGGCTGGTGGAGGTGATCTCCATTGCCACGCGCCGCCAGGAAACGCTGGACGAGGCGCGCGATCTGGGGTTGGGCGATATCTATACGCTCGATGCTACCGAAGCGGTGCGCGGCGCCGACCTTGTCATTCTGTGCGCGCCGGTTGGCGCCTATCGCGCGCTGGCCGCTGCCATCGGGCCGCATCTGGAACAGGGCGCCATCCTTTCCGACGTCGGTTCGGTCAAGGCGCATGTGGTCAAGGTGGTCGGCCCGCATGTGCCGGCGGGCGTCAGCTTCATACCCGGCCATCCGATTGCCGGCACCGAGCATTCGGGTCCTGCGGCGGGCTTTGCGGAGCTCTTTGCCGGGCGTTGGTGCGTCCTGACCCCAACCTCAGGCGTGCCGCAGGCCGACACCGACAGGCTCGTGGCCTTCTGGCAGGAGATGGGCTCGTCGGTAGAATGCATGGACGCGGCGCACCACGACATGGTGCTGGCCATTACCAGCCATATTCCGCACCTTATCGCTTATAATATCGTGGGTACGGTGGCAGACCTCGAGGCGACGACGCAGTCCGAAGTGATCAAGTTCTCGGCCTCGGGCTTTCGCGATTTCACCCGTATCGCCGCCTCCGACCCGGTGATGTGGCGTGACGTCTTCCTGACCAACAAGGACGCCGTGCTCGAAATGCTGGGGCGCTTCAACGAGGACCTGTCGATGCTGCAACGCGCGGTGCGCAATGGCGATGGCGCAGCGCTCGAAGCCATGTTCACCCGCACACGCGCCATCCGCCGCTCGATCATCAATGCAGGGCAGGAAACCGCGGCGCCCGACTTCGGCCGCCCGCATGAGCAGCCGCCCACGCCCGAAGTGCCGCTGGTGCGCGAGCATGGTGGCGGGGACGACGCCTAAAACAAGGGCGCTAGCGCGGCTATGGGAACGAGGCCGGACGAAATACCGCCACCAGCAAAGGTCAGCTGGTTCTTGTGGCGGCCATCGTCGCCAGGAACGCCCAGCACCAGCGTGCGCCATGGCTCTTCGATATAGGGGCCGATGCGTTCGGCGACGCCCAGCGAATCCACGCTGATGGCGCCCGTGGGATAGCCCTGGGCATCAAGTGAGAGTTCGCCGCTGGCGTTGAAATCGGCACTGCCGTCATTGGCGCGAATGCCGATGATGCGCAACTTCCCCCCGGCCTGTTGCCAATCGGGCAGAAGGGGCACTGCGCCCCAGTTGCGGATGTCATCGGGCAGGGCGGTCAGCTCCAGTTCCACCTCGGCATTGGTTGGCGCCAGGGCAATGCCGGGCGCTTCGAGGTCCTGGGCGCGCATATAGCCGGCGAGAGCCGCACGGCCGGCTTCGGCATTGTGCTGCTCTGGGATGTCGAGCAGATGCAACTCGACCTGCGGCGAGCGGGCGATCAGCGTTTCGCCGAACAGGCGGTCGGTCCAGCTCAGATCGCTGGCCAGCACCGAGAGGCGCGAAATGCGCCAGCCGTCGAGGCGCAGGCTGGCCTCGAGCGTGGCCCAGGCTACGTCCTGCCGCTGGCCGGTAAAAGCGTCGGAAAGCTGCGCAGGGCCCTGGGCCGAGGCGACGATATGGGTGGGGCGATAGACCATGGCGCTGGCGCGCAGGCCCGGCACCTCCACCAGCAGGTCGCCGGAGACGAGGCTGGCATTGGCGCAGTCGATATCGAAGCGGAACGGGAAGCCGGCAACATCGAGCGTGCCGCATTGCAGCTGCGGGCTGGTTTCGCCATCGGCAAGGGCCAGCAGGTCTACCTGCTGGCGGATTTGCCCCGCCAGGAAATACCAGCCGGCGGTCCAGCCGAGAACGACGAACAGCACGAGGCCGGCAAGAATGGTGATTCGCTTCTTCATGGCCTCTTCATACCTGTGTCGTGGCGCCGTCAGAAGCGGGTTTGCATGCGGCCAGATCGCCTCTATCCCCGGGACAGACGGAATGCGCTAGACTGCTGCCTCCCCAGGGACGGAGAAGGCGGCTAGACTAAACGAGAAAGTGGTCGTGCTATGGCGAACGAAACAGACATCGATAGAGGGCAGGATAAGCGTTTTGTGTTCGGCTACGGCTCGCTGATCTGGAATCCCGGGTTTTCTTTTCTCAGCGCTCAACTGGGGCTATTGCGGGGCGCGCATCGCTCGCTCTCGATCATTTCGCACTATCATCGCGGCACGCGCGAGGCGCCGGGCCTGGTCTTTGGCTTGACGCGGGGCGGGTCCTGTCGAGGCATGGTGTTCGAGGTGGAAGCCCCGGTCTGGGCCGAGGTGCGAGCCTATCTTGACGGGCGCGAACTGGTTACTGCCGTCTATCGTGATGTATGGCGGCCTGTGCATCTGGCCGACGGTCGGCGGGTGCAGGCGCTGACCTATGTGGTCGATGAGGCGCATGAGCAGTTTGCCGGGCAGCTCAGCATCGAACAACAATTGGCGATGATCCGCGCCGGGGTCGGCATTTCCGGCCGCAATGTCGACTATGTGCTCAATACCGCGCGGCATTTGGCGAAATTGGGTATTCGTGACAGGGCCCTGATGGCGCTGGCCCGCCAGTTGCAGGCGGAAGGCGTTGAGGGAGAGGGGACGGGTCAGGCGGCCTGAGCCACCAGAGCAGGCGCCGGAACGGCTTGTTCCAGATCCCAGATGGTCGAAAGCCGGTGCTCGGGTGCGGGCAGGCGGAAGACATTGGTGGCGCAATCGAGCGCCAGGCGGAACCGGGTGCGGCTCATCGGGTCGGCAACAAGATCTTCGGTCGAACCGACCCAGAGCACATGATTGCCCTGGGCGATCAGATAGAGGTCGGTTTCGGTCATGGCGAAGCTATCGAGGCGCTCGGCGCTCAAGCCATAGTCACGCCCCGACTGACCCTGCCAATGCGACAGAGCCGGCCTGTGCGCATCGCCGCGCGGAAGACTAGTTCGAGGCACCATTTCCCGTTCCCCTGCGTCCCAGAAGAAGAACAAAATTAGAACAAATTCTAACGACCGTCAACCCCTCCCAGGGCGTGACGCTACATCTATGGATGCGTTCGTAGTTTTGGTCAATATCTAGTGGTTGGTGCCAGCGCGAAGCTCAGCGACGCGGGACTTGAGACGATCGTCCAGGGGCTGACCAATGCCCTGATCAATCGCTTCAAGCGAGAGGTGGTTCGATTCGGTTTCGATGGCCTCGCGAAGCCGCTGCATGAACACATCGGGGCTGAGCCCTGGTTCGATGGGCGGCAGGAAACGCGCGCGGGCGGTGCCGGGCCAGATCACCTTGGCATTGCGACCCCAGAACAGCCCGGAATTGAGGGCCACGGGCACCACGGGCACATTTAGCTCGGTATAGAGCCGCACAATGCCTTGGCGATAGTCGGGCGGTGCCAGCGCGGGACGGCGCGTGCCTTCGGGATAGATGATGAGGCGGCAGCCTCGGTCAATGGAGGCGCGCGCCTGCTTGATCATCTCGGGAATAGCTTGCGCGCCGCGCTTGCGGTCGATTTCGATGCAATCGAGCGAGCGTGCTGCCCAGCCGAAGAAGGGAATATTCATCAATTCCTTTTTGGCGATGAAAGATGGGCGCCCCGCATGCGGAAAAATCGCGAAGATGTCCCAGTCGGACTGATGCTTTGAGGCAATGATGCAGCCGCCGGGCGGGATGTTCTCGTCGCCATCGACCTGGGTTTTCACCCCGGTCAGCACCCGCAGGAAGGCAATATTGGACCGGCACCAGTAGCGCGAGAGCGCCTGCGCGAACGGCGTCGTGCCGAATAGAAGGCCAATTGTTCCAGCCACAATGGCCAGGATCGCCGTTTGGCCAATAAAGACCACATAGAACAGCGCAGTGCGGATTGCCTGAATGGCGGCCTTGAACGACATCATCCCTCCCGGTCTGGCAAGACGAGGTCTCTCATAGCGGCGCAAGAACGGCTTGGCGAGACAAATGCCTCACGAGGCCTCGCTGAGATAGCGGCGCACGGTGACCCGTGAGGTGACCGCCGTCAGGACGGCAATTACCGGAACTACGGCGAGTATGATGGTCATGCCATCAAGGCCGAGCAGGAACTGGCCGAACAAGACACCGACCTGCGCCGTCGCCTCGCTGGGCAGCACGCTGCCTGCCGCGGTGCCGATCAGCACAAAGAACAGGATGGCCAGGAGGGCTCCGAGGAACCCACCCTGCAGGCCAATGGAGAGAAACCGTCCCTGAAACTCGCCGGCAATGAACTTGTTGGAGGCGCCGATGAAATGCAGCACGTCGACGATTTCACGATTGCTGGCCATGGCGCCGCGCGTGGCAAAGACAATAGCAAGGACCGTCGCAACACCGATCAGCCCGAGCACCAAAAGACCCGACAGCACCACCGTGCCGGCCATGGTGTTGAGCTGTTGCCGCCAGGCGGCATGGGTATCAAGGCTGGCGCCCTTGATCGCCTGCAGATTGCGCTGCAACTGCTCGACGTCGGCCTCGGCCGGGTCGGAAAGCTGAACCACGACGAGGCGTGGAATGGCGATGGCCGAGAGGTCGAGCCCGGCGCCAAGCCAGGGTTCGAGCAGGGCCTGGCTTTCCTCGACGGTGAGGGCGCGGGCGGCGCCGACGCCGGGCGTCGACTGGGCCAGCGAGACGGCGGTGCGCAGATTGCTCTCCATCACCTCGCCTTCGACCGGGCGGAGCTGGATGGTCAATTCACGTCCGACATCGGCCGACCAGGCAATGGCTGATTTCTGCACCAGCACCACCCCGCCCAGCGTCACCGCCGAAAGGAAGGCCATAATGGTGATGAGTAGCAGCAGGGTGCGGCCGGCGACGCTTTTTTCCGGCACGATGGGCGCGGCGCCGCCCCGTCGGGGCAGCAGGGCGAGCAATTGCCTAATCATGGATGGTCAACTCCCCCTTGTTGAGCACCATGCGCGGATAGGAGAAGCGGTCGAGCAGCGGCAATTCATGAGTGGCCAGGATAATGGTCATGCCCAGCGTGCGGTTAAGCTCGGCAAACAGATGCACCAGCCGGCTCGACAGATCCGGGTCCACATTGCCGGTGGGCTCATCGGCCAGCAGCACCTTGGGGCGGGCGATGACGGCGCGGGCAATGGCGGCGCGCTGCTTTTCGCCGCCCGAAAGCAGGGTCGGCAGCGCATGCATGCGCTCGCCCAGGCCCACCCATTCGAGCAGCTCGGTGACATTGGGGCGATACTCGCTTTCCGGCTGTCCCAAGACGCGCAGCGGCAGGGCGACGTTCTCGAAGGTGGTCAGGTGGTCGAGCAGGCGGAATTCCTGGAATACGATGCCAATGTGGCGGCGCATTTGCAGCAGGCCATCCTGGTTGAGATTGCCCACGTCCTCCCCGAACATGGTCACTCGGCCGCGGCTGGGCTTGATCGAGAGCAACAGCAGGCGCAGCAGGCTGGTCTTTCCCGAACCGGACGGACCGGTCAGGAAGTGAAACGAGCCGGGCTC
Organism: Devosia ureilytica; assembly: GCF_024273195.1. GTDB lineage: Bacteria > Pseudomonadota > Alphaproteobacteria > Rhizobiales > Devosiaceae > Devosia > Devosia ureilytica. Next base: position 15,315 of record NZ_JAMZCU010000002.1, on the reverse strand, counting down.
GATGGAAAAACTCAGATCTTTGAGGATCTCGGGGCCATTGCCGTAGCGCAGGCCCACGTCGGAAAACTCGATCAAGAACGGGCGCTCCCCAGCTCATCCGGTGGCTTTGGCGGCATCAATGCGAATCAGCCTTGGCCGCATCATAGCAGTGCCGAGGGTTCCCGGCGGCATAGGCCAGGTCTTTGGCCGTGGGAAAGCGGCACAATTTTGGTCATGGCGGGGGTTTGAGGAGTTTTAACCCCGCAGGGGATAGGGTCGAAAACCATTCCGGGATTGCGTACCGCCTGATGATCATCACCTGCCCGCATTGCCAGACCAAGTACCAGGTGACCTATGAGGTTATCGGGTCGGTCCGTCGCAAGGTGCAGTGTGCCCATTGTCACAAGGACTGGGACCAGGACCCGACGCCGCCGGCGCCAAGGCCGGGAACGAAAACGGCCGATATCGGGGACACCGGGCGAGCCGATCAATTGTTCGACGCCATGGCGGAAGACGCATTGGACGAGGCCATGACAGCCGAGGCGAGTGCCGTTGCGGCAGCGGGCGCTAGCCAGACCCGGCCCTTGCCCAATGTGGACGCGGCCGAACTGCAAAAACGGCAGGTCGCCTTCAAGCGGCGGCAGAATGCCATGAGCTCCAGCCTGCCGCTGGCCCGGCTGCGGCGCGCGGCGCGTTTTGCCGGTGTGGTGATCCTCATCGGGCTGGTGGGAGGCGCCTATTTCGGCCGCGTCCCGATCGTCGAGCGCTACCCGGACCTGGCAGGGCTTTACGAAGCGGTTGGCCTGGGCGTCAATGTGGTCGGGCTGGACTTCACCAATCTAGAAACGCTCAAAGCGCTCTCGGGCGGCAATGACGTGTTGACGGTTTCCGCGCAGATTGTCGGCAAGTCGGCAAAGCCGGTGGGGGTGCCGCCGGTTGTGATCAGCCTCCTCGATGCCAGTGGACACGCCGTCTATGAGTGGAGCGTCACCCCCCGCGTCCGTGACCTGATGGCGGGCGAGCGTGCAACCTTTGACACGAGGCTGTCGTTGCCGCCCAGCGAGGCGGTGCGCGTACGCTTGAGCTTTGCCGGCCAGGGCTTCAATTCGGGCGAGCGCAGCGCGGGCGCTGCCAACCCTGCGGACACATCGCAGCCGGGCATGGTGGAAGCCCTTGCCGTGCCGGAAGAAACAATTCACACGGCGCCAGCAGCCGACAATCATGACCAGGCCGCCGAACCGGACCATGCGCCGGCGCCAGCAGCCAGCGAACACCATTAGGAGAGCGCCATGGCTCGCATCCTCATTGCCGAAGACGATCCGTCGGTCCGCGCCTTTGTCGTCAGCGCCCTCACCATGAAGGGGCATGAGGTGGTGGCCGAGGAAGACGGTGGCCTTGCCGCCGAAACAGTCGACGCCGAGGCCGGGCGGTTCGACCTGCTGCTGACCGATATCAAGATGCCGGTCATGGATGGCATTGCGCTGGCCCTGCATGTCGGAGCCGCCTATCCGTCGGTGACCATCCTCATGATGACCGGCTTTGCCGATCAGCGCGAACGCGCCCATGGGCTGGATGCGCTGATCTATGATGTCATCGCCAAGCCCTTTACCCTGGCGGACCTGCTGTCCAAGGTAGACGACGCACTTGAAGGCCGGCCGGTGGAAGTGGTGTCCCTGGCGCGGCGGGGTGTGCAGTAGCAGGGAGCCGGGTCGCAAAGTCTATCGCGCAGTAATCCGGCCTGTATGGCTCAGTATTCCTTGATGACTTGAGTCTGTTCCAAGAATAGTGCCTAGTCCTGTTTCGGCTAGGAGGGGCGCCATGAAACGAATTGCGACAATCCCTGTTTTTGCGACTGTCTTACTAGGCATGGTGACGGGCGCCCTTGCCGATAATTTTGCCTTGGCTGTGCCGGGGCCGTCCGGATTGGAGTTGGAGTTCCGCGGCTATGGCCGATCCGGCTCAGAGATATTCTCCGAGACGGCCAGTATCACCGAGATCATCAATGGCCAGCGCCAATATGCCATTCGCGTCGATGAGGACATTCTGACCAGGGATCCACTGGTGCGTTGGTGCGTGACGGATCCGACAGGCACGTGGCTCCCGGCCAAGGGGGCAGCGGATTTCACCGTCTGCGACGAGTCCCCGAGCGAGAGGAGCGGCACCTACGGTTTCGAGGTGGCTGAGTTGATGCCCAGGACCAAGGGTTTCGTGCCAACGGGCGTCGAGACCTGGTGGGGTCCCGACGACCCTGTCACGGAGTGGACCCGCTTTTGTCTCGCCAGCGATGATGCGCTCTGCATTGTCCGGCGCGATTTCGTCGATGGAGACGGCGCTATCAAGGCCAGTTTGGTGCTGCGCAGCCTGAGCGCCTCCGATGAATATGTGGTTCAGGCGCGCGTGCCTAATGGTGGCCTCGTACATGAACCGACGAGCTGGCAGATCGACCAGCGGGAAGCGTTCAAAGTTCAGTATCACTATTGTCAGGCGGCGTGGTGCGTGATCCAGGCCATGGCGAGCGGACAAGGCATCGGTACCTTCAAGCGTGGCAACCAAGTGGTGATTGCCACGCGCGATCGCTCTAATCAGCCGCAGTCGCTGAGCTTTGGTCTCGATGGATTTACACGGGGTTTCGACGGTCCGGGGACGACGGTGGAGGTCAACGCCGCCACGCCCGCCGGCGTCGACATGCCGACAGCGCACGATTGGCAGGAGCGTTGCGAGGGCGATACGTGCATCTACCTCTCCACGACCTCCGGCAGTCCAAAGGACGTTCCGGCCAAGCTGCTTCTGCGTCTTTCGAAGGACAAGCCGGCCTTGCTGGTCGCCAGCGCGCCGAATGGCATGAGACTCTCGGGCGGCATGATTTTTCGCTACGGCGACGATCAAGCCAATCGCATCAACTACATTATCTGCGATTCCGCCTTCTGCTCGGCGCAGGTCCAGTTGAACGAGGAGTTCTATGACCTAGTCGTCAATGACAACGAAGTATCCATCGAATTTGTGGGTCTTGATGATGAGGAGTTCACCGCGACGTTCGAGATGGCCGGATTGAAGGCGCTGATCGAGGAGGACTGACCTTCATGCTCTGGAGCTGATCGCCCTGAGCTGAACCCAGTCCCGTGCGAACCGGGTGCCGGACCATCCCTCTGCCCACGGGGAGAGGGATGAGGGATCAAACCCAGTCTGGCACGCTGTCGAGCGCAAGCAGTTCGTCCAGCGACTTGCGCGGCCGGATGACGTGCCAACGACTGCCGTCGACCAGGACCTCGGGGATCAGTGGGCGCGAGTTATAGGTCGAGGCCATGACCGCGCCATAAGCGCCGGCGCTCATCACGGCAAGCAGGTCGCCCTCTTCGACCCCGGCAATGGTGCGGCCCTTGGCCAGGTAATCCCCGGTTTCGCAGACCGGGCCGACGATGTCGCCGGTGATCGGGGCGAGATTGGAGTGGTTGACCGGCTCGATGTCGTGATGCGCCTCATAAAGGGTGGGGCGGATCAGGTCGTTCATGGCGGCGTCGACGATGATGAAATCGGCCTCGCCGCGCTTCACATATTCGACCTTGGTGACCAGAATGCCAGCATTGCCCACGAGCAGACGCCCCGGCTCGATGACAAGCGAGCACCCCAGTTGGCCGACCTTGTCGCGCACGACGGCGGCATAGGCCTCCGGGTGGGGCGGAGCTTCCTGATCGTGATGATAGGGGATGCCCAGACCACCGCCGATATCGACATGTTCGATGGCATGGCCATCGGCCCGCAGCGCCTTGACCAGTTCGGCCATCAGCCCGAAAGCATTGCCGAAGGGTTCAAGATCGGTGATCTGGCTGCCGATATGCATATCGACACCAACGGCCACGACATTGGGCAGTTCGGCGATGCGGGCATAGACCTCACGGGCGCGCTTATAGGGGATGCCGAACTTGTTCTCGGACTTGCCGGTGGAAATCTTGGCATGGGTGCGCGCGTCCACATCGGGATTGATGCGCACCGAGACGCGGGCGGTAAGGCCCATGTCAGCGGCAATCATCGAAAGGCGCTCGAGTTCGGGCTCGCTTTCAACGTTGAAACACTTGATGCCGACGGCAAGGCCCCGGCGCATTTCGGCCACGGTCTTGGCGACGCCGGAAAAGACGATCTTTTCGGGGGCGATGCCGGCAGCCAGAGCTCGTTCCAGCTCGCCCAAGGAGACCACGTCGGCGCCACAGCCCTCTGCGGCCATGAGCTTGAGGACGGCCTGGTTGGAATTGGCCTTCATGGCATAGGCCATAAGCGTGGGGATGCCCTCAAAGGCCTCGCCCACAACGTGGACGTGGCGGCGCAGGGTGGCGCTGGAATAGACGTAGAAGGGCGTCCCGACCTCACGCGCCAGATCATTGAGATTGACGTCCTCGGCATAAAGAGTGCCGTCGCGATGCTGGAAGTGGTGGACCATTTTTCCGTTCCTGCCGCTCACCCCTTGCGGGAGAGGGTGCCCGAAGGGCGGGTGAGGGGTTTGCCTTTACGTCATAGACCCCTCATCCGGCGCTGCGCGCCACCTTCTCCGGCAAGGGGAGAAGGGGAGTCCCGCGTTCTCTACGGCAGACCACCCGAAAACGAAAGCCAGACTTATCGATCTGCCTCATAAGCGGCTTCGATGCGTTCGGCGACCAGGTGCTGGAGCCGCCAGAGATGGGGGTCGTGGACGCCCATTTGTTCGAGATGCTCGACCGTTGCGAACAAATATTCGGCCATGGAGCCGCGCGTGCCCGAAGCCTTGGCGAGGACATCGGCAATTTCGGGCTCGCTGAGGCCTGAGACATAGCGGCCCGACAGGCGGTCGATGCAGAAAGTGAGGGCGCGGATCTGTCGCTCACCGGCGCGCACCGTCACCCAGCGCGGTGGAAAAGCGGTGGGAATCCAGCCCATTTCGCGCTCGAACAGCTTGATGAGGCATTCGTCGCGCCGGTCGGCTGGCAGGCGATAGAGCGCGCCCTTGCAGGCGCCGCCGCGGTCCAGCGCCAGCATCAGCCCCGGATTGGCGTCGCTGCCGCGAAAGCGGGTGTTCCACCCGAGGCAGAAGGCGCGGTGCCAGCCGTGCAGCAGACCGGTGCGCATTTCGACGAAGTCGCAGGCGGGCTTCCAGATCAGCGAACCATAGGCAAAAACCCAGGTTTCATCGCGCTCGTCGGGACCGCCAAACAGGGTCTGAATGGTGGCGGCGTGATCGTCCGGTGAGGCTTCGCGCATGCCCGGTGGGGGTGCGGGCATGGCCTCGACGACTTCTTCGGGCTGAAGATAGGCGACATGACGCGCAGTCAGGCGCATCTGCCGGCGGTGTTTCGACACGTTTTGCTCCGTCATCCCTTGCATTCAAGGGGCGGGAGCAACGGTGACTCATTCGCTCGGTCTAGGCAATCCCGCCGTCGCCATGGCCGCCATGCTTTTTCGCTTTCAGGGCGCGGGGTTCATGGTGCTCGCCGGTCAGTTCGGATTTCCAGCGCGCGGCCTGGGCCAGAACATTGGCCGGGGCGGTGCCACCATAAGAGGCGCGGGCAGCGACCGAGGCCTCGACAGTCAGCACCTTGTGGATGCGGCTATCGATGCGGTGATCGATCAGCTTGAAATCCTCGATGGTGAGGCCTTCGAGCCCACAGCCCTTTTGTTCGGCCAGCGATACCACTTGGCCGGTGATGTGGTGGGCGTCGCGGAAGGGAATGTTCAACTCCCGAACCAACCAGTCGGCAACGTCGGTGGCGGTCGAGAAGCCAGCCGAGGCCGAAGCATGCATGCGCTCGCGATTGGGAACCATGTCGGCCACCATGCCGGTCATGGCCGCCAGCGACAGCGAGAGTGCATCGAGGGCGTCGAACGCGACTTCCTTGTCTTCCTGCATGTCCTTGGAATAGGCGAGCGGCAGGCCCTTCATCACCACCAGAAGCGCGTTGAGAGCGCCCAAAATGCGGCCGATCTTGGCGCGGACCAGTTCGGCGGCATCGGGATTGCGCTTCTGCGGCATGATCGAGGAGCCGGTCGTGAACTTGTCCGAGAGGCGCACGAAACCGAACTGGGCCGACGACCAGATCACCATTTCCTCGGCAAAGCGCGAAAGGTGCATGGCGCAGATGGAGGCCGCGGCGAGGGTTTCGAGGATGAAGTCGCGATCCGACACGGCATCGAGCGAATTGGCGGTCGGGCGGTCAAAGCCCAATGCCTGGGCGGTCATATCGCGGTCGATGGGATAGGGCGTTCCGGCGAGCGCCGCTGAGCCGAGCGGATTTTCGTTGAGGCGCTTGCGCGCATCCTCGAGCCGTCCGGCGTCGCGGCCGAGCATTTCGACATAGGCGAGCAGGTGGTGGCCGAAGGTGATCGGCTGGGCGTTCTGCAAATGGGTAAAGCCGGGCAGGATGGTTTCGGCTTCGTCCTCGGCCCGGGCGACCAAACCCAGTTGCAGGCCGCGGATCTGGCCGACCAGCGTATCGATGTAGTCGCGGACATAGAGGCGGAAATCGGTGGCGACCTGGTCATTGCGCGAGCGGGCGGTGTGGAGGCGCCCCGCGGCATCGCCGATCTTTTCGCGTAGCCGGCTTTCGACATTCATATGGATGTCTTCGAGCGCCCGCGAGAATTTGAACTGGCCGCTCTCGATTTCGGCCAGCACCTCGTCTAGACCGGCTAGGATGGCATCGCGGTCGGTCTGCGTCAGAATGCCCGTCGCGGCAAGCATTGTCGCATGGGCCTTCGATCCGGCAATATCCTGGCGGAACAGGCGCTGGTCGAAGCCGATGGAGGCGTTGATTTCCTCCATGATGGCATCGGGCGCCTCGGCGAAGCGACCGCCCCACATCTTGTTGCTGAGAGCCTTGTCTGGAGACACCATGCCAAATACCCGCCTTGTCGGTCCCCGATCCGCGCTAGCCTGGGCTTTGCCCGTCGCGGCGGGGGTGGTCGTTGTTGCTGGGTCTATAGCGGCATGGCTGATGCTGGGCAATGCCGGCACCGCCAATGAATGTCCAGTGCAGGCCGCGGCAGCGCAGATCATCGATGCGGCGGCGGTGGGGGAATTGGCGGCGCTCAACGGCACCGGCGAAGGGCGCGGCTATTCGGACATGGCGTTCAAGGACGCCGCGGGCACCCAGATGAGCGTTGCCGATTTTGCCGGCAAGGCGCTGCTGGTCAATTTCTGGGCCAGCTGGTGCGTGCCCTGTCGTGAGGAAATGCCGGCGCTCGACGCCATTGCGACAGAGTTTAATTCGGAAAAATTCATGGTGCTGCCGATCAATCTCGATATCGGCGCCAGCGGGCTCGAAAAGGCGCAGGCATTCCTTGATGAAGGACAGTTCGCCAACCTGCCACTTTTTGCCGACAACACATTTGCCGCCTTTGAACGGCTCAAGCGCGAGGCCGTGGCTATTGGCTTGCCGGCAACGCTGCTGCTCGATCCAGAAGGGTGCGAGCTGGCGGTGCTGCAGGGCCCGGCGGAGTGGCACAGCGATGATGGCAGGGCCGTTATCGAAGCGCTGATCGGCTTGCGGGGTTAGGACCAGTCCTAGATCAGCAAGTCCACTTCGGCGCCATTGATCGGGGCCTCGGCGGGTTTTGTGGTGGGCAGGGGCGATGCGGCATTGTCGGAAAGCGCCTTAGCCATTTCGCCGCGCAGACGTGCGACTTCGAGCAGGTGACCGGCTTGGGGCACACCGGACCGGTGCACCATGCGGTTGATCATCACGGAAGGGGAAATGCCAGTGCCCGATCCCATGGTGCGGCTCAGGCCTGCTTGTCGACCTTGAGGCCCTGTCCCGGAGGCGGGGCGCTGAGGGCGGTCTGCATTAATGAATTGAGCAGGTTAGCTTCCATTTCATGGGCCTTTTTGAACACAGCGACCTGCACGGAATTCTGCGTCATCGCCGTGCGGGCTGTCAGCAAATTCGTGGAAAGGTCGGAGTTCACGGCGGGTCCAATCGGGTTGAAGCTCACCTCACACTAGTTAAGCCGGGTTAACATAAGCTTGGCCGGTGCGCCGCATTTTGCGAAAATTGTCGCTTTTTTTGGTCGCACTTCCGAACCGCAAAACCGTGGCCACTTTTGCCAGAAGCGCTCTATCGCCCGCCCCAGAGCGGCACGTTGTGGCGCTTCAGCAGCGGTGCAAGCGCCAGCCCGGCAGCAAAGCCACCCAGATGCGCCCACCAGGCGACCGGCTCGTCAGAGCCGATGACGACGTAAAAGAGCTGGGTCGCAATCCAGAAGCCGAGCATCCAGAAGGCTGGCACCGGCAGGGGGATCAGCCAGACGATGCGAGCTAATACGAAGACACGGGCATGGGGATAGAGCACGATATAGGCGCCCATGACCCCGGCCACGGCGCCCGAAGCGCCGATCAGCGGGCCATTGCCCTCAAGGTTGAACAACAGGTGTGCCAGCGCCGCGAACACGGCGCAGGCCAGATAGAACACCAGATATTTCGCGTGACCGAGCGCGTCCTCGATATTGTCGCCAAACACCCAGAGGAACAGCATGTTGGTCAGTAGGTGCAGCCAGTCGGCATGGAGAAACGCGTAGGTCACAAGGTTGGCCCAATCGGGCAGCCAGGCGACCGGCTGCGGATAGAGATCGCGCACGACGATGGGGATCATGCCGAAATTGATGGTCGCTGCGTCAAATGCCGAAGGCGGCAAGGCGGCCTGGACAAGAAAGACCAGAATTGTGATCCCGATGAGCCCATAGTTGACGTAGGGAAAGTGGACATGGCGGATGGGGTTGCTGTCATGCAGGGGCAGGAACATTTTTGTCTTTTCACCCCTGTCCTATTGATGGCTTCATCGCTGCCCACCACCGCTCGTCACCCTCGGGCCTGACCCGAGGGCACTGTACTTGCCGGACGATCAGCAAGTGAAGACCCCTCGGGTCAGGCCCGAGGGTGACGTCCTGTGTTGATTGAGCCGAGCCCTATTCGCCTTTTTTGAGGTCACCATAATTGCCGGGGACCCACAAGACATCCTTGGTGCCGCCGGCATTGGCGACGCGACCCAGCACGAACAACAGGTCCGAGAGGCGATTGAGATAGCGTAGGGCTTCGGGACTGGTTTCGGGCTCGACCTCGATCAGCCCCGCCACCAGCCGTTCGGCCCGCCGCGTGACCGTTCTGGCAATGTGGATGGCCGCTGACAGCGGCGTGCCACCGGGCAGGATGAAGCTGGTGAGGGGGGCCAGATCGGCATTGAAATGATCGATCTGCTTTTCGAGCCATTCGGTCTGGATCGGGCGCACCCGCAGGCTTGGGTATTCGGCCTGGGGATCGTCAGCGCCCGGTGTTGCCAGATCCGAGCCAACATCGAAAAGATCGTTCTGAATGCGCGCCAACACCGCGTCGATGCGGGGCTGAGTGGAGGCTGAAAGCCGTGCCTGGCCGACGAAGGCATTGGCCTCCTCGGTGGTACCATAGGCTTCGATACGCAGGTCATGCTTGGCTCGGCGCGGTCCGCGCACCAGGCCCGTGGTGCCCCCGTCGCCGGTGCGGGTGTAGATGACGTTGAGTTTGACCATATCAGCCCCAGATCAAAAGCGTCGGTGCTAGCCGCGGCCGAAGAGGAATAGCGCACCGAGCAGCAGCACGAGCGCAACGGCCTGGCCGATGACGCGCAGGCGCATCAGCCGCTGGCTGGTATTGCCGGGGCCGCCCTTGAGCATGTTCCAAAGGCCCATGCCAAGCACGATAACGACGAAAAGCAGCGCCAGGGCGATGCCGATATTGAAAAGGGTCTGCATATCAGCCTTGTCGAATGGAAGGAGCGAGGGGTTCGCTGCTCATATAGGCGATGAGGCCCTCCGCCACAGCATCATAGATGGCACGAATTCGATGCGAGGTGAACAATTCCCTGTGCGTTGTCAGCCAGACCGGCAGCGGGGGAACGGCGAGGTCGAGCGGCAGGACGGCGAGGCCGGGCGTGCGCCGCGCCAGGTTCTCCTGCCCGAAGCCAATGCCAAGACCTGCCCGGATCAATTCCCAGAGGTGCGTCTGGTCGTCGGAGCGCAGGACGAAATGGTCGCGGGAGATGGTGAACCCCAGTGTGCGGGCATGGGCGATGATGGCGTCGGAGCGGTCAAAGCCGATCAAGTCGTGCTGCCAGAGCTCGTCCAGGGTCGTGGGGCGCCCGCGTCGCGCCAGATAGCGCTCATGGGCCACCGGGACCAGCGCGATATCCCCAAGGTGTCGCGTCACCAATTCGAGCTGGGTGGGGCGGAACATGCGAATGGCAATGTCCGCCTCGCGCATCAGGAGGTTTTCGGCCGAATCGGAGGGCGCCGTCTCGATGGCAATGCGGGGGTGAAGCGAGCGCACACTGGCGAGGATTTCGGGCAGGACATAGTTTGAAATCATGGTGCTGGCGGTGATGCGCACGGTGCCGGCGCCATCGTCCTGCGCTCCAGCCGCCAGGATTGCAGCCTCGGCCAGTGCCGCCTGCGCCGCCCGGACGGGGTCATGGAGGCGCAGGGCGGTCGGGTTGGGTTTGAGGCCGGTGAGGCTACGCTCGAAGAGGGTGAGGCCGAGGTCGGCCTCAAGCGTTTCGATATGGCGCCCGACAGTGGGCTGGCTGAGGCCCAGGCTGCGGGCGGCGCCTGAGAGCGAGCCTTCGCTGATGACGGCGGCAAAGCTGCGCCACAGCGCCCAGTCCGGCTCTCTATTCATTTTTGAATGTCAAACCCAGAAAAACAGCCAATCGATATTCATCTGTGTATCGACGACCTTGCGTTCCAGCAAGAGCGTGATCGGGAAAAGTGGACGCCGGTTTTCCGAGAGATCACGCGGAGAAGAGGTAAATGGAGCTTGAAATGACCAAGGGCAAAGTGACAATTCTGGGCAGTAATGGCCATATCGGCAATGCGGCGACAATCGCCTTTCGCGATGCGGGCTGGGTGGTGACTGGGCTGGGGCGGACCAATCGCAGGCCGGTCGGAGGCACCCGGTTTGTCGGCGGCGATGCCGACGATGTGGCGGTGGTAAAGGCGGCGATTGCCGATGCCGAGGTGGTGGTTCACGGCCTGCACCTGCCTTATGACAAATGGGGCAATGGCGCTGCCGAACGGCAATTGCAGGTGGTGCTCGACGCCATGGGTAATTCGGGCAAGACACTGCTGTTTCCCGGCACCATCTACAATTATCGCGCTGGTGACCGGACTGTGTCACCCGGATTGCGCCAGAGCGGCGAGAAGCCGCGCGGGGAAATCCGCATCCGGCTCGAACAGATGCTGGAGGAGGCCGCGGCTTCGGGGCGCATCAGGGTGATCATCCTTCGCGCCGGCGATTTCTTCGGGCCGGGCAATCGCGGCGAATGGTTCGAGCAGGCCATGCTGATGGATATGGACAAGAGCCGGGTCTATCACCTGGGCGACCTCAAATTGCGCCACAGCTGGGCCTATCTGCCGGATTTGGCGCGCGCCTTTGCAGCGGTTGCGGAACAGCGCGAGGGTTTGGCGCCGTTCGAAAATTTCCACTTTGCCGGTTATTGGGTGTCCCATGGGCAGATGATGGCAGCGATCCAGTCAGGGTTGGGCCGGCGCCTTAAGGTCGCGCCGCTGGCCTGGTGGATGCTGGGCGCGGTTGGCCTCGTCAATCCGATGATGCGGGACATTTTCCGTATGCGCTATCTCTGGGACAATGAGATGGAGCTGGTCGATCCGCGGCTCGATGCGCTGCTGGGCGCGGGGTTCCAAACGCCCTTCGAGGATGCGGTGAAGGCGACAGTCGAGGAGCTGGCTGCGGCCAAGCTGCCAACACGCAAGGCAGCCTGAGCGGGCATGGGGGTGACGGCAATGAAGGACGTTATTGTATGGCAGCGGGCCGAAGGCGCGCTGGTGTTCGGAGCCGGGCTGGTGCTGGTCTGGTGGAGTGGGGCAGATTTGCCGTGGTGGGCGGCGGTGTTGGTGTTCTTTGCGCCGGACCTGAGCTTTCTCGGCTATGGCATGGGGCCGAGGATCGGGGCGGCGATCTACAATCTCTTGCATGTCTACGCATTGGGCACAGTGTTGCTTGCCATTGGCGCGGTCCTGGGCTGGCCGCTTTTGTTAGCGCTCGGTGCGCTATGGCTCGCACATTCCGGCTTTGATCGCATGTTCGGCTATGGGCTCAAATCTGCCGCCAGCTTTCAGGAGACCCATCTGGGACGCATTGGCAGGAAAGCCTAGAATCCCACCGCTCGGCGCACGTCATCGGGTGTCCAACCAAGGGCTCGCAGGTCGCTTAGACTTTGCGAGCCTTTCGATTTGGCAAGCTTTTGGCCGTCGTCGCCCAGCAGCAGGCGGTGGAAGTGGTAGAACGGCGTCGGCAGGCCGAGCAGCATTTGCAGCAACACGTGAATATCGGTGGCGGCCTCGAGGTCGCGGCCGCGCGTGACATGGGTGATGTGTTGGGCCGCGTCGTCCACCACGACGCTGAGATGGTAGCTGGTGGGCGTGTCCTTGCGCTGCAGCACCACATCGCCCCAGCGTTCGGGGCGGGCGTGGCGGATCTGCGGGCGGTCGTGCAGCGTTGGACCGATGACGGTAAAGGTCAGCATGCCGGTGCGGGCCAAGGCGGCCTCGGTATCGAGACGGAACTGCACCGGGTCGCCACGCTCCAGCCGCGCGATGCGGGTGGCGTTGGAGAGGTGCCGGCAGGTGCCCGGATAGAGTGGCGCGCCATCGGGGTCGACGCTGGTAGAGGCTTCGGCGATTTCGGTGCGGGAGCAGAAGCAGGGATAGATGAGGTCCATGGCTCGGAGCCGGTTGGCAGCCTCGGCATAAAGGTCGAACCGCTCGGACTGGATCAGCACCGGCTCCGGCCAGGTGAGGCCAAGCCAGGTGAGGTCATCGAAAATAGCTTGGGTAAATTCGGGTTTACAGCGGCTCTGGTCGATGTCTTCGATGCGCAGCAAGGTGATGCCGCCCAGGCTTTGCGCTGCATTCCAGGTGACAAGCGCCGAGAGCGCGTGGCCAAGATGCAGATGGCCATTAGGGCTGGGGGCAAAGCGAAGCAGGGGTTTTGACATGGACCGAGACGGGATTGAGTTTGAACGGCAATAGCATTTTGGACGGTTTGGTAACACCACGGATCGACACGGCTGAGGGTGTGGCATGGCACCTGGATGCCCTCACCGGCCTGGCGCCGCAATTGCGCAGGATGTGGGAAACGGTCGGGCCGGTGCTGCCGCGGGTCAACCCCAAGGGCTTTGCGGGCATGGCCAAGGTCATTTGCGGGCAGCAATTGTCGGTGGCGAGCGCGGCGGCGATCTGGGGGCGGTTTGAACAATTGCCGGGGGCACTGGAGCCGGGCACCTATCTTGAACTCAGTGAAGAAGTGGTGCGCGGCTCGGGCTTTTCGCGCGGCAAGTTCGTGGCGCTGCGGGTGGTGGCGGAGGCCATTACGGCGGGTGAACTCGATTTTGCCCATGTCGACGCGCTGCCCGCCGAGGACGCGATTGCGCGGCTGGTGGCGCTCAAGGGCATCGGGCCCTGGACGGCCGAGGTCTATCTGCTGTTCTGCGCGGGCCATCCCGATATTTTCCCGGCGGGCGATCTGGCCCTGCTCAAGGCGGCGCATCACGGGCTTGGCCTTGACGCTCGCCCGACGATCAAGGACATGATCAGGCTGGCCCGGGACTGGTCACCGCACCGTTCGGCGGCGGCGCTGCTGTTCTGGCGCTATTTTGCGGCGCTCAAGCAAAGGGATTCCAGCCTTTTATGACCAAGCTCTCCGGCCCTATGCTTCCCCCTGCCACTGGACAGGCTCCCGACGCCGCCGTCGTGCTGCTGCACGGCTATGGCAGCGATGGCAATGACCTGATCGGATTGGCGCCGCATTGGCAGCAGGCGCTACCGGGCGCGCTGTTCGTCTCGCCCAATGCGCCCGAACCGCTCGGCATGGGTGGCTATCAGTGGTTCGCCATTGACTGGAGCGGCGACCGGCTGGCCAGCCGCCAGACCGGGGTCACCGGGACGCGGCCGGTGCTGGTGGATTTTCTCAATGATCTTTGGAGCCAGACCGGGCTGACGCCGGATCGCACCATTCTGGCCGGGTTCAGCCAGGGCGCCATGATGGCGCTGCATGTCGGCACGTCCCTGCCGGCGGGCCAGCGATTGATGGGGATCATCGGTTTCTCGGGGGCCTTCCTGCCGCCCGAAGGGTTCGGTGGATCGGGCTTGGCCAAGCCGCCCATTTGTCTCGTCCATGGCGACATGGACGATGTTGTCGATCCCAACCTGAGCGCCGAGGCGAACACGGCCCTTGGTGACGCGGGTTATGACGTGCGTTTTCACCTCAGCCGCGGCGTGGCCCATGGCATTGCCCCGGATGGGCTGGCGTTTGCCACCAGCTTCATTGAAGGACTGGCGAGAAAATAAGCCTCGTCCCCCCGCTTCACACGCCCGACACAAAGGGCTTAGTATAAAGGGGCTATGGACTTACGCGATTCCCGTTTCGGGAGACTCAAGTGACTATCCATGTGTCGCCTGAGGCTTGTCCCGCCCTTGTACTGAACGCCGACTTCCGGCCGCTCAGCTACTATCCGCTGTCGCTATGGTCCTGGCAGGATGCGATCAAGGCGGTGTGCTTGGACCGCGTCAATATCGTCTCCCACTACGACACGGTCATCCATTCGCCCAGCTTTGAAATGCGGCTGCCGAGCGTGGTTTCCCTGCGCGACTACGTGAAGCCGGCGCGCCACCCGGCGTTTACGCGCTTCAATGTGTTCCTGCGCGACCGCTTCCAGTGCCAGTATTGCGGCAGCACCCATGATTTGACCTTCGACCATGTCATTCCCCGCTCCAAGGGCGGGTTGACGACGTGGGAGAATGTCGTGGCTGCCTGTGCGCCCTGCAATCTCAAGAAGGCCAATCGGATGCCGAGCGAGATCAGGATGTTCCCGCACCAGACTCCCTATGCGCCCAGCGTGCACGACCTGCACAACAATGGCCGGGCCTTTCCGCCCAACCATCTGCACCAGAGCTGGCTCGACTATCTCTACTGGGATATCGAACTGGAGCCCTGAGGGCGGCTTGCCTGGCCCCCTGGCAGCGTTGTTCTCCAATAACTATTATTGGTTCTGTCGACCAGGAAGAATGGCGATCAGTGCTGAGCTGGGTGAGGCGCTCGAGAGCTGGAAGCTGCCTGCCGATCGCTGGCCAGAGAGAGCACGCTTTACCCGCAGCTATAGAGAGGCCCGAAGGCTACCGCCGCATGCCCATCGACAACGACCTCGTCCTCTATCAAGTCACCGCTGCCACCGTTCGCATTGTTCGGGTCGTTCACCCCGCCCGCGATCTGCGCGACTTGCGTTCTTAGCTGCTGCGCGTCAAACAGGGTGAGACTCAGCGTCAATCAGGATG
>NZ_JAMZCU010000019.1 GCF_024273195.1 Devosia ureilytica | reverse complement strand
GCCGGAACCCCAGCTGCCTATCGCGAAGCCGTCGAGGCCGGTGCCGATGCGGTCTATTGCGGCTTCCGCGATGAAACCAATGCCCGCAATTTCCCCGGTCTCAATTTCACGCGCGAAGAACTGCGCCAAGCCATTGCCCATGGCCGTGACAAGGGCGTCCAGACCTATGTTGCGCTCAACACGTTCATGCGCGCCAGCAACGAGGATTTGTGGTACCGCGCCGCCGACGATGCGGTGGCGGCTGGCGCTGATGCGCTGATCCTGGCCGATATGGCGCTGATGGATTATGTGGCAACCACTTATCCCGACCAGCGTCTGCATGTTTCGGTTCAGGCTTCGGCGTCCAATGTCGATGCAATCAATCTGCTGGTCGAAAGCTTTGGCGCCAAGCGTCTGGTCTTGCCGCGTGTGCTGACCGTTGCCGAGATCGCCAATCTGGCGCGCCAGGTCGATTGCGAGCTGGAAGTCTTTGCCTTTGGCGGCTTGTGCGTGATGGCCGAGGGGCGCTGCTCGCTCTCATCCTATATCACCGGCCAATCCCCCAATATGCAGGGCGTTTGCTCGCCGGCCAGCCATGTGCGCTATCGCGAGGATGGTACCGACATGGTCTCCGAACTGGGTGGCTTCACCATCAACCGCTTCGGCCAAAATGAGCCGGCCGGATACCCCACCTTGTGCAAGGGCCGTTTCCACATTGCCGATGATGATGGCTATGCCTTCGAGGATCCAGTGAGCCTTGATGTGATGGATCACCTCGACGCCTTGCGGGCGGCCGGGGTTAAAGCGCTCAAGATCGAAGGGCGGCAGCGCGGCAAGGCCTATGTCGCCCAGGTGGTATCCAGCCTGCGCGCTGCGCTCGATGTTCCCAAGGACCAGCGCGCGCAAAAACTGGCGCAGTTGCATCGCCTGAGCGAGGGCCAGCGCACAACGTCGGGCGCCTATGAAAAGAAGTGGCG
>NZ_JAMZCU010000018.1 GCF_024273195.1 Devosia ureilytica | reverse complement strand
CTGCACCACGGCAAGCAGGTTCTTGGTGCGGTGGTTCAGTTCGCCCATGAGATAGCGCGACTGCTCTTCGGCAGACCGCTGGTCAGTGACATCGGTATTGACGCCGCTCATCCCCAGAAAGCGCCCGGTCTCGTCAAAGCGTGGATTGGCTTGGGTGCGCATGATTCGAAAGTTGCCGTCAGCACGTCGATACCGCGCTTCTACGGTGAAAGGGGCGTGATCCTGCATGGCTTGTGCAAAGGGGGTTTGAAGCATCGCGACGTCATCGGGATGCAGGGTGGCGAACCAGTCAAAAGAGCCCAGGTCTTCTGGATACACGCCCCAGAATTGCCGGAGCGACCCATTCAAGAAAAGGCAGCGGCCGTTCTCGTCGCCCATCCACAACATGGCGGGCGTTGTCTCGGCAACAGCAATTGCGAGTTCATCATCGTGCATCCGGAGGTTCGCCCGCCGCTGGACTGATCAAGGTTAAATCACATTGTTCAGCGCTGCGGCAAGCTTTGGGCAAGCCTAACGCCCCTCTGAACCCAATGGGTCGACGATCTGGGGCCCGAACACGACATCGGAGGTGGTCGACACCGACCACTGCCACCCCGCTTCTGTAATCGCCAGAGTTGCAACGCCATTGAGGGAGAGCGGCGACACCTTGCTCAATACGTCGTGGGCAAAGTCGTCGCGCTCATCCCTGTCGGAATGGATGACTTCCGACCACGAGAACTGAAGCGACTGATTGGACTGGTCTCCGACCCAGGTCACGACTACCTCACCACCCGCCACGTCACTCAGTCGAAACGCCGACCCCTCAAAAAGCTCATGGAGCGCCAGACCCAGAGCCTGGGCGGCGTTGGGCGATATCCGGAGCCTGGGGCCAGCGATGGTGTACCGTGCCAGGATCGGGGGCCGCACGATGGCCGCGTGCGCCAGAACCAGCTCGCTGAGATCGACGCCCAGCCAATCTCCGCGCACGATCAGGTCCTGTGTGCGAGAGAGCG
>NZ_JAMZCU010000017.1 GCF_024273195.1 Devosia ureilytica | reverse complement strand
TATAGCGCGGCAATCTGGATGAGACGCTGGCGACAATCTGGATGAGATTCTACGTCGCGGCGTTTGTGATGTTATCAGGTTGATTGTCTCGGGCAACCTCGCCGTCTTCCTGTGATTGACGCGGAGCGTCAGTCACAGGTGTGTTCTTGATTGTCGCAAAAGATGCCGGTCTTCCCCGTTGCCGTTTAGCCTCGAGGGCCGATCGCCGCCGGTAGCTTTCGACGTTCATCTCGAAGATGGTCGCGTGATGGACCAGCCTATCGACAGCGGCCAGCGTCATGGCTGGATCGGGGAAGACCCTGTTCCATTCTCCAAAGGGCTGGTTGGCGGTAATCATGATCGAGCGTCGCTCGTATCGCGCCGAGATGAGCTCGAACAGAACGCTGGTTTCGGCCTGGTCCTTGGTGACGTAGGCGAGATCATCCAGGATCAGCAGATCGAACTTGTCGAGCTTGGCAATGGCTGCCTCGAGCTGCAGTTCACGCCGGGCGACCTGTAGCTTCTGGACGAGATCGGTGGTCCTGGTGAAGTGCACGCGCCAGCCATTTTCGATCAACGCCAGGCCGATCGCTGCGGCGAGATGGCTTTTGCCGCCGCCCGGCGGGCCGAACATCAGCACATTGGCGCCCTTGGCGAGCCAGCTGTCACCGGCCGCCATGGCGACGATCTGCGCCTTCGAGATCATGGGCACGGCTTCAAAGTCGAAGCTGTCGAGCGTCTTTCCTGGCGGCAGGTGGGCTTCGGCCAGATGCCGCTCGATCCGCCGGTGCGCTCGCTCGGCAAGCTCATGCTCGGCAATGGCCGCCAGGAAACGTGCGGCGGGCCAGCCTTCGCGATCGGATTGCTCGGCGAACCTGCGCCAGAGGGTCTTGATGGTGGGCAATCTTAGCTCGTTGAGCATGATGCTCAGGCGAGCTTCATCGACGGGATGGGTATTGGCTTTCATGCGCTTTCTCCCGCCATGCCCTGGGTTCCGACCAGGACCTGGTAGCTGTCCAGACAGACTGGTTGCACCCAGACCTGGGGCAAGTCGGCGGGATCTGGAGAGAACTTTGTCCGCAATGTCGCCAGATCCGGCAGGCTACCGGAACGGAGCACCTGACCCAACTCGTTGGCCAGCTCTCGTTCACAGCTGCGCTCATGGGCAAGCGCCAGGAGTTCGACTGTGATCTTGCAGGCTGGCCGTTCCGGCATCGCGGCACACAGCGCCTCGAACGCACGACGATATTCCAGTCGGGGGAAGAGCTTGTCGCGATAAACCAGGTGCAGCAGCGCCATGGGCTTCTTGCGCAAGGAGTGGATGACGTGATGGTAGTTCACCACCTGGTCATGCTTACCGTTGGCCTGAGCGCGCCCTCTGGGCAAGGTCAGCAAATGCGTTCCGCCCATGAACACTTCCAGCCTGTCATCGAACAGACGCACCCTCAACCGGTGGCCGATCAGACGGGAAGGCACGGTATAGAACACCTTGCGCAAGGTGAATCCTCCCGTGCTGGAGACGGTGACGATCACCTCCTCGAAGTCCGTGGTGCGGCGCTCAGGCAGGACCTGCAGATGCGCTCGCTCCGCCTCGATGCCTTTACCGCGGTTCGCATTGCGGCGGCCGATGATCTCGTCGACAAAGGCGCGGTAGGAGCCCAGATCCTCGAAGTCAGGGCTGCCACGCATCAGCAGGCCATCCCGGATCGCGCCCTTGAGATGGCCATGGGCGCTCTCGATTGAACCGTTCTCATGGGCCACGCCCTTGTTGTTCCGCGTCGGGGTCATCCCATAGTGCGAGCAAAGGGCCTCGTATCGCGTCGTCAGATCTGTTCTGGCCTCGGCGTCAAGATTGCGAAAGGCGGCCGAGAGGCTGTCGCTGCGGTGATAATGAGGAGCACCACCGGCTGACCACAAGGCATTCTGCAATCCCTCGGCCAGGGCAACAAAGCTCTCCCCGCCCAGAATGACATGGGCGTGTTCGAAGCCAGACCAGGGTAGACGGAAGTGGTACAGCAGGTGATCCAGCCGTTGCCCGGCAATGGTTACACCAAGCCCGCCCATATCGGTAAAGTCCGAAAGCCCCAGCCGCCCCGGTTCGTGAACCTGCCGGAAAATAACCTCCCGCTCGGCGCCATAGATGGCGCGCCAGGCGCGGATACGACGCTCCAGCGTGCGACGAATACCGGACTGCAGGTCGGGGTGGCGGCGCAGCAGTTCTTCATAAATTGCGACAGGTCGCAGCCCCGGTGCTGCCTGCAGCAACGGCACAACTTCAGCCTCGAAGATATGCTCCAGGGGATCGGGACGCCGGCGTCCTCGGGGTTCTCGCCTCTGGGAAGGCAATACCGGGTTCTGTAGTAGCCGGTAGCCTGTCGCGCGGCTTAGCCCGGCCTTGGCTGACGCCGTCTCGGTGGTGTGGTTTTGTCTGAGCTTCATGAAAAGCCTCATCTGATGATCGGTTACATGGCGCCCCGGCACAAAGGTGGTCCCCTCCTGAAAACCACCACTGTACTGGGACGACCGCGATCACAGACCCCGAAATCGGCAAAGCTGTTGGTACGTGCCTCCGGTCGGGCTACGCCCTCCCTGCGACACGCACCAACAGCTCCGTCTCATCCTGATTGACGCTGAGTCTCACCCTGTTTGACGCGCAGCA
>NZ_JAMZCU010000015.1 GCF_024273195.1 Devosia ureilytica | reverse complement strand
GCTAAGCTAGCCTAACTTCGTGTCCACCGAACCGGCAGCAGCTCAGATGCGGGTGTCGTCGTAGTGGCGCTGGCCTGGCATGTGATAGATTTTCTCACCCCGCGTGCTGACGTTGCCCTTGATATTGCATTCGCCTTGTTGGGGGGCGGTTGGTGCAATGGTGAGCGCCAGAATGGCGACGGCGATGGCGAGTTTGGTCATGTTGTCCCCCGGTATTGGAACAAAACCATGTCAGACCGTGGGGAGCAAGAACGAGGGCACTTCTAGCCCGTCGGTTTCACCAAAGCATATCCATGCTCTGCTATTCCGGCTTCAACCTTAGTGTCCGCCGCGCCCAACAACTTGTCTCCAGACGACGTGATCGCCAGGTGCCGCCACTCCAGTCCTCGTAGATGGCGGGGGACTGCTGCTTCAGGTCCATATGGCAGCACGAGCAGGGTAGGCTCTTCGCCTTTCCGCGCGTCTGAAATGAACACGGTTACCTGCATCTGACATCCCCCAGCTTGGGCCATTGAGCCACGGCAGGGAGCTTCACGCAATCCCAACATCAATAGGTGAAACCGTAGAAAGTCCCGAGGCGGTTCACGCAGCTCCCGCCCCTGTCTCCGGAGAAGTCTCCGCGAGCTTTGCATAAAGCCTGACCATGTTCTTGCCGCTGGCTGTATCCCAATAGACCCTTGCAGCGGGGTCGCGGCGCAGCGTGGCACGATAGACCTCGATACCGAGAACCTGACGCGCTGCATCTTCTGGCGACGATGCTTCGACCGTCACCTGCGCCGTGACCAATTCCGACCGCAGATCGATAACCTGAAAAATCACTGCTTACCTCCGACCGGACCATAGAGCCGCCCGGACGGGATTCTGCAATTCACAACATTAAAAGGTGAAACCATGATCCTTCTGCCCAACTGGCGGGAGGTGCTGGCACGCGCATGGTCCATGCTGTTGATTGTCGCCAGGATCTGACCCGGGATTGTCATCGAGAAGTGACCCGGTTGGACGATAGTTTCCCGCGCTGCGGGGATGGTCAAGTGGTGGGTTTTTCCTTTCGTGTTTTGGGTGCCGCAGCGCTCGCCCTGAAGCGGAAGCTGTCGTTGCCGGTCTCCAGGATATGGCAGTGATGGGTGAGCCGATCGAGGAGCGCCGTGGTCATCTTGGCGTCCCCGAACACGCCGGCCCATTCGCTAAAGCTGAGGTTGGTGGTGATGACAACGCTGGTCTGCTCGTAGAGCTTGCTGAGCAGATGGAACAGCAGCGCCCCGCCTGACGGACTGAACGGCAGATAGCCCAGTTCGTCGAGGATGATCAGATCGAGGCGCAGCAGGCGCTCGGCCAACTGACCGGCCTTGTTGAAGGCCTTTTCCTGCTCGAGGGCGTTGACGAGGTCAACGGTGGCGAAGAAGCGAACCTTCTTGTGGTGGTGCTGCACCGCCTGGATGCCGAGCGCGGTGGCGATGTGGGTCTTGCCGGTGCCTGGGCCGCCGATCAGCACCACATTGTCGGCGCCCTCGATGAACGCGCCGCGGTAAAGCTGCTGGACCATGGCCTCATTGATCTCGCTGGCGGCGAAGTCGAAGCCGGTCAGATCCTTATAGGCGGGGAAGCGGGCCCCCTTGAGATGATAGGCGATGGACCGGACCTCCCGCTCGGCGAGCTCGGCCTTGAGCAGCTGGGACAGGATCGGCACGGCGGTATCGAAGGCGGGCGCGCCCTGTTCGAGCAGCTCACCCACAGCCTGGGCCATGCCATGCATCTTGAGGCTGCGGAGCATGACCATAACGGCGGCACTGGCAGGGTCATGACGCATGGCGAACATCCTTGCCGCGCAGCGTGTCATAGCGGGCAACGTTGGCTTTGGGCTCCTGGCGCAAGACCAGGGCCTGCGGCGCATCAATGGCAGCCACCTGGCTGGCCTTGCCATCGACCAGGCGGTGCAGAAGGTTGAGCACATGGGTTTTGGTGGGAACGCCGGCCTCGAGCGCGATCTCGACGGCCCTGAGGACCGCCTGCTCGTCGTGATGCAGCACCAGCGCCAGGATCTCGACCATTTCCCGATCGCCGCCTGGATGTTTGAGCAGGTGGCCCTGCAGGCGACGGAACGCCTCGGGCAGATCAACGAACGGCGCCCCGTTGCGCAGGGCGCCGGGCTTGCGCTGGATCACCGCCAGATAGTGCCGCCAGTCATAGAGCGTGCGTCCCGGCTGGTGATGAGAGCGCTCGATAATGCGCGCGTGCTCGCACAGGATCTGACCCTCGGCCACGACGACGATCCGTTCGGGGTAAATCCGCAGGCTGACCGGCCGGTTGGCGAACGAGGCCGGCACGCTGTAGCGATTGCGCTCGAAGTGCACGAGGCACGTCGGGGAGACGCGCTTGGTCTGTTCGATAAAGCCATCGAAGGGCCGCCCCAATGCCATCAGGCTCCCGATCTCGCCGGCATGCACATCGGCGACGCTGCCCGGAAGACCGCCATGTATGATCTGGTTCCATTGGGCGATGCACTGCTCTTCGAGCCAGGCGTTCAGGGCACCGAGGTCAGGGAAGCTGGGCAGTGGCTGCCACAGACGCCGGCGGGCATCCTGCACGTTCTTTTCCACCTGACCCTTTTCCCATCCTGAAGCGGGATTGCAGAACTCGGGCTCGAACAGGTAATGGCTGGCCATGGCCGCGAACCGGGCATTGATCTGCCGAGCCTTGCCCGAGCCGATCCGGTCGACGGCGGTCTTCATGTTGTCGAAGATGCCGCGACGGGGCACACCACCCAGAACCCGAAACGCCTGGGTCATCGCGTCGAACAGCATCTCGTGGGTCTGCAGCAGATAGGCCCGCACGATGAAGGCCCGGCTATGCGACAGCTTGGTATGGGCCACCTGCAGCTTGGTGCGCTCGCCGCCCAGAATGGCCCAGTCCTCGCTCCAGTCGAACTGGAAGGCCTCGCCTGCACCGAACACCAAGGGCACGAAGGTGCCGCGCCCAGTGGTCTGCTGCTCCTGTTGCCGCCCGGTCTTCCAGGCCCGCACGAACGCTGCGACGCGCTCATAGGAGCCCTCATAGCCCAGCACCACCAGATCGCGGTGCATCTGCCTGGCCGTGCGCCGCTGCTTGCGCGATTTACCCGCTTCCACGCGCAGCCAATCGGAGAGCTTCTGGGCAAACGCGTCCAGCTTGCTGGGACGTGCAGGCACCTTGAACCTAGGCTCCACCGTGTCGGATCGCAGATACTTGCGGATGGTGTTGCGCGACAATCCCGTGCGCCGCTCGATCTCCCGGATCCGCATTCCCTCACGAAAATGCCAGCGTCGGATTACGCTCAATAACGCCATGTCGATCACTCCTGGATCCCCCGACTAACAGCCAGGGGACGATCAAAACATGGGTCATTTCTCAGTGAAAACTTATGCCCCTAACGGGTCAGATCTCGGTGACATTCAACAGTCGGTGCCTTCGTAGCGGCTGGAGTTGACCGCCCGGGCGACCCGGTGGAATTCAGGCTGGCTGTCGATCTGGGCATCGAGCAGCAGTGCTTTGGCGTCCTTGCCCTGCAGGTCGGTATTGAGCCAGGTGCCGTAAGCTTCTGGCGCCAGGATGATCGGCATGCGGGTGTGAATATGCTCGATCTCCGGCACGGCCGGGGCCGTGATGATGGTGCAGCTGGTGACCCCCAGATTGTCATTATGCGCCCAGATGCCGGCGAAGCTGAAGGGTGCGCCCTCGGGCAGCTGCAGCAGCCACGGATCCTTGCCGCCGTCCAGTTCGTTTTTGGTCCACTCGAAATAGCCATCGGCCGGGATCAGGCAGCGGCGGGACTTGAAGCCTTCGCGGAAAGCGCCCGACGTGTCGACGGTCTCAATCCTGGCATTGAACATCGTCGCCTTGGGCAATTCCTTGGCAAAGAACGGCACCAGCCACCACCGGCCCCGGTCGAGCTCCATGTTTCCGACCTTGTCGAGGGGGACGAAATCGACGTCTTGGGTGGGCGCGATATTGAACCGCGGCTGCATATTGCTGGGCGGCGTAGTTGGAAACATTTCATCGCTGAGCTTGTAGAGCGCGTGCAGCCCTGCCCAGGTCATTTCATTGGTGAAGCGTCCGCACATCGTTCCCGTTTAGCGTAGATTCAGTCCTTTCGGTTTCTACCACCTCCGTTGCCAGCGGCAACATCACTGTTGCCGGCATTGGCAGCGCCACCTGCGTTTCCGCTTCCTACTGCATTGCCGCTATTGTCTGCCCCAATCTCGTTGGCGCCGCTTGAGGCGGCAGCGTGGCCAACCTCGCTTGCGACAGCATTGCCTGCCTGAGATGCACTGGCCGCGGCGCCAACCGCACTTCCGCTATCGGACTGTTCAGTTGCTCTGACACCAGGGCCTGACTGACGGATCAGAGGAAGTTCCACACCCGCTTCTGATGTGACCTTGAACTGGCCACTGGGAGATACGCTTGCTCCCTGACCGGGAGAAATTTCAGTGCTGTTGCCTGACCTTGGATCAGAAACACCCACCGTCCCTCGGTCAACCGAGACGCTTGCGCCTGCACTGCCAATTTGAACGACAAATTGCGTGCCTTTGACGATAGCCGCCACCAAGGGTGTGACCACCGCAAAGTGGTTCACGTTCCTCTTCTCTGCTTCCACGGTCACCGTGCCATAATGCTGGTGCACGTTGGTGAATTTTGACCTGGTGCCATCAATGATCTGGATCATTGTATGCCCCGCCATTTCCACCTTCTCATCACCTCGGGTGAATTCGACCCGCCCATTGCCTAGCGTTTTGACGTAGCTGGCATCTGACACCACATCGCCTCGCTCCAGCGGAGCCCATTGGTCGCCTTTCAGAATGAGCACCGAGCCGCGCAGTCTTTCAGCGACCCAATCGTCTGCCAGCACGATATTGGCAGAGGTCAAGGCCAGCGTAGCGGCGGCAATAACGGTGTTGAGTGCTTTTAGTTTCATGGCGTGAACATCCCCCTCTGCTTTTGTGCTCAGGTTCAGTCGAGAGAATTAATCGAGTGTTACGTCCAAGTGGGATGTGATCGGCTTGCGACGGGCGTGCTTTGCCGAGAGTTAACTAAACAATTCCAATTGCAGCGGGAGATACCATCCCCTTAGCTCTGCGGCGGCATTGCGCCGGCAGGGCGCAATTGCTGACGGTGCGCTGACGCTTGTCAGGTGGCGGGGCCGGGGCCGCCCTTACTGGATTTCCGCCGCTATCGCTGTGGTCACGAACGGAAACGGTACCGACGGCAATGTGAGGTTATCCAGTTTCGGGGTGAACACTGCAGCTACCAGCAATAGCCCGGCGGCGACCTTCATTTTTTTCGCACGTGCACGCTTTTGTGCAATTGTCCGCATGTTGTCCTCCAAGCGTTGATGGAGTCCAAACTGTCAATGCAGCGGGTGGTTTCAGGGTGCGGCCAATTGTGATCGGGATTCCGCACCAGAGAGAGACCTGCCAACAAGCTATGTCCTGAACTGCGGGGCGTGGGCGAGAATGGCATGTGTCACCCTAGGTCGATTTGGCCACTCAGCACCAAAACTCCGGTCCATCGGGCCAGCGGCGCGCCAGGCCCTCATCGATCAGGATATCGCCAACGTCTCGACCGGCAATCTTGATAGTCGCCAGCGTCCGGCCATATCGATCATCGCCATGGGTCGCGACAGTGAACGCGTTCTGGTTGAGCAGTTCGAGCAGGCGTCGGCTGGCCCGGTGCGCCAGTTCAACCTCAGCCCGGCCGCGCCATTCCTCTATAGAACTGCGAACACCGTTTGCGGAAAAAGTGCCCTCTGCGATTGAGCGGTGGAGGCTGTGGGTGCTGCCCAGGACTACGACCCGCTTTTCGCCAACAATGATCCTGCCGACAACGCTTCTGATGTAGCGACGCTCTCTCGCACACAGGACCTGATCGTGCGCGGAGATTGGCTGG
>NZ_JAMZCU010000014.1 GCF_024273195.1 Devosia ureilytica | reverse complement strand
CTCATCCTGATTGACGCTGAGTCTCACCCTGTTTGACGCGCAGCACATGCTGCCGACCAGACCGGCAATGCCGTCTGGCTGGCGTTTCTCGTTGCCATGATCGCGGCTCTGCTAACCGCCCTGTCCTACGCCTCACTGGAGTCGCGCTATCCGCGTGCGGGCGGCGCAGCTTATGTGGCGGAGCGGGCTTTCGGCATGCCGTTGCTCAGCTTCGTGGTTGGGCTTGCCGTCGCTTGTTCCGGCCTCACATCGATCGCAACGCAGTCCCAGGTCTTTGCGGTCAACCTGCGCGCGCTGCTCGAGCTGACGTTTTTGCCCGTCTGGGCCATCGCCATAGGATTTCTGCTCATCCTCACGGGTCTGGTGCTGGGTGGCATCCGGGAATCGATGTGGGTCAACGTTGTCTGTACTCTGATCGAGGCTGCTGGACTGATTCTGGTCATTGCCGTCGGCATTCCCTATTGGGGTTCGGTCGATCTGCTGGAGCCCTCCCCGCTGGTCCGGAAATCGGTCGCGGGCTGTCTTTTTGACCGGCGCCAGATTCTGCAGGCGCGCCGGATTGCCTCCCATCGAAGTCGGCGTCGACGCAATCGGCGTGCTGCATCGATTGGACGATTCTGAACTCCTTCGGGTGAGCGGGAACTCAGCATCCTTATGTCAAAGACACAAATAAAAAGATCACTGAGCTTTTAAAAGGTCGGCGATTGTGACCAGATTGCAGCGGTGCAAGGCCACAAACCGTTTGGCGCTCTGCCAAGGCATGGGGTACTGCCGTACTTCGCAGCGAGGAGGGCGCCGCGTTCATGGCCTACAGATCTGACTGGATTCACGAAACGCAGCGGCTCAGCAAAGGGGGCCTGCGGCTGATCTGGCTGGTGCTGATGGCCTGCCTTGCCATCATCTTCATCTTGGCGGTTCGTGACGATATTGTATCGCTATCTGGTAGGCCCGTCGCAGAACGGGACGAAATCGCGCTAGCGGGACGCATCATGTCGGCGGTGGACCCGGACGGTTCGTTCGGTCTCCAGGACATCGTGGAACAGGGCGACAGCTTCTTCGGTGACGTTGCCAACCGCGGCGTGTCTCCTGCGCCTACGGCTGCATTCTGGCTCCGCATCGAAGTGCCCCCACTCGACCCGGGCGAGTACGGAATTTCCCTGGAGCTGACGCGGGCGCGGGACACCGATCTGTTTATCCCCCGAATCGACGGTTACCGGCAGCTGCAATGGCGGCGCGGTGATTGGGCGAGCCTCACGCGCTATCCGATCTTTGCCGTTGAGGGTGAGGAAATCGCCGGTAAGACACTCTACTTGCGCACCGTCACCGGCTCCTCGATGCGCGCAATGCTCCACTTGCGCCCCCTGCAGGCGCTGATAGGCGACTACAGCATGGAATCAGTCACGCTGGGCATCCTTTCCGGCGTGCTGCTGGGGTTGGCCGTCTATATCGGAGTGATGGCCGTGACCTTGCGAGACAGGTTGTTCGGATCGCTGGTTGGCGTCATCGTCGCTTTCACCTGCTACATGCTCGCCGACAGGGGTATCCTCGATACGCACATCTTGCCGGGCGCCGAGACAGTTGCCCGCCTTGTCTCCCTCAGTGCGACTATCCTCATCTATGCAGCGCTTCTGACTTTTACCCGATACTGGCTTGACGTCCGGTCCTGGTCCAAGGGGCTAGATCGCGCTCTCAACATTGCTGCCATTGGCTTCGGGCTGCTAGCCGCCGAGACAGCGCGCGAAACACTGGTGGGTGAGCAATTCGTGCGCCTATTCTCTGCTTTCGCAGGGATGCTGGCGCTAGTAATATGCTTGGCGGTCGCAGTGGTTGCACTCTGGCGAGCGCGCACCCGGGCGATTCTATTCCTGCTGGGCTGGTCCCCGGCCATAGCCACGGCGTTCCTACGGCTGGCGCTGGACCTGTTCCCCGGCGTTGGTGCCTCGGTACTGTTCGCCAACTCACTCTATGTCGGCGCCACCGCTTCGCTGCTCTGTTATGGCGTGCTGGTCTCAGACAGCCTGCAGCATCGCGAGCGCCGCCTGCGCCAGCGAGCCGAGCTTATGGAGACGCGCTTCCGCAACTTTGCCGATAGCGCCGCAGATAGCTTTTGGGAAACCACGGCCCAGGGAGACATCACCTACCTCGAAGGTCCACAAATTGCCGACCTTTCCCTCGAGGTTGGACAGCCTCTCGTGCCGTCACTGGCCGCGGTCGCGCGCCACAGTGACTCGGCGTTGGCCCGCGTTCGACGCTGCCTCGAAGAGGGGGAACCCTTCCGGGATGTTGCTCTCGCCGTGCTTGACCATGACGGCAAGAGCCGGGAGGTTCTGATCAGCGGCACTTTTGCACGCGATCCGCGCGGGCGGGTATCGGGCTTTGCCGGCACTCTGGTTGACGCGACTGAGCGGGATGCGCATCTGCAACAGTCGGCACGTCGCGAGAAAATGGCGGCCCTCGGACAGCTGGCAGCCTATGTCGCCCACGAGATCAATAACCTCCTGCACCCCATCATGAGTTTCTCGCGACAGGCCAGGCGCCGCGCCCAGGACGACCATGAGACCGTAAGGCTCATGGACACGGTCATCGAACTGTCCCAAGACATGCGCGACATGGTGGCATCCCTGCGCTCTACAACGGCGGTCGAACATCAGGACACCACCCGCCTGCCGATCAGCACCGCTTTGCGCCGGAGCCTTGACACCGTGCGCCCGATTTTGCCGCCTCGCATTGCGCTCAAAGCAGATATTGCCGAGCTGGAATGCCCAGAAATTCACACGGGAGAGATGTTGCAGGTCCTGACCAACCTGGTGGCCAATGCCATGCGCGCCATAGACAATGAGGGCGTCATCGAGGTCATCCTGGAGGGGGGCATCACCCCCCGTTTGGTCGTGCGCGACAACGGTTCAGGCATGTCCGACGATGTCGCGTCGCGCGCCTTTGAGCCGTTCTTCACCACGCGCCCGCAGAGCGGCGGCACGGGGCTGGGCCTTTCCGTCGTGGCCGGGCTGCTGAAAAGCTGGGGCGCGACGGCCCGCATTGAATCCGTGTCCGGCCAGGGCACGTCCGTGGTCATCGCGTTCGCCCAAGGAGGCACCGGCTCATGAAACATCCGCCCCGGGTCCTCGTGTGCGACGATTTTGCACCCCTGCTGGAATCTGTCGCCGGCAGTCTTCGGCAGGCCGGTTTCGAAGTCGAGACTACAGCAACCGGAATTGACTCCCTCGCTCGGCTAAGGAGCGCGCCTTACGACGTGTTGGTAACTGACATTTGGATGCCCGGCATGGACGGGCTCTCGCTCATGAAGCTGCTGACGACGGAGTTTCCCCAACTGCGAGTGTTTGCGATGACGGGCGGTGGGCCGGACTTCACGGTAGAGACTGCCGTTTCACTAGCCGAGGTCTGGGGTGCTGAGCGCGTCTTCGTCAAGCCTTTCGACGAGGAGCAATTGGTTCAGGCTATTCTAAATCGCTAACTGCGCCGCTCGGGCCGCCACCTTCAGGCTGCCGCTTCTGCGATTGCAGGCGGACCAGCATGCGTTCAAGCGCCTCTGCAAGTGCGCGTTTTTGGACTCCGTCAAGGCTTGCTAGTGCCTCAACCACGATGTTCAGGGGATCGGACAGCAGCAGTTCGCGCCCTTTGTCGGTGACATCGACGCGCCGAATACGGCCACGTCCAAGCGATCCTGCGCCCTTGAGCAGTCCCTTGGTTATCAGCGTTCGCACCGTCCGGGTAGTCGGGCCGGGCTCGATCCCTTGGTAGCGCGCAAGGGATATGGCGCTACGGTGCGGGGGATCCGCCTTGGCAAAATAGCGCAAGGCGCTCCATTGCGCCGGATAGAGGTCAGCGGCGTGGTTGCTGGAGTGAATGTGCCGTGTCACCTGATCGAGCAGGCCAGCAAGGGCGGCGTCGGCTCTCGGCGGATGGGACGTTTCGGACGCCAATGGACTCTCCGAGCGAACTGCGACGGCGCAACGGGCGCTCAGCCACATACGGCAATAGAGCAGGCGAAAGCAAGTTGGGGGCACGCCCAGTTGGAGGCCTGGTTTCGAACTCCGGTGCCTCTTATTGTCGCCGCCAGGGGCAACCGCCCCTGCGGTTTAGTCGGCGTCCGGCCAATCAGACATATCCCTGTCGCCATATTTCGCGGTTTCGTACGCTTTGCGCAGGTGCGGTATAAGCGCTTCATCGACAACTACTTGTTTACTGACGTCCTGAAAGGTTCCGTCCGGCATGCGACGGTATCTCCTGCCCTCATACTTGAAGGGCCAGGGCATCGTTCGACGCAAGTAAAACGCGCCGCCAAGAAGTACAGCACCGCCGACTATCAATCCCACTTCCAGCATCCTTATCCCCCAATGCGTGGCCACAAATGGCTCACTAGACGTTTTTTCGGTTCCATGTTGGACACCGACCTCGTCCACAGTCACCCTTCGGCGAAGGGACCGCCCCGAAGAAAACTGTTCTGCGTCCAATTGGTCGCCCGCCTGTCAACGCGCATGCGCCCTCGAGGCTTACCTGTCTATCGGCGGCTACCAGCGTGATCTATTGGCCAAGGCCTGCACAGGTGTCCCAGTCGTATTTAAGATCTTCGCCCGCATTGAACTTTTCTCCTGCGGACTGTCCATAAAGTTGGCCGACTTGATGGCGTGCCGCCGTGTTGTATCCAGCCTCAATCATCAGGTCATCCCCGCGACCGGCGAGTTGGGTGCCCAACGCTTCGAGCTCCGCTGCAATTTTTGTTTCGCCTTCACCTTGCTTGACGCGAGCGGCGGCAAGGAAGCCGGCGCCGCAGGTCATGTACATGTCGATCTCGGCATCGAGCGCTGCTGCTTCAGCGGCGGCATCGGATTCGGTCACCAGATCGATACAGTCTTCTGGGTCGAAACCCAGCTCTAGGTCCTTTTGCAGGATTTCGTCCATTTCCAGAGTATAGCGCTCGCCAATTTCTTCCCGCTCTGCGGTGGATATTCCCTGCTGTGCGAGGATCGTATCGGCATGGTTCAGAAGAGAACCCGACATACGCTTGAACTCTGCACT
This sequence comes from Devosia ureilytica, assembly GCF_024273195.1. Lineage (GTDB taxonomy): Bacteria > Pseudomonadota > Alphaproteobacteria > Rhizobiales > Devosiaceae > Devosia > Devosia ureilytica. Next base: position 1,924 of record NZ_JAMZCU010000014.1, on the reverse strand, counting down.
CTCTTCGGCCGTATTGTTCATTTCCGGCATGTCCGCAATGAGTAGATATCCAACCCCACATCGCAATCTAAGATCGTTGGTTTGATCGATCTCTGAGCCGTATACGGGATGGAGCGACAGCAATATCGCGACCATGGCAAGTGTTACAGGGAGCGTACGCATTTTTGCTTATCCTAAATGTTACTGCGTCTAGCGACTTGTGTTTTCGAGGATGGTGACGTCTTCAAGCCCTCGTCGGGCGAGTTCGATACCGGCATCCAAAGCGCGCTGATACCATTGCCGGGCCAGGGCCAGGTCGCGCGGCACACCGAGCCCTTTTTCATAATGGTTTCCGAGATTGTTCCACGCCAGCGGCTCTCCCAGGTCTGCCGCCTTGCGCGTCCAGCGCAGAGCTTCGGCATAATCGAGAGACACGCCCTCTCCAATGGCATGGAGATGTCCTAAGGAGACCATCGCAGTGGGCTCACCGAGTTCTGCTGCCTTCAGCAAAAGTTCGGCGGCATATTCCGGGTCGACTGCAACGCCCTTTCCCAGCAAATACATTTGGCCCAGATTGGCGATGGCGAGGGGTTCACCCGCCGCTGCTGCGCGCGAGAAGAGTGTGATGGCCCGCACTTCGTCAATATTCGTACCCATGCCCTCGGCGTAGATGTGACCAAGTTGATTGAGGGCCAGCGGATCTCCCAGGTCGGCACCCCGCTGATAAAGCCTCGTGGCTTCAACTCGGTCCGGTTCCGTGCCCAGACCGTTTTCGTACAGCCAGGCCAACTGCCAAATTCCATAGGGGTCGTTCTGCGATGCGGCCTTCCGAGCCCATCGCAGGGCCTGGCCATGGTCCTGCTCGATGCCCAGACCCAGTTCGTAGAGCGAGGACAAGGCGGCCTGAGCTCGAGAATAGCCCTGGTCTGCAGCGAGCCCATAGTACTTGGCCGCCCGCTGCGGGTCGGGGCCGACGCCATAACCAAAGTCATAGGCACGACCAAGGCCGTGTTGCGCTGGTGCGAGGCCCGCTTCGGCAAGTGGGCGAAGCATCGATACCGCCCGGGATGGGTCCGCTTCTAGGTGTCGGCTATCGAGGAGAAAAATCGCATAGAGAGCGGTCCCTATTGCATGGTTCGCCGCCGCTGCCTTTTGGAGGGATGCCACTGCCGCCCGGTCATTGAACGCTTCGAGATAGGCTCGCCCGAGCCATGCAACGATTGCCCCATCTCCGGGGGCCGCCGAGTGTGCCGCCTCACAGACGGCGATGGCACGCTGCAAATCAATGATGCGCTGGGGATGGCTTTCGTAACCCGCCTCGAACGGTGATGCCGCGATACGGGCGCAATCTTCAGCGGGTCCGGCCAAAACGGCTCGGTCTGCGGGAAGGGCTGCCAATACCAAGCCTGAAAAAGGAGCAACCCACCATTTTAGCATCGCGTTCTCCTTGAAATGATCACTGAGCATTTACATTAGACTGGTATACGGTGCAATGCCCTGGCGAATGCCAGCGACCGGTCTGCGGGACCATGCGAACGGGACGGAGGGGAACCCGTTCGACGCACCATTGGACCAATGAGACCGGTGGGCCCTCGGAGCTGTTAACGCGATGACTGAGCTGGACGTCCTGTCGCCGGAGCCGTGCGCTACTACCACCCTAATAAGCAGACGCTCAGCAGCATTGATAGCGAGCCGATTGAGGTCGTCCTTGTCGACGCATCCGGCAGCTGCGAACGTGGCCCAGCTTGTTTGGCGAAGCAGCGGCTTTGCCGTGCTGCTGAGTCCTGAAGGACTAAGTTGCCCCGTCCGGGGGCGCCATGGATATTCACCAAGCAAAGACTCACATCGTCAGGGCGCAACTCGGTGCTGCGACCGACAATATCCTCCGATCGGATGGATCTGAGCTGCTGCCGGTTTTGAGGACACCGAGTTAAGGTGTTTTTGG
>NZ_JAMZCU010000013.1 GCF_024273195.1 Devosia ureilytica | reverse complement strand
CCAGCCAATCTCCGCGCACGATCAGGTCCTGTGTGCGAGAGAGCGCCGCTATTCGCGCGGAAACCCTGCGAGCAAAATCAGCAGGCGGGGATCTGGTGATGGATCGCCGGACCATGGCCTCAACGACAGCGAGCAGGTTCTTGGATCGATGATTGACCTCCCGCATGAGGAGCCGTTGCGTCTCGCGCCCCCGGCGCTCTTCCGTAATGTCTCGGGCAATCTTGGACACGCCCAGAACATTGCCTGCCTCGTCCTTGATCGGGGACACCGTGAGCGCGATGTCGATCAGCGTGCCATCCTTGCGTCGACGCCTGGTTTCGAAATGGTCCAGGCGCTCGCCGCGCCGAATACACTCAAGGATCAACTCTTCCTCGGCGTGGCGCTCGAGAGGGATGATTTTGAGGATGGATTGCCCGATCATCTCGTCGGCCGTGTAGCCGAAGCTGCGCTCGGCACTGGCGTTCCAGGAGGTCACAATACCGTCAAGTGTCTTTGAGATGATAGCATCGTTGCTGCTTTCAACGAGCGCGGCGAGCCACGCCTCGTTGTTGATCGATGAGAACTTGATCATGCTGGCCCAAAGGATTGGCGTGATTGCGCCCGATTTCAGACAATCCTTAGGCATGCCAAAGGTTCCGGTTGACCTACCCCACCACCACATTCTTCAGCGTGACTGGACCTAAGACCAATTGTTTGGCCTCTTCAAATGGCATTGGCCGAGCGAACAGATAGCCCTGACCATAGTCACAGCCCCAGGCCGAAAGCTTCAGAACCTCCGCCTGCGTCTCTATGCCTTCGGCCACAGTCTTCAATCCAAGTGTCTTCGCCAGACCAAGCATGGCCTGTACGATTTCTCCGCGGTTGGCATCGGTACCAAGGCCCGAGACGAAGGAGCGATCGATCTTGATTTCATCAACGGGTAGGGCTTGCAGATGAACTAGTGACGCATAGCCGGTGCCAAAATCGTCGAGCGATATGCCAACGCCACTTTGGCGCAGCTTTTCGAGATTGCGGACAACCGCGTCCCCCAACTCGTCCATCAAAACGCGTTCGGTGATCTCTAGCTTGATTGCCTCTCTTCGCAGTGCTCGCTTGTCCATCATTGCTAGGAGCTCAGATACAAACGCAGGATTGACGAGGTTCTCGGTCGCAAGATTGATCGAGATCTGGCCACATAGGATGCCAGCGGTGGCGCAGTTGGCCATATTGTCAATGACCAGTTGTGCCATTCGAATACCAATGGCGTCAGCTAACCTGGGATCATCAAGAGCGTCCTTGATCGCAACGGGTGTGAGCAGCCCGCGGTCCGGATGCCGTATACGGAGCAACGCCTCAAACCCTCGGATACGCTGCGTTCTGAGGTCGATCAATGGCTGATAGAATGGCTCGATCCAATTGTCCCGCAGTGCGGACCTGGCCAGTTCCAGGGCTTCGCTTCGCCTGGAGGCGACGCTTCGAATAGTGGGATCAAAGAGCTTCGTTCTATTTTTTCCTGCGGCCTTGGCAGCGTAGAGCGCGAGGTCGGCGCGTTTGAAGACCTCATCAGGGTTCTCGTCCCGCTTGCCCATGGCACAACCAATGCTCGGGCGACAATTGCGCGTCTTGTTGTTCGACCTCAAATAGGCATCGAGTTTGGCTTCAATGGAATGGGCACGCTCGAGCAGGCAGCGTTCGTCGGATATGTGACGGCATATGATTGCGAACTCATCTCCACCGAGGCGTGCGACAAATTCATTGGGTTCAACCGTGCGCTGAAGATAGCGAGCAAACAGCCGGAGAACTGCGTCCCCAGTCAGGTGCCCGTATCGATCATTGATCAACTTGAAGTCGTCCATGTCGAGCACCATCAGCCCTATGGGATCGGTGGTGCTAGTCAGACGCCGCTTCAGCTCCTCCACAAATCGACGACGGTTCGGTAATTCCGTTAACTCGTCCTGGTAGGCCTGAATCTTGAGTTTTTCATCGGCCAGATACTGCTCGTGCACGTCTTCCACAGTGCCATACCAGAGCATGATTTTGCCCTGGGCATCCCGACGTGGCGTGGCGCGTGCGCGGGCCCAACGATAGTGACCGTCCTTCCGTCGAATACGATAATTGATGTCGACGGGCTCCCCTGTCGAAAGACCCTCTTCCCAACTTTCGATGGTCGGCGCCATGTCCTGGGGGTGCAATGCCTGAAGCCAGCCATTGCCCAGGGCATCTGTCTGCGAAATTCCCGTCAACTCCGTCCAGCGAGAAGACACGCTCAGAATTCGACCCTGAGGGTCTGAGGTCCATGGAATTTGAGGATTCTGTTCCACGGTGTAGCGATAATGCTCTTCGCTCTCGCGTAGGGCATCGAGCATGCGGACGCGCTCAATTGCTAGCGACGCAAGGCCGCGCAGCCGGATAAGCTCCGGGTGTTCGACCGCTGTCGGCGAACGCTTGTCGCAAAAGTAGAACCCAAAAGAAGCAATAACTTCTCCACTCGAAGCAAAAACCGGCTTCGACCAGCAGGCCTGATAGCCTAAAGGCAAGACCAAATCTCGCCAGCTGTCCCACAGGGGATCATTGGCGATATCAGAACTGATAACGTCGCGTTTCTCAAAGGCGGCCGTGCCACAGGAACCGACGCCCGTGCCGACCTTGATGCTGGGCACCGCGCTCATCATGGTTTGAGGCATGTTCGGCGCAATCCCTTCCAGGAATACGCCTTTCTGCTGGTCTACTAGCAGTATGCTGCACGTTGCGCCTGGTATCTGTCGTTCCGCTGCACGACACAATTCGGAAAGCAGTTGGGGCAGCTCTACGCCGGAGATAACCATCTCCAGAATATTGCCTTGAGTGGCATCGCGGAGCTCTGTGGTTAACCACTCATGGGCATCAATCGCGCACCCTACCCATTTGCCTTCGCCCACGTGCCGGACATTGAGGAGATGCCTATGATAGGTGCCGTCGTGATGACGAACGCGCATTTCAGCCTGGACGTTTTCTGGCCCCATTGAGGACAGTGGGAGTTGTGCCCGGAATGCCGCAGCGTCGGCAGGATAGATGCTGTCCAACCAGCCTTGTCCTAACCCATTTTCCTGCGGGAGCCCTGTGAATGTCGACCACTGCGCATTATTGAACTCGACATTGCCGAGCGCGTCGCAAACCCAGACCAGGCCTGGAACTGTAAGGGTCAGCGTTCTGAATAGTTCACTATCGTTCATGGTTGTTTACGCAGAACTGATGTAAATTGCGCCCATCGCTGGACTTAAAACCCTCCTAGTAGCTGCCAAGTATCTACAAGTCCCCAAACCAAGCAGTTAAAATGCGCTGAATTGCCCGCTGGAGATTAGGTGGTATCCTTGCCGGTGGTGCGGGGCCACGCGACCATTTTGTCAGTTGTCCTCTCAGGTGCCGGCCGGCTGAACCCCAGGAACTTGCGTACCAACTGGCTCGGGATGTCTCCAGGATTATGGGTCCCGGCGCGTTAGCCAGGCTTGCATTTCGGTGATCTCAACCTGTTGCGCGCTGATGATCTCCTGGGCGAACATGTGGATCGATGGGTCTGTCGAATGGGCCTGAGCGACTTGCGCCAATTCCACGGCGCCCTGATGGTGCGGATCATGGGACGCGGTTTGGAAGTCGGCAGCAGTCATGCCTAGCATCATGTTGGTGTGCATAGGCTCCATCGTCTGGATCAGGGCCGCCATTTCCTCGCTCTGGCCCTCAGCCATGGCCGGCATCGCGCGGGCCAGCTTTAACTACATGCGAAAGCCCTTGGCTAATGATGCCTATCGCAAGGCTCACGGCACTCTCGGGCGAGTCATCCTCCTTGGACTTGAGTTGCTGATGGCTGCGGACATTATTAACACCGTCACACTAGAGCCATTCTGGGACAGCGTGTTAGTGCTCGGCGGAATCGTCTCAATTTCCACCTTCCTCAGTCTCGCTCTTGAGGTGGAGATCGATGGACGGTGGCCTTGGAGCCGCTCTCACCCGGCGCAAAACTCAATGGCACAAAGGTCCCGCGACCTGTGGTCTGCATCTCGCGCTGCCGATCCGCCCGCCATTCCCGGGCAAAGGCCGCGACCCGATTGTAGGACCCGTCAAACCCCAGGCTGACCAGGTCCGCATGCAACTGCTTGAGGGTCCGCTTCTGCTTGCGGGGCCCGTTCGCTTCCGTCTTCAACCAGGCAGCCAGTCGGTCCGCAAAGGGGTCAAGCTTGCTCGGCCGATGTCGTCCGGCTCGCAGGGAACCTTCTGCTCGCATATTATCCTGCCGGCCTCATCGACGACGCACACCGCCGTCTCCAATACCGACACGTCCAGTCCTACAAAATAGGCCATCGCCGTTGCTCCTTCCCTCGATGCCGAGGTCAGGTGCGACCTCGCCTGCATCGTACATGAAGGGGCTGCAGCCTACCGATCTCCGATCGCGCCGCAGCCGCCGCGATACACCATATTTTAGGAAATCGAAGCGGCAGTCTGAACGGCAGAAATGGGGCGCATCGGCGATGGTCCGGATGTGCTCATTGGAGGAGACGCGATGATGGATTTGCTGACCGTCCGGTTGCGGCGTTCGAACTATGGATCGTGGACCAGCGGTGTTCTTCTGCGCGGCCTCACCTGCAGTGGGGCCGCTGATTGTCAGACTTCTGTGTGCTCTGCCAATTCTAGTGCGTCTTCGACATCAACGCCCAGATACCGAACCGTGTTCTCGNCGTGGACCAGCGGTGTTCTTCTGCGCGGCCTCACCTGCAGTGGGGCCGCTGATTGTCAGACTTCTGTGTGCTCTGCCAATTCTAGTGCGTCTTCGACATCAACGCCCAGATACCGAACCGTGTTCTCGATCTTGGTATGGCCAAGAAGGATCTGCACGGCGCGGAGATTGCCGGTGGCCTTGTAAATGAGCGAGGCCTTGGTGCCCCTCAGCGAATGCGTACCGTATTCCTCCTTGCGCAGGCCGATGGCAGTCACCCACTCGTCGACCAATCGAGCATATTGCCTAGTGCTCAGATGGTCGTTCGGGTCTGCTCGGCTGAGAAAAGCGAAATCCTCCACCGAGCCCCCTCGCCTCTCGAGCCATGCCAGCAAACTTGTTCTGGCATCACTCGTGATCTCGAACTGCACCGGTCGACCAGTCTTCTGTTGAACGACCATCGCCCGGGCGCGAATGTCATGACCGGCCACCAGTGTCCCGATCTTGAATTTGACGAGATCGCACCCGCGCAGCTTGCTATCGATAGCGAGGTCGAACAGCGCTCGGTCGCGCATGCGGCCCTCCCGATCCAGGAACCTTATGGCCCAGATCTGCCGGACCTTAAGCGCCCGCTTTGCGCCAACTGGCCGACCCGCGTTCCATGCCGGCCGACCTTTGGCGGCGGGTCATATTGTGCGATACCCATTTTCCAAATTGAAATAGTCAAAAGCGGTCGTTGAAGTAAACGCAGCACATCGCGGCCGCTATTCTCGGTTGGCATAAATGGGCGACGGTATCCGGCACCTCTCGTTTTGATTAGGAATCCGGGCTTCGGCAAGGCAGCGTCATACTTTGAGCGAATGCCAGGCAAGCGCTGGGTCAAACTGGCGCAGCAGCGCGGATATCAGCTAGGTCAGGTGGATCGACGCGGCGATAGCGCGATTGCAGAATCCCGTAAAGACCAAACGCCGAGAGCCCCAAGGCCATGACACCGTAGAGGATGCGGCCATAGGGGAGCGCGTACACATAATCGAGCGCCTCCTTTATTCCCCCGGCCTGATCGGGCGAGACCGTAAATGCCGCATAGAAGAGGAAACCGGCAATGATCGCAAAGACCGTACCGCGCGCCATCAGACCGAATGCGGATAGAGGATCCATCCAGAATTTTTTGGACTGGGGAAGCGGCATGCGTTTGCGATAGCCATGGGAAAGGCCATACCAGAACTGTGCTCCCCCGGCAGCCAGGACGCCGCCGGCTACGAGGCCTAGAAGCAAAGGGCCGAACGGTTGTTGCAGGAGCCAGGCGGAGGCCGCCTCCTCGCCGCGGCCGCTGCCACCGTTCTGGCCGAGATTGAGCGCCAGGCTGGCGGCACTGAACATCAGCACAAGGTTGGCGCCTCCGCTGATCAGATTTCCCGCGCGAATAGCGAGCCCTTGGAGATTTTTGTCGCGATGGTCAGCATTGAGCAGACCCTGTGCCAGCTTCCAAAGGACGTAGCCAAGAAGCCCGACTGCGACGAGCGCGAGCATGACACGCCCGAATGGCAGGCCAAGCAAACTGGAAAAGGCTTCTGATGAGCCTTCGGCTCCACCACCGCCCCAGAGAGCAGATGTAAGGGCCAGGCTCCCCAGAAGAATATATACGACCCCGCGCGCCGCATAACCGATCCGAGGAAGAGCTTCTAAGATCATACGTGTCAAAGCAGGCACCGCTTTTGAGGTTTGACCTTTAATGGAAATCAAAGCCCAACCGTTCCGCCGACCGCGGATGCAAAGCGGGTCAAATGTGACGGCCATGGGCGTTCTTCGCCAGGAGGCTTCCCACAGACGCGGTTACCTCTCCCCTTCGCTGCAGCACGGTTGCGGCAATATTGCATAAAAGCGCCCACGCTGCGCCTACGCACCATCCAGCTAAGACGTCGCTTGGAAAGTGCACGCCCAAATAGATGCGGCTGAGGCCCACAACGGCGGTCAGAAAGATCGCCGTCCCTAAGAAGAAGATTCGAATTTTCCGGTTGGGTGCGATCTTGGCCAGCAAGGTGCCGAGGGTGAGAAAGGTCACGGCCGATAGCATCGCGTGGCCGCTGGGAAAGCTCGACGTGAACTGGGTCGACATGACGGAAAGGTCCGGCCGCGGTCGACTGTAGGTCCATTTGAGAACCGTGCTCAGGATAGTCCCGCCCGCCACCGACATCACAATCAGCGTTGCCTCGGACTTGAGCCGGAGCAGCAAGAGATAGGCGCTAACGCCAAGGACGATCAGCCCCAGCAGCGAGAAGCTACCGAGCGCCGTGATGTCGCGAACCATTTCATGCGCCCAAACCGGGCCGACCAGGAGGTCGACATTGTCGGGATCGCGAAACAGCATGAGGATGAAATTGTCGAATACATCCAGGTCGCCCTCCCCCACTTCATCGGCAAGCGAGAAAAACCCCAGAACGAGGCCGCTGACAATCGCGATGGAAGCCAGAAGGCGCACTTCGGCGGTGACGAATTTGTAGGCTTTCTTGAAGTGAGTGTGGCGGACCAGTCTGTTGAGCATGTGCAATTCCTCTATTGGCCCGCAACGCATTACTGGTAGTCCACGTTGCGTTGGACGAGTCCTCTCCAGTGACAAAAGTAAAGCGCCCCTGTGCGTCGGTTTCGATGTAAATTCCCCGACCAATCTCTGAAAAACCTTCCAAGCGCTCCAGCAAAGCTTGGGCGCGATGGCGCAAGGCCAATTCGCGCCGATACAATTCATTTGGCGTTACGATGGCAAAGAGCAGAAGTGAGATTGCCAGCCCAAAATACACTCCGTTCAGCGTTGACGGGGGGCAGCATGACCCGGAGCGATATCCAGATAGAGCCGCGAAAGGCCCGTCACGATGAACGGCAACCAGAGAGCGGAGTAGAGAAGGGCGCGGCGAGCCGATCGAACGCTGGTGATGAACAGAATGCCGATCAGCAGGCACGCTCCCAATGCGCCGACAAAGGGCAAAATCTGCCGGAGCAGTCCGGTGTCCCCCAATCCATCAGCAAAAGTGGCCAATCCGAGGACAAGGAGGATCCTTGCCAAGATGTCCACTATGCGACGGAGGCGTTGGGACACCTGTAGGAAGCGCACGGAAAAGGCCAGAAAGGCACTGTAGAAGAAGACCACGAACGAGAGCGACAACGCGAGACAAGACAGTGGCACCAGGGAGCAGGTACGTTTCAGGCAGCGCCAGGTCGCTGGCGACATAGAGTCCGGCAAAGAGCATAGCGGCGGCCAGGCTGGCATAGATGGCGCGCCCGAGTATCAAACCGAGGGGAGCCAGGTAGGCGACACGTACCGCCATTAGGCCAATCAGTACCGCCAGCCCAACGGTGCTTCGGGCATCGGCCGCGATAAAGGCATAAAGAGTTGCGCGCATGGACGAGCCCGTCACAATGCGCGCATAAATGACGTCACCGCTCATCGCAGACGCGGGCAGGGTGAACACCGGAAAACGATAGGCCGTCAACCCTTGGCGACCAGCGTCTGCACGGTGCGGGCTACCGATCCATGCTCCTGACCCTGATATCGCGCGAGATCGGAGGAGGTTCGCGTCTCGCTGGGCATTCTCGAGATGTAACGAAGCGCCGCCCACTGTGCGGGAAACAGATCCAGTACATGACCTTGCGCGTGGAGGCGTCGCGAAACCTGCTCCAGAAGATTCGCCAAGAAATGGGTTGAGATCATCGGCTCTGCCATGCGTTCGGCCCCCATTGCGAAGCGGGCCAACGACCCTCAGCCTGTTCTGACGGTGGCCGCTGAAGGGCAGTTGCTAACCCATCGGCCTAACGCCGAGCAACCGCACGCAGAAATCGCAACCACGACCCAGCAGTGATAGCCGGCGGCAGCCTCCCAGTGCGGAGGCTGCCTTGCTATCAGGAGCAAGCATGCGTCTCACCCAGTTCTCCGACTATGCCTGGCGCCTTCTGATGCATGTGGCCGACCAAGAAGGTCAGCGCACAACGATCGCCGAGGCTGCCAAGACAAACGACATCTCACGCAGTCATCTGATGAAAGTCGCCCAGCGCCTTGCTCAGGAAGGGCTTCTCAAACCGGCCAGAGGACGCAAGGGTGGCCTGATGCTGGGCAAGCCGCCCGAAGCTGTCACCCTGGGCGATGTTTTGCGGGTCACGGAACCCGACTCTGTCCTGGTCGGCTGCATGGCAGGAGAATGGTGCCTGTTCGTAGATCGCTGCCAAGTGCCTTCTGCACTGGACAGAGCGCTGCAGGCCTTCCTCGAGGTTGCAGACCGACAAACGCTGGCCAACGCACTGTCATCGAACAAGTTAGTCCATGCGACCTGACCAAAGAATGTCAGACTGACCGGGCGCACTCTCCCAAGCGACACTGGAGCGCGCCAAACAAATAGTTCAGTCTTAGGAGGTCACCAGGCGCGACTGAGCGACCGAAACGGGACGCAATGAAATTGGTCAGGCAGCATTGGACGTCTTTCATCGTTGGTTAACCAAGCGCGGCCTGCGTCCTTTTTCCTTCCGGGTTCGTTTGAGACGTTGTCCTGATGGCAAAGGAGAATCGCCGATGCAGTTGCGGACATTGCTAACCCTCATCGTAGGGCTTCTTTCGGCACTCGCGCTCGCGGTGCTGACTCTGGCGGCAACAGCAAATCTCGATACCTATCGCTCGGAAACGGCGGAAACAGCGGTCAGAGTCAGATCGCAGGCTCTTGGAACTTTCCTGGCGCGCAGTCTTCACGAAGAGTGGCGGCAGATCGCAAGATCTGCGGCAGACATCCAGGACCTGCGCGACGCCGATGCACTACAGCAACGCATAGACGCCTTGGGCAGCACGGACGAAAAACTGTCCTGGCTCGGCGTGGCTGCAGCGGATGGAACGGTTCTCGCCAGTAGCCAAGGCATGCTGCGCGGAGAGAGTGTTGCACAGAGACCCTGGTTTCAGCAGGGTTTGGCTGCTCCGTTTGCGGGTGATGTGCACGAAGCCGTCCTTCTGGCACGGCTGATGCAGTCGGAAGGCGATGAACCGCTCCGGTTCGTCGACTTTTCTGCTCCGATCCGCAATGCGAACGGCGATGTCATCGCCGTACTGGGCGCGCATGTCAATTGGCGTTGGGTGAGAACGCTGGTTGAGGAAGCAGCGGAACTGCTCGAACTCGACGTGTTCATCGTCAACCGCGAGGGCACGATCGTGCTTTCCACTGCGGCCATCGACGAGCGAACGGCAGAAATGAACTCCATTCTGGCCGCACGAAGAGGTATTCGTGCAGTGTTTGAGGAAACCTGGCCGGATGGGCTGGAGTACCAATCCTTCACAGTGCCGGACCTGACTTACGGTTCGCTCCCACCATTTGGATGGGGCCTCGTCGCGCGCCTCGATCCTGCTGTGCTTTCTGGTCCGCAACAGCGCTTCCAGACGCAGCTGGCCCTGGATGCTGTGCTCGCCACGCTGTTTATTGCGACAGTTTTTGCATTGATTTCGGGAGGCATCATCCGTCCCTTGCGCCGCACCGCCGGCGCTTTGTTGGCGCAGGTCAAGGGCGAGCCAACCGACTATGTCCGCGAACACCGGCGCTTCAAGGAAATCCAGACGCTTTCAGAAGTTCTCGCTCGGCTGCAATCGGACAGTGCCGCAGACAGGCGCTGATATGGCTATCGGATCGTTCCGGCAATCACGCGCCTGAGCAATCCTGCCCCCATGCCCGCCAAGGTCACCGCACCTGTGCCGGGCGCTCCACTTTTCGTGTGAAGCCTTTCAACCAGAAGTTCGCGTTGGTCGGCGGTCATGGAGATGTCGGCCTCGACCGTCGCGCCCAGCGACTGCCTGACGCGCGCACCGAATTGTCCCACGCCGGCAACGCTCATCTGGAATTCGGTGTCCAGTGGTAGCGACAAGCCGCGCAGGCGAACAGCTTCCTGATGAATGTCTTCAAGCCACGCGTTCCATTCTCGGTCACCAGCACTGACAAGCACGCGTTCGGGCCGCATGCGGAGGATCGAAGAGGTTCGTGGCAGCTCCACACAGACCAGCATGGTGCCGGCCAGCACGAAGAGATTATAGAGCGTCCAGAACAGGATGACCGCTTTCCCCTCTCCGGCACGTGCATCAAACAGTTCATTTGAGACCAGGCCGATCAAAAGCCCAATTACCGTCAAGGCAAAGAGAAGAATAAAGCGCCGCATGATGGTCCATTGCACCACTATACCGCCTCGGGCTCCGCCCTTCATGGTCACCTTGAATGCGTGGCCACGTGGCCTAACCAAGCCTGTGACGGCGGCGCGGGTGATATCCCAGGCGCCAACCAACTGGCTGATGTCGTTCACAACAGGGACGAACATGCCAACCGAGACGAAGTTTAAAAAGATCATCGTCGCCAGATAGTAGGGCACGAAATAGTAGATGATGTCGGGCATTTTGGCGTCCACCACGATGGCGCCAAAATACCAGTAGAGCAGTGGAAACAGGATGCAGGCCAGCCGGAATGGGAACGTGGTCAGCCAATAGGCGGCCGAGTCCAGAATGCTCCAACGGTCCCGCCAGCGCAGCTTTTCGCGGCTGAATGGACCGGCGCGGCTATGCACGATTTGCATAAGCCCAAGACACCAGCGTGCCCGTTGCGTGATGTATTCCTTGAGGCCTTCTGGCGCGAGGCCCTCGCTCAAAGGCTCATTGAGATAGACCGTGGCGTAGCCATGCAGCGCGAGGGTGGAGGTCAGAAGGTAGTCCTCAGTGACACTCGCGGTGGGGAAGTCGCCGATCTCCTCGAGTGCAGTCCAACGCACGATCGAGGAGGTACCACAACAGACGGCCAGCCCCCAGGCGTCGCGTGACGGCTGCATGTAATCGAAGAAAAAGCGCTGCTCGTCGGGGTAGGATCGGCTAATCCCAAGATTGTGCTGAATGGGATCGGGATTGAAGAAGTGCTGCGGCGTCTGGACCAGACCGACCTTTTCATCGGCGAAAAGTGCCAAACCCCGTCGAAGGAAATCGCGATGGGGGACGAAATCCGCATCCAGCACGGCGACAAAGGCCGGCGGATGGCCTCCGGTTCGCAACAGGCCAAGCGCATGATTGATGTTGCCAGCCTTGCTATCCCGGTTGTCCGGCCGCGTGATGTGAATGACCCCGGCTTTGCGACAGGCCGCCGCCAACCAGTCACGCCGGCCGTCATCGAGAACATAGATGGTCTTGTTGGGATGATCGCAGGTCAAGGCCCCGATGATCGTGCGCTCCAGAACCGCCCATTCCTCATTGTACGTGGCTATGAAGACAGCCACTTCGTCCGTTGGCGCGCCAGAGCTTGCCAACACTGCGTCGACCTCTGGGGATCGGTTGCGGTGACGCGACAACAGGATAAAGGCGGAAATGCTCGAGACGACCGTACTTGCCTCGATGGCAAAGAACGACCAACTGGCGAATGCATCGAGCGTCCATCCCGGGTCTGCCAAGGTCTCCGTCACGCGCCAGAAGAGATAGCGAAGGCTGAACGCAATCGCGGCAATCGCGACAATAATGCGAACCGGAGAAAAATCGCGGCAGAAGAACGGCAGCACACTGACCGCCACGCCTACCAGCATGATGCTGGGCGCAAGAACCACTAGCCATTCGGGCAGGACCGGCATCAGAGGCCGATCCCGCTGAGCAGCTCTCCGAGCCAGGTTGCTGGACCCTCGCTAAAGACCACGCGGCCAGTCTTGCCGATGGGGCAAGAACCGGCAGAACCAGGCAACGCGCCTTCGAGAAACACCGCGAACCCTTCCAGTTGACGCGCGGTCGGATTAATAGCCAGCGTTTCATAGACTGTTCGCGGCCCCGTGCCGGCAAGCAGGCTGATGCTCATTTCCGCAACACCGCCATCATGAAATCGGTATTGCGCCACGTCGCCTGGTTGCAGCCGATCAAATAGCCTTTGGTCGACGGTAGCATGGACAAATAGCGCTTCGCAGTCAGCTATTCGAGCGAATGGTTCACCTCTAGGCAGGTACACCCCGCTATTGGCGGACAGACTCCAGACGATGCCAGTGACAGGCGAACGCAAGGCGGCAGAACTTGAGGCCACCTGCTGCCCGCGCATCGCCTCGCGGGCCTCTTCATAGGCCTTTAATCGCTCAAGAGCCTGGTCGAGGACGACCGGAGAGATGTCGGGATCTGCCTCATAGGCGCGAAGGTCGGCGGCGGCCTGAAGCCGACCATCGAGAATCCAGGCGATCTCGCTATTGTCGTTTTGCTGTCGCGTTGCCGTGCCGACCACCTCGCCTGCGATAATTCTGCCGCCAACCGGTGCGGTGGAGACTTGAATTGTGCCTTCCAAAGGCATGCGCAAGGTGGCAAGGCGGGTATTGACATAGGCGTTGCTGCTGGACCCCACCAATTGCTCGCCCGCGATGATGTAGAGGGCGAAAATAATGGCCAATAGGCCCACGACACGCAGCGCGTATTTCAAGGCAGTCTCCTACAACTGATTCTGTCCTGTGAGCCCCGCGTCACCCTCGCAAGGGGCATTGAACGATGACTTGCAAACACCGATAAAATTGAAACAATCCATTTGATGGACCGGCAATCCGCCAGTGACAGAGTGAGCGGGCTGTTGGGAGTATTCCGTCTTGCCGCGTGTCCACAAATCCGAAGTCCTCATGACCTGCTTTCTAGCGGCCATCATCGTCGCTGTATTCGGCGCTCTCTGTCTCCGGGTGGCGTCCGTTGGCGGTCCGGCGTGGCTTGAAGGCCAAGAGTTTGAAGTGTTTCTCAAGTTGGCCGGAGTCACTGTCGCGGCGGCCATCGCTGAAATCTGCTGGCGGGCTGTCCGGGCGACACAGACCACGGATCGCTAATAGCTCGGGTACTTGAAAATAGTTGGTCAGCTCGGACTGCCGGCTGTATTTTTCCACGCCAACAGATTTGGTGTCCGCTTTCCGGCTGCCTGTTCGACGGCTTCAGTGACTGTTCTTGGGCGCATAGACCCAGGTCCGGATGTGCTCTTTGGAAGAGACGCGACCTCGGAATTGCTGACTGTCCGGTTGCCGTTTGCGAATTGAGATCGTGAGCCGCTGGCGTTACCTCGTGCGGCCTCACCGGCGGTGGGGCCGCTGATCGTCAGACTTCGGTGTGTTCCGCCAGTTCCAGTGCGTCTTCGACATCGACGCAGGTATCGGACCGTGTTCTCGATCTTGGTATGACCCAGCAATATCTGCACGGCGCGGAGGTTGCCGGTTGCCTTGCAGATGAGCGAGGCCTTGGTACGCCGCAGCGAGTGCGTGCCATACTCCTCCTTGCGAAGACCGATGGCGGTCACCCACTCATCCACCAACCGGGCATATTGCCTTGTGCTCAGATGATCGTTCGGATCAGCTCGGCTGGGAAACGCGAAGTCCTCAACCGAGCCCCCTCGCCTTTCGAGCCATGCCAGCAAACTTGTTCTGGCGTCCGTTGTGATCTCGAACTGCACCGGTCGACCCGTCTTCTGCTGGATAACCATCGCCCGGGCGCGAATGTCATGACCGGTCACCAGTGTCCCGATCTTGAGTTTGACCAGGTCACAATCGCGCAACTTGCTGTCGATAGCGAGGTCGAACAGTGCTCGGTCGCGCATGCGGCCCTCACGATCCAGAAAGAAACGGATGGCCCAAATCTGCCGGACCTTGAGCGCCCGCTTTGCGCCGGCTTGCCGACCGGCGTTCCACGCCGGCCGCCCCCTGGCGGCGGGGTCGTATTGTGAGATACCCATTTTCGTTCTCCTTTGACCAAAATCGGCCAATCAGAGAACGATTAAGGCGAACGGTTCGTCGGCCAGAGCCGTGCGGCCGCGGAAGAACTGCCCCCTGCCCCACTAATTCTCCTCGGTAGCGCCTTCAGCGGGGCCGAAAGCGGACTGACGGCTTTGGGTGACACTCAGGGAGAAGCGGACATCAAGACGCCGGTGACAGCGACGGAAATTTGGGGGACCCGCAAGCACGTCCGCAATGGCATGCTCTCACCCGTCGAGTTCGAACAGCGACACCAAATCTAACCCCGAAGGTATCTACAGAACGCGGGGCTATTCACTGCACCACGGCAAGCAGGTTCTTGGTGCGGTGGTTCAGTTCGCC
>NZ_JAMZCU010000012.1 GCF_024273195.1 Devosia ureilytica | reverse complement strand
GGCACCGGCCTCGACGGCTTCGCGATAGGCAGCTGGGGTTCCGGCTGGGCAGATCAATTCCATGACTAGGCCATCCCCCTGAGAGCGTGATCGCGAATGGCCTCTGCAATCCGCTGGAACGGCAGTGCCAGCGGACCAGCCATGGCTGCCAGATCTCTGGGGAGGTCGAAGCTGCAATCATCGAGGGCATTGCGCAAGGCCAGCATCGCCTCCATGTCCCCCGTCACCGAGAGGCTGCGCGAAAAGAACACCGCATCGCCGTCGATCCGGCCTTCCAGAAGAGCCAGCAGGGTCAGCATCGGCCCCGCGATGGAGGCGTCGGCACGCGGCTGGGCTGCCTTGCGGAAGGTGTGTATGAACTTGCTTTCCGGATGCACCAAGAAAACGAAGTCGAGATCGGTAGGTGCGAAACAGAAGCGCTTGTTGGCTTCGTTCCCGAGGCGATCGAAAAGGTCAGGGTGCTGCTGCAGCGCTCGGTGGAACGACTGGTTCACGACGCGCTGCACCAAGGCAACGGGCAGTTTGTCGATGGCCAAGGAGAGCGGGCGCGGCAGCAGCATCTGGCGGCTCCTGTTGAGTGGGACGCGGGATGTGTCTTAGCAGGCCGCCGCAGGCAGGACTTTGATGCAGCGCAAGGAAAGTCCGATGTGTCTCTGGCATGGCTTGACCATGAGCCACCGACTTCTGCCTACGCCGCGCTATCCTATTGCCCAGTCTTTGGGAGTATTCGTACTTCAGCTCGAAGAGCGTGGGTTGCTCCGACGCATCCGGGTTCCGGTCTCGATGAGACATGAGATTACCGAGATCCACCGGCGTGTACTCGAGGCCAACGGACCGGCGCTGCTGATCGAACGCCCCGTCCGCGAGGATGGGATGCCCTCGACCATGCCGGTGCTGATCAATGTGTTCGGCACGATCGAGCGGATAGCCTTGGCCATGGGACTGGATGTCCGCGACCTCGATGTTCTGGGCGAAGGGTTGGCCCAACTGCGATCCCCCAGGCCGCCGCGGGACATGCTGCGCGCTGCGCTGAGCCTGCGAACCAGGCCAGTAGGCAAGGCGCCATGTCAGGAGATGATCTGGCGCGGCGACCAAGTCGACCTTGCCTGCCTGCCGATCCAAACCTGCTGGCCGGGCGAACCTTCGCCGCTCATCACCTGGCCCCTCATCATCACCCGCTCTCCCGATGATCCGACCGACATCAATGTCGGCGTCTACCGGATGCAGGTGCTGGGCCCCAATCGAGCCATCGTGCGTTGGTTGCCCAGCCGAGGCGGCGTTCGCCACCACCGAATGTGGCGCGATCGCGGCGAGGACATGCCCATTGCCATTGCTATCGGCGCCGATCCGTCCACTCTGCTGGCAGCAGTGATGCCTTTGCCGGACGGGTTGAACGAATTGGGCTTTGCCGGCGTGCTGCGTCGTCGCCAGAGCCGCGTTACACGCGCCATCAGCGTGGCGTTGCCCGTGCCCGCCGAGGCGGAGATCGTGCTTGAGGGCACCGTGAGCGCGACCCAGATGGCACCCGAAGGGCCCTATGGCGACCATACCGGCTACTACAATTCGATCGAACCCTTCCCGGTCGTGACGCTCGGCGCCATGACCATGCGGCGGGATCCGATATACCTGTCCACCTATACGGGGCGCCCACCGGACGAGCCATCGAGGCTGGGCGAGGCGATGACACCGCTCTTCGTGCCCCTGGCGCGCCAGCAGTTCCCAGAGATCTACGATCTCTGGTTGCCCCCCGAGGCCTGTTCATACCGCGCCATGGTTGTGTCCATCGACAAGCGCTATCCCGGACAGGCGCGACGGGTCATGATGGGCCTGTGGTCAATGCTGCCGCAATTCTCCATGACCAAGCTGATCATCGCGGTCGATCCGGACATCAACGTCCGAGACTGGTCCGATGTCATGTGGGCCCTAGCAACGCGGTTCGATGCGACGCGGGACCTGTCGCCATTCCGGACACGCCCATCGACTATCTCGACTTCGCATCGCCCCGACCGGGGCTGGGTGGCAAGCTTGGGCTGGATGCGACCAACAAGATCGGGTCCGAAACCGCCCGCGAATGGGGCAGAACCCTCGTCATGTCGGATGATGTCATGGCCAAGGTTGAGGCCATGTGGCCCGAACTGGGGCTCGAAACATGACCAGCCATTGTCGCGTCGTCCTCGCTCTGACGGGCGCATCCGGGGCCGCCATAGGCCTGCGCATCGCCGAGCGACTGGCGGCAAGGGGTGATGTGGCCACCCAGCTCATCGTATCCGACGCAGCCATGCGCACCCTAGCGCACGAGATCGGCCCAGATTCCTGAGAGAGACTGGCGGCTTGCGCGGACACGGTCCACCAGGCCGGCGACATTGGTAGCACGATCGCGAGCGGCTCCTTTCGGACGGCCGGCATGATCGTCGCCCCATGCTCGATGCGGACCCTGGCGGCCATCGCCACCGGGCTATCCGATAACCTGATCACGCGCACCGCGGACGTACATCTCAAGGAAAGGCGGCGTCTTCTGCTGTTGGCGCGGGAGACGCCGCTTCACCTGGGTCATCTGCGCAACATGGTCGCGGTGACCGAAATGGGGGCCATTGTCATGCCTCCCGTGCCCGCATTCTATCAAAGACCGCAATGTCTGGCCGACGTGATTGATCACCTCGCTGCCCGAGCCATAGATATGCTCGGCCTGCCGGGGGCAGGGACCGCTGTCGAATGGGATGGCAAGGCCTAGGAGGTCGCCGCGGCCAAGGGGTCGGCGCCGAACAGTTCAGCATGGCCACCTGCTAGCAACCAGAACGTTGTGAGCGCAGCAACGATCATGGCAATGATCATCGGCCGATCAATTTTGAACGGCGCTCGACCCCAGATCATGGCGGCGAACGGGAAGACAGAACTGCTTAAAGTCGCGGTACTCCATGCTGAACCTAGCCGACGACGATTGCGGCGCTCGGTCATGGCCATCCCGACGATGGAGAAGATGCCCAAGGCTCCGAAGAGCATAACGCTCCTTACATCGCCATTCGCGATGAGGTGCCCGAAGGTCCACAGAAGAAAGCCCCAAAGTACGGGATGTCGCGTAATGGCGACGATAGCGCCTGCGTCCTGGTCGCCGCGGCGAAAGCTTATTGAGAGCGGGTTCGGACTTATGAGCCCGGCCACGAGGAAGAACAGGGCGATCGGCACAAGGTAGATCGCGATCCAGGCCCGCCATGCGGCGGGAGCCCAGAGTTCCACTTAGTCAGGCGCAAGTGCGGCGTGGAAGACCCACGCCAACGCGGCGATGGAGACAAGGGAGTAAAGCGCCAAGTACACCTTGCGACCCAGAATCGCCCTGAGACTTTGTCGAATGGCGGGAATGGCTGGGATGGAGTGCAGCGCGAGGAAGAGCGCCAAAGACAGCAGAAACGTAGTCAATGCAGGGATCGATTGATTGGAGTGATGTCTTCGAGCAAGTGGAGTAGATCCTGCTCGGCGTGTACATGCCGTCTAACGCTTTCGAAGAAGCTGCGCAGAAGATAGCCGGTGGCGTCGGGAGACATGATGCTCCGGCCGAGGAGCAGATCATTCAGGGCCTCCTCGACTTCCATGGCCGCTTGATCATCGAATTCGTGCTCTTGTCGAAGCCGTTCCGCCGCCATTCGCAGACCAGCATTGTCCGACGCCAGAAGGAGTGGCATCAGGACACGATCTTCGATCGCATGAGTCGCCCTCAACTGTTCGACCATGCTACTGGCCAGCACCTGACATTGCTTTCGCGGGACGTCGTTGGGCAGGCCATCGGCAATGCTTTCAAGCAGGTTGCAAATGTCCAGCAACCGAGAATAGCGATCTCTCAAACAGTTCAAGTCGACTTCCCCGTTAGGCGTCATCTTTTGGTACTCCTGGAGCCCCCAACATGACGCCTTGCCGTGCATCCGGCTTTGTTTTCGATCAAGGCAGGGCGTCATGTCGTGGCTGGTCGTCCTCATAGAGGAGGCGCTCCGATGCTCCGTCGAGATCTTCGTAATGGCCGTTCCGCAATGTCCATAGGAAGACGAGGAGGCCCAGAAGGCCAAGTACGATCGCAAGTCCTTCGATGCGACGGAACTTGTCTCCGGGGAGCAGGCTACCTCGTCCTGCGACGCCGAGCTTTTCCCCAATCCCTTCGACCAAGGTGTCGCGATCGCCCGATAGTATCTCGACGTGCAGTTGTTCATCCTGCAGCGTTTTGACGCTGTCGGCCGCATGGGGGCGGAGTTGATCGGTGAAGGCGAAGGCTGCCAAGGAAATTCCGTCCTTGGTGAACACGGTGCTGGCCTCACCAGCCTCCGCTGGATTGGACCAATTGGCCCGTCCTAGCTGATAAAGGTGGCCGCCGTGTCGCGCTTCAATGCCCAGTCCCGGCTTCTCCTCCACGTCGGTCCAAGCGACATCTGGTGCTGAGCGGACGCTGCGGGCTATTGCCAAAGAGTAAGGGTGACGCGAGAGGGCCGCCAGGCTTGCAGCCATGGCCTGCGCCTCGGCGCTGCCGCTTGAGGCAATTGGTGTGGCAGGCCCCGTGGTCAGTGTGCCGGTCTTGTCGAAGATTACGGTGTCGATCTCCGCAAGGCGCTCCAGCGCGGCGCCGTCGCGGACCATGATCCCAGCCTCGAATAGGCGGCGGGCTGCCATGACCTGTACCATGGGAACAGCAAGGCCCAAGGCGCATGGAAATGTAATGATGAGCACGGCAATGGCGATGGTTGCTGCATTGTACAAATCGCCATTGACGATCATCCATCCGAGGAAAGCCATTGCAGCGGCCAAATGGACGACTGGTGAGTACCACGCAGCGGCCCGGTCGGCTATGCGCCGATAGCGATTGCGGCCCGCTTCGGCATCCTCAAGCAGGGTGACAAGGCGACTGAGGGTCGAGCCGCTTTCGTTCGCCGTGGTGCGAATGGTCAGAGCCGCGGAGAGGTTGAGGGCACCGGCGGGCACGAGCTGGCCCGGTCCTATAGGCTCGGCGAGGCTCTCACCGGTCAGCAGACTTTTGTCCAGTGCGCTCGCACCGGTGAGCACCTCGCCATCGAGCGGTATGCGCTCGCCGATGGCCACGGCGATAGTTGCGCCCGGTGCAATTTCGGCCAACGGCAGGAAGGCGTGGCCCTGTTCTCCGTCAATGACAAGGGCGCCGGCCGGCGCGAGCCGCGCGAGGCCCTTTACCGCATTGCGAGCGCGCTCGCGCATTGCGTGATCCAGTGTGCGACCGATGAGCGGGAAAAAGATCAGCGAAGCGACGGCATCGAAATCCGGCCGGATCGGAGCGCGCCCCAAGCGGATTGATAGAAGACGCGGCCCGAATAGAGCAGGGCTGGCAAGGTGAGGACGGCGCAGATCCAGTGCAGCAGGTCGCGGGTCGGGCCATCGGCGCCAGCCCAGACCGAGCCCGAGAACATCATGATGTTCATCGAGCAGAACGCGGCCACGGCGAGTGCGCGGACTAGCGCGGTGAGGCCGCTATCCTTGCCGGCTTGTTCCAGCGAGAAGAGGTTGGGCTCGTAGCCCAGCTCGACCATGCGATGCACCATGGGCGGCAGGTCCTAGCCATCCCGCCAGCGCACGGTGACGCGCTTGCCGGAAAGGTTGACGCGGCTGGAGACGATACCGGGCATGGCAACGAGGGCGGTTTCGAATGCAGCTGGGGGAACGCAGCAACTTATGCGCGTCCCCCTAGAACCGCAACGCCCTGGGGCTTGCCCCGAGAGCGATCCTCCCAGAGCGCGGAATTCCGGATCGAATCCTCGCTTGTCCTCGGGGCAAGCCCGAAAGCGCTACGGTGTTTGCGGAATATGTGGGGCCAGCTGCAAGGTCGCATCGTCTGCCCTATTCTCCTTGCTCTGCCAGATAGGCGTGCCAAGTCGCGTGACCCAGAAGGGGGAAGATAATGATGAGGCCGAGCAAGCCGGTGACAAGGCTAACCAGCACCAGTCCAACGACGAGAGCGGCCCATACCAAGGTGGCCGGTATGTTGTTTGTGACGAACGACATCGAAAGACCAATTGCCGAGAAGGCGTCGTGGTGCCGGTCGAGCACGAGTGGAATGGAGAAAGCCCCGATTGCGAACGAGAAGGCGGCGAACAGGCCGCCGATGGCCGTGCCTACCACCAGCTTGGAAATGCCCTCAGGCGTGGTGAGGAGCATCGTCGTCACCTGGTCAAAGCCCGGAAAAGGACGCCAGCCGAAGAGCAGCGCGTAGAGAAGCACCGCGGCGCGAACCCAGATCAGCATCAGGGTCATAAGGACCGCGCCGACGAAGAACAGATGCATGCCGCCGCGGGGAAACAGCATGCCGCCGAAGGACAGCCTCGCTCCCGATGCGAGTCTTTGGCTCTTGACGTAAAGACCGGTTGCCAACAGCGGACCGACCACCAGGAAGCCCGCCAGCGCGGGAAACAGGATCTGTGCCCAATCTATGACGAACATGGCATAGATGATCGCGTAGGAAACCAGCGCTACGCCGAGACCATAGGCGATACTCAGGCCAGGTCGCCTCCACAGGTCTCGCCAAACCGCCCCCAGCCAGTCCAGTGGTGCATTGGCAGACAGGTGGCGGTTGTGATCGACCGCGCGGGGCAGGGCCGTTCATGGGGAGGCAGGATGTCGACCGTCTCTTTCATGGCGGGGCTCTTGAGGATTAGCAGCCGGACTTTACGGCGCGGAAATGATCGGTGCTGCCATCGGGCATCTTGAGGTGACTGACGCAGCTTGGTTGCGAGGTGAATGCGACGTAGACGAGGTGGGCGTCGGCCAGCAGGAGAACGGCAACAATGCCTATTCCCACCAACCAACCCAAAGGCAGACGCCACCTGGGGGAAGTGCCGTCTTGAGCGCTCATGGCGTCGCGCCTCGTAGGTCCATGACGAAGCGAGCCAGCAGGCGGATCTGGGTCGGGCTGAGACGGCCCTCCCACGATGGCATGATGCCTTGGCGACCGTCATAGATGGAGTGACGAATCGTGCTGCGATCGGCTCCGTATGTCCAGAAGGCATCGGTCAGATTGGGCGCACCAGTCTCGACCATGCCCGTACCGTCCTCGCCGTGGCAGCCAGCGCAATTGTCGACGAAGAGCGCTTTCGCACTTTCGGTTTCACCGGCCGACAGAGCCTTCTCACCCTGCAGCGAGACAAGATAATCGGCCAGGGCGCTGATCTCAGCGCTTCCTAGCATCTGATCGCGACCAAAAGCCAACATCTGCCCGTATCGGGACTCAGGGTGAGTCGAGTTGATGCCGACGCGGATCGTCTCGGCTACGGTCGAAATGTCGGACGGCGGCGAAAAATACTATCAGCGAAAGCCCGAATATCAGCCAGCCATGAGTGCCCAGCAAATCGCCGCGACCAGCAATGGCCATCGCCAGCCCGGCGACGACCAGGCCGCCAAGGATGATGAATGAGAAGGTCCTCTCATCGCGGGAAAAGTCTGAAAACACTGCCGGGCTCCCTTGGTCAAGCGGACGTCTGCGTGCAGGCGTGCGAGGTTTACCCCTAGAGCGACCGGACGTGCCTACTTTGCGCTGGATCGCAGGCCTTTTTCTCGATTGGCACGCCGGGCGTGATGCAATTTGCGCTGCGACAAAGTGCACGGGATCATCGCTGTTTAGCCTGCGATCATCCGGGCGATTGGTCGCCGTCCGGTCACTTGGTTTTTTGCGACCCGGACAGTGAAATGACAGAGCAAACGGAAGATCTCCCCTTTATCGATGTGCGCACCATTCAGCCCCGCGAGCGGCACCCGAAAATTTTCGCCATGGCCAATGGCCTGGCTGTTGGGGAGAGTTTCGTGATCGTCAACGATCATGACCCGCGGCCGCTGCACTATCAGTTGCAGGCCGAGTACCCTGGTCAATTCTCCTGGACCTATATCGAGAGTGGCCCGGACGTCTGGCGGGTGCAGCTCGGTCGACAGCTCAAAGCCTGAACCGGGCTGGGGCGGCCTTGCCGGCTGCCCCTTTTTCTGGAGCGTGATCATGCATATGGCAACAATATCGCGGTGGACGCTGGCATATTTCAGCTGCGCACTCGTCGCGCTGCTTTGTGCACTTGGACTGATGGCCGCGGGGTTCGGCTACCCCAATGACGGCCTGATGGCGCCCCGCACGCTGGTCGTGGTGCATCTGGTGACCATCGGCTGGCTGAGTCTGCTCATGCTTGGTGCTCTTTTACAATTCCTGCCGGTCTTGATCGGACGTGAACTTGTCTGGCCCAGGCTGCCCCCGGTCGTCCTCACCCTTCTTCTCATCGGTCTTGTACTGCTATTGTGCGGATTTCTTGCGCTGGATAGCTTGCACGGCCTGTCGGCCGACATCTTGCCATTTGGTGGCCTGATCCTCCTGAGTGGATTTTGCCTTGCTGCCGCGATCCTGTTCACAACGCTGCTGCGAGCCAGTTCACTCCCGCTGCCGGCTGGCTTCGTGATGCTTGGTTTGATCAGCATGCTGGTGACGGTCATGTTGGGAGAGACGCTTGCCTCCGTGCTTGCAGGACTGGTTGGCGGGGATTTTTCATTAGCGTTGGTCGAGCACGGGGTGGGGCTGCACGCCGCGTTCGGACTGGGCGGCTGGTTGACCCTTGCTGCCATGGGTGTCAGCTATCGACTTGTCTCGATGTTCCTGGTCGCGCCCGAGCGAAAAGGTACGCTGACCGCTGTGGCGTTCTGGAGCGCGGCAGTCGCATTGGGCGCGTTGGTAGGTGCCCTTTTTGCGCTGATCGCGACAAACACGTCCTGGCCACTGGGTCTCGCACTGACCGGCATTGCGGCTGTACTCGCGGTCGGAGCCTATCTGATCGATATCGCAGCACTCTACAGAACGCGACGCCGCGCGACGCTGGAGCTGCACATGGCAGGGGCGGTGGCGGCTATGGGCATGCTGGGTCTGGGCGCATCGCTCCTGACCTGGGCGCTCTGGTCAGGCATTGAGAGCGCACTGGCTGCCTCCATGCACGTGCTTTCCCTTGGATGGTTGGGAGGCCTGGGGCTTGCCATGCTCTACAAGATCATTCCCTTTCTAACCTGGCTTGAATGCTTTGCGCCCCTTATGGGCCGTATCACGACCCCGCGCGTGCAGGATCTGGTCAACGAAAGCCGTGCCGCCCCTTGGTTCGTTCTCTATTTTGCGGCTGAGCTCGCAGGCGCCGCAGCACTTTTTCTCAAAGTTCAGCATGTATTCCAATTGACGTCCATGTTGCAGCTGTTGGGTGCGGTTGGTCTTGTTGTTCAATATGTTCGGGCCAGGCGTCTGGCCGATCTGCCGACGGCCTGGCAAAACCACCCCAGACCCCGCCTGATCTTGCCGGCAACCAGAAAAAGGAGTGTCGTATGACTGATGCGTTTGAACTCGATGTCCGTCCAATCCTGCGCAATGGGGGCGAACCGTTTGGTGCTATCATGGGTGCAGTCAATGCCCTTGCGCCCGGGCAGAGCCTGAAGCTTTTCGCAACGTTTCGTCCTGACCCTCTTTTCACCGTAATGGCGGCCAAGGGCTTCGGCTATGAGGCGACACGGCTGGATGATGGTGACTGGGAGGTAGTGTTTGTGCCCAATGCACAATCTGAAGGCGCACCGACCTCAAGGCCGGAAGATCCAGATAGCTGGGCCGATCCCAGCCACTATCTTGACTGCACTGAAATGGATCCGCCCGAACCGATGGTGCAAATCCTGGCTAAGCTTGAGTCCATGTCCGAAGGTGAGGTCATGTTCGCGTTGCTCGGGCGCGAGCCCGTTTTCCTGTTTCCAGAGCTACAAGCGCGCGGCCACGCCTGGGCAGGCGATTTTGATGCCGAGGGGACGGCCTACCGGCTGATGGTGCGGGCAGGCCCACGATCATGACGCCAACCCCGAGAATGCACATCGAAGCCGATATACGCGCTGCGTTGCGGACGGTCATCGACCCCGAACTGGGACACAACATCGTCGATCTGGGCATGGTGTACGATATTGATGTAGGGGACGCCGGGAAGGTAGACATTCTGATGACAACCACGGCCCGCTTCTGCCCGGCCAGCGCATTCCTGCAGGAAGCAGTCGCAGCGGCGGCCGGCACCATTGACGGCGTGGAAAAGGTGAAAGTTGAACTAACCTACGATCCACCCTGGACGCCGGATCGTATGGCGCCTGAGATCGCCATCCGGTTCTGAAATGCCTATTCGGGCCGTGGCTTGCGACGCGTCAGGAGAGCAGGGCCGTATTCGACCACATAGAGCAGGAAGGCCGCCATCCAGCATAGGCCGCTGATGGCGACAAGGGTCATGTAGTGGGCCGGAACCAGCATGGCGCCAGGCCGCAGTACGGCACCGATGACAAGAAAGCCATAGCTGGCGGCGGTGAGCGCCGGTGCTGTTAGGGGCATGCCGGTATGGCCACGCGTCGCCCGGCTCATGATTGCCAGTGTCATCAGGCCGATCGCGCCAACAGTAAAGACATGAAGGGCGGAGGCGGCGTCGACCAGACCGGAGGGTACCAGGGCTATGGCGAAAAAGCCAAGAGGGACAGCAGCGTATGCCAGATGCAGCACAAGGACCAATCGCTCTTCGGCGGTCTGCCAGCTCTGCCAGCGTGCCAGACGCATCGCATGCAGCGCGCCCGCCACGATGCAGACAATCACAGTTGCAAGGTGGGTCGGCCAAACAACCCAAAGACCCAGGCCTGCAAGCGCGGTCAGGAGCGCCAGAGAGTCGAGGCGATCATAAGGGGCAGGCAGATTTATGACATGCCGCTTCGCCAGCCAGTTGCGGGTGAAGCTGGGCACGACACGTCCCCCGATAATGCCAATCAGCATGATATAGGCAGCGACCGCCAGGCGGTTGGCAAGGCCGGTATCAGCGCCCCAAACAATCAGGGCGTGGTAGCTGGCATTGGCGATTGCCAAGGCAAGGACGGCCGCCAAAACCTTAAGATCGCGCCACTTGCGACCGGCAATCACCTCGCGCAGACAGATGGCAAAGAGGAGGGGCAGAAACAGAATGTCGACACCGACTGCCCATCCCACCCCGACGAGGTCCGGTCGGATGAGGACAAGTCGGCCTGCCAACCAGACAGCAAACAGGATAGCAAGCGGAATTCCGGAGACCGGCAATCTTCCGGTCCAGTTGGGAATGGCGGTCAGCAAGAACCCGGCCAAGGCTGCGCTCGTGTAACCAAAGAGCATTTCGTGGGCATGCCAGGCAGCACCACCATAGCCGGACCCTATCGGGAAACCGGTCATGAGGCACACGACCCAAAGACCCATGGCCACGACGGCCCAGATACCGGCTGCCAGGAAAAAGGGGCGGAACCCATAGGCCAGAATCACCGGGCCGGTATGCGCTATTCCGCGTGGAACGGGCTTGCGCTTGATTGGATGTGTTTCATTCATGTGGCACCATGGAGCAAGTCGATCCGTTCCGCTTACCGATCCGGGGGCGCCCTATCATTGTTCTGGCGCAATTAATCCGAACTGTCCCAGCTCCGGCCGTCCGCAAGCGCCTGTAGGCGCGCCTTGTCGAGCACGCGCAGTTTTTGCCGCCCACCTTCCACGATGCCTTGGCTCTCCCAGGCACTTAACAGGCGCGATACCGAATGCTGTGTTGTGGAAGTCAGGGCAGCAAGGTCCAGTCGCGTGAAGATCAGGTCGAGCCGAATTCCGTTACCATCGTCCTGCCCCGTCTGTTCGGCCAGACGAAGGATCGCATGGGCGAGGCGCCGCTCGACATTTTCGGTCGACAATTCGCGGATGCGGGCATGGGCTTCCTGCAGGCGTTGACCGATGGCTTTCATTGCGTTGGTGGCGAGGCGTGCATTCGTTTCGATCATGCTGGTCCAAACCGCATTGGGCCAGCACAGGATGAGACTTCTGGCGGCTGCTACTGATGTTCCCGGATAATCATGCCTTTGCAGCGCAGGCGCGAAACCAAAAAGTTCGCCGGGATGAACGACGCGGACAAGTATGTGCCGTCCTTCGGCAGTTGTCTGCGTTACCTTTAATCGGCCATGGATGAGCAGAAAGAACTCTTCTGCACGCTGCCCCTGACGGAAAACCTTCTGACCGGTGTAGATCTGGCGCACACTTCCTGACATCAGGAGCTGCTCCAGTTCGAGAGCGGGCATTTCGGCGAAGAGTGGCAAGGTTCGTATCTGTTGCCAGTCGATGCCGACCAGTGCGCTGTCGCTCCATTCCAACTGCCTGACGAAGTCGTCAAAAGTCATCGGTATGAGCCATGCTGTCCGCAGACACCTCCAGGCCGGACGTGCGGCCGAACCAATATGGCAACGTGACTATGGCCGAACCTACGGGTGTTGACATCGGGTTCCTCGCTGGCTCCTCAGCAGGTCGACCCATACCGTATCCGACCCAAAATGCTCATTCCTTGCGGTTGAGCAAACTAGCGTCAGGTGTCAGCAGCGTTGCCTTCAGCCATGGCTTCAAGCCGTGCTTTGTCTCGGACCAGCAGCTTCTGCCGACCGCCCTTGACGATTCCCCGGCTTTCCCAGGCGCTGAACAGGCGAGACACAGTGTGAAGTGTCGTGCCGGTCAACTCTGCGACATCCTGGCGGCTCAATGGGAAGTCGATGTGGATACCATCCTCCTCCCGGTGTCCCGCCTGTTCCATAAGGCGCAGCACCGCATGGGCAACACGGCGTTCAACTTCCTCGGTGAACATTTCGCGTATACGCGTGTGAGCTTCCTGAAGACGCTGCCCAATGGTGCGCATGGCGTTGACCGCGAGATTTGGGTTGTGCTCGACGATATCGCCCCAAACCTCATTGGGCCAGCACATGACCACACTTTCGGCAGCGGCGATGGGTGTTCCGGGGTAGTCATCACGTTGCAGGGCCTGGGCAAAGCCGAACAGGTCGCCAGGATGCACGACGCGCACAATTATCTGCTGCCCTTCGGGCGTAACTTGGGTGACCTTGAGGCGTCCGTGCAGGAGCAGATAGAATTGGCTGGCCTTTTGCCCCTGTTCGAATACGGCTTCGCCTATGGTGACGCGGCGCATGCTGGCACGAGCCAGCAGGCGATCGAGTTCGGCATCTACCATGTTCGCGAAAAGCGGCAGGCTCCGAACCAGACTTCGATCGATATCGGCCACGATACTGTTTCCCGATTGGCGATAGGCTGGGCATGCAACAAAACGCCAATGGGCGATACCGTTCCGGTGTCGCACCCGCGGATCGGCCTGGAGCCTGTTGACCCAAAATTATTGGATGGGAAAGAAGCGCAAAATCAGGCTTTCATGCCAGCTCGGGCGCCGGACCAGGCGAAAACCCAGATTGTCGGGAGGAATGCCCACCGAGCAACCGCCGCTCTTGGCGTCCCGGATGAAGAAGCTGGTCGCGGCCCGATGCTTACCTTCGAGCACACGGATCGTGCAGGCCGGTTGTTCGCTGACGACGGTTCCTGCAGCATCGACACGCACTCGACGGTGGCACGTGTCAGTCCATTCCCAGACATTGCCCGACATGTCCATGATGCCATTGCTGTTCGCTCCGAACCCGCCCAGTGGGCGAGGGGCCGGGTCGGCGGTGCGGTTGCGCGCCGCTTCGGCCCGATAGTTGGCTATCCAGCGAAGGGCGGGATTGGCGGGATTGTCCGCAAGTTCGAGGGCGTCATCCTCGAAGCGCTCGGCCGCCGCGTAGGCCCACTCGGCATCGGTCGGAAGGGCCCACGTTTCATTCGTGACCGTGCTCATCCACGTCGCATAATCGATGGCGTCCTGGTAGCTCACGCCGGTAACGGGCGTACCATCGAGGCCCGGATTCGGGGCCGGAGCACAGGCATTGTCGGCCACGCAGCGTGCATAGTCCTCGACGCTCACCTGATACTGCATGATCTCGAGCGGCCGCGCGAAGGCCACCGTCGTGATCGGCGCGTCCATCGGGACATTGTCCCGGAGGAAATGCCCCTCGGCGCGGTAGGTAAGGTGTCCCGGAGGCAGAGTGACCGTGGCAGGGAGTATGATGTCGCTGGAACGGAACACATCTGGCAGTGTTGGTGCGAGTTGAACGGCCAGGGCACTCAGTGCCAATGCGAGCAGTGCCGCCGGCAAGATGAGTGGTGTCAGGTCCTTTGGTTGGACAGCATGGACAGTCATTTCCGCCTCCAGGACGGTGCCGGTGCTAAGGGGGTTAGGAACCGGCAAGGGGTACGCGAAGCGGCATTGCCGCTTCGCTTGATCCGGCGTCACAGCGGCGTGGGTGCCAGGACACTGGTCATCAGGTCATTATTCCACTCGCCCTCGACCACCAGGTGTCCGGCCGCGCCGAACTCGAAGGCCTCGATCAGGTTGTGGTTGACGTAGGCGTAGACGCCGGGCTGGTGGAACGTATAGACCGCCGCGCCAGCGGTCCCGCCCGGGATGAACCAGGTCTCCTGATCGACATCGGGCGGCGTGTGGAACTTGCCGGTGGGCCAGACGAAATCGCCATGACCGCCGATCAGGTGCGGGCGCGTGTCGCGATTGGCCTGCGAGTGCAGGATCAGAACGGTCTCGCCGACCTTGGCCGTCAAGGCGTTGTCACCTGTGAGCGCGCCGACCTTGCCGTTGAAGACGATGTGGCTCGGGACGAGTGTGCGCATGGCTTCCACGGCGTCTGCGTAGCCGTCGCCAATGCTCTCGTACGTCTTGTAGTTGCCGTCCGCATCCTTGGGGACATAGAAGTCCTGCTCGCCGACGTAGTATGCACGATCATAGGCGATCGGATTGCCCTTGCCGTCCTTGAGGCCCTCGCGTGGCAGGACCATGATGGCCCCGTTCATGCCCGAGGTGACGTGCCAGGGTACCATGCCTTCCGGAGCGCAATGGTAGACGAAAACGCCCGCCTTGGTAGCCTTGAAACGCAGGATCGCCTTCTCGCCTGGATTGACGTTGGTGAGGGCAGCGCCGCCCAAGGCGCCGGTCGCCGAGTGAAAGTCGATGTTGTGCGGCATGAGATTGGTGTCAGGATTGATCAGGGTCAACTCGACATAGTCGCCCTCGTGCACGACCATCATCGGTCCGGGCACCGAGCCGTCGAAGGTCATAGCCCAGAGCTCGACGCCATCCTCGACCTCGTGCCGCTTCTCTTCGATCGTCATGGTGAATTCGACGATCTTGGGGGCGCCGGTTGCGACCTGTTCATGCGCATGAATGAAGGGGGGAGCGACCAGGTCGACCTTGACCCTTTCCAACGTGTTGACGTCGACTGCCGGAAGCGCCGCGGCGACTTCTTGTGCCGTCGTGGCAACCATGGCCGTCAACTGCGCGGTTGCACCAATGGCTGCTGCGCCAGCAAGTAGAGCACGCCGCGAAAGCATGGTGTTGTGGGTCATTGTTCTTCTCCATGGTCGGGAACAACATGTCTTATTCCGTCGCTGCCGGGTCTACGCCTGTGCTGACAAGCCTTCATTGATCGAGAACAAATAAGCGGTGGGAGTTTTTGTCGCAGGCGTGGTCCGCAGTATTTGACACGGATCAAAGACCGCAAATCCTGCTGCGCCTAGAACGACGCCAACGGGTCAGCCGACCCACTTGCCAAGGAGAACCCCGATGCGCGCAATTACTACCACCCTCATGACCCTGGTCGCTCTGGGAGGTCTGGTCGCCCCGGCACTCGCCGCCGACTATGAAATCCACATGTTGAACAAGGGCGAAGCCGGGACAATGGTCTTCGAGCCGAATTTCCTTGCGATCCAGCCTGGCGACACGGTGACCTTCATCCCTACCGACAAGAGCCACAACGTCGAGAACATCAAGGACATGCTTCCTGAAGGCGCCGAAGTCTTCAAGAGCAAGGTCAATGAGGAGTTCGTGGTGACCTTCGACGTGCCGGGCCTCTATGGCTTCAAGTGCACGCCGCATTTCGCGATGGGTATGGTTGGTGCCATTGCCGTGGGCGACGAGCTCCCAAATCTTGATGCTGCCAAGGGGATCAAAGTACCTAACAAGGCGCAGGAACGTCTCGACGCCGCCTATGCCGGCCTCGGAATCTGAGCAACATCTAGCATCGCTGAGAAGCATATTTGCCCTTCCGCACTGCGGAGGGGCTTTTTTGTTGCCCAGAAGGTCTTTTGGAAGAACACGTAAACCAGTAAGTCTGCGTGAAACCACAACAGGATCAAATGAAGTGACGAGCCCACTGTCAGACCAGGTCGACCTCATTGGGCAGGCTCGCAAGCTTCGGGCCATGCTTGAATCCGCAGTCGACGCCATCATCACCATTGACGGCAAGGGGATCATCACCACCGTGAACCCGGCAGCTGCGCGCTTGTTCGGCTATCCGCAGGAAGCCTTTCTGGGAAAAAATGTCCACTTTCTCATGCCTGAGCCCTATCACTCGGCTCATGATGGTTACATCGCCAACTACCACAGCACGGGAGCACGCAAGATCATCGGAATCGGGCGGGAGGTCACGGGGCGACGGCAAGATGGCTCGACTTTCCCGATGCATCTTGCGGTCAGCGAATTCGAGATGGATGGTCGGGTGCATTTCACCGGCATCATCCATGATCTCTCTAGTCAGAAGTCCGCAGAGCAGGCCTTGCGCCATGCCAACAAGATGGAGGCGATGGGGCAGTTGACCGGCGGCATCGCGCACGATTTCAACAATCTGCTGACTGTCATTATCGGCAATCTGGAAATGCTGGAAGCCAAGCTAACGACGACGGGACAGCGGGAACTGGCGACCGAGGCCTTGGAGGCTGCCGACCTCGGTGCACGATTGACGGTCCGCCTGCTGGCTTTTGCCCGTCGCTCGCATCTCGAGCCAGAAGTGGTCAACCTGAACGATTTCGTGCTCGGGCTGACCGACATGCTGCATCGCACCATGGGTTCGACCATATCGCTGTCAAACGCACTGACACCGCGCCTTTGGTCGACTCGAATCGACCCATCGCAGGTGGAGAGCGCCTTGGTCAACCTCTCGGTCAATGCCAGGGATGCCATGCCAGAGGGCGGACGACTCATCATCGAGACCAGCAATGTGAGCATCGATGGGCCGATGAGCGAAGATATCGAGGGTCTGGCACCTGGGGACTACGTTCGTCTGTCGGTGGCGGATACGGGGCAGGGAATGCCGCCAGAAGTGCGCGAGCGGGCATTCGAACCGTTCTTCACGACGAAGGAGACAGGTCGCGGGACTGGACTCGGGCTCTCCATGATCTATGGGTTCGCAAAGCAATCGGGCGGTCACGCCACGATCTACAGCGAGCCCGGCCGTGGGACCACCGTCAACATCTACCTGCCCCGTCACGGTTCTGCGGAACCACAGGTCGATGCCATCGATGACGTCGAGCCCGCCCTGGTCGGCAAGACCATCCTTGTGGTGGAGGACGACCCCCGGGTGCGCCGGCTGACCGTCAATCGTCTGGAGGCACTGGGGTATGCGACGCTGGTGGCAGCCGATGCCCACGAGGCGTTGGCGATCCTCAGCAGCGGCGCGGCCCTCGATCTGATCTTCACCGATCTTATGATGCCGGGTGGGCTTTCTGGATACGAGCTGGCGCACCGGGTCGCAACGCAATGGCCGGCCCTGCCGGTCCTGCTGACATCTGGTTACGCGGATGAGCTGGTTCGGCGCGATGCTGACGCCATTTCTCACCTCAAGGTGCTGAGCAAGCCATATCGGCAAGCTGAGCTGGCAAAAGCCATTGCAGATGCGTTGCAGCCGGAATGACTAGCGATCAAGCCGCGTGGGAGTGAAGCTATAGCCGGCACCGCGCACTGTCTTGATGAGGCGAGGCTGGCGCGTGTCGGTCTCGATAAGCTTCCGAAGCCGCGCCACCTGATTGTCGATGCTGCGATCGTTAGGGGCGCAATCGTGACCCTTGAGCAGGTCCATAATGCGGTCCCGGTCCAGGACTGCGTGCGGATGGCGGGTAAAGACGACCAGCAGATCGAATTCGCCGGTGGTCAAGGGTATTTCCACTCCATCCGGCGCCCTGAAGCTCCTGCGGGACGGATCGAGCTCGAAGCCATCGAAGCGGATCGTGGCAGGGGCACCTACTGCTGGGTCGATGGTCTTGCTGGTGCCACTGCGCCTTAACACGCTGCGGATGCGGGCCAGCACTTCGCGCAGGTGGAATGGCTTCGAGATGTAGTCGTCGGCCCCGATTTCGAGTCCGACGATGCGGTCGATCATTTCGCCTTTGCCGGTGATCATGATGATGGGCACGTCGGACACGTGTCGAATTCGCCTGGCGACCTCCAATCCATCCTCTCGCCCCAGATTGAGGTCGAGAGCGACCAGATCTGCTTCGCTCACCACGGACTCGATCTTGTCTCCGTTCCCGGCCTCGGTGACTTCGTAACCCTCGCCTTCAAGGCAACTACGAAGCATTCGACGGACCTGTGGATCGTCATCGACGATTAGAGTGTGCTGGCTGCTCATGCGGTTGGGTCTGCCCACCGTTACAATCGGTTACAATTATCGGATAGGCCGATTACATTGCCATGGTCAATTCCGTCTCGTCACCAGAGCGGAGCCACACTATGTACGTCTTCCCCCTTGCTGCACCTGAAGCGCGAAATTTCGTTCGACAGACTTCTCAAGATGCGGGGAGCGTGATTGGCGCCACGACCATTCTTTTCCATGAAGGCGACGATGCGGACTCGCTCTACGAGGTCGTCAGCGGCGTCTTCCGTGCGACCAAGGTCTTTTCGGACGGACGCCGGCAGGTCGTGGCTTTTGCCTATCCGGGGGACGTCATTGGCTTTGGTCATGGCGACGCCTATCGTTTCGACTGCGACGCCCTGACGCCGGCACAAGTGCAAGTGACGGCACGGGGTGACTTGCTGGACGCTATGCGCTCGCGTCCGGAACTGGGCGAGAAATTGATCAACCTCGCGGCAGCGGAGGTCGCCTCCATGCACGATCTGTCCGTGCTGCTCTGCCGGAAGTCGGCGATGGAGCGCATTGCGGGATTTCTGCTATCCTTGGCCGCTCGCACCGGCAAGAAAACGAATGACCAGAGGGTTTGCCTGCCCATGTGTCGCGCCGACATCGCGGATCATCTTGGGATAACCATTGAAACGGTGAGCCGGAACATGACCAAACTGAAGACCCGTGGAATCGTCGACCTTCCCGATCGTGGCTGCTTCGTTGTTCGAGACCTTCACCGATTGCAGAACCTCGCCGACAGCGAGTCCTCGGTGCATTGAGGTTGTCATGTCTCGTCGACGTGTCGCGAGAGCGCGTTTTGCTAAGAAGTCGGCCGCAGACCGCGTACGGGTAGCATTGCTGGCATGCGGAGGTCACCCTCTCGCCGTGACCATAGATGCGTCCCGTTCCCCAGAGGAATATCGGGTGGAAGTCGAGCTCACCGAGTCTTTCGAGCGCGCACTGCTGAAAGTGCTGCTCTCCAGTGAAGCTTTCCGTGTCGACGTCCATGACGCGGATTAGGGTCTGGACTCAATTGACCCACCACGAGAGCGCGGCTGCAAT
>NZ_JAMZCU010000011.1 GCF_024273195.1 Devosia ureilytica | reverse complement strand
CGAGGGCCAGCGCACAACGTCGGGCGCCTATGAAAAGAAGTGGCGGTGAACCATGGCTGATCCCGCCACTCTCAAGATCACCATGGGACCGGTGCCATACCTATGGTCCGGCGAAAAATGGCGCGATTTCTATTACCGCATCGCTGAGACGGGGCATGTCGATGCGGTGACGCTGGGTGAGGTGGTCTGTTCAAAGCGAGACCACTTCACCCGGCCCTTCCTGCCCCAGGTGGTGGAACGTCTGACGGCCGCTGGCAAATCGGTGGCGCTGGCCTCGCTGGCCCTGGTGACCCTTGACCGCGAAACCCTCCAGACGCGACGCCTGGCCGCTGGAAGCACTTTGGTTGAAGCCAATGACCTTTCGGCCCTGCGTCTTCTGGCCGGCAAGCCGCATCTCGTGGGTCCGTTCGTCAATGTCTACAATGGCGCCACCGCCAAGCTGCTGGCGAGGCGCGGCGCCACGCGCATCTGCCTCGGCCCGGAACTGCCGGCAGCCTCGATCGCCGCGATTATCGCGGGCGCACCCGATATCGAATATGAAATCATCGCCTTTGGCCGCCTGCCCCTGGCGATATCGGCGCGCTGCGCCCATGCCCGCGCCAAGGGGCACACCAAGGACAATTGCCAATTCGTTTGCGGCGACGAACCCGATGGTCTGGACGTCGACACTCTCGACGGCCAACCCTTCCTCAGCGTCAATGGCGTCCAGACCATGTCACGCCATTGTCAGGTACTGCTGCAGGACCTGCCTGACCTGGCCCGCATGGGCGTTACCCATTTGCGGCTCTCCCCGCAGGATTGTGACATGACCGAAGTGGCCGCGATCTATGCCGCTGTTCGGGACGGGCACATGGACGCTGGTGAGGGCGTGACGAGACTGCAATCGGTCTATTCGGCAGCGCCTTATTCCAACGGGTTCCTGCATGGCGTTGCAGGCATGGACTGGGTGGCCGCATGAGCCATCACACCCTCGAAAACGGCACATCGTCTCCCGATACACTGGTGGCGCGCATTCGTTCCATCATCGGCACCGTGGCACTCGACTGCGACTGTCGGCAACGCGTCAACCAGGCGCTCACCCGCTTCATCGAACTGGAACAACATCGCGAAACGCGCCGCCATCTCCTGTCGTCCCGCCATCATCGGGCCGCCATCGCGGCGCTTGTCGATCTGCTGGCAGAGCTGGAAGACCTCAGCTGGCAGGAAGCCGATCACAGTGTCTTTGCCGAATTTGCCCTTGTCTTCGAAGACATTGCCCACCACGCTCTGCGTGGCGCCGAAGACCTAAAACTGCTCAACCAAGAGCGGGCCTGCTGATTTCGACACCTGGCCGCGCCAATGCCGGAACCCTGAGGCGTGACCGCCAAGGCGTCATGCTCGGCAGCAGGCAACACACCCCAGCAATAGAGCCGCGACTCACTCCAGCGTCGAATCCGGGCAAACGCGGCATTCTTCAGAGCTTCAAGGAAAATCTGGCTGGGGCGCCAGGATTCGCAGCTGGACCACAGGCCGACACTAACCCCTTGATTCTGCTCGCTGGAGAAACAAGCGCGTACCTGTTTGTGTATACCACTTCTGTTGCCCCGTCCAGATGTTCTCCTGGCAGTCCTCAAAACTCGCAACCACGTGCCTGAATGGCGATGCCAATGCGTCTCTATGCTTGACCGCCGGGCTACACATAATCACCGGTGCGGGTCCGGAACTGGCCATTGTCCGACCCGCCCTGGTGCTGATGGGGATTTACGAAGCCGCCGACAGGAACACACCCTGTATCGCCGAGACAACTCAGGTGCGACGATGGTCGCCTTGGAAATGTCAGCCGTTTCGCTCATCTGCAGAACCTGCCAGCTTCAACGCTACGGTCAAATTCCTACTCGATGATCGAACATTGATGCGCCTGAGGCCCAGCCCCGGGCCAAAAGCTCGCTCAGTGCTTGGCGGGAGAGCTATCGAAAGTGGCTTTGGATTTTTAGTGTGACAACGTGGATATGGGGCCGTCTGCTGACTGGTAGAGACGCCCCCAATTCAGTCATTCAAAGCCGCAAAAAGCGCTCCCTGAAGCGGACGCTCAGAAATCCGTTCGATGCTCCGTTTATGACAGAAGTCCTGCGAGTGCGCTCAGGATAGGAATGGCCACGAGAACATTAAAGGGGAAGGTGACGGCAAGGGACATGGTGAGCGGCATGCCGTGATCGACCTCGGGGAGCGCCATCCTGACGGCGGCAGGCGCCGCTATGTAACTGGCGCTGCCCGCAAGGATGGCCAGCGCAGCAGCAGAGCCGGCATCGAGCCCGATGCCCATGCCGATCAGAAGGCCGACCACGCCATTGGTGACAGCGAGCGCAATTGCGAGGGCGACGAGCCTTGGCGAGACGCTGCCGGTGCCGGCCAGATGCCGCCCCGCCACCAGGCCCATGTCGAGCAGGAAAAGGCAGAGAATACCACCAAACGCTCCCTCGAAGACTGGCCGAACCGGCTCGAAACCCGCCCGCCCCGCAACCATGCCAATGATGAACCCGCCTACCAGCAGCAGAATCGAACCATCGCGCAGAGTGTGGGAGAGATGGTGGCCCAGTCCATGCGCCCTTGTGCTGGAGACGCGCCGGGCCAGCCACAGGCCGACCAGGATCGCCGGCGCCTCCATGAGGGCCAATACGGCAACCATAAACCCGGCAACCTCAATTCCTGCCGCCTCCAGCGCCGCAACGCCGGTGACGAAGGTGACCACTGACACTGACCCGTAGTGCGCTGCGACAGCCCCGGCATTCATCCTGTCAAGACCGCCCAGCCGCCGGACGGCCCAATATGCCGGAAAGGGAAGCAGGAGGCTCAGCGCGAGACCCGCGAAACCGGCCAGGAAGAGCTCCGGCGTAAGGCCATTCTCTGACACTTGCACCCCGCCTTTGAGGCCGATGGCGGCCATGAGGTATATCGCCAGCGCTTTACCGATCGCTTCAGGAACTTGCAGATTGCTTCGGGCCAGAGCCGCGAGCAGCCCGAGAGCGAAGAACAGGATGGCGGGGGACAGCAAGCTTTGCATGGGGGAACTTCGCGGGAGATTTCGATTGAAGCCGCTCTAGCGAAAAGCATTCATTCGATAAAATTCATTGATTGAATGGTAACATTCTCTAAAATCGAATGATGTCCTCGCTGAACTTCCATCATCTGCGTTATTTCCTGGCGGTGGCCAACGAAGGCAACCTGACTCGGGCAGCGCGCAACCTGGCCGTGTCGCAATCTGCGCTGTCTACGCAGATTCAGGCGCTTGAGGCGCGGCTGGGTCATCCGCTATTCGAGCGGGTGGGGCGGCGCCTGGTGCTGACCGAGGCGGGGCAGATCGCACGCGACCATGCCCAGGCGATATTCGACATGGGCGAGGACCTGCTCACGACGCTGCGGGTCGGGTCCGGGCGCCGTCAGGTGCTAAGGGTGGGTGCCCTTGCGACATTGTCGCGCAATTTTCAGATCGATTTCCTGCGCCCCTGTCTCGGTCGTTCCGACCTCGAGGTCGTGCTGACATCAGGCAGCCTGGTGGAACTCACGGGCATGCTGCGTCGGCTCGACCTCGACGTTGTCCTCTGCAATGCCGCGCCCGGCACGGGCTATGCGGATGGCCTGGTGGCCCATCGCCTTGCGCGCCAGCCAATCAGTCTGTTCGCTTCCCCGGCCCTTGCCTGCGCGGCGACAACCCCTGCCGAGGCGCTGAGGACCCATGGGGTGATCCTGCCGACCGGCGCCAGCATCATCCGGACCGAGTTCGATGCGCTTTGTGCCCGCCTCGATATCATACCCTCAGTGGTGGCCGAAGTGGACGACATGGCCATGTTGCGGCTGATGGCTCGCGAGGCCATCGGCCTTGCTCCGCTGCCCGCAATTGTCGTGCGCGACGAACTCGATGCGGGCAGCCTGCGCGAAGTCGTCCGCCTGCCCGGTATCGAAGAGACCTTCTATGCCCTTACGTTCCAGCGGCAGTTCCAGAGCCCGGTGGCCGAGGAACTGATCGCTGCCGCGTCGCACTGGGTTGCCTGACAAAAAATCTGCGTCGCCCTCTTGCTACTTCAACTGGCCGCACCAATCTCGAATGGCGTGACCGGGCCCCTCTGGCGTCGGCGGCATTGGCCGCCCCGCGATGTCGGATCACCTCGGCAGGGCCCGCGGGCACCTGCGTGTGGTGCCCGATCGTCGTCCTAGGTCTCCATGCGCACTCCCTCAGCTCCGCCGAGCGGCACTTTAAGAGGAGTTTTGCATGAGCAAAGACAAAAATACCGACAAGGATCTTTTCCTGCGCGGCGCCCGGCTCCGGGCGCGTCAGGATGCCAATACACGGGAGATGCATGATGATGCGAGCCGGGCGACGACTGAGGAGTTTTTTCAGGCTCTCGTCGCCGCTGTCGCCGTAATCGCCCATTCCGATGGCCGGCTCGACCTGGCAGAGCGGCGCACGCTGGTGGAAGCCTTTATCACCAGCCCGGCCATGGCGGGCTTCTCGGTCGCCCAGCTGGCGCAGGAACTGGCCGAACACAGCCGCGCGTTTGGCTACGATCCCCACTCCGCGGACCAGCGAGCTCTGGCCAGCCTGTCGGCAAGTAAACTCAGTGGCGAAGAGCGCCAGTCTCTCCTGCAGATCTGCCACCAGGTGATCACAGCAGATAGCATGGTACATCCCGTCGAATTGGGCGCGCTGCACCGTGTCGAGCGCGCCCTTGGCCTCGCGGGAGGCTCACTATGAGCCGCTGCAAGCTTGACCTTCTCGTCGGGGAGGCGCGCTGATGGACCTTCTGACCGGATTTTTCCTGGGCCAGCCGCTTTGGATGTGGCTGGGCTTCCTTGGGCTTGTGATTGCCCTTCTGGCCTTTGACCTTGGCGTATTGCATCGGGATGGGCACGAGATCGAGGTGCGCGAGAGCCTGCTGCTCTCGGGCTTCTATATAGCGCTCGGTCTTGTCTTTGGCGGCTTCGTCTGGTGGCAACTGGGCGCCCAGTCAGGTGTCGAATACCTCACCGGTTTCGTGGTCGAAAAAAGCCTCGCCATGGACAATGTCTTCGTCATTGCGATGATCTTTGGCTATCTCGCCATTCCGCGCCATTTGCAGCATCGCGTGCTGTTCTGGGGCATTCTGGGCGTCATCGTGCTGCGCGCGATCATGATCGGCTTCAGCGCCGCGCTGGTGTCCGAGTTCGGCTGGGTTCTCTACATCTTCGCGGCCTTTCTGATCTTCACCGGCATCCGGATGTTGATGATCGGACACGAAGAGACGGACCTCAGCCAAAATCCGGTGCTGTTGTTCATGAAGAGGCGCTTTCGGGTCACCGAGACCCTGCAAGGTGACCGCTTCTTTGTTCGCCAGATCGACCCCAAGACCGGTCGGATGGCGCGATACATGACGCCGCTATTTCTTGCTCTGGTCATGATCGAGATCGCGGACGTCATCTTTGCCGTTGATTCAGTGCCGGCCATCTTCGCCATCACCACCGACCCCTACATCGTCTACACGTCCAATATCTTCGCCATCCTGGGCCTGCGCGCACTCTATTTCGCCCTGGCCGCCATCATTCACCGCTTCGCCTATCTCAAGCAGGCACTGGCAGTCCTGCTGGTCTTCATCGGATCGAAGATTTTCGTGGCAGACCTGCTGGGTTGGGAGAAATTCCCGGCAGAGTGGTCACTCGGTGTTACCGCGGTGATCTTGGCCAGCGGTGTCGTCTATTCGATTTGGAAGACGGCACCGACCCGGTGACAAGCTATGGGGGCGCGTTAGCCGCGTCCCCAAAGCCCCAGCACGGTAGTTATGGCAGCCGCTGCGATACCCCGAAAGCCGACGGACCGCTAGAGTCCGGACCCGCGCCTCGGCTCTGAGGAATGGCGGGCTGCACCTTACGGCTATCGTGCAATTACGAAATGCGGATACTGGGCGAGCGAGTCCGATTCAAGAATGAGGAAGCCCAATGAAGCTCGAAACGCTAGCACTGCACCATGGCTATACATCGGAGGCCACCACAAAGGCGGCAGCGGTACCCATCTACCAAACGACGTCATATACGTTCGATGATACCAAACATGGCGCTGACCTGTTCAATCTCGCGGTGCCAGGCAATATCTACACCCGCATTATGAACCCGACGACGGCAGTGCTCGAGCAGCGTGTTGCCGAGATGGAGGGCGGGATCGCGGGGCTCGTCGTCGCCTCAGGCATGGCCGCCATCACCTATTCGATCCAGGCCATTGCGGGCGTCGGCGACAATATCGTGTCGATCAGCCAGCTCTATGGTGGCACCTATAACCTATTCATGCACAGCTTCCCCAGGCAAGGCATTGAGGTGCGCATGGCGGCGGCCGGCGATTTCGACGCCATCGCCGCGCTGATCGACGACAAGACCAAGGCGGTGTTCTGCGAGTCTATCGGCAACCCTGCCGGCAATGTGGTCGACATAGAGCGACTGGCGCAGGTGGCACATGCCCATGGCGTGCCGCTGATAGTCGACAATACCGTGGCCACGCCATTCTTGTGCAAGCCCATCGAGTTCGGCGCCGATATTGTGGTGCATGCGCTGACCAAGTATATCGGCGGCCATGGCAATTCGATCGGCGGCATCATCGTCGACAGCGGTAGGTTCGACTGGGTGGCCAATAAGGCGCGCTTCCCGGTTCTGAATGAACCGGACCCTTCCTATCATGGTGTGGTCTACACTGAGGCGCTGGGCGCTGCCGCTTATATCGGTCGCTGCCGGGTAGTACCGCTGCGCAATACCGGCGCCGCGCTGTCGCCGCATAGCTCCTTCCTCTTCCTCATGGGATTGGAGACCCTTGGCCTGCGCATGGAACGCCATTGCGAAAACGCGTTGAAAGTGGCGCAATTTCTCGAAAACCATCCCAAGGTAGGCTGGGTCAACTATGCGGCTTTGCCCACCAGCAAGTTTCATGACGTCGCCAGGCGCATCACCAAGGGACAGGCTTCCGGCATTGTCAGCTTCGGCATCAAGGGCGGCCAGGAAGCGGGCGGCAAGTTCATTGACGCGCTGAACATGATCCTGCGCCTGGTCAATATCGGGGACGCGAAGTCGCTCGCCTGTCACCCGGCATCGACGACGCATCGGCAGTTGGGCCCTGATGAACTCGCCCGTGCAGGCGTCTCGGATGACCTCGTTCGCCTTTCGGTCGGCATCGAGCACATTGATGATATAATTGCCGATATTGAGCAGGCGCTTGCGAAGGCCTGAAGCTCCGGCCGGCCCTTGGGGCCGGTCAACCTGCGCGGGGGACGCTACAGGGCAGCGGATAAGAGTGGGCGCGAGCGGGCCATCGAGGCCCGGTAGGCCGCTTTGAAGTGTCCGCAAAGATCGTCTTTCTCTGCGCCTTTCGGGTCAGCGCCGTGGAGAATTTCGCCACCGTAAAGATGCGCCAGCAGATCTGCCACTCGGTGCCCAGCGTCACTGCAGCCGTAGATAGGAACCCCTGCGAGAAAGTATCGCACGCCGTCCTGGGCCTGCGGCCGCTCAAGAACTCCAGGTAGCGGCTGGCGCGCCCCGGACCCGATTCCGACACAATGGACCCGGCATGGATCAGCTAGCTTACTTTCCTGGCCGATGCCCGTGGCAGGGAGAGTTCGGTCAGGCGCTCTGGCGTTACGGGCCTAGACAGCAAGTACCCCTGCAGCTCTCCGCAACCCAGACTTTCCAGCATGACGCGCTGCGCCTGGGTTTCAACACCCTCGGCAGTCACCTTCATGCGCATTGCCCGGGCGAGCTCGATGATCGACTTAACAATGCCATCGATCTCATCGTCCTGCCCGAGTTGAGAGACGAAGGACTTGTCTATCTTGAGCTTATCCACCCCATAGGTGCGTAAATAGCTGATGGAGGAATAGCCGGTGCCGAAGTCGTCCAGTGCAACACGGATGCCGC
Organism: Devosia ureilytica; assembly: GCF_024273195.1. Classification (GTDB taxonomy): domain Bacteria; phylum Pseudomonadota; class Alphaproteobacteria; order Rhizobiales; family Devosiaceae; genus Devosia; species Devosia ureilytica. The sequence continues at coordinate 15,936 of NZ_JAMZCU010000011.1, read as the reverse complement.
TGGCACGAAGGTGCCGCAGCGTCTGTTGCACATGTTCGGAGTTTTGCAAAAGGAGACCCTCGGTAATCTCCAGTTCCAGGCGCCGAGGTGGCAATCCAACCTCGTCGAGAATCTTGAGGACACTCGCGACGAAGTCCTGATCCCGGAACTGGACCGGTGAGACATTGATAGCCACCCATGGGAGATCTGACGCCCGGACGTACTCGGCGGCGCGCCGCAGCACCCAAAGTCCAAGTTGGTTGATCAGTCCGCGTTCCTCGGCCAAACTAATGAAAGCGTCGGGCGGCAAACGGCCTCTGGTTGGGTGGTTCCAGCGTACAAGCGCCTCACAGCCGATCATTGCCCCGGTCCTGGCTTCGAAGATGGGTTGATAGACCAGTTCCAGCCCCTCGTTTGCATTGAGCGCATGTCGCAGCTCGTTCTCTAGCGCACGCCGCTGTTGCACCGCCTGATCCAGTTCGCCAGCGTATAGCTCGTAGCGGGCACGCCCGCTCGTCTTGGCTTCATAGAGGGCAACGTCCGCCTGTCGGACCAGGTCAACCGCATCCTGCTCCGCATCGCTTGAGTAGACGATGCCCACGCTCCCAGAGATGCTCACCTCCTGCCCGTTCAGGTCAAATGGGCGCTCTAAGTTCGAAAGAATGGCCTGTCCCAGGCGCAAGGCGTCTTCGACGGAACCAACGCCTACCTGGACAATGGAGAATTCATCCCCGCCGAGCCTGGCAACTGTGTCCACTTCGCTTATCAGCTTTTCCACGCGCCCAGCTACCTGTCGGAGGAGCTCATCCCCCGCCGGATGACCCAAGCTGTCATTGACGGACTTGAAGCGGTCCAAGTCGATCGCGTGCAGGGCTAGCGGCGAGTGGAGGCGCCTGCTGTTGACGATCGCGCGCTCCAGTCGCTCGTCAAACAACGCTCGGTTCGCAACACGCGTCAGCGGATCGTGAAAAGCCAGGAAGTGTGCTTCCGCCTGACTGATCTTCAGGCGTGCGGCGGTAAGTCTCAGGCGCCGCAACAATGCAATCACGACCAGGACCACGCTTGCAGCGGACAGGGCAATGATCGGGGCCGTATCCAGCACGAGTTGCGTGGCGGGCCTAAATGGGTCCCAACTGAAAAAACCCAGAACGCGGCCAGCGCTGCTCAAGACTGGCAGCGATGCTCTCGTGGGATCGGCTGCGAGGTTTGTATCGAATCGCAGTCCTGCCAGACTGTAGTTCTCCGAGATTGCTGCGCTTACTGTCTGGTCGATCAGCCTAACTGAGACGTGGATGAATTCGGAGCCAGACATCTGGCTGAGCTCGGAGCTATCGTCCGGGATGACCGGGCGAACGCTGACGATACCCACTGTGCCATCACCGAGCACCATACGCTCTAGAATTCCAGTCCCTGCAATAGCGTCGGTTGAGTCCGTTCCTGAGGGCGCAAGGCTCGCGATCTGCCGCCTGAGCGCACTTGTCACAGGCTGGATCACGGACTTGTCGCGTTCAAAGGCCTCTGCAGGCTGAACCATTCCGTCATGAGCAGCCCGCACGAGGTTGTCGCCTGCGTCCAAAACATAGACGCGATTGTGGCCGAAATAGCTGCTCATCCAGTCGACAAGATTGTCGGCGATCCACTCCTGGTTTCCGGAAACCAAATTGAGGACGGCGTCATTCCAGACGGCGGAGCTGTCTTGTTCTACCGGTACTCGCGCCTCTATCTCCGCCAGGCCTCGGAGGAGGGCGCGTGCCTGCCGCTCCTGGGAACCCTCGTCAATGCGGCTGACGGCCCACCACCCGACGCCGCCCACCAGCAAGAGGAGCGTGACCAACAGGCCGAAAATCACAAGGATGAGACGATTGGGAAACCTGAGGCTGGACAAGGGCAACTACCATACGATGTACCGGGCCAGTCTGGTGTGTCCGCGGTAAAGGAAGTGCCAGTTGGCTTGGTAAAGAATTTGCCTTGCTGCGTCCCAATGACCGTTTCAAACAACTTGAGTGCAAACGGGCTGACCACGGCGGCGGCATGCTCCCCGTCTCAATCTCCGCAGCGGAACTCGTAGGTGGTCATGTCAGGCCCCGCGCCCCCTACTCTTGTTCCACCAAACCTTGTGCCGCGGGTCAGGTGGACGGCATAAGCGCCCCCAAGAGCATCGCTGCCTAGCACAACGGCGAAACGTGATCGAACGTCAATGTTTGCTTCATGTTGCGCCTTGTAATGTTGGCTCTTGCCACTTAATCAATCAGAGAATGCTGATGTCCACGCCCTCCAGTGCATTGAGCCGTTGCTCTGCGGTTGTTGTTGGTCACGCGGGTGAGAGTCGTTCGCTGATTGACATCGCCCACAGGCTTTGTTTTGGCTCGGTACAAGAACTCAACGAGCAGCCGGACATCCGCCGACCGGAGTTTCAAGTTACATACTTTTTGGTCAATCAGAAGTTGAGTGATCAGACCAAGTCTCAGCTTGTTCGCAGGTTACGTCGTTCCCCGTCCACCAAAATCCGATGCGCGCCAATAGTCGCGATAGGCACGGACGTGGATTTCGAGGTGGTGCTCGATCACATTGGCATGGGGTTTGATGACTTTATCTCTCTGCCCGAGCGGCTAGACCTGGTTAAGGATCGTCTGATCAATCAGCTCGACCAAACCCACATCTACATCGAGACAGCAACGTATTTCGGTCCCGATCGACGCCGCATGGAAGCTCCCGACTTTACTAATGAGCAAAGGCGCTCCATACCGCACAGCCACACCAGAATGGAGATACGCCGGAGACCGGATACTGGGGTGGAGATTCTGCGTCGTCAGATTTTTGCGTGAACGGCGGGAACCAGCCGCTCGCACCTGGAAAAGGCACTGAGTGCGTCCACGCGTTGCCTGTTGTTGGTGCTGGGCTAACCTGCTGCCAATCGCCAAGCTGCGCTTCGAAGCCATTCGACCAGTTTTGCTGCCGGCATTGGCTTGCCAAACGCATATCCCTGAAGAAAATCGCAGCCGATTTCGCGCAACACGCTAGCCTGTTCGACCGTCTCGACCCCCTCGGCAACCACCTTAATGCCGAGTGTTCGGCCGATGTCGACAATCGAACCAACCAATTGACGCTGTGCGTCACTGCTTGCGACCGGTGAAACCAGTTGTCGATCGATCTTGAAGCGCCTTGGCATCAGACGAAGCAGACTGACAAATGAAGTGTGGCCAGTGCCAAAGTCGTCGACGTCGATGCCGATGCCCATTTCCTTGATCGCATCGATGTTCCAGGCTACGCGATCCTCGAACTCATCAAGGAAGATCGATTCCAGGAACTCGAAGGAGACTGTGCCAGGTTTGATGTTGAGTTTGCGCAGCGAGGGGACCAAATTCTCGTCACTCAGTCTACCGAACGACACATTGGTCGAGACCGACTGAATGGGCAGACCGGCAACTTGCCACTCGTCAAGGTCGCTGATCGCTTGCGAGAGAATGAGACCGTCAATGGCAGCAAGAACATTGAGGTCCTGCGCGATCCTGAGGAAGCGATTTGGTGTCAGGAGCTCGCCGGAAGGATGGCGCCAGCGTACAAGCGCCTCCACGCCGACCGGTTCGAAAGTCTGGGCGTCCACCACCGGCTGGTAGTAGGGGACGAATTCACACCGTTCTATGGCCTGTAATATCTCGTCTGCGATACGCTTGGTGGATTCAAGCTCCTCCTGGATCGACTTGGAGAAGAATTCGTGACGGTTTCGACCGCGTTCCTTGGCGTGATAAAGGGCCATGTCGCCATTGATAAGCACGCGACGCGGATCGATTAACGCGCCCGCTTCAACAGCCACACCGATGCTGGCGCCTATTCTGCAAGAGTGTCCCTCATATGGGATTGGTCGCTGAATGGCATGGATGACTTGATCCGCCAATTTCGACAGCTTTTGTGCGTCGGTTTGGTTGGGGCAGACAATGACGAATTCATCACCACCGACGCGAGCGACGAAGGCGCCCAGACCTGAAGTGTCCAACAAAATTCTGGCGACACGCTGAAGCACGGCATCGCCCGCGCTATGGCCGAGGGTATCGTTGATTTGCTTGAAGCGGTCCAGATCTATGTGAAGGATGGACAGTCCCTGAATGTTGTTTTCTTGGCGGCGTTTTGCGAGGTCCTCGAGAATTTCGTCCAGATAGCGCCGGTTGGGTAGCCCCGTAAGTGCGTCGTGCAGGGATTGCTTTTCCAGGCGCGCCCTAGCAGCCTCCAGCTCGGCATTGCGCGCTTCTGCCAATTCATTCGCACGGAGCAGACTGTTCTGAAGCTCTACCTCTTCCGTGATATCAGTGTTGGTGCCGATAAACCTCTGCGACCCGTCGGCGTGTCGGAAGAATTCTGCATCAGCTGCAATGGTCCTAGTACAACCATCCGGTCTGATGATCCGGTACCGATGCCGAAACGTCTTTTGGGATGTCTTGGCCTCCGAAAGGGCGGCCAAAGTCTCCGAGGCGTCCTCCGGGTCTAGCGCGCGCTCCCAATCAGACGATGTGAGGGCCGACCGATCTGCCGACCGTCCGAAGATCTCCCTCACGCGGTCGTCCCAGAGCAGCTCGCCTGTCTCGAGGTTTCCCTCGAACACGCCGACACAGGAGGCACGCAGCGCGATCTCGAGACGCTGCGTAACATCCCGCAGGTTCTGCTCCTGTTCTTTGCGTTGGGTAATGTCTGTGTCTAGGCCAATCATGCGGATTGGGCGACCTTCGGCGTCCCACGCGTCGGGAGCGCCATTGCTGGAAATCCAGATATATCGGCCCTCCCGGTGCCATTCGCGATACTCGAAAGCATTGCGGGACAACTCTCCCGAATTCTGCTTGGCGATGGTCTGGCGAATGTGCTCCCGGTCTTCAGGATGGACGCGTGACAACCAGGCCTCAAGGCTACTATCGACGTCCTCGTTTACATCTATGCCCCGCATACGCTTCCATGTCGGGGAATAGTAGACGGTGTTGTTCAGGATATCGGCTTCCCAAACGCCTTGCCCGGCGCTTTCTAACGCAAACGCCCACCGCCGCTCACTCGCCATGAGGGCGGCTTCGGCCCGCTTGTGTTCGGTAATGTCTTCTGACATTGCCAGCAGATATTGCGGGCGGCCGGTCGCGTCGAAAACCGGCATTTTGGTGGTCCTGAGAATGCGGACGCCTCTTTGACTAGTCGTGATCTGCTCTTCAGGGATCGTCAGTGGCTGTCCCGAGGCAAGCACGTCTCGGTCGCGCGCAATGAAGAACTCGGCTTCCCCCTTTGGAAAAAGGTCAAAATCGCTCTTGCCGAGGGCCGCGTGTCGGGAGACACCTATTAGTTCTTCAGCAGTACGATTGAACAGCACGAAACGAAGTTCATTCGCCTCTTTCACGGCGACCATGGCGGGGATGTTTTCTATGACCAGGCTGAGCAAGGTGGGTGCGCGAAGAAAGGCGCCCCACTTATCGGCGGCTTTTGTCTCAGGTTCTCGCCGTCGGCTCGACCGATTGTGCGCGGTCGGCAGTTCTGCCTTTTTCTTCATGGGCGCCTGCACTCCCGACGCGTTGGCTCTGCGAGATCATCATCCTGGGAAAGCTTAAACAGGGACTGAAGACCGGCCTGGCTGCTGTAGCCTACGGCAAGTTCCATGCTGGATGGTGAAGGATCCGGTTTTGCAGGACTCCCACGACGCCTTCGCCTGGTTAGTCTGATTGACAGACACGATTGCGGCCCTCAGCCTTGGCGACATAAAGGGCCGTGTCTGCACGCTTGAGTATTTCCTCAAAGCTGGTATCGCCTGCGCGAAAGCTCGCGATCCCTGCCGACACGGTCAGCTTCAGTTTTGTTCCAGACAGATCGACGACCATTCGCGCAACTTGCCGTCGGAAGGCGTCGGCGAGAGCGAAGGCACTCTGGCCACTGGCTCCAGGCAGGAGAAATAAAAACTCCTCTCCGCCGAACCGCGCGAACAATGGCGAGTCCAACATGGTGTTGGTGGCCAGAAACTGGTTGGCAAGGAGGGCCAAGGCCTTGAGGACCAAATCGCCCGCATCATGTCCGTAGGTATCATTTACATGCTTGAAGTGATCAATGTCGATCATCGCGACGCTGAGGTGCATTCCATTTGTGATCGCCGCTTCAAGATGAAGACCAGCTTCATAGAGGGCGTGTCGACGATTGTACGCGCCAGTTAGCTCGTCTGTGATGGTCATCTGGCGGAGGGAAATTTCGGCCTTTTTCTGATCGGTGACATCCTGCATCAGTATCTGGATGACTGGATTGCCAGGCCAAGGCAGCGCCCCGGTTATCAGCTTTATAAGGCGGCTGGTGCCGTCTGGACGCTCGATGGCGCACTCAATGTCAAATGAGGTGTCTGGATCTGCAAATGTCATCCGAAGGGCGTGGGAGACGCTATCAACGTCGCCAATGGCGGTGTAGTCCAGAAGGTGTTGCCCCCGAAGCTTGGTCAAACTGCCCTGCAGGAAGCTGCACGCCTGGCGGTTGGCAAAGACAATACCTTGTTCTGTGTGGATCAGCAGCCCAATGGGCATAAGATCCAGCATCTTGCCCAGGTTTTGCTGCGTGTCGACAATCGCCTGCTGCGTGAGGTTCGCGGCCTCCGCGGCCTCCACATCGTCGGCAAACAAATCCAGCTCGTTCACTCGCTGCCTCCACGTGCGCGCCCCAGCTTCCCCCAGTCCAAATGTTATCGGTCAGAGAGGTAAACACGGGGTTCTGCAAGAAGCGCAACGCGATCTCGGTCAGGGCAGGTGCACTCTTGGTTTCACCCGCATGGCTTTGGCGAGACGACTGACTACTTTTCCGGGTCGTAACTCAGGCGGACTAAAGCCAGCGATGACGATATCCGGCGGAGTTCTGCCCCATCAGCAAGCATGACCCAGCTATTGCGCTGCGCTCAATTGGCAATACATTGAAGGCGATGAGCGGGCCTGCGCTGCCCATCGTTCATGTTCACCCTGAAGATCGGATGTTCCTGTTCGGAATGGAGCTGCTCCATGCTGGATGCTGCTGCGCCAAGGAAAGCCGATATGAGCTTTATCCCCCCGCATGGAAGTGCGGACCAAGCTAATATGGTCCATGACATCGAGGTCGTGGTCGGCAATCGGAGAGTGAAAGCCCATTACAATATTGAGAATGGCATCGTCTGGGCAAAGGCTGCGGACAAGACCTATCGGTGCCCGGTCGAGGCCACCTCGGCGGCCGAGACGGTCAAGGCCATGCTGCGCGACATGGCCGCGACTGCGTACTTCTTACGCCACGCGTAGAGCGAATGGGCACTCACCCCCAGACGCTGCGACAACTCCGAAACCGGATATCCTCGCTCGGTGATCTGACGCACCGCGTCACGCTTGAACTCGTCGCTGAAATTAACTTTGCCCATATAGGCCTCCTTGCCTCAAAAGTAGGGAAGAAGGCGTCTACAAATCTAGGGGCTATTCAATCATCTCCGCCCCGGAACGCTGGTGGACGATTTCGGTCAGTTCAGAGAGGGGCAAAGCTTGATGTGTTTGCACCAAAGCCAGCGCCTCGTCCGTGTTCAAGGAGACGGCGCCGGAAAGGAGGGTGCTGCCTCCATGTGCCTTCTCGCCACCACCGCCGTTCTTAGCATCCGTTGCGCTGTCGTTGCCTGAGGAGGTGGCGCCGCCATGGTTGGAATTGCGATTGCTCTGATGACTGCTATCAGCGGCTTTATCCAGGGGCCCGTGCGCATCGCCATTGCGGATCGGCGCTTCTTCGCTACCGCCATCGCTCTGCGAGTTCACGGCGGCGCCGGCTCTTTGCCCGCTGCTGCCACTTTGTCCTTTGCCCTGAGCAGCGCTTTGCGCAACTAAGGCGGCCATCAGCAGCATTGCGAGCAAGAGACGAATTAACATGGCTCACCATCTTACCCGCTTCAAGCTGACGAAAACCTTACAGCCAGACCAACTGATCCATCAGCCGGTCAATGCTATGATTGTAGCGTTGACGGTCCATTGACCGGTTGACCTTCAAGGAACCCCTGGCTTTCAGACGCTTGCCCCCCGCGTTCTGTGAGCTAGGAGCCTTTGTTTTCCAATCGGGCATTCGACCGGGATCAGAAGGTTAAGCTGGAGTGTGTCCCTCAGCGTGACCGCGATACGCGTTCTTAGGGCAAGCGGAGCCTTTGCCAGGCTCTGCGATTCTTCACCTCGCGGCCTCATCTGTCCATGCTATATTGCGTTCCCGTGGAAAATTCGTCCCTGCCTGGCGGTCGTGGGTCTTTTGCTAGAATGCAAGCATGAGCAGCTTTATTGGTCGAACAAAAAGTTGGGCCCGAGGTATCAAGCGTGACGTCGTCGCACTGTGGATTGCGGCAAGATATCTGCGCACGCCAGTTATCGCCAAGGTCGCTGCGGCGTGGGTCGCCGACTATGCACTGTCGCCAGTTGACCTCATCCCCGACTTTGTCCCGGTCCTGGGCTACCTTGACGACCTCTTGATCGTTCCTCTCGGCATCTTGCTGGCAGTCAAGCTTATCCCCGTACCACTCATGAGCGATTTCCGGCTTGAAGCAAGCAAGCGAGAGGGCAAACCCGTTAGCCGGGCGGGGCTAGCCATCGTGGTGTTCATATGGATGCTTGGCGCTGCCCTCAGTGGTTGGTGGGCTTGGAAGGCGCTGGCTTAGTTCAGGGCTGCCCAAGGTGGTCTGAGCAGCACTCATGGTCCAAACCGCAGCCAGCCTGGCCAGATCCAGGTGCCAGCTCGATCGATCGACGCGAATTAGTGACCACTTTCGATGGTCCGCGTGGCGCCCCAAATCGGTCGCCCGCGCGCGACCAGCCGATTGCCAGGAGCGGTCGCCCGATTCTTGCATCGCCTCCGGTGATGAGGGCTTTTCGGCCGGTCAGTCGACCGAAGCCGCCATAACTTTCTCCTCCGTGATCGGGCACAGGCTCCATCCGGCTGGCCAGACCCTGGCGGCGGCTGCGGCTGCCTGGAAAAGGGCGGGGCGGAATATTGATAGTGTAGATCCTGCATACTGAGGCGGTCGATCACGCAACAGCTCCGCTGCCGTAGATCCCGCAGATGTGGGATTTTCCAAATGGACTTAATGACGGGCACAATGGGGTGGTTATCGGTAATCGTCCGCCACAAACCGAGCCCATCGGCGTGCGATCTCATGGCCGTTCATTGTGGTGACGACCACCTCGAACTCCATCGCACCCACGAGTGAAGCCGTATCCCGACCCATCTCAGCAATAGCAACCCCGGCCTCCTGCCGCGCCGCCTCGTCATCTGCGAATTCTGCCGCATAGGTCTCGTTTGTCGTGGTGCCATTCACCTGGCGCACGTTGAAGTAGTATGTCGGCACATTGACCTCCGGCGTTCACAGCCGAAAGGGAAATGGGTCGGCGTTGGTTGCCCAAGCGCCAGATCAACTCTGCGAGTGGGCGGACTCACTGTAAAGGCGGACCATATTGGTGGTACCGTTTGTCTCCCAGTAGACGCGGCAAATCAGATGCGGCGGTTTGCCCGAGCGAACAGCCGTCACACCCCCAGAGCGCTTTCGGCGGCTCCTTCTGGTGATTGAGCCTGAACCAAGGCCTCGGGCGCGACTATCATTGTACGCAAATCTATGACACGGAACTCTGCCAAATCGAATCCTCCTGATCGGCCGAAACTACCAATCCTGAACCAGTCGTTCGTTCAACTTTGATATGATCCGCCGCTTGCGCTCCTTCACTCTCTCGCCGTTCGGCTCCGAAGCTATGAGCCGGGCGTCGCAGCGTTCGACATCGGCCTTGGGCTCATTGGCCAAGGGCAGCGCCCGGGGGATTGATGGTTGGTAATGTATTGGCCTTACTGATCAGCATTGACGGCCGATCAGCAGTGCGTGCTAGGAACAGGGCCTGCTGGGGAGCACTACATTGAGCCGCGAAGTTTTCGAGCCAGGTCCAGGTAAGCTGGACGCCACCGGCATTCTGAATGTGAATATGCGGGCGGTGCTGACGGCCATTGCATCGAATCCAGGCGGATCGGCCGCTGACGTCGCCCGAGCAACAGGCCTCAGTGGATCGACCGTCTTTAGGCTGGTTTCGGATTTGTTGGTGCGCGAACTTGTCCTGGAAGGCGAGCGCATCCGTGGGAAGCGAGGCCAGCCCGGCGTATCATTGTCCATGAATCCGGAGGGGGCCCTCTCCGCGGGTTGCCAAGTTGGCTTCGGAGATTGTTATCTTTTTGTCCGGTCTCTTGGCGGGCGCGTCCTGGCCGAACAGGAGTTCGCCATCGAGCAGTGCTCCTACCAGCATGTCAGTGTGGCCGTAGCGAACGCTTACAAAGCGGTTCTCGCAGAGATAGGCGGTGACCAGATCAAACCCATCGGTTTGGGTATTGCTGTTCCCGCGGATTTTGACCGGCTTTGTCAGTTGGTGATGGGCGTTCATGACGACCCTTGGAGTGAAGAGGCATTCCGAACGCAATTGGAACGGCTGCTTGATGTGCCGATCTCGACCTACTCAACCGGCAGTGCAGGAGCGTGGGCCGAACTTGCGAGCACGCCGCCGCCACGGCCTGCCGACTTCTTGTATTTATTCGTGGATCGATTCATCCAATCCGGATTCTTACTTGATGGCAGGCTGTGGACTGCGCCCCACAGTCGGCATGGTTCGCTAGGGCGAACCATCATTAGTGAGGCCAAGGCAAAACTCTACGACCTCGTCGGTGGCCAAGCTTGGATGGAGGAATCGACTAACGGGGGCACCTCTCAAACTGAGGTTACAGAGCGATGGGCGAGAAAAGCCGCCCGCGCGCTTGCCATCGCGGTACAGGGCGTCAGCGACACTCTGGAACTGCCGCTGGTCGTTTTGGACGGGACGCTACCGCCTGATTTGATGGATGCTTTGGCAGAGCAGTTGGCTGTCGCGCTTCCGCCGATCTGTTGGGCGTCTGCACCCCAGGTGCGACGCGGCTCGGCCGGACCTCATTCACCGGCCAAGGGAGCCGCGCTGCGACCTCTTTATACCGAGTTCTTTGCGGCTGAGCATGGCTGATGTCCTGATCTCCTCCCGATCATGGTAGCCCCGGCATAGAACGGAAACCGTATGTCTGCGTCCTGCAGTCGGATAGCATTGCTATCGAAGCGTTGGGTCGCGCTAGCTGCACCGTCAGAATTCATCCCAGTCGGCGGCTATGGCAGCTGAACCGTGGGAAAGGTAACTGCGAGGCGTTTGGCTTTTTCGCGGCCTCTCGACGACAAGAGGTTTCGGCTTACCTGCAGACTCTGCTGACTGGCCGACCACGAAAACGTCAACCAGACTGTCGACCCGGCTCGCCTGTCCCTCCGTCTGCTCGATAGCGGCGTTGGTTTCTTCAACCAGCGCGGCATTGTGTTGCGTCATCTCATCCATCTGGCGCACGGCCGCGTTGACTTCTGAGATGGCGCTGGCCTGCTCGCCATTCGCGCGTGCGATTTCTTCCATAAGCTCCGCATTCTCGCGAACGCGGCTGACCATTGAGCCGAGCCGATCCGTAGCAGCAGAAACGAGTTTGCTTCCCTTTGCCACAGCCTCGTTGGACTTCTCGATGAGCCCTTTTACTTCGTTGGATGCGGCCGCAGCAGATTGAGCGAGCCTGCGCACCTCCACCGCCACAACAGCAAAGCCCTTGCCGGCATCTCCGGCGCGCGCTGCTTCAACTGAGGCATTGAGGGCCAGAAGGTTGGTCTGGAACGCGACGTCATCGATCATGCCGATGATGTTGGAGATCTTCGAAGCCTGAGCCGTTACGTCTTCCATCGCCAGGTTTGCATTGCCCATGACGTCGCCAGCTTCCATTGCGCCATCTGACACGCTCCTGGCGTTCGTTCTGGCCGATTCCGCGCGCTTTACGTTAGCCGTCACCGCGTGCGAGAGCTGTTCGACAGCGGCACTCGTCTCTTCTATGGCCGCCGCTTGCCGTGTGGTACGTTCCGCTAGATCGTTCGCACCTGCCAGGATTTCTCCAGTCGCAGCGCGCAGTGCACTTGAAGTCTCACGCAGTTCCAGAACGATATTCCCCAAACGCTCAACAGTCCTGTTGAACGCGAGCCGCACCTGTTCGAGATCGTCTGGAAAAACACCATCGATGCTGCAGTTCAGATTCCCCTGTGCCAGCAGTTCAAGGACGTGACTGAGCTCATTTACAGCGGCCTTGCGGGCAGTGATGTCGGTCGCGTACTTGACCACCTTGTAAGGTCGTCCACTGGCGTCAAGGATCGGGTTGTAGGAAGCCTGGATCCAAACTTCCCGCCCGCCCTTGCCGATGCGCTTATATTCACCAGACCAGAACTCGCCCGAGCTGAGCTTTCGCCAGAACGCTTGATACTCTGGTCCGGACGCCTCCGCCGGGGTCACAAACATACGATGATGCTGACCGCGGATTTCCTCGAGGCGATAGCCCAATGCCCCGCAGAAGTTCTCGTTGGCGGTGAGAATTGTGCCGTCGAGCTTGAATTCAATAACCGCTTGCGAGCGCGATATGGCAGTGATCTGACCTCGAGCGTCTGCGGACAACTGATGGTGCTCGGTGACGTCGCTTGCAAGCTTGATGATCCGATAGACTTTACCATCTGTGCCGATGAGCGGGTTGTAGGAGGCTTCAATCCAGACCTCCTTGCCGCCCTTCCCAATGCGCTTGAAGCGCGCTCTCTGAAACTCACCTGCCGTGAGTTTGGCCCAGAATTCCCTATATTCGGGGGACTTGGCATACTCTGGTTCGAGGAACATGCTGTGGTGTCGACCTGTGACCTCGTCCACATCGTAGCCCATCACCGACAAAAAATTGGCGTTCGCGGTGATAATTGTTCCGTCAGGGTCGAACTCAATAAAGGCCTGCGACCTACTTAGGGCCACGATTGTGTCAGCATTGATGGCACTCTGCGCGGCTTTCGCGCGCTGAAAAAACTGGAGACCCATTTAACCTGCGTCCTTCTTACTGAGGCATCCAAACATGGTCTCCAACATGCTAATAAATTCCCTTCTCGATGAAATTTAGTAATAGCGGTAGCGTGAATAGACAACGCTGAGCCAAGCGGCGTTTGTGCAGCAACATTTCATCTGGGAATACGCAAGCAGGTTCCGATCGGATGCGAGGTATCCGAACAGCGTCATCCTATGGTTGTCCAATCGTCAATTGGTCGTCTGCGTCCACGCCGGGCCAAATAAGACGGGCAGCTTCCGGCAATCGCAGCCAAGCCTGAACGGCAGAAGTGGGGCGCGAGGCGGACTTGTCGAAATTTGGAAGCTTTCAACTGGCTAGCAGAGCCTTCACGGATGGCAAGATCTGCCGAACGATGATGCTGACGCCGTCTGCATTCGGGTGCCTCCCGTCGGCCTGGTTCAGGGCGGCGTCGGCGGCGACGCCTTCGAGAAAGAAGGGGTAGAATGCCGTGCCGAATTGCGTGGACAGGTCGCGGAAAACGGCCTCGCAGTCACGGATGTAGTGGCTGCCAAGGCTGGGCTTCCCCGCATTCCGGCCATCAGAACGGGGATATTCTCGTCCTTGAAGCGCTGGAGGATCGCTGTCAGGTTTTCGCGCAGAGCGTCGACAGTCAGGTCCCGCAACATGTCATTGGCGTCCAGTTCGAGCAGGACCGCGTCCGGCCGCTCGGCGAGCGACCAATCGAGCCGCGCCAGTCCGTCAGCCGAGGTGTCGCCCGAAACGCTGGCGTTGACGATGGTTACATCCTCTCCCAGCGCCGCCTGCAACTGGCCGGCAAATCCCGCCTCCGCCGAAGGCCGACCTGGCAACTGTTCCACTGACCATTCCAGCACCCGACACAAGTTTCCCAACAACATACCCCCTCGTTTCTTGGAGCCAATTGGTCCCGACTCTCGCGTCAGAGTGCGGCACGAGTCGTGAGCTGCGCGTGGGCGGGGCGATGAATGGCCGTCACTCATTCTTTTGCTGGCTGAATTGAATTTCGGCGATTATGTTTTTTCGAGTGGGGGGAGTTCAGAATCCGATGATCGTTGCACTGCGAAATTCCGTCGTTGCCACGGGTTTGTCCATTGTCGTGTTGACGTCCTTGTCAACTGCGTCCACCGCGGAGCAGGACTGGCGACAAATCTGCACGCCGGACGCCGAAGTGGAAATCCTTATCGGCGGTTCCTGGTATCGCGGTACCGTAGCCGGGCCCGACATAAATGGTGAGCCCTATTGCGACGTTCTCAATACGAGCTACACCGGGCGAGACATGCACTTTTCCATGGCACCTGACCGCATGCGTGCCGTACAGCTGATGGACGTTGCCGGTCCCGGGGTTGGCCCGGCACCGACCAGATCCGATGCACTAAGCCCCGGCTGGCGCGCCCTCTGCATTCCTGGTGACGAGGTCGAAATACTGGTTGGCAGCGCTTGGCACAAGGGAATTGTCGCGAGCCCAGACGCCTTCGGGGACGAAGCCTGCGGTGTTCTGAACACCAGCTACAGCGGTCGCGAGATGCTTTTCTCAATGGCGCCCGACCGCATGCGAGCCATTAACTCTTCAGCTGCCGGCGCAGGCGGCAAGACCAAAGCTCGACCTCGCGCCTCGCAGACACTTAAGGCCAATCTCGCCCAGATTGGGGAGGCGTACCGAACAAACGTTGCCGCAGCCCGTCAACGTTATGAAGGTCTGACCGTGACCTTGTCTGGCACCCTTGAACGCGCGGGATCCGACTATGTCAGATTAACAGACGGGCCCTTCGGCGAAGCGATGTGCACTTTTAATGAAGCAGACAGGCACCACCTTGCAGAACTGATCCCCGGGTCAAAGCTGACTGTACAAGGCGACGAAAGTTCATGGGGCTGGGACACTTTTCAATTGGTGGGTTGCCGGGTCATCGGCGAGCAAGCCATGTCGCCAGCGCAGGGCGCGGAACCCGTATTCACCTATGGCGGACCGCCAGTTGGTCGTTATGTCTGCCGCCAGTACATGACAACGATAGGCTGGGTTGACCTGAATGAAGGGACTTACGGGGTCAATGGTGTGCAGGGGACCTATTCGTTCGACCTGGGTACTGGAGCTATTGTGTGGCAGGATGGCGCATACCGAGGTTGGCCCGCTTGGTTCGAATATTCCCCAGCCGGCTCGGGGCACGCGCATGACGAGTACATTATCCGCATGACCGACGAGACAGACACGCTCCGCATCGATTGCTTCCTGACCTCGGAATAGGCGATGATCTGGCTCAAGGTCCTCTCGGTGACGGCGCTGATCGCCAGCGTCTGGCAAAGATATCGCAAGTTGGGGCAACCCATCATCCGCGGTGGCAAACGGTGGTGGCGACAACCAGATGGTCGCTACGCGCCCTGGCATGGCATTGGCCTCAAACGGGAAGAGGAATTGCCGCCGAAGTAGTGCTCTGGATCTGGCCCTGCCCTGTTCAGTCGTGGCAGTTGGCACCACAGCGCCTAGCGGCCCACACCGGGACCGCGAACATTGAGGCTCCACAAAACACCGCTGGAACGAAACTCGAGTTTTACCACTCCATCCAGCGCCCGCTCAACCATATCCACCATGACCACATGGCCGAAACCCTTGCGCTCCGGCGGGACAAGCGCTGAGGGCAGGGATTCATCCCATTCCAGTTTCCAGTTGGCACTGGACGCACCGGTCCAGACGATGCGCAGTCGGCCCTCGGGATGAGCCAACGCACCATGTTTCAGACTATTCGTCGCCAGTTCATGCAACGCCATCCCGATCACCTGGGCATGCTGCGGGCAGACAAGAAAGGGCGCCCCTCCTACAACCACCCGGACATCCTCATCGGCGCCGATCGTCCGCAGCTGGCCCATAACGAGGTCTTCAAGATGAACCGAGGACCAATCCTGCGCCACCAACAGATCGTTGCTGGCGGCTAGTCCGCCCAGTCGCGCGGCAAATGTATCCAGAAATGCCTCGGGCATAGTTGATCGCGCTGTGTTCCTGGCAATGGCCTGCACCACGGCAAGCAGGTTCTTGGTGCGGTGGTTCAGTTCGCC
>NZ_JAMZCU010000010.1 GCF_024273195.1 Devosia ureilytica | reverse complement strand
ACTTGAATCACATCACGAAACCAACGGGAATCCGCTAATTGGGTAAAGACCCTAATCCGATCCTGGTACAACGTGCGGCGCTAGGCAGCTCTGGGCTGCTGTGTGCGGCCTGAGCCGCGGTTGCCTCACACGGCAGCTGAATGACGAGCCGTTCCTTGTCCAAAATAGCTGTCGAAGCGGGCAGCGATAGTTCGAACGAAAGGTCGTCCTTGGTCGGTGACGCTGAAAACGCCATCGCGCATCTCTACCAAGAAGTCGTCGTCGGTCAGGGCAATGGCTTCTGCTTCACTCATCAAGGCCTTGCCCGCCACTCCAAACCCCGAAACGTCGCGGTCGCTCAATCTGAAGGTGCAGAGCAAGGTCGATATCGCCAATGCGCGAAGTTTGTCCGCGGGGGTCAAAGCAAATCCGCGCGTCGTTGCGCCCTGACCATCGAGAACCGCCTTGCTGTACTCGCCAGTGGCGGTGATGTTCTGCACATAGCCTTGTGGCAACTGCCCGATCGATGAAGCTCCGAGCCCAATGAGGGCGTCGGCTCTGTCGTCGGTGTAACCTTGAAAGTTTCTTCGTAGCCTCCCCATGCGAGCTACCTTTGCTAGACTGTCCGATGGTCTGGCGAAATGATCGAAGCCAATCGTGTCCAGGCCTGCTTCGACCAGGATAGCGGATGCAGATTGCGCTTGGGCAAACCGCTCGTACTTGTCCGGCAGCGCATCCTCGGGGATCATCTTCTGGTGTGGTTTCATCCAGGGCACGTGCGCATAGCCGAAGAGTGCTACGCGATCCGGTTTCAGGCTGAGTGCCGACTCAACCGTGCTCTTCAGTCCGGATTGGGTCTGGAATGGCAGACCATAGAGCAGATCCAGATTGACCGACGATACGCCGCGCGACCGCATCGCGTCTACGACTGCGCGTGTTTGCTCGAAGCTCTGTATCCGGTTGATGGCCTTCTGCACCCGAGGATCGAAATCCTGAACGCCAATGCTTGCGCGCGTAAGACCGAACTGAGCCATAGCATCATACCGCCCAGCATCGAGATCATTCGGGTCGATCTCAATGCTGATCTGCACGTCGTCCGCAATGGAGAAGCTGGCGGCGAGCTTCGTCTTTAGGGCCAGTAGGTCCTCTGGAGTTAGCAGGGTGGGAGACCCACCACCTACGTGGATTGCCGTCACACGACCGCGCCCGTCTAGCTTGGCGGAAACCCAGTCGATCTCGGCGTATAGCGCCTTGAGATAGGCGGTGATCGGCTCATAGCGCAGGGTGTGCTTCGTATGGCATCCGCAGAACCAGCAGAGACGATCGCAATAGGGAATGTGCAAGTAGAGCGAAATGCTCCCGTACTCAGACAGATCGCCCAGCCAACGAGCATATGTCCGCGCATCCACACCAGAATGGAAATGCGGTGCGGTGGGATAGCTGGTGTAGCGCGGAACCGGCTGAGAGTAGCGCTCGACCAGGGCCCTAATGTCATCGTTCATGGTGCGAACCTTGTTCTCCTGATATGGCCCCGCCGCAATATCAGGGTTTGACCAAGGCAATTTGTTCTCAATCAAACCTGCTGGGCATTTCGATAGGACCTATTCCTAGGGTTTGACCTGAGGCACCCTCCGCTGGACAGCCATTTCGGAGACATATGCTCACCGTGAGCGTGCGTGTGGCAACTTCAGGACTTGTGTCCGTTCGGGCTTGCTCTGTTCGTCGTCTACGCCGCCCGCCGCAAGCCGGTCGTAGACCTTGACCACGGTCAGTGACGAAAAGCCCATGGTCTCGGAAATCGACGGCCTGTTTGACCCACGTCAAGGAACGGATCGGACGTTCGGGACCAAGGTGGCGCCGAAATCTCGCTGACACGGCCCCAAATGCACGTACTTCGTCTTTTGATTCTAATTTGCGCCAGCTTGTGGCTGGCAGGTCCTGCCGGCGCGTCGTCCGCTCTGGAAGACTTCCTGCCCTCGGCATCGGCTGCTGACCTCGTACCCGGCGGCGAAGGCTTTGGCGCCATCCATGAGGATGTCGACGTGGCACCGGTGCTCAAAGGTGGCGAGACCATCGCCTGGGTGTTCGTAACCTCCGATTTCGTTGGGACCACCGGCTATTCCGGCAAGCCTATCCACACTCTGGTCGCCGTGGACCCCGATGCCAAGGTCATCGGCGTGAGGTTGGTCAAGCATTCCGAACCGATCGTGCTTATTGGCATCCCTGAGGAAAAGATCGAAGCCCTGGTTGCCGGCTATGCCGGCCTCGATTTGATCGCCGAGGCGAAATCGGGAGGCACCGCCCACGACGTCGACATCATTTCCGGTGCCACGGTGACCGTGATGGTGATCGACGATTCCATCGTCCGCTCGGGACTCAAGGTCGCCCGTGCCCTGGGCTTGGGCGGTCTCGCGCCCGAAGCTGCCGATGCAGGCCCGGACCTCGCGATAGATCCCGATGCCGCCGCGCCATTGCATTGGGCGGAAGCCGAGGGCGACGGCACGCTGCGCCGCCTGTCGCTCGATGTGGCCCAGGTGAACGCGGCCTTTGCCGACCACGCCGATCCGCGGGCGCAGGCCCGTGCATTGACCGAGACGCCCGAGACCAACTTCATCGACATGCAGGTCGGGCTGGTCTCGGTTCCTGCCATCGGTTCGGCAGTGCTTGGAGCGGCGGCGAACGCCAATCTGCGCGACTGGCTCAGCGAGGGGGACAGTGCCATCGCGGTCATGGCAAGGGGGCTCTATTCCTTCAAGGGTTCGGGCTACGTGCGCGGTGGCATATTCGACCGCATCGTGCTGATCCAGGATGACGTCTCGGTCCGCTTCCGCGATCGCGATCACCGGCGTCTCAACGGCATTGCCCTTGAAGGCGCGCCGCAATTCACCGAAATGGACCTCTTTCGCATCCCCGCCAGTTCGGGCTTCGATCCGGCCAAGCCGTTCCGCATCCAGCTCTTGGTGCAGCGCGAGGTAGGGCCGATCGAAAAGGTCTTCCATACCTTTGACCTCGGCTACCAATTGCCGCCGAAATACCTGCGCGCTGTTACGCCGCCTGCCGTCGAAGTCGTCAGCATCGCCGACCGCGAAGAAAGCACTGCTCAATCGGACCTATGGCGTCGCATCTGGGAGGGTTCCCAGCTCGAGATCGCTGGTCTGGGCGCCATGCTGGCGGTGCTGACCGGGGTGTTCTTCTTTCAGAACTTCGCGGTCCGCAACGCCAAGGTCTACCGCATCTTCCGCCTCAGCTTCCTCACCGTGACGCTGGTTTTCCTCGGATGGTACGCCAATGCGCAGCTCTCGGTGGTCAATCTCATGGCGCTGTTCAACAGCTTCGTGTCCGGTTTCAGCTGGCAGGCCTTCCTGCTCGATCCACTGACGTTCATCCTGTGGTTCGCGGTGGCTGCGGCGCTGCTGTTCTGGGGGCGCGGCGCCTATTGCGGCTGGCTCTGCCCCTTCGGCGCACTGCAGGAGCTGACCAACCAAATCGCGCGCAAGCTGCGTATCCCCCAATGGACCCTGCCATGGGGCCTGCACGAGCGCCTTTGGCCGGTGAAATACATCATCTTCCTCGGGCTCTTCGGCGTATCATTGATGAGCGTCGAGCAGGCCGAGCGCCTGGCGGAGATCGAGCCGTTCAAGACGGCGATCATCCTCAATTTCGTCCGCGCCTGGCCCTTCGTGGCCTATGCCGTCGCGCTTCTGGTGGCAGGGCTATTCGTCGAGCGCTTCTACTGCCGCTATCTTTGCCCGCTCGGAGCGGCGCTTGCCATCCCCGCGCGTATCCGCATGTTCGACTGGCTCAAGCGCTACCACGAATGCGGAAATCCCTGTCAGACCTGCTCCAGGCAATGCCCGGTGCAGGCCATCCACAAGACCGGCGAGATCAACCCGAACGAGTGCATCAACTGTCTGCACTGCCAGGTCCTCTACCAGTCCGAAACGGTGTGTCCCGTCGTGATCAAGAAGGTGAAGTCGCGCGCCAAGCTCGCGGCCAGCCCCGTGACACCCCGCTTCATCCAAACCCCGACGCCAACAAACCGAACGTAAGGAATCCGTCATGGATACGACTGAAAACAAGGGACTGAGCCGCCGCGCCCTCTTCGGCGCAACAGCAGGGGCCGCAGTCCTCGCCGGCACTGTCGGGCCCTCGATGCTTGGCCTTGGTGCGGCTCTGTTCGCCACCGCGCCCGCTCAGGCCGCTGGCGGCGACGGCAGTGTGGCGCCGGGCCAGCTCGACGATTACTACGGCTTCTGGTCCTCGGGTCAGACCGGCGAGCTGCGCATCTTGGGCCTGCCGTCCATGCGCGAACTTATGCGCGTGCCCGTCTTCAACCGCTGCTCGGCCACCGGTTGGGGGCAGACCAATGAATCGTTGCGCATCCACGAGCGCACGATGAGTGAGAAGACCAAGAAGCACCTCGCTGCCAACGGCAAGCGCATCCACGACAATGGTGACCTGCATCACGTCCATATGTCCTTCACCGAGGGAAAATATGACGGCCGCTACCTCTTTATGAACGACAAGGCCAATACGCGGGTCGCCCGTGTGCGGTGCGACGTCATGAAGACCGACGCCATTCTCGAAGTTCCCAATGCCAAAGGCATCCACGGTCTGCGTCCGCAGAAATGGCCGCGCACGAACTATGTGTTCTGCAACGGCGAGGATGAGGCTCCGCTGATCAACGACGGCTCGACCATGCGGGACGTGTCGACGTACGTGAACATCTTCACCGCCGTCGACGCCGACAAGTGGGATGTCGCCTGGCAGGTCAAGGTCTCGGGCAATCTGGACAATTGCGATGCCGACTATTCGGGCAAGTACGCCTTCTCGACCTCCTACAACTCGGAAATGGGCATGAATCTGGCCGAGATGACGGAGTCCGAGATGGACCACGTCGTCATCTTCAATATCGAGGAGATAGAAAAGGCAATCGCGGCCGGCCAGTATGAGGAGATCAACGGCGCGAAGGTGCTGGACGGGCGCAAGGAAGCCAATTCGCTGTTCACCCGCTACGTGCCGATCGCGAACAATCCGCACGGCTGCAACATGGCCCCGGACAAGAAGCATCTCTGCATCGGCGGCAAGCTTTCGCCCACTGTCACAGTGCTCGACGTGACCAAGTTCGATACCCTGTTTTACGACAATGCCGAGCCGCGCTCAGTGGTGGTGGCTGAGCCGCAACTGGGTCTGGGGCCTCTGCACACTGCCTTCGACGGCCGCGGCAACGCCTATACCTCGCTGTTCCTCGACAGCCAGGTGGTCAAGTGGAACATCGAGGACGCGATCCGTGCCTATGCCGGGGAAGACGTCGACCCCATCAAGGACAAGCTCGATGTTCACTACCAGCCCGGTCACCTCAAGACCGTGATGGGCGAGACGCTGGATGCCACCAATGACTGGCTGGTGTGCCTGTGCAAGTTCTCCAAGGACCGCTTCCTCAATGTCGGACCGAGCAAGGCCGAGAACGACCAGCTCATCGACATCTCCGGCGACAAGATGAAGCTGGTGCACGATGGCCCGACCTATGCCGAGCCGCATGACGCCATAGCCGTCCATCCCTCGATCCTCTCCAACATCAAGTCGGTCTGGGATCGGCAGGACCCGATGTGGGCCGAGACCCGTGCCCAGGCAGAAGCCGATGGCATCAATATCGACGACTGGTGCGATACTGTGGTTCGTGATGGCAACAAGGTCCGCGTCTACATGTCGAGCGTCGCGCCGGCCTTCTCGCTTGAGGAGTTCACGGTGCAGGAAGGTGACGAAGTCACCATCATCGTCACCAATCTCGACGAGATCGACGACCTGACGCACGGATTCACCATGGGCAACCATGGCGTGGCCATGGAGGTCGGCCCGCAGCAGACCGCCTCGGTGACCTTCGTGGCCGCTAATGCGGGTGTGTACTGGTACTACTGCCAATGGTTCTGCCATGCGCTCCACATGGAGATGCGCGGCCGAATGTTCGTCGAGCCCAAGGCCTGACGAGATGCGCTGGCTCGCCCTCATCCTGGCCCTTGCCCTGGCTCCGCCTTTGCACGCGGCTGAGCTGGAGGTGGCGCCTGGTCCGGGCGCGCTGGCGCTCGCCATCGCCGGGGCATCCCCCGGCGATGTGCTGATCCTGCGTGAAGGGACCTACGCCGGTCCCGTCACCGTCGACCGCCCTCTTACTATTTCCGGACCCGAAGGCGCAGTGGTGGATGGGGTAGGGCAGGGCAGCGTCGTCACCATCGCCGCAGCCGATGTGACCCTCCACGGCTTCACCGTCACCGGCTCGGGTACGCAGAACGAAGATCTCGACTCTGGGGTCAAAATCCTCAAGGGTGCCGACCGGGCGCGGATCGAGGGTCTGTCGCTGGTCGACAACATGCACGGCATCGACGTGCATGGCGGACGCGACGCACAGGTCGTGCGCAATGGCATCGTCGGACGACAGAACACCCGCATGAATGAGCGCGGCAATGGCATCTATGTCTGGAACAGCCCCGGCACTCTGCTCGATGGCAACTACATCCGCTATGGCCGCGATGGCATCTTCTCCAATGCCAGCGCCGACAGCATCTATCGCAACAACATCATGCGCGACCTAAGGTTCGCCGTGCACTTCATGTATACGAAGAACACCGAGGTCTCGGGCAATGTCTCGGTCGGCAACCATCTCGGTTTCGCCATCATGTTCTCGGACCGAGCAAAAATCCTCTACAACAGGAGCCTCGGCGACCGCGAGCACGGGCTGATGCTCAACTATGCCAACAATGCCGACGTTTCCGGCAACCTTGTCCGCGGAGGCACCAAGAAATGCCTCTTCATCTACAACGCCCACAAGAACCTGATTTGGGACAATCGTTTCGAAGACTGCGGCATCGGCATCCATTTCACCGCTGGCTCCGAGCGCAACGTGTTGACCGGCAATGCCTTCATCGACAATCGCGAGCAGGTCAAATATGTCGGCACCCGCGACATGGAATGGAGCCACGAGAGTCGTGGCAACTACTGGTCCGACCATCCGGCCTTCGACCTCAATGGCGACGGCATGGCTGACAGCTTTTATCGTCCGAACGATCTAATGGACCAGGTGCTCTGGTCGCAACCCGCGGCCAGCCTCCTTATCGGTTCGCCCGCCGTGCAACTGGTGCGTTGGAGCCAACGCGACTTTCCGGCGACGATGCCCGGCGGCGTCCGCGACAGCGCGCCCCTGATGCAGCCCCTGATTCTGCCAGTGCCGTCAGCCATCCTCGCCTATGAGGCCGAGGTCGCCGGCCGCTGGGCTGAAGGAACCTATGATGACATCGACATTGACACTATCGCGGCTCACTAGGCGCTTTGACGCGGTCGAGGCCCTGAGGGACGTTTCCCTGTCGCTCGAGGCTGGCCAGCGGGTCGCGCTTCTCGGCCATAACGGCGCCGGCAAGTCCACCTTGATGAAGATCGTGCTAGGTCTCATCCCTGCTGACGACGGCTCTATTTCCGTCTGCGGTGCTGCGCCGGGCTCTGCGGCGGCGCGGGCACAGGTTGCCTACTTACCAGAGAATGTCGCCTTCCATCCGGCTCTCACGGGGGAGGAGCAGCTTGCCCACTATCTCGCCCTACGCGGCGACAGCGCGAAAAAGGCTATGGGATTCCTTGAGCGCGTAGGGCTGGGCCATGCCGCCAAGCGCCGGATCGACTCCTACTCGAAAGGCATGCGGCAGCGCGTCGGCCTGGCGCAAACGCTGATCGGCCAACCGCGCCTCTTGGTGCTCGACGAGCCGACCTCGGGACTCGATCCCGTGTCGCGGCGCGACTTCTACGACCTCCTCGATGGCCTTGCCGCCGAAGGCACAGCCATTCTCCTGTCCTCGCATGTCCTTACCGAGGTCGAGGCGCGTACGGACAATATCCTCATTCTCTCGAAGGGGAGCCTCGTGGCAGAGGGAACGCTAACCGATCTCCGCGCACGCGCGGCGCTGCCCGTCAACTTTGTCATCCGCCCGGCACCGGGCCGGCTGCAGGCGCTGCAATCTGCCTTCCCGGACGCCGTAGCGGGCGCAGACGGCCTGCTACGTCTTTACTGCCATCAGTCGGAAAAACTCTTCAATATGAGGCGCACCGCTGCACTCGGCGCTGATGTCGCTGATTTCGACGTGCTGCCGCCCAGCCTTGAAGACGTGTACAGCCATTTCAGCCGGAGGGACGGGCAATGAACCGCGTGCTTTCCACCGCACTCGCCGAATTCCGCATTGCCTTCCGCAACCGCTGGATTTCCATCGCCACTGGTATGATGGTGCTGTTCGCACTGGTACTCGCCTTCGCCGGAGCGGCCCCCACCGGCGATGTGAGCGTCGATCGGCTTTCGGTGACCGTTGCCTCGCTGACCTCGCTGGCCGTCTATCTGGTGCCACTCCTGGCGCTCCTGATGAGCTTTGATGCCGTGGCCGGGGAGGTGGAGCGCGGCTCTCTGCCACTTTTGCTTACCTACCCCGTCTCGCGTCCCCAGATACTCTTGGGCAAGCTTCTGGCGCATTTGGCCATCCTCGCCCTTGCCGTCACACTCGGATATGGCGCAGCCGCTCTCGTGGCGGTGTGGTCCGATCCCGCGGCAATAGCGGGGATCGAATCGCTCTGGCGGCTGATATGGACGTCGATCCTGCTGGGCGCCACCTTCCTGGGTGCCGGCTATGCCCTCTCCGCCCTCGCCCGTCGCCCCTCCGGAGCCGCTGGCTTTGCCATCGCGCTCTGGCTGCTGGCAGTCGTGCTCTATGACCTGGCGCTGTTGGCCCTGATCGTCTCGGATGGCGGCGGGGAGCTCACTACGCAGATCTTGCCCATCGCGCTGATGGCCAATCCCGCCGATGCCTTCCGCGTCTTCAATCTTTCGGCGTCGCAGACGGTCGCGGTGGCCGGCGGAATTGGCGGGGCCGCCGATGCCATCCCGCTCTGGCAATCGGCCGCGTCCCTCTTGGGCTGGCCTCTGGTCGCGCTCGGTCTCGCTTCGGCCACCTTCAGAAAAGTGACACCATGAAAAACCTGTTTCGCCCTGTGGTTCTCCTCAGCCTCGTTGCGCTGCTCGGCGCCTGCACGCAAGAGACCGCGCAGGATCTGACGCCGCAGGACATGACGGCCGAGACCTTAGGGCACTATTGCCAGATGAACCTGCTAGAGCATCCCGGTCCCAAAGCCCAGATCTTCATTGAAGGCTTTGCCGCGCCGCTGTTCTTCAGCCAGGTGCGCGATGCCATCGCCTATATGCGGGCCCCGGAGAGGACGGCGCCGGTCTTGGCTATCTATGTCAACGACATGGGGCGGGCTGGCGCCACCTGGGATTGGCCGGGCGATGGCAATTGGCTCAAAGCCGATGCCGCATACTACGTCGTGGGTTCTGCCAGGACGGGGGGCATGGGCGCGCCCGAAACGGTACCCTTCGGCTCGCGGGCAGCGGCCGATGAATTTTCGCTAGTGGAGGGCGGGACGGTTCTCGCGCTCGACGGCATCACCGATGACATGGTGCTGGCCCCGGTCGAGATGGACGGCGGGGATGACGCAGATTTCAACGATCGCCTGCACGCGCTGCCCCACAGGACCGGAGCCAAAACATGACGATAACCCGCCGCCGCCTGATCTCGATTTGCGCCGCTTGGGCCCTCCTGCCCATAGCCGCACGCGCCGTTACCGGCAGTACGCATCTATGGTTGGGCCAAGCTATGGGCGCTCGCGCCTCTCTCCGTCTCGCTCACCCTGACGCTGAGGCCATTTCCACCCGAGTCATGGCCGAGATCGAGAGGCTCGAGGACATCCTCAGCCTCCATCGCCCGCACAGCGCACTTTCAAAGCTCAACCGCGACGGACGGCTCGAAGCGCCGCCCTTTGAGCTACTCGAGTGCCTGTCGTTGGCCGGCGGCGTGCACTGTGCAAGTGGCGGTCGCTTCGATCCCACGGTGCAACCGCTCTGGGCTCTTTGGGCCGAGGCCGCCACGCAAGGCACGCAGCCGGAAGGATCAGCCATTGCTGCCACCTTGCGCCGGACCGGTTGGGAGAAGATCGATATCGAAGCCGGCCTCATCACGCTGCGACCGGGCATGGCGCTGACTCTTAACGGTATCGGCCAAGGCTATGTTGCGGATCGCGTCGCGGCCCTACTCGAAGCAGAGGGGCTCACCGACATTCTCATCGACACCGGCGAAATGCGCGCCTTGGGCGGCAGTCCGGATGGCGGCGACTGGCCAGTGCGGCTCGAATCCGGAGAACGCGTCCCGCTGCGCCAGCGCGCGCTCGCCACTTCGGCGCCGCTCGGCACGACATTCGACCAAGGCGGGCGGGACGGCCATATCCTCGATCCGATCACTGGTCGGCCTTCGTCCCTTGCCTGGCGCTCCGTCTCGATCACGGCGCCATCGGCGGCGCTGGCCGACGCCCTGACTACCGCCGCCTGCCTGATGCCCGACCAGAAAAGCATCGACGACATGCTGCGCCAGTTCCCGGACACGAGGCTCGATAGCCTCTCCTGATCCGCAGACCATCCCAGCGCATCGCGACTTTGCGCCAAAAAGCGATGGACGACCTTTTGTACAAGACAAGCCTCGTTGTGTTCGTGTCTTTCCTGTAGTGGCCGGTCGGGTCTACGACCGGCTGCTTTCATTGATTGTCCGCCTAAACCGGACCAACTTCTGCCGGCCTCGCATCCGTCCTCCGACGCAGGTAATCAGGGCAGGGGGATCCCATAACCCGCCGGGCAGATGCGCGCCCCATTCCAGATGAGGTGGATGGCTCCCGCTCCCGGCATCTGAGTGCCAAAGTGGGTTTGCTATCAGGCAGCCCGAGCAAAGGAGCCATCCGTCATGCAGATTACCACCGTGGGCCTAGATCTGGCCAAGAGTGTTTTTCAGGTTCATTGCCGTTGATGCGTCTGGAGGTGTTGTTGTGCGCAAAACACTCCGGCGATCGCTGTAGCCAAGCAGATTCTCAATCTTCTCTGTGCTCAGGTCCTCGACACCCATGTCCGTTTGCAGGCGATCTACCGCGCGATCATTGCTCTGCAGAGAACTAACGCGGTGGCACGACGACTATCGACCATTCCTGGCATCAGTCCTGTTGGCGCCACAGCGCTGGCGACATCGGTTGCCGACCCGGGACAGTTCCGTTCAGGTCGAGAGTTCGCCGCCTGGCTGGGACTTACACCCTCGCAGAACTCGAGTGGTGGCAAGGACCGGCTCGGTCGCATCACCAAAATGGGTGATCGGTATCTTAGGAAGCTCCTGGTGATCGGCGCCACCTCTTTGGTCCGCCGGGCCAAGTACAAGCCCGAGTCGGCCGATCCCCACCTTCTGGCATTGCTTGCCCGAAAGCCGGCGCGTGTTGCGAGCGTGGCCATGGCCAACAAAACGGCCCGCGTGGTCTGGGCGGTCATGGCTCGCGGCGAGGTCTACCAAACTCGCCATACCCCCAGCCTTGCAGCGTAAAACCAAGAGAGATTGCATCTTGAAGCAAGATCCAGTTCGAGCCAATCAACCGGCTCCATGAGGTTGTGAGAGCGAAGCGATGTGATGGCGAAACCGGTCAGGCCGGAAACAGGGACAACCCGTCGAACGACCGAGGCACTATAGCCTGTATTCCAGATTGGGACCCTGTTTGCCGACCCCATCAGGGCCAGTAGCCTCTAACGGCTGCATCCACAGGCCGGACAGAAGACTGCACCCGACTAATGCGCCAGAACACCGAATATCTCTTGCAATGGGGGAGCCATCCACAGAGGTCATAAGGAAGCGTTGCCCGATCCTAAAAGCGGACATCATCAGATCCCCAACTGACGGCCAGATTGGGGGAATGGGGTGGACGCTCCCCGGCGGCATCGGTGTGCCAAAGTGGAGGTGTTGAACACACCACTTGAGGAGGCGTCCATGTCGGAAGTTACCACAATCGGTCTGGATATCGCGAAGAACGTATTCCATGCTCACGGCGCAGATGCCGACGGTGCCCCGCTGTTCAGCCGCAAGATTAATCGCACGAAGCTGCTGGATTTCTTCGCTCGGGAGCCACGGTGCCTGGTGGCGTCGGAGGCCTGCGGAGGTGCGAATCACTGGGCGCGCGAACTGACGCTGTTGGGTCACGAGGTGAAGCTGATCCCGAGCGGAGGCAAGCAGAAACTGGGATCGATCACGAAGATGGGCGAGCGAACCTTGCGACGTCTGCTCATAATCGGCTGTAGCGCGGTCGTCCTCCAGGCCAGCAAGCGTGGTGCGCCGGCAGGTTCGTGGCTTGAGCAGATGATGGCTCGAAGCCGCGTATGCTGGTCACCGTCGCACTGGCCAACAAGACGACGCGCATCATCTGGGCCCTGCTCATAAAGTAAGAGGAACACAAAGCTCCGGTCGCAGCTGCGGCGTAAGCCAAGGCGGACCAGAGGTCGTCGGAGATGTAGTCGGTCGAAGGAAGGTATGGCGCAACAGTCGGTGAGACGGGATCGGTAAACCAGGGCTTCCTACTGTGCCTTGAGCACGCTGTGGGTGATATGGATCCGGTCCGCGAACTCCCATACGGGCCCGCAGCCTCTGGTACTGCATCAGAGGCCGGACACATGGCAGCCTCCGGCTACGCAAACCTTCAAAAAACCGCTTGCGTCTAACGGGGCGTCCACAGATGGGAAGGGGACATACGGCTTTTCGCTGTGCGCTGCGAATGACGGACGGTACCGGTAGGTCTCTAATAGAGCATTAGAACCCTTGTAACCCAGCGATTGGTTGGTTACCTACCAGGAGGCTGAATTGAGGTAGGTACCGTGCATATTCTTGTAGTTGGGGGCTATGGCCATGTCGGCGGTCAGGTGACAAAAATTCTGGCCAGCTCCGGATACGCCGTACAGGTTGCCGGACGCAGCATCGAGAAGGCGAAGCGGTTTGCCGCGGATGTCGGTGCAGAAGGCGTTTTTTTTGATGCGCATGATGCTGCGAGTTGGGATGCGGCGTTGGAGGAAACCCAACTGGTAGTGGTCTGCATCGACCTGCCCAACGATGAGTTGCCGCGCCGCGTACTGGCATCGGGGAAGCGCTATGTGGATGTCTCCGCCGACGACCGTGTTCTGGACGCTGTCGAGCGCCTCGATTTACTGGCGCGGGAGCATGGTGGGAGGGCGCTTCTCTCGGTCGGCCTTGCCCCTGGACTGACCAATATGATGGCCCACGCTGTTGCGCGCAGGGTTGGCGCCCCGCAAGAGATCGATATCGCCGTAATGCTTGGTACGGGGGATTCTCATGGTGCTGCGGCGGCGGACTGGGTGATAGCCGAGTTAGCACAAGCCAAGGGGCGGCCGCGTGCGTTCAAATTCGCGCATGACAAGCGCCTACGCATGGCCTGGCCGCTTGGGTTTGCCGATCAGCATGTGTTGATGCGCATTATGCCTGGTGTTCGGGTGCGGACACATTTCACGCTCGATAACCGCTTTCTCACCGCCTATCTTTTTTCCGTTGGCGCGATGCTTTCACGATTGCTTTGGCTGCGGCCGATCCTCCGCCGTCTGCTGATGTCGGTTCGCATCGGTTCACCACGCACCGCAATCGTTGTGACAGCCTCGCGGGACGGTGGTCAAGCGGCCATCGCCAGTTTCGAGGGTGGGGAGGAGGCGAAGCTAACGGCACAGATTGCCGCGCGCGCGGCCAATCTGCTCCTCGCCGGCGCGGTCGAACCCGGTGTGCGTCATCTGGGACAGGCATTTGAACTCGACGATTTTGCTGACCTGTTCGCGCCAAACGCGCTCAGCTTCAGCGACCCGGTACGATAGGTGACATCTGCATGAGCGAACAAACGGACAGCGCCAGCGGTGCGAACCGCCGCTCCGAGATATTGGCAGTGGCGAGAAAAATTGTGCGTGAGGAAGGGGCGGCAGCGCTCACGCAGCCTCGGCTGGCCCGGTATATGGGGCTGCGGCAATCTCATATCACCTACTATTTCCCGCGGAAGGCCGACCTTTTTGCCGCGCTTCTGGCGGAGTCACACGAGCAGATGGGCGCGCGCGCCGAACAGGCACTCGGCGATTGCTTCGAGCTGCTAGTGCGCATCACGTTCGACGCGGAGTCCATGCGGTTCTATCTTTCGATGCTGCTGGCCAGCGCCAGTTCACCGGACTTGCGCGCGGCTATACTCGCGCATACGCAGGTGATTGAGGCCGACCTTGCCGTCTGGCTCGGACGCCGACCGGGCGACCGGTCGGTTTCGGCCTTTGTCGACGAATTGCTGGGTCTCGGGGTGCGGGCGCTCGTCGAGCCGGATTTGGCGATGCCCGACGTCCAGGCGATGTCCGCGCGGCACGGCCTGGAGTGGCCCCGATAAACTGAAACGGATGTAATTTGCGCGTGGCGGGTCATGCCCGGCATCCAACTCGTGGCGCCACTGGGAATCGGCAAGCGCGCGCGGCCGGTTCAGCCCGCCGAAACCGGCGCTCGCTTGGCTCGAGCCGCCATTGGGAAACCGCGACAGCTGCAGGAACGACCAATATGGAGTCGGCTGCCGCCCAGCAGCTGTGGGGTGGGAAAGGGACTAGCAGCTTATCGTCTAGTGACCCACAAATGCCGACCTAAAATCCGCAGGCCGCATGGCCTGCGGCAGGGCGAGCGGACTAATGAGCCGCTTCGGATGCCGACGGATGATCGCCAATAAAATGCGTCTTGGTGAACACAGCCATGTCGACGGGATTGGGCAATCTGACGTCCGTCAGATCAGGAACGCGCTTCGCGACAGGATCATATGTGCGGGCAATCTGAGAGATCATGAGAAACACCAATCCTCGGTCATCCGCAAAGGTCCTCAGAGCCAACATCTGTTCGGATAGGTGTGGGTGTGTTCGCTTCTGATCCATCAACTGCAAATAGTCGACTGCGACCACCGTTCCAGGCCGAGCTGTCTCTGCCTTGGCAATGATGTAGTCCGCACAAATATCGTCTGAACAGTCGAGTTTGAAGGCGTCCCCAAACTGTCCGGCCTCGAAGCCTATCAACGCGAAACGCGCATGAACTTCCGCTTCGGTATACTCGAGTGTGAAGAACATGCCCTGTTTGCCGTCCTTCAGGGCCTCGGCCACAATCTCCAAGGCAAGCAGGGTCTTTCCTTGTCCCGGACGTGCTGCGATAAGCATGACTTCGCCAAGTTTCAGGCCTGCATACAGCTTAGCCGCAGACGAACTTGATGCATACTTCGCTGCAAGCAGGCTCCAACTACTGAAACCTTCTGCCGCAGCAACGCGGTCAAGGGCGACATTGAGATCAACTCCCCGGCTACGGGCGAGCTGTTTTGCCGTGCGCTTGAGTTGATAGATTGGTGCTGAGAGCTTCATAATACCCTTCCAGTGCGAGCGTTATCAGCAATCCCTCCTTTTGCTTTTGCCCGGAACTTGGCTGGGTTCGTTACTCGCCCTGTATGATATTTACTTTCCCAGCGGAGGGGGGAGGCGTGGGCAACACCAGAATCAAACAATAGCACGATTGTCCGCTTTTGGAGAAGTATTCCAAGTGCTCGGATGTCTCAAATGGTGAAGGGTTTGGGATGCCGTTTGGCGTCGCAAAGCCACCCATGCAGGAACCCGCGGTCCGCATGCACTGGGGTTTTCTGATTTGGCGTGACCGAAGTCCTGCTGCGGGCGGTGGCATATGGCGTGGCGCACCTGCCTGTTGAACGTCGTCCGGGTAGCCTTTGAGCCTCAGCGGCGACGGTAGTGGCGAGATCGGCGCGCATGATGATGGTCGCTGGAGCGCCTGGCGCGAACCATTTCGTCGGCCCACGATGTGGCGCGGCCGTTTGAACGAGCGGATCATGCCGGGTCATGGACGGTCTCCCGGGTTGGTGGTCTCGTGGTTGGCGGCGCCCGGGGCTGGCACCACGCCACGAAGGTCTCGATGATCACCATGGTGCCGCCGCAGCAGGGACAGGGCGGGCGCGGGTCTGAGGTCTCGGCGGTCGGCGGTTCGTCCGTCGCCGGCGCCACCCCCAGCATGTTGCGGGCCTGGGCGAGGCAGTCCTTGCGGGCGGAGCTGGCGAGCAGGCCGTAGTGCCGGATGCGGTGGAAGCCGCGCGGCAGGATGTGGATCAGGAAGCGGCGGATGAACTCGTCGGCGGCCAGGGTCATGACGCGCTGCCGGTTGGCGCCGCTGCGGCGATAATCCTTGTAGCGGAAGGTGACCTCATTGCCGTCGAAGGCGATGAGGCGGCTGTTCGAGATCGCGACCCGGTGGGTATAGCGCGAGAGGTAGGCGAGCACCGCCTCAGGCCCGGCAAAGGGCGCTTTGGCATAGACCACCCAGCGCTTCTTGCGGATCGGTGCAAGGTGACGGATGAAGGTCCGGCGGTCGTTGAGCCCTGCCAGCTTGCCGAAGAAGGCGAGCTTTCCGACATTATGGAGGTCGAGCAGCCTGCTCAGGAACAACCGGCGGAACAGCGCGCCGAGCACCCGCACCGGCAGCAGGAAGGCCGGTCGCGATGAGATCCACCGGCCATCCTGTGTGAGGCCACCACCCGGCACGATCATGTGGATGTGGGGATGGTGGGCCATGGCCGAACCCCAGGTGTGAAGCACGGCGGTGATGCCGATGCGGGCGCCCAGGTGCTTTGGGTCGGCGGCGATGGTCAGCATGGTCTCGGATGCGGCCTTGAACAGCAGATCGTACATCAGCGCCTTGTTGTGGAAGGCAATGTCGGCGATCTCTGCGGGCAGCGTGAACACGACGTGGAAGTAGCCGACCGGCAGGAGATTGGCCTCCTGGGCCTCCAACCATGTGCGTGCCGCCGCGCCCTGGCACCGGGGACAGTGCCGGTTGCGACAGGAGTTGTAGGCGATCCGCTGATGCCCGCAGTCCGCGCAGGCTTCGACGTGACCGCCCAGAGCAGCGGTGCGACAGGTCTCGATCGCCGACATGACCTTGAGCTGGCTGAGGCTCAAATGCCCGGCATGGGCGAGCCGATAAGCAGGGCCGGCAGAGCGAAAGATATCGGCAACCTCGATAGTGGAGCGCACCGGGTCAGGCGGGCGGAGGCTTGTCCTCCATCAGGGCCATCAGCCGGTCGAGGGGGCTGGCCACCGCCTGGATCGTGCGGGTCGAGACCTTGGTGTAGAGCGCAGTGGTCTCGAGCTTGGAATGCCCGAGCAGCACCTGGATGACCCGGATATCGACATCCTGCTCCAGCAGGTGCGTGGCAAAGTTGTGCCGCAAGGTATGCGGGCTGACCTTCTTGCGGATGCCGGCGACCTCGGCCGCTTCCTGCACCGCGCGATGCAATTGCCGTGACGAGATCGGATCGGTGCGCGAGCGCCCCGGAAACAGCCAGCCATGGGGCAGCATCACGCCCCGCTGCTTGCCTTCGCGCCACCACAGTCGCAGCAGCTCCAGCAGCTGGGGCGAGAGCATGGCATTGCGATCCTTGCGCCCCTTGCCCTGTTCAATCCGGATCAACATGCGGGCGCTGTCGATGTCGTCGACCTTGAGGTGCGCCACCTCGGAGACGCGCAGGCCGGCGCCATAGGCGACCCCGAGCGCGGCCTTGTACTTGATGCCTGGTGCCGCCTCGAGCAACCGGGCCGCCTCCTCGATGCTGAGCACGTCGGGCAGCTGGCGCTGATAGCGGGTGATCACCAGGGCCCGCGACAGATCCCGCCGCTTCAGCGTCACGTCGAACAGGAAGCGCAAGGCCGAGACCGCGCCGTTGATCGTGGAGGGGCTGACGCCGTTCTCATGCTGAAAGAGCTGGTAGCGGCGGATATCGTCTGCCGTGGCCACATCAGGGCTCTGCCCTAAGAAGGCGGCAAAGCGCCGGACATGACGCACGTAATCGTGCTGGGTGTGGACGCCCAGGCCGCGCATCAGCATGTCCTGCTGCATGCGTCGGCGGAGCGGCGTGGTGGGAGCGGCGGTCGGTGACGTAACCATGGGGAGTTCCTCTCGTTGAAGAAACTCCATGGTCCGACTGCGACCTCAGCCGCTCAAAGACCTAAACGATGACGCTGAACTGACCGCGCGCACCCTCCCGCGAAGCGGGTTCGTGCATGGGGCGCGAAACGGCGCGTCAACCGCATCACGCAATAGCTTCGAGCGTTACCTGGCCCTGCGCATTGTACGGTTTCTCAATAGGAGAAAGCGATCGGACTGCAGCTCTTGCTGCGGGAGCTTCGGATGTATTTGCAGCTCCACTTGATCTGGCCAAGCTCAAAAATTCTGTGATTGACCTTCTCAGGCAAAGTCATCCTTGGGGATTCGAGGAGCAACCAATCATCGGAGACATCAGGCTTGACCGGGAAAGATTTGAAGTAACTCGCCGCGGTAAGAATGTTCACCTAACGATTAGCGCTTTCAAACTTCTCGACCTTCTAATGGAACGTGCTGGTAAGGTTGTGCCTCGAGAAGAGCTTCTGGCGGCATTCTCCGAGAAAAACACCACAAGTGTTCGAGCTGTGGATGTACAAATAAACCGCCTGAAGCGGTCCCTGACGGTCAATGGTCGCGAGCCCCCCATCAAGTCTGTGCGCGGACAGGGGTATGTGCTCGATCCGTAGCACTTTCACGGATGGTCGACTAAGCCACTTTCCAGGCCTATGACGTCTCAGGCGGTTGGTGACGTGGGTCAGCTTTGTCAGGCTGAGCGCTTTAAGCCGACTGGCCGATTGCGGCCCCGCTGGAGGCGCGGCCGAGGAGGATTGTGGGGCAGGGGCACCATTCTCGCGAGGCGGCACGATGCCGAGTGACGATGCCTTCGCCCTAATCGTTCTCTGATTGGCCGATGTCGGCCAAAGGAGAATGAAAATGGGTATCTCTCAATATGACCCCGCCGCCAGAGGTCGGCCGGCGTGGAACGCCGGTCGGCAAGTTGGCGCAAAGCGGGCGCTCAAGGTCCGGCAGATCTGGGCCATCCGGTTCTTCCTGGATCGGGAGGGCCGCATGCGCGACCGAGCGTTGTTTGACCTCGCCATAGATAGCAAGCTGCGAGGCTGCGATCTGGTCAAACTCAAAATCGGCACATTGGTCACCGGTCACGATATTCGCGCCCGGGCAATGGTGATCCAGCAGAAGACCGGTCGACCGGTGCAGTTCGAGATCACAACAGACGCCAGAACAAGTTTGTTGGCGTGGCTCGAAAGGCGAGGAGGCTCGGTAGAGGATTTCGCGTTTCCCAGCCGAGCCGATCCGAACAATCACCTGAGCACCAGGCAATATGCTCGACTGGTGGATGAGTGGGTGACTGCCATCGGTCTCCGCAAGGAGGAATATGGCACGCATTCGCTGAGGCGCACTAAGGCCTCGCTCATCTACAAGGCGNGAACAAGTTTGTTGGCGTGGCTCGAAAGGCGAGGAGGCTCGGTAGAGGATTTCGCGTTTCCCAGCCGAGCCGATCCGAACAATCACCTGAGCACCAGGCAATATGCTCGACTGGTGGATGAGTGGGTGACTGCCATCGGTCTCCGCAAGGAGGAATATGGCACGCATTCGCTGAGGCGCACTAAGGCCTCGCTCATCTACAAGGCGACCGGCAATCTCCGCGCCGTGCAGATCCTTCTTGGCCATACCAAGATTGAGAACACGGTTCGTTATCTGGGCGTCGATGTCGAAGACGCACTGGAACTGGCGGAACACACCGAAGTCTGACGATCAGCGGCCCCACCGCAGGTGAGGCTGCACAGGAGAACACCGCCGGTCCACGACCTCAATTCGAACACCGCAACCGGACGGTCAGAAAAACCATGATCGCGTCTCTTCCAGTGAGCATATCCGGACCATCGCTGATGCGCCCCATTCCGGCCATTCATGATCTCAGAACCGATGGTTAGAAGCTGCCCGTCCGCTTGAAAGCGCACCCTACTCGATTGGCATCGCTGACGCGGCGAAGCCTTCTTTGCAGTGCGAAGAGGCTTTCCAGGACTCCAGGGCCCCTACTTGCTCCTTCCCGGTAGACCCGGCGGTGTTGCGAACTTTACGGCACTTCGAAGCTCAGCGCCCCAAAAGACTCTATGCGGCGCAGTGGCCTTGAAAACAACGCATTGTACACCCATCTATAGACCACGTTTTCAGCCTCTAAGGCCCCCTGATCCTCCCGCCCCAGCCGGACGCTTAGCGAACCCTGAATTTGCGAACGTTTATCCCCCTGCCGTATTTCGCGGTGGGGCAATGCACATTCGCCATTTGGCGAAGGGTTTCGAAAGTCAAGTTTATGACCAGCGGCACAGTAAAGTTCTACAATTCCACCAAAGGTTTCGGTTTCATCACCCCGGATGAAGGCGGCAAGGATGCTTTCGTCCATGTCAGCGCAGTCGAGCGCGCAGGCCTGTCGTCCCTCAACGATGGCCAGAAGCTTTCATACGAGGTGGAATCCGGCCGCGACGGCCGTGAATCGCCGGTCAATCTGCAGCTGTCCTGATGGATCGGTCGCCTTCGGGCGGCCAATTCTCCGCAGGACCAATATGCCCGGGCAGTGTCGTCCGGCCATGCCCTTCCACCAGCTCCCTGATAGAAGGAACGGATATGACAAAATTTGACTATTCCGCTACCGCTGAGCTGTTTCCCGGCAAGAACAGCAGGCGCGCCTCCCGTGAACGCTACAGGCGTTTCTCCACCGCCGCCGAAGCCGTGCGCTACACGATCGAAACCTTGCCGGCCGAACTGGTCGGCGGCTCCGTGCTGGAGGTCGAGGAACAACGTTTCAACGGCGGGCAGATACGCGAACTCTACAATGCGCCGGCGTTTCCGCTGAAACGCCTGGCGCACGTGTGAGTAAACGCGAACAGCCAGCACCTTCGACCAGGCAGGCGTCGGGCCTGCCGAACTGTTCGGCGCTGACCTATGGCTTTGTTGGGTTTTCCCTGGCCGCGGTGATCCTGCTGGCAGTCGCGGGCTTTTATCACATCAGTCTGCCGAGGCATGGGCTGGCGTTCGCAGGCGTTACCAGCCTCGCCTTTGTCGGCGGCATCGCCGCGCATGCCATCCGCACCGTCCGTTACAGGGCGCTCCGATCCTGAACGCGGCGTCCTACGACGAACCGAGCATGCTCTTGAAACTGGGCAATCTGCCACCCGGATTGATGGAATAACTCAATCACGTTGCCGGCCTGTCCGGTCGGCAGCCCGGCCGTATCCGGGCCGAGGAAATGTCATGGCTAAGGGACAGATGCGCGGTAACCGCGAGTTGAAGAAACCGAAGATGGTAAAGGCACCGCCCGCCACGACCACGGCTCCTGCTGCCAAGGCCGTGCTCGATCGTATCGCCGTACCCAAGAAGAAAAACTGACGGCGCAGTGCCGGATCAATCTCCGATCCGGCAAACCCATTGCATGCCCTGCGGCAGATGCCACTGGCCAGGGACACATAACCCAGGCTCCTTGAGGATGAACACAGATGACAGTCCTCGATAGTCCCGTTTCGACCGAACGCCGGCTCCCGGCCACACCGTGGAATGATACGGCTCCAGTGCGAGAGGATCTGTTTGGCGTCGAACGGCTTGAACAGCATGCGCAAAGCCTCGCCACCGCCCAGGTCATAACGGGACGACCGCGTGCGGTCCTATCTCTCCGCAGGCGATTGAAGAGCAACGCAGCCGTGTTGCTGGCCGCCTATCGCGCCAGTGCCGTCGAGGTTGAAAGCGCGCGCGAAGTTGTACCTGCGGCGGAGTGGCTGTTGGACAATTATCATCTGGTCGAAGAGCAGATCCGTGAAATCCATGACGATCTGCCACCCAATTACTACAGGCAATTGCCGAAGCTCGCAGAAGGGCCGTTCGCTGGCTATCCGCGGGTCTTCGGATTAGCTTGGGGCTTTATCGCCCATACCGACAGTCACTTCGATCCCGAAACGCTGACGCGGTTCATCGCGGCCTATCAGCATGTTCAGCCCCTGACCATCGGGGAGCTGTGGGCCGTGGCAATCACCCTGCGCATCGTGCTGGTGGAGAATATGCGTCGGCTCGCCGACCAGATTACGGCTGGACGCAAGGACCGGGCCGAAGCTGATGCACTGGCCGATCTCCTGCTCACCAGCGACAGCGTCAATGCGGTGATCGGGCGAATGCCTGACAGGCCACTGCCGGAATTGTTCGCGGCACAGCTGGCCAAGCGCCTGCGCGACCACGACCCCAGCACCACGCCCGCGCATGGCTGGTTCGAAGCGCGACTGGCCCGCCAGAACAGCTCCATCGAGAACGTTGTCCGGCACGCCCAGCAGCGCCAGGGCGCGTCCAATGTCACTGTGCGCAATATCATCACCAGCATGCGCCTGATTTCCGACATCGACTGGGCCGACCTGTTCGAGCGCGTCAGTCTTGTCGATGCCGCGCTGAACGAGAACGGCCATTTCCCCTCGATGGATTTTGCGACGCGCGATCTCTATCGCAGCGCCATCGAACATCTCGCCCGCGGCTCGGAGCTGTCCGAACTCGAGATTGCCCGAGCGGCTGTCGAAGCGGCAGCAACCGCTGGAGGTGTGGACGCCTCGGTAATCGAGACCGAACGGCTTAGTGATCCCGGTCATCACCTAGTGGCCCAGGGCCGCCCCGCATTTGAACGAACCATAAAGTTTCGCCAACCCGTGCGCCTGCATCTGGCCCGGCTGATGGGCCGGATGGGTATCGGCGGCTATGGCGCCACCATTGCCGCGGCGACGCTGGTGCTGGTCGCCATCCTCCTCTGGCCGGTTTGGGGCATATATCCCGCCGCCGGCTTGCTTTACCCGCTTCTGGCCTTGGCGCTCCTTCCCGCCAGCGAGGCGGCCACGGCCATCGTCAATCGGGCCGTCAGCTGGGGAGCCGGAGCTTCGAGCTTGCCGGGCCTCGAACTGGCCGGCGGCGTACCCGAACAATTCCGAACCTTGGTCGTCGTGCCTACCTTGCTCGTGAGCCGAGCCGAACTGATCGAGGACATCGAACGGCTCGAGGTGCACTACCTCTCCGGAACCGGCGGCGACATCAGCTTCGCCTTGCTGACCGACGGGCTCGATGCAGACGCAGAGACCCTGGAGGGCGATGGCGAACTGCTCGCTCTCGGCCATGAAACCGTTGCCGAGCTGAACCGGCGCCATGGCCCCGGACCCGCGGGCGACCGCTTCATGCTGCTCAACCGCAATCGCCGTTTCAATGGCGGCGAAGGCGTCTGGATGGGCTGGGAGCGCAAGCGGGGCAAGCTGAGCGAACTCAACCGCCTCCTGCGCGGCGCCACCGATACCAGTTTTGCCACACCCGATGGCCAGGTACCCGCCGTGCCCGCCAATGTCCGCTACGTCATCACCCTCGATTCCGACACGCGATTGCCCCGCGATGCGGCCCTGCGTCTCGTGGGCAAGATGGCCCATCCGCTCAATCGGCCGCGCTTGGGTGTCGAGGATCGGCGTGTGGTCGATGGCTATGCCATCATCCAGCCCCGCGTCACCCCATCACTTCCCGTTGGGCGCGACGGATCGCTCTACCAGCGGGTGTTCTCGGCTCCCGGCGGCATCGACCCATACGCGGCGGCGGTTTCGGACGTCTATCAGGATCTGTTCGGGGAAGGGTCCTACACCGGCAAGGGCATCTACGACGTGGACGCCTTCGAGGCGTCGCTGGCCGGACGCATTCCGGACAATACTCTTCTGAGCCACGATCTGTTCGAAGGCACTTACGCGCGTGCTGGGCTGGCATCCGACGTCGAGGTGGTCGACGATTTTCCCGCCCGCTACGACGTGGCCGCCCGGCGCCAGCATCGCTGGACGCGGGGCGACTGGCAATTGCTGCCCTGGATCGCGGGGAGTTCCTCGCTTCCAGCTCTTGGGCGCTGGAAGATGGCAGACAATCTGCGGCGCTCGCTTGTTGCGCCCGCGGCCTTCCTGATGCTTGTGCTTGCCTGCCTGATGCCGCTGCACACCGGACTGTTCGTGGCAGGCTGGGTCCTTGCTGCCCTTGCTGTGCCGGCAATTCTTCCCGTGCTGTTCGCCATCCTGCCACACCGCAGCGGCATGCAGTGGCAAAACCATCTGCGCGCGCTGGCGAGCGATGCCAGAACCGCCGTCCTGCAAGTCCTCTTGGGCCTTGCCTTCCTGCCCGACCAGGTCTGGCGAAATGGCGACGCCGTGCTGCGGACCCTGTCTCGTCTTTGGATCACACGCAAGCATCTGATCGAATGGACCACCGCCGCCAGCGCCGGTGGACGCACACGGCTGACCCTGGCCGGGTTCTATCGCGACATGTCGGGGGGCACGGTCATGGCCCTGGTCCTGCTTGCGCCCGTCCTGCTGGTTTCCCCCACCTCGTGGCCACTGGCGCTTCCTCTGGCATTGCTCTGGCTGGGTGCGCCGGCAATTGCGCTCTGGGTTAGCCGTCCGCCTCCAAGACCGACCGGCAAGCCGTTGAGCAGCGCCGATGCCGACTATTTGCGGCTGATCGCTCGCAGCACCTGGCGCTACTTCGAAACTTTCGTTACGGCGCGCGAAAACATGCTGCCGCCGGACAATTTCCAGGAAACACCGACCCCGGCGATCGCGCATCGCACCTCGCCGACCAATGTCGGGCTTTACTTCCTGTCCATCGTCGCGGCGCGGGACTTCGGCTGGACCGGCAGGCTAGACACCGTCGAACGACTCGAAGCCAGCTTTGCAACGCTCGCCAGGCTGGCCCGCTTCAAGGGACATTTCTTCAACTGGTACGACACGCGTGACTTGCGGGCGCTCGATCCGGCGTATGTGTCTTCGGTGGATAGCGGCAACCTGGCCGGACATCTGATCACCCTGGCCAATGCCTGTGAGGAATGGGCAGAGATGGCCCATGTCGAAACCCTCAGCGGTTTTGCCGATGCTCTCGCCCTGGCGCGCAGGGCTCTGGTTGACCACCCTGCTGAGGTGGTCGAGGCCATTACCCCGGTTCTTGATGAGATCGCGGCCCTTCTTGCCGGTCCGCAATCGCTCGATGCAATGACGCCGACGCTGTCGAGGCTGTCGGACAAGGCATCGAGACTCTCCCGTCCCGCACAAACGGGTGGTCTGGAAACCGACCTCTCCTATTGGACAGCGGCGCTGCGCACCCTGCTCGACGAAAAGGCCCGCGACCGCGACCTCCTGCACCGAGATCCCGATGCCCTTGTTGTGCGCCTGCGGGCACTGGCGGGGGTCGCCCGAAAGACGGCACTGGAGATGGAGTTTGCTTTCCTGCTCGACCCGGACAGGAAGCTCCTGTCCATCGGCTATTCGCTGACGGACAATGGGCTCGACACCAATTGCTACGATTTACTGGCGTCAGAAGCGCGGCTTGCCAGTCTGTTCGCCATTGCCAAGGGCGATGTCATGACACGGCACTGGTTCCGACTGGGGCGCGCCGCCACCCCTCTCGGGAATGGTTCGGCGCTAATTTCCTGGTCAGGCTCGATGTTCGAATATCTCATGCCCTCGCTGGTCATGCGCGCACCGGCGGGAAGCCTTCTGGACGATACCAACCGCCTGGTCGTCGCCCGCCAGGAAGCCTATGGCCGGGCCCGCAATGTACCATGGGGCGTCTCGGAATCCGCCTATAGCGCCCGCGACTACGAGTTCACCTATCAATATTCCAATTTCGGGGTCCCGGGGCTGGGTCTCAAGCGCGGGCTTTCAGCCAATATGGTGGTCGCTCCCTACGCCACCGGCCTT
Source organism: Devosia ureilytica (assembly GCF_024273195.1). Lineage (GTDB taxonomy): Bacteria > Pseudomonadota > Alphaproteobacteria > Rhizobiales > Devosiaceae > Devosia > Devosia ureilytica. The sequence continues at coordinate 7,584 of NZ_JAMZCU010000010.1, read as the reverse complement.
GCCGCCATGGTCGATCCCACGAGCGCAGCCGCAAACTTCCGGCGCTTCGACGACATGGACGGGCGCGGCGTGTATGGCTTCTACGAGGCGCTCGACTTCACCCGTTCCCGCCTGCAGGAAAGCGAAGGTTATGCCGTCGTGTGCAACTACATGGCGCACCATCAGGGCATGACCATCGTGGCCATTGCCAATGTGCTGCATCAAGGACGCATGCGGGCCCGCTTCCACCGCGAACCCATGATCAAGGCGAGTGAATTGCTGCTCTCCGAGCGCATGCCGCGCGGTGTCGCCACCGGACATCCGCGCGCCGAGGAGGTCAGGGCGTCCGCGCGTCTGGCACTCAATCCGGCACCGGTCGGACGCCGGCTGATGCTGCCGCGCGGAGGTGCGCCCGTTACCAATTTGCTGTCCAACGGTCGCTATGCGGTCATGTTGACCGCCTCAGGCGGCGGCTACAGCCGCTGGCGCGACATCGCCGTCACCCGCTGGCGCGAGGACGCGACACGCGATGATTGCGGTGCCTTTGTCTTTCTCAAGGATACGCAGAGCGGGGCGATCTTCTCGCCGACCACCCGGCCACTGGATGGGGCTGCTGAAGCCTCGGTAGTCTTTGGCGAGGACCACGCCCAATATCTGCGCCGCGACGGCTCGCTGTCCACGGAAATGGATGTCCTGGTGTCCGGTGAGGATGACGGGGAAGTGCGCAGGATTTCCCTCGCCAATAGCGGTCGGCGCGCGCGTGAGGTCGAGGTGACCTCCTATGCCGAACTGGTGCTGACGACACCCGCGATCGACAATGCCCATCCCGCCTTCGCCAAGATGTTTGTGCAGACCGAATATCTGCCTGAGTTTGGAGCGCTGATCGCCACCCGACGCCGGCGTGCACCCAGCGAGCCCGAAATCTGGGCGGCTCATTTCGCCGTGGTCGAAGGCGAGGTCATCGACGACCCTCAATACGAATCCGACCGGGCCAAATTCCTGGGCCGCAATCGGTCCATCAGCATCGCTTCTGCTATTCATGGCGGACGGAAATTATCCGGGACCGTGGGCACCGTGCTCGACCCGGTCTTCTCGCTGCGACGGCACTTGCGCATTCAGCCCGGCAAGGTCGCGCGCGTGGCCTTCTGGACACTGGTTGCGTCTTCGCGGGCGGAACTGCTCGAACTGGTCGACAAGCGCCACGATCGCAGTGCCTTTGAGCGCGCCAAGACCCTGGCCTGGACCCAGGCACAGGTTCAATTGCAACATCTCGATGTCACGCTGGATGAGGCTGCGGATTTTCAGCGACTGGCGGCGCCGATCCTTTACGCCGATCCGCGCTTCCGACCCCCCTCCGATGTCATCGCGGCCGGCGCCGGCCCGCAATCGGGATTGTGGCCCAATGCCATCTCCGGCGACCTGCCCATCGTGCTGTTTCGCATCGATGCGGTCGAGGACATGCCGCAACTGCGCCAGATCCTGCGTGCCCACGAATATTGGCGGATCAAGCGCCTGGCCGTCGATCTCGTGATCCTCAACGAGCGTGGCTCCTCCTATGTGCAGGACCTGCAGAACGCCATTGAGGCCGCCTTGCGCTCCAGCCAGTCACGCCCGCGCTTTGATGACAAACCCGCCCAGGGCTCGGTGCATGTCCTCCGGACGGACCTGATAACTCTGGAGACCCGCACCCTGCTGAATGCGACGGCCCGGGTGGTGCTTGCCGCCCGTCGGGGCTCCATTGCTGAACAGTTGGCCGTGCTCAGCGAAGCCAGCGAGCAGCCGCTACTGCACCTGTCGCCTGCCGTCGCAGAACCTGCCGGCGAGACAGTCGAGCATCCCGGCGACCTCGAATTCTTCAACGGTCTCGGCGGATTTGCCCGGAACGGCACAGAATATGTCACCGTGCTCGAGAATGGCGCCACGACGCCCGCCCCCTGGATCAATGTCATTGCCAATGACGGCTTTGGTTTCCAGGTATCGGCAGAGGGCAGCTTTCACACCTGGGCCGGCAATAGCCGCGAAAACCAGATCACCCCCTGGTCGAACGATCCCGTCACAGATCCCGTCGGCGAGGCGATTTACGTCAAGGACGAGGAGAGCGGGGCCCTGTGGAGCCCCACCGCGCAACCGATCCGCAATACAGGGCGCTATGTCGCCGCCCATGGCTTCGGCTATTCCCGCTTTGCCCATCAGGCGTATGGCATCGAGAGTGAGCTGGTCTGCTACGTCCCGCTGTCCGACCCGGTGCGGATTTCGCGACTGACGTTGACCAACCGTTCCGCCCGCGCACGGCGGCTCTCGGTCACCAGCTATGCCGAGTTCGTGCTCGGCATCCAGCGCGGCGCTACCGCCCCCTTCATCATCACCGCTATCGATCCGCAAACCGGCGCCATGATGGCCCGCAACAAATGGGCCATGACGTTCCCCGGTCGTGTCGCCTTTGCCGATATGGGCGGACGCCAAACTGCCTGGACCGCCGATCGCACGGCCTTTCTCGGGCGCAATGGCAGCGCCTCCGCCCCCGCGGGGTTGGCCGGTTGCGCGGCTCTCAATGGAAAGACAGGCGCGGGCTTCGATCCCTGCGCGGCGTTGCAGACAGGAATCGAACTGGCAGCGGGCGAAAGCGTGGAAATCGTCTGCCTGCTCGGGGAGGCGCAGTCCGATGAGGCAGCGCAGGCGTTGGTCGAGTACTATCGGACCAACGATCTCGACCTGGTGCTTGCCGATGTGAAGGCGCATTGGCAATCCATACTCGGCGCCATCCAGGTCAAGACACCGGACCGGGCCATAGACATCATGCTCAACGGCTGGCTGCTCTATCAGACGCTGGCCTGCCGCGTCACCGCGCGTTCTGCATTCTACCAGGCCAGCGGGGCCTACGGTTTCCGCGACCAGCTCCAGGATGGCATGGCGCTGACCCTGACCCGTCCCGAGGACACCCGTCATCATATCCTGCGGGCAGCAGGGCGGCAGTTCATCGAGGGCGATGTCCAGCACTGGTGGCTGCCCCATTCGGGTCAGGGGGTGCGAACCCGCATCTCCGACGACCGCGTTTGGCTGGCCTTCGCCGCCGCGACCTATGTCACCACAACCGGGGACACGGCGATCTTCGATGAAGCCGTTCCGTTCCTGGATGGCCCAAAACTGGCCAAGGGCGAGCACGACGCCTTCTTCCAGCCCATGCCGTCAGAGCACGCCGCCTCGCTGTTCGAGCATTGCGCGCTGGGTCTCGATCAGGCGTTCAAGCTTTCCGGCAGCCATGGCCTGCCGCTTATGGACACTGGCGACTGGAACGACGGCATGAACCGGGTTGGTGAAGGCGGAAAGGGAGAAAGCGTCTGGCTCGGCTGGCTGTTGCTCCGCTCTGTCGATCTCATCATGCCCTTTGCCGATGCCCGCGATCCCAAGCGCGCGAAGCGCTGGAGGGTGCAGGCGGCTCGGCTCAAGGCATCGCTCGAGCGGGACGCCTGGGATGGTGCATGGTATCGGCGCGCCACCTTCGACGACGGGTCTTGGCTTGGCTCCAAGGACAACGACGAGTGCCGGATCGACTCCATCGCTCAGTCCTGGGCGGTGCTGTCGGGCGGCGCCGATCCGATCCGCGCCAGCGTCGCCATGGTTTCGCTGGAGCAACATCTGATCCGCAAGGACGACGGGCTCGCCCTGCTGTTCACCCCGCCCTTCGATACGACAGAGCGAGACCCCGGCTACATCAAGGGCTACCCACCGGGCCTGCGCGAGAATGGTGGCCAATATTCCCACGCCGCCATGTGGGCCATTCTCGCCTTTGCCCGATTGGGTCAGGCCGAGAAAGCCCACGAACTCTTCGCCCTGGTCAATCCCATCAACCATGCCGCCACGCCGGCCGCTGCAGCGGTTTACAAGGTCGAGCCCTATGTTGTGGCCGCCGATGTTTATAGCGTCGTTCCGCACGTCGGGCGCGGGGGCTGGACCTGGTACACTGGCTCGGCCGGATGGATGTATCGAGCAGGCCTGGAGGGGATCCTCGGACTGCGCCGCGAAGGGGACATGCTCATTGTCGAGCCTTGCCTGCCTGCTTCCTGGCCAGAGTACTCCGCTACGCTCAACGTGGCCGGCACCAGATACGAGGTTACCGTGCGCAATCATGCATTCGATCCAGCTTCGGGGGGCACATTGATCTTGGATGACACCGCCAAAGCGCTCGCGCCAGGGCCAGTGCGGGTGCCTCTCGACGGTGGGGATCATGCTCTTGGCATCAATCTGGTACTAAGGCGGCGCTAGGAAGCCTCTGAGGGCAGACGTCCTGACTTAACGGCTGTTGCGTCCGAGCGTCAGTTTGACGGCTGGCGGTCCGCAATGTGAGCATCCATAGCTTGCAATCTGATGGACGTCCGGCGGCCTATGGTCCGCTGTCGGCTCCTTCAACGCTGGAACCGCACAGGCCGGAGACGGCCTTCACTCATCATGAGCGAGTCCGCGGGAAGGGCAGGGGCCCAAATCAGTCGTTGAGCTTCCCGGGTCCGAACCCGGGAAGCGGACACGAATGGAGAAAACGAGCATCTTGCACCAAGCACCCTTGCGCTCGCGACCATCCTTTTGCGAGACACTGCTACCGTCCGGCCAGTGCAAGCCTGGGCACGGAGATATCGAAAATATCTATGTACTCAATCGCTACGTGGGTACCTGGTCTGGCATTCGTGACGACGATCAGCGCCCCAAGTTGTTTGGCCAGGGCCTCTACAATGCTGGTACCAAGCCCCGGCTTCGAGTCCTCGCCCTCGTCAGGCATGCCAACGCCATCGTCGCATATCGTCAGTGTCCAATCGGCACCGCTGGAGCGATAGTCGACAGTGATCTCGCCCTTTCGATCGTGGGGAAAAGCGTGCTTCAGGCAGTTGATCACCAGCTCCGTGACGATCAGGCCCAAGCTGACCGATGTCTCGGCGGTGGTGACGCTGTCGTCGCACGTGACCTCAATTTTGGTTCGCGTACGATCCCGGATCATTGACGCCCCTATGCTGCGGCATAGATCGTTGAAGTATGTGCGCAGGTCCACCTCACCAGCTTTGGATACGGCGAGTTGCCTCTGCAAGCTGGCCACCGACATGACTCGATCATGCGCGTCGTTCAAATGGCCGCGGGTCTCGTCCGACATGCTGGTTTTGGCACTCTGCATCAGCACGCTGGCGATAATCTGCAGACTGTTGGCCACCCTGTGCTGGAGCTCCTGCAACAGCATTGCCTTGTCTCGCAACAAGTCGTCCTTGAGCTTTTCCGCGGCCTTGGCGCCGGTGACATCGGCGACCGATAGCATGATGCGCACATCTTCGTCCTTGCCATATTCAAGGCGGTGCGCCTCCAAGACCAGGTCGCGATGGTCATGACCCTCCCGCTTCAGATGCATCTCATAACCATTGATCGACGAATTGCCCGATATGGCTGAGATCAACCCAGAGATAAGCTGCGGCACGTCCCACTCGCCACCGCCAAGTTCGGACTGCAGATGTCCTGGAATGGCCGCAGCGTCGACATCGAACGCCGAGCAGAACGATGTGCTTGCGGCGACGATCCTGAGTTCACGGTCCAGCAATATGATCGGCATCGTTGAAGTGATGACGATAGCGAGCATCAGGCTCGCGGAGGCATCGGGAAGGACTGGCGTATCGGTAGCCATAATGATGGCCTCTATGCCGGCGGCTCGCGGAGCGAAAGCCAAACCCGACGACGAAACAAATGCAATGGTAGGAAGGTCCGGGGCGGCGCAAATTATCATCGAGCCGCAACCACATCATTTGGGCCGCAGTGGAACCATATGCCATTCTTTCGCGAGAAAGTAACAATTCTGGATCTGAATTTGAAGTAGACCGAGGTCGACGGTGGTCGGCGAGCTTGCGTGCCAGCGAGGGGGCCGAGAAGCTCTAGGCCACAGACAGCCCTGCATGAGTGGAGCCACCACAGCTGAAGGCAGCGGGCTTGGCTGCCCAAAACGCGATCTATCCTGAAAAGGCAAGGGTGTCCTCGAGTTCAAGTCTCACGCCACCGACACGAGTGATGGTTTCGAAGCCAGAATAGTCCTACCCAAAGGCCGATCGTGAGCGGCAACTAAAGCACGGCCTCATCCGGGGGCAGAGCAAGGTAAGTCAATATGACCCTGCCCTACCAATCGGCGCACGAGGAAGTCCACTTCATAAACCGCGCCGGCTGGCTACGTGCGGCGGTGCTGGGGGCCAATGACGGCATCGTCTCGGTGTCATCGCTAATCGTAGGTGTCGCTGCTGCAGACCCGAGCCCAGGCGCCGTTCTGATCGCAGGCGTGGCCGGGCTCGCTGCCGGTGCCATGTCCATGGCGGCAGGCGAGTACGTATCTGTCAGCTCACAATCCGATATCGAGCGCGCCGACATCTCGCGCGAGAAGCAGGCGCTGACCGACACGCCTGCGGCGGAAGAGGCCGAACTGGCCTCGATCTACGAATTGCGCGGCCTGTCTGTGGCCACCGCAGCGCTCGTTGCCAGAGAACTGACCGAAAAGGACGCCCTGGGGGCCCACGTCCGGGATGAACTGGGCTTGTCCGAGGTCCACAGCGCTAACCCGCTGCAAGCCGCCCTTGCGTCCGGCCTGACCTTTACCGTCGCTGCCACCTTGCCTCTGATCGCAGCCGTACTGGCACCAGAAGGTACGATCATTCCGGTGGTGGTGGTGACGACTTTGGTCTGCCTTGCGGACCTCGGGGCACTTGGCGCCCAGGCCGGTGGTGCCCCCAAGCTGCGCCCAACAGCCCGCGTATTGTTCTGGGGTGCGGCCGCAATGGCTGTCACGGCACTCATTGGCCGCCTGTTCGGGGTAAGCGCTTAGCCGTCGGCGACCGGCGGTCGTGCTGCATTTGCCTGACTACGGGGCACCACAACCCGAATCGTTGCGGCAGCATGTCAGCAAGACCCAAAAGCCGCATTGTCCTGGATCAAGTGAGCGTACGAGATGGGCACCGACCGGCGACTATCCGCTCGATGGCTGGCAGAAGATAATCGACGTCAACCTCAACGCAGTCTTCTTCTGCACGAAATATGAGACTACCGCGATGTTGCGGGCTGGCGGCGGCGCCATCGTCAACATGGCCTCCATTCTTGGCTCGGTCGGCTTCGCCAATTCCTCGGCCTATGTGGCGGCCAAGCACGGTGTGCTGGGCCTAACCAAGACAGCGGCGATCGAATACGCCACCAAAGGCATTCGCATCAACTCGGTGGGGGCGGGCTTTATCGATACGCCGCTGCTCTCGAAAAACCTTGATGCAGCCACACTCGGCGCCATCGCCGGAATGCATCCGATTGGGCGGCTGGGCCGCTCCGAGGAGGTTGCTGCGCTGGCCTGTTTCCTGTTGTCGGATGAGGCCTCGTCCATCACCGGTGGCTACCACCTCGTCGATGGTGGCTACGTGGCCCAGTAGTCCGCAGGTGACTGAGACAAGCGTTGTTGCTCAACCTTCCGCGCTGCGCCGGTCGGTCGGCCCGTTCCAGCTGACACTCTATGGCCTGGGCAGCATGCTCGGATCAGGCATTTACGGCCTGATCCGAGCATGCTGCTATAGCGCGGCAATCTGGATGAGACGCTGGCGACAATCTGGATGA
>NZ_JAMZCU010000001.1:519651-799648 GCF_024273195.1 Devosia ureilytica | reverse complement strand
CCAAAAACACCTTAACTCGGTGTCCTCAAAACCGGCAGCAGCTCAACCAGCGGCAGCTTCCACTCAGCGAGCCCCTAGACCGAACATGACCGTCTTGATGGTTTTGAAGAGTATCAACAGGTCTAGGTCGAGCGAGAGGTGCTTGATGTAATAAAGATCGTAGGAGAGCTTTTCGAGCTCTTCTTCGGTGTTGCCGGCATATCCAGTGGTGACCTGCGCCCATCCGGTAATGCCTGGCAAAACCAGCGATCTAAGTGCATACTTCGGTTCAACCGCCTCGCTAGACCGCGACACATATTCTGCAACTGGACGTGGCCCGATCAGACTCATGTCACCCTGTAGTATGTTGATGATTTGAGGCAGTTCATCTAGCCGCAACTTCCGTATTAGCCGACAGCCTGGGATAATGCGGTTGTCTTTTACCCCAGTCGAGCCGCCACCGGCTCCCTGATACATGGTCCGCAATTTGTACATACGAAACCGTCGGTCGCCATAGCCGCGCCGGATCTGGACATAAAGCACTGGGCCGCGGTCCCGCGCTTGGATGTAGAGGGCCGTCAGCAGTCCTAATGGCACCGTGATCGGTAGGGTCACTACCGCCGCAATGAGGTCGAAAAAGCGCTTGAGCCTTGCGTAAAGCAACTGTCCGGGCCGGTATGCAAGGTGCGACGTCTCGAAGCTCGTCACATCAAGCCTTCCACGTTTCTCTTCCAGATAGCGGGTCCATGGCATCACCTCGACGCCTCTGAGATAGCAGGTTGCCAGCAGTCGAGACCACTCGGGGCTGTGATGTTCCAGCGGGTCGATCAAAAGCGTTTCGACGTCCTTAAGGTCGGCGTCGGGCCCCCTCAAGATTGGTATTTTTCCAAGTTCAACTGACAATTCTAAGTCGCGAGAAAACGGCGCCAGAGCGACATGGTCTTCAAACTCACGGTGAACTCGGAGGTTGGCGTATGTCGCCAGCACGATGGTGACGGGCAGACAAGAGACCAGTGCCTGATAGCTAAGTGGAACGCGCATGGCCGACAGCACGCTGACCGCGACGCTGAATAGAGCGGCGCTTACGACCGACGACACCACGATCGGCGCTTCATTGCGGCGAAACGCATTAAGTATCAGCGCTGCAAAGCAGGGCACCAGCGAAAGCGCAGCTATGGCCGTAGTGATATTGTGCCAATCCGAGCGACCCGGTCGGGTGATGACATAGGTGTAAATCACCGCCTGGACGACGATGGCGAGAATGACTGGCCCGAGAAAGGCCCTCATTTGCCGAACAAACCGATGCCGACGGGCGCGCCCTCCACGTGTCGTGACGTAAGATAAGTCACGAACCGGATAGTCCACCGCCAGTCGTCGAACGCGCCTCGACCGCATCGCCTACTCCAGATTCAGAGCCGTCAAAGCTCCATGACTTCCAGCATTCGTGCGTTGATGACGCGCACATCGAAACGTTGCTCGGCGAGTAGGCGACTCTGGCGCCCCATGTCAACGATCCGCCTTGGATCGTCGATAAAATGTTGCATGGCCTGCACCAGTTGTTCAGACTCACGCGGGGCGACAAGAAACCCGTTCTCACCCTGCACGACTGTCTCCCGGCACCCCGGTGAGTTCGTGGTAATAACAGGAAGGCCACACGCCAAAGCCTCTTGGATCGACCTCGGGATACCTTCGCGATAGTACGACGGAAGGACATACACGCTTGCTTGAGCAAGCCAGGGCCGAACCGGCACATGGCCAGGCCACTCGATCAAGCCGTCCGCTACCCATTGCTCTACCTGGGTCCGACTGATGCCGTTTGGATTGGAATCGAGCCCGCCTAGCAGCAAAAAACGGGAATGTGGCGCCGAGGCTTTGATCGTTTTCGCAGCAGCAACATAGTCATGAATGCCCTTCTCGGCCAACAGGCGGGCTGCCAGGAGAAAGGTAACCGGTACGGTGACTGGCACTAGTTGCGGCCAAGCGGCCAGATCGACGCCGGTTCCGTTCACAAGAACCATTTTCTCCGGACCGACGATGTGCATGCGGGCGAAGTCCTCGACATCGTCGGGGTTCTGCATGAAGACATTGTGCGCCCGCCCTAGTGCAATCGTATAAAGAGTGCGCGCTATAGCGTGGAGGACGCGGCGTTTCAGACTTGGCCGCTCCGTGTCGCCGAATGCATAGCCGAGGCCGGCGATCAACGCGTGGCGCCGGGGAACACGGGCAAGTGACGCAGCAATCATACCGTAGATCACCGGCTTGATGGTGAAGGCGAGCACGGTATCGAGCCGCAATTCGCCTAGAGTTTTGACGAGGTTGAAGACATCGCGGGCATCACGAAATGGATTTAAGCCAGTTCTGGACAGGCTCATGGGAATTGCGGAAATTCCGTTTTCTGCCAGCAGCGCTACTGAATCTGCGTCAAATTCCGCTGCAATTGCAAAGACTTGGTGTCCGCGTGCCGCGATCTCGCGCATCAGCGGGAGGCGGAAATTGATTATAGAAAATGCATTATTGCCAATGATTCCCACGCGTTGGGGAGACTTTGGCGGTTGCTGCATTGTGGCGCGATCCTGCGTTCTGGAGATTTTTGACTAGGACAAAATGCGCAGCTTGGCCACCACGATCTGCCCCGCTGGCGCCGGGGTTGGGCCCAGGCTCTGCAAGATGACGATCGATGAACGAATTGACTGGGTCCTTTCGGTCTGCGTTAGAACCAGTGTTGCAAAGCTGATTGGTACGGTAGCCACAGGGCTGAGTCGCTGCCGAATCGGAACCACACCCAAAAGACGGCCCCAGCGCATACGACTATGGCCACATGCATCAACTGCCCGAATGGGCGAGGAAGTGCGTCCGGCAGAGCCGAAAAGGCGTGCAGTTGCAGCGGCAGGAAGTAAAGTGCGGCCCTATCCGCAAAGGTGGAGCGAAAAAAGGACGCAGCAAACAAAACGAGTATAGCTGCCGAGGTGATCGCCCAGAGCCATTTTTCCGGCACCCTAAGGTTCGTTCGCCACGCCAGCACCAATATGGCACCGGCGGCAATCACGGTCTGGGTGATACGGAATACGGCGCCACCGGAGTACAGCCCGGACTTAACCTCCCGCTCGAGCGTAACGACGCCGATCTGGTCGCCGGCCCGCACGAAATATTGCTGAAGCAAGGGCAGGAAGCTCCGCCACAGGAGTGCACCGCTCAAGAGAAGGGCATAGAGCGCAATAAACGCGAATTGACGAAATGCGCGCCTGTCCCAGCGACCGGCAAAAAGCGCTGGCGCCAGGATGAACAGGCAAACGGCAGCCTTGTGGAACAAAGCCGCCATGGTAACCGCCGCCAGGAAGGGCAGGGTTCGTTGCCGCTCGACAGACATCATGGCGAGCATGGCAAATCCCACGGCCACGCTTTGGCGCGTGTAGTTCATGTCCACCACGGTAACGAGATATGGAATGGCCACGAGGAGCGCCAGCCCAGGATTTTTGCGGGTGGCGCAGAACAAGGCCAAGGGCACGATGGCGAGGATGGCGCACACCAAGGTGACGAAATAGATGCCGCCGAACCCGTTTGCACCAAGCCAGTTGAGCAAGCCATAGGCAGGGTCGGTGCGGGCAAGGGCTTTTGCCAAAGGTGCATCAACCACATCGGTCACCCAGGACGCATATGTGCCCCAATCGGTGCCAACATTGTGCCGCAGCCCCACCAGCACCACCAAGCCAACGGCAACTGCAGCCAGGCCGGCGCGGGCTTGGGTGGGGCGCAGGAGCGATAAGAAACCCGCCGCGGCAAAGGGCAGCCAGTAAATTAACATAGTCACGTCCCTCCGGTTTAGCGTACGAACCTCAGCCAGATTCGTGTTGATGACAGGGCCGAACCTAGTGTGCTTTGGATATGCAACAAAACAGGCGACGCAGGAGCGGGCGATATCTGTGGAAGGTTGTGGCCGCTTGGCCACGGCAGCAGGGTTGATGATGACCAGCCCGCCAATGCGCTTGTGATCCAGATGGGTGCGGACTAAGAAGGCGCGATCCGCAAAAAGCCATTAGAGACCCTTTTGCTCGATACCTTTCGAAAACTGCGTGCGCTGCTCAGCCCGCGTGAACAGCGCCAGGCGCTGCTGCTGCTCGGCATGATGATGATTTCGGCATTGCTGGAAGTCGCAGGTATCGCGTCCGTGATGCCGTTCATCATAGTGCTGACGGACCCCTCTATAATTCACAGTAACCCGGCCCTGTCACTTGCGTATGACAGTCTGGGATTCGCCGACGGCCGTGCATTCCTGATTGCGCTGGGCGGCGTGCTGCTCTTCACCTTCCTTGCTTCTCTTTCGTTCCGCGGCCTTACTCTCTACGCCATACAGCGCTACTCTTCGATGCGGCTGCACTCGCTAGGGAAGAGGCTGCTTGGCACTTATCTCGACCAGCCCTACGAGTTTTTTTTGAACAGCAACTCCGCAACGCTGTCTAAGAAAATCCTTTCAGAGGTCGCGAATGTCGCGAATGGGGTGCTGCTGCCACTTATGCGCGCCATTTCCGGGCTCGTTGTCTCAGTTTCTATCCTGGCGCTTTTGCTGTTGGTTCAGCCAGTCGTCTCCTTGGTAATGGGCGCTTCACTCGGCGCAACTTACGCCCTCATATTTGCTGCCACCAAGACCCGAACAAAAAAATCGGGGAGTGCTTTCGTCAACGCAAATACACGCCGCTACGTTGTCGCAAGCGAGGCCCTCCAAGGCTACAAGGAACTCAAGGTCCTAGGACGGCTGGAGGACTATCTGGCCCGATTTGACAAGCCTTCGAAGGAATTTGCCAAACAGTATGCCGACAACCAGATCAGCCGGGAGCTGCCCTACTTTTTTGTTCAGGCCATCGCATTTGGCGGCATCATTACCTTACTTCTTGTTCTCGCTGCGCAAGGCAGAGACCTGACGGAAATTTTGCCGCTAGTCAGCTTTTTCGCTTTTGCCGGATACAGGCTTCTACCCGCTTTTCAAGATATATTCAGGAGTGTCGGTCAACTGCGCTTCTACTTGCCAGCCCTCGAGGAATTGTACGCCGACATAGCGCGCCCAGTCGTGCAACAGGATCGCGCGGATAGCGATAGCCGACTTCCACTAGAAGGCAGCATTGAGGTCGTAGGCATAAGTTTCCGCTACGCCGGGGCAGAGCGCACGGCATTGAACAACGTTTCCATCACGATCAATGCTGGAACAAAAGTGGGGCTAATCGGGAAAACCGGGGCTGGAAAGAGCACGTTAGTGGACTTGCTCTTGGGGCTCATCACTCCCCAGTCAGGACAGATATTGGTCGACGGGGTCTCGCTAAGCTCGGCCAACTCTACGAGTTGGCAGCGCAACATAGGTTATGTGCCGCAATCCATTTTCCTGGCTGACGACTCTATCGCCGCAAATATAGCCTTTGGTGTGCCCGAAATGAACATTGACATAGAAAAGGTCGAGCAAGCCGCCCGCCAGGCCCAGATACACGAATTTATCGAACACTTGCCCCAAGGCTATGGCACAATTGTTGGGGAGCGCGGATCACGACTGTCAGGCGGGCAAGTTCAAAGAATCGGCATTGCTCGTGCGCTCTACAACCAGCCTGATGTTTTGGTGCTCGACGAAGCGACCAGCGCGCTAGACACGGAAACCGAGGCAGCGGTAATGCGCTCGATTGACCTGCTCCAAGGCGCGATAACGATTATTGTCGTCGCACATCGGCTATCCACAGTGCGCGGCTGCAGTTCGATATTTGAAGTCCAACGTGGTGAGGTATTCACCAGAAGAAACGTATGAGATGAAATGACAGTTCAAAGCAAAAATGAAGAGATGCGATCAATCATTCATCGAACAAAGATCGATGAAAAATGGAGCGGCAGACTGCCCGCGCTGCTCTCTGTCCTTACAAAACAGATTGCTGATAATGCTCCCTCGATCTTAGACATCGGAAAGTCGTCACGCGAAAATTGGGAGATGTTTGCCCCTGGGCAGGCCAAAAGTGCAGACATAAATCAGTTTGATGGGTATCCGGACATTATTATGGATGTTTGTGACATAGATACTTATCCGGACGAGATGTATGACGCAATAATATGTCATTCGATACTTGAGCATGTTTATGACCCAAAGGCAGCGGTTGATAACATGGCAAAACACATTCGGGCGGACGGATTTTTTCTGGGTTTCACCCCCTTCCTGATGAATTATCATGCGCCTAAGGACCTAAAATTTCAGGACTTCTATCGGTTTACTAGAGACGGATTAGCATACCTTTTTAGGGATTTTCGCGACGTCACGTTGTATCCGGTGCGTGGTCGTGCAGCTACGTTGGCGAGTCTTGTGTGGCCCCTCAAGAAACTCGCCAGAAGATCCGATGGGTCAGAGCCGTTAAGTAGAGCAATGGACAAGCTGTTGCCAGGCAACCCGCTTCAGACCACTGGCTACGTAATTTTTGCGAAGAAGTAGATTGGCTATGCAAACATTCGTTATCCCCTTTAGGGGCGCATCTGTTTTCCGGAAGCATCAGAACCATTTTCTCCGCGAGTATGCGAAGAAAATGGCACCCAAGACAGTGCTCAACCTCGGGGCAACTCCCGATGCATCCGACAAGGAGGGCAGTGTTTATGAAAGCTATTTTTCCAGTGCAGAATTCAAGACTCTCGACTTAGGGCCGTTCGACCACCCTCGTCATATTCACGGGGACTTGATGGATCTGCCCAACAGCATGCCAGACTATGACCTCGTACTGGCTATGTCGGTCATTGAACACATCGACAAGCCTTGGCTTGCCGCTCCAAACATTGTGCGTCTCGTTAGGCCGGGCGGTTTCCTGTACGTTGCCATGCCATTCTTCTACCCAGTGCACGAGGGGCCCTACTATGGGGACCACTGGAGGGCAACACCCTCGGGTATAGGGCATCTCTTCTCAGATATGGAGATCGTGCGCCGAGACTATTATCCCTCAAGCATCAGGGCAGTCCACGACCGCAAGTCGTACTGGAACGACGCGAATTCTACCTATGCGGGCTTTTCGATGCTGTTGCGGCGAGCTGACGTTTGACAATGGAACGAGTGCATCAAGTTCCGCGCCAGTGGTCAAACCGCGAATTGGCTAAGTACGCTTCCATATTTGGCGGCGACGTCGTCAATGTCAGTGGCTGGAAGGATTCAGACAAACAAGGCCGGACGTATCGCTCATACTTTGGTGCTGCAACAACTTATACGATCACCAATTTCGATGCAGATAAGCGAGGGTTTCAGGGGGCGGACGGCGAACTGTTTCTAGACCTTGAACAGCCCCTGTCCGACGACCTCAAGGCAAGATTCGATGTCGTGTTCAACCACACAACACTTGAACACGTTTACGACTTCCGAACCGCATTTTCCAATCTGTGCGCTATGTCCAAAGACGTGGTGATTGTGGTCGTTCCGTTTGTCCAGCAGATGCATGCTGACTATGGCGACTTCTGGCGTTTTACCCCGCAAGCGTTGACACGCATGTTCAAGGACGAGGGGCTTGAGGTTGGCTATCTGTCGTTCAACAACGACTTCCGTGCGTCTGTCTATGTGCTGTGCATCGCGACCAAGAACCCTGACCAATGGCAGGGTAAGCTGCCGTTCAAGGTCGACTACGCAGATCCGAAGTTTGCGCACTTGAAAGAGCCCTTCGCCGGGAGCAATGCGATCCATTCCAACTGGAAAACAGCTCTGAAAGGCTGGTGGATCAGCACTTTTGGCGGCAAGATGTAAGATGCATCCCAACATCACAATCGGCATTACCTGCCACAACGCAAGCGATACGATTGCGCGGGCGGTGGAGAGTGCGCTGGCGCAGGACTGGCCAGCGCTGGAGGTGGTGGCGGTGGATGATTGCTCGTCCGACGGCTCTTGGGAAATTCTGACGGACCTGGCCGCGCGGGAGCCGCGGCTCAGAATCGTGCGGCACGACTTGAACAAGGGCTACCCCGCGGCGCTCAACACCATTCTCGAGCATGCATCGGGCGAATTCGTCGCCATTTTCGATGATGACGACGACAATGTGGCCGACCGCCTGAAAGCCCAGGTCGAGCGGATCAAGGCCTATGAGGCAGAGTCGGGCGCCGAACTGGTGCTCTGCTATACAAACCGGGCCGTTGTGAAAAACGGGCAGGATACGCCAGACCATATTGCCCAGGCCATTGGCCGGGCAGGGCCGGAGCCACATGGACCGGAGGTGGCGGACTATATCCTGGGGATCGGGGCATCGCCGGACCGGGTCTGGGGGATGTTCGGCAGTTGTACGCTGATGGCGCGCAAATCCACCTTTGCTACCATCGGGCCATTTGATGCGGATTTTCGACGCTGCGCTGAATGGGACATGGCCATTCGCGGCGCCCAGATGGGGGCGCATTTCATCGCGGTCAATCGGCCGCTAATCACCCAGTACAAGACCCAGAGCGCCGACAAGTCCGGCACCAAGCCGCTGCATTACGCGCTGATGCTGCGCGACAAACATCGGGACTATCTCAATGGCAAGGGCGTGTACCTTGCATCCAAGATGTTCGCGCGCTCAAACTTCTGGGGCAACAAGAAGCAGAAGCTCAAGAGCCGGTTCTATCGGGCCCTGGGCTATGCGCTCGCGCCACGCTTGATCCCGTCCTACCTTAAGCGCCGGTCTGGCGGCGTGGTATGACGCCGCTCGTCACCATCGGCATAACTGCGTTCAACGCCGAGGACACTATCGGTCGGGCCATTGCGAGTGCGCTGGGACAGGACTGGCGGCCCCTGGACATTGTCATCGTGGACGATGCGTCCACAGACGAGAGTTGGGCGGTCATCTCGGCGCTGATGGCGGCGCATCAGGAAGTCCGCGCGGTTCGGCAGACCAGCAACCAGGGGGTCGGGGCGGCGCGCAGCCAGATTGTGGCCGAGGCGCGGGGCGATTTCATCTGCTTTTTCGACGATGACGATGAGAGCGCGCCGGATCGAGTGCGGCGGCAGGTCGAGCGGACACTTGATTATGAGGCGCAGTTTGCCGGTGGGTCCCCAGTGATCTGCCACACGGCCAGGCGGCAGATCATGCTGGACGGGGGGAGCCGGATCGAACGGACCATGGGGGAGCGGACTGGTGTCGTTGCCCCGCATGGAGTGGCGGTGGCACGGCGGATTTTGACGGGCGCGCCGCTCGATGATGGCTATGGTGCGCTGGCGACCTGCTCTCAGATGGCAAGGACGCAGACCTATCGGGCGCTGGGCGGTTTCGACGCCGCGTTCCGGCGGGTGGAGGACACCGATTTCTGCGTGCGGGCGGCACTGGGGGGCAGCCATTTCGTCGGAATCGGGGAGCCGCTGGTGACGCAGACGCTGACACGGACATCGGACAAATCGCTGGCGGGCGAATTAACCTACAAGCTGATGCTGATCGACAAGCATCGGAGCGTGTTCGATGATGCGCGACATTATCGCTACTGCCGGGACTGGACGATGACCAAGCACCACTGGCTGGCGGGGCATCGGCTGCGCTTTGCGGCACGAATGGGTTTGGCTGCGCTGACCCACCCGCGGCGGACTTGGCAAAGGCTGTGGCTTGCCTTACCCAATCTGGACGGCAACCGGGCCTTTTCCCGGTTTCATCGCAATAACGAGCGTTCATGAGCCAGGCCAGGACGGTCAGCATCGGGATCACCTGCTATAATGCGCGCGAGACCATCGGGCGGGCGATTGCCAGTGCGCTGGCGCAGGACTATCCCGAGCTTGAAGTGCTGATCGCTGATGACGCCTCGACCGATGGATCAGCGGATGTGGTGGACGATCTGATCAGTGATGAGTCGCGGGCGCAGCTGATCCGGCTGGAGCGCAATGGCGGGCCGGCGGTGGCGCGCAACGCGATCATTGCGGCGGCCAGCGGCGAGTTCCTCGCGTTTTTCGACGATGACGACGAGAGCCTGCCGGGTCGCGTTTCGGCGCAAGTGGCGGCAATCGAGGCGTTCGAGAGCAGCCATCCCGACGTACCCGTCGCCTGCTACGCGGGCGGGGAACGGCTTTATCCCAACGGATACCGTAAGCTGCTACCAGCCATAGGTGCGGATGATATTCGACCGCATGGACCGGCGCTGGCGGACTACCTACTGTTTCACCGGAAGCTGACGGGATGGCGCTACAATAGCGGCACGCCTACTTGTGCGCTGATGGCACGAACGGATGTGCTGCGGCAGTTTGGCGGGTTCGACACGGGGCTGCGGCGGGTGGAGGATGTAGATCTGGCCATCCGATTAGCACTCTCGGGGGGCTGGTTCATCGGCACAAAGGAGACGCTGTTCGTGCAGCACGCCACGACTGGGGCCGACAAATCCTACGAGAAGAACCGTGACGCCGAAGTGGCCATTGCCGACAAGCATGAGGGCTACCTGCGCTCGATCCGCCGCTACCACTATGCCCGCAATTGGCCGGTGCTGCGCTATTACCATTTCAAGCGCGACTACCTGCGTTTCGCGCTGCAGTTCGTCCGCATCTGGCTGGTCAATCCGGTGCTGGCGACCGAACACATCCTGGCGACAGGACCCAAGCGGCTCGCCCATGAGCGGCGCATGAAGACGGAGGCCTGACATGCGCATGATGTTTGCAGCCCGCGCCATGAACAACATGGCCGGCGGGGTCGAGCGCATGATCATCGCGATCATGAACGAGATGGCCCGGCGCGGACACGAGGTGGCGCTGTTCAGCTGGGACCATGCGGCGGCGGAGGCCTTTTACCCAATTGATCCTAGGGTGCAGTGGTTCAAGCTCGACCTGGGCAACCCGGCACAGCGGGCCGGGCTTGGTCTGCGGCTGCAAAGAGCGCCGAACGTGCGCCGGATCGTGAAGGCGTTCGCGCCTGACGTCATCGTGGGGTTCCAGGGTGGTGCATTCCGGCCCATGGCCTTCTATACGTTGGGCCATGGCATCCCGGTGGTCGCGGCAGAGCGCACGGCGCCGTCGCTCTATGAGCATGCCGGAACGGAGCGCAAACGCCAGATCGAACTGTTCTCGTTTCGGTTTGCCAAGACGATCACGGTGCAATTCGACCGTTACCGTTTGGGCTATCCGGCTTTTCTGCAGGACAAGATCGTGGAGACACCCAACCCCGTGGCCGTCGCCAGCCGCCACGCGAATCCTGGCGCTCCCGGCGCAAATGGCCGCTATACACTGCTGTCGGTCGGTCGGCTGAGCTACCAGAAGAACTACGATGTGCTGCTCGAGGCCTTTGCGCGACTGGCGGATCGCTTCTCGCTCTGGGACCTGCGCATCGTGGGCGAGGGCGAGGATCGGGCCAAGCTGGAGGCAATGATCGCTGCGACGCCGGCCTTGAAGGGACGGGTTGCTTTGCCAGGCGCTACACAGGATGTAGCGACCCAATATGCCGCGGCCCAGCTGTTCTGTCTGCCGTCTAGGTGGGAGGGTTTTCCAAACGCCCTTGCCGAGGCGCTGGCTCACGGCCTTCCCTCGGTGGGGTTCGAAAACTGCTCGGGCGTGCCGGATCTGATCGCAGCGGGACAGTCGGGGGTCTTGGCGCCGGGCATGAACGATGCGAATGCACTGGCCGAAGCGCTCGCCAAACTAATGGATGATCCCCAGGGCCGGACAGCGCAGGGGCAATATGCGGTCGAGTCGATGCAGCGCTACAGCCCTGACCGTTGTTTCGACCAATGGGAAAGCGTTTTGCTGAAAGCGGGCGAATGAGACTGCTGTTTGCAATCAAGTCCCTCAGCACATTGGGGGGCGGAGCTGAGCGGGTGTTTGTTGATGTGGTCAATGGCCTTCACCGGCGCGGGCATGATGTGGCGGTGATGACTTTCGAGCCGTTGGATGCCCCCAGTTTCTACAGGCTCGATGAGGATATAAGGCGGCTCGAAATTGGAGCGCGATCGGGCAGCAAGCTCGGCCAACTAGCTTTGTTGCCGGCGGCGCGGCGCACCATCACCGCATTTGCGCCGGACGTAGCCGTGGCGTTCATGCCATCAAGCTACGTGCCGCTCGCAGCGGCTCTAGCGATGACCGGCGTGCCACTCATCGCCAGCGAGCACAATGTCCCCGAACGCTATCGTCGCCTACCAGTACGGTGGCTGTCGATGTTGGTGTCCAGCGCCCTGGTGCGCCAGTTCACTGCAGTATCGATCCAGATGCAGGAGGTTTACCCAGCCATTGTCCGGACCAAGATGACCGTGCTGCCAAACCTGGTCACGATCGATCCGGGCAGGCGGGCAGACGTCGTGGGCAAGGGCAAAGAAGAAGGACTGATCATCTGCGTGGGACGACTGCATCCGCAGAAGGATCATCTGACACTTATACAGGCCTTCGGGCTGTTGGCAGACGATTTCCCTGGATGGCGTATTCGTATCCTCGGCGACGGTAGCGAGCGGGAGCGCCTGGAGGCGGAGATTGCACGTCTTGGACTTCAGAGCCGGATCACGCTCGCCGGCACGGTGCAGGATATCGGCGCGGAATACAGTGCGGCGCAACTTTATGTCATTCCGTCGCGCTATGAGAGCTTCGGATTGGCGACAGTGGAAGCCCTCGCGCATGGACTGCCAGCTGTTGGATTTGCCGATTGTCCTGGAACCAACGAACTGATCGCGCACGGCCTCAACGGTATACTGGTAACTCCGGATGGCGGGAGGGTGGAGAGCTTGGCTCAATCACTTCGGAAGCTAATCTCCGACCCAGACTATCGCCGGCAGCTCGCCTCTGGCGCAGACCAATCGAAGGCGCCCTCACCATCTGTCATCCTAGACGACTGGGAAACAATGTTGGGCTCGGTGTCGGGAGAGAGGTCTGCTTAATCTCTCTGGCTGATCGCACTTTCTGCCGACTTCGGGTTCATGGCCATCAGACTATCTTGGCCGAGGTGCTTCTGCCGCCACTGGCGCTCAAAGGGCACCAGGCAAGTCAGAGAGACGCATTTGGTCTGTTTGACAAAGCCAATGAAGGGCCACCCCGCCATCAGGCCGACAACCTCAGGAGCATACACACCATCGAGATCGAGGGCTGGAACCCGGTCAAGCTTGAGGCAAACCTGGCACGTCTTCACGCAGTGTCGGCCGGCAGACCTGCGTAGCGGGCTCAACAACGATTGATGTGCGCAAGCTGCTTCAGAACAGCATTATGAGATAATAGCCGGATAATAATCTCGATAATGCGGCAATTGTTTTCCAAACAATTCCAACACTCTAAAATCAATATATATGAACTATCTCATCCGGATGCAATAAGTTTGTGTCCAATTCAATTATAACTGTCGCACGCAAAGGTGCTGCCGCCCAATCTGTGTAAAGACTAGACCCATGCGAACAGTTATTCCGTCCCGATTTGTCCATGTGAAGGCCGTCAGCTATGAGCCAGATACCTACGCCGAAGAGACCCTGATCCAGTGGGCAGCCGACAAGGAACCTGCAAATGGGTAGGCCATCATCCTTCCGTCAGGCGGATGTCACGCGTGCCATCAACGGTGCTGTCGCTGCCGGGATGAAGGTCGCGAGGGTCGAGTTGGATCCGACCACTGGACGCATTGTTCTTCTTACTGCGGATGATCTGACTTATGCAGCGGGAGCATTGACCAACGCTCTGGATGCTTGGATCAAGGCTGGTGGTAATGCCTAGGCCTAGAGGGAAGTTGAAGAACCCATTCAAGGGTCTGAATAGTGTCCGTCGGAAGCGCCCCGACGGCAAGGTTGAGGTCCACTACTACGCCTATAAAGGCGGACCCCGCCTGCCAGATGAATATGGATCGGCAGAATTCATAGCGGCATTTGTAGTTGCAAATGACCTGCGGAGCCAAAAGCGCCCAACGAATACAGGTGTCCTTCTCTCGCTGCTAAACGATTATCAGGCGAGCACGGAGTCGGGGCCAGGCCTGGTCTGAGCACGGGTTCAGCACCTCGTTCCGTAAAGCGGTGAAGAAGTGCGGCATCGAGGGATTGACCTTCCACGACACTCGAGGCACCGCGGTTACTCGCCTGGCTCTCGCCGGGGCCTCCGTATCACAGATCGCAACCTTTACTGGTCACTCCCTGAAGGATGTCGAGTCGATAATGGATGTCCACTACCTCAACCGTGATCCTCGCCTGGCCGAAGAGGCACTCAGGAAACTTGAGCTGCAGGCGGCCCGACCGGATGGAGATTCGATCAAGAGTATTGATGGCGGGTTTCTCAAGACGACCTGAGCAGTGGGACTGAACCGGGAACAGAATTCCCACAGCTATTCCCACAAGCTGGTATTGTTCTATCCGCGCTAGTTAATACCAACGAGAAAAACGCAACAAAATCAAGGACTTGTAGGCTGGCTGGGGAACCTGGATTCGAACCAAGATCGACGGAGTCAGAGTCCGCTGTTCTACCATTGAACTATTCCCCAGCAGGAGCCTGCTGGCTGACCGATGCCGGAGCCGAAGGGGCTGCGCAGCGCGGTGCGGGGTCTCATTAGACAAAGCGCGACCATATTGCAAGCGTCTGGCACGGAGCGCTGCCAGGAAATGTGTCTTTCCACATTTCCGGTTCGGCAGCGCGACCAAAAGGGAGTGTGCTGCCCGGAAATGTGTCTTTCCACATGTCCGGTTCGGCAGCGCGACCAAAAGGGAGTGTGCTGCCCGGAAATGTGTCTTTCCACATGTCCGGTTCGGCAGCGCGACCAAAAGGGAGTGTGCTGCCCGGAAATGTGTCTTTCCACAGTTCCGGTTCGGCAGGGCAACCCGGAGGGGTGCGCTGCCAGGAAATGTGTCTTTCCACATTTCCGGTTCGGCAGCGCGACCAAAAGGGAGTGTGCTGCCAGGAAATGTGTCTTTCCACATTTCCGGTTCGGCAGCGCGACCAAAAGGGAGTGTGCTGCCAGGAAATGTGTCTTTCCACATTTCCGGTTCGGCAGGGCAACCAGGAGGGGTGCGCTGCCAGGAAATGTGTCAGGATCTTGCTTCCGGCTGAGTGGGGCCGTCCACAGGGGCTTTATAGGCGGAAGAGGGCGGCGCACTTCAGTGTCCGGCATCGCCCGTCTCCCGGCTGACATCCTATCCATTGCGCTCTCGGCCCCCTTGCTCTACCGTCGTTCTCGACAACGCAACATGATGTGCGTTCGGGCGCGGCCGGTTATCGGGCATTGCGACCGCGCACGAAGGAGCCCTCGTGACCGATTCTATTCGGTCCGCCGCTGCCTCGGCCCTCGTGGACGAGGCAGGGACCGGTGCGCCTTCCGGCTCTGACCGGAAGGAGCGGGTCGGCACAATGCCGCCCGAAACCGCGCCGGATCAGCGGACGCATGCCGCCCCCCATCCGCGCCGCGGGCGTGGCCCGCTTTATGCCGCGCTGGACCTGGGCACCAATAATTGCCGCCTGCTGATCGCCCGCCCGCATGATCGGGGCTTTCGTGTGCTCGATGGCTTCACCCGCATTGTCCGCTTGGGCGAGGGGGTCTCGGTGACCGGGCGGCTTGGCGATGCGGCCATGGACCGAACCATGGAGGCGCTGCGCCAGTGCCGCAACAAGCTGCGCGACCACCAGCCCACCCGCATGCGCCTGATCGCCACCGAGGCCTGCCGCGCCGCCGAAAACGGACCGGCCTTTCTCGAGCGCGTGAAGAACGAAATCGGCCTTGATCTCGAAATCGTCGATCGCCGCACCGAGGCCGAACTGGCCGTCACCGGCTGTGCCGATCTCATTGATGGCGAAGCGCAGGGCGCGTTGATGTTCGACATCGGCGGCGGCTCGTCGGAACTGGCCTGGCTCGATTTCCGCGGCGGGCGCCCGCGCGCCCAGGGGCGCATGTCGGCCTCGATTCGCTCCTGGCAATCGCTGCCAGTGGGCGTTGTCTCGATTGCCGAAAAGTTCGGCGGCATCGATGTTACCCATGAGGTCTTCGAGGCCATGGTGGAGTTTGTCGCCTCGCACCTGCGCCAGTTTCGGGGCCGGGAAAAGCTGCGGCAGATGATTGGCACCCACCCCGTGCACCTGATCGGCACCTCCGGCACCGTGACCACCCTGGCAGGCCTGCACCTGGGGTTGGAACGCTACGAGCGGCAAAAGGTCGACGGACTGTGGATGCGGCGTGACCAGGTGGACGAAACCATGCGTGCGCTGCTCGGCATGCCGTTCGAGCGCCGTGTCGCCCATCCTTGCATCGGCAAGGATCGTGCTGATCTGGTGCTGCCCGGCTGCGCCATTTTCGAAGCCATTCGCCGTGAATGGCCGACCGAGCGCGTGCGCGTTGCCGATCGTGGCCTGCGCGAAGGTATTCTGATTTCGCTGATGGACGCCGACCGCGCCCAGAAGCGCCCCAACCGCTATCCGAGGAGGCAGGGCAATGGCCAATAGCAAGGCGCTGGGGACAGGCGGCCGCAAGTCCGACAAGGATCTCAAAATCCGGGTCAAGACCGCCAAGGGGCGCAAGGTTGCCTCGACCAAATGGCTCGAACGCCAGCTCAATGATCCCTATGTGGCGCGCGCCCGCGCCGAAGGCTATCGCTCCCGCGCTGCCTTCAAGATCAAGGAGATGGACGAGAAGCACAAGTTCTTCAAAAAGGGCATGCGCGTCGTCGATCTGGGCGCGGCGCCGGGCGGCTGGTCGCAGGTGGCGGCCCAGGCCGTTGGCTCCACCATCGCCAACCCGCTGGTGGTCGGCATCGATTATCTCGACATGGATCCCGTCCCCGGCGTCATCCTGTTCAAGAAGGATTTTACCGAGGACGATGCGCCGCAGATGCTGATTGAAGCCATGGGCGGCCATGGCGTCGACGTGGTGATGAGTGACATGGCCTGGCCCACCACCGGCCATCGCCCAACCGACCACTTGCGCATCGTGCATCTGATCGAGATTGCCGCCGAATTCGCCATTCAGGTGCTCAATCCGGGCGGCGTCTTCATCGCCAAGGTGTTCCAGGGCGGCACCGAGCACGAGCTGCTCCATATGCTCAAGCGGCACTTCAAGACCACGATCCACGTCAAGCCACCCTCGAGCCGCAAAGATTCGGCCGAGGCCTACCTCGTCGCCAAAGGGTTCAATGGCGGGCGGTCGGCCGAAGGGGAGTAGTGTCGAGGCGCGCCCGCGCCCTCAATGCACATGCGGCCCGCCGGTCAATTGATGGCCGGCGTTGCGTGGCAGGCGCAGGTAAAGCAGGCTCGACAGGAACCCCACCGCCGCCACAACGAAAAACGCCGTGTGGAAATCGGCGAGGGACAGTTCGTGGCCGCCGCGTATCCGGTGCGCCAGCTCCAGCGTGCCGCCGCCCAGGGCCACGCCCATGGCGAACATCAGCTGGCCCCACACCTGGCTCATCACATTGGCCTGGCCGGCATCCTTGTCCTCCACATCGGCGAAGGTGAAGGCGTTCTGCCCGGTCCAGAAAGTTGATTGCCAGAAGCCGGTGAACACCAGCACGGCCAGAATCAGCGGAATGGGCGTTGCGGGATCATAGAACCCCATCACCAGAATGCCGGCCGTGCCGATGGCGGTCGAGATGACGAGCGGATATTTGAATCCCCAGTTGGCAAAGATCCAGTTGGCGACAAACTTGGCCGCCAGCGCGCCGATGGCGCCCGCAAAGGTCACCATGCCGCTTTCAAAGGGCGTCAGCCCGAAGGAGAGCTGCAGCATCAGCGGAAACAGAAACGGCGTCGCGCCCTGGCCCAGGCGGAAAAACGTGCCCGCAGCGATATTGATGCGGAAATTGCGCACCTTGAGGAGGCGCAGCTCAAGCAGCGGGAATTCGGTGGCGAGCGCGTGCCTGGTATAGGCATAGCCCAGCACCAGGCCTGCGGCCGCGGCGATGAAGCCATAGATCGGGGGCAGGGCGGGCAGGCTGACGACAGAGCAGCCAAAGGCAAACAGCGCAAAGGCCAGCCCGGCCAGCACGAAACCCTTGCCATCGATATTGCGCGGGCGATTGCGCTGTTCATTGGGCAGCGCCAGGCCAACCAGGGCAATGCCCAACAGGCCAATCGGCACATTGATGATGAAGATCCAGTGCCAGGAAAAATACGTGGTGAGAAAACCGCCAAAGGGCGGGCCGACAATCGGGCCGATCAGCGCCGGAATGGTCAGCCAGGCCATGGCGTCCACCAGCCTGTGGCGCGGGGTCATCCGCACCAGCACCAGCCGCGCCACCGGACCCATCATGGCGCCGCCCATCCCCTGGACGAAGCGCGCACCGACAAATTGCGCCAGTGAGCTTGAAAAAGCGCAGGCGATTGATCCGATCAGGAACACCAGCATGGCGATGCGGAACACGCGCCTTGCGCCGAATCGGTCAGCCATCCAGCTCGAAATCGGGATGAAAATGGCCAGCGCCACGAGATAGGCAGTCAGCGCCAGCTTCAGCGAAATCGGATCGGTCCCGATATCGGCAGCGATGGCCGCCAGCGAGGTGGCGATGACCGTTGAGTCCATGTTTTCCATGAACAGCGCGGTGGCGAGAATAAGGGGCGTTGCGCGGGACACTATACTTGTCGACCCGGATCGGGTCGCTCACTCCTTGGCGATGGCACGGTGGCCGGAAACATTGCTGCCGGCATCGTGTGGAAGACGGAAATAGATAAGACCAGCCAGCGCGCTCATGCCGCCGACTGTAAAAAACGCAATCTGGAAATTGAGCAGGGTCAGGTGACCACCGCTGAATATGCTTGTGGTTTCAAGGATGGCGCCGGCCACGGCCACGCCGAAGGCCACGGACAATTGCTGGCCCACGGCGACGATGGCGGTGGCCTGGCTGGCTTCTTCATCGGAAATATCGGCATAGCCAATGGCATTGGTGCCGGTGAAGAACATCGAGCGCAAGATGCCGCCAACGATCAGCACGGTCATCATCACCGGCACCGAAGTCTCGGCCGTGAACAGCCCCTGCGCCGCGATGAGCAGACCACCAAACAGCGCCGCAAAACCAAGAACTCTGGGAAAGCCGAAGCGTGCAAACACCCGCTCGGCAATGAACTTGCTGCCAATGGCGCCAATCGCCGACACGAAGGTTATGGCGCCGGATTGGAACGGGTTGAGGCCAAAACCCAGTTGCAGCATCAGCGGTAGCAGGAACGGCACGGCGCCCACGCCGATGCGAAACAACGATCCGCCGGTGATGGCCGAGCGGAACAGCGGATGGCGCAGGAGTTTGAGGTCGAGCAGCGGATATGCCGTCTTGCGCGCATGCAGAATGTAGAGCAGCGCCGCCGTCATGCCCACGGCGAGCGTCAGATAACCATAGATGATCGGCAGGGCCGGCAGGCTGATCACCGACAACCCGAAAACCAGGCCCGAAAATGCAGTCGCCGCAATGAAGAACCCCACGAGATCGACCGGTCTTGGCGTTCGCTCGTCCGGCACATTGAGGTAAATGCTGGACAGAATAACCCCGGCAATACCGATTGGAATGTTGATCCAGAAAATCCAGTGCCAGCTGAGATAGGTGGTGAGGAACCCGCCGATCAGCGGGCCGGTCACCGGGGCCACCAGCGCCGGCACAGTCAGCCAGGCCATCGCCGCCACCAATTCATTGCGGGGCGTCGACCGCACCAGCAGCAGGCGCCCCACCGGCGTCATCATCGATGAGCCTATCCCTTGGAAAAAGCGAGAAGCCACAAAGGTTTCCAGCGAGTAGGAGAAGGCACAGGCCAGCGAGCCGAGCATGAACACGAAGATCGCCAGACGGAAAATGTTCTTGGCGCCAAAGCGGTCGGCCATCCACCCGCTGATCGGAATGAAAATGGCCAGCGCCACGAAATAGGCTGTCAGCGCGAGTTTGAGTGCAATCGGCTCGGTGCCGATGTCGGCCGCGATGGCGGGCAGGGATGTAGCAATGACAGTCGAATCCATCTGTTCCATGAACAGGGCGACCGCCAGAATGAGCGGAGTAACGCGGATCAAGGCAATGACCGGGTAAATGAAAAAACCGCGAACGCGGTTGGAGGACTATGGGCCGCCGTTGCCGGTCCGCATAGTGCAAAAATGCTCATCCTTTGGGCGAAACCAGTTCACCACTGCGTCAGCAGTCCCTTGCACAGTTTGCCATCAGCAGGGTGCAGCAGGAACTGCTTGTCATCCAGGCCGGGCTCGAGCGAAAAGCTTGAGCCCTCGCCACTGCTCGCGCATTCCCCCTCCACCCGGATAAAGCCATAGGCTTCCAGGTCTGCCAGCAGCGATCCGTCCGGGCGCAGGCGGATTTGTATCCCGCCCCCGTCACACTCCACGCCACAGTTCACCCTGCCATCATCATTGGTCCGGCACGCGCCGCCGGTTTCGCCTCGTCGTCCGTCGCGCAGGGTCACATCCATGCCGAAATAGTGCATGCCGGGGTCAGTGTCGTCATAGGCGGCAAAGTTCAGCGAAAGGGTCATCGCGGCGACCTGCTGGTCGGGGTGGGCCGCCAGATGCGGCGCATCATAGATGCGCTGCCAGCAGGCTGCGGCGCCTGTCTCGGCCGGCACCAAATCGGTCAGTTCATCGGCGACAACCGCGCCGCTTGCCAATATCAACAGGCCCGCCACAACACGTTTCCGGCTCATCAGCGCCTCCCTGCCATGCGTGCTGATCATGGCGCAAATCGGGGCACTAGGCAAAGCCAGCCTTGGGTGCTATTGACCCTCGCCAACCTGAACCCGGCGAGTCCACCGGCCCGGTTCACACTCCAACATCTCTGATTTGATCAGAAGGCAGGAAGGGTCTGGCCTTGGCGAAGATTATTACCACTATCACCGGCGATGCGGCGCTCACCTTTGACGACGTGCTGCTGCAGCCGGCGCGCTCCGATATCCTGCCCACCGAAACTGACATTTCCACCTATGTTACCAAGGACATAGCGCTCAAGCTGCCCATCCTGTCCTCGGCCATGGATACCGTCACCGAGGCCAATATGGCCATTGCCATGGCCCAGGCCGGCGGCATGGGCGTCATCCACAAGAACCTCACCGCCACTGAGCAGGCCGAGCAGGTCCGCATGGTCAAGTCGTTTGAAAGCGGCATGGTGGTCAATCCCATCACCATCGGCCCCGACGCGACTCTGGCCGATGCGTTGGCCCTGATGCAGCAGAGCCGCATTTCCGGCATTCCCGTGGTTGAAAACGGCGGCTCCGGCGGTCGGGCCATTGGCAAGCTGGTGGGCATTCTCACCAACCGCGATGTGCGCTTTGCCTCCAATCCCAATCAGCCCATCTCCGAGCTGATGACCCGCGAAAACCTCATCACCGTGCGCGATGGCGTTTCCAAGGAGGAGGCCAAGGTCCTGCTCCATCGCCACCGCATCGAAAAGCTGCTGGTGGTGGATGCCGACTATCGTTGCATCGGCCTGATCACTGTCAAAGACATCGAAAAGGCCCAGCTGCACCCCAATGCCGTCAAGGACGAGCAGGGGCGCCTGCGCGTTGCCGCCGCCTCCACCGTCGGTGATGCCGGCTTCGAGCGTTCGCTGGCCCTGATCGACGCCGGAGTTGATCTCCTCGTCATCGACACCGCCCATGGCCACTCCGTGCGGGTTGCCGAAGCGGTCGAGCGGGTCAAACGCGAGAGCAATTCCACCCGCATCGTCGCCGGCAATGTCGCCACCGCCGAGGCCACGCGCGCGCTCATCGATGCGGGCGCCGACGCGGTCAAGGTCGGTATCGGCCCCGGCTCCATCTGCACCACCCGCATCGTTGCTGGCGTTGGCGTGCCGCAACTGGCCGCCGTCATGGGCTGCGCTGAAGAGGCCAGCAAGTCAGGCGTGCCGGTCATTGCCGATGGCGGTATCAAATTCTCCGGCGACATGGCCAAGGCCCTCGCGGGTGGCGCCTCCTGCGTCATGGTCGGCTCGCTCCTGGCGGGCACCGACGAAGCGCCGGGCGAAGTGTTCCTCTATCAGGGGCGCTCCTACAAATCCTATCGCGGCATGGGCTCGGTGGGCGCCATGGGCGCCGGTTCCGCCGACCGCTATTTCCAGCAGGACGTGCGCGACCAGATGAAGCTGGTGCCCGAGGGCATCGAGGGCCAGGTGCCCTACAAGGGCCCCGTCAACGCCGTGCTGCATCAGCTCGCCGGGGGCCTGCGCGCCTCCATGGGCTATACTGGCGCCCACACGTTGCAGGACTTCCGCGACAACTCGGTGTTCGTGAAGATCTCCGGCGCCGCCCTCAGCGAAAGCCACGTCCACGACGTGACCATCACTCGCGAAGCCCCGAACTACCGCAGCGGGCGGTAGAAAGCCGTGCCACCTCCCCCTTCGACGGGGGAGGCGGCGTCGCCAGGCCCAAAGGGCCGTAGCAGAGCTGGAAGGGGTGCTCGCGCACTGGGTCCATGTCCCCACCGGCCTGACTCTCGTCCCTGCGCTCCTCCCCCTATCAGGGGGAGGTAGTGAAGCTTGGCCTTCAGGCCATAGGGAAACTGGGTGGGGGTATCCTCTGCAACAAAAATGCCCTCGGAGATAAATTTTATCCCCGCACCCCAAACCTCTCCCATACTCCCTCCATCCCCACCGGCAACACGCGGTGCCGACGAAGCATCGGGTGGGGAGACGGGCCGCACGGTGTCGATCGGGCGGGGGCGTGTATGCTGACCACCGGCCGCTCAACCGAAGCGACTGGCGACAGGCGGCGATGGATGTCTAAAAACATCCGGGCCAAAGGTCTGCGCCGACAGCCCAGGGGATGAGCACCTGCAAGGGGGCCGCTCGATGCATGCGTCACAAATCCCGATCGTGGGAAGCGGCTTTCGCCTCTTCTTTACGAATACCTTCGGGGCGAAAGCCGCTTTTCACCGTGTAGTCAAACCTGCGGGCTCCCGAGCCGCGCAGCAATTTGGCACGTCCGCAAAACCGATTCTGCTACAAGCCGTTACTGAAAAACCGCGATTCTCTGCTGGAGCTTCATTGTGCCCCTTCTCGACAAGCTGCTGATCCTTGCCATGGCTCTTCAGGCCTTCCTCGCCATGGGTCTCGTCTTCTGGCTCGGGTTCGAGCGGGTCCCTCGCATCGCTCGTGGCGAAATCAAGATCGCGGATATTGCCGTCGAACGCACCGCCTACCCCTTAAAGGCACGCTTGCTCTCCAACAGCTTCGACAATCAGTTTCAACTGCCGGTCCTGTTTTTCATCGGCACCATTCTGCTACTGCTCACTCATGCCGCTGACTGGTTCAGTGTCGCTCTCGCCGTTCTCTTCGTGGCCCTTCGCTACCTGCACGCGGCCATTCACGTCACCACCAATCGCGTCTATCGGCGCTTTGTCGTCTATACAGCCGGCCTTGCGGTCCTGGCCCTGTTCTGGCTATGGCTCGTCTTCCGAATTCTCATGCTCCCGAGTGCCTGACCCATGCGTCTCCCCGGCCGTCTTGCCGCCGCCATTGAAGTTCTGACCGACGTTGAGACGCGCCACCGTCCCGTCTCGGAAGCGCTCAAGGCCTGGGGCATCAACAACCGCTTCGCCGGGGCAGGGGATCGGGCGGCCATTGGCAATCTCGTTTACGACGCCCTGCGCAAGCGGGCCTCCCACGCAGCCGCAATGGGCAGCGATAGCCCCCGCGCACTTGTCTTGGCCGTCGCCATGCGCGATTGGGGCGAGACACCCGAAGCGCTCAACGCCGCCTTTGCCGACGACAGCCACGCGCCCGAAGCCTTGAGCGAAGCCGAAGTCGCCGGCGCCACCGCGGACCTGTCCAAGGCCCCGCCAGTGGCCCAATCCGATTTCCCCCAATGGCTGGTGCCCTCGCTGGAGCGCGCCTTCGGTGCCGACTGGATTGCCGAGGGCGCGGCCATGGCGGGGCGCCCCTCGCTCGACCTGCGCGCCAATGCTCTCAAGGCCGGGCCGGAAAAGGTAGTGAAATCGCTGGCCCGCTTCGCGCCGCAGCCCACCACCATCGCCCCTTTTGGCATCACCATGCCGGCCGGTCCACGCGACGCACGCACCCCCAATGTCACGACGGACGAGGGCTATCAGAAGGGCTGGTTTGAGGTGCAGGACCAAGGCAGCCAGATCGTTGCGGCCCTCGCCGGCGCGCGCGAAGGCGAGCAGGTGCTGGACCTCTGCGCCGGGGCAGGGGGCAAGACGCTGGCGCTCGCCGCCACCATGGGCAACAAGGGGCAGATCTTTGCCTATGACAGCGACCGCTCCCGCCTGGCGCCGATCTATGACCGCCTCAAGCGCAACGGCGTCCGCAATGCGCAGGTCCGCGCGCCCAATGACGGCGCCCTCGATGATCTGATCGGCAAAATGGACCGCGTCGTTGTCGATGCACCGTGCACCGGCACGGGAACCTGGCGCCGCCGCCCCGACACCAAGTGGAAACTGACGCCGGAATTGCTGGCGCAGCGCCAGTCCGAGCAGGCAGCGCTTTTGGTAGAAGCGGCACGCTATGTGAAGCCGGGCGGCACGCTGGTCTATATCACCTGTTCCATTCTCCCCGAGGAGAACGACGATCAGACCGCCGCCTTCCTCGCCGCCAATTCAGGGTTCCAGACCATCGACATGGCCAGGGCCTGGCGCCAGGCCCTGATCACCGACCTGCCCGAAGGCCTCGCAACAAATGGCGGCGGCATCTGCCTCACCCCGCGCCGAACCAACACGGATGGCTTCTACTGCCACCTGCTGCGCAAGGCCTGACAAGCCCCCGCCTCTCCCCGAGGGGAAGATGAACAGGAAGTGCGCCGGTCTTATTCTTCTCCCCCTCGGGGAGAAGGTGGCGCGCAGCCCCAGATGAGGGGCACGCCAGTTGTAACCTTGCATGCAAGGTGAACCGCCGGCCCATTCCCTACGTTCTCTCAATAGAACCTCTGTTTGAGAGACCAATATGTCCGCTACCACCACCGATTATCGCTCACCCGCCCCCTGGATCGCCCTGGCCGTGTTCCTCGTCCTGGTCATCGGCGTGGGCGCCCTGATCGGCACGCAGTCCGCCCCCGGCGCCTGGTACGAGAGCCTCACCAAGCCGCCGCTCAATCCGCCCAATTGGGTGTTCGGCCCAGTCTGGTTCGCGCTCTATGTGATGATTGCCGTCGCCGGCTGGCGCATATGGGTCGCCGCGCCGCACTCTGCGGCAATGAAATTCTGGGGCGCTCAGATGCTGCTCAACTGGGCCTGGTCGCCGGTCTGGTTCCTGGCCCAGATGCCCTGGGCGGCCTTCGCCATTCTGGTCGCCATGTGGCTGTCGATTGCCGGATTTATCCTCGCCTCGCGCCAGCACGATAACATCGCGCCATGGTTGTTCGTGCCCTATATCGCCTGGGTCAGTTTTGCCGGTTATCTCAACCTGTCCATCGCGCTTCTCAACTGAGGGCGTAGGCGCTGGCAAGCCCTGCTCGCGCTGCATGGCCCATCCCGTAACGCCATGCTTGCACAATCGCTTTGGCGAGGCTAAAGCCTCGCCATGCAGCACCCAGACACCGCCCCCCGCAACGATACCATCCTCATCGTCGATTTCGGCTCGCAGGTTACGCAGCTGATTGCCCGGCGCATTCGTGAGACGGGGGTCTATTGCGAAATCCACCCCTTCCAGTCCGCAGGTGCGGCCATGGCGGAGTTGAATCCCAAGGGTGTGGTGCTCTCGGGTAGCCCCGCCTCAACTCTGGACGAGAACGCGCCGACCATCGATCAGTCGATCCTTGATGCCAATGTGCCGATTCTCGGGATCTGCTATGGCCAGCAGGCGCTCTGCATGGCCCTTGGTGGCAAGGTCGAGGCCGGCCATCACCGCGAATTTGGTCGTGCCGAAGTTACGGTACACAAGGCCAACAGCCTTTCTGATGGCACCTGGGATATCGGCTCCGACCATCAGGTCTGGATGAGCCACGGCGATCGCGTCGTAGCCCTGCCCGAAGGGTTCGAGGTCGTCGGCACCTCGGCCAATGCGCCCTTTGCCATGATCGCCAACGAGGCGCGCCGCATCTGGGCCGTGCAGTTCCACCCTGAAGTGGTGCACACCCCCGATGGCGCCAAGCTCTACGCCAATTTCGTCCACAAGATCTGCGGCATCGCCAGCAATTGGACCATGTCGGCCTATCGCCAGAAAATGGTCGAGAAGATCCGCGAGCAGGTCGGCACCGGCAAGGTCATCTGCGGCCTCTCCGGCGGCGTTGATTCCTCCGTTGCCGCCGTCCTGATCCACGAGGCCATTGGTGACCAGCTCACCTGCATCTATGTCGACCACGGCCTGATGCGCCTCAATGAGAGCGAACAGGTCGTCACCATGTTCCGCGATCAGTTCAATATCCCGCTGGTCCATGTCGATGCCGAAAAGCAGTTCATCGGCGAACTTGAAGGCCAGGTCGATCCCGAGACCAAGCGCAAGATCATCGGCCGTCTGTTCATCGAAGTGTTCGAGGAGGAAGCCAAGAAGCTCGGCGGCGCCGAATTCCTGGCCCAGGGCACGCTTTACCCCGACGTTATCGAAAGCGTCTCCTTCACCGGCGGCCCTTCGGTCACCATCAAGAGCCATCACAATGTTGGCGGTCTGCCCGAGCGCATGAATATGCAGCTCGTCGAGCCGCTGCGCGAGCTGTTCAAGGATGAAGTCCGGGCGCTGGGCCGCGAATTGGGCATTCCCGAAAGCTTTATCGGCCGCCACCCCTTCCCGGGGCCGGGCCTCGCCATCCGCTGCCCCGGCGGGATTACGCCTGAAAAGCTCGACATCTTGCGCCAGGCCGACGCGATCTATCTCGATGAGATCCGCAAGTCGGGTCAATACGACAAGATCTGGCAGGCCTTCGCCGTTTTGCTGCCGGTCCAGACCGTCGGCGTCATGGGCGACGGCCGCACCTATGAATTCGTCTGCGCCCTGCGCGCCGTCACCTCCGTCGATGGCATGACCGCGGACTTCTACCAGTTCGACATGAACTTCCTCGGCAAGACCGCCACCCGCATCATCAACGAAGTGCGCGGCATCAACCGGGTGGTCTATGACGTGACGAGCAAGCCGCCCGGGACGATCGAGTGGGAGTAATCCCCACCATCGCGTTTCACGCTAGACTTGTGCTCGCAGGAACTTGTCGGGCCACGAACAGGCAGTCCAGCTAGTTTGCAATCCTGGGGGCGCATGATAATGCTCCCCCACTTTTATATTCGAGCCTAGGCTGGCCATGTCCAACGAGAACATCTTCAACGAAATCGACGAGGAACTGCGCTCCGACCGGATGCGCGCCTTGTGGCGTCGTTTTGCCCCCTTTGTCATTGGTGGCGCCATCGCCATTGTGGCCCTGGTGGCGGTCAATGAGGGTTGGTCCTGGTACACCAACAGCCAGTCCGCTGCGGCCTCCGAACAGCTCTATGCGGCGCTGGACGCTGCCGAAAGCGACAATCTGGCCGATGCACAGGCCCAGCTCGATGCGCTGGCCGCCAATGGCTCGGGCGGTTACCCGGTGCTGGCCGAGTTCCGCAAGGCGGCGTTGCTGGCTGAGCAGGGCGATAGTGCAGGGGCCGTGGCCGCCTATGACGCACTGGCCAATAATCAGTCCAACCAGCGCCTGCGCGAACTGGCGCTGCTGCTGGCCGGCAATATTCTGGTCGACGCCGGATCGCTCAGCGATGTCGAGGCGCGGGTCGCAACGCTTGCCACCGACGATTCCCAGATGCGCCGTGTCGCCCGCGAATTGCTGGGCCTGGCTCAATACAAGGCCGGCGACTTCGCGGCCGCCGAGGCAAGCTTTGAGGCCGTGATCAACGACCCGCTGGCCCAGTCCGGCATTCGCAACCGCATGGCCTATTATCTGGCGCAGATGTTGGCGGAAGGCTCGGTCACGGCCGAGGACCCTGCGGAAGCTGCCGCCCAATCCATTGACGCGATTGTTCAGGGCGACGCCCCGGCCGATGTCGCTGTCGAGCCCGCAGCCGAATAATCGGCTGCCTTTCAGGGGATACCGTATGACGGTCACCGTTGCCATTGTCGGCCGTCCCAATGTCGGCAAATCGACCCTTTTCAACCGTCTTGTCGGTCGCAAGATCGCGCTGGTCGATGACACGCCGGGCGTCACCCGCGACCGTCGTGAGGCCGAGGGGCATATTGCCGATCTGACGTTCAAGATCCTTGATACCGCCGGTTACGAGGACGTGACCGACGGTAGCCTCGAAGACCGTATGCGCCAGCAGACCGAGCTGGCCATCCGTGATGCCGACGTGATCCTGTTCATGATCGATGCTCGGGCGGGTGTGGTGCCGCTCGACCAGCGCTTTGCCCAGGTGCTGCGCAAGGCCGGCAAGCAGGTTCACCTCGTCGGCAACAAGGCCGAAAGCAAGTCCGCCGAACACGGTTTGGTGGAAGCCTTCAAGCTCGGCTTTGGCGAACCTATCGCGCTGTCCGCCGAGCACGGCCTGGGCCTGTCCGAACTTTATTCCATCGTCTCTGCCGCCATCGACAAGGCCGAAGAGCGCAAGGCGGAATTGGAAGCGGCCGGCGCTGAAATCGCCGACGATCTCGACATTATGCCCGAGGTCGATGTCGACATTACCCCCGATATGCTGGAAGGCGAGGGCGACGACGCGACGCTGCGCTGGAATCCGCGCCGCTACCTCAACGTCGCCATTGTGGGGCGCCCCAATGCCGGCAAATCCACCCTGGTCAACCGCATGGTCGGTGAAGACCGCGTGCTCGTGGGCCCCGAGGCCGGCATCACCCGCGACAGCATTCTCGTACCCTGGGAATGGGAAGGCCGCACCATCAACTTGGTGGATACGGCCGGTATCCGACGTCGCTCCCGCGTGACCGGTAAACTCGAAAAGCTGGCCGTGGGCGACAGCCTGCGCTCCATACAATACGCCGAAGTCGTCGTTTTGATGCTCGACGCCACTGTCCCGTTCGAAAAACAGGATCTGGCCCTGGCCGATTTGGTCGAGCGCGAAGGCCGTGCCATGGTCATCGCACTCAACAAGTGGGATCTGATCGAGGACAAGAACAAGGCCCTGTCTGAACTGCGCGAAGAGTGTGAACGGCTGCTGCCGCAACTGCGCGGCGTGCCGCTGGTGACCATCTCTGGTCTCACCGGGCGCAATATCGACAAGCTCATGGAAGCCATCTTCACCATTGAGCGGAGCTGGAATTCGCACGTTTCCACCTCCCGGCTCAATCGCTGGCTGGCTGGCATGATCGAGGGGCATCCGCCTCCGGCCGTCTCTGGCCGTCGCCTCAAGATGCGCTACATGACGCAGGCCAAGACCCGGCCGCCGAGCTTCATCATCTTTGCCTCACGCCCCGATGTGGTCCCGGCCTCATATCAGCGCTATCTGGTCAACGGCATGCGCGAAGCCTTTGATATGAAGGGCACACCAATCCGCCTGTGGCTGCGGGGCGGCAAGAACCCCTACGTCGACAAGAAGTAGCCGCCTCGGCGACCAGAATTCTATTCACGCCACGCCCGCTTGCCCTATAGTGGGCGTGTCGTAACACCCCGCCATTGGTCGCGGCGTGCCAATAGTGCTCTGTTTTGCTTACAGAAATTCTCATTGTCGTCGTTCTGGTTCTGGTGAACGGCGCTCTGGCCATGTCCGAACTGGCCGTTGTTTCATCCCGCTCCGCCCGCTTGAAAGTCCTGGCCGATCAGGGTGACAAGGGCGCAGCCACGGCCATGCGACTTGCCGAGGAACCGGGCAAATTTCTGTCTTCGGTGCAGATCGGCATTACCCTCGTGGGCATTCTTTCGGGCGCTTTTTCCGGCGCCACGCTCGGCCTGCGCCTCACCGCCTGGCTTGAGCAGGTCGGCGTGCCGGACAACATTGCTGACATCGCCGGCGTTGGCGTCGTGGTGGTTCTGATCACTTATGGCTCATTGATTCTGGGCGAACTGGTGCCCAAGCAGATCGCGCTGCGTAACCCCGAAGCCGTGGCCGCACGCGTAGCCCAGCCCATGGCGATCCTTGCCCGCATCGGCACGCCGGTCGTCTGGCTGCTCGATATTTCCGGTCAACTGGTCCTGCGCCTGCTTGGGCAGAGCGGTGCTTCAGAAAACTCCGTGACCGAGGAGGAGGTCCGCACCATCATTGCCGAGGCGACAAATGCGGGAATTTTCGAAACCGAAGAACATTCCATGATCGCAGGTGTCATGCGCCTCGCCGACCGGTCGGCGCGCGGCATCATGACCCCGCGTCTCGACGTCGTGACTATCGACCTTGAGGACAGCTACGAAGACAATCTCAAGATCATGCTCGAGACCACGCACACCAAGGTGCTGGTACAAGAACATGATGCCGACTCTATCCTTGGTGTGCTGGCGCTTTCCGACCTGCTGCCGAGCTTGGCAGCAGGACGGCAGCCGGATCTCCGGTCACTGGTGAAGCAAATGCCGGTGGTGATGGAGCATGCCGACGCGCTCGACGTGGTCGAGACCATGCGCCAGGCGCGGGCGCAGATGGCCTTGGTCGTAGACGAATACGGTCACTTCGAAGGCATCGTCACCTATGGCGATGTGCTCGAAGTGATCACCGGCATTTATAACGAGGGTCCAGGCGACGAGCCGGCGCTGACCCAGCGCAAGGATGGCTCATGGCTAGTCGCCGGCTGGATGCCGGTGCACGACTTCAGCGAGCGCTTCAATATCGATATTCCCAAGGACGCCCGATACGAGACGCTTGCGGGTTATGTCCTGTCGCATGTCAACCACATGCCGGTTGTCGGTGAAAGCTTCGAGAGTGATGGCCTGCGTTTCGAGGTTGTGGACCTTGATGGTCACCGCATCGACAAGGTGCTGGTCGCGCCTGTTTCCTAAAGGCGCATCCCGAACCAGACGACGCCCGGTTCTTTGCGCCACGGTGTGAAGCCGGAGCGGGTCCAGAACGCGATGCCGCCGGTATTGCTGGCGCTCGCCCCCAGATGGATGCCCGAGACGCCATTGGCCTTGGCCTGTGCGATCCAGAGATCGAGGAGGCGAGTCCCGACGCGCTGCCCCCGCAGGCGCGGCAAGAGGTTCATGTGGATGTGGGCGGGATAGCTGGCCACGAGGTCCGCTGGCGGATGGCCGGGCTTCATGATGCTGTCGACCCGCTGCTGATCGGCAGCGGTCAGGCCGGCGGCACCTGCATAGCGCTGGCGCAAGGCCGGCCACCATTCGTGCTCCAGCCGGTCTATGAAGGCGCTGGTGTCATAGGTGCCCACCACATAGCCCG
This sequence comes from Devosia ureilytica, assembly GCF_024273195.1. GTDB lineage: Bacteria > Pseudomonadota > Alphaproteobacteria > Rhizobiales > Devosiaceae > Devosia > Devosia ureilytica. The sequence continues at coordinate 768,650 of NZ_JAMZCU010000001.1, read as the reverse complement.
CGACGCCCTCGTCATCTTCAGCCACGAAGACATTGCCTGGCTCAAGCACACCATAGGGCGCCGAGTAGATGTGGCCGACCAGCTGCGGATCATTGTGCAGCGCAGTTGCATCCTTGCCCGCGTCCGCCGTCTGCAGGCAGATGGCATAAAGCGCATCGAGATCGGCAGGGGCGTAGGGGCGGAGGGTGAGCACGCTCAGATGTCTTCAAAAACGCCGGTGCCCACGTCGAACAGACGACCATTCTCGGCCAGCGCGGGGCTGAGCAGGTCGATCAGCTTGGGCGCGACTTCGGTCGGTGTGGGCAGCGTGTTGGGGTCCTCACCCGGCATGGCCTTGGCGCGCATGGCGGTGCGGACAACGCCCGGGTAGAAAACATTGGCGCGGACCTTGGTGGTCTCGATTTCGCCGGCATAGGATTTGACCAGCGCGTCGAGGGCTGCCTTGCTGGCGGCATACAGTCCCCAGAACGGGCGTGCCGAGCGGGCGGCACCGGAAGACACGAAGACGGCACGCCCCGCGTCTGACTGGCGCAGTAAAAGGTCGAGCGAGCGGAGCAGGCGATAATTGGCAGTCACATTGACCGCCAGCACCTTGTCGAAATCGTCGGGCTTGATGTGGGCGACCGGGCTCAAAACGCCCAATTGCCCGGCATTGGCAACCAGGCCGTCGAGATGTCCCCAGCGCTCGAAGATCGCCGCGCCGAGACGGTCGATGGCATCTCCATCGCGCAGGTCGAGCGGCACAAGCGTCGTTGATCCGCCAATCGCCTGAATGGCGTCGTCGAGCTCTTCGAGGCCGCCCACCGTGCGTGCCACCGCAATCACATGGGCGCCGCGCTGCGCAGCTTCGATGCCGGCAGCATAGCCAATGCCGCGCGAGGCGCCGGTGATCAGGACGACCTTGCCGGCCAGTTCAGAATTGTCGGTCATTAACCCGCTTCCTTGAGCAGCGAAACCTGCTTGGGGTCGGTCATGGTCCGGCCGTGCAGATCGGTCAACTGCGTCGGATAGTCGCCCGTAAAATAGTGGTCGGTAAACTGCGGGGCCTTGGGATCGCGTTTCTTGCCGCCCACGGCCTGGTACAGCCCGTCGATGGAGAGGAACTGCAGCGAATCCGCCCCTATATAGCGGCACATGGCGTCGATATCGCCATATTGATTGGCCAGCAGCTTGTCGGGGTCGGGCGTGTCGATGCCGTAATAGTCCGAATGGAAAATCATCGGGCTGGCGACACGGATATGCACTTCGGTCGCGCCGGCATCGCGGATCATCTGGATGATCTTGATCGAGGTGGTGCCGCGCACGATGGAATCATCGATCAGCACCACACGCTTGCCCGCGATTTCAGCGCGATTGGCCGAATGCTTGAGGCGTACGCCAAAGGCGCGTATGGACTGCGTGGGCTCAATGAACGTGCGGCCCACATAGTGGTTGCGGATAATGCCCAATTCGAAGGGAATGCCGCTCTGCTGGGCAAAGCCGATTGCAGCCGGGGTGCCGCCGTCGGGAACAGGCACCACCACATCAGCCTCGACCGGCGCCTCTTTGGCGAGATTGATGCCCATGTTCTTGCGCGCGGTATAAACACTGCGGCCCGAAACGGAGCTGTCGGGGCGGGCGAAATAGACATATTCGAACAGACACGGCCGCTCCGGTACGGGGCGGGCGGGTTTGCGCGCATCAATTGTGATCGAGCCATCGGGCTGAAGCTCGCAAATGATGACTTCGCCGTTCTCGACGTCGCGGACATATTTGGCGCCGACAATGTCGAGGGCGCAGGTTTCCGAACAAAAGATCGGCTTGCCATCAAGGTCACCCATCACCAGCGGACGAATACCCACCGGGTCGCGCGCTGCAATCAGCTTGGTGCGCGTCATGGCCAACATGGCATAGCCGCCTTCCATCTGTCGGATGGCGTCGATGAAACGGTCCGTGCTCGATGAGTGGCGCGAGCGGGCGATCAGATGCAACACCACTTCGCTGTCCGAGGTCGACTGGCAGATGGCGCCGGTCGCGATGATCTGGCGGCGCAACGTCAAGCCATTGGTGAAGTTGCCATTGTGGGCAATGGCGATGCCGCCCACTTCCAACTCGGCGAACAGCGGCTGCACGTTGCGCAGCGCCACTTCGCCGGTTGTGGAATAGCGGGTGTGACCAATGGCAATGCTGCCGGGGAGCTTCGCCAGGACAGCCGGATCGGTATAGTGGTCGCCCACCAGGCCCATGCGCTTTTCCTGGTAGAACTGGCGCCCATCGAAGCTGACGATACCCGCCGCTTCCTGGCCGCGGTGCTGCAGGGCGTGCAGCCCGAGCGCGGTCAGGGTCGAGGCATCGTCGTGCCCCAAAATGCCGAACACGCCACACTCTTCGTGCAGCGTGTCTCCATTGAGATCGAAATCGTCATCGTTCCAATGGGTCACCAGGCTCTCCATGCGAAAAACAGGTCGCTTGCCAATAGCGCAATTTGCTGCCGGTCACCAATGACATGTGCGACCAGCAGATGTGCGGCGGGTGCGCGTTCCGCCGTTGTTATCGATCAGGCCTCTGGCGCCGGGTCGGTCACCGGATCGGTGGGATCGACCGTGCCGTCCACATCGGGATCGCCTGCGCCGCCTTCAAGCGGGGCAACCGGAGCCTGCGGGTCCTCGGTCAGGTTGGCGCCGCCACCCTGAAGAATATCGGTTACCTGCTGCTCAAGTCCTTCAGGCAACATGGAAATCAAGGTGTTGCCCATATCGCGCAGATAGGGCAGCGACTGGGCGTTGTCGGCCCAGTCAGGCAGATTGTTCGGGAGCAACCACAGGCCAAAAATCGTCACGACGATGGCGATGAGCACGCCGCGCAGCACGCCGAAGACAAAACCCAGCGTACGGTCTATCGGCCCGATGCGGCTGTCGACCACAAAATCGGCAATGCGCATGGTGAGCAGGTGCAAAACGATGAGCGCGACGATGAAGGTCACGACCACCGTCGCGATATCGGCAACGACGGGCTCGGCAATATACTGCCGCGCAATGTCGGGGTGGTACTGCCACATATAGACGGCAATGGCAGCGGAGCCGGCCCAGGTCGCCAGAGAAAGCACCTCGCGGGTCAGTCCTCGCGCGGTGGCCAGGATTGCCGAAATCAGCACCAGCACACCCACACCAACGTCGAACGCAGTCAGCATATGTTTTTGCCCTGTTGTCTTGCCGTTCCGGCCTTTTGGTGGAGCTTTAGCGGCTTTGGCGCGCTGTGCCAAGCCTAGCAGTGGCTACGGGAAGCGATCTCCCCGGAAAGGGTCCGTTTACCATCCTTCAGGCTCCGGCTCGGGCATGGCCCGCTTGCCCTGAGCGGCGATGCGGCTGACCATGTCGCTCAATAGCGCATATTCTGTGACATCAAGGCCCGAGTTCCGGTCGGCGCTGCCCAGCTTGCCCGTCACCACCGAGCCAAACCCGAGCTTTTGCGCCTCGCGCAGCCGCAGGGCGCCATGGACAACGGGGCGCACGCCACCCGCGAGCGAGATTTCGCCAAAGTAGACAGCGTCGGCGGGCAGGGGCGATCCGGTCAGCGACGAAATCAGCGCTGCGGCAACCGCCAGGTCGGCAGCCGGCTCGTTGATCTTCAACCCGCCCGCAACATTGAGATAGATGTCATTGGCCCCGATGCGGACGCCACAGCGGGTTTCGAGCACGGCCAGAACCATGGAGAGGCGCGAACTGTCCCAACCCACCACGGCGCGGCGCGGTGTGCCGAGCGGGGAGGGGGCGACCAGCGCCTGGATTTCAATCAGCAGCGGCCGGGTGCCTTCCATGCCGGCAAAGACAGCGGAGCCGGCGGCGTCCTTGTCGCGCTGATCGAGGAACAGAGCCGACGGATTGGCCACCTGCTCCAGCCCGCGCTCGGTCATGGCGAAGACGCCAATCTCGTCGGTGGCGCCATAACGGTTCTTCACCCCGCGCAGGATGCGGAAGGTGTGGCTCGAGTCGCCCTCGAAATAGAGCACCGCATCGACCATATGCTCAACGACGCGCGGGCCAGCAATCTGTCCGTCCTTGGTCACATGGCCAACGAGCACGACCGCCGCGCCACTCTTTTTGGCAAAGCGTGTCAGCGCCTGCGCCGATGTGCGCACCTGTGTCACTGTTCCGGGAGCGGAATCGACGCGGTCGGTCCACAGAGTCTGGATGGAATCGATAATGACGAGATCGGGCGGCTGCCCGTTTTCCAGCGTCGCCAGGATGATTTCGACATTGGTTTCGGCCGCCAGCAGAACATCGGCCTCACCCAGCCCGAGCCGCTGGGCGCGCAGGCGCACTTGAGCCACGGCCTCCTCGCCCGAGACATAGATGACCCGCTTGCCCTTATGGGCCAGTGCCGCCGCCGATTGCAGCAACAGCGTGGATTTGCCGATACCCGGGTCGCCGCCAACCAGCAAGGCAGAGCCCTTGACGAAGCCGCCGCCGGTGACCCGGTCAAGCTCGGCCATGCCGGTAATGATCCGGGCTGCGCTTTCGGTTTCGCCGGAGAGGGGCACGAGATTGGTGGGACGCCCGTTGGACTTGGCGGCCTTGGGGCCGGCGCCGACACCTGAATCCACCAATTCTTCGACGATGGTGTTCCACTCGCCGCAGGCGTCACACCGCCCCTGCCAGCGGGTGGTGACCGCGCCGCAGGACTGGCAGACGAAATTGGAGCGAGTCTTGGCCATGCTTATTCCTTCTCCCGCTGGCTGGCGCGTTCGGCCAGTTTGCGTGTCGTGTTCCAGTTTCGCGAGGTGTTGAGACCGCAGAGCTTGTCGATCTTTCGGATCAGCCTGCCGGACTGGGCAACGTCCTGCGAGAAATCCACGACCAGATGATCGGCGACGACGTGGATGAGTTCTGGTCCGTCATGGTCGGAGATCCAGCCGAAATCGGGTTTGGCCGCAGCGAAGAAGTAGACGCCGGTCTGGGACGGCCGTTGCGCGGCGGCCTCGGCAATCGGGTCAGCCTTGAGCAGCTTGCGCAGCTGGGCAGGCGTTCTGACGATGACCGCCACGTTTTCACCCAGCCCAAATCCGCGCAGCACTGGCTCCATAGCGTTGCGCGCCGCTGTGGCGTCGCCGTCGAACCCAGCAAGCATATTGCCCGTATTGACCAGGGTCTCCGGCGCCACGAATCCGGCCGTCGATGACGCCGCGCGCCATTGTTCCATGCGCATCAACTTGTGTGTCACCGGGCCAATGGCACGCAGCAGAATGGCATAGAGGGGCAGGGAACTGGACAAATCGAATCCGGGAAGTGAGCCGGCGTGAGCGTAACAGCTTGCCAGCGGACTGGGCAAGAACGAAATGGGAACATTAGGCGAGGCGCGTTCAGGCGCTGCGCGACCGTGAGGTCCGCAGGTTTGATCAGGACACCGCAACGAGATGCTACGGTCTGGGGCGAGCTTCGCCTCGGTGCCGGTCGTCCGGCAAAAGTAGAAGGTGAGGAAAACCTCGCCCCAGACTGACGGAGACTCTTCGGGTTGGACCGTCCGTGGCTACATCCCGTGCCAAACGCGGAAGCTGCGCTCCCAGACCGGGGGATCAGATCGGTCCCGGATCATCCAAATACCGAAGGAACATGGGCGACCCCATGACCATCCGTCGCCCCCGCACCGACCGTTCGTCGCGACCGCGCAGCATGTGCGGAGACCGCTGGAGTATGAGGGCGGTTTTGGAGCCGTGGATAAGTTTATTCCGGCAGGCGGCCATCACCGACATAGTTGCGGCTGTAGCGGCCCTTGAGGCTGGTGAGGATTTCATAGCCGATGGTACCGGCGGCATCAGCCTGGTCGTCCACGCCGACGTGCTGGCCGAGCACTTCGGCGCCTTCGCCGGGCATGGGCAGGTCGGAGCCGAGTTCGGTCACGTCCACCACTGTCAGGTCCATGGAAATCTTGCCGACCACCGGGCAGAGCTTGCCGCGAATGAACACCTTGCCGCCCGGACGCTGATTGGTGCCAGATGCGGAGCGCAGATAGCCATCGGCATAGCCATAGCCGAGCACGGCAAGTTTGGAATTGCGGTTGAGCGTATAGGCGGCGCCATAGCCCACGGTTTCGCCCGTGCGGCCCTCGGTGACCTGCAGGATCGGGACATGCAGGGTGACTACCGGCTGCATCGGGTTCTTGCGGCCATTGACCGCCCGGCCGCCATAAAGCGCGATGCCGGGGCGCACCATCTGGAAATGGTAATCGCGGCCGGTCATCAGCGCTGCCGAATTGGCCAGCGAGGCGGGAATGCCCGGGAACTGCGACATCACCGACCCGAAAAGGGCCAGTTGCGTGCGGTTTTTCTCGTGGTTCGGCTGATCGGCACAAGCCAGGTGGCTCATAATCATCTGGGGCGCGTAACCCAGTTTTTCGCTGTGCTCGCGCACAAGACCCGCCTCATTGAGCCGGAAGCCGAGGCGATTGATGCCGGTGTCGAAATGGAAGGCGGACGGATAGGCCTCGTTGCGCTCGACACATTTGGCCAGCCATTCCTCCAGCATGGTCATCGAGGAGAGGACCGGCATCAGGTTCTGGCGAATGTAGAGATTGGCCGCGCCCGGATAGAGACCGTAGAGGATGAAGATATGTGCGTCGGGCAGGGCCGCGCGCACCGCCATGCCCTCGTCAGGCGTCGCTACGAAAAAGAAGCGAGCACCCCCGGCATGCAGAGCCTTGCTGGCCATGTCGATGCCCACGCCATAAGCGTCGGCCTTGACCACCGCAGCCGTCAACGCGCCCGCGCTCACCTTGTCAAGCGCGCGCCAGTTGCGGGCCAGGGCCCCCAGATCAATACTCAGTTGGCCCCCAAGGCCCGAAGTCAGCGCCATGCCTATTCCATGCGTTCAGGCAGGTAATCTGCCCGAGCAAGGTTACCAAAGCGGGTAAATTGCGCCTCGAAGCTCAACTGCACCGTGCCAGTGGGGCCATGGCGCTGCTTGGCAATGATGACTTCCGCCTTGCCATGCACCTTTTCCATTTCGCCCTGCCAGGTCAGATGCTCCGGCGTACCCTCTTTGGGTTCCTTGTTCTTGAGATAATATTCTTCGCGATAAACGAACAGAACCACGTCCGCGTCCTGCTCGATAGACCCCGATTCGCGCAAGTCGGCCAGTTGCGGATGTTTGTCGTCGCGCGATTCCACCTGACGGGAGAGCTGGGAGAGGGCGATGATCGGCACCTCCAGCTCCTTGGCCAAGGCCTTGAGCGTGGTAGTGATCTCGGTCAACTCCTGCACGCGGTTCTGGCTCGAGGCCTTCGATGAGCCCGAGAGAAGCTGCAAATAGTCGACAATCAGCAGGTCGAGCCCCTTCTGGCGCTTGAGGCGCCGGGCGCGAGCGGCCAACTGTGCCACCGAAATACCGCCGGTATCATCGATATAAAGCGGCACCTTGCTCATGACATTGGACACGTCCACCAGCTTGGCGAACTGGTTGTCGTGAATGCGGCCGCGGCGAATGTCGGAGGAGGAAATCTCCGACTGCTCGGCCAGAATACGCGTGGCGAGCTGTTCGGAACTCATTTCGAGGCTGAAAAAGCCCACGATGCCGCCATTGACCGATTTGGTATGCCCGTCCGGCGTGACATCGCCGCGCCAGGCCTTGGCGACATTATAGGCGATGTTGGTGACGAGCGAGGTCTTGCCCATGGCGGGGCGGCCGGCAAGGATGATCAAGTCGGAGCGCTGCAGCCCGCCCATCTGTCGGTCGAGATCGTGCAGGTCGGTGGCCACGCCCGACAGGCCCCCATCGCGCTGAAAGGCTTCGCCGGCCATCTGGATGGAGGCATTGAGCGCGGCGGAGAAATTCTGGAAACCGCCGTCATAGCGGCCTTTTTCGGCCAGCTGGAACAGCTCGCTTTCGACCTTTTCGATCTGCTTGTTGGGCGTCATCTCGATTTCGCCCTCATAGGCGACCGAGACCATTTCCTCGCCCACCAAGATGAGATTGCGGCGAATGGCGAGGTCATAGATGGCCTGGCCATAGTCACCCGCATTGAGGACCGTCGTCGCCTCGGCCGCCAGACGCGAGAGATATTGCATCATCGTCACGTCGGGCAGCAATTGCTCGGGCAGGTGGGTCTTGAGCGTCGCCGGTTCCGCGGCCTTGCCGGCGCGGATGATCTTGCCGGCCAACTCGAAAATCTCGCGGTGGATCGGCTCGTAGAAGTGCTCGGGCAGCAGGAAATCGGCGACGCGGTAGAAGGCGTCATTGTTGATCAGGATCGCGCCCAATAGCGCCTGCTCCACGTCCACATTGTGCGGAGCGACGCGAAAGGACTTGTCTTCGGCGGGGTGGAGGCGTGCGATCTCGGCCATGGATATTCCTGCGGTGTTAACCTTTCTTAACCATGCAATTTGCGCATGAGTCTTGAGCTAGTGGGGGCAGGGTTAATGTTTCCCTGACCCTGCCTGTGAACACTGTGGACAACGGGGAATGTGATCGCGCCGTCTTGCGCAATGGCGCGCGCTCTTCCGGTTACTGAGTCTGGCCGCACTATAGCCCAAAAAGCAAAAGGCCGGGCGTTGGCCCGGCCTTTCAGAAGCGAATTGTGATCGAAGACTATTCTTCGAAACGGTCGTCCGCAGCAGCGTCCTTCTGGCCGGCGGCGAAATCGCCACCTTCGTCGGCTTCGAACGTGTGGACGGTAACGTCTTCACCCGAGGCCTGGCGGGCTGCTTCGTCTTCAGAACGGGCAACGTTGACGATGATCGAAACTTCGACTTCGGCATGCAGGTTGAGGGCGACGGTGTGAACGCCCACGGTCTTGATCGGCTCGGCAAGGTCGACCTGGTTGCGCTGAACGGTGAAACCGTCCTTGGCCAGGGCCTCGACGAGGTCACGGGCAGCAACCGAACCATAGAGCTGGCCGGTTTCGCCGGCCTGACGGATCAGCACCACGGTGCGGCCGTTGAGACCTTCGGCAATGCCGGCGGCCGCATCGCGACGTTCTTCATTGCGCTGTTCGATATAGGCGCGTTCAGCAACGAACTTCTTGCGGTTGGCTTCCGTAGCGCGCAGGGCCTTGCCCTGGGGCAGCAGGAAGTTACGGGCAAAGCCGTCCTTGACGGTGACTTCGTCGCCGATGGTGCCGGTGCGACCAATGCGCTCGAGCAGAATGACTTTCATTTCTTTATTCCTTTGGCTGTCCCGCCTCTGAGGCGGTTAGGAGCCGCGAACCATTCGCGACCCCAGCGATGCAGTCTCAAGCAAGCCGCGGCTTACTGGACGGCGTAGGGCATCAGGCCGATGAAGCGGGCACGCTTGATGGCACGAGCCAGTTCACGCTGCTTCTTGGCAGAAACGGCAGTGATGCGGCTCGGCACGATCTTGCCGCGCTCGGAAACGTAGCGCGAGAGCAGGCGCACGTCCTTGTAGTCGATCTTGGGCGCGCCCTCACCCGAGAACGGGCAGGTCTTGCGACGACGCTGGAACGGGCGGCGGGCCTGGGAAGTGGTAAGGTCTTTGATTGCCATTTTTCTCGTTCCTCTAAATTAGAACCGACGCGGGCGGCGTTCGCCGGAGAAGCCACCACGGTCACCACCGCGGCCGCCATCACGGTCGTCGCGATCGCGCTTCTGCATCATTGCCGACGGGCCTTCTTCGACCTCGTCCACACGCACGGTCATGAAGCGCAGGATGTCTTCATTGATGCGCATGTGACGCTCCATCTCGGCAACGGCAGCAGGCGAAGCTTCGATGTTGAGCAGGGTGTAGTGAGCCTTGCGGTTCTTGCGGATACGGTAGGAGAGACCCTTGAGGCCCCAGTACTCGTTCTTGGTAACCTTGCCGCCACCCTGGCCGAGCAGCTCGGTCAGCGTTGCAGTCAGTTCTTCGACCTGCTGCTGGGACACGTCCTGGCGAGCGAGATAGATGTGTTCATAAAGGGCCATTGATGCGCCTTCCTTTCGAGTTGTACTCAGCAATGTCTGGCGCGGAGCCCCTTCGAAGCCGGAAAGGCGTCAAAGCAGTCTTGCAAAGAGCGGGAACACGGGAGGCCGGGCCCGAAAGACCCTATTTTCTGCTTGTTAGAAAACAGAAAACCCTCCGTTCAGCCCCCGGCCAAACGAATTGCTGGCGTCGCTATAGGGGAATGCGGTGGAGAAGGCAAGCGTCAGGCGGCAATGCCGAGCTGTTCGGCGGCGGCGTGCAGCCGGCGGTCGCCGGTGAGCAGCTTCACCGATCCGGCCAACAGGGCCGCGGCAAGCAGGTGCGAGTCGACGTAGCCGATGCCGCGGCTATAGAGCCGCCTTGCCTCTATCAGCACCATCACCTCTTCATGCGAAGCCGGCGGCAGCGTGAGCATGGCCCTGAGGTCAGAAATCGTGTCGAGCCTGTTCCTCAGGCTTCCCAAAGCAAGCTCGCCGAGCACAAACGGGTGCATCAGCACGTCGCCATCCGCCAATTGGCGAGCAAAGGCAAGATTGGCGACCTTCCAATGGTCGATCCAGTAGGAGGTGTCAGCAACGATCATTCCGACTCGGGTTCTTGTCGAAACTGACGGGTATATTCCAAATACGGCATGGTGCCCCCGAGTGCGGCCAAGCGTCGAGACGCCTCACGGTGCAGCTTTTCTCTCAGTGCCACTTTCACCAGCGCGCTGGTTTCTTCGATGCCCGAGCTCTCTTTGGCTTGCGCCAGAAGATCGTCGTCAATGGTGATGGTAGTTCTCATGGCCTTCGCTCCTGGCGCATCAAATATCGCATTAAGTGATGCGCATTTCAATGCGCTTCCGCCAAGTCTGCCTTGACTCCGCCGCACACTCCCGGCAAAGCCGCGGCAACTGGACAGCCCTGTCGCGGGTTGTCACATTGGATTGCAAAAAAGGGGGGACGCGTCATGTCCGGCACCGCATTCACTTTCCCCGGCCAGGGTAGCCAGGCCGTTGGCATGGGCAAGGAACTGGCCGCGGCCTTTCCCGAGGCGCGCGCCGTCTTCAAGGAAGTCGATGAGGCATTGGGTGAGCGCCTGTCCGCCATCATGTTCGAGGGCCCCGACGATGTCCTGCGCCTGACCGAGAACGCGCAGCCGGCCCTTATGGCCGTGAGCGTGGCGGTGATCCGCGTGCTTGAAGCCAAGGGTGTTGCCCTCAAAGACCACGCCAAATTTGTTGCCGGGCACTCGCTGGGGGAATATTCCGCCCTTTGCGCCGCCGGGACTTTTACCCTGACCGACGCTGCGCGCCTGCTGCGCACCCGCGGCCAGGCCATGCAGAAAGCCGTTCCGGTGGGCCATGGCACCATGGCCGCGCTGCTGGGGCTCGACCTCGAAACGGCCCAGGCCGTCGCTGCTGAAGCCGGGCAGGGCGAAGTCTGCGACGTCGCCAATGACAATGCGCCGGGCCAGGTGGTGGTCTCGGGGGCAACGGCAGCAGTCGAACGCGCGGTTGAAATTGCCAAGGCCAAGGGCGCCAAGCGGGCCTTGCTGCTGCCAGTCAGCGCACCCTTCCATTGCTCGCTGATGCAGCCCGCAGCCGAGGCCATGGCTGCCGCCCTTGCTGAGGTTGAAATGCAGGCGCCCGTCGTGCCGCTGGTCGCCAATGTGCTGGCAACGCCCATTTCCGATCCGGCCGAAATTCGCCAGCGTCTGGTCGAGCAGGTCACAGGCGTCGTGCGCTGGACCGAGACCGTCACCTGGCTCACGGGAGCCGGCGGCGTCACCAACCTGGTTGAACTGGGCACCGGCAAGGTGCTGACAGGCCTTGCCAAACGCATCGCATCCGACGCATCGGCCCAGGCTATCGGCACACCCGCCGACATCGACGCCTTTGTCGCTCAACTAAACGCCTAGGCGCCTGAATCAAAATCTGAAGCGCTTGACTCAATTTCTCCCAGGGGAGGCCCTAAATGTTTGATCTTTCAGGTAAACGCGCATTGGTAACGGGCGCGAGCGGCGGCATTGGTCGCGAAATCGCCAAGGCCCTGGCCGCCGCCGGCGCCACCGTGGCGCTGTCCGGCACCCGCGTGGGCGCCCTGGAGGATACAGCCAAGGAGATCGGCAAGGATTGTCCGATCCTGCCGGCCAATCTCTCCAAGCTCGATGAAGTCGACAAGCTGGTGCCCAGCGCCGAGGCGGCCATGGGGGGCCTCGACATTCTGGTCAACAATGCCGGCATGACGCGCGACAATCTCTTCATGCGTATGAAGGACGAAGAGTGGGATGAGGTGCTCGCCGTCAACCTGACCGCCGCCTTCCACCTCAATCGCGCCGTGCTGCGGGGCATGATGAAGCAGCGCTGGGGCCGCATCATCGGCATTTCTTCGGTGGTCGGGGTCATGGGTAACCCGGGGCAGGGCAATTACGCGGCCTCCAAGGCGGGCCTGATCGGCATGAACAAGGCGCTGGCCTATGAGGTTGCGAGCCGCAATATCACCGTCAATTCGATCGCGCCGGGCTTCATCGCCTCGGCCATGACCGATGAATTGAACGACAAGCAGCGTGAGTCGATCCTGTCTACCGTGCCGGCCGGCCGGCTGGGGACAGCGAGCGAAGTTGCTGGCTGTGCAGTTTTTCTTGCCAGCGATGCAGCCGCCTATATCACCGGCCATACGCTGAATGTGAACGGCGGCATGGCGATGATCTGATCCCTGCGGGGAGGGCGAAAGCCTTGGAAACCGGGGAAAACGCGGCTGGCTATGACGAAAAAAACGTGATACCCCGCGCCCCGGTCCATCTTGCTGGCCTGCCTTGCAGGCGCCCAGAAGGCCGCCTACATTGCCTCTGTGCAAACCAACACTGCGCTTGATGATTTGGCTTTGCGCCAATAAGAAGCGAAACGAAACTTAGATTTCTAAAAAGGGAAGTCAATTATGAGCGATGTCGCTGATCGGGTCCGCAAGATCGTTGTGGAACACCTCAATGTGGATGCCGAGAAGGTCGTTGAAAAGGCCAGCTTCATCGACGATCTGGGCGCAGATTCGCTCGATCAGGTCGAACTGGTGATGGCTTTCGAGGAAGAATTCTCGGTCGAGATCCCCGATGACGCCGCCGAGTCGATCCAGAGCTTTGGTGATGCGGTCGCCTTCCTGACCAAGGCAACCAGCTAAAACTGGGAGCCAGGCCGCTGACCATGGAATTGCGTCGAGTCGTCGTAACCGGAATGGGACTTGTCACGCCGCTTGGCTGCGGTGTTGAGGCCACTTGGGCCAACATCCTAGCCGGCAAGAGTGGCGCCAAGCGTATCGACGATTTTGAGATCGACGATATTGCCTGCCAGATCGCCCATCGTATTCCAAAGGGGGACTATGCCGATGGCATGTACAACCCTGACGAATGGATGGAAGTGAAGGAGCAGCGCAAGGTCGATGATTTCATCATCTATGCCATGGCTGCGGCTACCCAGGCTATCCAGGATGCGGGCGTCGAGCCCAAGACCCAGGAAGAACAGGAACGCACGGGCGTCCTGATCGGCTCGGGTATCGGCGGGATTGGCGGCATCTATGATGCCTCCGTCACGCTGCACGAAAAGGGCCCCCGCCGCATCAGCCCCTTCTTCATTCCGGGTCGGCTGATCAACCTGGCTTCGGGCCATGTCTCCATCCGTTTTGGCCTAAAGGGGCCAAACCACTCGGTGGTGACGGCCTGCTCGACAGGTGCCCATGCCATCGGCGACGCTGCGCGTCTCATTGCCCTGGGCGATGCCGACGTGATGGTGGCCGGTGGGTCCGAGAGCTGCATCAATCGCCTGGCGATGGCCGGCTTCTCCGCCGCACGCGCCATGTCGACCGGTTTCAACGACAATCCCACCGCCGCCTCGCGGCCTTATGACCGCGACCGCGATGGTTTCGTCATGGGCGAGGGTGCCGGCATTGTCGTGCTGGAAGACTATGAGCGGGCCAAGGCCCGCGGCGCCAAGATCTATGGCGAAGTGATCGGCTATGGCCTTTCGGGCGATGCCTATCACATCACCGCACCTGCGCCTGATGGCGACGGTGGCTTCCGCGCCATGAGCGCGGCCATCAAGCGCGCCGGTATTTCGGCGTCGGACATCGACTACATCAATGCGCACGGCACCTCGACCCCGCTGGGCGACGAAATCGAACTGGGCGCGGTCACCCGCGTTCTGGGCGATGCGGCTTCCAAGTCGGTGATGAGCTCGACCAAGTCGGCAGTCGGTCACTTGCTGGGTGCAGCCGGGTCGGTGGAAGCGATTTTCTGCCTGCTCGCCATGCGCGACAACATCGCGCCACCAACACTGAACCTGGACAATCCTTCGGTGGAGACTGAGATCAATCTCGTTCCCCACAAGCCGTTCAAGACGGAAATCAACGTGGCCCTGTCCAACAGCTTCGGCTTTGGCGGCACCAATGCCACGCTGGTCATGCGCAAGGTCAGCTAAGGTTTTCCAACAATTTTAGGGGGCACATCGCATTGACTGCGATGTGCCCCTTGTCTTTGCGCAGCGGCATTGCGAACAATGCGCACCCGCCACAGTTTGGCACAAGAACAATGAAATGAAGGCCGCAGAAGCAGCGCGCAGAGGTGGGAACCGGTTTTCCGCGCCAGCCATGCGACCACTATCGGCCCATTCGCGAGTGACAGGGACAAGATGAACGACCGCAAGAACCGGCGCCGCCGCCGCTCGGGCAATGGCTTGATCGACATCCTCAATGGCCTGCTGACCCTTCTGGTCATCGGCATCGTGGTGATCGGGGGCGGCGTGTTCTTCGTTGCGTCCCAATATTATGGCGATGGCCCGACCAGCGAGGACCGGGTGTTCCGCGTCGAATCCGGCAATACGCTTTCGACCACCGCAGGGCGGCTGGAAGACCAGGGCTTCATCACCAATTCTTTCATTTTCAGCCAGTTTGGCAGCCGCGTCGAGGAAAGCGCCGTCGTCAAGGCGGGCGATTTCAACATTCCGGCTGGCGCCAGCATGTCGGAAATCCTCAAGGAACTGACCCAGGGCAATCCGCTGCGCTATGCGGTGACCATTCCCGAAGGCTGGACCGTGTGGCAAGCCATCCAGCGCATCAATGCGGATGACCGTCTGACGGGCTCCATCGATCAATTGCCACCCGAAGGCTCGATCCTGCCGGGCAGCTACGACTATACCCCTGGCGATACGCGCCAGTCGCTGCTCGACGAAATGCAGCTGGCCATGACCCAGGCGCTGGCGGAAGTGTGGGAAGGCCGTCAAGCCGACCTGCCGCTCGAAACGCCGGCGCAGATGCTGATCCTGGCGTCCATCGTTGAGAAGGAAACCGGCATTGCCAGCGAGCGCCCGCAGATCGCAGCGGTGTTCGTCAACCGCCTGATCGAAGGCATGCGCCTGCAGTCGGACCCAACGATCATCTATGGCATCACGCTGGGGCAATCCACGCTCGACCGCGGCATCCGGCGGTCGGAAATCGAGGGTGAAACGCCCTACAACACCTATCAGATCGATGGTCTGCCCCCCACGCCCATTGCCAATCCGGGCATCGAGGCACTGGAGGCAGTCGCCAACCCCGATAGCCACGATTATCTCTACTTCGTGGCCAAGGGCGCGACCCCGAGCGAAGGCCATGTGTTTGCCGAAACCTATGCCGAGCATCAGCAGAACGTCGCCCGCTATCGCGAAATAGCCGCCGAGGCCGCTGCACAGGCCGAAGCCGAGGCGGAAGCCGCGCGCCAGGCGCTGGAAGCGGCGGAGGCCGAAGGGGCCGGTGGCGAAACCGAAGGCGAAGCCCAGCAGTGAGCGCAGCCCTATCCAGCATGACCGGCTTTGCCCGCGCCGAGCGGCAAGCCGGGTCATTGCGGGTGCGGATCGAACTCAAATCGGTCAATGGACGCGGGCTGGACATGCGGTTGCGCCTGGCGCCGGGGCTGGATGCCGTGGAAATTCCGCTGCGGCAAATGCTGTCCAAGGCGCTCAGCCGTGGTTCGGTCAACCTGGTTGCAACGCTTGATCGCAGCGGCGCCTCGGGCAGTGTTCGGGTCAACGAAACAACGCTGGCCGCGGTGCTGGCGGCGCTGGATGATCTCGGCAGGCGCTTTGAAGCAGCGCCACCCCGACTGGACGGCATTCTGGCCCTGCCGGGCGTTCTCGAGGTGGATGACCGGGCGGGGGGCATCGACGAAGACGAGCGATCCGCGCTGATCCTTGATTGCGCTGCCGAGGCCATTGAACGCCTCAAGGTTGCACGGTTGCAGGAGGGGGCGCTCATTGCGCCCGTGCTGTTCGATCAGCTCGACACCATTGCCGTGTTGGTGGGTCGGGCTGAGACGCATCCGTCGCGTGGCCGCGAGGTCATCCAGGCACGCTTGCGCGAACAGCTCGCCGCCCTTGGCGACGACACCGGCCTGCCGCCGGATCGGCTGGCGCAGGAGGCACTGCTGCTGGCTACCAAGGCCGACATTCGCGAAGAGCTGGACCGCCTGCGGGCCCACATCGCTGCAGCGCGAAAGCTGATTGCCGAAGGTGGCCCGGCGGGTCGCCGCCTTGATTTTCTGGCGCAGGAATTCAACCGCGAGGCCAATACGCTGTGCTCCAAGGCAAACGCGGTGGACCTCACCGCCATCGGCCTTGACCTCAAGGCGGTGATCGATCAATTACGCGAGCAAGTTCAGAACATCGAGTAGAGGCCGGATAAATGGATTTTCAGCGCCGCGGCGTCATGCTGGTGATTGCCTCGCCCTCAGGCGCCGGAAAATCCTCGATCTCGCGGTCGCTGTTCCAGCAGGACCCCAATATTCGCCTCTCGGTTTCGGTTACCACACGCGCCCGGCGCAGCGACGAGGTTGATGGCACCCATTACCATTTCATCGACGTGCCCACCTTCAACCGCATGAAGGCCGACGACGGACTGCTCGAATCCGCCGAAGTTCACGGAAACTTCTATGGCACCCCGCGCGCCCAGGTCGAGGAGCAGCTGGCCGCGGGCAACGACATCCTCTTTGACGTCGACTATCAGGGCACTCTCCAGCTCTATGAAAAGTGCCGCGAGGACATGGTGACCGTTTTCATCCTCCCGCCCACCATTGAGGAATTGCGGGCGCGGCTGGAGCGTCGCGCCCAGGATAGCGTCGGCACCATCGAGAAACGCCTGCGCAATGCCCGGATCGAACTCGATCACGCCAGCGAATATGAATATGTCATCATCAACCGCGATCTTGAGCAATCGGTTCAGAACGTCAGGTCGATCCTTGCCTCGGCCCGGCTCAAGCGCGAGCGCCAGACCAATTTCACCAGTTTCGTCAAAGACTTGCAGAGCCAGATCGACTCACTCTGAGAGCGACTTGAATCGATGAGTGAGCCAGGGAATGTGACCAAGTCGATCGTTCCCGCCATCCGGCGCGGAACGCCCGAATTTGTCCGGGCCAATATCGCCTTTTTCCTGTCGGCCTTTTCGGTCTTTGCCTCGCTCTATTCGGTGCAGCCGCTGCTGCCGATGTTCGCGCAATATTGGGTGCGTGATGCGGGCACCGCGTCGCTGGCGCTGTCGGCAACTACGGCCACCATGGCCGTCGCGCTCATTCCTGCCAGCATGCTGGCCGACCGGCTGGGACGCCGCCGGCTGATCGTGGGGGCGCTGCTGATCACGGCATTCCTCGGCATGCTGTTGCCCTTTACCCAGGTGTGGTGGCAGTTGATCACCCTGCGCACCATGATGGGGCTGACGCTGGCCGGGATACCAGCGGTGGCCATGGTCTATCTCTCCGAGGAGATGGACCCGGGGGCGCTGGGCTATTCCATGGGCCTCTATATCGGCGGCACCGCCATTGGCGGCATGGCCGGTCGTGTCATTTCGGGCGTCCTGTCGGATGTCCTGGGCTGGCGGCTCGGCACCGGCATCCTGGGCGGACTGATCGTCGTGGCGGCCATCGCCGTGGCCATGCTCCTGCCCAAGCCGCGTGCCTTCGTTCGTGATCCCATCGGCCTGCCCGAACTGTGGCGACGCTGCCGCGCCAGTTTTGACGATGCGGCGCTGCCCTGGCTCTTCGCCAGCGCCTTCCTGCTGATGGGCGGCTTTGTGACGCTCTACAATTATGCCGGCTTCCGCCTGGCGCTGCCGCCCTTCGCGCTCAGCCATTCGGCCATTGCCTCGATCTTCCTGGTCTATCTGCTGGGCAGCGTCAGCTCGACCTGGGCCGGCGGCCTGTCGCAGCGGCTGGGGCGCCGAAAAGTCTTCTGGGCACTGGTGGCGCTGATGGGCGCGGGCATGGCCGTCACCATGGTCGACAACACGGCCGCGATCATCACCGGTCTCGCCGTGGCCACCATGGGCTTCTTTGCGGCCCATGGCATCGCCAGCGCCTGGGTTACCCGCCGCGCCCGTACCGGCAAGGCACAGGCATCGGCGATGTATCTGGTGGCCTATTACCTCGGCGCCTCGATCCTCGGAACCCTGGGCGGCTACGCCTGGACCGCCTGGGGCTGGCCCGGGGTCATGCTGGTCAGCGGCGGCGCGGCGATGTTGGCGCTGCTGGTCGCGATCAGGCTGGTGTTTATTGCGCCATTGGCGGAGCCGGAGCGGCCTATGGAGCCGCCCGCAGCCACTTAGCGCAGCCCAGGCAGTGCTCTGGCCATGGCGAGGAAGGCCTCGATGGGCAGGTCTTCGGCGCGTTCGTCGCCTTTGAGCCCGGCGGCCGCGAGCAGGCCTTCGACCGGGACGCCGAGGGATTTGAGCGACTGGCGCACCATCTTCCGGCGCTGCCCGAAGGCGGCCTTGGTGACCTGCTCGACCAGCTTGACCGGCAGTCCGGCCTCGACCGGCTTGGGCACGATATGCACGACCGCCGAAGTGACGTTGGGCGGGGGCACAAAGGCCTGCCGGCTCACATTGAAGGCAATGCGCGCATCACTCCGCCAGCCGGCCAGAACGCCAAGGCGGCCATAGTGATCGTCGCTGGGCCGGGCGACAATGCGCTCGGCCACTTCGCGCTGGAACATCAGCGTCAGGCTTTCAAAGAAAGAGGGCCAGGGTTCCATGGTCAGCCAGCCGGTCAGCAAGGGCGTACCGATGTTATAGGGCAGGTTTGCAATGATCCGGGTTGGTCCATCGGCCAGCTGGCGGTAATCCATCTCCATGGCGTCGCCGCCGATCACGGTCAGGCGGCCCGGGTAGGCGTCGGCCACCTCGGCCAGCGCGGGCAAGGCGCGGGCGTCGCGCTCGATGGCGATCACTTCCCTGGCGCCTTCTGCCAGCAGGGCCCGCGTGAGGCCACCGGGGCCGGGGCCAACCTCGATTACGCGCACGCCTTCAAGCGAACCGCCGACGCGAGCAATGCGGGCGGTGAGGTTGAGATCGAGCAGGAAGTTCTGTCCGAGTTCTTTTTTGGCGCGCAGGCCATGGGTTGCGATGACCTCGCGTAGGGGCGGGAGATTGTCGATCTGGCTCATGGCTTCGGTGCCGTCATCTGGTCTGCCATGGCAATGGCCGCGGCGAAGCTGGAAGGAGAGGCCTTGCCGGTGCCGGCAAGGTCGAAGGCGGTGCCGTGATCGGGGGAGGTGCGCACGATGGGCAGGCCCAGGGTGATATTGACCCCCGCGTCGAACGCCACAGTCTTGATCGGGATCAGCGCCTGATCGTGATACATGGCCAGGACCGCATCATATTGCCGCCAATGCGGCGGGTAAAACAATGTGTCGCCGGGCAGGGGCCCTATGGCGTCGATGCCCTCGGCCTGCGCATCGGCAATCGCCGGCCCGATGATTTCAACATCCTCCCGGCCAATGGTGCCGCCTTCGCCCGCATGGGGATTAAGACCCGCTACGGCAATGCGCGGCGCAGCAATGTGGAAGCGCTGCCGCAGGTCATGAGACATGACTTTGAGAGTTTCGAGGATGAGCTTGCGGTTGATCAGGCCCGGCACGTCCTTGATCGGCACATGAATGGTCAGCGGCACGGTGCGCAGATCGTCATGAGCCAGCATCATCACCGGCAGCTTTGGGGTGCCGCCCATTGCGCACAGTTCGGCGAGGAATTCGGTATGCCCCGGGTGCTTGAATCCGGCGTGATAAAGAGCGCCCTTGTGGATGGGCGCCGTCACCACCGCGCGGCAATGCCCGGTCATGGTCGCCTCGACCGCCTGGGTAATGGCATTGATCACCACGGGCGCCGCATGCTGGTCCGGTGCGCCGGGGGTGTCCTCGACGGTGCCGTCTATGGAGACGACGGGCAGCGCCTGCGCGAAGACATCAAGGGCGTTATCGGCATCCACGGTCGCAATTGCGATATCGAGCCCCAGCCGCTGCGCACGCGCCTTGAGGAAGCCACCATGGCCGAAAACCACGAAAGGCGGCAGGCCGCGTGCCTCGCGCTGTGCGTAGAGGGCCAGCAACAGGTCCGGGCCGATGCCGGCCGGCTCGCCCATGGTCAAGGCCAATGGCCTGGTCATTCTGGCCCCCAATGACAGAGCGGCCGCACAGTTATGCGGCCGCTATTCAGCCCAGTTCGTTCGGGCGACGTTCAGTGCGAGTGCGGCTCGCCTTACTGGTAGATAATCTTGGCCTGGCTGCGCAAGCGTTCGAGGAACGCCTTGGTCTCACGCTCCATCGCGTCGCCACCAACGTCGTCGCGCAGGCCGCCCTTGACGAAGGTCAGGTCCTGGGCCTGAACCTTTTCGCAAATGGCCAGCATGGACAGACCGCTGGCCACGGCGCGCGGCTTGGTAATGCCGCCGACATTAAGGCCGGCCAGTTCCTTGGCGATGGCATCGGGCATCTGGGTCGCATGACGGCGACCGACATCAACAACAGCGACATCGGTATAGGCGAGGGACAGCTCCACCGCCGTGCCGCAGCCGGCAAAGCTTGAGCGGTATTGATTGGCCTGGCCCGAACGGCTGCCGCCAACAAAGGTAACTTCCTTGAGGATGTAGTCGAAATTCTGGAAGTCAGCGAGCTGCTGAGCTGCCTGCTGGTCGAGCTCAAGCTCGGAAATCTGCACCTGCGGCGCCACGGCGGACTCCGCCAGCGAATTCCAGGCAATGGCCGCCCGCAGGCGATCCTGCAAGGTGGTGCTGCTGACGCCACCCTCCTGCAACATCTGCTGAAGCCGGTCGCGGCTGACATTGAGATTGCGCGCAATCTGCAGGAAAGCGTCGTCGACCTGAGCATTAGACACGTTGATGCCGATGCGCTTGGCCTCCTGGATCTGGATCGCCTCGGTGATCAGTTGTTCCAGTGCGCCATTGCGGCCGGTGTTATTGCCCTCCATACGGAACAGGCGCAGCCGCTGGTCCACCTGCACATCGCTGATCGGCTCGCCATTCACTGTCACCACAGTGGCAGCCATCGCCGGAACGGCGGGGATAAATGCCAGAGCGAGGCCGATGAACATCGCGCCGCAGGCGCGCCGAAGATTTGCAAGTGTCATGGTCAGGTCCGCCTCTCGAGTAACGCCTTCAATGCGGCGTTGTGGCCACGCTGTCAATTGATCGATGAATACGGCCAAAATCGGAACGCCGCAGCGCTCCTGCCTCGGCGGCCGGCAGGATCATCAAGTCCAGCCATCCTCTTTGCGCAGCAAGACTGTAATGCCGATAACAATGGCGACGACAGCGGGTCCGACCGCTGCAAAGATAGGGTCAAGAACGCCCGTGGAGCCCGCGCGATCTGCCATTTCGGTGATCACGAAGACGACAAATCCCAACACGATCCCATAGAGCACCGCCGGGCCGAACTGTGTTCGCCGATTATAGCCGGCGGTAAAGGCGAAGGCGATGAGCAGGGAACCGGTCAGGACCAGCGGCAGGGCCAGAAGCTTGATAAGCCGCATGGCCGTCGCCGCCCGGACCGAAGGGTCACTGACGCCGCGCTGAAGCAAGCGGGCCAGTTCAAAGAATGTCTGATCCTCGGTGGAAGCTAGCTTGAGACTGATTTCGGCGGCGGTCGAGGTTGTTGGCACGCGAACACCGAAAACCGAGCGGGCAGGGCCATCAGGCGTGCGCGCCGTGGCGATGGGGAACGTCCAGTATCCGGCCTCAAGCATGGCTTCGGGTGCTTCGAGGCGCGGAATATCACTGGGGCCAAGGTGGAACAGCTTGACGTCGGCCAATGTCGAGCCGCCGTCGGCCATGCTGCGCGCCATCAATACATAGTGCGCGTCTTCGCCGCGCTGCTCGAGCCAGATTTCGCCTGCTGGCGTCAATTGCGCCGTCTGTCCCGGCGGGGTCGGCGCCAGGTCGCGGTTGATCTGGTTGCTGATCGTTTCGGCGCCCAGCGCAATGATGAAGCTGGCGGCGATCAGCACCAGAACGGGGGCGCGCAAAAGCCGCCAGATGGAGATGCCGGCGGTTTTGATGACAGTCAACTCGTGCCGCATCTTGAGGTCAACGAGGCCCAGGATTGCGCCCATCAGAACCGTGACCGGCAGGGTCTTGATGGTCCAGCGGACCGCACTCATGGCAACCATGAGGATGCCCATGTGCAGGCCGCGCTGTTCGGAAACATAGGTGAAGCGCCAGGTGTCCAGCGATTCCACCAGCGCAATCAGTCCGTAGAAAATGAACACTGTCGCGGCGATGCGGCTCGATAGGCGCGCCAGGACAACCATGTCGATGCGGCTGATCATGCCGGCACCCCCATTGTTGGTCGACGCGGCCACAGGCGCATCGCCAGAACGAAGGCCGCGGCGAGGATCAGGACAATGGCTCCCGTAGCGCTGCCGAGCGGGCTATAGGCGCTGAGGCCGCGTTCGCCGAAAGCGACCAGCATGACAATGGCCTCAAGCGGCAGCTTGATCCGCAAGCGATTGCCACTCGGGAAGCCGGCCATGGCCACGACCAGCAGCACCAGTCCCAGAACCCGCAGTGCCTCAGCGGAGCGGTCGAGCAGGCGCTTGACGATGGCAGGCGTCCATCCGGTTTCGTTGAGGGCCCGGTCAATCAGGCTGAAGCTGTTCATTTCCGCCAGTTCATCCACCCGAAGCGTCTGCTGGGACAGGCTTTCGACGCTGACGTCATAGCGGGTGAAGCGGATTTCCGAATAGCGGCCGTCTGACTCGAGATATTGCAGTGTGCCGTCCCGGAGCTGGAGCACATAGTCGTCATCGACGCCCATCACCCGGGCCGACGCCGCGATATAGGTGCGCCTGGTGTCAGGATCGCGCCGGTCATCGGCGTAGAATTCGGTGATCTGGCCACCGTCGGCACGACCTCCAATGAGGAGAATGACCCCCGGCGTAACCTGAGTGAACCGATTGGGCTTGAGGGTCGAGCTGACGAGGTCGGCGGCCACTTCGGCAGACAATTGGTTGAGGTGCCGGTTGGCGAGCGGTTCGAGCACATGGGCCAGCAGCAGCACAACCGCTATAGCACCGGTGCAGGTGACGGCAGTGGCACGCCAAAGCCCTGCAAGACCCTTGCTGGTGTGGATGATATGCAGTTCATGGCTGGCCTGCAGCGCCGTGAGCGCGCGCACCACGCCAATGCCCACGCAGATATAGAAGAACGACAGCGCCAGCGGCGGCATGGTGTACAGCGCTTGCAAGGCGAGGGTGCCGAATCCCTGGCCCTTGACCGACACGACATCGAACGAGCGCAGGCAATTGACCAGCCAAAGCAGGAAACACACGATCCCGAACAGGATCAGGGCATCGGTGGCGAATAGCCGCGTCAGATAGCTCGTCAGTCGTCTCATGCGGGGATCGAAAGCCAGTCCGCCATTTCGGCCATTGAAAACAGTCGAATTTTACCTTGCGGCAGTTCGGGCACGGGCACAATCACTCATCGGCTGTGCTACCCGTTCGGTGCATTCCAGCGTGTCGCGCGACTCGCTGGCGAAACCAATGCCCGAGCGATAGGGTAATTGCATGGCCGAAGTCTTGTTTTATCATCTCGAAACCCGCCCGCTTGAGGCCGTGATGCCGCTGCTGCTCGAAAAGACGCTTGAGCGCGGCTGGCGCGCCGTGATCGAAGTCGGCTCTCGCGAAAGGGCGGAAGCACTGGACGCCCATCTCTGGACCTATCGCGACGACAGTTTCCTGGCCCATGGCATGGCCGGCGAGGACGCCGACGCGCATCAGCCAATCCTGATCACTACCGAGTCGGACAACACCAATGGCGCCGCCGTGCGCTTTTTCGCCGATGGCGCGGTGCCGCAATCGGGCGAGGGCTATACGCGTCTGGTGTATCTGTTTTCCGGGCACGACCCGGACGCGGTGGCGGCGGCGCGGCTGGCCTGGAAGACGCTCAAAGGCAGCAATACCCTGACCTATTGGCAGCAGGACGCCAATGGCCGTTGGGAAAACAAGGCACAGGCATGACCCCCGACCTCTCGACGCCCAGCCGCCACAAGTGGCACGAAGACATTTTTGCCATCCTCATCGGCACAATGCTGGTGTCGCTCGGCATTGCCTTTTACGCCCAGGTCCAGCTGACCACCGGCAGCAGCGCCGGCCTGGCGCTGCTCCTGCAATATGTCACCGGCATTCCCTTCGGCTGGCTGTTCTTCGCCATCAACCTTCCGTTCTACGGCCTGGCTTTCTGGCGCATGGGATGGCCCTTCGCGGTCAAGACCATCGCCAGCGTGGCGCTGGTGTCTTATTTCACCAGCCAGATTCCCGCCTGGATCGGCATCGAGCAGATCCATCCGCTGTTCGCAGCGCTGGTCGGCGGCGGGTTGATGGGCCTGGGCATCCTCTCGCTGTTCCGCCACAAGGCCAGCGTCGGCGGCATCAATATCCTGGCGCTCTACTTGCAGGATAATTTCGGCATCCGCGCCGGCTATTTCCAGCTGGGCGTCGACGCAGTCATCCTGATCATAGCCTTTTTCGTGCTGCCGTTTGACCGGGTGCTCTATTCAATCCTCGGCGCGCTGGTGCTCAACATGATCATCGCCCTCAACCATCGGCCGGGGCGCTATGTCGGGTTCAGTTGACGTGCCTTAATTGGCGGTGTCACCCCAGCCCACGATGTCGTAGAGGTACATGTAGAACATGTGCTCGGCCATTTCGTAGCAATAGATGACCTCGCTGTTGCTCGGATCGTAGAAGGCGTTCGGCTCCCCGCATTGGGTGGCGCGGAAGGTGACGGGGCCAGGCAGGTTGAAGCTGGCGGCCACTGTCTCGGCCGCATATTCCATGATGCGGTAGTCCTTGAGCGCCAGTGCGTAAACTTCGTAGTCCCCGGCATCCTCATAGATGACCTCGATGCTGGCGCCCGCTTCCGCCTCCGTCAGATGCGGATCAAGCAGGGCCATCCACGAGGTGAAGGCCTGCTCATAAGTGTACCCACAATCCTCCTGCTGGTCAGGGTCGATCTCGTAGATGTCGGCCGTCTCGCCAAAGGCCTCCGGGTCCTTGCCCACCATCATGCAGACCATGGCATAGGCCCGCTGAATATCGAGGCTGTGCTCGTCATAATAGGAAAATTCATCAACGCCCGAGCCCGTCGACTGGACGGCGTTGAAATACCATCCATCCGCAGCATCAATCAGAGCGTCATAACTGTCTTCGCCTTCGTCGAATTCGAGCAGCCAGATGGTGGCCAGAGCGTCGACGGCATCTTCTTCCTTGCCCAGCACCGGCAAGCCCAGTTCGCCGACCAGCAGATGGCCGATCTCGTGATACATGGTGAAGGCCGCATCGTGGAGCGCAAAGGCCATGGCCTCGCCCAGGATCGGGTCATCCTGGTCCTGCCCGTGGACTGGCGCCATTGACAGGCCCAGGCACAACGTCGCTGCGGCCGCTGCCGCCATCATCGTCTTCATATCAAGTCCCCCAGAAAAGGGGCAAAACGCCCCCTTGATGCCCGGATATCCAGGCGCGCTCAGTCCCGACGCCGCTGCGGAAGATCGTCCACATAGAGCTGCATGAAATCCTCCATCAGCTCATAGCAGAAGATGATTTCAGTTGTCGCGGGGTCGTAGAAAGCATTGGATTCGCCGCAGCGCCGCGCGGTGAATTTGACCCGGTCATCAATCCGGTAGCCCCGGCGCAGCTCTTCGGCCACATCGTCGAAAATGCCGCTGCCGCGAAACACGCGCTCGGCCAGTCGCAGCCGGGTGCCGCCATCGTGATAGGTGACATCGACGCGCGTACCCGATGCACTTTTCGCCAGCAGATCGGCGAGGGTGCGGTCAACCAGCCCATAGTCGAAAAGACAAGTGTGTTGCCGCTCGGACGGAATATTGTAGGCATCGGCGACGCGGCGGAAAGCGGCGCCATCGGCCCCCACCATGAGGCAAACGATCTGCATGGCCCGGTGCCGGTCGGGGCTGTAGCCCGAGGCATAATCTTCGCCACCGAAGTAATCGTCATAGCTCCGCCCCGTCAGCACCCAGCCATGAGCCGCGTCCTCGAGCGTCAGGTTTGCCTCAGGCGTATTCTTCTGCAGCAGCACCCAGGTGGCGATATTGTCGGCGGCGTCCTCTTCCCGGCCCAGCACGGGTAAGGCCAGCGTATCAATCAGGAGATGCGCCACTTCGTGATATAGCGTGAACAGGCCATTGTTGATGGCAAAGCGCAGCGTGTCGGCGCGTTCCTGCTTGCTCAGTCCCGACAGGTCAAGGGCCGTCGCGGGGAGGGCGCCCAGCGACAGGAAAATCGCGACGATCAGAGCGAACAAGCGCGTCATCTAGGCCTCACATCCATTCAGGATGCAGAAAAGGCCAGCCAGAAGTCGCCGTCAATGTCATCGAGGGCAATTGGTCAACGAACTGGCTTAACGGCCTGGGACCGATCGACAATCAACTGACGCTGGCCTGCACATAGCAGTTTTCCGCGCTGCCGGTGGCTGAGCCTGAGCTGATTAGCGACTGGTCCTAAGCCTGTTCGGCCGCTTCCAGCTCTGCGCTCAGCTCGAGCCATTTTTCTTCAAGTACTTCGAGATCGGCGCCAAACCGGGCCTTGTCCTTACCCAGAGCGATAACCTTGTCCGCCGGGCCATCATAGACCTTGGGATCAGCCAGTTGCACTTCGACCTTCTCAAGTTCGGTCTTGAGGCGCTTCATCCGGGTTTCAGCGTCGGTGATGGCTTTCTTGAGCGGCGCCAACTCGGCTCGGCGCGCCGCAGCTTCCTGCCGCGACTGCTTGCGGTCGCCGCCATTGGCATTGCCACCGCCGTTGCGGCCCTCTTTGTTGGACGTGATGCTGCGCTGATAGCTGTCCAGGTCTTCGTCCAACTCGCGGATAGTGCCGTTTTCGGCGATCCAGAGCGTGTCGCAAGTGGCTTCGATCAGGTGGCGGTCGTGGCTGATGATCAGCACGGCGCCTTCATAATCGTTCAGCGCATGCACCAGCGCATCGCGACTGTCGATGTCGAGATGGTTGGTCGGTTCGTCGAGGATCATCATCGACGGGCCCGAAAAGGTGATCAGCCCCATAAGCAGGCGCGCGCGCTCGCCACCCGAAAGGTTCTTCGCCTTGGTGTCCATGCGGCTGGTGTTGAGCCCCATCTGCGCCAGGCGGCTGCGGCGTCGGGCCTCGTTTTCCAGCGGCATCAGCGCCGTCACATGCTCAAGCGGCGTGTCCTCGGGCCTGAGCTTGTCCATCTGGTGCTGGGCGAAATGGGCGATTTCGAGCTTCTTGTTGATCCGCATGGTGCCCTCGATCACCGGGATATCCCCGGCGAGCAGCTTGGCGAAGGTCGACTTGCCATTGCCGTTGACGCCGATCAGCGCAATGCGCGCGTCCGGGTCCATGCGTTGGGTGATATTCCTGAGGATGACCTTGTCGCCATAGCCGGTCGATACCCCATCCAGGGTAATCATCGGGGTAGGCAGCTCCACCTTGGGCTGCTGGAACTTGAAAGGGGAGGCGTGCTCATCGAACATGGCCGCCGGGGGCTTGAGCTTTTCGATCATCTTGACGCGGGCCTGGGCCTGCTTGGCCTTGGTGGCCTTGGCCTTGAAGCGATCCACGAATTTCTGCAGATGCGCGATCTGGTCCAGCGTCTTGTCGCGGGTCTTGTTGTTGAGCTCCATCTGCATGCGGCGCGTGGCTTCGAACGTGTCGTAATTGCCCTTGTAGAAGGTCAGCTTGCGGTGCTCGAGATGCACGATGGAATTGACCGCCTTGTTGAGGAGGTCGCGATCATGGCTGATCAGGAAGACCGTATAGGGATAGGTGGCGAGATATTTCTCGAGCCACAATGTGCCTTCGAGATCGAGATAGTTGGTCGGTTCGTCGAGCAGCAGCAGGTCGGGCTGTGAAAACAGCACCGCCGCCAGCGCCACGCGCATGCGCCAGCCGCCCGATAGTTCGCGGGTCGGAGCGTTCTGCCGGTCGTGCTCAAAGCCCAGACCCTTGAGGATTGAGGAGGCGCGGGCCTCGGCGCTATGGGCGTCGATGTCGGCCAGGCGCATGTGAATGTCGCCGATCCGGTGCGGGTCGGTAGCGGTTTCAGCTTCGGCCAAAAGCGCCGTGCGCTCCTTGTCGGCGGCCAGCACCACTTCGAGCACGGTTTCGGAGCCAGCAGGGGCTTCCTGCGCCACCGCACCGATGCGCGCCTTCTTGTTGACCTCAATGGAGCCGGCATCCGGGCCGATATGCTGCTGGATCAGGTGAAACAGCGTGGTCTTGCCGGTACCGTTCTTGCCGACGAACCCGGCCTTGACCCCATCGGGCAGCACCAGAGCCGCATCCTCGAATAGCTCACGCCCCTGGATGCGATAGGTCAGGTTATTGATGGTCAGCATGCCAAAATCTCGCCAATCCTATGATCAGGATGGCGGTCCATATAAGAATTGCGATGTTTGGTGAGCCAATACCGCGCGCTTGAGGAGATGTCTAATGCACAGATCGATGAGGTCCTTCCCGCTGGCGCTTGCGCTCACGCTGAGTTGCGCCGCCGTATTCGCCCAGGAGGCGGCCAATTTCACCGCGCTGACGGCATGCCGCATCGATAGCGAACGCGTTCTGCTCCGCGCCACATTCGATGGTGGTGCCTGCCAGGCCGTGGAACCCGCCCAACTCGCCGAGCCGCGTGGCACCATCGTGTCCGTGCACTTGCCCACCGTAAATACCGCGCAGATGTGCACCATGCAGATCGTGCCGGTCCAAACCGAGCAGGTGATCGAGGCGGGCGAGCTGATTGCCAATCTGGACGTAACTGTGGGTGACCCGGAGAATAACCAGATTGTCCATGGCGAGGTGGAAGTCGAGGAAGGCAACGGCGATTGCCTCGTGTCTCTGGGTTGATGAGGCGTCTTGCCTCCGTCAAACTCTACCGCTACAAGGCGCCACCTTTCCAACAGACCCATTCAAGGATCGACCCATGGCGCTCGAACGCACCTTCTCCATCATCAAGCCCGATGCCGTCCGCCGCAACCTGATCGGCAAGATCGTTGCCAAGTTCGAAGAGGCCGGTCTGCGCCCCATCGCGATGAAGAAGATCCACATGACCCGCGCCCAGGCCGAAGGCTTCTACGCGGTCCACAAGGAACGCCCCTTCTTCGGTGAGCTGGTCGAGCAGATGATTGCCTCGCCCGTCGTCGTGCAGGTGCTGGAAGGCGAAGGCGCCATCCTCAAGAACCGTGAAATCATGGGCGCGACCAACCCGGCAAATGCAGCCGAAGGCACCATCCGCAAGGAATTCGCTCTCTCCGTCGGCGAGAACTCGGTCCACGGTTCGGACGCTCCTGAAACGGCTGCCGAAGAGATCAAGTTCTTCTTCTCGGACGACGAAATCGTCGGCTAACACCGACCTATCGACGCACTCGGTTGTCACCCCGGCGCAGGCCGGGGCCCATCTTGAGATCAGGCCGCCCAGACGGGGCGGCCTTTTTGCTTGTTCGTGCTATAGTGACACGAACGCCTCCTGGGTCATTTCGTCATGATGGCGAAATCCCTTTGAACGACACCAGAAAATTGTCGGAGCTTCTCGAATGGTCGGGACCTGGCACGCATGGTGTATCCCGCTCCGAAAGAACTGCTTTGTCCCTTCCTGATACTATCCTCGCCCCCATCGCCCGCGCCCTTGAGGCCAAGGGCTATGACAGCCTCACCCCGGTGCAGGCCGCCGTCATTGAGGATCAGACCGAAGGCCGCGACCTGCTCGTTTCCGCCCAGACCGGATCGGGCAAGACTGTCGCCTTCGGCATGGCCATTGCGCCGACCCTGCTCGGCGGCGCCGACATGCTGCCGCCGCCGGGCGCGCCGCTGGCCCTTGTCATTGCGCCAACCCGCGAGCTGGCCATGCAGGTGCAGCGCGAACTGACCTGGCTCTATGCGCCGCTGCACGCCCAGACCGCCGCCGGCGTTGGCGGCATGGACCAGCGCACCGAACGCCGGGCGCTTGAGCGTGGCGCCCATATCGTCGTGGGGACGCCGGGCCGCCTGCGCGACCACATTACGCGGGGCGCCCTCGATACCTCCGCGCTCCGTGCCGTGGTGCTCGACGAGGCTGACGAAATGCTCGATCTCGGGTTCCGCGAGGACCTTGAGTTCATCCTGGCCGCGGCCCCCGAGGACCGTCGCACGTTGTTGTTCTCGGCCACCGTGCCCCGGCAGATTGCCGAGCTGGCCAAGACCTTCCAGCGCAATGCCCTGCGCGTTTCGGCCGTCAGCTCGGGCTCGCAGCATGCCGATATCGACTACAAGCTCATGTCGGTGCCCGCCAATGAGCGTGAAAACGCCGTGATCAATACGCTGCTCTGGTATGAGAGCACCAATACCATCGTCTTTGCCTCCACCCGCGAGGCGGTGAAGCACCTGTCAGCGCGGCTGCACAATCGTGGCTTCGATGTGGTGACGCTCTCGGGCGAGCTCAGCCAGGCCGAACGCACCAATGCGCTGCAATCCATGCGCGATGGCCGGGCCCGCATCTGCGTTGCCACCGACGTCGCCGCGCGCGGCATCGATCTGCCCAATCTCGACCTGGTCATCCACGCCGACCTGCCGATGAATGCGGAAACGCTGCTGCATCGCTCGGGCCGCACCGGCCGGGCAGGGCGCAAGGGCACCTGCGTGGTCATCGCCCCGGCCCACCGGAAGCGCGTGGCTCTTTCGATCCTGCGGACGGCGAAAATCGAAGCAGAAATGCAGGCCCCGCCCAGCGCCGCCGATATCGACGCGCGCTATCGCGAACATATCCTGTCAGCGGACACCTTGAGCACTGCGGCGAGCGAAGATGAAGCCCCGATGGTGGCTCAACTGCTCGAGCGCCATGCGCCCGAAGCCATTGCTGCAGCCTATCTGCGCTTGCAACTGGCCGCCCGGCCGGTGCCAGAGGATGTCACCGTCACCTCGCAGGACGATTTCGGTGCGCGCGAGCCGCGTAGCCGCGAGGCCTTTGCTGGCGGCAGCTGGTTCAAGGTCAATCTGGGTCGCAAGCAGCGAGCCGAGCCGCGCTGGCTGCTGCCGATGATCTGCAAGGCTGGTGGCGTCACCAAATCGGCCATTGGATCGATCCGCATTTTTGATACGGAAACGATCTTCGAGATCGCCGCCGACAAGGTCGACAGCTTCCTGCGCAATGTCGGCACCAATGGCACCGGCGAGCGCGGCGTCAACATCAGCGCTGTCGATGGTCCGGGCGAACGCCCCGAGCGCCCGAAGTCCAACCGCCGTCCGCCCGGCCCGCCGGAGCGCTACGACCCGATGGCGCCGCGTCCCGAACGCGCCGACCGCAAGGAACGCTACGCCAAGCCGCGGTCCGACGATGGGTTCGAAGCGATGATGGAAACGCCGCGTCCTCCGCGCGAGGCGCGTCCGGCAAAGGCAGCAAAGCCCTTCGCCGCCAAGGAGAAATCCTTCCCCAAGGACAAGGGCAAGCCGGCCTGGTCCAAGCCCGCTGCCGAAGGCGAAGCTCGCCCGCCCAAGAAGAAGGCGGCCAAGCCCAAGGACCACAAGAAAAGCCGCGCCGACGACTGATCAGGCGGTGACAGGTTTGGGCCGGCCCAGCCGGCTCAAATTGCCAAAGGCCATGATGGCTGCGCCAACAACCGACAGACCGGCTGCCACGCCCAGTGCCAGCCGGTAATTGCCACCGCCCGCCAGGATGCCGAAGCCGGCCGCGCCAAGCAGGTTGGCGGCGATGGCGACAATATCCATCAGCGAGGTTGACAGGCCGACGCGGCCTTTGATGGCATCCTGAATATAGGGAATGTTGACGCTCATTAGCGCGGCCGTACCCAAGCCATTGAGCAGCAATAGCCAGTAAAGCGCCGTCATATTGGTCAGGACGCTGCTCAGCCCCATGAACACGGCCATCACCAGGCCGGCGGCGGCGAGCAAGGTTTCCTTACTCAGCCGCGTGGTCAGATAGGCCAGCAGCATCATGCAGGGCGCTTCCACCGCCGCGGTGATCCCCGCGTAGAACCCCACATCTGTCACCGTGCCACCCAGGTCCGTGACGATGAACAGCGACACGCTCAGCGTCAGCAATCGCATCGCTCCGACCATCACGATCAGGCCCAGAAGCCCCGCGAGAATTCCGGGCCGCAGGGCAAAGACGGACAGCAGCGACGCGCCCTTTTCGCGCACGGGAGCAGGCATTTGCACGGCCGTGCTGGCATCGGTCATCAGCAGGGCGAAGACCCCCGCCATCACCGCATAGCTCAGCGACGATGCCAGATAGACATTGAAAATGCTGAACTCGGCCGCCACCCAGCCGGCCAGCGGCGGCACGATGATCCAGGCCAGCGTGAACACCGTCCGCAAGGAGGTGACCATGAAATCCGCCTTGTCCGGGCGATGCTTGAGATAATAGACGCGAAGATAGCCAAAGCTCTGCCCGTAGGACGCTCCCGCCAGCGGCATGATCAGCCCCATGGCGATGGCAAAGCTGGCTTGCGAAGGGGCGATATAGATCAGGCCATGGGCAAGGATGCCGGCCAGCGCCGTGATCAGCACCAGCAAGCGCCGGTCGCGCAGCTTGTCGGAGAGATAGCCCAGCCCCAGCGAAACAAAGGTGCCCACGATGGCGCCTGCGCTCATGATCGTCGCGAAAAGGCCTGGCGACATGCCCAGCGTATCCACACCCACCAGCGACGCATAAGGCATGGTCGCGGCGTAAGTGACGCCCGAAAAGAACATATTGGTGCCAAGCAGCGCCGTTACCGGTATGCGCCTTTGCGTCATTTTCAAGCTGATCCTCCCCAGGCGGCAAGACTGCTAGGCGCATAAACCCTTGCTGTCCAACAAATCGTATTCATGACAGCGATCACCCCTATGCGTTGAGACCCGAGCTCAGGCGGTCCGTTGAATCCCCTGTAACCTCCGCTGCGGCAGGCGTAGAATGGGACACCGCGTCAGCCCACGTGGGTGGCCTGAGCGGCTAACATGGGAGGCGTCGATGACGGCCTACAATATTGTGCGTATGCGGGTGAAGCCCGGTTTTGAAGACGCGTTGATAGCCCATCACGGTAGCATGCTGGAATCGGCCGGCGAGGAATTCAAGGCGGCCGGCATGCACCGCTTCAGCCTGGTCAAGACCGGGGATCGTGACTTCTACTTCCTGGGCGAGTGGGACGGCTTCGACAGTATCGTCAAGGCTCGGCCCGCAATGATCCGCTCGCTCGATGGCATGCGCTCGATGCTCGAAGACCTCGGCGGCGACCTCGGCGTAACCGATCCAGCGTCGGGAGAGGCCGCAGCCGAATACGACGTGCGCAGCGCCGTCCACTAGCGCGCCGCCTTCAGTCTTGCCGGCAGTTGCCGGTGATATAGGGAGCGCCACAGAAGCGGCGCCCATGGTTAGCTCGGCTCGGAAACCTTGCCGGCCTTGTTGATGTCCTTGGCCAGGGCTTCAATCTCGCCAGCATGCTTTTCCGTGGCTGGATCGATGCCATCCATCCAGGTGCCAAAGCGCTTGAGCAGCGGCACGAAGGCGGCGAGTTCGGTCGCGTCCCACTCACTCAGAAAATCGCCCATGATCAGGAATTTATAGGCGCGCACGGCATCGACCACGACCCGGCCCCGCTCGGTCAACTCGATAATGGTGCGCCGCGCATCGGCCTGGCTGACCGCGCGGCGGGCAAAGCCCTGATCCACCATCTCGCTCACCAGACGACTGGCGCGCGACGGGTCGATATTGAGCCGCTCGGCGACCGTTGCGACCATCGTTTCGCCCTGACTTTCGCCAAATTCGGGGGCAGGAGCATCGATAGCCGTGAGCACGTCCAACTGGGCCAGATCGATCCCCACCTTGAGATCGAGCAGGGCGCGATGGCCCAGCTCGCGCTTCATAGCCCGGCGGCGCCATTTCTGCATCAGCCCGTCAATATCCATCACGGCCTCCGCTGTGGCGGTGGCAATGCCGGCTTGGCGCAGTAGCGCAGCCAGTTCTCTCTTGTCGCCCAAAGGCATGGCAGCCCTCGCAGTTTTGCATGTCCGTGGCAATTGCATGCTGTTGACATGTAATTGTCCTGGGCACATATATGCGCTCAGAATTGAATTCTCAAGGGCCGCAACAAATCGCGGCCCGGCCCGCAAGGAATGCCCTAATGTCCGAAACCGTTCAACCGGCCCAAGCGCCGGACAATCCCTCCATTGCCCTGATAATCGGCGCTGTCGCCGTTACCCTGCTGCTCGCCTCGCTGGGCCAGACCATCGTCTCGACCGCGCTGCCCTCCATTGTCGGCCAGCTTGGCGGCCTCGATCACCTGACCTGGGTGGTCATCGCCTATCTGCTCAGCTCCACGGTGGTGGCGCCCATCTATGGCAAGCTCGGCGACCTCTTTGGCCGCAAGATCGTCCTGCAGGCCGCTATCGTCATATTCCTCCTCGGCGCATTGCTCTCGGCCATGGCCACCAGCATGACCTTCCTGATTGCGGCGCGCGCCATTCAGGGCCTCGGGGGCGGCGGACTGATGGTGGTCGCCATGACGGTCGTGGCCGACATCATTCCCCCGCGCCAGCGCGGCAAGGTGCAGGGCCTGTTCGGCGCCGTGTTCGGCGTCGCCACGGTGGTCGGCCCGCTGCTTGGCGGCTTTATTGTCGAGCACATTTCCTGGCAGTGGATTTTCCTCATCAACCTGCCGCTCGGCGTGCTGGCTCTGGCCATCATCGCCGTTGCGCTCAAGCCGCGTGGCATTCGGGTCCAGCATTCCATCGACTATTCCGGCTTCGTGCTGCTCTCGGGTGGGCTGACCGCCTTCGTGCTGGCCACCTCGCTGGGCGGCAACACCTTTGAATGGTTCTCGGTCCAGGTCATGGGGCTCATCGTGGCCGCCGTCGCCATGCTGGGCGCTTTCATCTGGGTGGAATCCCGTGCAGCCGAGCCGGTCCTGCCGCTGAACCTTTTCCGCAACAATACCTTTGCCGTCACCAGCGCCATTGGTTTTCTCGTCGGCATGGCCATGTTTGGCTCGATCACCTTCCTGCCCATGTATCTGCAGCTGGCCAAGGGCGTTTCACCCACTGACTCCGCGTTGCAGCTGCTGCCGATGATGGTGGGCCTGATTGGCACCTCGATGGTCTCAGGGTTCATCATGACCCGCACCGGGCGCTATAAGGTGCTGCCGCAGATTGCGACCTTTGTCCTCGTCGGTGGCCTGCTACTGCTCGCCACCATGCAGCTCGATACCCCGTCCTGGCAGATTGCGGTTTACATGTTCCTGGTTGGCGCCGGCATCGGCCCAGTCAACAGCGTCAGCATCACCGCAACGCAAAATGCCGTGGCGCGCGAAGTGGTGGGCACTGCCACCGCCGGCAATACGCTGTTCCGCCAGATCGGCGGCTCCATCGGCGTGTCGATCTTTGGGGCGATCTTTTCCAGCGGCCTGGCCGCCCGGCTGGGCGATATCATGCCGGAGGGCGGCGGCACGGGCAGCTTCAGTGCCCAGGCGGTTGCATCGCTGCCCGAGCCGGTCCGCACCATGGTGCTCGAAGCCTTCGCCTCGGCGCTCCACCCGGTGTTCTACACTGCCGCCGGTGCCGCCATTGTCGCCTTTGGCCTGAGCTTCTTGCTCGAAGAACTTACCCTCGCGACTTCCCTGCGCAAGGAGCCAGAAGCCGAAATCAATGCCGAAGAGGCCGCAACGGCAGCCATGGTCGGCGCCCCTGCGTCGGTGGCGCGCTAACCGGCGCAAAGTGCCCTTGTGAGCGAACGCCTCCCCGGCCGGGGAGGCGTCCTGCGAGATAAGTCGCATACAATTCCGAAATTTATTGCGTGGCTGGAGGGACTTGGAAGGAGCGCCGGATTCTGTCTGTCACCGGCTTGAATCAATCTGCGAGGCAATTGACTCAGAATGCGAAGTCGCGTCGATGCAACACCAGGCCTCGTTGATGCGGCTCGCCCCACTTATGGCGGAATTGTGAATGGCCAAATCACTTTATTTCCGTACCCTTAAGAGCAGAAATCCGCCGAACTTGCGTCACCGGCCCCCGCACCTTGGAGAATAGCAGAGTGCCTTTGCGTTGGCAGGAAGTGGCTTTGCCGCTTGTGACGATCACCCTACTCATCATCCTCAAGTACATTCCCGCCACCGCCCATCTGCCGCTCTCGCGTGCGGCCGGCGTGGTTGCATTTGGCTATGCCGCCTTCCTGGCCCTGCGCCTGCTCCAGCCCGAAGAGGCCGTGGTGGTTGAAGGGGGCTTGGCCGAACTGCGGCCCTCGATGGTCGAATATTTCGCCTGCTATGGCGCGGCAGGGCTGGCGGCTGTGCTGCTGTTTGCCGTTATTGTCATGGGCCATGTGGCCGATACAACCCAACTGATCGCGACCTATCTGGCCGTGCTGCTGCTTTCGGGCGGATCGCTTGGCATCGGCATGGCGGGGCTATTCACCCACACCTCCTGGGACCACAAGCAGGTCAGGCATCGCAATGCCATGGGGCGCGTCGTGGAACTGGACTGGTCCGATGTGCGTGTCGTTCGTCCCAATTGGCGCGGTGTCACCATTGCCGGCACCTCGGGCCGCATCACCTTCTCGCAATTCCACGCCGGCGCCGCCCAACTGGCCAAACACGCCGCGACCCGCGCCCGCCGCAATAGCGAAACGGCGACCAAGGCATTTGCCACGTCCTGAGGTCGTTCATCACCACCCCTGATCGACCCCATCACCACAATGCGATTGTCGCGGGCCGGGCGCGGGACTACCCTTGCTGCCATGAACGCTCCCATTGCCCAGCGCACCATCCGCTCTGTCTGCCCGCATGACTGCCCGTCGGTTTGCGCGCTCGATGTCGACATCCTGGCCGATGGCAGTGTCGGCCGCGTGCGTGGCGCCAAGGACGATCCCTATACCGCTGGCGTGATCTGCGAGAAAGTCGCCCGCTATGCCGAGCGCATCCATCACCCCGAGCGCCTGACCCACCCCATGCGCCGCATCGGCCCCAAAGGGGCAGGGCAGTGGCAGACCATCAGTTGGGACGAGGCGCTGGATGAAATCGCAGCACGCTTCCTTGAGGTCGAGAAGACCCACGGCGCCGAGGCCGTCTGGCCCTATTTTTATGCCGGCACGATGGGCCATGTGCAGCGCGACGGGATCGAGCGCCTGCGCGCCGTGCGCGGCTATTCGCACCAGTATGACACCATCTGCGTGGGCCTTGCCTGGCCCGGCTATATCGCGGGCACGGGCCTGCTCGGCGGGGTTAATCCCGAGCAGATGGCCGAGGCCGATTGCGTCGTCATCTGGGGGACCAATGCGGTTCACACCCAGGTCAATGTGATGACCCACGCCATGAAGGCCCGCAAGACCCGCGGCGCCAAGGTCGTGGTCATCGACATCTATCGCAACGCCACCATGGAACAGGCCGACATGGGGCTGGTCCTGCGTCCCGGTACGGATGGCGCG
This sequence comes from Devosia ureilytica, assembly GCF_024273195.1. Lineage (GTDB taxonomy): Bacteria > Pseudomonadota > Alphaproteobacteria > Rhizobiales > Devosiaceae > Devosia > Devosia ureilytica. The sequence continues at coordinate 731,049 of NZ_JAMZCU010000001.1, read as the reverse complement.
CTCGCCGCGGCCACCATGCATGTGCTGCTGCGCGACGGTTTGGCCGACCGCGCCTATATGGAAAAGTTCACTGACTTTTCCGCGGAGTTCGAGGCGCATCTGGCGACGCGCACGCCGGAGTGGGCGTCCGCAATTACGGGACTGTCCGTCTCCGAAATTGAAGCCTTCGCGCATCTGGTGGGCGAAACCAAACGAACCTTCTTCCGACTCGGCTATGGGTTCTCGCGCCAGCGTAACGGGGCCACAGCGGTTCACGCCGCGCTCTCCATTCCGGCCATGACCGGCGCCTGGCAGTATCGCGGCGGCGGCGCCTTCCATTCCAATTCCGGCACCTGGGGCCTCGACAAGTCGCGCCTCGAAGGCACGCACCTGCAAAAGGGCACGCCGCGTCTTCTCGACATGTCCGAAATCGGCCCCATCCTCACCGGCGACGCAAAGGCCCTCCAGGGCGGTGGGCCGGTGCACGCCATGATCGTGCAAAACACCAACCCGGCCACCGTTGCGCCCGAGCAGCAACTGGTGCGCCAGGGGCTGATGCGCGAGGACCTGTTCCTCGTGGTGCATGAGCAGTTCATGACTGAAACCGCCGAGCTGGCCGATATCGTGCTGCCGGCCACCATGTTCCTCGAACACAATGACTATTACACCCGCGGCGGCCATACCCGGGTGCTTTACGGCCCTGCTGTCGTCGAGGCGCCGGGCGAGGCCCGCTCCAACCACGATGTCATCAATGCCATCGCCCTTCGGCTTGGCAGCGACGATCCGAGTTTTCACGCCAGCGACCGCGATGTTGTGGCCGACACCTTTGCTCGCTCCAACTATCCGCCGCTCGAAGAGGTCGAAAAGACCGGCTTTATCGACCGCGAGCGGCCCGACGATGCTGCGCGTTTCGCCAAAGGGTTTGGCTGGCCCGATGGCCGTTATCGCTTCGCGCCGAATTGGAGCGATGTGGCCGAACGCAAGGGCTATCGCTGGGTCTGCGATCCGGCGGACATGCCGCGCTTTGCCGATCACTGGGCGATCAACGAAGCCGCAGACGCGGTGCACCCGTTCAAGCTCGCCACCAGCCCGGCCCGCGCCTTCCTCAATTCCTCGTTCAACCAGACGCCCGGCAGCATAAGGCGTGAGGGGGAACCGAGTGTGTTCATTCACCCCGAGGATGCGGCACGTCTGGGGATCGAGGATGGGGACCATGTCACCCTGGGCAACATGCGCGGCTCCGTGGACCTGACGGCCCGCATCCACGACGGCTTGCAGACCGGCGTGCTGATTGCGGAAGGTCTGCATCGCAACAAGGCGCATCGCGGCGGGCAGGGCATCAACATGCTGACCAGCGCAACCCCGTCACCACCCTTCGGGGGGGCGCCGTTCCACGATGCGGCGGTGTGGATCAGAAAGGCGAACTACGAAAAGTAGGCCGTCCAGAAGAAGTACCCGGTCATGCCGATGCCATAGACGATCACGCCGATGCGGATCCAATGGGTAGGGATGTATCTGGCGAGCCGCGCCGCGGCATAGCCGCCAATGGTCACGCCGACTAGCGCGATGGAGCCGTGGTACCAGTCGATGGAGGCATTGAGCGCAAAACGCGCCACGGCGACGACGGCGACGATGGACGAGATATAGAGTTTTAGCCCGTTCATGGCGTGGATGTCGGTCATGCCGGCCATGGCAAGGAACGCCAGCAACAAGATGCCCAGCCCGGCATTGAAGAACCCGCCATAGACACAGACCGCTGCCAGGAGCGCCAGCAGCAGCACCGCGCCCAGCGCCTGCATGCCGCGCTTTTCGCCACTGCGCGCTCGCAGCATGGTGTTGATCCTGTTGCCGAAGATGAACAGCGCCACGGCAAAGCCCATCAGCCAGGGCACCACCAGCGCAAACTGTTCGTCAGAAACCACCAGGAGCAATTCAGCGCCGACATAGCCGAAGAGCGCCGCGACTAGGCCGTAGGTGATCAGCTTGTCCTTGTAGCCCGCCACCGACTTCCAATAACCCGCCGCGCCGCTGACATAGCCGGGCAGGGCAGCATAAGTGTTGGAGGCATTGGCCAGAACTGGCGGCACGCCGGCAAATAGCAGCGCCGGGAAGACGATGAACGAGCCCCCGCCCGCCAGCGAATTGAGTGCACCGCCGAGAAGCCCGGCCAGGAACAAGAGTATTTCAGTCATCGTGCCCCCAAGGTGCGCAGGTGTCTGTTCCTAGCGCCCAATACCTATCTCGCCCAATGCAATTGTCTGATCGCCCCATCACGCCTTTTGATCGGCATCTTGACAGCAGCGCGGGCCGGGCGCATTTAGCCCCTCGGTTGCTGACGCCAGCCGTCCGCGGATCGCAAGGTCCTTGGTGAAGCTCAGCTCTCTTATGATCCCTTCGGTTGTTTTCTCCCAAGGCGCATCATGGCAATGCGGACCCCATGCTTATTGTCGCCTCCATGTCTGGAGAGACCCGAACCATGTCTTATTCACTTGATACCCCATCCGCCCAGACCCTCAAGTCCGAGGCCAAACACCTGCGCGAATCCCGCGCCAGTTCCGGCCAGCCCATGACCCATAGCGAGGCGCTGGAACACATTGCCCGCGCCCATGGCTTTCGTGATTGGAACACCGCCCGGGCGGCCTTGCCCGATCGCGTTGCCGTGCCCTTCCAGGTGGGCATGCGCGTCAAGGGGTTTTACCTCGAGCAGCCCTTCACCGGCCTGCTGATCGGCGTGCAATTGCTGGGCAATATGCACAGCTTCACCGTTACGGTGCAGTTCGACGAGCCGGTCAACGTGACGCCGACCTTCATGTTTGCCGCGCTGCGTCACCGCGTGGTGTCGACCGTCGATATCCACGGCGTCTCGCCGGCCCTGCGCGGCAATGGCCAACCACAGATGCGGCTGATGCGGGCGTGATTACTCGACGGCCGGGGCGGCGTCCGCCTCGGCCGCGGCACGCGCCTCCAGCTCGTCGGCTGGCACCCGGGTCCAGTCTTCGCCCCGGCAGACCACATTGAACAATACGCAGCCATTGAGGCGCAGCGTGTCCGGTCCGACCAGTTCGACATAGCCGGTATAGCTGTTGCCATCCTCGGGGTTGTAGATTTCACCGTCATAGATATGCGGCTGGTTGCCTTGCCACAGCGTCAGGATCTGCAGGCCCAGCATGGGACGGGTGCGCAGGGCAGGGTCCTTGTTACGATGGTCGAAGAACTCTTCGGGCTCCATGGCCGCGGCGGCTTCGGCCTCGGCGCCGCTGAGCATGCCCTCGGGCACCACAATGCGCGAGAGATGGCCGCAATAGCCACGCTCGCAAGGGCTGATGGTGATCTCCGATTGCAGCACGGTGCGCCAAACGCCTTCCACCGGGGCCGGTGCGACAGGAGCCTCCTGCGCCGCGACGGTGCCGCAGAGCAATAGGCCAAGGGCCGCAATGGGGCCAGTCCAAACGCGTTTCAGCTCGATTCCCCTCGTCATCCGCATCCGCCTCTTGCCAGTTCCGCTACGCCCGTCGACTCGAAGCGTGTTCCGCCGCCGGCCGATTTAAGCCAAGAATAGTCCGGCTTACCAACCAAATTGCGGCAGGGCGGTTCCCCCGCCATCCACAGGCAGCAAGTCCTTGTTGCCCCCGCCATAAAAAGCGCTTGCCATCCCTCCAGCCGCCCGCTAGACCCGACCCCGCTGGAGAGGTGGCCGAGTGGTCGAAGGCACACCCCTGCTAAGGGTGCAGATGGGCAACTGTCTCGAGGGTTCGAATCCCTTCCTCTCCGCCACTTGTTTTTATCCACTAAATTGCTGACCGTGTTGAGCTTTCCTGGCCGCGTGCCGGAAATGAGTCCTTGGCTTGCGATTTTTGAGCATTGCGATGATGCACGCCAACGCGTCCTCAGCTCGGGGCTGCGCTTTTTGGGGCGTCGTTGGGCCTGTTGGGCGTGCTGGCGCACATATCCTCTAGGATAGACGCAAGCGCCGCCGCGCCCCCGATTTGATCTTAATAATGCTATGCTGCCGGCGGCTCCGGCCCGGTTCAATAGGGCTTCACAGACCATTGTTGCATACGAATGCAAAAGTGCTTGCATTCGTATGCAAGGCCGCTTACCAATTGTGACGTGCGGAAGACAAAATGGCTGGTAGCGCCACCTTTTTAAGGGGCGGTGCCCGTCGCGGGAGCGTCAAACGACAACAGGGGATGGTCGGCGCAAGACTTAGTGAGCGCCGTTCACCGTCAGGAGAACAAAATGAAGCTTATGTTGAAGACTACTGTCTCACTTGGCGTTCTGTGCCTTACAGCAGGTGCAGCTTTTGCCGATTGCGGCATCGAGGGCGCCGGTTCGGTCCGCATCCTCAGCAATGATTTCGAGGCCCTTCGCCTTATCAATACGACTGCTGGCGAATGCGCCACCGATGGCCTCACTGTTACCGCCAACGCCACTGCCGAGCACAAGAACCTCCAAGTGCCTGCGCTCTCGATCAATCCGGCTGAATATACCGTCGCCGTGGTTGCCAACAACTCCATTGTGCCGCTGCTGAACGACGACCTCATCCGTCCGCTCGATGACCTTGTGGCGAAATACGGCCAGGATCTGCAGCCCAATCAGCTGATCAAGATCGATGGCAAGGTGATGGCCATCGCCTTCATGGGCAATGCGCAGCACCTGTTCTATCGCAAGGACATCCTGGACGCTGCCGGCGTCGCCGCTCCGACGTCCTATGAAGACATGCTGGCCGCTGCCAAGGCCATCAAGGATGCCGGCCTGATGGACTATCCGCTGGCTGCTTCCGTCAAGCCCGGCTGGGACCTGGCGGCAGAGTTTGTGAACAGCTACCTGGGCACCGGTGCCGAGTTCTTCGCGCCCGGCTCGGCCGAGCTTGCCATCGACAATGAGAATGGCCTGAAGGTCCTCGAGATCATGCGCGCCATGACCGAATATATGGACCCCGATTACCTGACCTTTGATGCCAATGGCATCCTGGCCGAGTATGAGGCCGGCAATACGGCAATGATGAATGAGTGGGGCTCGCTGGCGGGCAATGCACTCGACGGCGAAGGCGCTGCTGAAGGCGTGGTGGAAAACACCGTGCTGGCCGCTGCTCCGACCATCGGTGGCGGTTCCATCCCGGCCGTTGCGCTGTGGTGGGACGGTTTCACCATCGCCAAGAACGTCTCTGACGAAGACGCCGCAGCCTCGTTCCAGGCCATGGTGCATGGCATCAGCCCCGAAATGGTCGCTGCCAATCCGGCCGTTGCCACCTGGCTGGTCGCTGGCTACGAGCCAGGCCCGGCAGCAGTCGGCGTGATTGCCACGGCCACCGGCGGTGCCCGTGCTTATCCGATGCAGCCCTATATGGGCCTGCTGCACACAGCCCTGTCCTCCGAGCTTGCCGAATACATGGCTGGTACCGAAGATGCGGCCCAGGCTCTGGCCGACGTCAAGGCCGCCTATGACACTGCTGCCAAGGAAGGCGGCTACCTCTAGCCTTCTTCGTTCTCCCCTCCAGGGGGAGGATAGCGCAGCGTCGATGAGGGAGCCTTGTTCGGCCCCCTCATCGCGACCCTTCTCGGCCAAGCGAAGGGGCGACGTGGCGATATAACGCCCATACACTACGTCCGCGAATGGGGAGGCATTGCATGCCACACAAGACATTCTTTGCCTTCATCCTGCCCTCGCTGATCGCGATGGTCCTGTTCATTGCGCTGCCGATCGTTTCGGTGGTGGTTCAAAGTTTTCACGTCGAACACCAGCGCGTGCTGGTCGAGGTGGAAAACTGCCAGCCCTTCGGCGGATGCACCACGGAGGTGCGGGTTGATACCGCCGCCATGGCCAAAATTCGCGCCGAGCAGCCCATGGGCATGTTCAACGGGCTGGGCACCTATTTCAATCGTGGGCACCTGGCAGTCGCCGAGGTCGGCGCGATCCTGAGCAATAATGCAGGCTTTGGCGATGCCGTCAGCCGCATATACAATCTGCCCTTCTACAAGGCGCTTTCCTTCACGCTGGTCTTTTGCTTCGTGGTGACGCCGCTGGCCATGGTGCTGGGCTTTACCATTGCCCTGGCGGTCAATGCCGTCCCCCGGGCGATCAAGGGGCCGGTGATCTTTTTCTCGCTGCTGCCGATGATCATCACGCCTCTGATCGGCTCGCTCATTCTTTATTGGATGATCCAGTCCAACGGCATCATCGGGGCCACACTCCAGAACATTTTCGATGACCCGACCTTGTCGCTGCGCCAATCGCCGGCGCTGACCTGGGGGTCGCTGTTGTTCTACGGCGTTTGGACCAATGCCCCATTCAGCTTCGTGGTGTTCTATGCCGGTCTTCAGACCGTGCCCGGCGATACGCTGGAGTCCGCCATGATCGACGGCGCCAGCCGTTGGGAGCGCATCCGCTACGTCATCATCCCGCACCTGGCGCCGCTCGCAACTTTTGTGGCGCTGGTTCAGCTGATGGACAATTTCCGTGTCTTTGAACCCATTGTCGGCTTCTCGGCCGAATCCAATGCCACCTCGCTCAGCTGGCTGATCTTCAATGACCTGAGCGGGGACTCGCAATTGTTCGGCTCGGCCGGCGCAACATCCGTCATCACCATCATTGGTGTCGTCATTCTGCTGAGCCCGGTGCTGGTGCGCACCTGGCGCGAATTCAACCACAAGGTGGTGTGACCATGTCCTACGCTACACTGACGCAAAAGCGCCCCTTGCCGCTCAATCTGCTGATCTCGCTTTTCATCATCTTGTGGGTGGTTCTGGCGGCCTTCCCGTTCTTCTGGACGGTGTGGGGTTCGTTCAAGGTCGAGCCGGACTTCTTCTCGCGCGAAAGCTGGTGGAACGCCATTTTCGGCACCTATACGCAGGCACAGACCGGCGGCACCTTCACAGGCGACGGCTATTACGGCGCCTGGGTGACGCGTGAATTCTGGCGGGCGGTGATGAACACGGCCATTGTTACAGTGTCGGTGACGGTGATTTCGCTGACGCTGGGGACGCTGGGCGGCTACGCCCTGGCGCGCTCGGGTCAGCGCTATGCGTTCTGGATCCTGATCGCGGCGCTGGTCTTCCGCGCCATGCCGCACATTACGTTGGTGTCTGGCTATCTGCTGCCGTTCTTCCAGCTCAATATCTGGGGCGTGCTGCCAACCTCCATCATCGTGCTGGTGGCGATCAACCAGCCCTTCACCCTATGGATGCTGCACTCGTTTTTCCTCAGCATTCCCAAGGACCTCGACGAGAGCGCGATGGTTGACGGCTGCACACGCTTCCAGGCCTTCCGCATGGTCATCATCCCGGTGATGTGGCCCGGCGTGGTCACGACAGGGCTGTTCAGTTTCCTCCTGGCCTACAACGACTTCGCCACGACCTCGATGCTGCTCAGCGCCGACAACCAGACCATGGTACCCAAAATTTCTAGCTTCCTCGGCTCGGTGCAGGAGGCCGGAAACGTCATGTATGCCGTTGCTGCCGTGGTTTCGGCGACCGTGCCGCTGTTCATTCTCGTCCTCTTCTTCCAACGCCAGATCGTCAGCGGGCTCACCGCCGGCGCAGTGAAAGGCTGATCCCATGGCTCAGATCCGTCTCAAGAACGTCTCCAAGCGCTGGAACAATTTTGTCGGCGTGGACAATTTCAATCTCGATATCGCCGACCAGGAATTCCTGGTTTTGCTGGGGCCTTCGGGCTGCGGCAAGACCACGACCATGCGCATGATTGCCGGGCTCGAGGACATTACCGAAGGCGAAATCTGGATTGGCGACCGCCTGGTCAACAAGCTCGAGCCCAAGGATCGGGACATCTCGATGGTGTTCCAGAGCTACGGGCTCTATCCGAACATGACCGTCTACGAGAACATCCGTTTCCCGCTCAAGGTCCGGAAGGTACCCCAGGACCAGCATCATGAACGGGTTATGGCCGCGTCCAAGATGGTGGAGCTGGACGATTTCCTGCAGCGCCGTCCGGCGGCCCTCTCGGGTGGTCAACGCCAGCGCGTGGCACTGGCCCGTGCGATCGTGCGCGAGCCCAATGCCTTCCTCATGGACGAGCCGCTGTCCAACCTTGACGCCAAGCTGCGTGTCTCGACCCGGGCTCAGATCAAGAACCTGCACCACACGCTCAAGCGCACGACGATCTATGTGACCCATGACCAGATCGAAGCCATGACGCTGGCAGACCGGGTAGTGGTGATGAGCAAGGGCCTCATCCAGCAGGTCGGCACGCCGATGGAAATCTATGACCGTCCGGCCAATACTTTCGTCGCCAGCTTCATCGGCTCGCCAGCCATGAACCTGGTCCATGGCAATATTGCCGATGGCGTCTTTACGGGCGACAAGATCCGCATTGAAGGTCTGTCGAAGGCGACAAACGGCGCGGTGACGCTCGGCTTCCGGGCCGAAGACGCGACGCTGGCCGAGGGTCAGGGTCAGATCGAGGCGCCGATCTATTCGGTCGAGCTGCTGGGCGAAGCGACCATGATCTCCATGCGCGTCGCCGGCGAACTGGTCTCGATCAAAGTCGGCAAGGACTATCGCGCCGAGATTGGCGATAGCGCCAAATTCAATGTTCCGCCTGCGGCCTGTCACCTGTTTGATCGGACGAGCGGCGCGCGTATCGTGGCTGACTGACATGTCCGGGCAGGAGTCGGCGGTGGTCAAAAACACATCTGAGGACGAGGCTCGTGCGGCCTTCGCCGAGCGTGTCGCCGCGCACGGCATCAATCTGTCTTCATCCGAGGCAGACGGCGTTTTCAGGCTGGCATCCTGGCTGCGCGACGGCGTGGCGGGTCTCGGTGACGCCTTGCCCGGCGATGTCGCGGCCGATCAGAACGGCGTGCTGGATCTCAGTTTCCTCGAACAGGGCCAGCGCTTGCGCGATGGTCGACTGACCTCGGTAGCGCTTGTGCAAGCGCATCTGGATCGCATTGCGACCCGGGACGGCGCGTATCGCGCGTTCTATCTGGTGCTTGCGGAGCAGGCCCTGGCCGATGCGGCGCGCGCCGATGCAGACCTGGCGGCGGGCATTGATCGCGGGCCCCTTCACGGCATTCCGGTTGGCATCAAGGATCTGATCGATATTGCCGGACTGCCCACCACGGCAGACGCGCCTGGCCGGTCCGACGCCATTGCCGGCAATGACGCGGACGTCATCGAGCGGCTGCGGGCAGGGGGCGCTATCCTCTTGGGCAAACTGGCGACCTATGAATGGGGCACGGTTGGACCGGACAAGGGCGGATTGTTCCCGCCGGCCCGCAATCCTTGGAGCCTTGATCACATTACCGGCGGCTCATCCTCGGGCTGCGGCGTTGCCATTGCCGGCGGTCTGTTGCGCACCACAGTCGGCACGGACACCGGTGGTTCACTGCGCGGCCCGGCGTTCTACTGCGGCGTGGTTGGGCTCAAGCCGACTTTTGGCACTGTGTCACAACGCGGCGTACTCGGCATGTCTGCCAGCATGGATCATGTTGGTCCCATGAGCGCCACGGTCGCAGAGGCTGCTGTGACGCTGGACGTGATCTCGGGAAGCCGGGCGGCGAGCCTGCTTGGTCATCCCATTGCGGGCCTGCGGATCGGCTATGCGCGCAATTGGTTCGCGCATGACAGCCAGACCATGCCCGCCATGCTGACGGCGATGGACGCCGCGCTGTCGAAACTGTCCGAACTGGGTGCCGTGATCACCGAGGTCGACCTGCCGGATTATGACGCCATCGAGGTTGCCGCCGCTGCTATTCTTCACCGGGAGAGCTTCGATTACCACGCCAAGGCCCTGCGCGACCAACCGCAGTCCTATGGTCGGCGCACCTTCTTGAGCCTGGCCGCCGGCATCGACGTGTCCGACGCGGAACTCTCCGAGGCCAAGCGGGCAGGTGCAGTGTTCCGCACCGCAGTGGATCGGCTTTTGCAAGACCATGACGCCCTGATCACCGCAGGCGCATTGACGACGGCGCTGCCGGCGGCACCCTTTGAAAAGGAACCAGTGTGGACGCCGATGCGAACCATCGGGTTCAACGTCAGCGGGCATCCCGTGCTGGCGCTGCCCATCGGGTTTCACAAGGGCCTGCCGCTGGGCATGCAGATTGTCGGACGACATCACGGCGAAGCCAGCATCGTCCAGATCGGCGATGCCTTTGAACTCGCCACGGATCACGCCATCCAGCGGCCCCCACCGCTTAGCTGACCATCGGTCGAGGACATTTTGATGTCTTCGATGATGGTTCCGATTTACATTTTTGCATACGTATGCAAGACTGGATTAACACTAGAAGAATACGAGGAGCGGCACATGCCAGTCTGGCTCAAGCGCGGCAAGGATGTGGAAGAACGGGCCGAGGCGGATCGCCAGGTTCGGGCCACTGTTGAGGCTATCCTTGGCGACATCGAAAAGCGCGGTGATGCCGCGATCATCGAGCTGTCGCAGAAATTCGACAAGTGGGAGCGCAGCGACTTCCGCCTGAGCCAGCGCGAAATCGATGATTGCCTGGCCCAGCTCACTGATCAGGATCTGCACGATATCGAATTCGCCCAGACCCAGGTGCGCAATTTCGCCCAGGCGCAACGCGCAACCATGACCGATCTCACTGTCGAGACGCTTCCGGGCGTCACGCTCGGGCACAAGCATGTGCCGATCAACGCCGTGGGCTGCTATGTCCCCGGCGGCAAATACCCGCTGCTCGCCTCCGCCCATATGTCGGTTATCACCGCCAAGGTCGCAGGCTGTGAGCGCGTCATAACTTGTGCTCCGCCTTTTGGAGCCAAGCCGGCACCGGCCGTCGTTGCCGCACAAGCAATGGCCGGTGCCGATGAAATCTACGTCCTGGGTGGCATCCAGGCCATCGGCGCCATGGCCATCGGCACCGAAAGCATCGATCCGGTCGACATGCTGGTGGGACCAGGCAATGCGTTCGTGGCCGAAGCCAAGCGCCAGCTGTTCGGACGTGTCGGCATCGACCTGTTCGCCGGCCCGACCGAGACCCTGGTGATTGCTGACGAGACCGTCGATGGCGAAATGTGTGCCACCGACCTCCTGGGCCAGGCCGAGCATGGCCCGACGACCCCGGCAATCCTCCTGACCACGTCGGAAAAGCTCGCCCGCGAAACCATGGCCGAAATCGAGCGCCTGCTCGAAATCCTGCCGACCGGCGAAATCGCGCGCAAGTCCTGGGCCGACTTCGGCGAGGTCATCGTCTGCGAGAGCTACGACGAGATGTTGGTCGAGGCCGACCGCATTGCCTCCGAGCACGTGCAGGTCATGACCGACCGGGACATGTGGTTCCGCGACAATCTCACCAATTACGGCGCCCTGTTCCTCGGCCCCCGCACCAATGTCGCATATGGGGATAAGGTCATTGGCACCAATCACACCCTCCCCACAATGAAAGCGGCGCGCTATACGGGTGGTCTATGGGTGGGGAAATTCATGAAAACCTGTACCTGGCAGACTGTGACCACCGATGCGGCCTCGGCCATGATCGGGGAATACGGATCGCGGCTGAGCATGCTCGAAGGCTTCGTCGGTCATGCCGAGCAGGCCAATGTGCGCGTACGCCGCTATGGCGGGCGCAACATTCCCTATGGCACGGGTGCCACACCCCGTATCGAGGTGGCCCAATAACATGACCCTGCCACGCACCCCAAGCTTCCGCCTTGATGGCAAGCGCGCCCTCGTTACCGGGGGTACGCGCGGCATCGGGCTGGGTGCGGCGGTGGCGCTGGCAGAGGCGGGGGCGGCGGTGACTATTGCCGCCCGCACCGCTGCCGACGTCACGACCGTGGTGGAGCAGTTCAGCGCCGCTGGGCTGGCCGCCGAGGGCGTGGCGATTGATATCACCGATACCGACGCTGTCCGGGCCTTTGTCGAGGAAGTCGAGCCGTTCCAGGTTCTGGTCAATTCGGCCGGCACCGGCCGCCATTCCAGCTTTGCCGACATCACCCCGGCCAATTATCAGGCGGTGATGGACATCAACCTGTCCGCAACGCTTTTTGTGTCCCAGGCGGTCGTTGCGCGGCTGACTGAGGTGGGCCTACCCGGCTCGATCATTCACATTTCATCCCAGATGGGCCATGTCAGCGGCCCCGACCGTGCGCTTTATTCTGCCAGCAAGTTTGCCGTCGAAGGGCTGAGCAAGGGCATGGCGATAGACCTGGGGCGGCACAATATTCGGGTCAACACGATCTGTCCGACCTTCATCGAAACCGACCTGACCGCGAAAAATCTCAGCAACCCGGAATTCCGAAGCTGGGTCCTTTCCAAGATCAAGCTCGGGCGCCTGGGGCGCGTTGAAGACATCATGGGCCCCATCGTGTTCCTGGCCTCCGATGCCGCCGCTCTGGTGACCGGCACTTCTCTATTGGTGGATGGCGGATGGACAGCGGAGTAAAGAAGCCAGGCGTAACGTCTTCGCGGGTTGCCGAGCATGCCGGCGTCTCGCAGTCGGCTGTCTCACGCACCTTTACGCCCGGCGCCTCGATTTCTCCCAAGACCCGGCAGAAGGTCCTGGCCTCGGCCAAGGAGCTGGGCTATCGGCCCAATGCCATCGCGCGTTCGCTGATTACCAGCCGGTCCCGCATCATCGCGGTGGTCATGGCCTATCTCGAAAACCTGTTCTATCCCGATGTGCTCGAAGAATTGGGCAGGGCGCTGGCCGCGGAAAACTATCACCTGCTGCTGTTCACCGGCTTCATGGATCGCGACAGCGACCCGGTGTTCGACCAATTGATGCAGTACCGCGTGGACGGCATCATCCTTGCCTCCACCTCCCTTTCCTCCGAACTCTCCGAGGAATGCGCGGCGGCCGGCATACCGGTGGTTCTGTTCAACCGCACGACCGAGCGCGACGCCGTTTCCAGTGTCACCACGCGCAACAGGGAAGGCGGCAAGCGCATAGCCGATTTTCTGGTCGCCGGCGGTCACACGAGCTTTGGCTATATCGCCGGCCTCGAAAACTCCTCGACCAATCGCGATCGCTACGAGGGTTATGTCGAGGGGCTGGCAGCCAATGGCTACACCAATCTCGTCGTCGAGACCGGCAATTACTCGCGCAAGGAAGCTGAAGCCGCAGCGCGCGTGATGCTTTCGCGCCCGGATCGCCCAGAAGCAATTTTCGTTGCCAATGACCACATGGCCGTCGCCGTGATGGACGTAGCGCGATACGAACTCGGCCTGAACATCCCCGAAGAGCTCTCCATCGTCGGCTTTGACGACGTGGGTCCGGCGCGCTGGACATCCTATGGCATCACCACAATGAGCCAGCCGCTCAAGCGCATGGTGGAATCGACCGTCGATATCCTGATGGACCAGATCGCCAGTGGGGAAATCGAGGCTGAACACCGCATTCTGAGCGGTGAGCTTATTGTCCGCACTTCCGCGCGACTGCCGCAAAGCGGCATTGTCGAACGCGACGGTCAGCGCATTTACCGACCGCGGGAGGCGTGATGTTGCAATCCGCCTCTATCCCGCCGGTTTTCCAATATTCGATGCATACGAATGCAAATTTTGCGAGTGAAAGGACTGTCCGATGACCAAGTGGACCCAAGCTGAAATGGAGAAACGTATGGTGCGCTATGCAGACCTCAAGGGGCTGCGTAACGCATTTATCGATGCCCGTACGCCGGGCTCGGACCGCAAGGAGAACTTCACCATCATTGGACCGGGCGTGTCCGAAAACCCGGCCCAGGTGGTGCATATTCCCGAGGCGCACGGCTTCAATATCGGTGCCGCCCGCCAACCGTTCGGCTGCACCAATAGCCAGCACAGCCATCTCACAGCCGAGACCTTCGTGGTCCACACCGGCAAGTGGCGCTTTGTCTTTGGCGCCAACAAGGACGAGGGCTATCTGGATGTGGAGCCGGGCGACGTTGCAACGGTCCCCACCCATATGTTCCGCGGCTTCGAAAAACGAGACGAGGGAACGGGCTTTCTGTATGTGGTGCTCGGCCATGACGATCCGGGCAAGGTTGTCTGGGCGCCAAGCGTCTTCAAGATGGCTGAGGACTTCGGCCTCAAGCTGCTCAAGGGCGGCAAGCTGATCGACACGACACTGGGCGAAAAAGTGCCCGAGGGCGCCGAACTTGAACAGCCACCCACGGCCGAAAAGCTGAAGGAACTCGCCACCCCGCCCATGGACGAACTGGCAAAATATGCCCTCAAGGCCGCCGACATGAAGGCCAATCCGGCCTCGGCACTGGCCGGCGAGGGCGTCGAGGAAGCCGCGCTCATTGGCGATGTCGACGCAGGCGATGGCTTCAAGGCGGGGCCAATCGTCGGGCACTGGGAGCATGGCTTTGCACTGCGTCGCCTCAAGCTGGAAACCGGCGCGGCTATTCCCGCGCATGCGCGATCCGAGCAGGAGGTGGTCTTCGTGCAGTCCGGTACGCTGGAAGTGAACTGGGCCGATGGCGTGCTCATCCTGGGTGCCGGCGATACGCTGACTGTGCCGGTTGGCCTGGCGCATGGCTTCCGCAACCCGTCTTCCGCTGACGCCATTGCCTTCATTGTGCGCGGTGCTGCGGCGCCGGCGGCGCCGACCTGGTCCACGGCCAAGGCGGCGGAGTAGGGGCATGCCGACCATCTCGCCAGATGTTCTTGCCGCGCTGCGCGGGGCTGATACGCCCACGGTCTGCAATGCCTTGGAGCACGTGATGGGCGGGCGCACAGCGGAGGGGTTCACCAAGACCCCCGTGGTCTGCGCCGATCCCGCGCTGCCGCCCGTGGTCGGCTTTGCGCGTACGGCCAAGATCCGCGCCTCGTCACCGGCCCAAAAGCCGGCCGCCGAGGTGCGGGCCCTGCGCATGGCCTATTACGAATATGTGGCGGACGGCGAAGGCCCCAATGTCGTGGTCATAGAGGACACGGACTATCCCCATGTCATCGGCGGCTTCTGGGGCGAAATGCAGGTCGCACAGCACAAGGGACTGGGCATTGCCGGCACGCTGACAAATGGCGTACTGCGCGATCTGGGCATGCTCGACGAAGGCTATCAGGTCATCGCCGGCGCCGTCGGTCCCAGCCATGCCTTCGTGCATGTGACCGAACTCGATTGCCCGGTGACCGTCTTCGGCATGACCGTTCGCCCCGGCGATCTCGTGCATGCAGACCGCCACGGCGGGGTGGTCATCCCGGCAGAGCATATCGAGCGCATGGCCTGGGCCATCGACGTCGTCATGCGCAAGGAAGTGCCGATCCTCACCGCCGCGCGGGCGCCCGGGTTCACGGTTGAGAAACTGAAGGCGGCTTGGCTGGAAGCGGATAAAATCAGCTGAGCGCTGGTCTTCTGTCCGATGTGGAGAGGAACAAAAAAGGCCCGCTTTCGCGGGCCTTTTGCTTTTGCCTCGCTTACGCCTGCATCCGGTCCAGGCGGAGTTGCGCGGCGCGGCGGTGGCCCTCAAGACCTTCACTGGCCGATTGCCGCGCGGCGGGCGGCGCGACCTGCTTGACGCCATCTTCACTCAGCCACTGATGGGTGGCGATCTTGACATAGGCGCCGACCCAGAGGCCGCCGGTATAGGCGCCCGCGCCCATGGTTGGGAGCGTATGGTTGGTGCCGCTGCACTTGTCCGAATAGACCACGCTGGCCAATTCACCGATGAACAACGAGCCGTAGTTGCGCAGCTTGAGCGCAAAAGCCTTGGCGTCGGCGGTGTGGACCTGCAGGTGCTCGGCGGCAATGTGGTCGGAATAGGCAATCATCGCGGCTTCGCTTTCGCAGACGGTGATCTCGCCGTAGTTGATCCATGCCTCACGCGCGGTATTGGCGGTGGACAGCGTCTCGAGCTGCTTTTCGACTTCGGCCAGCGTGGCCTCGGCCAGGGCCCGGTCGGTGGTGATGAGGCCAACGCGCGTGCGGATGTCGTGCTCGGCCTGGGCGAGAAGGTCCGTGGCGATCATCTCGGCATCGCCGGTCGCATCCGCAACGACGAAAATCTCTGAGGGACCGGCAAGCTGGTCGATGCCGACGGGCCCGAAAACCTGGCGCTTGGCCTCGTTGACGAAGGCATTGCCGGGCCCGACGATCTTGTTCACGGCAGGCACGCTCTCGGTGCCATAGGCCATGGCGGCGATGGCCTGGGCGCCACCGATGCGGAAGATGCGGTCGGCGCCGGAGAGCACGCAACCGGCAATCATCGCCTTATGGGCATTGGGCGGCAGGCAAGCGATGACTTCATCAACGCCGGCCACCTTGGCCGGCACAATGGTCATGATCGGCGCCGACAGCAGGGGATACCGGCCGCCCGGAACATAACAGCCAACGCGCTGGATCGGGATGACCCGGTGGCCCATGTGCACGCCGGGCAGCGTTTCCACTTCCAGCGGCAGGATGGTCGAGAGCTGCGCTTGGGCGAATTTGCGCACATTGGCGATGGCGAATTCGGTGTCCTTGCGGGTCTGCGGATCGAGTTCGGCCAGGGCCTCTTCGCGCTCGGCCTGGGTGACCTCGAAGACGGCGATGTCCGATTTGTCGAACTTTGCAGAGTACTCCCGCACGGCCGCATCGCCGTTCTTGCGAACATTGGCGATGATCTCGCTGACCAGCGTCTCGACCGGGGCATTGTCGCCAATCGAGGACCGTTCAGGCGCCTTCACATAGGTGACGCCGGGGAGGGGGGAAGTCGTCATGACAAGAATCTCCGAATGACAGCGAGAGGCGGAAATGCGTTTGCAGGCTGCAAGCGGCGAGACCGGTCTCATGGTGCTGAATTGATCTTGCATACGTATTCAAAATTTGCCAGTGTTTTTTGCGATAGAGACGCGGCGGTCGGCTTGGACCTTCGTCTCATCTGGAGAAACACGTGCGTTACCCACAAACATTGCCGCCCAGGCGCCAAGCTCGGATTGAAGCCCTATCGGCTTGCAGTTCATCAAGAGGGGCGCTCACATGAAAGCGGCGGTCCTGCGGAGTGTTGGAGCCGACCTCCTGATCGAAGACGTGGCCATTGCTGAGCCCCGGGATCGCGAAGTGCTGGTGCGGATCATGGCGACCGGCGTGTGCAGCAGTGATCTCTCGACTATTCGCGGCAAGACGGGCGCGCAATTGCCGCTGATCCCCGGCCATGAGGCGGCGGGCATAGTCGAACGCGTCGGCGCTGGCGTTTCGCGCGTGAAAGCCGGCGACCGGGTGGTGTTGAGCTGGGCGCCCAATTGCGGACATTGCTTTTACTGCAACGAAAGCCACCCGACGCTGTGCGACACCTATGGCGCAGCAGCCGGCGCAGGCGCGCTGTGGGACGGCACCAGCCGCCTTGGGCCTGCGGCCCAGCCCATTGGGCATTACTCCTGCGTTTCCTCCTTTGCCGAACTGGCAGTTGTCCCGGAAACCGGCTGCATCATCATTCCTGACGACGTGCCCTTCGCCGTGGCGGCTTTGGTGGGCTGCGCAGTGACAACGGGCTTTGGCGCCGTGGTCAATGACGCACGGATCAAGGCCGGGCAATCCATTGTGGTGGTCGGCGTTGGCGGCGTTGGGCTTAACGCCATTCAGGCGGCGGCTCTTGCCGGTGCCGAGACCATTATTGCCGTCGATACCAACCCCGCCAAGACCGAGGTCGCCATCAGCTATGGCGCCACCCATTTCGTCAGCGCCGCCGAGCTTGATGCCGTAGATCAAGTCAAGGCCCTGACTGGCGGGCGGGGCGTCGATGCGGCCATCGAATGCACGGGCCACCCAGTCGCCATGGGCAATGCCTATGCCATGACCCGGCCCGCCGGCACGGTGGTGATCGTGGGCATTGCTCCCATCGGCGTCAATTTCGCCATTCCCGCCATCAGCTTTCCCGGTTCCAAGAAGCGCATTATCGGCTCGATCTATGGCGGAGGCGTTCCTGAGCAGGATATCAAGTCCATCCTGGCCCTCTACCGGCGCGGCAAGCTGCCGCTCGACCGCCAGATCGGCAAGCGAATTGCCCTGGACCAGGTCAACGAAGCGTTCCGCTGGCTCGAAACCGGCGTCATGGCCCGCACCATCATCGAGTTCGGTGCATGAACCAGGCCGCGCCCATATCCGAAGCCGTTAGTCAGCCCACCGGCGACCTGCCGCTGTTGCTACTACCGGGCACGGTTTGCGACGAACGGCTGTTTGCACCAATTCTCAAGCAACTCGCCGTCTCCGCCCAGGTCGTGAGCATGACCGGCGCGACGACCACCCGCGAGCTCGCCGCGCACATCCTCGCCAGCGCCCCGAAGCAGTTTTCGCTGCTCGGTTTTTCCCTTGGCGGCATCGTGGCGCTGGAAATTATCGCCCAGGCGCCTGAACGGGTGGCACGACTGGCTCTGGTCGACACGACACCCCGGCCTGACCCGGAAGCCAATGCCGAAAAACGCCGGTCCGCCGTCGCCAAGGCGCGCTCTGCCGGCATGGCGAGTTATATCGCCGACGCCTGGGGCAACCTCGTGGCGCCGGTCAATAAGAACAATGCCGCGCTGCGCACGCTGATCACCGCCATGGCCAATGATGCGGGCGCAGAGGTTCTGTCGAGCCAGAGCGAAGTGGCCATCCACCGTGCCGACAGCCGCCCGCGACTGGGCAACATAAGCATTCCAACGCTGATCCTGGCAGGCAGCAACGAACAGGTCTGCCCGCTGGAGGCGCACCGGGAGATGGCTGACGCCATTGCCGGCGCCCGATTCTTTACCATTCCCGACGCGGGGCATTTTGCGCCGCTTGAAAATCCGGCTGCAGTGGCGCGTCATATACGCGACTGGCTGGACTGGACCGACATCGATCAAGCCACACCGGCAGATCACCAAGGAGCGATCATGAGCGACACCGAGACCAACCCCAAAGCCAAGGGCGGCTCGCCGTCGCTCCGCAATGAAGAGAGCGTTCTGCAAGTCGAGCGCAATGATTATCCCGATCTGGCGCCAACAAATCGCAAGCGCAGCCAGGCTCTGGAAGGCTTCGATGACATCTACACCGATATCGTGGACTACATCATTCGTTGCACCCACAAGATCTGGGATGAGCGTGATATCGGCCTGATCTACACCCACTACACCCACAATTGCGTGCTCTACGGCACCACCGGCACGATCTACAATCGCGAGGACGTGGTCCGCGACACCATCCAGCGGCTAGTGAGCTTCCCCGAGCGCCGCGGCATGGGCACGCAGGTGATCTGGAACGGCAACGATCAGGACGGTTTCTACACCAGCCACCTGGTCACCGGCTCCGGCCGCCACACCCAATATGGCCATCTCGGCCAGCCGACATTCAAGCCCTTTGTCAGCCGCACGATTGCCGACTGCATGATCCATCGCAACATGATCTATCGCGAATGGGTGGTGGCCGATCAAATGGCGATCATCAAGCAATTGGGGCTCGATCCGAACCACTTTGCCATGCGCACCGCGCAGCAGAAGTTCGACGCGGGGCTGACCTCCCTCGACATCGGCGAAAATCGCCGCTTCGTGGGCCAGACCCGCCCCGTCGAGAAGGCTGACACCTCGCTTGCCCATAACGACGTCGAAGCGCAGACCATCGAAATGCTGCACGAGGTGTTCACCAAGCGCATGTTCGGCCGCATCGCCCAGGATTACGCGCCCAATGCGCAATATCACGGGCCGCTGATGAAGGAACTTTACGGCCACGCCGCCATCATTCACCAGCATCTGGGGCTGATTGGCTCGCTGCCCGATGCCTCTTACGAGGTTCAGCACGTCGCTTCCAACGAATGCGTCGAGGGCGGCACCAAGGTCGCCGTGCGCTGGATCATGGAAGGCCACCACCTCGGCTATGGCATTCTGAACGAACTGGGCGACCCGACAGGCAAGCGTGTCCAGGTGATGGGCATGAGCCACTACCACTGGAAAGACGGCAAGATCGTCGATGAGTGGAACGTTTATGACGAACTGAGCTTGCTGGTGCAGGTCAAGCTCGGGCAACTGGCCGAAGCCGCATAATCCGAGGCCGTCGGCACCGATGGCGCCGACGGCCTTCGCACTGACTGGAATATCCCGCTCACTCATGTATGGAAGCTTCCGAAATCACTTCGAGGCTTCCATGCAGCGCCAGACCCGTCCCCTTCACTCCGGCTGGACCCTTCATTGTCTCGGTGGCCCGGGGGCGCGGCCAGGCTTGCCCGAGGCGATTGCGGCCAGTGTGCCGGGGACGGTGCATACCGACCTGCTGGCGGCGGGCCTGATCCCTGATCCCTACCTCGATCTCAATGAAATCACCGTCGACTGGGTCGGCCATTGTGACTGGCGCTACGACACCCGTTTCAACTGGCAGGACGACGGCGCCGACCATGTCGAGCTTGTCTTTGCTGGCGTCGATACCTTCGCTGTCATCAGCCTCAACGGTATCGAGATCGGCCAGACGGCCAATATGAACCGGACCTATCGCTTCGACGTGCGCGCGCATCTGCGGGCAGGGGAGAACCACCTTTCCGTCACCTTCCAAAGTGCCTGGAAGCGGGGCGAAGTCCTTGCCAGCCAATATGAGCCGCGGCCCAACAACTATCCGGGGCCAGCCAATCTCATGCGCAAGATGGCCTGCAATTTCGGCTGGGACTGGGGCCCGACATTGGTCACCGCCGGGCTATGGCAGGGCCTCGCGCTGGAGAGTTGGTCCAAGGCGCGTCTTGCTCGCGTTCGGCCTGAAATCACCCTCGATGGTGCCGATGGGCTGGTGCGCCTTCACGCCGATATCGACCAAGCCGAAACCGCACTGTCCCTGAAAGTTTCCGTTGCTGGCGTAACCGAGGTGTTGCCGGTTTCGGGCGGCGCGGGCACCGCCGAGTTGCGGGTGAAATCCCCCGAACTCTGGTGGCCGCACCACCTCGGCAGCCAGAAGCTTTACCCACTCACAGTCGAACTTTTGGCGGGCGAAGAGCTTATCGACAGCTGGCATCGTGATATCGGCTTTCGCTCCATTCGGCTCGATACCACGCCGGACGATTACGGCTCAGCCTTCACGCTCGTCGTCAACGACGCGCCAGTCTATGTTTGCGGGGCCAATTGGATCCCTGATGATTGCTTTCTGCCGCGCGTCACGCCGGAGCGCTATGCCGAGCGGATCGAGCAGGCCAGAGATGCCAATATCAACCTGCTGCGCGTCTGGGGTGGCGGCATCTACGAGACCGATGCCTTCTACGACGCCTGCAACAGAGCCGGCATGCTGGTCTGGCAGGATTTCCTGTTCGCTTGCGCCGCCTACCCCGAAGAGGGCGACCTGCCGGGCGAAATCGAAGCCGAGGCGCGCGACAACATCGTTCGCCTGATGCCGCACCCGTCGCTGGTGCTCTGGAACGGCAACAACGAAAACATCTGGGGCTGGTTCGACTGGGGCTGGCAGGATGTGCTGGAGGGCCGGACGTGGGGCCAGGGATATTATCTCGACCTGCTGCCGCGCCTCGTGGCCGAGCTTGATCCAACGCGACCCTATTGGGCAGGCAGTCCCTATTCCGGCACCATGGATATTCATCCCAACGACCCGAATCATGGTTGCACGCATCTGTGGGATGTGTGGAACGACATTGGCTATGAGCACTATTCCGACAGCGTGCCGCGCTTTTGTTCCGAGTTCGGCTGGCAGGCGCCGCCAACCTGGGCCACGCTGACCCAATCGGTCCATGACAACCCGCTGACCCCGACTTCGCCTGGTGTGTGGCATCACCAGAAGGCCACCATCGGCAACGACAAACTGCTGCGCGGACTGAAGGGTCACCTGCCGGCGCCGCAAACCATGGACGACTGGCATTTCGCCACCCAGCTCAACCAGGCACGCGCCATCCACTTCGGCGTCGCGCATATGCGGTCGCATCGGCCGCGCAACATGGGCGCCATTGTCTGGCAGCTGAACGATTGCTGGCCGGTGACGTCCTGGGCAGCCATCGACGGTTACGGCCGGAAAAAGCCGCTGTGGTATGCGCTCCGCGACGTCTATGCGCCGCATCTGCTGACCATCCAACCCCGCAACGACGGGTTGGCGGTCGTCGCCGTTAATGACCGGACCCTGTTCTGGCGCGGCCCGGTGACCATCAAACGGATGCGTTTTGACGGTACGGTGCTGGCCGAATGGACCCATTGGCGCCTCTGCGCTGACCGCCTTTCTGCCGCCGAGCTGGCCATACCGGCCGATCTGGCAACGCCGGGCAATAAGCGTGATGAGCTGCTGGTTGCCACCATGCATGACAGCATGGCCATTCACTATTTTGCCGAGGACATTGACCTCGAACTGCCGAAGGCCGCGGCAGAGTTTGCGCTTGAGCGGACCGGGGAGGCGCGCTGGTCCCTCACCGTACAGGCTCTGTCACTGATCAAGGACCTCTGCGTTTTTGTCGACCGCCTGCACCCCGATGCCAGCATCAGTGACATGCTGGTTACGCTTTTGCCGGGGCAAGTTCATGAATTCACAATCGAATGCGTCGGGGAGCTTAGCCTGTCCGAGCTGACGCAGTCACCCGTCCTGCGCTGCGCCAATGATCTGGTGCAGGCAGCATCCGGCGCGGGGAATTGAGACAGCTGCTACGAAACCTCGGCCAGTGAAGGGCGCAAATGACCCTCATGGCGCGACAGGATCTGTTCCGCCTGAGCCAGCGTCGCGACGCCTCGCGCCAGAAGGATGGCCGGCTTCACAGCGCCCGCACTCCTGGTCAGCGCCGCTTCGGCACTGGCTTCGTCGACACCGGCAACCGCCGTCACGATGCCACGGGCCCGACCGCGCAGTTTGTCATTGTCGGCCACGACATTGACCATATAGCCGTCATGCACATGCCCCAGCCGGATCGCCATCAGGGTGGAGAGCATGTTGAGCGCGATTTTCTGTGCCGTGCCGGCCCCCATGCGGGTGGAGCCGGCAATCACTTCGGCCGGGGTTGCAAGGCATATACCCACGTCGACCGTCTCGAAGATCGCGGCGCCAGCGTTGTTGGCAAGGCCAATGGTCCGCGCGCCACCGCTGCGGGCCGCTGCCACGGCCGCTATCGGATAGGGCGTGTGGCCGCTGGCCGTGATGGCGATCAGGCAGTCACGCGTATCGGGCGTCAGGGCCTCGACGGCCGCGCGGGCGGCGTCGCCATCGTCTTCGGGGCCGCCGCGCATGTCAGTCAGCGCCGCGTTGCCGCCCGCCAGAAGCACCACGATCCGATCCCGGGCAAGGCCATAGGTGCCGGGCAGTTCTAGCGCATCGGCCAGGGCCATCAGCCCCGAACTTCCGGCCGCGGCATAGATCAGCCGGCCACCGCTGCGGATTGCGTCAGCGGCCAGCGCCGCGCCCTGCGCAATGGCCGGAGCCGCAGCGGCAACGCTCTCCGCGGCCTTGACCTGGCCCGCAGCCAGCAAGGCCAGGATGTCGCCGTCGGCGCGCAGGTCGATCCCTGCGGACTGCGTGTGGCGCTCTTCCGTCTGCGTCTCGGCCATCAAGGTCTCCTGCCAGGTAATGATGCCAAAAAAATACCACTTAGCGGGGTTTGCCGGCAAAGGGATAAATCGCGTTCTGCAAAAGCGCAATATCCACAGCGTGATGCTGTGTTTATCCCCCATTCTGCACAAGGGGGCTTGGTAAATGGTATTTTATTGGTATTATGTGGACCAGCGGTTCTGCCGTACCAGACCTGCCGGCCCGATTTTCGGGCGGCCAAGGAGGACGTGTGACTGAACAGTCCGGCAATATTTTCGGCGACGGTCCGGTCGTGCTGCCTATTGGCGGCCCGCTCTACCTGCAGCTCAAACGCTGGGTGGAGGATGCCATAAAGCGCGGGCATATCAACCCCGGTGATGCATTGCCCTCCGAGCGGGACCTGGCGCAGCGTGCCGACGTGTCACGCGTAACGGTCCGAAAGGCCGTGCAGCAGCTGGTGCACGAGGGTGTTCTGGTGCAGCGCCACGGCTCGGGCACCTTTGTGGCGCCAGAAACCCAGCGTGTCGAACAGTCGCTCTCCCAGCTCACCTCGTTCACCGAAGACATGGCTCGCCGGGGCATGTCCGTGCGGGCCGAATGGCTGGAGCGCGGCCTCTATGTGCCTTCACCGGAAGAGACGATTATTCTCGGTCTTGGCGCGGGCGAGCGGGTGGCGCGGATATCGCGCCTGCGCCTGACCGGCGACATGCCTTTGGCCATCGAACGCGCCAGCCTTTCGGCCGCCGTCCTACCCGAGCCGATGACCATCAAGGATTCGCTCTACAAGCATCTGGAAGTGTCCGGCACCCGGCCTGTGCGCGCCATCCAGCGCATTCGCGCGGCCAATATCGCCGAGGATGATGCGCATCTATTGCAGATCCCCGTCGGCTCGGCGGGTCTCCACATCGAGCGCATCTCCTACCTCGGTACGGGCCGCGTCATCGAATTCACCCGCTCCATCTATCGGGGCGACACCTATGACTTTGTCGCTGAGCTGCGTCTTGGCGAAGCCAGCAGCGGAGTCCGCTCATCGTGACCGAACCAACCTTCATGCGCCAGGAAGTGGACCAGATCCCACAGGTGGTCGCCGGGTTTCTCAAGGCTGCAGCGCCGACGCTCGACGACGCCGCCGCCCGCCTGCGCGCGCTCGATCCGGCCCTGGTTGTTACGGTGGCCCGCGGTTCGTCCGACCACGCCTCGGCCTATCTT
Organism: Devosia ureilytica; assembly: GCF_024273195.1. Taxonomy (GTDB): domain Bacteria; phylum Pseudomonadota; class Alphaproteobacteria; order Rhizobiales; family Devosiaceae; genus Devosia; species Devosia ureilytica. Next base: position 706,544 of record NZ_JAMZCU010000001.1, on the reverse strand, counting down.
AAATATGCTATCGAGCTGACGCTGGGCATTCCGGTGGCATCGGTCGGCCCTTCGATTGCCTCGATCTATGGGCGCGATCTGAAGCTGGGCAAGGCAGCTGCCATCGCCATTTCGCAGTCAGGCAAGAGTCCCGACATTGTTGGCATGGCCCAGTCGGCACGCCGGTCTGGCGCCACCACCATTGCCATCACCAATACCACCGGCTCGCCGCTGGCCGAGGCCAGTGACTTCACCATCGATCTGCATGCCGGCCCCGAAAAAAGCGTCGCGGCCACCAAGACCTATGTCACCTCGGTTGTTGCCGGGCTGGCTCTTCTGGCGCGCTGGAGCGGCGATGCCGAAATGACCCGCGCCGTTGAGGCGCTGCCCGAGAGCCTGGCACAGGCCGTTGCCTGTGACTGGTCGGAGATGATCGGGGCGCTGGACGGTCACGATGCTCTTTATGTGCTCGGACGCGGCCCCGGCGTTGCCATCGCCAATGAAGCGGCCCTGAAGTTCAAGGAAACCTGCAATATCCAGGCCGAATCCTACAGCGCCGCCGAGGTCATGCACGGCCCCGTCGCCATCGTGACGCCGGGCTATCCCGTGCTGGGCCTTGCAGCCCGCGACGCCGCTGAAGCATCGGTGGCCGATATGGCGCACAAGCTGGCCGGGCAGGGCGCAATGGCTTTCCTCACCAGCGACCGGCCGGGCGCTGCCAAGCCGCTGCCGTTTGCAGCCACCGGCCACCCGATCACCGATCCGCTGGCGCTCATTGTCTCGTTCTATGGTTTCGTCGAGGCGTTGTCGCGCCACCGTGGCCTTAACCCCGACGTGCCGCCGGCCCTCAAGAAGGTGACCGAAACTCTATGAGCGACCTGCTGGCCATTTCTGGCGCCCGCATCTTCGACGGCGAGGACTGGCACGACGACGCGGCCTTGCTGGTCGAATTCGGCTATGTCGCCGGCATCGTGTCGTGCGATGCCGTGCCGGACCACGCCGAGCGGGTCGCGCTCGATGGCGGCATGCTGGTTCCCGGCTTTATCGATTTGCAGGTCAATGGCGGCGGCGGCGTGTTGTTCAACAATGCGCCGACGCTCGAAGCCATCCGCACCATCTGCTCCGCTCACGCCCGGTTCGGCACCACGGCACTGCTCCCGACGCTCATCACCGACACCGCCGCAGTCCGCGATCAGGCCATCGCAGCCGGCATTGCGGCCGACGAGGAGCGCCTCCCGGGCTTCATCGGCCTGCATCTCGAAGGCCCGCACCTGGCACCGGCTCGCAAGGGGACACATGATCCGGCCCTGATCCGCCCCATGAGCGACGCCGATCTGGCGCGCCTGGTCGCCGCTGCGCAAGCGCTGCCCAACCTCGTCTGCACCGTTGCCGCTGAAACCGTACCGCCCGCCCGGATCGCCGCATTGGTCGCAGCCGGCGCCGTGGTCAGCATTGGCCATTCCGACGCCAGCTACGACGTCGCCTCAGCTGCGTTCGATGCTGGCGCCAGCATGGCGACGCATCTGTTCAACGCCATGAGCCAACTCGGCAATCGCGAGCCCGGCGTCGTCGGCGCCGTGCTTGACCGGCCCGAGGTCAATGCCGGGCTGATCGCCGATGGCATTCACGTCCATGTCGCGTCCATGCGCGCGGCACTGCGGGCCAAGCGGGCGCCCGGCCATCTCTTCCTCGTCACCGATTCCATGTCGCAGACCGGCACCGATCTCACCAGCTTCGAGCTCAATGGCCGCACCATTACCCGCGCCGACGGGGCCTTGCGTCTCAGCGACGGCACTCTGGCCGGTGCTGATCTCGACATGATCGACGCGGTCAATTTCATGATCGACGTGATTGGCCTGGCGCCAGCCGAAGCCTTCCGCATGGCCGCTCTCTATCCGGCGCGTGCTATCGGCAGGGCCGAAACGCTGGGCCATCTGCGGCCTTCGGCGGCAGCCAGCTTCGTGCACCTGTCCGATGCCCGGCAGGTCCAATCCACCTGGATTGCCGGCGAAAAAGTCTGGTCGTCCTAACTCGAAACGCTTTAGCCTCTGCCGATATAGGGCATGGTTGTCGCCATCACGGTCATGAACTGCACATTGGCCTCCAGCGGCAGCCCCGCCATATAGCGCACGGCATCGACCACATGGGCCACATCAAAGGTCGGCTCGGGCGCCATGCTGCCATTGGCCTGCAAGGAGCCGGCACTCATATTGCTGGTCATGTCGGTCGCCGCATTGCCGATATCGATTTGCCCGCAGGCGATGTTGAAGGCGCGCCCGTCGAGCGAAATCGCCTTGGTCAGGCCCGTGATGGCATGCTTGCTGGCGGTGTATGAGGCGGCCTGTGGACGCGGCATATAGGCCGAGATCGACCCGTTGTTGATGATGCGCCCGCCTTGCGGCGCCTGCGCGCGCATCATGCGGAACGCCTCGCGGGCCACATAGAATGCACCATTGAGATTGGTGTCGATCATTTCGCGCCAGGTGGCGACGTCGAGGTCGCCGAACACTGTCGCCGGGGCAAACCGGCCTGCATTGTTGAACACCAGGTCGAGCCGCCCATGGGCCTTTCCGATACTGGCGAACATGTCTGACACAGCATTCGGGTCAGTGACATCGCAGACCATGCCGGAAAAGCCATGTGTCTCGGCCAGATGCGTGACCAGCTCAGCCCGCCGACCGCAGATGACCACCGTCCAGCCAACGGATGAGAGACCCTGCGCCACGGCCAGGCCTATGCCCGACGTGCCGCCCGTCACCAGCGCAATCCCCTTGCTCTTCATATCACTCTCCATGATTGCACCACGCGCCCGCCGCGATTTGGGCAAAACCTAGCGCGTCGCGCCCGCCGACGCAAAACCGGCCAGGGAAACGCCAAAAGCGGCCGCAAACGCCCGAAAGCCAACAATTTTAACGGTTTCTTCAACCTGCTTAACAGTTCGTTTCCGGCTGTGTGCTGAATCTGCAACAACCGCTGTGCAACCACATTGTGTCAGCCCCAAAAGCGGCTTGTCATGATTGCGTCGGTCTCCGGCATGCGTAGAGTGGGTCTTGCGAATCCATGCATGGGATCGTTTGTCGGTCGCAACGCGACGGCAACACACTGCACCACGAATAGTGTGGTCGCGTTTCGACAAACCGCTGGGTAACCGGCACCAAAATATGACTGACTTTGGAGGTCAAATAATGAAACTCAAGAGCCTTATCCTCGGTTCTGTTGCTGCCGCTGGTCTCTCGACCGCTGGCTTTGCTGCCGATCTGGGCGTTCTCACCTCGCTCGACGTGTGTGACTCGCTCGGCATCTCCGGCCTGACCATCTCGTCCTCGGACAACTGCCTGCAGATCACCGGCGGCGTCACCTATGAATTCAACTGGGGTGACTATGCCGGCGCTGCTTGGACCGTTGATGCGGAAGCTGGTGGCTATGACATCATGGACAATGATGACCTTGCTGGCGCTGACAACGACTGGTCTTCGGACGTTGACTCCTGGTTGAAGTTCGTTGGTACTGCCTCGAGCGATTTTGGTCCGGCCTCGGCTACCATCAAGATCAAGAACGAGCATAAGTCGGTTGTTGAGAACGAAGTTCAGACCACCGTTCCGAGTGCAAACGTTGTGATCGACGAAGCTTACGTCTCGGTCGGCGACACCACCACCATCATGGCTGGTAAGAAAGGCTCGATCGCCAACTTCGGTGACGACGAGCCAATGAACTTCCTCGGTCTCTTCAATTCCGAAGGTGTTGATACCGGCGTGATGTTCGACAAGGATCAGCCTCAGGAAGGTGGTCACGTCATTCAGGTCGTTACGACCGTTGCTGATGGCGTCACTCTCAAGGCTGGTCTTGAGAACCTCGACGACACCGTTGTGGCTGACGCTGGTACCGCTGTTGGCGTGATCGAATATGCCGGCAACGGCATCAAGGCACACGTCACCGGTCTCGTTGGTGGCATCCTCGACGGCACCGTTGATGACTGGGCTGTCCATGCCGGCTTCACCGGCACCTTCGACAACTTCACTGTTCTCGGCGCTGCCGCTTACTCCTATGACGTTGCTGCTTCGGCCGCATACTGGAACGTCCTGGGTTCGGCCAAGGCTACCTTCGACATCTTCGAAATCGCCATCTCGGGTGAAGCTCTCGGTGGCGACATCTGGGACGAACAGTACGGCGTTGGCGGCTCCATCGGTGCCACTGTCACCGAAGGCGTCAAGCTGAACCTCGGCGCTCGCTGGTTCGACGAAGACACTTCCGCTGCTGACACCGAAACCGTCCAGATCGCTGCCCAGATCGTGGCTGCCGTTTCCGAGACCATCACCCTCACCGGTGAAGTCGGTTACTTCGCAACGAACGAAGTTGCTGCTACGCCTGACACCGACCTCTACGGTTCGGCTCAGCTGGCTTGGGCTCCGGGCGGTGGTTTCACCTCGTCCATCAAGGGCCAGGTCCACTCGACCGGCGCTTACAAGGTTACCTTCAAGGCTGCCAAGGAATTCAAGTAATCCTTGGATTACGACTGAATTCGGAAAGGCCCGCTTCGGCGGGCCTTTCTTCTTTCGAGCGTTGCCAAAGGCAAATTCGCTCCAGTGGAGCGAATTTAGGTAAGAAGGCCATGAGAGCTGTGCTCCAATGGCGCGTGTATCCGGGCTATGGTCACCCGCAAATCCTCGGAATCTGAATTCACCCGCCCTCTGTGCGGGTTTTTCTTTGTCCTTCTCCGCAAATCATCTAACCTTTGGAAAGTTGCGGTTTTCCAATGGATTCGGGATGATCAGGGACCTCCTCAAGTGGGTGGCGCCGGGTGTTGTGACAGTCTTGGGCGGCACCGTTGCGGCCCTGGCGATGGCAACCCCGACAATGTTGGATGCACTTGCCGAGGAGGGGAGGGTTTCCCTCAAAGTTTCGGGCTCTAGCTGGGCCCATATCGATCTCGCCGGTCGTCGCGTTCACCTGACCGGAACGACGTCATCCGATACCGAGCGAGACCTTGCCGTCGCCAGCCTCCTGGCACTGCGCGGTATCTCATCTGTCGACGAAACGGTCACCATCGCCCCCCTGGCGGCGCCTTATCGCATTAATGTTTCAGTTGAGGATGGCGCGGTAAGCCTTTTTGGTAGCGTGCCAAATGAAGAATTGCGGCAATCGCTGCTGGCCCTTCCTGATCTCGCCACCGTTGATTTACAGGTCCGCTCCGGTCAACCCGACGAAACCCTTTGGCGCCGAGGCGTCGATTTTGCGCTGGCCCAGGCGACCCTGGTGGACAGCGGCTATTTCGAACTTTCGGGACTGACGCTGAACGCGGTCGGCCGCGCCAGCTCCGAAAAGGCGCTTGGCCATTTGCAGATGGCGCTGACGGAGTTGCCTTCGGGCATTGCCAGCGGCGAAATCTCGGTCGAGCCGGTCCGTGTCGCGCCGTACACATGGCGCGCCGAGTTTGACGGCAGCCGCATAGCGATTTCCGGCCATGTACCCGAAGAACGCCTGGTGGACCGCCTGCGCCTGGCCGATGTTGCAGGGGTTCCGATTGCCACTGGCCTGTCCCTGGCCTCGGGCGCGCCCGAAGGTTTTGCCGAACGCACCAGGTTGCTGGTGGAGCAGTTGGCGCGCCTTGAACGCGGCGCAGCCGAAATTGTCGATGGCGTCAGCCATCTGACGGGCGTGCCACCGACTGTCGAGGTGGCCCAGGCGATTACCGAGGCCCTGTCCGGCACCGATTCCATCGTCACGCTGTCGCCGCCGCGCGTCGCGGACTATTGGGTCAGCATCAATCGCCAGCCCGGCGGTGTGCTGGTGTTCGACGGATTTGTGCCTGATGAAGCGACGCGCGAAAGCTTTGCGGCCATCCCCGGGGCCGACGCCAGCTTCCTCAAATATGGCGCCGGTGCGCCGGAGGGCTATCGCCGCGGCGTTGATTTCGGCCTGGAAGTTTTGGGCTATCTCTCCGAAGGACGCGTTGCGCTTACCGGCGAGGTGATCACGGTCTCCGGCCTGGCGCGGTCGCCGACCGACTACCGGGCGGTGCATGAATTGCTCAAGTCCGGTGTGCCGCAGGGATTGACCCTCGGGCAATCCGGCGTCGCGGCGCCGCGCGCGGCCAACTATGTGTTTTCTGCCCGCCAGGACGCAGCCGGCGGCATCGTCCTTGAAGGCATGCTGCCCGATCCGCAGGTTGAAACCGCTCTCCTGGCCCGCGCCGGCACAGCCGCCCGTTCGCGCGTGAGTTTTGCCTCAGGCGAGACGCCGAACTTCCTGGCCTCCGCCGAGCAGGCCCTGGATTTTCTGCCCTGGATGCGGCGCGGCAGCGTGCGGTTCGATGGCACCGGCTGGACTGTCGAAGGCGAACCGGCCTCTGCCATCGACAAGGCCTCGATTGAAACCGAGTTTGCGGTGCGCGGTCTGGCGCAGGCCGGCTGGTCGCTGGCACTGTCGCAGCCGATTGCGGCACCGGACTTTGCCGATCCCTATCTGTGGTCCGCTGAACGCCTGCCCGATGGAAGCTTCCTGTTCGCAGGCAATGTTCCCGCCGCGGCGCTGCAATCCTATCTGAAGGTTCACGCTGGAACGCGGGTCACCGACACCAGCCGCGTCGCCAATGGCGCTCCCGAGGGCTTTGCGGCAGACGTCCGCGCGGCCGTCGATGCCTTGCTGGGTCTTGAGCAGGGCAGGGCGGCGTACGACGGAAAGACCTGGTCCCTCACTGGAGCCGCCGCCGACACGCAAGCGCGCGATGCGGTTCTGGCTTTGGCGGCGAATTTGAACCTGCCCGAAAGTGCTGAGATTTCCCTGCCTGAGGTGGTGCCAAGCGAGCCTTATTATTGGGCTGCCACCAAGGCGCAGGACGGCACCGTTGCACTCAAGGGCTCGGTGCCGGCTGAATCGCTACAGCGCTTCCTTGCTGTTCGAGCAGGTACCGCAGTGACAGATGGCACAGTTCTGCGTGCTGACGCGCCAGACGGCTTTGCCGCCGACGTGCTCCAGGCCATGGACATCCTGGCCCTGGTCTCCGAAGGCGAAGTGGCATTCGATGGCGACCGCTGGTCTGCCGAAGGAACCGCGATAACGCCCGATGCCAATGCTGACGCGACGACCCTTCTGGGGACGGCCGCGCCGCGCTGGACGCTGTCACTTGTCCAGCCGGCTGCACCGCCCGCCGAAGTCGTGGCCGAAGTGGCGGCGCCGGAGGCGCCTGCGCCATCGGAACCCGCAGCGCCTGCCGAGCCCGCTCCGCCTGTAGCCGCGCCTCAGGCCGCTCCTGACTATGCCTTTGTCGCGCGACGCGCGGCCGACGGCGCCGTCACACTTTCCGGCCAGGTGCCCGCGCAATCCACGGCCCGATATTTGGCTACCCTCTCGGGCAGCGCGGCTGAAAACCTCGAGATTGTGCCCGGCGCGCCCGACACCTTCGTTCAGGATGCCCAGGCAGGAATTCGGGCGTTGCTGCAATTGCAGCAAGGGCAACTGGAGCTGGCCGACGGGGCCTGGAGCCTTATGGGTGACGCGAAAAGCCCGGCCGACAAGGCAGCACTTGATGCGCAGATCGCCGCCCTTGGGGGCCAATGGTCTGTGGACATAGCCGCGCCGTCCGGCCTGGCGCAGTGCCGGGAAAGCGTGGCGGCATTGTCCGATCACAATGCCATTCTGTTCCAGTCCGGCGCGGCCATCATCGCCGCCAGCGCGTCTGCGGAGCTTGATGCCTTTGCCGATGCACTGCGGCTTTGTCCCGACGCGATTGTCGAGGTGGAAGGCCATACCGACAGCGATGGCGATGACCAGCTCAATCTGGCGCTATCCGTCGCGCGGGCCGAGGCCGTGGTCAATGCACTGATCGAGCGCGATATTGCCCCCATTCGCCTCTACGCCATCGGTTATGGAGAGACCCAACCGGTCGCCGACAACGACACCAGTGAGGGCAAACGCCGCAATCGTCGCATCGTGGTCTCGGTGCGCGACCCGGGCGAGCAGGGCTGACAATCATGGCAGCGCTGCTGGATTCAGCACTCTTTCTGGTGGGGGTCTATTGGCCGTTCATGGCGGTCGCGGGGCTTGTGGGTCTGGTAACGGGTTGGTTCAGCCTCAGCCGCGATCAGGGTGAGGGCGCAAGGTGATCACCCTCGATCATGTGGTCGAAATAGCGCTGCTGGTGCTATTCGCCTATCTGGCCGGCTGCGTGCTGGGCTACAGCGCTCATCTGGCGGTGCGGGCCTTTGCCGCCCGCCCGCGCTTTGAAGCCAGAATAAGGGCGCAGGCTGCCGCGAACATTCAAAAAGAGAGTGTCGATGCCCCGGAGGCGCCGGCCCCCCGTTCGGCTGCACGGCGCCTGGCCGGTGCGGTCGAGCGCGAAGTGGCCGAGCCGGCACCCGCGGCCGCGGCCCCCACGCAACAGCGGCCACCCGAACTGCCAGCGCCGCGCGGTGGAAAGCCCGACGATCTCAAGAAGATCAAGGGGATAGGGCAAAAGACGGAATCAGCACTCAATGATCTGGGGATCTATCACCTCGACCAGATCGCGGCCTGGACGCCGGCCCAGATTGATTGGCTGGAGGGCCGGATTGCCGTCAAGGGACGCATCGGGCGCGAACAATGGGTCGAACAGGCCATTCTGTTGATGACGGCAACGGTCCCGGTCTGATCATTGCCGAATTCAGGCGGCTCGACGCGCGCCCTTGCCGATGTGGAACACAAATTCCGCCACCGCTTCGATTTCGGCCGGATCATCGAACAGGGCCGGTGAGCCTTGCCCCGAAATGGTGATTGCCTCTGCGTCGGGCCGCCGCTGCACCATTTTCTCGAATGTTTCGCGCCTGACCTGGTCTGTCAGCTGGGTGCGCAACAGCATCAAAGGCGCGCAGACCAGCGCGTCGTACAGTGGCCACTGCGCTACCAGAATATCGTCGAAACTGATGTCCTTGATCTGTTCGATCAGGCGTGGGTCAAAGAGCGGCCGCGGTCGGCCGCGCTTGTCGAACCAGTGGCTGCGGAGGGCCAGGGCGCCGAGCTCAGCTTCGCCAAGTCCGGGATAGACTCCGCCCAGCATGCGGCGGAACCCCGCGTTCACGGCCTTGCCGCCGCGCAGCCCCTCCAGATGCGCCAGATTGCTGCGCAGCCGCACAATGCTGCGCGAATCTATTACCGGCCCCGCGTCGAGCAGAATGGTGCCGCCGATCAGCAATGGATGGTGTGCCGCAAGTGCCATGGCAACTTGCCCGCCATGTCCCTGGCCGAGCAGCACTGCGCGGCCCACGCCCAGCGCCGCCAGAATGTCTGCCACGTCTCGGGCATCCTGAAGCGTGCTATACGCCACGTTCCTGGGTCTGTCGTCGGCGCGCCCGCGCCCCGGCAGATCGATCAGCACCATGGGCCAGTTGCCGCTGCCCAGCCGGCGGAAATAGTCGGCAAAAGCGGAAAAATCGCTCATGTTACGCTGGTAGCCGGCAAGGCAAACCAGCGGCGGTCGGCCATGCCCGAAGTCCCCACGCAAATGCACGGCGGCCCGCGTCCGTGCATCGCTCAGGGCAATGTGCGTCACTGGAAGGCCAGCAAAGGCTGGATGATCGTCCGGTACCTTGCGCCGACGTGAAAAGAGCGGTTCCATCCGCCCATTTACCGGCCTTGCAGAACGAGTCACAAGGCGTTTTGCGCGCCTTGTGGCGCGTCGCTGTTGAAAGTAAGGTGCGCCCCGTTCCGGGCCGTCGTGCCCGGGCGTATCACATGCGAAATCTCGACCGGCCCTGTGACCGGCACCAATTGAGGAATACCGACAAATGCTGCGTGGTTCGATTACGGCACTCATCACTCCCATGCGCGATGGGGCCGTGGATGAGAAAGCCTTCGGCAGCTTTGTCGAGTGGCAGATTGCCGAGGGCACACATGGCCTGGTGCCCGTTGGCACCACCGGTGAAAGCCCCACCGTCAGCCACGAAGAACACCATCGGATCGTTGCCATGTGCATCGAGGTCGCCAATGGCCGGGTGCCCGTCATTGCAGGGGCGGGGTCCAATGCAACGGCCGAAGCCGTGTCGCTGGCCCAGCACGCCGAGAAGTCCGGCGCGGACGCGGTGCTCTCAGTCGTGCCCTATTACAACAAGCCCAACCAGGAAGGGCTGTTCCAGCATTTCTCGGCGGTTGCCAAGGCCGTCGGCATTCCGGTCATTCTCTATTCGGTGCCCGGCCGCACCGTGGTTGACCTGACCGTCGATACCATCGTTCGCCTGCGCGACGCTCATGCCAATATCATTGGCGTCAAGGATGCGACGGGCAGCATGGAACGGACCACCATGCAGCGGGTTAAGCTGGGCAATGACTTCATTCTGCTCTCAGGCGATGACAGCACGGCGCTTGGTTTTAATGCCCATGGCGGCCATGGCTGTATTTCAGTCACTGCCAATGTGGCGCCGCGCCTCTGCTCGCAGATGCAGGAGCTTTCGCTCGCCGGCGATTTTGCCGGTGCTCGCGCCATCAACGACAAGCTGGCATTCCTGCACAAGGACCTGTTCATGGAGCCCAATCCATCACCGGCCAAGTATGTGGGTAATCGGCTCAACCTGTGTGCCAACGAGATGCGCCTGCCATTGGTGCCGATCAGCAAGCCCACCCAGGACGCCATGGACTTTGCAATGCGCCACGCCGGCCTTATCTAACAAGGCGAACACCTCATTGCCCGGTCCGCGGACCTGTTCCGGGGGCCGGGCATTTCATTTCGAGACTTTTTGACCAATGGCCGCAGCCAAGAACGACAAGAGCAAGAACGGATGGATCAGCCACGGACAGGTGGCCGAAAACCGTCGCGCGCGCTTTGACTACGATATTGGCGAAACCATCGAGGCCGGTATTGTCCTGACCGGCACCGAAGTGAAGTCCCTGCGCCTGGGCAAGGCGCAGATCGCCGAATCCTACGCCTCCCCCGAGCGTGGCGAACTTTGGCTGATCAACGCCCATATCCCGGAATATCTGCAGGCCAACCGCTTCAATCATGAAGAGAAACGGCCGCGCAAACTGCTGGTCTCGAAAAAGCAGCTGGCTAAGCTCGACCAGGAAGTCGCCCGCGCCGGCAATACCATTGTGCCGCTCAAGCTGTTCTTCAACGATCAGGGCAAGGCCAAGCTGCTCATTGGTGTCGGCAAGGGCAAGAAGAACTACGACAAGCGCGCCACCAGCCGGGACCGCGACTGGAACCGCGACAAGGCCCGCATCATGAAAGAGGGCGGCAGGGGCTGAGAACCGGCCTTGGGCCAAATCGCGCTGCTGGCGTGATTTTGGGTGATCAGGCCATGAGAGCTACGCTCGAATGGCAGGGATATTCAAGCCTCCACCGGCCTTTGCACCTGCGGCCGGCCGACGGTCTTGGCGAGATCGGCAACATCCATGAAGAAATCGGCCTGACGGCGCAGATCGTCCGAGATCATCGGCGTTGGCGTGGTCAAGGTGGACACCACCGTCACGCGCTTGCCCTTGCGCTGAAGCGCCGCCACCAGCGCGGTGAAGTCGCCATCGCCAGAAAACAGGACCAGGTGGTCATAAAAGTCAGAGAGTTCTAGCGCATCGACTGTCAGCTCGATGTCCATATTGCCCTTGACCTTGCGGCGGCCCATGGAGTCGGTGAACTCCTTGGCCGGCTTGGTCACAACCGTATAGCCATTGTAGTCGAGCCAATCGATCAGCGGCCGGATCGAGGAATACTCCTGATCCTCGATCAGCGCCGTGTAGTAATTGGCTCGCAGCATATAGGCCTTGGAGCTGAATTCGGTCAGCAGCTTGCGATAATCGATATCAATGCCGATGGCCTTGGACGTGGCATAAAGATTGGCGCCGTCGATAAAGAGAGCGATCTTCTCGCGGGGATCAATGGCCATGAAATCAACTCCCAATACGGGGCAGGGGCCTGCCGATGCTGAAAACCCGTTCGCGACGGACGCTTAATTAAATTCCGACGGTGCATTTAAAATCTTAAATTCGGTATTCGCACATTTGGAGCATTCCGTAAAGCGATTGCGCTTTGCCGTTGTATCGGGGCCAAGCCTTGTCATTGGCCCAGCCATCGTGTATTGCGGCCCTTCATTCCCCAAAGTGTGGAGACGTTCGTGGCCCGCGTCACCGTTGAAGACTGCATTGAAAAGGTCGAGAATCGCTTCGACCTCGTCCTCATGTCCGCGCATCGCGCGCGCATGATTTCCTCGGGCGCCCAGATCACCGTGTCGCGCGACAACGACAAGAACCCCGTTGTTGCCCTGCGCGAAATCGGCGATGGCACGATCTCGCCGGAAGACCTGCGCGAAGATCTGATCCACTCGCTGCAGAAATATGTCGAGGTCGACGAGCCCGAGAGCAGCGCTGCGCCGATGATCGAGAGCGCCGGCGACGACGACGCGATCAATTTCGACACCATCAGCGAAGAAGAACTGCTGCGCGGCATCGAAAGCCTGGCTCCGCCGGAGCGTCGCGACGACTGATTTGCATTGCGCTTGAGCGCATCGCAATTATATCTGAGAGCGTCCGGCATGCGTCGGGCGCTCTTTTCATTTCTGTCACAGGCGCTAAGCTTGCAGACGCGAGCGGGCGGCTAATTCCATGATGCGTCAGTACGAGCTGGTCGAGCGGGTTCAGGCTTACAACCCGAACGCCGACGAGCAATTGTTGAACAAGGCCTATGTGTACGCCATGCAAAAGCATGGCTCGCAGAAACGCGCCTCGGGCGACCCCTACTTCAACCATCCTCTTGAAGTCGCAGCCATTCTGACCGAGCTCAAGCTCGACGATGCCTCCATCGCCGTGGGGCTGTTGCACGACACAATCGAGGATACCGACGCCACCCGCGCCGAGATTGACCAGTTGTTCGGCGGCGAGATCGGCACCATCGTCGATGGCCTCACCAAGATCGACCGTCTCAATCTGGTTTCGCGCGAGGAAGCGCAGGCGGAAAACCTGCGCAAGCTTCTGCTCGCGATCAGCCAGGATGTGCGGGTGCTGCTGGTCAAGCTGGCCGACCGCCTGCACAACATGCGTACCCTGCAATTCATGGCGCCAGAAAAGCAGCGGCGCATCGCGCAGGAAACCATGGATATCTATGCCCCGCTCGCCGGGCGCATGGGCATGCAGGATATGCGCAACGAGCTCGAAGACCTGAGCTTCCGCATCCTGCAACCCGATCATTACGCGGCCATCATCGCCCGGCTCGAGCAAATCCAGGAAGACAATCGCGAGACCATCGACACGATCACTGCCGAATTGACCGAGCGTCTGGCCGAAGCCGGCATCGCCGCGCGGGTCAAGGCGCGGGTCAAGTCACCCTATTCGATCTTCTCCAAGATCGAGCGCAAGTCGATTGCCATGGAACAGCTCTCCGACATGATCGGCTTTCGCGTCGTCGTGGGCTCGCCCGAAGAGTGTTATCGCACCGTCGGCCTGGTCCACACGACCTGGAAGGTCGTTCCGGGCCGGTTCAAGGACTATATCTCGGTCCCCAAGCACAACGACTACCAGTCGATCCACACCACCATCGTCGGACCCAGCCGCCAGCGCGTCGAATTGCAGATCCGCACCGAGGATATGGATCGCGTTGCCGAGTTCGGTATTGCCGCCCACGCGCTCTACAAGGATGGCGCCTCGGCCAATCTGGGCCGCATCGAAATGGAATCGCATGCCTATGGCTCGCTGCGCCAGACCATCAGTCACCTGACTTCGGGCATTTCGACCGAGGATTTCCTTGAGTATACCAAGCTCGAACTGTTCCAGGACCAGGTGTTCTGCTTTACCCCGCGTGGCCGGCTGATTGCCCTGCCGCGCGGCGCGACCCCCATCGACTTTGCCTATTCGCTGCATACCGACATCGGCGATACTTGCGTCGGCGCCAAGATCAACGGCTTGATCCTGCCACTGGTGACCCAGCTCCGCTCGGGCGATGAAGTGGAAATCCTGCGCGACCAGAACCATCGTCCACCCAGCAATTGGATCGGCATTGCCGCGACTGGCAAGGCGCGAGCCGCGATCCGTCGCGCCGTTCGCCTGGCAGCAGCCCAGCGCGCCTATGCCCTGGGCGAACATGTGCTCAACATGATGCTGGAGCGCGAAGGCGTCATGCTCGACGAGAGCGAGGGCAAGGCACTGGCCGAAGCGCTCGAGCAGCAGAGCAAGCGCGATCTGCTTGTGGCTGTGGGCGAGGGCAAGATCGGCTCCGAGCCATTGTCTGTGGCGCTGGCGCAGATCAAGGGCATCCGCAAACGCCGGCGCAAGCTCGAACTGCCGGTTGCCGACACAGCCGATGGCTGGTTTGCCTTGCGCGGTTCGGATCAGTTCCGCTTCCGCGTGCCTGGCGGTCAGCGCTCCGGCCCGCGCGCCAAGGCCGCTCTGGCCCAGCTCGATTTCCACACGCCGGTAACCGTTTCGGGCGAAGGCATCGTGCCGGGTGATCGCCTGGTGGGTATTCTCGAGCCGGACAATCCACTCACGGTCTATCCCATCCACTCGGACGCACTGACCGCCAAGCACGACAGCGATCTCGCCTGGGTTGATGTGCGCTGGAACCTGGCCCGCGCGGAAGAACACCTCTACCCCACCGTCATTTCGATGGAATCGGTCAATCGTCCTGGCTCACTGGCACAGATTTCCTCGGCCATTGCGGCCTGCGACGCCAACATCAACAATCTGGTCATGCGGATGATTTCGCCCGACTTCCACCAGATGATCTTTGAAATTGAAGTGCGCGACCTTGCGCAACTGACCGATGTTCTGGCAACCCTCAAGCGCAGTCCGGGCCTGTCCGCCGTCCAGCGAGCGGGTCTGCGCGAGGCGGGAATGATCTCGACGCTCGAATGGGACGGCAGTGTCGATAGGAGTGGGCGCGATGGATAAAGAACAGGTTTTGCAGATTTTCCGCGATTGCGGCGCCATGCTGGAGGGGCATTTCATCCTCTCCTCAGGCCTGCGCTCGCCGGTATTCCTGCAAAAGGCGAAAGTCTTCCAATACGCGCACCAGACTGAAAAGCTGTGCAAGGCGCTGGCCGAGCGGATCAAGGCCGAGGTTCCGGGCGTCACCAAGGTCGTCTCGCCCGCTATCGGCGGCATCATCCCCGGCTATGAAACGTCCCGCCATCTCGGTGTCCCGGCGCTCTATACCGAGCGCGTCGAAGGTCAGTTCGAGCTGCGCCGCGGTTTCGAGATCGGGCCCGATGACAGGGTGATCGTGGTCGAGGACATTGTTTCCACCGGCCTTTCAATCCGCGAATGCGTCACGGCGCTGCGCAATATCGGCGCCAATGTGGTCGCCGCCGCCTGCCTTATCGACCGCTCCGGCGGCGAGGCCGATGTCGGCGTGCCGCTGATCAGCCTCATTGATTTCAAGGTGCCCGCCTATCCGGCCGATCAATTGCCGCCCGAACTCGCCGCCATCCCGGCCATAAAGCCCGGCAGCCGCGGCATTCAGGGGGTGAAGTGATCGTCGGTCTGGGCTCCGACCTTATCCAGATCCATCGCGTTGAACAGACGCTCGCCAAATTTGGCGACCGTTTCGTGCAGCGGTGCTTTACCGAGGTCGAGCAGAAAAAATCCGACCGCCGGGCCCAGCGCGCGGCCTCCTATGCCAAGCGCTTCGCCGCCAAGGAAGCCTGCTCCAAGGCGCTGGGAACCGGGCTCAGCTGGGGCGTTTATTGGCGCGACATGGGCGTGGTCAACCTGCCTTCGGGCAAGCCCACCATGCGCCTCACCAATGGCGCTGCAAAAGCCTTGGCGCGTCTTGTGCCCGAGGGACACGAGGCCCATATCCATCTCACCATCACCGATGACGCCGGGCTGGCGCAGGCCTTCGTCATCATCGAGGCATTGCCGCTACGGTGAAACCCTGGGGTTGCGAGACTTTTTGGACCAGCCCACTGGCCCAGGACAGCAATTGACCCGGGCAGGACAAACGCCTAACCCTTCCGCACGTCATTTCCGGGATGAACCATGAGCCAGCCTATCGACAAGCCCGCCAAGCACGCCACCAATGAGTGGGTGGAGACCTTCGTGGTCATTGTCGAAGCGCTGCTGATCGCCATCTTCCTGCGCTTCTTCCTCTATCAGCCGTTTTCCATACCCACGGCCTCGATGCAGCAGACCCTGATGATCGGCGACTACTTCGTCGCCAACAAATATGTCTGGGGCTATGGCAAGCACTCGTTCTCGCTGGGCCGCTATGGCGATTTCGCGCTGCTCGATTTCGAGTTGCCGATCTCCAATCGCATCCTGGGCCGCGAGCCCAATCGCGGTGATGTCGCCGTGTTCCGGCCGGTGCCGCAGAACATAGAATACATCAAGCGCGTCGTCGGTATGCCGGGCGACCGCATCCAGATGCAGCAGGGCCGCCTCTACATCAATGGCGTCATGGTTGAGCGCGAGGAAGTCGGCAAGGCCATGGACACCGACAGCAATGGCGATACCCGCGAGGTTACCGTCTATCGCGAGACCTTCTCCGAGGGTACCACCCACATCATTCAGGAAATCGGCGACAATCTCTCGCTCGACAACACCCCGGAATATGTCGTGCCCGCTGGCCACTACTTCATGATGGGCGACAATCGCGACCGCTCGGCCGACAGTCGTGTCCTCAGCCAGGTGGGCTATGTCCCCGCTATCAACCTGATCGCCAAGGCCGAAGCGCGGTTCTTCTCGATAAAGGACAACCTGCCACCCTGGCAGCTCTGGCAGTGGCCGGCCAATGTCCGCTGGGATCGCATGTTCCGCTCGGTCTATGGCGACACGCCGTATGACACGACAGGCACGCCGTGAGCCGACGCGACAAGACCCATGAAAAGCTCCAGTTTCGGCTAGGCTATCGCTTCGCCGACATAATGCTGCTCGAACACGCGCTGACCCATTCCAGCGCCGTGTCGCCGGGCAAACGTATCGAACGCTCATACCAGCGGCTGGAATTCCTGGGCGACCGGGTGCTGGGCCTGGTGGTCGCAGACATGCTCTACCAACGTTATCCCAAATCCAATGAGGGCGAACTGAGCCGCCTGCTCAACACGCTGGTGCGCAAGGAAACCTGCGCCGATATCGCTCGCCAGCTCGATCTGGGTAGCGAGATGATCCTGGGGGAAAGCGAAGCGCGCTCCGGCGGGGCCGACAAGGACGCCATTCTCGGCGACGCGACCGAGGCCATCATCGGCGCCATCTATCTCGACGGCGGGCTGGAGCCGGCGCGCAATTTCATCGAACGCCTGTTCGAGGAGTTCCTGGTTGACGGTCAGGCCAGCCGCGCCGATGCCAAGACCACCTTGCAGGAATGGGCCCAGGCGCGCGGCCTGGAGCCACCGGACTATATGCTGGTGGAGCGCACCGGACCCGACCATGCGCCCGAGTTCACCATTGCAGTCGAGCTGGCCGGCTTCGACCGCGTCCAGGCGATTGGTCCTTCCAAGAAGATTGCCGAGCATCGGGTTGCTGAACAATTCCTCGTCCGCCAGAACGTCTGGAAAGAACGCAAATGACCTCCCAAATTGAACCGGTGGACACCTCCTGCGGCTTCATCGCCCTGGTCGGTGCGCCCAATGCCGGCAAATCGACGCTGCTCAATTCGCTGGTTGGCACCAAGGTATCCATCGTCACCCACAAGGCACAGACCACGCGGAGCCAGGTGCGCGGCGTGCTGACGCTGGACAAGGCGCAACTGGTGTTCATCGACACGCCCGGCATTTTCGCGCCCAAGCGGCGCCTTGACCGGGCGATGGTCGATAGCGCCTGGGGCGGGGCAGGGGACGCCGACCTCGTCGCCTTCATCATCGATGCCGAGCGCGGCGTGACGCCCGAGATCGAAATCCTTCTCGAAGGCCTCGAAAATATTCGCCAGCCCAAAGTGCTGATCCTCAACAAGATCGACGCGGTCAAGCACGAGAGCCTGCTGACCCTGTCGCAATCGCTCAACGAGCGCCTGCGCTTTGAAGCCACCTTCATGCTCTCGGCCCTCAAGGGGCACGGGGTGAAGGACTTCATCGACTGGTGCGCCAAGCACATTCCGCCTGGTCCCTGGCACTTCCCTGAGGATCACCTGACCGATCTCACCATGGCCATCACCGCCGCCGAGATCACGCGCGAAAAGCTGTTCCTGCGCGTCCATGACGAAATCCCCTACAACGCCACGGTCGAGACCGAGAGCTTCAAGATCCAGAAGGATGGCTCCTACAAGATCGACCAGGTGATCTATGTGACGCGCGACAGCCACAAGATGATCGTGCTGGGCGCTGGCGGGCAGGTCATCAAGACCATCGGCGCCGAGGCTCGCAAGGAACTGATGGAAATGTACGAGGTGCCCATTCACCTCTTCCTCTTCGTCAAGGTCCGCGAAAAATGGGCCGACGACCCGGAACGCTACCGCGAAATGGGCCTTGAATTTCCGCATGGGAAGAAGTGACGCGTGACTCGCTGGCTTGATGCCGCCAAGATCTGGGCGCGCCAGGTAAAGCGCGATGTCATTGCCGTGTGGATTGCTGCCCGGGATGCGAGAACACCGTTTCTCGCGCGTGCCCTGGCCATATGCGTTGCCGCCTATGCCTTGTCGCCAATTGACCTGATCCCCGATTTCATTCCCGTTCTTGGCTATCTGGACGACCTGCTTATCGTGCCGCTGGGCATCATGGCTGTGATAAGACTGGTGCCCAGGGAACTGTTCGCGCAGTTTCGGACCGAGGCCGCTGCAGTTGCGCAAAAGCCCGTCAGCAAGGCAGGTCTGGCCGTAATCGTGCTGATCTGGGCTGTGTGCGCCCTGATCGTGTGGAACTGGATCATGGGGCTGGTTTGAGTTGGAATGGACCGGTGAAGCCCTCCTCATAGGCGTGCGCCGTCATGGCGAATCCAGCGTCATTGCCGAGGCCATGGTCGCCGGACGCGGGCGTTGCGTTGGCCTGGTGCGCGGCGGACGGTCCTCCAAGCTCGCCGCAACCCTGCAACCCGGCAATACGGTCCAGCTGACCTGGCGCGCCCGGCTCGAAGATCATCTGGGCGCTTTCACCATGGAAGTGCTGCAATCGCGCGCCGCCGGCCTCATTGCGGACCGCAAGCGGCTCTACCTGGCCCAGACCATCTGCGAACATCTCCACCTGCTGCCCGAACGTGATCCCCATGATCGCCTGCTCGGCATGGCCCTCGATCTCATCGACCACGAGCCCGACGCCGCAGCGCTGGCGCGGTTCGAGCTGGTCCTGCTCGATGAACTCGGCTTCGGCCTCGACCTCGACAGTTGCGCCGCCACCGGCGTCACCGAGGACCTTACCCATGTCTCGCCCAAATCAGGCCGCGCCGTGTCGCGTGTCGCCGCCGAACCCTACAGGGACCGGCTCCTGCCGCTTCCCAGTTTCCTTAGTGCGCGCGGCAATGCCTCGCCCGACGACCTGCGCAATGCCTTCCGCCTTACGAGCCATTTTCTCGACATGCACCTCTGGTCTCCCCGCCAGATTGATCCCCCTGCTACGCGCGAGCCGCTGATCGACATGCTGACGCGGGTTTAAGGCCGAAATCCCCGAAAAACCGGGCAAAACTCGCCCCCAAGCCGTGCCATAAGAACCTGCCCGCTATACGCTGCTCCTGATTCGTTCTCCTGAATTGAGCCAAGCATGTCCGACGCCGATACCCTTCCGCCGCACGATGATCAGCGCATCGTCGACCTCAAGCAGGCGCTCGAAGAGCGGTATCTGAGCTACGCCCTCTCGACCATCACCCAGCGTGCGCTGCCCGATGCCCGCGACGGCCTCAAGCCCGTGCATCGGCGCATCCTGCACGCCATGCGCCTGCTGCGGCTCGACCCCAACCAGGGCTACAAGAAATCCGCCCGTATCGTCGGCGACGTGATTGGTAAGTTCCACCCCCATGGCGACCAGTCGATTTATGACGCGCTGGTGCGTCTGGCGCAGGACTTTGCCCTGCGCTACCCGCTGGTCGATGGCCAGGGCAATTTCGGCAATATCGACGGCGATAGCGCCGCGGCCATGCGCTACACCGAAAGCCGCATGACCGATGTGGCCACGCGCCTGCTCGAAGGCATCACCGAGAATGCCATCGACTTCAAGCCGACCTATGACGGCGAAGACGAAGAGCCCATGGTGCTCCCGTCGAACTTCCCGAACCTTCTGGCCAATGGCTCCACCGGCATCGCCGTCGGCATGGCCACCTCGGTGCCGCCGCATAACCTGGTCGAGCTGTGCAATGCCGCGCTCAAGTTGATCCACAACCCCGCGGCCACCACCGACGAACTGGTTCATGCCGATCTTTCGGCACCACCCAGCATGGACGACCTGATCCGTGGGCCCGATTTTCCCACCGGCGGGCAATTGGTCGAAAGCCGCGCCTCCATCGTCCAGTCCTATGAAACGGGTCGCGGTGCCTTCCGTCATCGCGCCATCTGGGAAAAGGAAGACAAGGGCCGGGGCGTCTATCAGATCGTCGTCACAAAGATCCCCTATGGCGTTCAGAAGTCGCGGCTGGTCGAAAAGATCGCCGAGCTGCTGCTGGCCAAGAAGCTGCCGCTTCTGAAAGACGTGCGTGACGAAAGCTCCGACGATATTCGCCTCGTGCTGGAGCCGCGCGCCGGCACGGTCGACGCCGTCATCCTGATGGAGCAATTGTTCAAGCTTACCGAGCTCGAACTGCGCTTCAGCCTCAATCTGAACGTTCTCGACCACGGCACAACGCCGCGCGTCATGAGCCTGGCCGATGCGCTGCGCGCCTGGCTCGATCACCGCAAGGTGGTTCTGGTGCGCCGCAGCCAGCACCGCGTCGAGCAGATCACCAACCGCCTCGAAGTGCTCGAAGGCTATATCATTGCCTATCTCAACCTGGACGAGGTGATCCGCATCATCCGCGAGGAGGACGATGCCAAGGCCGGGTTGATTGCCGCGTTCAAGCTGACCGAGAACCAGGCCGAAGCCATCCTCAACATGCGGTTGCGGTCTTTGCGCAAGCTCGAAGAACTCGAGCTGCGCCAGGAGCACAAGAACCTCACCGAGGAAAAGGGCAAGCTTGAAGCGCTGCTCTCCTCCGACAAGCGGCAATGGGGCGAGATCGCCAAGCAGGTTGAACTGCTCAAGAAGGCCTATCCGCTCTTCGAGGCCGACGGCGTCACCCCGCATGCGCTGGGTGCCCGCCGCACTATTCTGGGTGCCGCTCCAACTGCCGATGCGGCGGAAATCACCGAAGCCTTCATCGAGCGCGAGCCGATCACCGTCATTCTTTCCGAGAAGGGCTGGATCAGGGCGCCCAAGGGGCACAATGCCACGATCGATGAAAAGGGCTTCAAGACCGGCGACCGGTTGAAGCAGACTTTCAACTGCGAGACGACCGACAAGCTGCTCATGCTCACCACTGGGGGCAAGGTCTACACGCTGGGCGCCGACAAGCTCCCAGGCGGTCGCGGCCAGGGCGAACCGGTGCGTATCATGGTCGATATTGAGGAGGGGCAGGACATTGTCGCGCTCTTCGTGTATTCGCCGGGCAAGCAGCGCATCATCGCCTCGTCCGCAGGCTATGGCTTTGTCGTTGGGGAAGACGACCTCATCGCCAACACCCGCAAGGGCAAGCAGATCCTCAATGTGTCGCTTCCCGACGAGGCGCGGCTGATTGTGCCCTGCGATGGCGACCGGGTCGCCGTCATCGGCCAGAACCGCAAGCTGCTGGTCTTCCCGCTCAACCAGCTCGCTGCCATGTCCCGCGGCAAGGGTGTCCGCCTGCAGCGCTACAAGGACGGCGGCATTTCCGACATCAAGACCTTCTACGCCGCCGATGGTCTCACCTGGACCGACAGCTCGGGCCGCACCTATTCCAAGCCCACCGAAGAACTGGTTGACTGGCTTGGCGACCGCGCCACCGCCGGACGACAGCCGCCCACCGGCTTCCCACGAAACAACAAGTTTGTCGGGTAAGTGATTCTGGAGACTCGCAAAACGTGATCCGCCACATCGTCCTCCTTCGCTTCCGCTCCGAAGTCTCCGACGCTGAGAAGTCCGCCATCCATGCCGACCTTCTCGCGCTACGCGACCTCATCCCGGGCATGCTGACCATGAGTTATGGTCCCAATGTTTCGCCTGAAGGCCTGCATCGGGGCTTCATCGACGGTTTCACCATAGATTTTGTCGACGAAGCGGCCCGTGACGCCTATCTCGTCCATCCGGCCCACAAATCCGCAGGCGCGCGTCTGGTGGCTGCCCTTGAAGGCGGCCGGGACGGACTCGTCGTCGTTGATCTGGTGGTGTAGGGCCTAGTCTTCCAGCCGCATCCAGCCCAGCGATCCACGCTGGACTTCGAGCGGTCGATAGTCGCCCTTGTAGGCCATCTTGGGGGAATCCTTCACCCAATAGCCCAGATACACATAGTCCAGCCCCGCCGAGCGGACCTGCTCGATATGATCGAGAATGAGGAATGTGCCCATGCTGCGGTGGGCAAGGTCAGGGTCATAGAACGAATAGACCATCGAGAGGCCATCGGGCATCACATCGGTCAGTGCCACGGCCACCAATGGCTGGTCGGGCAGGTCGCGCAGGCGGTATTCCACCAGCACTGACTGAACCGGCGTGTCCTCGACCATATATTCATAGTCCTGGTAGCTCATCTGCGTCATGCCACCACCCGCATGGCGGCTGTCGAGATAGCGCTTGAACAGCTCATATTGCTCAGTCGTTGCCACGGTCGGCTGCACCGCGACGACAACGTCCTCATTGGCGCGATTGACGCGGCGGAAGCGCTTGCTGGCCGTGAACTGGCGCGTCACGATCCGCACCGACTGACACGAATTGCAGCCCTCGCAGGCCGGTCGGTAAATCAGGTTCTGGCTGCGGCGAAACCCGTTGTCGCTCAGAAGCTGGTGCAGCATCGAGGCGCGCCGACCGCTCAAATGCGTAAACAGCTTGCGCTCCATTTTCCCCGGTAGATAGGGACATGGCAGTGCAGCAGTCAGAAAGAGCTGGGTGGTTTCGGGCGTCTGGTCGGTCATTCAAGACCCGTGGATGCAATTTGGAAGATAGTAGCGCTCTGCTACACCCCTAGCAACGCCTCAAACGTTGTATTGATCCGCCATGCTCATGCGCTGCCAGTGCCGCAGCATGGGCGAGCGACGCACCATCAGCGTGCCCATGATGAAGTCATGGATCATCTGCCGGCGCGGCGTGAACAGCGCGAACAGCAGCGTCACCGGCCAGCAGATCCAGATGCTGACCCAAAACACCAGCGCATGCAGAACTGCCATCCACCCATCAAGCGGTTGGCCGCGCGTGGGTGTCAGCACGATATCCATCATCTGCATGCCAACTGTGGCTCGCCGCGGCGACCCAAGGGTCACCGAATAATAGGCGATAATGGCCAGCGGCAGCGCAAACAATAGCGACAGCCAGGCCAGCCCAAAGGTGAAGAACCCAAGGATCGCACCAACCATCGAGATGACCAGCACCAGGCAGGTCAGGATCATCACATCGACCAGATAGGCAAAGGCCCGCCGCGTCAGCAGTCCCTCGAACAATTCGGGCGCTGTCGCAGGATCGGGCAAATTCGGGCGGTCGGCGGTGTTCTGGCTCATGGTGCATGACATTGTCATGGCCGCGGCCGGTTGCAAGAGGGCAGGGCACACAAATGTGACCCATACCTGTTGTGGTGACGCGCCATCGAGAGGTGGATAGGCTTGCCATTGAGGAGGACACGCGCATGTCGAGCATTACTCGGGGAATGAGCACCCAATATTCCGACAGCTCCAAGCTCGCTGCGCGCGCCAGGCTGCAGCAGTTCGGCCACGCCGAGGTGCCCTGGTTCACGTGGGTTGCGCAGCATGTGCCAGTCGCGGCGGGCGGGGAGGTGCTGGACGTGGGCTGCGGTCCCGCCTGGTTCTGGCCCGAGGCCTCGGCAGTACTGCCGCCTGACCTCAACTTGGTGCTGTTCGACCAGTCGGCTGGCATGGTCGCAGAGGCATTGGAGCGATGCGGGACGCTTCCTCTGGGGTCGGTGAAGGGCGAGACCGGCGACGCAGCGGCGCTTCCCTTCGCTGATGCCAGTTTCGACGCCGTCATCGCCATGCACATGCTTTACCACGTGGCAGAACAAGAAAAAGCCATGGCCGAGTTCCGCCGCGTTCTCAAGCCGGGTGGCAGTCTCGTCGTCACGACCAACGGCATCGACAATATGCGCGAGCTTTACGCGCTCACTTCCGTCTTCGGTAGCGCGCCGCATGATCCCGCCGCCGAAGCCTTCGGGCTTGATCGGGCGGAGGCGCTCATGCAGGCGGCGTTTGGCAATGTGGCGATGGAGCTTCACCCGGCCACCATGCGCGTCACCGACCCGGAGGTGGTCTATCTGGCATTGACCTCCTATCCGCCCGGCGACAATGCACCGCCGGACCAGCAGCAGGCTTTTCGCGATGGCATTGCCAAGGCCTTTGCTGCAGGCGGCTCGGCCATCGACGTCACCAAGCAGCTCGGGGTGCTCGTTAGTACCAAGGCCAGTCGCTAGCGGGTGTCGATGCTGTGCAAGGGCAAGGAACGGGGCTAATCTGAACCTTTCTATAGCGCGCGAGTCGCCTCGTGCCCTCGCGCTGGATTTCAATTATGCCCCTGCCTGCTGCGCCTCCGCCGGCGCTCACCCACCAGCCCCTGCGTGGTCTCGTCCTCATCCTTGGGGCGACGCTGCTCTTTGCCTATAACGACACCACCAACAAGCTGCTGATCACCGAATACAACGTGCCCATGGTGGCCGCCATTCGCTACATCTGCCATTGCCTGCTGATGCTGGCCATTGTCGCGCCGCTGCATGGGCGAGAGATGGTGCGAACCCAAAGAACCGGTCTGGTGCTGGTGCGTGCCGCCAGTCTGGCGCTTGGATCGTTCATGGTCAGTCTGGCACTGCAGCGCATGCCGGTCGCCGAAACCACAGCCATTGTTTATCTCTGTCCGGTGCTGGTCGTCCTGCTCTCGGGGCCGCTGCTCAAGGAAAAGGTCGGTCCCGCCGCCTGGATCGCGGCGCTCATCGGCTTTACGGGCGTATTGCTCATCGCCCGGCCCGGCGGCGGACTTGACCCGCTGGGTGTGGTGTTCGTGCTGGGCAATGTGGTGGTGGCGACGGCTTATAATCTGCTCTCGCGCGTCCTTGCCCATACCGAGCGGACCATGGCCATGTTGTTTTATTCGGCACTGGTCGGTGCCATTGGTTTTGGCATCTTCCTGCCCTGGACGCTCTACGGCGCCGCGCCGACGCCGCTACAAATCGTCCTGTTCATCGGCCTGGGCGTCTCGGCCTGGCTCGGGCACTATCTTTTCACCCAGTCCTATCGCTACGCGCCCGCAGCTCTGGTGGCTCCCATGACCTATATGCATCTGGTCTGGGCCGGCGTTCTTGGCTGGCTCGTGTTCGGCCACGCGCCAGAGCCCATCGCGCTGGCGGGCATGGCCCTGGTGGCCATTGCCGGGCTCGTCAGCGCCGTCCGCCCGCGCCGTGGCCAGCGCCCGGCCCAACTGGCCGCCGAAGCCGGGACAACGGAGAGGGCGGGCTAGCCGCCGAGCTTGCGCGCCATTTCCAGCGCATAATAGGTGAGCACGCCATTGGCCCCGGCGCGCTTGAATGCCCAGAGGCTTTCCAGCACTGCCGCATCGCGGTTGATCGCCCCGGCGGCGCCGGCCATCTCGATCATCGCGTATTCCCCGCTCACCTGGTAGGCGTAAATCGGCACGTTGAAAGTGTCCCGCGCTCGCCGCACCACATCGAGATAGGGCAGTCCGGGCTTGACCATGATGCTGTCCGCGCCCTCGGCAATATCCTGCTCGATCTCGCGCAGTGCCTCGTCGCTATTGGCATAGTCCATCTGATAGGTGCGCTTGTCCCCCTTGAGACGGCTACCCGATCCGACGGCCTCGCGGAACGGACCGTAAAAGCACGACGCATACTTTGCCGCATAGGACATGATCTGCACATGCTCGAAACCCTCGGCGTCGAGAGCTGACCTGATGGCTGCCACGCGGCCGTCCATCATGTCCGACGGCGCAATGATATCGGCACCCGCCCGCGCCTGCACCAGCGCCGACCTGACCATGACGGCCACGGTTTCGTCATTGAGGATTTCGCCGTCCCGCACCAGTCCGTCCTGGCCGTCGCTCGAATATTCGTCCAGCGCCACATCGGCGATCAACCCGATTTCGGGGACCGCAGATTTTATGGCGCTCAGTACCCGGCACATCAGGTTATCCGGGTTGAAGGCCTCGGCGCCACTCTCGCTACGCAGATGGTCGGGCGTGTTGGGAAAGATTGCCAGCGCCGGAATGCCGGCGTCGCGGGCGGCCTTCGCGGCCTCCACCATCAGATCGATCGACAGTCGCTCGACGCCCGGCATGGTTTGGATTGCCGTTTTCTCGTTCTGTCCTTCGATGACAAAAAGGGGCCAGATCAGGTCGCTTGGCCGCAGATCGGTTTCCCGCACCATGGCCCGGCTCCATTCGCTCTGCCGCGTGCGCCGCAACCGGCGGCCACCGAGAAAGGACATGTCATGGCGGGGCCAGTTCTGGGTCATCGAATGCTCTCCTGGAGCGTTTTCAGCAAAGGTTGCTGCGATTGTGCGGTTCGAAAACGCGATAAAACAGATGTGTAGGTCGCGCCCTAGTTAACAGCCCCATGCGCGCCCTCCAAGCCGCCGCTTGTCGCAGTGGGGCGCGCGTTGTATCAAACCCGCCATGTTGTTCCAGGCCCCCAGTCTTGCGATCTATATCCGCATCGTCGCCATTCTGGCGTTGATCCTGGGCCTGAGTGACGCTGCGCGCCTGCTCGGCGTCAATCTGGGCGCCACCAGCCCCATCACCGCCATGGGCCCTTCGGCCTTTATCTACCTGGCCGTGTTCTGCCTTGCCCGCCTGTTCGCTTCGGTGGGGCTGTGGATCAAGGCAAGCTGGGGCGCAGTGCTGCTGGTAGGGGCCACGGCGCTCGAATTGGCGCTCTATGTGTCGGGCAGCCCCGACATCCGCATCGGCACCATCGGCTTTGCGATGCGGGTCGTGCTGCTGGCCGCCATCGTGCTGATCTTCGGGCTCAGCCTGCGCTTCAAGCGCGCCCAGGCAGACTAGTGTTCGAGCCGCCGGGCGCGTGCCTGGCCGGTCTTAACACTTGGGAATGGTTACAAGTTTCTGACCCATGGTAAGGCGCCATTAAGCCAAATTCTCATTGCATTCCAGTAAGATAGTTTTAAGCGTGTCGCTTAGGCTGATCTTAGTCGGGTGGCCGTAGTTTGGCCTCATGAGATGCGAAAAATCGCACATTGGATAAACAGTGAGGCAAACATGGCAATCAAGTCTAACGCGGCCGAGGCGCTGATCCCGGAACGCACCGAAAGTCTGAAACCCCTCTACCTCGAAGCCGTTTCGCGCGTCGAACGTCTCCACCGCCGTCTCCTCGACCTGATCAAGGACGAGTTCGACCGCATGGGCTGGGACGACATCAATCCGGTCCAGGCACTGCTGATGTTCAACATCGGCGATGCTGAACTGACCGCCGGCGAACTGCGGTCGCGGGGCTACTATCTGGGCTCCAATGTCTCGTACAATCTCAAGAAGCTGGTCGAGACCGGTTACATTTTCCAGGAGCGCTCTCGCACAGACCGCCGTTCGGTCCGCATCAAGCTCACCCCCAAGGGTGAGGAAGTGGCCGAAGTGATCGACGAACTTTATGATCGCCACCTCAAGTCCATCGACAAGGTCGGTGGCCTGGGCGACGAGGAATTCGACGGCCTGAACAAGGCTCTTGCTCGCCTCGAACGCTTCTGGGTCGACCAGATCCTCTATAAGCTCTGATTTCTGGCCCGTCGGGCCAAAGGATAGAGCGGCAGCTGGCGGCATGTGTTGCCTCCATGCCACAACTGCTGGGCAGGCGCCGGTCGAAAGGCCGGCGCTTCTTATTTGTGCCGCAAATGACGGGCAGCCCCTTTACCTGGTTGGAAACCATTTGCTGGCATGGCTATGGTGCCCGGCATGGTTCACAAGGCGTTGACCGATATTGTGAACCAAGTCGGGGCGGTGCTATCGCCCGAGGCAAGTGGCGGGCAAATTCTTAGGTGGTTGAATGCGGCTGAATCGACGTAAATTTATCCGGTCCATGGCCTTTGCGGGTGCGTCTGCCAGTCTGCCTGCCTGGGCGCAGGAATCGGTTTTCGACATGTTTTCCACCGGTCGCGTGCTGCGCGAGACCAATCGCGATGGCAATACGGCCGCCGCTGCGGCGCTGATCGCCACCAACGAGCCAATCCTCTCGTTCGATACGCTGCACAATCTGCAACTGGCAATTTCGCAATATGAGCCCTTCGTTGCAGCCGGCGGCTGGGAAGAAATTCCGCAGCAGGCCTACCAGCTGATCCTGGGCAATTCGTCACCCGCTGTCGTCCAGCTCAAGCGTCGCCTTATTTCGTCCGGCGATATGCCGCTGGTCGATCACGCCAGCGACGTTTTCGATGCGGAAACGGACAGGGGCGTGCGCACCTTCCAGGCGCGCCATGGCCTGGTGGTCACCGGACAGATCGACGAAGCGACCTGGTACGCGATGAACGTGCCTGCCGCGACCCGCTTGCAGCAGCTCTACCTCAACTATACCCGCGTCCAGAACATGGCCGCCAAGCTCAACGACCGCTATATCGTGGTCAACATTCCCGCCGCGACCATCGAGGCTGTCGCGGGCGGCATGGTTGAGCAGCGCCACACGGCCGTGGTTGGACGCGTTGAACGCGCCACCCCGATCCTGGCGAGCAAGATCCACCAGATCAACTTCAACCCATACTGGCATGTGCCCAAGTCCCTGGTCCGCCAGGACCTCACCAAGTACATGCTCCAGAACCCGAACTACCTGACCGAGCAGAACATCTTCATCTACGACGGCAGCGGCAACACTATCGATCCGTCGACCATCAACTGGGCAAATATCACCGACGCCCAGGTGAACTATATGTATCGCCAGGAGCCAGGCGCCGCCAATTCCATGGGGCACTGCAAGATCAACTTCCACAATCCGTTCGACGTTTACCTGCACGACACGCCATCGCGCGCCCTTTTCGGCGAGAACGCCCGCTTCCATTCGTCCGGTTGCGTGCGCGTCGAAGGTGTCAACCAGCTCGTCGCCTGGCTGCTGCGCGACAATGGCGACTGGGACCAGACCCGCGTCGACTCGACCTTCGACTCGCTGGAGCGCCTCGATGTCAGTCTCTCCTCGCAGATGCCGATCCACACCACCTACATCACGGCCTGGGCCAACCGTCAGGGCACGGTCAGCTTCCGCGACGACGTCTACAAGTTCGATGAAGAGGGCAAGGTCAGCTTCACCTAAGGCCGGACCGCCATCGCACGACATCAAACGGGCTTCCCGCAATCGCAGGAGGCCCGTTTTTCATTGGCTCCGACTCCGTTATGCTGGCCTTGGAGGTGAGCCACCATGAGCAACGGCGACGTTCTGTTCGAATTTGTCCAGATGGGCCAGCAGATGCGCGTCGCCGCCATCGATGAGGCGACGGGTATTGAAGTCGTTGTCATCACCCCGCTCACGGCCACAAAGCTGCAGATGCAGCGCGTCGCCATGGCCAAGCTCCAGCGCAAGCTGGAGCAGGACCGGCCAGCGCCGCGCCCTATATCGGGCAAGTTCGCCTGAGCGGCATCCGGTTTCCTCTTCCCCTTGCTCCGGTTCTGCGGCATAACAAAGCCGTTCGCGCGACTGGCGAGAAAAGATGGGGAACCATCGGGGAACGCGAACTTCAAACCATGCCGCTCGCCTGGGCACCCATCCGCAACCACGGGGAGCCCCATGACCAGTTCCAGACTACCTTCACCTCATTCCCGGCCTTGGAATCGCGCCTTGCGGCGTGATAAAGCCACCGCCACGCCGACCACCATGACCTTCTGCGAGGTATTTGTCCGATGAGCGCCGCCACCTCACTCCCGCTCTTTCCGAACTTCTTTTCCAACTCGGTCGCCGACACCGACGCCGAACTGGCAAAGGCTATCCAGGACGAACTGGGTCGCCAACAGAACGAGATCGAGCTGATCGCCTCGGAAAACATCGTCTCGCGCGCCGTGCTTGAGGCTCAAGGCTCGGTCCTGACCAACAAGTATGCCGAGGGCTATCCCGGCAAGCGCTACTATGGCGGCTGCCAATATGTGGACGTGGCCGAGAGCCTTGCCATCGAACGTGCCAAGCAGCTGTTCGGCGTTGAATTTGCCAATGTGCAGCCCAATTCCGGCTCGCAGGCCAATCAGGGCGTCTATCAGGCGCTGATCAAGCCGGGTGACACGATCCTTGGCATGTCGCTCGACGCTGGTGGGCACCTGACTCACGGCGCCAAGCCCAATCAGTCCGGCAAGTGGTTCAACGCCATTCAATACGGCCTGCGCCAGCAGGACGGCCGTGTCGATATGGATCAGGTGCGCCAGCTGGCCCGCGAACACAATCCCAAGATGATCGTGGCGGGCTTCTCAGCCTATTCGCGCATCATGGACTGGGCCGAGTTCCGCGCTATTGCCGATGAAGTCGGGGCAATCCTCTTCGTCGATATGGCGCATGTCGCCGGGCTCGTCGCCGGTGGCGTCTATCCCAGCCCGTTCCCGCATGCCCATGTGGCCACCACCACCACCCACAAGACCCTCCGCGGTCCGCGCGGTGGCCTGATCCTCACCAATGACGAGGACATCGCCAAGAAGATCAACTCGGCCATTTTCCCGGGCATCCAGGGTGGCCCGCTGATGCATGTCATCGCCGCCAAGGCGGTTGCCTTCAAGGAAGCGCTGTCGCCCGAGTTCAAGGCCTATGCGGCCCAGGTCGTCGCCAATGCCAAGGTCCTTGCCGACACGCTCGTCAAGGGCGGGGTCGACATCGTTTCGGGCGGCACTGACAACCACCTGATGCTGGTGGACCTGCGGCCCAAGGGCCTCACCGGCAAGGCCACGGAAAAGGCACTCGAGCGCGCCCACATCACCTGCAACAAGAACGCCGTGCCCTTCGACCCGGAGAAGCCTGCGATTACGTCGGGCATCCGTCTTGGCACGCCGGCGGCCACCTCGCGCGGCTTCGGTGAAGCCGAATTCCAGACCGTGGGTGAGCTCATCATCGAAGTGCTCGATGGCCTCAAGGCCAATGGCGAGGACAACAATGGTGCCGTCGAAGCCCAGGTGCGCGAAAAGGTGAAAGCGCTCACCGATCGCTTCCCGATCTACAGCTAAGCAAACCAAAGGCCCGCCATGCGCTGCCCCTATTGTGGCAATGACGATACCCAGGTGAAGGATAGCCGCCCGACCGAAGATTCGGGCGCTATCCGGCGCCGCCGCGTCTGCAATGCCTGTGGCGGGCGTTTCACCACTTTCGAGCGTGTCCAGTTGCGCGACCTGACGGTCGTCAAGAAGACCGGTCGCAAAGTGCCGTTTGATCGCGAAAAGCTGGCCCGCTCGGTCAATACCGCCTTGCGCAAGCGCTCGGTGGAGCCAGAGCGCGTCGAGCGGATGATCTCCGGCATTGTCCGCCAGCTCGAAAGCCTGGGGGAGGTGGAAGTCACCTCCGACCAGATCGGCGAATATGTCATGGAGGGCCTCAAGGGCCTTGATGACGTGGCGTTCGTCCGATTTGCCAGCGTTTACAAGAACTTCTCGGCTGCCGACGATTTTCGCTCGTTCCTCTCGGCGCTGGCGGAGAACACGACTGCACCGCTGGACGACGAGGATTGATTTCCCGCTCCACGCGCAGGGAAGCATTCATTCACGGCGGTGTAAGGCTTTGCTGCCCGCCGCGGCCGTGTTGCGCTATGATCTCTCGCGCGCCGACCATTTCGGCGTGAGCTGAGGAGAATTATCATGGACTCCTATGGTGTGCGTTTTTCGCTTCCCGCCGGGGCGGGCAGGGGCCTGCATTTCCTCATCGTTGAGGGCCGGTCCTATCCCGACATAGTCGACGAGATGAAGCGTGGAGCGACTGCGGCAATCGAGCAGGCCGGCGCGACTTGTGAGGTCATTGCCGTGCCCAGCGCCATGGAAGTCCCCGTGGCCATGGCGATGGCGATTGAAACCGGACGCTTCGACGGCTATGTCGCGCTGGGCTGCGTCATCCGCGGCCAGACCAACCACTATGTGTCGGTTGCCAATGAAAGCATCCGCGCGCTGGCCGAATTGGCCGTTGTCGATGCTTTGCCTCTTGGCATTGGCATCCTGACAGTAGAAAACGAAGCTCAGGCCTGGATCAGGGCCCATGTGAATGACCAGGACCGGGGCGGGGATGCGGCGCGTGCCGCAATCGCCCTGTCCGACGTGAAAGCGAAACTGAACACCTAGATGACTGACCACCCCAAACGCGACCCCGGCGCCCAGCGCCCCGCCAACCAGCGCGGTGCTGCCCGCCTTGCTGCCGTGCAGGCCCTTTATCAGATGGATATCGGCCGCACGACGCTGGAAGACACGCTGGCCCAGTTCGGCGCCTTCCATCTTGGTCGCGAGATTGAAGGCGAGCAATATCTGCCCGCCGATGCTGACTTCTTCAAGCAGATCGTCAGCGGCGTCGCCGAGTATCAGCTCGATATTGACCCCTCGGTGGACAAAGCGCTGGCCGAAGGCTGGCCCATTGAGCGCGTTGACGCCACTTTGCGGGCTATCCTGCGTGCCGCCGCCTTCGAACTGCTGCGCCGCAAGGATATTCCCGCCCGCGTCGTCATCACCGAATATGTCGATATTGCCCGGGCCTTCTACGAGGACGACGCGTCCGGCCTGGTCAATGCTGCCCTGGACACAATCGCGCGTTCAGCAGGCGTCGACCTGGCCTGAAAGGGTAACGCATTGACGCCGCTTCGTGCGTGGCGCACGGTCCCGCGCCCGCCAGGAGGCTAAAATGTCCGATAGTCGCAGCCAATCCATCCGCAACATCGGTCTGCTTTCGGCTGTCCAGGCCCTGGGCGGTTCAAGTTCGTCCATCATCATGTCGGTGGCTGCCCTGGCGGCAGTCAATTTCGCCCCCGATCGCTCGGCGGCGACCCTGCCTGTTACCGCCATGATTGTCGGCCTGGCCCTCGCGACCTCGTCAGCAACCATGATCATCTATCGTCTGGGCCGCACCCGTGGCCTGATGCTCGGCGCCGCCATCGGCATTCCCGGTTCACTGATTGCCACGCTCGCCGTTTTTCTGGGTCAGTTCTATCTCTTTGCCGGAGGACTGTTTCTCGTCGGCGTGTCGGGCGCCTTCATGCAGCAGCTGCGCTTTGCTGCAGCCGACAGCGTTGCACCGCAATTCAAGAGCCAGGCAATATCCTGGGTCATGTTCGGCGGCGTCGCGGCGGGATTTTTCGGACCTCAGCTCAGCGCCCTGACGCGCACCTGGGTGCCGGGCGCCGAATATGCGGCCAGCTTCATGGTCATCGCTGTGCTCTCATTCCTATCGGTGCTTGTTCTTTCGGCCACGCGCCTCGCGCCCACCACGCCGCCCGGCGATCCGGGTGACACGGGGCGCCCGTTGTCCGTGCTGCTGCGGCTGCCCGAAGTGGTGCTACCGATGATGGGCGCCGCGCTCACCTATGCGCTAATGACCCTGATCATGGTCGCCGCGCCCCTTGCCATGGTGCACTTATGCGGTCATTCGCCCACCGAGGCAGCCGGTGCCATCCAGTGGCATGTGGTAGCCATGTTCGCACCCAGCTTTGTCACCGGCGCCATCATCAAGCGCATCGGGCCGCATCTGGTTACGGCCATTGGTCTCCTGCTCATCATCTCCTGCGCCGTAATCGCCCTCAGCGGCATCAGCGTCACCCATTTCACCGCCACGCTGGTGCTGCTCGGCCTCGGCTGGAATTTCGGCTTTATCGGCTCCACAGCCATGTTGGCCACCAACTATCGCCCGCAAGAGGCAGGGCGGGTTCAGGCCGTCAATGAACAGGTGGTGTTCGGCGCCAGCGCCATTGCTTCGCTCAGCTCTGGCGTCCTGCTGCAAATGGTCGGTTGGGAAGCCATCAACATGCTGGCCATTCCGGTCGCAACACTGGCCATTCTGTTGCTCGGCCTCGGCGCGATGCGCCAGGCCCGCGCCTGAAACAAAAAAAGCCCCGGCGAACCGGGGCTTTTCAACAAATTGGCAAAGGCCTCAGAACGAGGACAGGATCGCGTCGATAAACGTCGCATCTTCGCCGAACGAGGGTGTGCGGCGGGTTTCGATATTGACCGCCTTGCCATCCTGCAGCGCATAAACAGCGCGCTCGATGACTTTCTTGTTGCGGTCGAAATAGATCGCCAGCACTGTGCGCTCCTGAACCATGGTCATGCCAAAGGCGGTCTGGTTGACCTTGGTCTCGACATAATACCAGGCGGTGCGATCACCAAAGCTATTGGTGGACTGCGGCGAGCCGAGCACCAGCGTTACCAGTTGTTCGCTCTGGCCGGGGCGGATCTGCTGCAGTGCGGCGTCAGGAATTTCATAGCCCTGGGTGCGCTTGGAAACCAGCGCAGTGCTGCTGGTGCAACCGGCGAGTGCGACGGCCAGAACGGCTGCGGCAACGGAGGCTTTTGCAATACGCAGGGGCATGAATTTGACTTTCCCGATGGCTCTCGACTATAGGCGTGACACTTGGGCGCGTGCCCTATGGCCGCCGGACTGTGTAGCTGTCAACTTGGCCGTCTGGCAAGCTGGCAATGGTCCGGCACCTCGATCTGCCCGTGTTTGACCGATACCGACGCTGAGCGCAATCCCATGATCTTGTCCTTATTTCGCAAGAAGACTGCCACAGAGCCAGTTTACGCCGTCTATAGTTCCATTGTGGCGCAATCCCGGCAGCCTGTCTTCTATACCGACATGGCCGTGCCAGACACCGTGACGGGGCGCTTCGACATGATCAGCTTGCACCTCGCGCTGCTGTTCCGCCGCCTGCGCCACGGGCCGGAAAACGCGAAAGTGTTCAGCCAGGCCGTGTTCGACCTGTTCTTTAAGGATATGGACCGCTCCCTGCGCGAAATGGGCGTCACCGATCTGGGCGTCCCCAAGAAGATCCAGAAGATGGGCAATATCTTCTTCGGCCTTCTGGCGGCAATGAACGAGGCCATGGACCGCAATGATGCCGACGCGCTGGCCGGTGTTCTGGCCCGCAATATTTTCGATGGCGAGGACACCCCTCAATTGCGCGCCCTGGCCGACTATGTGTTTGCCCGCGATGCCGAACTGGCGAGCCAGTCGCTCGATACCATTATCGGCGGTAATGTGCATTTCGAGGCTGCGGCATGAGTGAACACGCAGAGCCAATCTTTGACGCCGTTGTGCGCATCGACAAGCTTCCCGCCGCCGGCCGCTCAATTTCGGTCAACGCCAATGACGCCGAGTGCAAGGCGATTGCCGAGGCCATGAACATTGTTTCGGTTGAGCGCTTTTCGGCGAGCCTGACCATCGTTCCGCTGCGCGGCGGTCTCCGCGCGCAGGGGCGTCTTGATGCCCAGGTCACCCAGGCCTCAGTCGTCAGCTTCGAGCCGGTGCCCGAAACCATTTCCGAGGACATCGACCGGGTGTTTCTACCTGCGCCCCGCGACGAGCATGCGCCGGTTCCAGGCGCTGAAATCTTCATCGACCTTGAAAACGACGATTTCCCCGATCACATCGACGGTCCCGAAGTCGACCTCAGCGCCTTGCTGTTGGAAAGTCTGGCCCTGGCGCTGGACCCATATCCCCGCAAGAGCGGCGAATCCCTCGATGACTTGGGCATTGCCCACAAGGATGTGGAGGAGGGCCCATTTGCCAAGCTGGCAGGTCTCAAGAATGAGAATGGGGACAAGGACTAAAGCGTCGCGCCGATGCAGGTGCCGGCTGTCCGCACCGGCGACGCCACGGCCGTTTTTATGGGCGTCTCATGCCGTCGCCCGAACGTCCTGCTTCGGTGATTGCCCTGCGGGGCTTGCGCCGACCCCATGATGGGATATGTTTGCTTGCCCGCCTAAGTGGGCCGAAAAACGGGCTGAAATGACCGATTCTATTACGATTTCCGTGGATGCCATGGGCGGCGACAATGCCCCGCGTGCCGTCATTCATGGAGCCCACCTTGCCCTGATGGAGCGCAAAAACGCGCGTTTCATCTTTCATGGCATCAAGGACCAGATCGAGCCTTTGCTTGAGGAATTTCCGGCCCTGAAGCCGGTCTCCACGGTTCGTCACTGCGAAACCGTCATTGCCATGGACGAAAAGCCCAGCCAGGCCTTGCGCAAGGGCAAGGGCAGCTCGTCTATGTGGATGGCCATCCAGGCGGTCAAGGACAAAGAAGCCGACGTTGCCATCTCGGGTGGCAATACCGGAGCCCTGATGGCCATGGCCACATTCTGTCTGCGGCCCATGGAAGGCATTTCCCGCCCCGGCATCGCTGCCATCTGGCCGACGCTGCGTTCCGACATCATCGTGCTCGATATGGGCGCCACCATCGGCGCCGATGCGCAGCAACTGGTGGATTATGCCATTCTCGGCTCCGCCCTGGCGCGAGCCCTTTTCGGCTCCGAGTCGCCCACCGTCGGCCTGCTTAATGTCGGAACCGAGGAAGTGAAGGGTCTGGAATCGATCAAGGACGCCGGCAAGATCCTCACCGAGGCCAGCGGCGCCGGGTTCACCTATCATGGCTTCGTCGAAGGCAATGATATCGGCAAGGGCACGGTCGACGTTGTCGTCACCGAAGGTTTTGTCGGCAATATCGCGCTCAAGACCGCCGAGGGCACGGCCCGCCAGGTGGCGACCTATCTGCGCGAAGCCCTCCAGGGGTCGCTGATGAGCCGGATCGGGGCACTCTTTGCCTCCTCGGCACTCAACGCACTCCGCCGCCGCATGGACCCGCGCACCGTCAATGGTGGCGTTTTCATGGGTCTCAATGGTATTGTCATCAAGTCCCATGGCGGCACCGACGAGGTCGGCTACAAAAGTGCTCTCGGCCTTGCCCATGAGATGGCGCGCAATCGCCTGATGGACAAGGTTGGCGATACCATGCACCGTTTCCCCATTCACAAGGCAGACCCCGCGCTGCCTTCCGAGACCGAGGCTAAGTCGGCGTGACCAATACCGTTCGATCCGTCATTTGTGGCGTTGGCAGCTATTTGCCGGCCAATGTTGTTACCAACGAAGAGTTGGCCAAGACCGTCGATACATCTGACGAATGGATTCAGCAGCGTGTTGGCATCAAGGAACGCCATATTGCTGCCGAGGGTGAATACACCTCGGACCTGGCGACTGCGGCAGCCCGTGCGGCGCTCGCCAATGCCGGCCTGGCCATCGAAGATATCGACCTGATCATCGTCGCGACAACAACGCCGGACTATACCTTCCCCAGCGCAGCCACTCTGGTGCAGATGAAGCTGGGCATGCACCACGGCTTTGCCTTCGATATCCAGGCGGTCTGCTCGGGCTTTGTCTATGCCGTCGCCACCGCCGACAGCTACATCAAGAGTGGCATGGCCCGCCGTGTGCTGGTCATCGGCGCAGAAACCTTCTCCCGCCTCCTCGACTGGACCGACCGCACCACCTGCGTGCTGTTCGGCGACGGCGCTGGCGCCGTGGTCATGGAGCGCGTTGAGCTGGCGCCCGGCGAGCCCGAGCGCGGCGTCCTGACCTCGGCCCTGCGCTCCGATGGTCGCCACTGGGACAAGCTTTATGTTGATGGCGGGCCCTCGACCACCGGCACCACCGGCCATGTTCACATGCAGGGGCCAGAAGTGTTCCGGCATGCGGTGGGCAAGATAACCGACGTGGTCTACACCACGCTTGAACAGACCGGCTACACCGTCGGCGATCTCGACTGGTTCGTGCCGCACCAGGCCAATAAGCGCATTATCGAGGGGGCAGGGGCCAAGCTGGGCCTGCCACCTGAAAAGGTCATCATGACCGTCGATATCCACGCCAATACTTCGGCGGCTTCGGTGCCGCTGGCGCTGAGCGTTGCCGTTGCCGATGGCCGGATCAAGCAGGGCGATCTCGTCATGCTCGAAGCCATGGGTGGCGGCTTCACCTGGGGCGCTTCGCTCATTCGCTGGTAGCCCATGACGCGCATTGACCTTAAGCGTTTCAAGGCGTTAGTGTCTCACTCGGGCAGAGGAGCCCGGCGCTGGGCAGCGACACCAAGCTCGTAACGCGGCGTCGATCTGGGGAGGATTTCCAAACGAGGGCGCGGCCAATTCCGGCCATGCCGGCGGTTTGGTTGTGACAACTGGCTTGCCGAATTTCGGGAGACCGGACCCACGGCAACACGGGGGTGCGAATGACGCAGAAGACGGTAACACGGGCCGACCTGGCTGAAGCAGTTTATGGGTCTGTTGGTCTATCGCGAACCGAATCGGCGGAACTGGTCGAGCGTGTCCTGGAGCTGATTACTGATGCCCTGGTCACCGGGGCCAACGTCAAGCTCTCGTCTTTCGGTTCGTTTCAGGTTCGTTCAAAAAACGAGCGGATCGGCCGAAATCCCAAGACCGGCGAGGAAGTGCCGATCCTGCCGCGACAGGTTCTTGTGTTCAAACCGTCCAATGTGTTGAAGTCCAAAATCAACAAGTCTATGGTTTCCGCTGGAAAGTAAGGCTTTTTGAGTCTTACGCCGTGTGGCGGGCATTGCGTCCGCAGCGGTGATGCCAGTCGAGAAGAGCCGGAAAACTCCTGCTCGCGCCGGGGAGACCTGCGGTTTGGACAAGTCGCCAGACGCGTTCCGTACCATCTCTGAAGCTGCCGAAGAGCTCGATCTCCCGCAGCACGTGTTGCGATTCTGGGAGACTCGTTTCTCGACCATCAAGCCGCTGAAGCGCGGCGGCGGCCGGCGCTATTATCGGCCCGAGGATGTGCTGCTGCTCAGCGGTATCCGTCACCTGCTTTACGATCAGGGTTTCACCATCAAGGGCGTCCAGAAGATCCTCAAGGATCAAGGTCCGCGCTATGTCATCGCCGTCGGCGAGGGCAAGGGGCTGGATGAAATTCTGCCGCTTATCGAGCAGGCCGAGGATGCCGGCGACGAAGCCGAACTCGAAGAGGCGGCCATGCGCGCCAGTCCGGCACTGGATGCTGAGGCACGCGACAAACTCTCCGACGTGCTGCGTAACCTCCTTGAGTGCAAGCGCATCCTGGAACGCGCCCGCGAACACTAACCTGTTCTGGAATTCCTGTTTCATCTGCCGGCGTTTTCGCCTATTCGTTCTATAGGAGCGGGTGTGTGATCGGCGCCTGATGATTTGGAGTTTTCGCGGAAATGACGATGCGTTTCGGACTTCTCGGCGCTGGCCGTATCGGCAAGGTGCATGCCGGGGCGGTGATGGCCAATCCAAAGGCCAAGCTCGTGGCCGTGGCCGACGCCATCGCCGACGCCGCCAACGCGCTGGCCGATCAATATGGCGCCGAGGTTCGCTCCATCGATGCCATCGAAGCGGCGACAGACATTGACGCCGTCATCATCTGCACGCCCACCGACACCCATGCCGCGCTGATCGAGCGTTTTGCGCGTGCCGGCAAAGCCATTTTCTGCGAAAAACCCATCGATCTCGATGTCGAGCGGGTCAAGGCCTGCCTTCGTGTCGTCGATGAAACCGCGGCCACCCTGATGGTGGGGTTCAATCGCCGCTTTGATCCGCATTTCCAGGCGGTCAAGCGCGCCGTAGACGAGGGCCAGATCGGCACTGTGGAAATGGTCACCATCGTCTCGCGCGATCCCGGTGCCCCGCCGGTGGACTATGTCAAACGCTCCGGCGGCATCTTCCGCGACATGACCATCCATGATTTCGACATGGCGCGCTTCCTGCTCGGTGAAGAAATCGAAACCGTATCGGCACAGGCTTCCGTGCTGGTCGACAAGGCCATTGGCGAGGCCGGCGACTACGACAGCGCCTCGATCATGCTGTTCACCGCCTCTGGCAAGCATGCGACGATTTCCAATTCGCGCCGCGCCACCTATGGCTACGACCAGCGCATCGAGGTGCATGGCTCAAAGGGCGCCGTGGCCGCCGAGAACCAGCGGCCGGTGTCCATCGAGATCGCCAATGCCAATGGCTATACCCGTCCACCGCTGCACGACTTCTTCATGACCCGCTATACCGAGGCTTATGCGGCCGAAATCAGCAGCTTCATCGATTTTGTGGAATCAAAGTCTCCGGCATCGCCCAGCGGCACCGATGGGCTGATTGCCCTGGCCCTGGCCGAAGCCGCGCTCCGGTCCGTCAAGGAAGGCAGGGCCGTCAAGGTCAGCGAGGTCACCGGTCCGCTTGCCGACAAGTCCGTGTTTCAGGGGCGGTAGTATCGCTCGGTCCCTCCCTTGATGGGAGGGGCAGCTATTTCAGCATCCACTCATGCTCGGGCGCATTGTGGAACTTCCACACCCGCTTCGGCCCCGCCATGACGTTGAGATAGTAAAGGTCATAACCCGCCGTCGTCGCCACCGGATGATAGCCGCGCGGCACCAGGGTCACATCGCCATCCTCGATGGCCATCGCCTCATCAAGGCTCCGGTCATCGGTGTAGACTCGCTGGAACGCAAATCCCTGCGGCGGGTTCAAACGGTGATAATAGGTCTCTTCCAGCTGGCTTTCGTGCGGAAGATTGTCCTCGTCATGCTTATGTGGCGGGTAGGACGATGTATTGCCCTGAGGCGTGATCACCTCCACCACCAGCAACGCGTTAGCCGCACCATCGTCCTCGGGCATGATATTGTACACATGGCGCACATTGGCGCCCTTGCCGCGCGATAGGCGCGGATGTTTGCCGGGGGCAATGACCTTGGCGTGGAAATCCCCACCGCCCGGCGCCGAGCACACAGCCAGCTCAAGGTCGCTTGTTGCATCCACTGCCCAGTGCCGCCCCGCGGGCACATAGAGCGCCCAGGGTGCGCCCTCGAACGGGCTCATGCGTTCGCCCAGCTCGCCGAAATCTTCGCCATCGACTGCAAACCGCCCCTTGCCGCCGACCAGCACCAGGCAAATCTCGCGCTCGCCCGTCTCCTCGCCATAGGCCTCGCCCCGCGCCAACCGGTGTAATCCGAAGCCCACATGGGTCCAGCCAGCCGAGGCCGGCGTCACATCATGGATCTGGCCGGTCTTGGTTGTCGGGCGAACCAGGAGGGGGGAGGGTGTCATCGGACTGCTCCTTGGGGAAAGTGTAGAAG
This sequence comes from Devosia ureilytica, assembly GCF_024273195.1. Classification (GTDB taxonomy): domain Bacteria; phylum Pseudomonadota; class Alphaproteobacteria; order Rhizobiales; family Devosiaceae; genus Devosia; species Devosia ureilytica. The sequence goes on along the minus strand of NZ_JAMZCU010000001.1, from coordinate 665,512 downwards.
AAATTCCAGGCCACATAGGCCAGAGCGGCGCCCACGAGGAAGGCCCAGAACATGTCCTGGGTGTAGAACAGTTCCCAGCCCAGCCACAGCGCCAGGAACACGGCCACCGCCACGCGCCGCCACAGGGGCCGGAACCATTTGAGGTCGTTTTCTTTCAGTGCCACGGCGCTTCCTCGAACTTGATTTGATGGCGCAACCCTTTAGCACAAGCGATTCAAAAGATTCACCCTTTCGGAAAGCCTTGTGTCTCGACGGTATATCCGGCGGCACTCATGACGCGCATCAGTTCAGCATAGCCAATTTGCGCCATCTTGAGTGGCGGACTGACCTTGGGGTCCTGCTCCGCCTCAACCACAAACCAGCCCTCATACCCATGATCGGCCAACCGCTGCACAATGGCGCCGAAATCCAGCGACCCGTCGCCCGGTACGGTAAAGGCGCCAAGCGCCACCGCATCGAGAAAACTCTGTTTGCTTCGGTCCAGCCCATCGACCACGGCGCGGCGGATATCCTTCACATGCACATGGTTGATGCGCGCGTGATGCCTATCGATGGCTCGAAGCACATCGCCGCCAGCAAAGGCCAAATGCCCCGCATCAAGCAGCAGCGGAATACCTTCGCCCGAGGCCGCCATGAACGCATCCAGCTCGGGCTCGGTTTCGACCACGGCAGCCATGTGATGGTGGTAGCTGAGCGGCATGCCCTGTTCGGCGCACCATTCGCCAAATGACGTCACCTTGCGCGCATATGCCTTCATCTCGTCGTCGGTCAGGCGCGGCTTCTGCGCCAGCGGTATCTCCCGCTTCCCTTGAATTGACCGGCCCACCTCGCCATAGACGATGCAAGGCGCATTGACGGCCTTGAACAACTCGATCATCGGCTGGATACGATCCTTGTTGGCAGAAAGCTCTTCCTCCACCAGCGTCCCCGAAAACCAACCGCCGCACAGCGTCACATCGGCGGCCCTGAGGATCGGCAGCATCACCTCCGGGTCATCAGGGAAGCGTCGCCCCTTTTCCATGCCGGTAAAACCGGCCGAGCGGGACTGCCTGAGGCATTCTTCGAGCGAAACGTCATCGCTCAATTCCGGCAGATCATCGTTCCACCACGCAATGGGTGACATGCCAAGCTTGGCTTTCATGAAATTCTCCGCTGTCTTATTCCTCTCCCCCTCGGGGAGAGGTGGCTCGGCAAAGCCGAGTCGGTGTCGGGGGTGTTCGCCAAGCCTTCAGATGCCGTTTGGAGATCCCCCTTATCCGGCGCTGCACGCTTCCCTCTCCCAGTGGGGAGAAGAAAACTAACCCGCCCGCTGCGCCTTCAGCGCCGCGAGATAAGCCTCACGCGCCGCATTGACCTGCGGTCGCTCGCTCACCTCTGGCACCGCCACGTCCCACCAATGCCCACCGGCCTCGGTAGTGATCAGCGGATCGGTCTCGATCACGAAGACATGCACCCCGGGCGCCTCCTCGCTCTCGGCCAGGGCTGTTTCGAGCTCGTCCACCGAGGCCACTTTTCGGGCCTTGGCTCCCATGGCTGCGGCATGCGCTGCGAAATCGACATTGGGCATCGCCACCTGCTTCGTATCGCGGAACAGGTTGTTGAAGTTCGCCCCGCCGGTCGCCATCTGCAGCCGGTTGATACAGCCGAATCCGGCATTGTCGAGCACGACGATGGCGAGCTTCACACCCAGCATCACTGCCGAGACGATCTCCGAATTCATCATCAGGTAGCTGCCATCGCCCACCATGACCACCACGTCGTCCTCGGGCCGGGCGATGGCAACGCCCAGTCCGCCGGCGATTTCATAACCCATGGTCGAAAAGCCATAGTCGAGATGGTAGGAGCCGGGCGCGTCGGCGCGCCAGAGCTTGTGCAGCTCGCCCGGAAGCCCACCGGAAGCGCAGACCAGCGTCGCTTTCGTGCGGCCGCGCTGCACGGCGCCGATCACCTGTGCGTCCGATGGCAATTCGGCATTGCTGGCGGCACGGGCAGCGTCGGCGTCCCGCAGCCAGTCCTGCTTGAGGTCCAGCGCCTTCTGCGTCCAGTCCGGGTCGACTTGCCACCCCATCAGCGCCGCGTCGAGCGCTTCCAGCCCCACCCGCGCATCGCCCACCAACGGCAAGCCATTGTGCTTGGCCGCATCAAACACTTGCACATTAAGCCCGATCAGCTTGACGCTGTCGTTCTTGAAAAGCGCCCATGACCCTGTGGCGAAATCCTGCAATCGCGTCCCAATCGCCAGCACCACATCCGCCTCTTCGGCCAGTCCGTTCGCTGCTGAGGTGCCGGTTACGCCGACGCTGCCCATGTTCAGTTTATGGTCATGGGGCAGGGCACTTTTGCCCGCCTGCGTTTCCATCACGGGAATGCCGTGCTCTTCCGCAAAGGCGGCAAGGCTCTCGCTGGCTTCCGAATAGAGCACGCCACCCCCGGCAATGATCACCGGCTTCTTTGCCAGTTTCAGCGCCGCGGCGGCCGTGGCAAACTCGTCAGCGTCCGGCATCATCCGGCGCGGCGCCCAGACCTTTTCGGCAAAGAAGCTCAGGGGATAGTCATAGGCTTCGGCCTGCACATCCTGGCAAAGGCTCAGCGTCACTGGCCCGCATTCGGCCGGGTCCGTGAGTACCTGCATGGCCCGGCGCAGCGCCGGCATGATCTGTTCGGGGCGGGTGATACGGTCGAAATAGCGGCTGACAGGCTTGAAGCAGTCATTGGCCGTCGTCGTGCCGTCGCCAAAGTCTTCGACCTGTTGCAGCACGGGGTCGGGCAGGCGGTTGGCGAACACGTCCCCGGGCAGCAACAGCACGGGGATGCGGTTCACATGCGCCAGGGCGGCCGCAGTCACCATGTTCAGCGCGCCCGGCCCGATGGACGAAGTGCAAGCCATGAAGCGGCGCCGGAAATTGGCCTTGGCATAGGCAATGGCCGCATGCGCCATGCTTTGCTCATTTTGTCCGCGATAGGTCGGTAGCTCGTCCTTGATCGCGTGCAATGCCTCGCCAACTCCGGCAACATTGCCATGGCCGAAGATTGCCCAGACGCCGCCGAAGATGGGGAGTGTCTCGCCACCAATGACGGTCTTCTGGGCAGTGAGAAATCGCGCCACAGCCTGCGCCATAGTTAGTCGAATAGTGTTCTGGCTCATGACTGCTCCCAAATCTCAACCAGCCAGGCAAAACGCCTCGCCATTTCAGCAACGGCCTCGGCATCGTCCATGGCGCCGTCGAGCCAGGCCCGCGCGGCATGCCCGAATATGGACCGCCCGACGGCAAATCCCTTGACCGTGCGTGACGTCTTGGCGACGTCGAAACCAGCCTTCAAGTCACTCATCGGGGCATCGAGGCCCAGCAACACAACGCCCCGGCAATAAGGGTCGCGCGTTTCGATGACGCTGTCGATATGGGCCCAAGCCTCGCGCGTCGGCTGGGTTTCCAGCTTCCACCAGTCCGGCTTGATCCCGGCATCATAAATCTCACTCAGCGCGCGCGCCACGGTGTCGTCGCGCACCACGCCATGCTTGCCGGCTATAATTTCGACCAGCAGTTCACGGCCGATCTTGCGAGCCGCGTCGAAGGCCGAGCGCAGCTTGGATATCTGTTCATCTCGCAGGTCCTGGGGGTCATCCGGGTGGAAGAAGCACAGCACCTTGATGCAGTGATCCACCGGCCAGTCCACCAGCCGCGAGCCCAGGTCCTGGCTGAACTCAAACCGCAATGGCCGCGAGCCGGGCAGTTCGATGGGCTTGGCCACCCACAAATTGCCTAGAGCGCTGGCGGCATAGAGCGCATCGCGCCCATATTTGTCGTCGAGCAGCATGCCGAAGCCATCGCGACCTTTCGCCACCTGCGCCGCCGCTTTGACGGCGAGAACCTTGAAATCGCCGATGCGCGCGCGCTTCGTTGCGTCGTCGCCAGCCATGTCTTCAAGCTGGCTCCGATGATCAATGGCCAGCGCCATCATCTTGGAAATATCGCGCCGCCGCGTCGTTGCCCAATGCACATGATTGATGGCTTCGTCCTTGCGCAGGGCATGTTCCTTGCTGCCGTTTTCGAGGAAGAACTGCAGCTCGTCCCAAGTCGGGATTTCCGGCGCGCACAGCAGGCGGCTCACCGCGAAGGCGCCGCAGGCATTGGCCCAGGTGGCGCTGGTCTCATGGGGTTCGCCACGCAGCCAGCCACGGAGGAACCCGCTCATGAACGCATCGCCAGCGCCCAGCACATTATAGACCTCAATGGGAAATCCCTTGCCGACAATGCCGTCTTCGAGGTCGTCGGGGATGGCGCCGTCGTAGACGATGCAGCCCATGGGCCCGCGCTTCAAGACGATCACGGCGGAGGACAGGGACCGGATCGTCCTGAGCGCAGATGGAAGATCGTCGGAGCCGGAGGCGATAAGCACCTCCTCTTCCGTTCCAACGATCAGGTCACATTCTGGCAGGACCGTTTTGAGATGTGCGGAAACCGCGTCTGAGGCGATATAGCGGCTGTCGCCCGCATCATGCCCTGCCAGGCCCCACAGATTGGGGCGGTAATCAATGTCGAACACCACGCTGGCCCCATTGGCCTTGGCAATCCGCATCGCCTTGCGCTGCGCCTTGTCGCTGTTGGGCTTGGCGAAATGCGTGCCAGTTACCAGCACGGCGCGGGCCGAACGGATGAATGCCTCGTTGATGTCGCCCTCGTCCAAAGCGGCGTCGGCGCAATTGTCGCGATAAAAGATTAGCGGAAACGAGTTGTCGTTCTCGACAGCCAGCAGTACTAGCGCCGTCAGCCGATCCGGGTCGGTTGCGATCCCGGCGGTTTCCACCCCTTCGCGCGCCAGCTGCTCGCGAATGAACCGGCCCATCTGCTCATTGCCGACGCGGGTGATCAGCGCCGATTTCAGGCCAAGGCGGGCGGTGCCCACTGCAATATTGGTGGGGCAGCCGCCAACCGACTTGGCAAAACTCCCCACATCCTCCAACCGCGTGCCGATCTGCTGACCGTATAGGTCAACCGAGGCGCGACCGATGGTGATCACGTCGAGGGTTTTGTCTGTGGTTCCAGGGGCCACGCCGGTTTCTCCTCGGGGCTACGTCCGTCGGGATAGAATGAAACACAGGTTCTGGTGGTTCGCAATATAGAATGTTTGTTCTATGTATGGAATGCGCCGCTAAAGTTGGCGCCGCCGTTCCGCCACGCTGACAGTTAGCGCCATGGCAAAGGCCACACTCGCTGAAAGCGAGCGGAAACCGCCATGGTCCGCCTCGACCAGCTCAAACCAGACATTGGCGCTGGTTGCCAGTGGCGAGAGCACTGAATCGGTCAAGGCGACCAGGGGAACGCCACGGTGCGCCAAGACCTGGGCCTGCGCCGCGCTTTCCGCGGCATAGGGAGAAAAGCTCACGGCAAAGGCGGCGTCTTTTGGCGTCGCGAGCGCCAACAGGTCGTCGTCATTGCCGGCCGCCGAGCTCACAACCTGGCAGCGCACCTTCAACTTTCCGAACGCATAGGCCATCGACGTGACAATGGGGAAGCTGCGGCGGCGCGCGATGAGGTAGATTGTCTCCGCCCGAGCCAGCAGGTCGATGGCCCGCTCGAGTTGAGCGGGGTCGATGGCCTGGCTGAGCGCGTCCAGGCTTTGATGCGCAGCAGATACAAAACCCTTCAGAATTGTGCTGCTCTCGGTCTCCGAGGCACCGCCGGATTCCAGTTGTCGGAGTCGATCCTCGTAGGACGAGTTGCGCCCCTTGAGCCGCGCCTGGAACAGCAGTTGAAGGCCCGAAAAGCCGTCGAAACCAAAATTCTGGGCAAAGCGCACCAGCGTCGAGGGTTGAACCTGGGCCGCAGCGGCTATGCTGGCCGTTGTTCCAAACGCCACCTCGTCTGGGTGTTCGAGCGCATAGGCGGCAACCTGCATCAACCGTTTGGGCAGCGTATCCCGCTGGTCCCTGATCGCGGCGCGAAGGCTTTCAAAATCCAAAGGGGCAGTTGGTGTTGGCGCGGACATGCGACGTTCCTGTGGAATACACGTTCCATTTTTGGAATGATTTTAGATCCACGGCAAGACAAAGGGCAGGGCGGCGATCTGCCGTCCTGCCCTCGCAGAAGTCTTGCGGCGATTATGCCGGCTGCAAGCTGGCCGGTTCGCCGCGGCTTTCAACCCAGAAGATGAAGACCGAAGCCCCCACGATCAGTGCCGCACCGGGCCAGAACCACACCGAAGGCACCTGGCCCAGGGCGATCCAGCCGACCAGCCCGCTCAACGGCACTTTGACATCGCCAAACGGCTGCAAATAGGCAGCATCGGCCACCTTGTAGGCAAAGGCCAACAGGTACTGCGCAGCAGCAGTCAGCGCACCCAGCAGCAGCAGCAACCACAAGCCATTGCCGGCCGGCAGGCTGAACGGGAAGCCGGTCGCCACGCCCGCGGGCAGGAACCCACTGAATGCCGTGACCGCCAGCAGGATTGCAAGATGGTTCGGGGTCATCAGCACCAGCAGCGAGATAGTCAGCGTCTCGGGCGATTCTTCGCGCGCAAGATATTTGGTCAGCACGTCTGTGGTGGCCCAGAGCGCCGCGGCGATGATCGGCACTGCTGTTTGCCAGTTCAGCCCTTCGACACCAACGCCGGAAACGATGATGGCGCCGACAAAGCCCACCAGTGCGGCAACGATGCGGGCTGCCGAGACCTTTTCACCCAGGAACAACGTCGAACCAAGAATGATGAACAGCGGCCCCGTGGCCAGAAGCGTCACCATCTGCCAGATCGGCACGCCCGATGCGAAACCGTAGACAAACACATGCACGCCCAGCGCCGATACGAAGGCGCGGACCTCATGGGCCAGCGGGTGGCTTGTGCGCAGGTTGGACAGTCCGATCTTGAGGATCAGCGGCAGCGCCAGGATCGAAGCGATCAGATATTGCCAAAAGGCCATGCCCGTCGAGCTCATGCCCATGCCGCCATATTCCACCGGCGTCGGCAGCACCGACTGCAGTGTATTGGTGCCGGCAAAAGCGAGGCTCGCCACCAGCATGAAGAGCGCGCCGGTGGTCGCGGCGCTATGTGAAGTCGAGGAAATCTGGTTCATGTGTCGTCCTTTCCGTAACCAGTTTCCTCAGGGTTACGGGAGGCGACACGCCGAAATTCGCGCGGCCAAATAGCCACGCGCGCCGGCAAAGGCGCTTGATCCCGTTCTCTTTCATCCGGACTCTAACCGTCGGCCCCGGAATTACACCGGATCTGCTGACCTCTCGAATTTCGAGAGCGCTCGCGGGCTTGGCATGTCTGCCTTTACCGCCGGTGGGGAATTTCACCCCGCCCTGAGAACAATGCAGGCGAACCTGCTCGCCCTAGATAGGCCAGCCGGCGTTGCCTGACAAGCAAGCACAAAGTTGATACCGGCGGGCTGCACAATCCTTGTGCAGATTTCAGTTGCTTTGCCCGGGGATCAGAATTAAGCAAGTTATCACTTGTTTAATTGAGCCGTTGTCATGTCAGACACTGTCGAAGGCCGCTGGGCCGAGATTTTCGGGCCACGCTATCTGGCCGTCACCACCATTCTGGCGCTGGGCGTGTCGCTCTTCGCCTTCAATGCTTTCCTCTCGTCCACGGCGCTGCCCTCTGCGGTGCAGGAGTTGGGCGGCCTCGAGGTCATTTCCTGGGCCACGACGCTCTATCTAGTCTTCGCCATTGTTGGTGGCGCCGCCGCTGCCATGCTCAAGCGTCGGCTGGGATCGCGCCGCGCGCTGCTGAGCCTCGCCGGGGTATTTCTCATAGGAACGCTGGTTGCCGCCATCGCCACGGATATGTCTCAGGTGCTGGTTGGCCGGGCCATTCAGGGCTTTGGCGAGGGCGTCGTGGCAGCGCTCTGTTTTGCGCTGATCCCCGAATTGTTCCCTAGCCGCCTCGTGCCCAAAGTGTTTGGCATGCAAGCCATGGTCTGGGCCGTCGCCGCCTTCGGTGGACCAGCCGGGGCAGGGGCACTGACAGAGCTGATTTCCTGGCGCGCTGCCTTTCTCATCAATGTCCCGCTAGTGCTGATATTCGGCGCCATGGTTCTCGCGGTGGTGCCGCGCGGCGACACGCCTCCCCAGGCTCATGGTTTCCCCGGTCTGCGACTCCTGACCATTGGTGGCGGGACCATGCTGGTGGCGCTTGCCGCCATCGTTCCGCCGGTGCAGGCTGCAGCGCTCCTGGTCGGCGCCATCGTGGCCCTTTGCGCCGCCGTCTGGCTCGACCGCCGCAGTGCCGAACGGCTGATGCCACTTGATGCCTTCTCCCTGCGCTCCGCTGTTGGCGCAGGCCTCTGGATGTTTCTGCTTATGCCCATCGCCGGGGCCGCCACTGGGGTCTATCTGGTGCTCCTGCTGCAGCAGCTCTGGGGCTACGGCCCTACCCATGCCGCTGTGATCGGCGCCGTCATGGCCATCGGTTGGAGCCTGTCATCGGTCACCGTCGCCAATGTGCGCCAGCGGTCGACCCGACGTATTCTCATCCGCACCGGCCCGGTGATGCTGGCGCTTGGCCTTGTCGGGGTACTCGGCGGCCTGCAAATGGCCCAGCCAGGTCTGGTCATCGTGGCGCAGTTGGCCATCGGCATGGGCTTCGGCATTTCCAATGGCTACACCATGCTCACCATCATGGAAGCCAGCAGTGATGCCGAGCGCGACCGCACATCGGCCCTGCTGCCCACCACCCAGTCTGCTGGCAATGCGCTGGGCGCGGCGCTGGCCGGGGTCGCCGCCAATGCTGCCGGCTACGCCGCCGCAACCGACACGGGCGCGATCCTTGCCGCCATAGTGCCGCTGTTCATCCTGGCCATGGCCTTCGCAGGCCTGGCCTTCCTGGCCGCCCTGCGCATGGTGCAACTCGCCAAGGTTACGCCTATTTCGGCCTTCGCCAGCGAATAGCAAAAAGGCCCCGGAGTGGTCCGGGGCCTTGTCCTGATCAGCCCTGTTCGAGCCAGCTGACGTGTTCCGGCGTCAGCTTGATTTCGAAAGCCTTCAAGCTGTCTTCAAGCTCCACCAAACGGCGCGGACCGATTAGAGGCACGCTTGGGAAGCTCTGGGCCAGCACATAGGCCAGGGCGATATGAATGGGTGAGTGGCCCAGTTGCTTGCCCAACTCGATGGCCCGGTCGCGGCGGCCAAAGTTTTGCTCATTGTACCAGACACGTACCAGCTCTTCATTGTCGCGCTTGTCCCGACCCGCCAGATCGGTGAAGAAGCCGCGCGCCTGGCTCGACCACGAAAAATTCGTGACCTGCCGGTCAACCAGCCACTGCTTGAAGTCCGGTGTCGCCGCGGTTACGCATCCACCCCAAATCGGGTCGAGCATTTCGGCCAAAGCAAAGTTGTTGGACAGTGCCTGTGGGGCTGTCTTGCCATTGGCCTGGGCATAGGCAATGGCCGCGTCCATGCGCTCCTTGGTCCAGTTCGAACCGCCGAACGGCCCGCGTATGCGTCCGGCCTTCACCTCTGCATCCATCGCGTCCACGAATTCGCCCACCGGCACATCGGTATTGTCGCGGTGCATGAAGTAAACGTCGACATAGTCGGTCTGCAGCCGGTCGAGCGACTGGGTGAGCTGCTTGGCGATGACATCGGGGTAGACCAGCGGCGAATGCGCGCCCTTGCCGATCACCACAGCCTGTTCGCGCACGCCGCGACTCTTCTGCCACTGCCCGAAGAGCTTCTCGGTATAGCCCCCGCCATAGATGAAGGCCGTATCGAAGATATTGCCGCCGCGCTCCCAGAAGGCATCGAGGAGAATGGCGCCCGAGGCAAAAGTCTTGAAGTCCTCAAAGCCCAGTGCCACTGCCGATGCTGGCTTGTCGAGGCCGGGAATGGAGCGCTTGGGTATAACGCCGGTGTTCGGTCCCAGCGGACGATTGTCGAGCGTCCGCGTCCGCACCTGCGGTGTTTCGATGGAAAATTCCATCCCGGCGTCAGCCCGCCACTTGTCGAGCACCCGCAGATTGCCCAGCGTATCGCCCCAGCTCATGCCCGGCGCACCGAACTCCTGCTTGCCGGCGAGAATGGCGAGTGACGCCGCCTCGGCCTCAAAGGAATAGACGTGGGCGGTCTCGTTGACGCTGATCGTTTCTGTCTTGCCGCCCTTGATGATGTCGATTCGGCCCAACCCCTGATCGCGATTGCCACCGGCAAACCAGAAATCGGGCACCTCGATGCGGCCTTCAGAGCCATGGATGCGCAACACATTGTCGAGGTTCGCCATCACCGCGCAGCTCACCTGGGCGACGATACCGCCCTCGAAGGTCAAGGTTGCTGCGGCCCAGTCGTCTGTGCCCTCGGCATTGAGCGTTGCCGTACCTGCAACCTTCACCGGGTCGGCAAATGGCTTGCCGACGGCAATACCCGCCAAAAGCCGCGCCATGGAAACCGGATAGCAGCCCACATCCATGATGCCTCCGCCAGCCAGTTCCGACGCGAACAGCCGGTGTTGCGGCTGGAACTTGCCCATCGAGAAACCGAAGCTGGATTGGATCATCCGCACCTGGCCGATGACGCCGGACTGGATCAGCTCAATGATCTTGGCCGTCTGCGGATGCAGGCGATACATGAAAGCTTCGCCGGCAAAGGTTCCGGCCTTGCGATGGGCGTGAAAAACCGCGTCGGCCTCGTGGGCGCTCAGCGCCAGCGGCTTTTCAACCAGCACATGCTTTCCCGCTTCCGCCGCCTTAATCGCCCATTCGGCATGCCCGGTATGGGGCACTGCAATATAGACTGCGTCGATTTCGGGATCGGCAAGCAGGGCGTCATAGCCATTCACGATGCGCGCTTCGGGAAAGGTGTCCTGTAGCCCCGGACGGTCAGGGCTGCGTGTGGCAATGGCCGCGAGCACCCCGTGCTGGCTGGCGTTGACGCCGCCGCGAAATGCCTTGGCAATGCTTCCTGGTCCGATAATGCCCCAGCGAACAGTCTTCTCGGTCATGTCAATTTCCTCACCAGAGCCTCGGGCCACAACGGCAGGGCAGTCCTGGAACCGCCCGGAGTCTCTATCCACTATCAGCGCCGCCGGATCGTTGTCCTGCGGCGTAGGCCTGTCTGTCCAAAGACCAAGCTTTTCAATTGCTCTTGGGGCCCGTGATTTCTAAGTTAGCGCGCCTGCCAAAGGCGTACCCCGATTTAGGGTATGCGGACCGGGCGGAAAGTAAGATGGATTCTCGCCCCTATTACGAGCCCCGGGCCAATGGTGTTGAACGCTTGCCCACGGCGCTGCAGATGTTCCTGACGTCGCCACGCCTCATGCGGGCCGCCCATTGGCACGCCCAGGTGGAGGTCAATTACATCGTGCGCGGCTGGGCCCATTACCGCATGGCTGGACACGAGGCGCGCTTCGTTGCGGGCGATTTTGCCCTATTCTGGGGCGGTCAGCCGCACTGGCTCGACGATGCTTCCGACGATTTGGTCTATGCTGGAGGGCACTTGCCGTTGGTGCATTTCTTCCGTCTGAGGCTGCCAGCGGACGTGCAGGCCAAGTTGATGCAGGGCGCGACCCTGGTTTCCAGCGCCACCGATGCTGCCGATCCCGTCAATTTTGAGCGCTGGTTGGAATACACGCGCTCCGGTGATCCGATGAAGGCGAACCTGGCCGTAGACGAACTGCTGCTGCGCATCGAGCGGCTGCGCTTTTCCGCCTATCAATTACTTCCGCAGACCCAGCGCGTCGCAGATGCTGGCGGCCTCGACCAGCACACCTCTCCCATCGTCGTGCGCATCTGCGATTTCATTGCCGACAATTTCCGCGAGGAGATTGATTCCGTCGATATCGCGGTGGCCGCCGATATCCATCCCAAATACGCCATGACCGTCTTCAAGAAATGTACGGGCATGACGCTCAACGACTACATCAACCTGATGCGCCTTTCCTATGCGCAGGCCTTGCTGATGCGCGACGAGGCAAGTGTCCTGGCGGTCGCCATGGACAGCGGATTTGGTTCGCTGAGCGCCTTCAACAAGTCGTTCCGAAAGGTTTCCGGCATGTCACCCAGTGACTTCCGTCGCGAAGTGCGTAGTCGGCCTTCCGTGGCCCTCACGCCGGCAGTGGCCGTCGACGGTCGCGTCAACTGAGGGCAGGGGATGGGCAGGCGGGGCTGGTTAACATTTCTCTTCGGCCTCGCCGTCATTGCCGGCCTGACGCTGCTGCGTGCCGCCGATCCCTATGCACTCGTGGTCGCCCGCGAAACGACCTTCGACACCTTCCAGCAGTGGCGTCCACGCGAAGCGCCGCCCGATCTTCCCATTCGCATCATTGATATCGACGAGGCTTCGCTGGCCGAACTCGGGCAATGGCCATGGCCGCGATCGTCCATGGCGCAAATGGCCACCAGGTTGACCGAACTGGGCGCTGCCGCCATTGCCTTCGACCTGCTGTTCAGCGAGCCAGACCGGCTTTCGCCGTCAAATGTGGCCGGCAGCGGTGAGAATTTCGATGAGATTTTTGCCTCGGCCCTTGCCGCTGGGCCAACCATTCTCAGCCTTGCACAAAGCGGTCGGGCCGCCAGCACCAGCCTCGAACCCAAGTCCGGCCTTGCGACCACCGGCTCCGATCCGCTGGCCATGCTCCCCGAACTGGGTGGCGCGGCCCAGCCCCTGCCATTGCTGGCCGCCGCGTCACCGGGGCTTGGTGTCGCCAGTCTTGATCGGGATGGGGCCGGGGTGGCGCGCCGCTTGCCCGTGCTGTGGCGCAATGGAGATAAGGTCTTGCCGACCCTATCTGCCGAAGCGCTGCGCATCGCCCTGGGCGTTACGACCCTGGTGGTGATCGGCGACAGCGCAGGGGCTGGAACAGTCGAACAGCTGCGCATCGGGGATTTCTCGGTCCCCACCGGGCCGAGCGGCGACATCTGGCTCTACTATCGTCACTTGCCACCCGATCTCTACATCTCAGCGCGCGACCTGCTCTCGGACGACTATGCGGAGCTTGCGCCGCTGGTCTCTGGCCAGATCGTGCTGATCGGAGCCTCGGCCAGTGGCCTGCTCGATATTCGCGCCAGCACACTGGGAGTCGCCGTACCTGGCGTGTCCATTCATGTTCAGGCGCTTGAGCAGATGCTGACCAACACATTTCTGGTCCGTGCCGATTGGGTAGCCGGGCTGGAAATGCTCATCTTCGCACTGGCCGGGCTTATTATTGTCCTGGCGGTAATTTTTACCGGGCCGATTGTCGGGCTGGCGGTGTCGATTGCGGTCTGCGGCGTCCTGCTCGCCGCCAGCTGGTGGGCCTTTTCGGTGCCTCGCCTGCTGATCGATCCGAGCTTTGCGCTGCTTGGCGCCCTGCTGCTCTACGCCGCCATGGCTTTTTTCCGCTTTGCCGTCACCGACGCCGACCGTCGCCGCATCCGCCGCGCTTTTGCCCATTATGTCGAGCCATCGCTGCTCACCCGCATCGAAGCCGACGCGAACCTGCTGCGCCTTGGCGGCGATGTCCGCGACTTGACAGTGATGTTCTCCGATGTCCGCAATTTTTCAGCTCTGGCCGAACGAACCGAGCCCTCCGCCCTGGTCGCCATTCTCAACCGACTATTCGCTTCCCTCGGCGCTGCCATCGTCGCGGAGCAGGGCACGATTGACAAGTTCATGGGCGACGCGGTCATGGCGTTCTGGAACGCCCCGGTGGATGTCGAACGCCATGCCGACCGCGCCTGCCGCGCGGCCTTGGCCATGCGCGAAGCGCTCGAAATCCTCAACACCAGCGAACGTGACCCCATCGCCATCGGTATCGGGATCGCCACCGGTCCGGCGCTGGTGGGCAACATGGGGTTTGAGCGTCGCTTTGACTATTCGTGCATTGGCGACACGGTCAATGTCGCCAGCCGTATCGAGGGCATGTGTCGCGCTGTTGGCCACGACATTCTCGTTACTGAGAAAACCGCCTGTGAGGTGTCACATCTGGCCCTGCTGCCCGCAGGTGCGGTCGAACTCAAAGGCATGAGCGAGCGTGAACCGATCCACATTCTGGTCGGCGACGAGACCATAGCAACGTCGCCCGCCTTTGCAGCCCTCTTCGACGCGCACACGAGTTTGCTCGCTGACCTATCTGTCGGCGGCGATCACACCCAATCGCTCGACGCCTGCCGCCGCGCGGCACTTGCGCTCGATAGTCGTCTTGGAAGTTTCTATGCCGCCTGCGTTGCGCGCGCCCAAGATTTCAGCGCGTCGTCAGCCGCCCGGCTGGTGGGCTAAACGCGGCCTTGGCCCATGAGCACCATCGCCGCCAGCAGAACGGCACCGATCACCCAGATCGCCCCCGCCAGCAGCGAAAAGCCCTCGATGAAGTCCAGCCCGGAGTTTTCGTCATAATTCATGTGTCGCTCTCCTCTGCGTTAACCGGTTGCCCCAACAGCATTGAAGTACGGCGTTGGATAGAGCGCAATAGGCTACCCACGGAACAGGCCCCGGCGTCTGCCCCGCCCCGAACGCGATCTCCCTCAACCGGTGAATTTCCAAGCTGTCGAGGCGGGAGCCCCATGGTAAATACATAGGACTTGGTGTGAATCTGGGGCGCGCATGGCACCGGATCTCCGGAAAAATCTCACTTTGTTCACATGGTCCTGCAAAATCGGGGTTGCACCAAATCCCCTGTTTCTCTATGTCTCCGCACCAGTCGGGGCGTAGCGCAGCTTGGTAGCGCATTTGTCTGGGGGACAAAGGGTCGCAGGTTCAAATCCTGTCGCTCCGACCATTCTCTCCCAAATCGTTTCGGAGGCCAAAGGCGGCCTCTTTCCAATGCCGGAGCCGACCTTGCCGCTGCATGAGCGCGACCTGGAAAATGCCCTCCCGCTTTGGCCGGAGTTGGCGGGCGCCGAGCCCCGGCTGATCAACTATTCCGAGAACCACACGTTTCTGCTTTCTGTTCCGGGCGGCGAGGCCTTTACGCTGCGCGTGCATCGGCCCGATTATCAGAGTACGGCCAATATCGAGAGCGAGCTAGCCTGGCTGGAGTCCTTGCACCGCCAGACTGATCTTGCCATTCCCGAGCCCGTCGCGGGTGGCGATGGCAAGCTGTTGCAGTGCTTCCAGACACCTTCGGGCGAAACGCGGCACGCGGTGCTCTACCATTTCATTCCGGGGCAAGAGCCCAGCCCGGATAGCAATCTGGTCGATCTGTTCGCTGTGCTGGGCGGCTATGCCGCCGGTCTGCACCGTCATTCAATCGCATGGAAACGCCCCCTCGGTTTCGAACGGCAGGCCTGGACTGCAGCCACAATTCTTGATGCGGACGGTCTGTGGGGGGATTGGCGAGTTGCGCCGGGGGTGACGGGGGGCATTCATCCGGTGCTGGATCTCGCCCAGCTTGAACTCCGTCGCCGGCTCGATGCCTATGGAACGGGACCGGATCGCTATGGCCTGATTCACGCCGATATGCGGTTGGGCAACCTGCTCGTGCATGGGGATCAGGTCAGTCTGATAGACTTTGACGACTGCGGCCTTTGCTGGTTCGGATACGATTTTGCCGCCGCGATCTCCTTTCATGAAACCAACAAGGCCGTGCCGGCGCTCAAGGCATCCTGGCTCGAGGCCTACCAGGCCGTTCGTCCTCTGTCCGAAGACGACATCGCCATTCTGGATTCCATGGTCATGCTTCGGCGCATGGCGTTGCTGGCCTGGATCGGCTCACACGCTGAAACCACGCTGGCACAGAGCCATATGACGGGCTTTGCAGAGGGCACTGCCGATTTGGCGGAGCGCTATTTGCGTGGAGGCATTTGGCGCTGATCGCGCCCGGCGCGGGGACCTATCCCTAATAGGCATTTTCGGTGTTGAGCAGCCGGATAGGTGTCATCAGCACAATGTAGAGATCGAGCAGGATCGACCAGTGCTCGATGTAGTATAGGTCGTGGTTCACCCTCTGCATGATCTTGTCGATTGTATCGGTCTCGCCCCGCCAGCCATTGATCTGTGCCCAGCCGGTCATGCCCGGCCTGACGCGGTGGCGCGCGAAATAGCCCTCCACGGCTTCGTAATAGAGCTGGTTGGCAGCCTTGGCCTGCATGGCATGTGGGCGAGGCCCGACGACGGAGAGTTCGCCCTTGAGGACGTTGAACAGCTGCGGCAGCTCGTCAATCGAGGTCTTGCGAATGAACTTGCCGACCCGGGTTACCCGCGGATCGCCGCGCGTTACCAACTTGCCGGCGTCGTGGTCGAGCATGTCGGTGCGCATTGATCGGAACTTGTAGATGCGGATCTGCTCGTTGTTAAAGCCGTGCCGGTTCTGGACGAAAAACACCGGCCCACGGCTCTCGAGCTTGATGGCGATGGCCGTTGCCAGCATCACCGGCGAGAGCAGGATCAATGCGGTAACAGCCACGATTTTGTCGAAGGCCCACTTGAAGATCAGGTTCCAGTCCGAAATCGGCCTGTCGGCCATATCGAGAACCGGCAGGTCCCCTACATAGGAATAGGCCTTCTCCGTGAACCGCAGCTTGCTCATATGAGCGGATAGCCGAATATCGACAGGCAGGACCCAAAGCTGGGTCAGCATGTCGAGCACCCGCTTTTCGGCCGACAGCGGCATCGAAACGATGACCAGGTCCACGGGAGTGCGTCGGGCAAATTCGATCAGTTCGGAGACCCGGCCAAGTTTGTGGCAACCCGAGACCATGTCGGGGGATCGCTCGCCGTCGCGGTCGTCGAAGAGCCCAAGCAGGTTGATGTCCTTCTCAGAGCCGGCGCGGATCTGCTCGATCAACAGGGCCGCGTCCGCACCGCCACCGACGATCACAGTGCGGCGCTTCAGCCGGCCTTGGGCCGTCCAGCGGGACACCAACGAGCTCAGCGATAGCCGAAAGGCCACGAGCACAACAGCGCCAGACAGGAACCAGCTCAGCAACCAAACCCGCGATACCAGATCGCCTGCTTTGAAAAAGAAGATGCCAACCATGAGCAACAGCATCACGCCGGCCCAGGCCCCCAGCACGCGCCCGATCTGTGAGACCTGAGTGCGATATACGGTGATACGGTGTGAGCGAACGGCATTGAAGGCAATGTTTGCCACCAGCACGCTAGCCAGGATTACCGGGATGTAGAACCCATCCTGTGGCGGCTCGACGTAGATGGCGTGAATCCCATAGCCCAGAATGGCCAGTAGCGCCGCCTCGACGATCTGAGCAATTCCCGCGATCACGGCGCCGGACAGCGTCCTGTCCACCGGGGCAGCAATGATCTCTTTGGCTTTGGAAGACAGGTGAACCTCACCCGATGCGTCCTGGCGGGACGCGTGTTCCTGAATGGCCTTGGTGGGATCGACGCGATACATAGGGGCTACCGACGCTCATTGTTTTGCGCGGCATTCTGGCCAAGAGACCTTTATACTCGGTGAAGTCCTTGGACGCAGCTTGATCTCAGCGCTAAGCGTTTCGATAGAGCGCTTCAACAGCCCCGGCCATTCGTGCGACCGAGAAACCGGCCTCGATATGGGCCAGCCGGGCCTGCATACTTCGCCTGGCGCTGTCGGGATTTGCCAGCATTTCGGTCATCGCCGATGCAAGGGCGTCAGCGTCACCGGGCGCAATCAACTGATCTGCGGTCGGCCCAAAGATTTCGGCAATGCCACCCACGCGGGTTGAAATCACCGGAAGTTGCGCAGCGGCGGCTTCCATCACCACATAGGGCAGGGATTCTGCCAAGGATGGCACCACGGCGTTGCGCCCCATGGCAAAAACGTCTCGTGCCGGCCGCGAGCCGACGAGCTTCACCCGGTCGCCAAGTCCCAACTGACCGATGAGTTGCTCCAAGTCCTTTCGGTCGGGGCCATCGCCTGCCATGACCAGATTGGCCGGGGAACCATCGGGCCGGTTGACTTGAGCAAGGGCCTCAACCAGCGGAAAAATGCCCTTGAGATTGCGCAACTCGCCCACAAAGACAAAGTCGGCCGCATCGGGCAGGGGTGGGACCGGTTCAAATTCGCCAGGCCGCAATCCGTTGTGAATGACGGTGCTGGGGCAAGTGGGCGCGCCGATAAGGCTGGTATAGGTCTTTTGAGCATAGGCGCTCTCGAAAATGATCGCCGATGTCTTGGCCATCAACACGCGCTCAATGCGGTGAAAGAGCTTTCCCGAGGCTTTATCCGCCGGAAAATGCAGCACGCCGCCGTGTGGAGTGTAAAACACTTTTGCCGTGTTGCGCCCATAGGCGGCGAGCCGTGCGTAAAAACCGCCCTTGGCGCCATGTCCGTGGATGATATCGACGTCAAGGCGACGGGCAAGGGCGCTGACTGCGAATGGTGTCGATAGGTCACCCCGACCGAACAGGCGCGGCATGGGAAAACGATGGATTCCCAGTGCGGCGTCCGCCTCTAGGGCAGTCAGGAGCTGTTCCGTCTGAGCGTCATTGGCGAGGCTGTCCACTACGATGCCCACGTTATGGCCATTGGCGGAAAGGGCGCGGGTCAGGTCCGCCACGTGGCGAAACAACCCACCGACCGGCGCGCGCAGGATTTGCAGGACGCGCAAGTTTTTCTGGTCCACGGCTAGAACCAGCGTTCCTGCACGACGATGGTGTCGCCCGGAGCAATCGGGAAGTCGAGTTCGACGGCACCCTTGACCATCTCATCGCCCTGGCGCCGGTACACCACCGCCCGCCCGCGATCAGCCGTCTCGGTGTAGCCGCCAGCAGTACTGATCGCTGCCCGCACCGTCATGCCGTAGACATAGGGGAATTGTCCCGCCGTCTTTATTTCGCCCTGGATGAAGAAGGGACGGTACTGGTCAATTTCAACGGCAACGTCAGGGTTACGCATATACCCATTGGCGAGCGCCCGCGCCAAACGCTGCGCGGCGTCTTCGGTCGTGCCGCCACGCACGGGAACTGGGCCGACCAGCGGGAATGCCACAGCGCCCTTATCGTCAACCTTGTAGCTTTTGCTCAATTCAGCATCGCCATAGACCGTCACCCGCACGACGTCACCCGTGTCGAGCTGGTAGGGGCCCTTGGTGTCCACGGCATAGGCAGTGGGGCGCGTTGTGGTGCACCCGGCAACGGCCAACGACAGAAGGACGGCGATAAGGGGTAACCAGCGCATGGGATTCTCAGCGTTTGAGCTGTGCGCAGTCTGGTTTGGCATGGTTAAGATTTTGCTTATAGAGGGACTACTTAGATGCACGATGCATCGGGGATTAACTCAATATTGACCACGCTGGGCGTAGCTCTACGGCAAGATCGAGGAAGCGCCATGACCTATGAGTCGACAGCACCAGACGACACGAGAATTGACGTCGGAGCCTTGCTGGCTACGGTTATTCGGCGGTTGCCCAGGATATTGCTGGTCACTTTGGCGCTGCTGGTTGCAACCTTTGTTGTGCTGATGTTTCAGCCGCGGATGTATGAATCGTCGGCCTCTATTCTGGTCGAAGCTCGCTCAAATCCTTATGTGCGCGCATCCAACGAACAGGCACCTTCGTCATCGGGCAATGAAGTGGGTGTGGTGTCGAGCCAGATCGAACTGCTCAAGTCGCGAGACACCTTGCTTGGTGTCATCGATGAACTCGACTTGCGTTCAGTTGCTGAATTCAACGGTGGTGCCTCTGGCATTTCGCCGCTGGGGATGATCATGCAGATTGCTGGTCGCCGTGCGGCCGCGCCCAACAGTGTCGACGAGACAGTGCTCAAGTCGCTCTACGAACGTCTGTCCGTGGATCAGGAGCGCGACTCGCGCCTGATTTCGGTTGGCGTGAGCACCACCGACCCGGCTCTTTCCGCGCGCATCGCCAATGCGGTTGCGGCTGCCCATGTGGCGCGCCGGGCGCAATTGTCCATTTCCGACACTGCTGATGCTTCGGGTTGGCTGCGCGCCGAAATCGATCGTCTCCGGGTGACTGTGCAGCAGGCCGAGTCGGCGGTCGCCAATTTCAAGGTCGATAACGACCTGTTCACCGGCCAGAATAACACCAGCCTGCTTGACCAACAGCTGTCTGCAATAGCCACCCAGATCACGTCAGCCCAGGAGCGCAAGAATACCGCCCTGTCCCGGGCCGCGCTGATCCGCGGCCTCATCGAGCGCAACCAGCCTATTGAAGGCGTTGCTGACATGCAGGATTCGGTGGTCATCCAGCGTCTCAGCGAGGAGAAGGCGCGCCTGCAGGGCGAGCAGGCCCAGCGCTCGGCCACGCTGCTGTCCAACCATCCGACAATCCGGGCCCTTAACGCCCAAATTGCCGAGTTGAACAATCAGATCCGCATGGAAGGCAATCGGGTCGTGGCCGCGCTGGAAGCCGAAGCGCAGATCCAGGCCGATCTTGTTGATTCCTCCCAGGCGGAGCTGGCTCGCACCAAGTCGACGGCCTCGCTAGCCACCCGGGACACTGTCACGCTGGATAGTCTTGAGCGTGAAGCCAAAGCGCAGCGCGATCTGCTCGAAGCCTACCTTCTGCGCTTCACTGAAGCGTCTTCTCGTGTGGAAGCCAATTCTGCCTTGCCCGACGTGCGCGTCGTGTCCGAGGCCGCTCCATCGGTGTCGCCGTCTTCGCCGAAGACCTCCCTGATCATGATCGCCGTGGGGCTGGTCGCATTCGTTGTTCAAGTCGGCGCGGTGGCATTTGGCGAGCTGATGTCCGGCCGCGCGCTGGCGCCGGTCTCGCGAGCAACAGCCCTGACCGAAAACAGCTCCACCGATAGGCTTGAGACGCCTCCCTTTGACGTCAGCGAATTGGACGAGGCGGATGAGGACGACACTTCACTCTCGACAGATGAGGTCGTCGCGCAGGAGCTGCCGGACACATTCGAGGCTGACGGGTTGGAGGCTGCAGACCAGTCGAGCGAGTCCAATTTTGTCGCTCCCAACCGGACGATCACTGAACTGGGCGCGCCAGACCATGACATGGCCCGATCCTTTGTGCGCGCGCTCATGGCGGAGACGAGCGTCAGACGCTACGACGAGGTCGAAGAGCCTCAGGCCAGCGAAACTTACTTTGATCTGACTGATCCTGTGCTGGACACCGACCACCTGACTGAACCCACCATGCCCGTCTTTGAGGCACAAACGGCGTCGGTCGCGGCGCCAACGCCGAGGGCGCGCCATGCCAAAGCGTCGGGACTGGTGCGTTATGCTGATCTGGTTTCGGACCTGGTGTTGGGGCGTACTCACTTGTTGCTGCTGGCCGATCATGAGCATGGACAAGTGAGCCGCATGCTGGCCGAAGGACTGGTTGGTGATGCAATTGCCAAGGGTCTCAGCGTGGCCCTGATTGATGCTGGCACAGGCCAGCGCACGGATACTCCCGGCGTCAGCGATCTCAGCACGGGCAAGGCCAGCTTTGGCGATGTCGTGCAGAAATCGGCTGACAATGGATTTGCTGAGGTGACTTGGGGGCAGGGTACCACGGTGGATCGCCGCTCTAGCCGACCCCAGACCCTGGTCGAGGCGCTGGGGGATATCTACGAAGTCGTGGTGGTGTTGACCGGGCCGGTCGGTCCGAGTTCCACCTTGGATGTCTTTGCCGAGCTGGGTGGACGCATTGTGCTGGTTGCCGACGACGAGCGTGAGATTGACCGCGCTGAAGCGGCGCGCCGGGCGCTACAGGATGCGGGGCTTCCCGGGATCGAGATCACCGCCCTGACCGAACCGGTTGCAGCCTGAGGGAAACACTCGTGTCTCTCAAATACGCGGCCATTCGCGCCACTTTTGAACTGCTCTGGCTCACCGGCATGCCGCGCCTGTTCAGGTTGCTGTCGCATTCGCGCGGTGTCATCCTGACACTCCATCGCGTGGTGCGGGATGCACCCGCGGATTTCTCGCCCAATGCCATCCTCCAGATCGAGCCGGACTTTCTCGACTATTGCCTCGAACGCATCCGCGACCTTGGTATCGACATTGTCAGCATGGACGAGGCGCTGGAGCGCCTGGCCGGGCCACGCGGAAGCCGCCCGTT
Organism: Devosia ureilytica; assembly: GCF_024273195.1. Taxonomy (GTDB): domain Bacteria; phylum Pseudomonadota; class Alphaproteobacteria; order Rhizobiales; family Devosiaceae; genus Devosia; species Devosia ureilytica. The sequence continues at coordinate 643,641 of NZ_JAMZCU010000001.1, read as the reverse complement.
TGTCGTTCTTACCTTTGACGACGCCTATAGGGACAACCTGCACTATGCCCTGCCTATTCTGCACGCCCACGATGCGCCATTTACGCTCTATGTCCCCACTGCCTTTGTTGATGGGGTGGGTCAGCTCTGGTGGCAGGCTATTGAGGACATTATCGCCAGTCAGGACGCCGTAGCTTTTTTCGAGGATGGCGACACCGAATATGTCGATACCCGCACGCTGGCCCAGAAGCGGGATGCTTTCGACCGGCTTTATTGGCGCATGCGCAAGCTGCCTGAGCCTGAGCGTCTAGCCCTTCTCAAGGATTTTACCGCAGCCTATGGCTACGATCTCGACCGGCAATGCCGCGAGTTGATCATGGACTGGCCCGAATTGCGCCTATTCGCAGGCGATCCGCTTTGCACCATCGGCGCGCACACTGTTCACCACTATGAGTTGGCCAAGCTGCCCGTCGAGCAGGCTCGCGCCGAAATGATTCAATCCGTCGACGTGATAGAGGCCCAGTTCGGCCTGCGGCCTCGGCATTTTTCGTATCCGCTGGGCGGTCCACTGTCCTGTGGGCCCAGGGAATTCGAACTGGCACGCGAACTTGGCTTTCGGACCGCGGTGACCACGCGGCCCGGTGGCCTCTATCCCCACCACCTCAAGACACCAACCGAGCTGCCTCGCGTCTCGCTGAACGGCTACTTCCAGAAGCGGCGGTATGTTGATGTGTTCACCAGCGGCGGGCTCTTCACCCAGCTCGGCAGGTTGATGCGCTAAGGTGTTGAATCGAATCGTCCTTGCGAAACACTAGTCCCGTGGAAGTTGGTTTTCGTCCGGTCGCGCCATCCATTTAATCAGCGGCATGGCAGGAAGGACCCAGCCCATGCCGGCGATGATGAAAAAGACGATCAGCACCAGTCCCGGCAGGCCTTCAGGCAGCAAGAGGTAAACCGCTGTGGCCAGCACAGACCAAAGCACGATTGAGCCCACCAGCAGGAAGGCGCCCATAAGCTTGCGGTTTCTCTGAGTCATGTGCGGCAATTGATCTGTTGCGGGGCAATGTCCGTGGGATTACCACTCCGGCATTCAGATCGATACCGGAATAGTGCCGTGAATGCCATGCAAGATGCCGCACCTGGGCAAGTGAGCTATGCCAGCGACCGCCTGCGGCCCGTGCGCATCTGGCTTTACGGTCTGGCCGCCTTCGTGCTGCTCATCGTCGTGGTCGGCGGCATCACTCGCCTTACCGAATCCGGCCTTTCCATTACGTCCTGGAAGCCCCTTTCCGGCGTGATCCCGCCACTCAATGACGCAGAGTGGCAGGCCGAGTTCGAGGCCTACCAGCAGATTCCGCAATACTCTGTGCTCAATTCCTGGATGAGCCTCAGCGACTTCCAATACATCTTTTTCTGGGAATGGTTTCATCGCCTGATCGCGCGCTTTCTCGGCGTGCTGTTCATTGTTCCCTTCGTGGTGTTTCTGGTCCAGAAACGCCTGTCTCGCGAACTGGCACTGCCGCTTTTCGGTCTTTTCGTGCTCGGTGGATTTCAGGGTGCCTTGGGCTGGTGGATGGTGTCTTCGGGCCTCACCGAGCTCACCTCTGTGTCGCAATATCGGCTTGCCGCACACCTGACTGCAGCATCTCTCCTGTTCATAGCCCTGATCTACGTTGCGCGCTCACTCTCGCCAGGGCGCGTGTTGGGCCGTGTTACGAGCTTCCATATGAGCACCGGCGTTTTACTCCTCGTCGCTGTGATCCTGCAGATCGGGGCAGGGGCCTTTGTCGCCGGTCTCGACGCCGGCATGGGGTACAATACCTGGCCGCTGATGGATGGCGCCATCATCCCCAACGGGTTGCTGGCCATGGACCCGGTGTGGCGCAACCTGTTCGAGAACGCACTGACCGTGCAGTTCATCCATCGCGGCATTGCCTATCTCATTGTCGCCTATTTAGGTTATCTCCTGTGGCGGCGTCAGCAGGACGGCGGTTTCGCCGGGGTCCATGGCTGGCTACCACGCATCGGCTTTATCGTCCTTCTCCAGGTTGGCCTTGGCGTGGCCACGCTGCTGATGAGCGTTCCTATCGGTCTGGCCGTGGGACACCAGGCGCTGGCCTTCATGCTGGCCGGACTAGTCACCGCCTATGTCGCAGATCTGCGTCGCGTACGGTAATATAATACCTCAGTTGTAAGTTGTTGATTTTAAACGACAATATTTGAGGTGTTGACGCCTTCAGGAATCTCCCTTAGAGACCCGCTCGAACTGGCCGATCCATGCGTGGGTCGGCTTCCTGAATCTTAGGGAATTCGATTATGAGCACGTACTCGGCAAAACCGAGCGAGATCGAAAAGCAGTGGATCCTGATCGACGCCAATGGGCTGGTCGTGGGTCGTCTGGCTTCGATCATCGCCTCGCGTCTGCGCGGCAAGCACAAGCCGACCTTCACCCCCCACATGGACATGGGTGACAACATCATCGTCATCAATGCCGACAAGGTGAAGCTGACCGGTCGCAAACTGGACCAGCACCGCTTCTACTGGCACACCGGCTATCCCGGTGGCATCAAGGACCGTACGGCTCGTGAGCTGCTCGAAGGCCGCTTCCCGAACCGCGTCCTCGAAAACGCCGTTCGCCGCATGATGCCCGGTGGCCCGCTGACCCGCGCCCAGCTCAAGAACCTGCGCGTTTACGCCGGTTCCGAGCATCCCCACGAAGCGCAGAGCCCGACCACGCTCGACGTCGCTGCGATGAACCCCAAAAACGCCCGGGTGAAGTAATATGGCTGAAACCATCAACTCTCTCGAAGACCTCGGCACCACCGCTGCGGCTCCCGCTGCCAGCACGGCTCCGGTTCACGTTCAGAAGCTCGACAGCCTCGGCCGCGCCTACGCCACTGGCAAGCGCAAGAACGCTGTTGCTCGCGTCTGGATCAAGCCCGGCAAGGGCAAGGTCATCGTCAACGGTCGCGAATTCGCCAAGTACTTCGCCCGTCCGGTTCTGCAGCTGATCGTCAAGCAGCCGATCGTGGCTACCGAGCGTCTCGACCAGTATGACGTCAACGTCACCGTCGCCGGTGGTGGTCTTTCCGGTCAGGCTGGCGCCGTTCGTCACGGCATCTCCAAGGCCCTCAACTACTTCGAGCCGGGCCTACGCCCGATCCTGAAGAAGGGTGGCTTCCTGACCCGCGATAGCCGCGTTGTCGAACGTAAGAAGTACGGTAAGGCCAAGGCCCGCCGCTCCTTCCAGTTCTCCAAGCGCTAAGCTTCGGAACGACTTCGAATTTGCGAGGGGCCGGGAAACCGGCCCCTTTGCTATTGAAGCATCGGCGATCACTTGCCCGTTGGCTTAGAGGGCTGGCATTGCGCCAAGGCATCTCCATATGTGAGCCGCACACCGAGCCATCGCCATGCCCAATCTCGTTACTCGCTTCCATCTTCTGCTCTTCGGCGTCACTCTGGCTATAGCCGGCGTGGCGATCATCAATATTCCCGAGGCATATGCTTTCCCGGCTCACTGGCACGGCAGCGCGGTTGATTGGCTCTGGCCGCGCAATATTGCTTTGGCGGTGGCGCCATTGGTCGAGGTCGCACTCATGGGCGCGTTCTTCATCCTTGGGCGACAGCTGACAAAAAATCATCTGGCCAAGACCCGCCACATCCTTGATCCGGCATTGACCCTGCTGCTTGCAGTCGCTGCGGCTTGCCAATTGGGGCTGCTGCTCAACGGCATTGGCTCGGATCTCGACATTTTCCGCATCACCGGTTTCGGCTTAGCCGCGGCGCTGCTGGTGTTGGCGGTGGTGATTTTCGAGGCAGAGCGCCATTCCTACGCAGGATTGCGTATGCCTTGGCCGATCCGCTCGGATCGGGCGTGGCGCCTGGTGCACCGCGTCAGCGGCGTCGCCACAGGCTGCGCAGCGCTGGCCCTGGCCTGGCTCGCGTGGGCTGATCCCGGGCCGGGGCCGCTCGTATTGGCCATGGCCGCAGGCCTCCTCGGCCTACCAATGTTTGCCGCATTGGCGACCCTGGTGTTTCGCCGCGCCTGACAAAGCGTTCTCGCAAAATGCGATGTGCATGGCAGGAAAATCCGGTTCGCTCATGGCAATTGCAATGCCATGCGCTGATTTCACGACAGGCGAGGCGTAGTGTCTGGTCAATTGCGAGGCTTTGCGCTCATTATTTGGGCACTGAGTCTTCGCTCATTGAAAGGCCTTTCCATGCCCACAACCGTCTCGGCCGGCGTAGCTCCGCGCGCGCCTAAGCCACTTTTTCTCAATTTTGGTTTCCAGGTCCTGGCCGCAATGGTCATCGGACTTGTCCTTGGCTACATCGCGCGGCAAATGGGTCCCGATGCCACCGGCGGCGCCAATTGGCTGGTCCAGACCCTCTCAACGGTCGGCTCGTCTTTTGTGTCGCTGCTCCGCACCTTGGTGCCGGTGCTGGTGTTCACCGCCATCGTGGCGTCTATCGCCAATCTGCGTGAGCTCAATAATGCCGCGCGGCTGGTGTGGCAGACCCTTCTCTGGTTTGCCATCACGGCACTGATCGCTGTGGCCATCGGTATTGCGCTCGGGCTCCTGATCCAGCCCGGCCTCAACACTGCGGTTGCCGAAACTGCAGCACGCGCGCCATCATCCACCGGGTCATGGCTCGACTTCCTCAAGGGCCTGATCCCGTCCAACTTCATCGGCCTGCAGGCGTCCACCCGCGTCTCCGATAGCGGCGCCACAACCAGCCTCAATTTCAATGTTCTGCAGATCCTGATCGTCTCGATTGTGATCGGTATTGCCGCACTGCGCGTCGGTCCGGCTGCGGATCCGTTCCTCGCCTTTAACCGCTCGTTCCTCAAGATCATCCACAAGGTCCTGTGGTGGGTCATTCGCCTGACCCCCATTGGCACCATTGGCCTGCTTGGCAATGCCGTTGCGGTCTATGGCTGGGACGCCTTGGCTCAGCTCGGATGGTATGCGGCGGCCATCTATATCGGCCTGTTGATCGTACTCTTCGTGGTCTATCCGGCGCTGTTGCAAGTCCATGGCCTCAACCCCATCCGCTACTTCCAGAGCGCCTGGCCCGCCATCCAGCTGGCCTTTGTATCGCGTTCGTCTATCGGCACCCTTCCAGTGACGGAGCGCGTGACGGAAAAGAACCTCGGTGTACCGCGTGAATACGCCGCCTTCGCCGTGCCACTCGGCGCCACCACCAAGATGGATGGTTGCGCGGCGATCTATCCGGCGATCTCGGCCATCTTCGTGGCCCAGTTCTTCGGCATCGCCCTTGGCATCGAGCATTATCTGCTGATCGTCTTCGTCTCGGTGATCGGTTCGGCGGCAACAGCCGGCCTCACCGGTGCCACCGTCATGCTGACCCTGACGCTTTCGACCCTGGGCTTGCCGCTCGAAGGCGTCGGCCTGCTGCTCGCCATCGATCCAATCCTTGATATGGGCCGCACGGCGGTCAATGTCGCCGGTCAGGCGCTGGTGCCGACGATTGTCGCCAAACGCCAGGGCATCCTCAACCAGGCCATCTACGACAACGGCAAGGCTATCGAGGACTTGGACGTTGACGCCGTCCCGGCCGAGTAACTCCGAAGTCATTGCCAACAACGGGAAGGGGAGGCCTTGGGCCTCCCCTTCGTCATTTCCAGCTCACCATCAGCTTTTCCAGCCCATGGAAGTGATAGACATTTCCATAGCGTGGCGGCTCGGCGATGCGGAGCTTGGGTAACCGCTCGAACAACACGCCCATGGCCTCCTGCAACTCGATCCGCGCCAGCGGCGCCCCAATGCAGAAATGAATGCCCGCCCCAAAGCTGACATTGCCGCCATCGGTGCGGAACGGGTCGAAAGTTCCTGCATCGGCAAAGCGCACCGGATCGCGATTGGCCGCGCCCAGCATGAGCCCAATGACATCGCCCTTGCGCAGCGTGATGCCTTCAACCTCCGTGTCCATCAACGCATAGCGCGTAAACAGATGCAGCGGTGCGTCGAAGCGCAGACATTCTTCCACGGTGGCTTCTGCCTGCTCCGGCGTCGCAAACAGGCTTTGCGGGTCGAGCCCGCTCTCCAGGATCGATTTGACCCCATTGCCGGTGGTGTGAACCGTCGCCTCGTGCCCGGCATTGAGCAGCAGGATTGCCGTGGAAATGACTTCATCCTCGTCCAGCACATCTCCATCGCGGGCGTTGGTGAGCATGTGGCTCAGCAGGTCCTCGCGCGGTGCACGGCGACGCTCGGCAATGATCTCCCGCAAGTAGGCCGTGAAGTCCGCGGCAGCCTGGTTGGCGTCGAGCTCGGTTTCTCGGGTGACATTGTACATATACATGGTCACCATGCGGTTGGACCAGTTGAGCAGTTGCTTGGCCATGTCCGCCGGTAGCCCGATCATCTCGGCAATCACGATGGCAGGGATCGGCGCAGCAAAGGCCTTGATCAGGTCGACGGCCTCCTCACCCTCGAACCCGTCGATCATGTCGTGTGCGAGCTGTCGTATGCGCGGACGCAATTGCTCAACTTGCCGGGACACGAAGGCCCGGTTGACCAGCGTACGCAGCCGCGTGTGGGCGGGTGGTTCGAGGTTCAGCAGTGAGTGTTTCTCGGTCAGGTCGAAGTCCGCCACATGCGGTTTTGGGGCGGGCAGGCCGATCTCCTCCCGGCTTGCGACGTGCAGAATGTCCCGGCCGAACCGCTTGTCACGCAAAAGCGCACTGACCGATTTGAAATCGGAAAAGCACCAGTGCCCATATTCCTCCCAGAAGAAGGCCGGATGCGTCGCATGCTGGCGCGCATAAAAGGAGTAGGGGTTCTGATAGAATGCCGGGTCCTGAGGCTGCGCCGAGGCGCTGAGGTGGGGCGGGAAGCCGGTGATCGGCTTGACTTGAATGATGGCGGCCATGGTCTTGGAGTTGGAAGGTTTTTGATCGATTGGTCAAATCTACGGAAACTTGGCGGCTCTGCCTATGGCTGCCGTCTTGCTCCGCGCGAAAAAATCGCTAGGGAAGGTGCCAACAGTTTCGAGGAGCATATTCGTGAGCGACATCACCTATTCCGAGGCCATCGACGCCATCTACGCCTCGATCCGCAATGACAACGAAGACCTGGACGTGCATATCGCTGCCCTCAAGGGCGCCATGGCGCGTGAAGGAGTCAAGGAAGCGACCTTCGAGACTCCCAAGCTCGCCCAGGGCAATCGTCAGGGCCGCAAACTGATGCAGGCCTATTTCAAGAAGAAGGGCGTCGCCGTCAGTTTCAACTGAAGGTGATCGCCACGCGTTCGGCTCTGTCTCTGCAAACTGGGCACAGTAGGGCAGCTTGGCACATCGAGCAGACGCATCGAGGCGGTGACCCGGTTTTGTCCGTCTGCGGAGGGAGCGCGACAAACATCAGCCTCCGTTCACCCTTCGGCCAAATGATCGGGCTAATGCTATTGAAGCTCGCCTCATTGCCGCCTATCTGTGCCTTTACCGCCCGTTAAGGCGGTGTCGATTGCAATCAGCCCGTCGCGCTGATTCGATTTCCGGCATGCTGACCTGCCTCTCTGAGTGCGCGTTCGGGGCAGGGGCATGTCCAACCAACCAAGCCTGCCGCCCGGTCCGCGACCCGGGGCATGGCCAAGGGGCAAAAAATGCGGGATCCGCACGATCTATACATGAACACGCTCGTACCCATGGTGGTCGAGCAGTCGACACGGGGCGAGCGCGCCTTCGACATCTATTCGCGCCTTTTGCGCGAACGCATCATTTTCGTGACCGGCGTGGTCGAGGACAATATGGCCTCGCTCATCGTGGCCCAGCTTCTGTTTCTCGAATCAGAGAACCCGAAGAAGGAAATCGCCATGTACATCAACTCGCCCGGCGGCGTGGTGACGGCTGGTCTTTCGATCTACGACACAATGCAGTTCATTCGCCCGGCGGTTGCAACCATGGTCATGGGCCAGGCTGCATCCATGGGGTCGCTGCTGCTCGCAGCCGGTGAAGCCGGCATGCGCACCAGCCTTCCGAACTCGCGCGTCATGGTCCATCAGCCTTCCGGCGGCTTCCAGGGTCAGGTCACTGACATCCTGATTCATGCCAAGGAAGTCGAGGGTTTAAAGCGTCGCCTTAATCAGATTTATGAGAAGCACACCGGCCGTACTTACGAGGAAATCGAGAACGCACTTGAGCGTGATCGCTTCCTCTCGCCAGAGGAGGCCAAGGCCTTCGGGTTGATCGACACGGTCATGGAAAAACGCGCTGTCCCTGAGGCCTCCGCCTGAGTTGGCGGGCGTTAAGGACAATGCTGATGCGCCGTGGACTGTGATCCAGGCGCAATTGCACGGAGCCGGAACGGCCTTTAAGGTCGTTTCGGCTTAGACTTTCTTTATGCCTTGGGCATTAGCCTATCTGCTAATGCCTGATTTTGGGGGCGCTCAGCTCCCGGGAGTGACTGGATGTCCAAAGAGACGACGAACGGCGAAACCTCCAAGAACACGCTTTACTGCTCGTTCTGCGGCAAGTCGCAGCACGAAGTACGCAAGCTGATCGCCGGTCCCACCGTGTTCATCTGCGATGAATGCGTCGAACTGTGCATGGACATCATCCGCGAAGAGAACAAGACCTCCATGGTCAAGTCCTCCGAGGGCGTGCCCACCCCTGCAGAAATCTGCAAGGTGCTGGACGATTACGTCATCGGTCAGTACCGCGCCAAGCGGAACCTGGCGGTTGCGGTCCATAACCACTACAAGCGCCTGCACCACGCAGCCAAGAACCAGGACGTGGAACTTTCCAAGTCCAACATTCTGCTCATCGGCCCGACCGGTACCGGCAAGACCCTGCTGGCCCAGACGCTGGCGCGCATCCTCGATGTGCCTTTCACAATGGCCGATGCCACCACGCTCACCGAAGCTGGCTATGTCGGCGAGGACGTTGAAAATATCATCCTTAAGCTGCTGCAGTCGGCCGACTACAATGTCGAAAAGGCGCAGCGCGGCATCGTCTATATCGACGAGGTCGACAAGATTTCCCGCAAGTCGGACAATCCTTCGATAACCCGTGACGTTTCGGGCGAAGGCGTGCAGCAGGCGCTCCTCAAGATCATGGAAGGCACCGTTGCCTCCGTGCCCCCGCAGGGCGGCCGCAAGCATCCACAGCAGGAATTCCTGCAGGTCGACACGACGAACATTCTGTTCATCTGCGGCGGCGCCTTTGCCGGGCTCGAAAAGATCATCGCCGCGCGCGGTGAAGGTTCGGGCATCGGCTTTTCGGCCACCGTCAAGGACCCGAACGACCGTCGCGTCGGTCAGGTGCTGGCCGATGTCGAGCCCGAAGACTTGGTCCGTTTTGGCCTGATCCCGGAATTCATCGGTCGTCTGCCGGTTTTGGCAACGCTGGAGGATCTCGACATTCCGGCGCTGATCGAAATTCTGACCTCGCCCAAGAATGCTCTGGTGCGTCAGTACCAGCGCCTCTTCCAGATGGAAGATATCGAGCTGACCTTCCACGAGGACGCCCTCAAGGCCATCGCCGAGAAGGCCATCGAGCGCAAGACAGGCGCTCGCGGTCTGCGCTCCATCATGGAAGCCATCCTGCTCGACACCATGTTCGACCTGCCCTCGCTCGAAGGCGTCGAGGAAGTGGTGATCTCGGAAGAGGTGGTAAAGGGCAAGGACGTCCGTCCGCTCTATATCTACTCCGAGCGCAAGAAGGACGAGACTCCGGCGACCGCCTGATCGAAGCCAGGCAAACCAATCGTTTACGGCCTCCGGTTTAAAAACCCGGGGGCCGTTGCTTTTGATGGCCGTCAGGAGGCGCTGTGGACGCAGCACTGGTTCTGGACATGCCGACGCTCGTGATGGCGCGAGTCGTCAGCATCGTCGTGTTCGCCATTGGCGTGCCCATCATGACTCTACGCAAGGATCGGCCGGAAACGGCAGTCTTTTGCTGGTCTCTGCTTATGGCAATCCTGAGCTGGATTACCGTGATCGCGGCGGTCTTCACGCGGAACCTCTATGTTGTCGCGCTCTATGCCGGCTGCATCAGCGCGACGGTCTCCCTGCAATGGGCGGCGATCGTCATCATGACTGGCCGCAAGGTTCATTCCGCATGGTTTGTGGTGCCGCCGGTCGGCGTGGCGGTTGTGATCATGGCGCTGAGGGTGCCGTCGCCTGAGGCGGCGATTCTGAGTTGCATTGTACTCAGCCTGCAACTGGCTGCTGCATCGGCCTTTGTAATGGTCTGTGGCCGGCAGGTGGTGCGCCCGAGCACGGCGGTCCTTATGGCGCTCGGCTATGCCTTTTCTTTTTGCAGCGCCATTTCCAGGCCCCTCGAGGTGCTGTTCTCTGGCCGCGTCGACCTCTACGCACTATCAGGCGACGCCAGCAACACGCTCCCCTTCTTCGCCAGCTATATCGGGACGACGCTGATTATCCTGTCTTGGCTGGCAGCCCTAAAGGATCGCGCCGAGGCACGATTGGCCCTCCTGGCGTTCCGGGATGAACTGACCGGCTTGGCCAATCGGCGTGCACTCCATGAGCAGGGGCGAAAGCTGTGGTCCCAATCGAGGTGGCAGGGCACTGTTTTTACCCTGGTGGCGCTGGATCTGGACTTCTTCAAAAAGGTCAACGACCGCTGGGGCCATGAAGAAGGCGACCGCGTGTTGGCGGCATTCGGGGACACCATCATGCGGTCCCTGCCAGCGCCCGAGATCGCTGCGCGCATGGGCGGAGAGGAGTTCTGCCTCATCTATGCCGGCGCGGATGCGCGGACCGTACATGACTTTGTGGAGCAATTGCGTGACGACTTTGCGCATCGCCTGCAATTGCCTGATGGAAGCGCGGTGCGTTTCAGCGCCGGAGTTGCCCAGTCTGCTCCGGATGATGACGGCATCCGCTCGGTCTATCGGCGCGCCGACAACGCACTTTACCAAGCCAAAGCCAGCGGTCGCGACTGCGCCATCATCGGCTCCGCCCTGGCTGCCTGATGCGGGCAGCGATTAGGAGGATTTGCTTCTAAATCTTCAAAGGGTCAGCGTTCGCTGTCCGTAACAAACTCCATCGGCCCAGGCTCTTCCCCCATGATTGACCGGCCAAAGAGACTGGCGACAAGGTCGACCATCAAAGTGGCACTCTTGCCGCCATGATCCAGGAAGGGATTCAGTTCCACCACATCGAGCGAACCCACCACGCCGCTATCGTGAAGCATTTCCATCACCAGATGCGCCTCCCGATAGGTGAGGCCGCCCGGCACCAGTGTTCCGCCCCCGGGGGCAATTGCGGGGTCTATGGAGTCGACATCAAAACTGACATGCAGATGCGCGCCATCGGCCTTGGCCTTGTCGATGACCTTTTGCATTGTCGCGACCACACCCATCTGGTCGAGTTTGCGCATATCGATCACCTCGACGCCGCGCGCCTGCACCAGTCGGCGCTCCTCCCGATCAATTGATCGCGCGCCAAAGATCGTCACGTTGCGCGGGTCGATTCGGCCCAGCCATGGCCCCTTGTAGCTCTCGTCGAATTCCGGTTCGCCGCACAGCAGGGCCAGCGGCATGCCATGCAGATTGCCGGACGGCGAGGTTTCAGGGGTGTTGTAGTCGGCATGGGCATCGATCCACAGCACATGCACAGGCGTGTTTTGCGTCGCGCAGTGCCGCGCCACGGCTGATACAGTGCCTATGGCAATCGAATGGTCACCGCCCAGAAATACAGGGAAGTTGCCTTCTGACAGGATGTCCAGACCCGCGTCGCTGGCCCGCGCAGCTAGGTCAAGCACATCGGCCTTGCGCTCTTCTGGCAGGCGGGTGCTGGCAGGATTAGTGGACATCTCCGGGTGCTGCCGCCTGAGGTCACCATGGTCTGCAATGGCATGATCAAGCTCAATCAACGCCTCCACAAGCCCGGCAACCCGCAGCGCCTCAGGTCCCATGCCGCAGCCGCGCACGGAAGCGCCCGATGCCGTCGCAATACCCAGAATGTCGATACGCCTTGGGCGGGGAAGGGGTGTCATGCGAGGCTCCCTGTAGGTCAAGTCCGAGTCGGAGCATATGCGATCATGCGCGAACGGCCCACTGGACGTATTCATTGTGAAGCCAAGGCACACTGGTGTTGCTGGCTTGGGCACATATCTCCTGTGCGAAGTAACCGTATCAGTCACAAAAGCGCAAAGGTTGACTTGCGGCTCGGGTGGTCCACCCTATTTATTAACCTGAATCGCCCAGCCTTTTCGGATTGGGCAGTCGCAATACGGGCGCGCTACCAAGTCCTCCCTCCGGCGCGCCCCGGAAAGGAAACGTGATGTCGGAAGTTACCTCCACCGGCGAAACAAGCCGGGATCGGGTTTACCCGGTCCTCCCCCTGCGCGACATCGTCGTCTTCCCCGGCATGATTGTGCCGCTGTTCGTTGGCCGCGAGAAATCGGTCAAGGCGCTGGAAGAGGTCATGCGCGACGACAAGCACATTCTCGTCGTGACGCAGAAGAACGCACAGGATGATGATCCGGCGCCGGATCAGATCTATCCCACGGGCACCATTGCCACCGTTCTGCAACTGCTGAAGCTTCCCGATGGCACCGTAAAAGTGCTTGTCGAAGGGCTTAACCGCGCAACCATCGACCAGTATCTTCAGACTGACGACTATTTCGAGGCCGAAGCCTCGATCCTGCCCGAGCCTGAAGAAGACGCCACGGAAACCGAGGCGCTTGCCCGCTCGGCTCAGTCCGAGTTCGAAAATTACGTCAAGCTCAACAAGAAGATTTCGGCTGAGGTAGTTGCTGCCGTCGGTCAGATCGACAATGCCAGCAAGCTAGCAGACACCATTGCCAGCCATCTCGTTATCAAGATTCCCGAGAAGGAAGATCTCCTGCTCACCGTCTCGGTCATCGAGCGGTTGCAGAAGGTCATCGGTCTCATGGAAGGTGAGATCGGCGTGTTGCAGGTGGAAAAGCGCATCCGCTCCCGCGTCAAGCGTCAGATGGAAAAGACGCAGCGCGAGTATTATCTCAATGAGCAGATGAAGGCGATCCAGCGCGAGCTGGGCGACGGCGAAGACGGCGCCAACGAGATCACCGAACTCGAAGAGCGCGTCGCCAAGACCAAGCTGTCCAAGGAAGCCAAGACTAAGGCCGAAGGCGAGATCAAGAAGCTCAAGGGCATGAGCCCAATGTCGGCCGAAGCCACGGTCGTGCGCAACTATCTTGATACGCTTCTCGGCCTGCCATGGGGTAAGAAAAGCAAGGTCAAGCGCGATTTGGCCCTGGCCGAAAAGGTGCTCGATGCCGACCACTACGGCCTCGAAAAGGTCAAGGAACGCATCCTCGAATACCTGGCGGTGCAGGCCCGGACCGGCACGCTCAAGGGCCCGATCCTCTGCCTCGTTGGCCCTCCAGGCGTCGGCAAGACCTCGCTCGGCAAGTCTATCGCCAAGGCGACTGGACGCGAGTTCGTGCGCATGGCGCTCGGCGGCGTTCGTGACGAAGCCGAAATCCGTGGCCATCGCCGCACCTATATCGGCTCCATGCCTGGAAAGATCATCCAGTCACTCAAGAAGGTGGGCAAGAACAACCCATTGTTCCTGCTCGACGAAATCGACAAGATGGGCCAGGATTTCCGAGGCGATCCGTCGTCGGCGCTGCTCGAAGTGCTCGACCCGGAACAGAACAACACGTTCAACGATCACTATCTGGAAGTCGACTTCGACCTCTCGGATGTGATGTTCGTCACGACCTCGAACACGCTCAACATTCCCGGCCCGCTGATGGACCGCATGGAGATCATTCGCCTTTCGGGTTACACCGAGGAGGAGAAGCACGCGATTGCCAAGCAGCACCTGATGCCCGAGACCGCCAAGGAAAACGGCCTGGCGCACGGCGAGTTCGTGCTGTCCGATGAGATGCTGATGAAGGTTGTGCGCGGCTATACCCGCGAGGCCGGCGTCCGCAACCTCAAGCGCGAAATCTCCAAACTGATGCGCAAGGCGGTTACCGAACTCGTCCGCACCAAGGCGAAGTCGATTGAGATCACTGAAGAAAAGCTCGCCGAATATCTCGGCCCGATGATCTTCAAGCATGGTGAGATCGAAGCCGAGGCCCAGGTTGGCCTGGTCACAGGTCTGGCATGGACGTCGGTTGGCGGCGAGATGCTGACTATCGAAGGCGTGATGACGCCGGGCAAGGGCCGTATGTCGGTCACCGGCAACATCAAGGAAGTGATGAAGGAATCACTGACGGCCGCCCAGGCCTATGTGAAGTCCCGTTGCATCGACTTCGGCATCAAGCCGCCCATGTTCGACACGCGCGACATCCACGTTCACCTGCCCGAAGGCGCTACGCCCAAGGATGGTCCCTCGGCGGGCATTGGCCTGGCGACCGCCATCGTCTCGGTAATGACCGGTATCCCGGTGCGCAATGATGTTGCCATGACTGGCGAAATCACGCTGCGGGGCAGGGTACTGCCCATTGGCGGCCTCAAGGAAAAGCTCCTCGCGGCCCTGCGTGGCGGCATCAAGACGGTGCTGATCCCGGAAGAGAACGTGCGCGATCTCCAGGAAATCCCGGATATCGTCAAGCAGGGCATGGAAATCGTGCCGGTCAGCCGCATGGATCAGGTGATCGAGCGCGCCCTGGTGCGTAAGCCCGAGGCCATCGAGTGGAACTTCGACGCTGAGCCTGCGGTGGCGGCCAAGGTCGATCCTGCTGACGATGCCGGCGTTAGCGTCACGCACTGATTGCCGGGCGAATGAACTAAAATGGCGGCCTTCGGGTCGCCATTTTTGTTTAGGGCTGAGCCAGTCGTGGGTCCTGGGCGCGCGCGATGAACAGATGCTGAACACCAACCCATGCCGGCACATATTTGCCCCGATGCAGCCAGAAAGACTCGCCGCAGACGTCATGGGCCATCTCGATCATGGCGTGCATCTGCGCGGCGTTGCGCGAGGTCATCTCCACCCACACGAACCCCCGGTTGGTCTCCGGTTCACGGGTGAAGCGCACGCCGATCCCCTGGCCAGGATGAATGTTCATGTCGGGCAGGCCGCGGCGTAGCCGCTCGAAAAACTCCGGCGCCAGGGTGTCTGGCAAACAAAGCTCCATATTGCGGATTCGCCGCTTGCCGTTCCTGAACAGATTGCCCACCAGATGCTTGGCGGGAACACCCTTCCACGGTGCCAGAACCTGCTCCGTTGTGCCTACGATGCGAAGGCGTCCACGTAGTCTGAGGCTGAGCAGCAGTTTCTGGATAGGGGCGGGTGAACCGCGCATCGGCGCAAATGGTCCGCGATCCTTGGGGTGATGTTCACCCACCGGATTGACGTTGTAGACCATGAGCTCGCGTCCGCGCGGATACCAATGCACCGTAGTGCTGAAATTGGCGCGATAGCCGCCCTCGATATAGGGACGCAGGTGGCTGTCGGGGTGCCATTCGATGACATTGGCCAACCGCTGGTCCGGCACGCAGCGAAAGGTGACTTCCGTGACCACGATGCTACTGTCGGCCCGCAGTCTGTCCCAGGCTGCATCATCCCGCCGCGAGAAGACCTCGTCGCCATGTCGGTCGACATAGCGGATTGCGGAGATCAAATCGTAGAGCGAAATATATTCGCTGCTGCTGCCATGGACCTCTGCGAAAAAGCAGGCCCCCGCCGAGATATCGACGAACTCGGGCAAGGTCGCGAGGGTAAGCCCCTTGGGCTGCAGATAATCGAGAATGGCGCGGAGGGTCGTGCCCGAGCGAACACTCAATTCTGTCCCTTCAAGTCCGACCACCCCGGCATAGTGCTCCATCACCAACTGATCTGTGCTCAGTTGGTCATTGAACCAAAGGAAATAGCCTCGCCCGATGGTGTGGAAGGGGCGTCCGGCGCTCGCGATGCCTCGAATGACAGTGAGATCGTCGGCCGCCACGGCGCGCGCCGGCGCTTCAAAAAACTCACCCAAAGCTCGATTTGGGGCGATGCCGCTAAGCCGGCGGACCTTTTCCGTATTGACCCGCACATCATGCGCCAGAAACCAGAGCGTCGATGGAATGGCCTTGCCGGCAAAGCCAGCCAGCCAGTTCGGGACGAGGAATATTGGGCGTCTGGCAAGCCCAGCGGCGTGACGGAAATAGTCGCCCGAGGACACGTCGAGGTCACCCAGATTGACCACCTCATTGGCGACGCCGCTTTCGATCAGCGTCAGTAATTGGCGGCTGAGATCTTCGACATGGACGAGATTGAAGGTCCGGCCCTTGAGGCCAACCGGCGCCCAGCGCATTGCATCGACAATGCCGCTGGACCATTGCATGTGCGGCCCCATCACGACGGTCGGGCGAACGATGAGGTAGTCCACGCCCTTGTCTAGGCAAACCGACTTGACCCTCTGCTCGTCGGCCAGCTTCAGCCGCGTATAGGCGTCCAGCCGGCCGCTTTCCGACAAGGGGAGGTCTTCGGCCTGCACCGGGTGTTCGACTGGGTCGAGCGCCGAATAGACAACCTGCGAGCTAAAATAGACGAAGAGCCGGCATGTCTCTGGCTGGATGAGCGCCAGCAGCGTCTCCGTCATGGACCGGTTCGCGTCGATAAAGGCCTGTCCACCCACCTTCGTATTGAGCGCTGCGTGAACCACCACGTCCGACTGGCCAATGACCCGCGCCAGGCCTTCTGCGTCGCTGAAAGCCAGGACGTTGGTCGCTGCAAGGGGCGGCAGGCTGCGGTAGACGGCGCTGACTGTGTGGTTGGCAGAGAACGTCTTCAGCAATTGGCGGCCGATGCCGCCTCCTGCTCCAACCAGGCAGATATTCACCGCGCTATCCCCTTCTCGGTCTTGTGCCGGGTGAATCTACCGACGTTCAATCTGGATGATGCGACATCAGATCGTTGCTGAATAGCGCCGTGCCCCGGCCTTGGCCGCATCGATGGTTGTTTCGATGAAATTGACTGCCGTGGTCAGCCCGTCTTCGGCCGTCAGAGCCTCGCCGATCCTGGCAGCATTGGCGGCCATGGCTGGATTGGTCGTAAGCTCATGTAGGGCATGGGCCAGAATTTCCGGCGTTACGGCACGAAGCCGCACAGGTGCAGGACCGCAACCAAGCGCGCGCACACGGCGGCCCCAATAGCGCTGGTCATAGGCCTGGGGCAGGGTGAATGTCGGCTTGCCAGCCCTCAGACCGGCCGCTGTCGTGCCGGCGCCGCCGTGATGGATCACCGCAGCGCACAGCGGGAAGAGCTTGTCATGCGGCGTATCGGATACGGCGAAGACTGTGTCAGGCAGCTCGTCGACATTGATGCCGCCCCAACCGCGCGAGACAATGGCTCGGCCACCCCACATTTCCAGAGCTTCGCGGAGAATCTGGGTGTTGCGATCAGCCCCGAAAGGCATTGAGCCAAAGCCGATATAGACCGGCGCAGGACCGGCATCGAGGAAGCGCTGCAAGTCGTCAGGCGGAACCCAGCCCGAATCGTTATCGAGGAACCAGAACCCTGTGACCACCGCCGTCTGCGGCCAGTCACGCGGTCGCGGCGAGACAATCGAGGAGAAATTGTAGAGTGTCGGCAGGTTGTTGCCGTGGCTGTCCTTGAACAGGCCGCCGCGCTTGCGCGGCCCCAGTCCCATGAGCTCCTTGCGCACACGGTCGCGCGGCAGGTCGTAATAGCCCTGCTGGATGTTCATTGCGATATAGCTGAGCTTGTTGAAGGTCGGCCCGAGATCGGGCACCTCATAAGCGCAGATGGGGAATTCCCGCGTGGGATTGAGTGGCTGCATCGCGGTCATGATGACCGGAATGTCCAGCGCTTCGGCGATATCGATGCCAAAACTAGTATTGATATTGACCACCACCGCATCGGCGCCCTGCGACATGACCCAGGCATTGCGCGCCGCCCGCTCAACCAGCGCCTGGCCCTGGCGCAGCAATTGCGGGAAGTGGTGAATTTTCATCTGGCTGATGGCGGTATCGAAGCGCGATTCCTGCAGCCAGGTCTGGATATTGGTCCCCAGAGTATGGAATTCGATTCCGTGCGCGGTGACCAGATCTTCAAAGTCGGAATTGGTGCCCAGGACAACGTCATGCCCACGGTTCTTGAGCGCGATGGCGAGTGCCAGATAGGGTCTGACATCACCCGCAGTACCGATTGTGGCGATTGCGACGCGTTTGCTCATGCACCTATCCGAGGAAGCGATACTGCCGCGGCAGCGAACCCACTACATGTAAAGGCGCAGCGGCATTTACAAGCTTGATCAGAAAACATATTAGGGGTTTGGCCACGCTCGCGTGTGGTAGCAGAAGTCAATTCGCAAGGGCAAGAGACATGGCGTCCCCGTTCACTGTTGCATGGTTTGGAGCACTGCTCGCCGGCAATCGCGTGGCGGCCCGTTTGGCAGCGGCGGCAAGCGCCCGATAGCTCTTCCCATTTGGCCGCAGCGGGCCGGGAAGAGCCGAAAAAATACTGTCACCGGCCCCATTAGTGCGGCCGCTTAACCCGTATAAAACCATAATTCCGCGATAATCAGCCTCATACATCGAGGCGTGGCGCTTTGGCGCGTCGCGGCCAGATACAGGCCCAAACGGCCAATCGAGGATCATATGAGCGAAGTCTTCCATCGCATCCGTCGTCTGCCCCCTTACGTGTTCGCCCATATCGATCCGATCAAGGCCAAGGCACGTGCCGAAGGCGTGGATATCATCGACCTGGGCATGGGCAATCCTGACATGCCCACCCCCGAGCACATCGTGGCCAAGCTGCAAGAAACGGTGAAGGACGGTCGCACGCACCGCTACTCCACCTCGCGCGGTATCCCCGGATTGCGCAAGGCCCAGGCCAGCTATTATGGCCGCCGCTTCGGCGTGAAGCTCAACCCCGACACCCAGATTGTCGCCACCCTTGGCTCCAAGGAAGGCTTTGCCAATATGGCTTCGGCCATCACAGCTCCAGGCGATGTGGTGCTGGTGCCCAACCCGACCTACCCGATCCATTCCTTTGGGTTCATCATGTCGGGCGGCGTCGTGCGCTCCATGCCGGCTGATCCCAATGAAGACTTCATGCGCTCGCTGGATCGGGCCGTGCGCCATTCGATCCCGAAGCCGATTGCGCTGGTGCTGAACTATCCGGCCAATCCGACCGCCTACACGGCCGACCTCGATTTTTACACCGAGGTGGTCAAGTACTGTAAGGCCAATGACATCTTCATCCTTTCGGATCTCGCCTACTCCGAGATCTATTTCGATGAAGACCAGCCGCCGCCATCGGTTCTGCAGGTGCCCGGCGCCATCGACATCACTGTGGAGTTCACCTCCATGTCCAAGACCTACTCCATGCCCGGTTGGCGAGTGGGCTTTGCGGTGGGCAATGAGCGGTTGATTGCGGCTCTCGCCCGCGTCAAATCCTATCTCGACTACGGCGCCTTCACGCCGATCCAGGTCGCCGCCGCCGCGGCGCTCAATGGCTCTGATGACGTGATCGACGAGGTCCGCAAGGTCTACAAGCACCGTCGCGATGTCATGGTGGAAAGCTTCGGCCGTTCGGGCTGGAACATACCTGTGCCTAAAGCCACCATGTTCGCCTGGGCGCCCATTCCGCCCCAGTTCGCTGATCTCGGCTCGCTCGAGTTCGCCAAGCTGCTGGTGCAGGAAACCGGCGTGGCCGTCGCGCCGGGCGTCGGCTTTGGCGAATATGGCGACCAGTACATCCGCCTCGCCTTTGTCGAGAACGAACAGCGCATTCGTCAGGCGGCCCGCAATATCAAGAAGCTGCTCGGCTCCAAGCCAGGGCAGGGCAATGTAGTGCCGCTTTCCACGGCGACGAAGTAGATCGGCTTGAAGGAGGCGGAGATTCCGCCTCCTTCAGTTATGGGATAGTCCGGGGGATGCAGGTGTGACGACCGCCATGCAGTGCGACTATTTCGATGGGGGTGTTTGCCGCTCCTGCACCCTCATGGGCACCCCATACGACACGCAGCTCATGGCCAAGATGGAGCATGCTCGCGGACTGCTCGCCGCGTGGCCGGATGCACGCTGGCTGCCGGCCATGGCGAGCAGCGACAGGGGCTTTCGCAACCGGGCCAAGATGGTCGTGGGTGGGACCGCCGACAATCCCACTCTGGGCATTCTCGACCAGTCACAGCGCGGCGTTGATCTGACATTGTGCGGCATCATTTCCGCCGGGCTGCGTGCGGCCATGGCGCCCATCGTCTCTTTCATCGCGCTGGCCCGGATTGTCCCCTACGACGTCCCCGCGCGCCGCGGAGAGCTAAAGCACGTCCTCCTGACGGAATCCCCGGACGGCGCCTTGATGCTGCGTTTCGTGCTGCGGTCCACCGAAGCTCTTGGCCGCATTCGCAAGCATTTGCCCAGTTTGCTCGCCGAGCTGCCCCAGCTCAAAGTCATCACCGCCAACTTGCTGCCCGAACACAAGGCGGTGCTCGAGGGCGACGAAGAAATTGCGCTCACCAGCGGTGAGACCCTCACCATGCCCCTCGACGGCGTGCTTCTGCACCTGCGGCCCGGCAGCTTTTTCCAGACCAACACACAAATTGCCATGGGTCTATATGCACAGGCCAGGGAATGGATCGACGAGGTCGCGCCGCGACTTGTGTGGGACCTGTATTGCGGCGTGGGCGGGTTCGCCCTGTATGTCGCCGCACCCGGACGCCGCGTCCATGGCGTGGAAGTGAGCGCACCGGCCGTTGAATCTGCACGGCTGAGCGCATCCGGGGCAGGGCTCAAGGATGTCACCTTTGCGGTGGGTGATGCGACAGCATTGTCCACGGCTGAAACACCAGATGCGATCATCGTGAACCCGCCTCGCCGCGGCCTCGGCGAGAAACTGTGCGCAACGCTGGAGGCCTCCGGCATTCCCACAATAGTTTATTCGAGCTGTAACGCCGTCACTCTCGCCCAGGATATTGCCGCCATGCCCGGCTATGCGCCGCAGCGTATCCGCCTGTTCGACATGTTTCCGCAAACCGACCACTACGAGACGATGGTGCTGCTGACCCGCCGCTGATGTCGGAGGGACCATGCCGATGCTTTACGCCCGGGGCATGAGTATCCGGCCCGCCGAAATATTACATGACATTACAAGTCACCTTTTGTATGGAGAGCTATCTCCAAGCAAAGGGTGACACATGTCCATTCGCTCCCTCGTACTTTCCGCCGCCGTTGGCCTCGCCATGGTGGTCGCCGCGCAGGCGCAATCCTTCCCCGTCACCATCGAGCATGCCTATGGCCAGACGACCATTCCTGCCAAGCCGCAACGTATCGTTACCTGGGGCTGGGCCGCGCAGGACGCCGTCATCGCGCTGGGCGAAGTCCCGGTCGGCATCCCCCATTTCAGCTATGGTGGCGACGAGAACGGCGCTCTGACCTGGACCAAGGATGCCGTGGCGGCACTTGGTGCTGACTTCCCCACCATATTGCCAGATGGATTTGAAGCGCCTGTCGAAGCCATCGCCGCATTGGAGCCAGACCTCATCATTGCTGTCTATTCCGGCCTTACTGCCGAGGAATACGACGTTCTGAGCGGGATCGCGCCGGTGGTCGCATTCCCGGAGACCGCCTGGAGTACGCCCTGGCAACAGACCATCACCATCACCGGCCAAGCCATGGGCAAAAAGGCCGAAGGCGAGGCGCTGGTGGCCGAGCTTGAGCAGTTCATTGCCGATGAAACGGCCAAATACCCCGAGTTGGCCGGGGCCAGCTTCGCGACCGTGGCGGAATACAATGGCGAGGTCGCCGTCTATGCCAATCTCGACAGCCGCGTGAAGTTCCTGGTCGATGCCGGCATGGTGTCGTCTCCGGCAGTCACCGAACTGGCGCAGGGCGAGAGCTTCTATTTCTCGCTCAGCTACGAAAGCTTCGAGCAGCTGACGGCCGACGTCCTTGTCTCCTATTTCGAGACCGCCGACGCCGACGCCAGCTTCTTCGGCAATCCGGTCATTGCCCTTCATCCGCAGGTGCAGGAGGGCGCAGTGGCGCATGTGGTCGGCGCCGAGCTGATCAATTCGATCTCGCCACCGAGCGCCCTGTCGCTGAAATGGGGCTATCCCCAATACATCAAGCTGATTGCCGATGCGGTCAAAGCCGGCAAGGCAGAATGACCTGAAATGGGTCGGCCCTTGGGTCGACCCATTTTCCTTTGCAAACTCCTATTGACGGCTAGGCGAATTCCTATGCACATGTCGCCACCATGAGCGATATCCAGTCTTTCCGCCAAGCCGTCGAAACCTTCATCTCCGCAAGAGGTTGGACCCCAACACGTTTTGGCCGCATCGTTGCGGGCGATCCGCTGTTCGTGTTCGACCTGCGCGATGGCCGCGAGCCGCGGAGCGAGACCCGCGCGCGCATCATGAAGGCCATGGCCGAATTCGGCGATGCCGACCGGCAGGCGCCACTGCGCGTCGGGGTAGCCGGACTGGGCAATGTTGGCGCCACGCTGGTGCGCATCCTGCAGAAGGATGGAGCCGAACTGACGCGAAAATTGGGGCGGCAGCTGGAAGTGGTGGCCGTCGCCGCCCGTTCCCGCTCCCGCGACCGTGGCATTGATATTTCGGGCCTTGAATGGTTCGACGACCCGGTGGCGCTGGCCAAGTGGGACGGCATCGACCTTTTCGTTGAACTGATCGGCGGCGAAGACGGCCCGGCCTTTGCCGCCGTCAAGGCCGCCCTCGAAATCGGTCGCCCGGTGGTTACGGCCAACAAGGCGCTGCTGGCCAAGCACGGCGTCACCCTGGCGCGGCTGGCCGAAGAATCAGGCGCCCAGCTCGGGTTTGAAGCGGCGGTTGCGGGCGGAATTCCCGTAATCAAAACGCTTCGCGAAGGTCTTGGCACGGCCCGGATTGCCAAGGTCTTTGGCATCATGAACGGCACCTGCAATTACATCCTGACGCGCATGGGCAATGAAGGAATTTCCTTTGCCGATTGCCTCAAGGACGCGCAGGCGCTCGGATATGCCGAAGCCGACCCCACATTCGACGTGGAGGGTTTTGATACCGCCCACAAGCTGTCCATTCTCTCGACGCTCTGCTTCGGCTACGAGATTGCGCCCGACAAGATGCGTGTCGAGGGCATTTCCAACATCACCCAGCACGATATCCAGGTCGCCGCCGATCTCGGATACAAGATCAAGCTGCTCGGCATTGCCGAGCGCACCGACGATGGCATCGAACAGCGCGTCCACCCCACCTTCGTACCAAAGGGCAGCGCCATTGCCGGGGTCGATGGGGTGATGAACGCGGTAGCGCTCGAAACCGACCATGTGCATGAACTGCTGCTGGCTGGTCCCGGCGCGGGTGGCCCGCCCACCGCGTCCTCTGTGCTGTCAGACATTCTGGACATCGCCCGCGGAACCCGCGTGCCGCCGCTTGGCGTGCCCAGCGATGAACTGCTCCCCTATCGTGAGGCGCCCCACCGCCCCCATGAGGGCGGCTTCTACATTCGCCTCAGCGCCAAGGATGTGGCTGGTGCCCTGGCTGCCATTGCCACCCGCATGGGGGAAAAGTCGATTTCTATCGACAGTGTCATCCAGCGGTCGGATCTGAGTGCAAAAGCTGTGGCGCCCGACGGGTCGCCCACGCGTACGGTGGTGATGATTACTCAACAGACTTTGGAATCATCGGTGCGCGAAGCGCTTGCACAGATCGCCGCAGATGGGTTCATAGTCGGCGAACCACAATTGATCCGCATAGAAAAGCTCTGACCGTTGCAGGGCTTCGGGGGGAACCATGAAGCTCAGCAAAGTCGAAATCGGTAAGGACCCGGCCAATCTGCATCGTACCCTGACGCTGGAGATGGTCCGTGTCACCGAGCGGGCGGCCATTGCAGCCGCCGAATGGCGCGGCAAGGGCAATGAAAAAGCCGCCGACGAAGCGGCGGTCGCCGCCATGAAGGCCGAGCTGGATCACCTGTCCATTTCCGGCCGCATCGTCATTGGTGAGGGCGAGCAGTTCGAGTGCGACGATCTCTATGTCGGCCAGGCGGTTGGCGAAGGGGAGGGGCCGGAGGTCGACATCGCCGTCGACCCGCTCGAGGGCGTAACCCTTGCGGCCAAGAACCAGCCCGATTCTCTGGTGGTGCTGGCCATGGCCGAGCGCGGTGGCCTGCTCAACGTTGCCCGCAACGTCTATATGCACAAGATCGCCATCGGCTCTGAATATGCCCCCGAGACGGTCCATATCGAGTGGTCGGCCACGGAAAATGTGACCGCACTGGCCAAGGCCAAGGGCGTCCCGATCTCGGAAATAACCGCAATAGTGCTGGATCGCCCGCGACATGGGGGCCTGCTCGAAGAGCTGCGGACGGCCGGCGTGTCGGTTAAGCTGCTCAGTGACGGCGACATTGCCGGCGTCATCCATGCGGTCAATACAGCAGACACTGGCGTGGACATCTATCTGGGCTCCGGCGGCGCCCCGGAAGGCGTGCTGGCGGCGGCTGCACTGCGCTGCATTGGCGGCCACATGCAGGGCAAACTTATCCTCGATACCCCCGACAAACGCCTTCGCGCCAAGGAAATGGGCATTACCGATGCCAACCGCATCTATGACGTCACCGAACTGGCTGCCGGCGATGTCCTTTTTTCCGCCACCGGCGTTACCGATGGTTCTCTGGTCGAGGGTGTGAAATTGCGCCGGGGCACGGTTGAAACCTCCACTGTCGTGATGCGCAGCTGGAGCCAGACCACCCGCTGGATCAGGGCCCGGCACGCACGGTAGCGGCCAAGTTCCTTTCCCCTTTTTGGGTTAGATTTCGGCGTTCAGCAGAAAACCAGTGCTCGTGAGCGCCACGCGCGCATCCCATGCCGTGCAGCAGGTGTCGAAGAAGGGCGTGGACTCTCGGTGCCCCTTCCCACCCCGCGCAAAATCCCCTAACCCTCACTCATGCCCGAAACCCCGCGCGCCTTTCTCGACATCAGCAACTCGGTCACCGGTCGAGGCTGGGTAGATCGGCTGGACGTGGTTGCGGCCCGCAATGCCACGGCCATCGGCCAGCGGACGGGTATTTCGGACATTCTGGCGCGCATCATGGCGGCGCGCGGCGTGGGGCTTGAGGACGCGGAAGGCTATCTTGAGCCCAGTATTCGCAACCTCATGCCGGACCCATCAACGCTGACGGCTATGGACGAACTGGCCGAGCGACTGGCCAAAGCCATCGCTGACAACGAATCCATCGCCCTGTTTGGCGATTATGACGTCGATGGCGCCTGCTCCTGTGCCCTGATGACGCGCTACCTCAGGCACTTCGGCATTGAGCCGCAAGTGCATATCCCGGATCGCATTTTTGAAGGCTATGGCCCTAATATTGCGGCCATGGATAAGCTCATCGATGCTGGCGCCACTTTGATCATCACGCTCGACTGCGGCACAACCAGCGATGGCCCCATCGGTCATGCGCGCAGCCGAGGTGCCGATGTGCTGGTCATCGACCACCACCTTTCCGACCATGACCTGCCGCCGGCCAATGCGCTGGTCAATCCCAACCGCCCGGACGACATATCCGGTCTCGGCTATCTCTGCGCGGCTGGTGTTACCTTCATGGTGCTGGTCGCGGTGAACCGTACATTGCGTAACCGCGGCGATACCGGTCTGCCAGATTTGCTCAAGCTCCTCGACCTTGTCGCCCTGGCCACGGTTTGCGACGTGGTGCCTCTCACAGGCCTAAATCGGGCATTTGTTGTCCGCGGGCTTGAAGTGGCGCGGCGCGGCGAAAAGCCGGGTCTGTCGGCTCTGGCATTGGCCGCGCGCGCCTCTGGCCCGCTCAATCCCTATCATTTGGGCTTTCTCATCGGGCCACGCATCAATGCGGGCGGGCGCATCGGAGACGCGGCGCTCGGCACCCGGCTACTGGCCCTCGATGATGAACATCAGGCCATGGTGATCGCCGCCCAGCTCGACGAGCTCAATGGTGAACGTCAGCGCATCGAGGTGGAGGCCGTCGAAGAGGCAACGGCCACTGCGGAGGCGGAAATCGGCTCCGGCGAAGGTCCGCCAGTGCTGGTGCTGGCCTCGGCCAACTGGCACCCCGGCGTTGTGGGTCTCGTTGCGGCGCGGTTGCGCGAGCGCTTCGAGCGCCCGAGCTTTGCCATTGCGCTCAACCCCGACGGCACCGGGACCGGTTCTGGCCGCTCGATGCCGGGCGTCGATCTGGGCAGAGCCGTTATCGAGGCTGTCGAGACCGGGCTGCTGCCAAAGGGCGGCGGCCATGCGATGGCCGCGGGCGTCACACTCCGGTCAGGCGACCTTGGTCCTTTTCGGGCCTTCCTGGTCGATAGGCTCAGCGCCAGTGTCACGACCGCCCGAGCAGCATCTGCTCTCAAGGTGGACGCGGCTCTGACAGCGCGCGGCGCCACCGTTGACTTGCTGCACAATCTTGAAAAGGCAGGGCCCTATGGGGCCGGAAATCCCTCCCCGGTCTTTGCATTTCCGGCGCACCGCGCGCGATATCCGCAGATTGTTGGCAAAGGCGGGCATGTGAGTTTTACCTTGGCATCCGACGATGGCGCCAAGCTCAAGGCCATCGCCTTCCGTGCCGCCGGCACGGCTCTGGGCGATACGCTGATGCGCGACAATGATCAGCCGCTGCACTTCGCCGGTGGCCTGTCGCTTGATCACTATCAGGGGCGGGAACAGGTCCAGTTCCGCCTCATCGATATTGCTCGACCGCCACGCTGAAATAATCTGAGATCCAATTCTTGCCTTGATCCGTAGTACCTTGGCGTTGGCCGTTGCGGGATGAGGCCGCTTGCATATCCAATTGTGAGCGCTAAACTATCCAGCGGTGTCCTGTGGGAGGCGACGCCTCGCCGGCAGGACCTATCTGACGCTCCGTGTTTGGCGGCAGGCTCAAGCCGTACCGCCGTTTCTTGCGATAGTTGGACCAAGCGGCACAATGACAAAAACAGCCGTCGAACAGACACAGACTGGCGCTTCGGCGTGGACGCATTTCACCTCTTGGCTCGTCGAGCGGATAGGGGTTTCCCTGATTGGCAAGCCGCGTCACGGTTCGCTGACAGTGGTCTTTCCCAATGGACGGACGCGGACGGTCGGACAGGGGAATGCCGGCGAGCATGCGACGCTCCGACTAAACAATTTCAAGGTCATCTCCGAGGCCATGCAGCGAGGGACCGTTGGCTTCGCCGCGGCCTATATGAATGGCGATTTCGATTCCGATGACCTGACGGCGCTGTTTCGGTTTTTCCTGCAAAACCGCGATATGTTCGACGCCGCCGGGCAGGGGTTTTTCCGCCGCGCCGCTGGCGATCTCCATTACCATATCTCGCGCCGCAACACGCTCGAAGGCGCCAAGAAGAACATTGCCGAGCACTATGACCTTGGTAACGATTTCTACGGCCAGTGGCTCGACCCATCCATGACCTATTCCTCGGCTGTGTTCACCTCGGGGGACCAGAGTCTGGAGGAAGCCCAGCTGGCCAAATATCGGCGCGTCGCCGATATGGCGGGCATCACCGAGGGCGCCTCAGTTCTGGAAATCGGCTGTGGCTGGGGCGGTTTTGCCGAGACCGTGGCCCGTGACTACAAGGCAAACCTGCGCGGCATCACCCTTTCGGCCGAGCAACTCAGGTTCGGGCTGGAACGCCTGTCGCGCCAGGGGTTGGATCAATATGCGACGCTGGTCTTCGAGGACTACCGCCATACAGAGGGCCAGTTTGACCACATCGGCTCCATCGAGATGATCGAGGCGGTGGGCGAGGATAATTGGCCGAGCTATTTCCAGACCCTGCATGACCGCCTGAAGCCGGGAGGCACCGCCGCCATTCAGGCCATCACCATCCAGGAGCGGGATTTTGACCATTATCGCGCCGGCCCCGATTTCATCCAGCGCTACATATTCCCGGGTGGGATGCTGCTGACCAAGACCGTGATGAAGGATTTCGGCGAGCGCTATGGCTTGGTTCTCGAACAGGTGGAAACCTTCGGGCTGTCCTATGCGCGCACCCTGCGCCTTTGGCGCGAACGCTTCCTTGAACGCTGGCCCATGATTGCGCCGCTTGGCTATGACGAGGTCTTCAAGCGCAAATGGGTTTACTACCTCTCATATTGCGAGGCTGGCTTTGCGGAGGGCGCAATCGACGTCGGTATCTACCAGTACCGCCGCCCTGCCTGATCGGATGCCCACAGGGTGGGCTCAAGAATAGTCGGCGTTGCCAATAACATGACTTGACCACTCACCTTAGCGGGTCTAGGGAACGGAAAATTTCCCGTTCCCGGAAGGTCATTTCATGTTTCGTCCCCTTGCGCTCGCGCTGACCCTTTTGGCGACCACTGCATGGCCTGGCTATGCCCAGGCCTGGGACTATCTTGGTGGCGACGGCGAAACCGTCACGCTCGACGCCGTGCCTTTGCGGATCATCGCAAGCCAGGACGCCGCCGCAGGCCTGATTCCGCTCGGCATCCGTCCCGTCGCCATCTATGCCGATAGCGCCGTATCCGATGCCAAGGCATTGCAGGGGCTCGATCTTTCCGGCATCGAGATCATCGGCCAGGCTTGGGGCGAAGTGGACATCGAAAAAGCCGCTGCCCTTGAACCCGACCTGATCGTGGCTGAATACTGGCCGCTCGAAACAACCTGGTCCGGCGGCAATGACGTTGTTGCGGCCCTGTCGCCGCTGGCACCAATCACCGGGCCGAAACAGGGGGCCTCAATCCTCACGCTGATCGAGGATTATGAGGCCCTGGCGGCCAGCCTCGGCGCCGATTTGACTGCATCTGATATCGCCGCCAGCAAGGCGACCTTCTCGGCCTCGCTGGAAGCCTTCAAGGCCGCAGTCGCAGCCAAGCCTGGCTTGACCGCAATGGCCGTATGGGCCGGCGCTGACGCACTCTATGTGGCCGCCACCGCGGGCTCGTCCGAGCTGATGGATTTTGCCGGCTGGGGCCTCAAGCTCATCGATCCCGAAGTCGCCGACGATCGCGGCTATTGGGAAACGCTTTCGTGGGAAAATGCTGACAAGTACCAACCGGACCTGATCATGGTCGACAATCGCGCCGACGCGACCATGGGTACCGCATTGGCCCAGCCCACATGGACGCTGATGAAGGCCGCCGAGGCCGGTCAGGTGACCGACTGGCCGGCATTCTGGCTGCGCAATTATGGTGCCTATGCCAGCGAACTCGACAAGCTGACCGCTGCCATCAACGCAGCGGACGCCGGCCTGGCTCCGTGACCCGGTTGATGGCCGAGGCGATCAATATTCGCACGCATAAGGCAGTCCGGCTGACAATCGGGCTGCTTGTGCTTGGCGCTGCGCTTCTGGCTATCACCATGCTATCATTGACGACCGGCGCGCGTGCCATTCCGCCTGAACACGTCTGGGCAGCGCTGACAGCCTTCGATCCCAGCTCGACCGAGCACCGCATTGTCCTGGACTTGCGCCTGCCGCGAACCATTGTCGGCCTCATGGTCGGAGCCGCCCTGGGGCTGTCTGGCGCCGTGCTGCAAGGCGCGACCCGCAATCCACTGGCCGACCCGACCATTCTGGGCATCAACGCTGGCGCCTCGCTGGCGGTGGTGCTGGGTGTCGGGCTTATGGGCGTCAGTCAGCTTTCCATTTACGTCTGGCTGGCATTCGCCGGGGCAGGGGTCGCCATGCTGGTGGTTTATGCCGTGGCTTCCCTTGGGCGTGAGGGCGCGACCCCAATCAAGCTGGCGCTCGCAGGCGCCGCCATCACCGCGGTCCTCCATTCCATCATCAACGCCATTCTGCTCACGAGCCCGCGTACGCTCGATGAAGTCCGGTTTTGGCAGGTGGGTTCGCTCTCAGGCCGCACGATCGACATCGCCATCCAGGTTGCGCCGTTCATGGTGTTGGGCATGGTGCTGGCTCTGGCGACCGCGCGCCTGCTCGATGGCCTCTCCATGGGTGACGACGTGGCCCGGGCGCTGGGTCAGCGCATCGGCCTGTCGCGGGGCATGGCCGGTCTGGCCGCTGTCATCCTGGCGGGTGCAAGCACTGCCGCTGCCGGCCCCATCGCCTTTGTAGGCCTCACCGTTCCCCATGTGGCCCGCGCCATCACCGGTCCCGGCTATCGCTGGATTTTGCCCTATTCCATGCTGATGGCGCCGATCCTGCTGCTGGGTGCCGATGTTCTGGGCCGCATCATCGCGCCGCCCGGCGAGGTGCAAGTGGGCATCGTCACAGCCTTCCTCGGCGCCCCCTTCTTCATCGCCCTGGTGCGACGCCGCAAGCTGGCCGCGCTATGACCACCACCACCGCCGACATCACCCGCATTGTTGCGGTACGTCGCGCCGCTGCGACCCGTCGCCAAGGCGTTGCCGCCGGGCTTATCCTGGCGCTGCTCGCGGCCTTCGCGATGGCGCTCTATCTGGGCGATTATCCGGTTGCGGCGCAGGGCATCATCCAGTCGCTGCTGTCGCCCTTGACCGGGCTGGCTGATCGGGGCGTGGATTTCATCGTGTTGCAGGTGCGCTTGCCGCGTGCCGTGCTGGCCATTCTCGCTGGCGCATCCTTTGCGCTGGCCGGAATCATTTTCCAAACTCTTCTGCGTAACCCCTTGGCCAGCCCAGACATTATTGGCATCGCCCATGGCGCCAGCGCCTCGGCGGTGTTTTGCATCATCATTCTGGGCTGGTCCGGTCTGGCCGTGTCCCTGGGCGCCTTCGCGGGTGCCGTTTTGACGGCCCTGACCATCTATCTGCTGGCCTGGCGCAATGGCGTCACAGCCTTTCGCGTGGTGCTCATCGGCATCGGCATGGCGGCGATGTTAGCCGCCGTCATTTCTTACCTCTTCACCCGTGCCCGGCTCAACGAGGTGCAGCAGGCCATGGCCTGGCTGGTGGGCAGCCTCAATGCCGCCCGTCCAGCCGACTCCATCGTGCTGGGCGGCGCCATGCTGGTACTGGTGCCTCTGATGATTGCCCTGTTGCGCGGGCTCGATGCCATGGAACTGGGGGACGATACCGCGCGCGCCCTGGGAGCAAAGGTGGAGACCACGCGTCTGGGGCTCATGCTGGTGGCGGTCGGCTTTGCCGCCTTCGCTACGGCGGCCGTCGGGCCGGTGGGTTTCGTGGCCTTTGTGTCGGGGCCGTTGGCCCGCAGCCTCCTCAAGGGGGCAGGGCGCGGGTTTCTACAGGCGGCCCTCGTTGGGGCCCTGGTCATGTTGGTGTCCGACCTTGTTGCCCAGCATCTGCTGCCGACGGTGCAATTGCCCGTTGGCGTTGTCACCGGTGCCTGCGGCGCCCTGTTCCTGCTATGGCTGCTGATGGCTTCGGGCCGCTCTGGCCGCGTGAATTGATCTCGAGAGAACCGCCGATGTCCGCCCACCACCAATTGCTCGCCGCCGGTCTCGACCTTGCCTATGGTGATCGCCAGATTGTTTCGGCGCTGGACCTGACCCTGCCACCCGGCAAGTTGACGGTGATCGTAGGCGCCAATGCCTGCGGCAAGTCCACGCTGCTGCGCGGCCTGGCGCGGCTGCTGACGCCGACGCGCGGCGCGGTCTATCTCGATGGCAAGCCAATCCACCAGCTGCCGACGCGCGAAGTCGCCACGGTGCTCGGCGTGCTGCCGCAAAGCCCCATTGCGCCGGACGCCATTTCGGTGGTCGATCTGGTGGGGCGCGGCCGCTATCCGCATCAGGGCTGGTTCCGTCGCTGGACGCCAGAGGACGACGCCGCCGTTGCCGATGCCCTTGCCGCCACCGACACGACCGATCTGGCCGACCGCCCGGTCGACGAACTTTCCGGCGGTCAGCGCCGGCGTGTGTGGATCGCCATGGCCCTGGCGCAGGAAACCGACGTGCTGCTGCTCGACGAGCCCACGACCTTTCTTGACATCAACCATCAGGTGGAAGTCCTCGACCTGCTAACCGATTTGGTCAAGCAGCGCGGCCGCACGGTCGTTGTGGTATTGCACGACCTCAACCTTGCCTGCCGCTACGCTGACCACCTCGTGGCCATGAAGAGCGGCAAAATCATCGCCGAAGGTCGCCCCGTCGCAGTGATGACCGAAGAGGTGGTGGAGGACGTCTTTGGCATGACCTCCCGCATCGTTCTCGATCCGGTGTCCAACACCCCCATGATCGTGCCAATCGGCCGACATCATGCCGAGCAGACCGTCACCTAGCGGGCGGCGACCCGCTGCATCCAGCGGACAGTTTCCGTAGCCATTGTCGCCAGATGGTCTTTCGCCGAAAATCCCGACACGGATTTGCGCGGTTTGAGATCGTGGTCACCATCTTCGAGCCACAACAGCTCAATGGAGGGCGACAAAGCATAGCCGCTGACTTCTTCGCGGGTTCCGAATGGATCGCGCGTTCCCTGGACGATCAGTGTCGGCGTCTGCAACGCCGCCAGATGGGCCGTTCGCAGCTGTTCCGGGTTTTTGGGTGGATGAAACGGATAACCGAGACAGAGGAGACCAGCCACTTGCCCGGCCGCGCGGAGTGGGTCGGCAACTATGCTGGCGACCCGCCCACCCAATGACCGGCCGCCGATAAACAGCGGAGCACTCACGGCGCCCAGAGTCTTTAGCGCTGCCAGATATTCGGGCATGAGCTTCTCGGCCTTGGGCGGCGGCTTGCGACCATCCCCGGTTCGCCGCTCAGCCATATAACCAAACTCGAACCGGACCACCCGGACGCCTGCACCGCCAAGCGCCAAAGCAGCTGCATTCATCGATGCCGAATCCATCGGAGCGCCAGCGCCATGCGCCAGAAGCAGCGTCATAGCTGCATCCTCGGGGCCGTCAAAAAGAAACTGTGTTGTCATGACATTCCTCGTCAGCGCTCGGTTCACATGCCGTCACCGTCCGCCGCAACAAAACAGCAGCCGGGATCAAGGTAGTGAGAGGAGACTGGTACGCCCAAGGGGAATCGAACCCCTGTTCCCGCCGTGAGAGGGCGGTGTCCTGACCGCTAGACGATGGGCGCGGAGCAAGGAACTCTATGCTGGACTATCGCGTCCCACCAGCATGGGAAAATGGTACGCCCTAGGGGAATCGAACCCCTCTCTGCACCGTGAAAGGGTGCCGTCCTAACCGATAGACGAAGGGCGCATCAGCGCGATGGCCGTCGTATAATGGGGTGCTTTTGATTGCGCAACCCCGTTTGCATTGAAGCCGTGAGGTTTTTTTGCCGACACCGACTTTTCAACAGCCCTCGAACGTCACTGGACGCCGGTAGCCGCGCGGGCGATCGCGAATGTCCACGTGAATAAAGGTGCGGCCAGGATAGCAGCCCAACCCGCCCACACCGTCAAGGGTCATGGCGAAGGCAATCAGGTCCTGCTTGGGCACCCCGGGAACGTAGAAGTCAGCCGCCATGCACTTGGTGTGGTAGGAATTGTCAGCGCCACCGACCGAGGCATTGTGGAAAGCATTACGATAGCCCGAATTCATCACCACGCGCTTGCCGAAACGCCCCTCAAACTCCCAGATGACAAAACGCAGCTTGGGTGAGATGCACAATGCGTTGACATTGCTGGAGGTGACATAGGTGCCCCAGTCCTGCTTCAGGCCGGAATAGCCAGCACCGCCGCCGCTGGCAAACATGGCCATGGGCAGGCATCCGGCGAGCACCAGAGCGGAAACGGCGGCAGCGGCGAGGGACCGTAGAAATCGAGGCATAGCGACCTTCCCGAG
Organism: Devosia ureilytica; assembly: GCF_024273195.1. Taxonomy (GTDB): domain Bacteria; phylum Pseudomonadota; class Alphaproteobacteria; order Rhizobiales; family Devosiaceae; genus Devosia; species Devosia ureilytica. Next base: position 610,107 of record NZ_JAMZCU010000001.1, on the reverse strand, counting down.
GCTCATGTCGCGCTTTGGCAACAGGCAATGGGGATTGGAGTGTAGTCGCTAAAATTAGAGCGGTTTCGCTAACCCGGTGCTAAGCGGCAAGGTTAGCGAAACCTTAAGCGTGTCAAGCTGTTACCAGCTGCCGGTGTTCGGCATCGAGGCCCAGGGTTCCTGCGGAGGCAGGTGTCCGTCCTGGATCAGTTCGATGGAAATTCCATCGGGGGAGCGCACAAAGGCCATATGGCCGTCGCGGGGCGGGCGGTTGATAACGACGCCCATGTCCGACAGGTGCTGGCACAGGGCATAGATGTCATCGACCCGATAGGCCAGGTGCCCGAAATTGCGGCCGCCGGCGTAGGGTTGGGGATCTGGATCCCAATTGTAGGTCAGTTCGACCTCACCACCCTTGTCCCCGGGAGCGCTGAGGAAGATCAGCGTGAATCGGCCCTTCTCATTGTCGGTGCGGCGCACTTCCTCAAGGCCGAGGCCCTGGCAATAGAATCGGAGGCTTTCCTCGACATTGGTGACGCGCACCATGGTGTGCAGATACTTCAAGGCTGGTCTCCTTTGGCTGTTCGTCGCGCATGGCCTAACAAGCTCAGGGCACCCCTGCAAGAAGTGCGCAATTGAGCTGTCAACAAAATCGCAACACCTTCTTAACTTTTGCCGTTGAATCGGCCAGACTGATTTGGTCTTGTGAGGAGTACCCGCATGCGGCGGGCGAGTGAAAAGGCGTTGGAATTATGGGGGCTAAGGGCAACGGCGATGACGGCGGCGCCGTCAACCTGAACGGACCGGGAGCCGATCTGCACGGCGACTTCGCGCAGAACAGCGCACAGCCGACTGCAGACACCATTGAGGTGGCCGGAACCATCAAGTGGTTCGACGCCGGCAAGGGCTTTGGTTTCATTGTGCCTGACAATGGCATGGCCGATGTTTTGCTGCACGTGACCTGCCTGCGCCGCGATGGCTACCAGACCGCCTACGAGGGCGCGCGGATCGTCGTGGAGGCGTTGAACCGCCCTGGTGGCCTGCAGGCCTTCCGCGTTGTTTCGATGGACGAATCGACCGCGCGACACCCATCGCAAATGCCTGCACCGCGTACCCATGTTACGGTCGAGGCGACCTCTGGCATGGTTCGGCTCGAAGTGAAATGGTTCAACCGCATCCGCGGCTTCGGTTTCCTTTCGGCCGGCGAGGGCACCCCAGACGTTTTCGTGCATATGGAAACTCTGCGTCGCTTTGGCATCACCGAACTGCGTCCGGGCCAATTTGTCCTGGTGCGCTATGGAAATGGTCCCAAGGGCCTCATGGTCGCCGAGATTCGCCCGGATGGTTGGGGCGATGCACCCTCGTCGCACTGAAAGCAGACATTTCATGAATGAAGATCGCTGGTCTGGCGCCAGCTTGCCGCGCCCCGCGCGGGCCACGCTTGCCGCTTTCGCGCTGGTCATCGGGTTGCCACTGGCGGCCTGCAGCAATGAAGCGCAACTGACCATTCGCGCCGCCGGCGGCGATCATGTGTTCACGGTAGAAGTGGTCGATACGCCGGAAACGCGCGCCAAGGGCCTGATGTATGTGCAGGAGTTGGCGGACGACGCCGGCATGCTGTTTGACTTCAAGGAGGAGCGCCCAGTCTCGTTCTGGATGCGCAACACCTATATTCCGCTCGACATGCTCTTCATCGAGGCGGATGGGACAATCCTCAACATCCACGTCAATGCCCGCCCGCATGACACCACGTCCATACCTTCGGCTGGACCGGTGCAGTTCGTTCTGGAGATTCCTGGTGGGCGTTCAGTGGAACTGGGCATCGAGGCCGGCGATCAGGTCGAGCACGCCCGGATTACAGCCGCGCAATAACCATGCAGTCGAGCACGGCCCAAAGGTGAAGGCTCGCGCCCGCCACCACAAACACGTGCCAAAGGGCGTTCTGGAACTTCAGCTTTTCCCACAGATGGAAAATGATGCCGGCGGAATAGGTCACGCCTCCGGCCAGCAACAGCCATAGTGTGGTGGGCGGCAGCGCCTGGCCAAGTGACTGGAACACCAATATGCCGCTCCAGCCGATAGCCAGATAAAGAACAATGGCTACGCGCCCGAAGCGCTGCGGCACAATCAATTTCAGTGCCACACCGACCAGCGACGCACCCCACACGAAACTCATCATAACGACGCCCGCCGACGTGCCGCCAAGCACTGCGAGGAACGGCGTGTAAGATCCGGCGATGAACAGGAATATGGCCGCCTGGTCGAGCCGGGCCAGATATTGCTTGACCGGCGAGGCCGGCCACATGTTGAAGGCCAGCGATACCCCCAGCACCACGATGAGGGTGGCGACATAGACGATGAGGGCAGGGAAGGCCTCGGGGGCCGTGTGAAGCAGCGCCAGCGCCAGGAGCACGGAACCAGCCGCTATCGCGACAACCAGGCCGAAGATGTGGACAGCCGCATCAACCACCAGTTCGGCAGTCGAATAGCGGCGGCGTTCCTGGACCTGGGTCTCTCCCGGCAGCTTGGTGGCGCTTGTCATCATCCGTCCTCCTTGCCGTCATCGTGTGGCGTGGATGTGACCAATACCTTTCTCCGCAATGACTTTTACCACCATCGTGAAGTGTCGCCGAAGATTTCTGGTGAACAAGCTCTTAGCCCAGCCTCATGCGGCTTGACGGGTAACGCTGGCGTTACTTTAACCGCAGTCATGACCCGCAAGCCCAAGCCACCCATCGCCCTCTATTCCGCTCTCGCCGATGCCACGCGGTGTCGGATCATCGAGATCCTGCTGGCCGGGCCCATTCCCGTCCACAAGCTGTCCGATGCCTTTGCCATCAGCCGTCCGGCTATCTCGCGCCACTTGCGGGTGCTAAAAACCGCCGGACTGGTGGCCGAGGTCAAGAAGGGGCGAGAAAATCTGTACGCCCTGCGCGCCGCCAAACTGAGTGGCGCCATGGCCTGGATCGAGACGGTCGTGTCTCCGCAGGCGCCCGAAAGCGCTGCGCAGCCCGTCGCCGAGACAACCTCTGCGCCGCTGCCGGCCGCGGCCCCAAAGACGATCCGCATCCGCCGCAACACTGCAACTGTGCCGGAGGTCGCTGAGGCACTTGCAACGCCACCTGCGGAAATCAAGCCGGAAAAACCCCTGCGGCCTGCCAAGGTGGAGCCACCAGTCAACCAGATGGGTTTTGACTTTTAGAAGGCTACAGCAGCGGCGCGGGCAGGGGATCGATCAGTGATCGCTCGATCCCGTCCGGCTCAAACGCCGCCGCCACGGTGCGCTCAAAATCGAGAGCCGACCACATGATCTGCGCCGGTGCCAGTCGGGCTTCAACTGCGCCCAGGGCTGCGCGCGCACCGAGGGCGATGGGGCGCACGGCATGTCCAATCGCCTGGGACGCCGCCACTGCGGCGCCGATGTCCTTGCGCTGATCGCCGATATACCAAATCACATCATTCCGCCGCAGCTCGCGGCCGATCCCGTCAAGGGCCGCCAGCAAGGAATCCGGCCAAGGCTTGCCCCGAGCCACATCCTCGCGAAACACCGCAGTACTGAAATATTTCTTGAGATCGAATGCCTCGAGCACATCATGCCCGTAGCCGCGGCCGAGCCCATTGCTGACGACGCCCATTGCAACGCCTTCGGAACGCAAGCGCTCGAGAACGCCGCGCATGGTTTCGCAGGGGACCAGCATTTGCTCGACGCTCTTGCGGCGAACCTTGTGGATGGCCTTGTGAACCAGGAGCTTGGGAGCCGGCTTTTGGACAGTCCGGCCTCGGCGGGCCAGCCGGAAGCGCGCTACCAGACGACCGCCGCGGTGCGAGCAATCGTCCAGGAATTCCAGCATCTGCAGCACGCGCGGATTGACGTGATGCACCAATGTTCCATCGAGATCGAAGAGCACGATGGTCGGTCGGTTTGCGGTTTCAGGCAGTGGATCAACCCCCGTTGGTCGACACAAATTGGCCCAATTCGTCCGCCCGTACAAGCCTTGCTCGCCATCGGCACCCAGATGGGGCGGACTTCAGCGCGCAAAAATACGTGCAAAGTTTTGGTCGCTCGGGGAAAAATTGGCGATCCCGACAGGACTCGAACCTGTGACCTTCAGCTTAGAAGGCTGCTGCTCTATCCAGCTGAGCTACGGGACCGCACGGCGCCTGTGTAGCGCATTTTGGCGCCGAATCCATACCCCTCAAAAATCCTGAATGGAGTCAGAACTCGCTGTGAGGGTGGCCTGTGCTTTCGCGCACTATGAGTTCGGAATTGAGCACGATACGGAGCTGCCGCTGTCGTGGCTCGACCTGCTCAAGCAGATCCATCAGGGCCTCGGCCGCCATGCGCCCCAGCATTTCGCGCGGTTGCCGCATGGTGGTCAGGGGTGGCGTATAGTGGGCGGCAACGCCCAGATCGTCAAAACCCACCACCGAGATATCGCGCGGACATTCTATGCCGTGCTGCCGCAAGCCGGACAAAAACCCGATGGCCGATTCGTCATTGGCTGCGAACACGGCGCTCGGGCGTTCGTTCATCGACATGAAATGCGCGGCGGAGGCGAAGCCGCTTTCCATCTCGAAATTGCCCCGCAGCAGCCAGTCCTGCCGCAGCGGCAGGTTGCTCATCCTGAGCGCCGCACTGAACCCGGCAAGCCGGTCGCGGGCGACAACATTGTGCTCCGGGCCGAGCAGATGCCCGATGTTGCGATGACCCAGGTCAATCAGATGGCGCGTTGCGCGCTCGGCGGCCCGGACATTGTCGGTGAGCACTGTGTGAAAGCCTGAGTTCGGAATTTCTTCGCAGGCGACGACCAGCGGCACGGAATAGGGGGGCATTGCCAGGGACTGCAGGGTCGGCACGTCCAGAGACCCATCAAGCAGCAGCAGACCATCGGCCCGGTTCGACAGCATGTATTCCTGCAGCCGTTGTGCCGGCGCCTGCGCCAAAAAGAGGTTGGCCACCAGCACGCCGTAGCCGCGATTCGTCGCCTCGCGCTCCACCGCGTCGAGGATGGATGAGAAGAACGAATTGCGGATGTCAGGCAACGCCACGAGGATCGTTCGGGCGGTTCGCTGGCGGAGCGATCGCGCCGTTTGGTTGAGTGTGTAACCGGTTACACGAACCGCCTCGGAAACGCGCGCACGGGTGCCCTCGCTGACCCTGTCGGGGCTCGACAAGGCGCGGCTAACTGTAGCTGTAGATACATTGGCAAAGCGCGCAACATCTTGAATTGTCGGCGTTTTTCTTATCTCTGTCATCGCTGGCAGCGCCCCCTCTCGCTGTCAGTAACCCAAATGGTCTAAATCGATCTTGACAGGTCCGCAAGGGTTGTATGAAACTCCTGAAATCGATTGCACAACCAATTTGGAACGTGTAGTGCAATCGATTACACACAGTCGTGGCTTGCTCTTTAGGAGGAACTGCTATGCGACTGGTGCATCGCTGGGGCGCAAGCTCCTCGTGTTCGTTGGGAGGACAACTTATGAAGAAATTTGCAGTGGTTGCCGCAATGGCAACCGCTTTCCTCGGCTCCACGTCTGCTTATGCGGTGGATCTGGAAGTGACCCACTGGTGGACTTCGGCTGGTGAAGCTGCGGCCATCGCCGAATTCGCCAAGCTCTTCGAAGAGAAGACCGGCAATACCTGGGTCGACTCGGCTCTGGCAGGTTCGGGCACCGGTGCGAACCCCGTCATCATCAGCCGCATTATCGGTGGTGATCCGATGGGCGCTACCCAGATGAATACTGGCCGCGACGCCGAGGAGCTCATCCAGGCTGGCCTGATGCGCGACCTGACCCCGATCGTGGAAGAAATGGGCGGCCTCGACTTCTACGTCGATCAGTCCCTGCTCGAAGCTTGTAAGTATGAAGGCGGCCTCTACTGCCTCCCGATCAATATTCACTCGTGGGATTGGCTGTGGCTCTCCACCGCTGCTTACGAAAAGATCGGTCAGCCCGTCCCGACCAACTGGGATGAGTATGTCGCATCGTGGCCCGCTCTTGAAGAAGCCGGTATTCTGCCGTTCGGTCTCGCGACCGGTTGGCCGATCTCGGGCGTCCCGGGTGTGCTGATGTCGGGTATCGGTGGTTCGGACCTCGTCCTGGCCGTCAACCGTGACAAGAGCGGCGACGCTGTTCGTGGCCCTGAATTCCGCAAGGTTGCCGAAGCCATGGACTCGCTCCGCAAGGTGATCTCGCCCGAAATGATGGTCCCGTCCTTCGGTGACGTGGGCAACCAGATCCTGTCCGGCGAAGCTGCTGGCAACATCCACGGCGACTGGCTCGCTGGCGATCTGCAGGTTGCAGGTGGTGTTCCGGGCGAAAACTACGAATGTCTCCCCGCTCTCGGCATGGGTGACCAGCTGACCGGTGGCGGCGACTCGTTCTACTTCCCGGTTCTTCCGGAAGGTACCGATCCGGCCGTGATCCAGGCTCAGACCGATCTGGCCAAGATCCTGATCTCGCCCGAAGGCCAGCTGAACTTCAACATGGTCAAGGGCTCCATGCCGATCCGCACCGACATCGATCTGTCGAATGCCAATCCGTGCATGCAGAAGGCCATCAAGATGCTCGGCAATGGTCTGCTGCCGTCGGGTGACTTCGCGCTCTCCAGCGATACCCAGCAGCAGATGCAGGATCTCAACATCGAGTTCCTCGATGACGACAGCATCACCGTCGACGATTACATCGAGCGTTATGCCTCGATCATCGAGTCGGCTGACTGATCCTGACATGTTTGGCGGGGCCATGGCCCCGCCTCTGAAATCCGGTGGTCGGCCTTGCATCGACAAGGTCGGCCACCGTCTTATGGAGAGCCCAAATGGCGGATACTGCCGTTCGGATGGAGGATGGGGCAGGGGTATCGACCCGACCCGGATTCTTGTCCAGAATCTTTTTACACAATCTGTCCGCCAAGTTTGCGGCGCTGCCCATGGTGATCACGGTCCTCGTGGTTTTTGTCGGCTGCACGATCTGGACGATCTATTACTCCTTCACCAATTCCAAGCTTCTGCCCACGGGCAAGTTCATCGGCTTTGACCAGTACGAGCGCCTGTTCGCGACCTCGCGCTGGAATGTTTCGGTGTGGAACCTGTTGGCCTATGGGGCCATGTCCCTGGTCTTTACCCTGGTGATCGGCTTCATCCTGGCCGTCCTCATCGATCAGAAGGTTCGCTTTGAAAGCGCCTTCCGCACGATCATGCTCTATCCCTTCGCTCTCTCGTTCATCGTGACGGGCCTGGTCTGGCAGTGGATCATGAACCCCACCCTGGGTCTGCAGGGAACAATGCGTAAGCTGGGTTGGGACTGGTTCAGCTTCGACTGGATCGCCAATCCCAAGATGGTGCTGTTCGCGCTGCTGATCGCCGGTCTCTGGCATGGCACTGGCTTCTGCATGGTGCTGATGCTGGCGGGTCTGCGCGGCGTTGACGAGGAAGTCTGGAAGGCTGCGCGCGTCGATGGCATTCCCACCTGGCGCACCTACTTATCCATCGTCCTTCCCATGATGCGCGGCGTGCTTGTCACCGCCGTCGTGATCATCGGTTCCGGCATTGTCCGTCTCTATGACCTTGTCGTGGCGCTGACCAATGGCGGCCCCGGCATCTCCTCCGAAGTGCCCGCCAAATACGTGTTCAACTACATGTTCTCGGGCGGCAACATCGGCCAGGGTCTGGCCGGTGCGACCATGATGCTGCTGACGGTTCTGATCATCATGATCCCGTGGGCCTATCTTGAATTTGGTGGAAAGGGTCGTCGCTGATGAGCCAGACAGCAACCATGGCCAGTACTCCTGTAACCGGCAGCCAAGCGGCAGTGGAGCCCAGCGGCCCCCGTCCCAAGCCGTTCTTCACCCCCAAGAAGATCATTCTCTATACCACTCTGGTCTTCTTCTCCCTTTACTACCTGTTTCCGCTCTACGTGATGGTCGTGACTTCGCTCAAGACCATGCCGGAAATCCGCTTTGGCAACATCTTTGCCTTGCCCCAAACGCCAAACCTGGATGCCTGGGTGCGGGCGTGGACCAGCGCCTGTACCGGTTTGACCTGTGAAGGTCTGGCCCCCGGCTTCTGGAACTCGGTAAAGATCACCATTCCCTCCACCATCGTGTCGATTTTCATTGCCGCGGTGAATGGCTATGCGCTGGTCAACTGGCGCTTCAAGGGCTCGGAAGTCTTCTTTGCCATCCTTATCTTCGGCTCGTTCATCCCCTATCAGGTGATGCTCTATCCGCTGGTGATGATCACCCGTGAGCTCAAGATTTTCGGCACCTTGCAGGCCGTCATCCTGATCCACACCGTGTTCGGCATGCCTATCCTCACACTCCTGTTCCGCAATTACTTCGCGTCCTTGCCGCAGGAATTGTTCAAGGCGGCGCGCGTCGATGGGGCAGGGTTCTGGCGCATCTTCTTCGAGATCATGCTGCCCATGTCGCTGCCGATCTTCGTTGTCGCGCTCATCCTGCAGGTTACCGGCATCTGGAACGACTTCCTGTTCGGCGTCGTCTTTGCCGGCACGCAGAATTATCCGATGACCGTCCAGCTCAACAATATTGTCAACTCGGCCCAGGGCACGCCCGAATACAACGTGAACATGGCCGCCACCGTTCTGACTGGCCTCGTGCCGCTCACGGTCTATTTCGTATCCGGCAAGTGGTTTGTCCGCGGCGTTGCCGCCGGTGCGGTGAAGGGGTAACCGAATGCAACACAGCGTTTCCATCCGCGATCTGTCGCTCAATTTCGGCAATGTGAAGGTTCTCGAACATCTGAACCTGGACATCGCCCAGGGTGAATTCATCGTGCTGCTCGGGCCTTCGGGTTGCGGCAAGTCGACCCTGCTCAACTGCATTGCCGGGCTTCTCGATGTCTCCGGGGGCCAGATCTTCATCTCGGGCAAGAACGTCACCTGGGAAGAGCCCAAGGACCGTGGCATCGGCATGGTGTTCCAGTCCTATGCACTCTATCCGCAGATGACGGTTGAGCGGAATCTGAGCTTTGGCCTCCGCGTTGCCGGCATGCCCAAGGCGGAAATCGAACAGCGCGTGAAGCGCGCTGCCGAAATCCTCCAGATTGAGCCCCTTCTGCAGCGCAAGCCGGCCAACCTTTCAGGTGGCCAGCGCCAGCGCGTTGCCATCGGTCGCGCCCTGGTGCGTGATGTGGACGTGTTCCTGTTCGACGAGCCGCTGTCCAACCTCGATGCCAAGCTCCGTTCGGATCTGCGCGTCGAGATCAAGCGCCTGCACCAGCGTCTCAAGAACACCATGATCTACGTGACCCACGACCAGATCGAGGCCCTGACGCTGGCCGACCGCATCGCCATCATGAAGAATGGTGTGATCCAGCAGCTTGCCGATCCGCACACCATCTACAACAAGCCAGTCAATCTCTATGTTGCCGGCTTCATTGGCTCGCCTTCGATGAACTTCATCGAAGGTACGCTTGATGGCGCGAACTTCACCGCCAATGACGGCACAGTCATTCCGGTCGGCTCGTACGAATATGTGGCAGGGGCTCCTGCTGGGGCCGCCAAGGCAGTGCTGGGTGTCCGTCCCGAGCACATCTTCCTCGGCGCCGAGGCTGAAGCCATGCCCTACAAGGCGCAGGCGGAAATCGAAATTGTCGAACCCATGGGTTCCGAAACCCTGGCCTGGACCAAGGTTGCCGGCATTCCTGTGACCTTCCGCTGCAGCAGCGATATCGTGATCAATGCCGGTGACAAGGTCACCGTCGGTTTCGACATTGCCCGCGGCTCCATGTTCGACGCGACCACGGAAGAACGACTCTAAGGTCCAAACTGCATCAAGGGACAGCGCCCAAGGGCGCTGTTCCGCCGTTCCCGGCACCCACATTACTTTCGCGGCAGTCGATCTGCCCGGGCGCGGCGACGCCAGCCCCAGGCCAGGCTATTGCCCTGTCCGACGCGACACCGCATTTCAATTTCCTAGATGAGGCCAATCATGGACTTTTCGTACCAGCTCTATAGCGCACGCAACGAGGCGTCTCTGGACGACACTCTCAAGACCCTCTCGTCCCTGGGCTATACCCAGGTCGAAGGCTGGGGCGGCCAGTTCGCCGATCCCGCCGCCCTGGCGCAGAGCCTGAAGAATGCCGGCCTGACCATGCCGACCGCACATATGGGTTACGGCCAGCTCGAAGACACTGACGCGGCCCTGCGCATTGTAGAGACCGTCGGCATCCAGACCGTTTATTGCCCGGCCCCACCCTCCGAAGCGTTCCGCACCGGCGCTGGAAATTGGCAGGAATTCGCCGAGGGTCTGGCCCGCATCGCCGCGGCCTTCAAGGCAGCCGGCAAGGGCTTTGGCTACCACAACCATCACTGGGAGTTCGGCAAGGACGCCAGCGGCAAGACGCCGATCGAGCTGATCCTCGACGCCTCGCCCGATACACAGTGGGAAATGGATCTGGCCTGGGTCGTTCGTGCCAATGAAGATCCGATCTTCTGGATGGATAAGCTGGGCAGCCGCATCACCGCGGTTCACGTCAAGGACATCGCTCCCGCCGGCGAAAAGGCCGACGAAGATGGCTGGGCCGACGTCGGCACCGGCACCCTGGACTGGCCGAATTATATCGCTCAGATCAAGGCCAAGACAAAGGCGCGCTACTTCGTGGCCGAGCATGACAAGCCGAGCGATGCCATTCGCTTTGCTCGCAATGCCGCGGCTGCACTCAAGGGTTACGGAGTCTAAACCATGGCAAAGACCTATGGCGTCGGCATCATGGGTGCCGGCAATATTTCGGCGGCCTATCTGCGCCTCGCGCCCCTGTTCAAGGGGATCGAAGTGCGTGCTGTGGCCGATATCCTGCCCGAGGCGGCCCAGAGGCGCGCTACCGAGTTCGGTGTCGCCGCACAGACCCCCGACGAGCTGCTCAAAAACAGCGAGATCGACGTGATCGTGAACCTCACGATCCCATCAACCCACTACAAGGTGTCCTCGGACATCATCTCTGCTGGAAAGCACTCTTATTCGGAAAAGCCCTTCGTGCTGAGCGTGGAAGAGGGCCTGGCCCTCAAGAAGGCTGCCGACGAGCGCGGTCTCAAGGTTGGCTCGGCGCCCGATACCTTCCTCGGTGGCGCGCACCAGCAAGCCCGCGAAATCATCGACTCGGGCAAGCTCGGCAAGATCATGAGCGGCACCACCCACGTCATGAGCCGCGGCATGGAGCATTGGCACCCCAACCCGGACTTCTTCTTCCAGCCCGGCGGTGGCCCGATCCTCGACCTCGGACCCTATTACATCACCGACCTTGTGCATCTGCTCGGGCCCGTGAAGCGCCTGTCGGCCTTCACCAATATGGCCCGCACGGAGCGCCTGGTAACGGCCGAAGGTCCGTATAAGGGCACGTCGGTCAAGGTGGGAACGCCCACGACCATCCATGGCGTGCTTGAATTCCACAGCGGCGCCATCATCACGATTGGCGCCAGCTGGGACGTGGCGGCGCATGGCCACCACAATATCGAGCTCTACGGCACCGATGGCTCCATCTTCGTGCCCGATCCGAACTTCTTCGGTGGTGATCTTGTCACCACCGGCATCGAAGGCATCCGCACGCCGGTTTCGCCTTGGGATCACCCGTTTGGCAAGCCCAACCAGGATCTCGACAAGGAGACGCCGCGCGCCAACTATCGCTGCGCAGGCCTCGCCGACATGATGCTGTCCATCGAGAACGGCCAGAACGCACGGTGTGGGCTCGATGTGGCTCTGCACGTCGTGGAAGTGATGACCGGGCTGCTCAAGGCCGGCGAGACTGGCGAAGTGCTGACGCTGACGACCACATGTGAGCGTCCGCTTGCTCTGGGGATCGAAGAAGCACGGGCACTGCTCAAGGCTTGATGAGCGTACCTCATTGACAGGCAATTCTGCCCGGTCAAAACTGGTGCCTAACATGTCAGGGCGGCGAGAGATCGCCGCCCGTGATACATGCGGGACAACATAACCCGCGGAAAAATCATAGGTATTGGCCCTGGCGGTGCGGCCTCTGGGGCCCAAGAGGAGAGACCAAATGGCTACTACGATCAAGGGTCCGGCTATTTTCCTGGCGCAATTCGCCGGAGACGCAGCCCCATTCGATACGCTCGACAACATCTGCAAATGGGCCGCCGGCCTCGGCTATAAGGGCGTGCAGATCCCGACCTGGGTCTCGAGCTTCATCGACCTTGAAAAGGCAGCCACCTCCAAGGCCTATGCCGACGAAATCAAGGGCGTGGTCAACAGCCACGGCCTCGAAATTACCGAGCTGTCGACCCACCTGCAGGGCCAGCTGGTTGCCGTGCATCCCGCCTATGACGCTGCCTTCGACGGGTTCGCGCCGGCCAGCGTCCGGGGCAATCCCAAGGCGCGCCAAGAATGGGCCGTCCAGACCATGATGCATGCCGCCAAGGCCTCGCAAAATCTTGGCCTCAGGGCCCACGCGACCTTCTCGGGCGCGCTCGCCTGGCCCTATCTCTACCCCTGGCCGCAGCGCCCGGCAGGCCTGGTCGAAGAAGCTTTCGACGAACTGGCCCGCCGCTGGACCCCCATCCTTAACGCCTTCGATGACGCCGGTGTCGACGTCTGCTACGAAATCCATCCGGGCGAAGACCTGCACGATGGCATCTCCTACGAGATGTTCCTGGACCGCGTGAAGAACCACCCGCGCGCAAACCTGCTTTATGATCCGAGCCATTTCGTGCTGCAGCAGCTCGATTATCTCGACTACATCGACATCTACAAGGACCGCATCAAGGCCTTCCATGTGAAGGACGCCGAGTTCAACCCGACGGGTCGCCAGGGTGTATATGGCGGCTTCCAATCCTGGGTCGACCGGGCAGGGCGCTTCCGTTCTATCGGCGATGGTCAGGTGGATTTCCCGGCGATTTTTGCCAAGATGGCGGCCAATGACTTCCAGGGCTGGGCCGTGCTCGAATGGGAATGCGCCCTCAAGCACCCCGAGGATGGGGCTCGCGAAGGCGCCGAGCTCATCCAAAGCTACATCATCCGCGTAACCGAAAAGGCCTTTGACGATTTCGCCAGCGGCGGCACCGACAAGGCGGCCAATCGCAAGATGCTTGGCCTGTCGTAACGCCTTCGGATCAGGGAGACTAAAATGGCTGAAAACGGCGCAAAGCGCATTCGCCTGGGCATGGTTGGCGGCGGCACAGGAGCCTTCATTGGCTATGTGCACCGGGTCGCGGCTCGGATTGACGGGGACTTTGAACTCGTGGCTGGCGCGCTGTCGTCGCGCCCCGAGGTCGCCAAGGAGTCAGGCCGCAATCTTGGTCTGGCCGATGATCGCGTCTATACTTCCTACGAGGAAATGGCCCGGGCCGAGGCGGCACGCCCCGACGGTATCCAGGCGGTATCCATCGTCACGCCGAACCACATGCATTTCGGTCCGACCAAGGCGTTCCTCGAGGCCGGTATCCATGTCATCTGCGACAAGCCGATTACTTCGACTTTGGATGATGCGCGCAAGCTGCTCGACATCAAGCCCAAGAATGGCGCTAAATTCCTGCTGACGCATAATTACACCGGTTACCCGCTGATCCGGCAGGCGCGCGAACTCGTGGCCTCGGGTGCCCTCGGCAAAATCCGCGTTGTCCAGGCCGAATACGCCCAGGACTGGCTGACCGAAGCTGCCGACGAAGACAACAAGCAGGCAGCCTGGCGCACCGATCCTGCTCGGTCTGGTGCTGGCGGCTGCATTGGCGACATCGGCACCCATGCCTATAACCTTGCCCGCTTTGTCATCGGCCTCAAGACTGAGGCGGTTTCGGCCGACCTCACGGCCTTTGTGCCAGGTCGCCAACTCGACGACAATGTCCACATCATGCTGCGCTTCGAAGGCGGGGCCAAGGGCATGCTCTGGGCCAGTCAGGTCGCGGTGGGCAAAGAGAACGGCCTGCAATTGCGCGTTTATGGCGACAAGGGCGGGTTGGAGTGGAGTCAGGAGAACCCGAACTACATGTGGTTCAGCGAGTTCGGCAAGCCGCGCCAACTGCTCACGCGCGGCGGATCGATTTCCGTTCCACCGGCGGCATCCATGAACGTGCGTATTCCCGCCGGGCACCCGGAAGGGTATCTGGAGGCGTTCGCAACTCTCTACAGCCAGTTTGCTGCAGTCATTCGCGGCGACGGCACTGAATACGAAGCGCTGCTGCCGACCATGGCTGATGGTATCGAGGGCATGCAGTTCATCACAGCTTCGGTCAAATCGAGCCAGAACGATAGCAAGTGGACGCGCTTCACTGACGTCTGATCGACACCAACAGGGTCGGCTCAATGCCGGCCCACCAATTACCAAAAATAAAAGCGCCGCAATCACTTGCGGCGCCAATTGGATTCAAGATGACAAGGACGTTCAGTGCGTCCAGGGCGTCTTGCGGTCGGACCGGAAATTGTCGGGATAGCTGACGCGCTTGGGGGTCGGCTCATGCGCCGGCTGCACGGAGTAGGGAATGCCATTGCGCTGTGCATAGGCTTCCGCTTCTTCCTGTGTTTCGAACGACAGGCGAACCTGCTGGTTCATGTCGGAGCTGGAAGTGTAGCCCATCAGCGGATCAATGCTGCGCGGCGTGGTCGCTTCGTGAACCAATACCCACTGCTTGGATTTGCCCTTGCCGGATTGCATGGCATTGCGGGCTGGGCGGTAGATACGGGCGGTCATGCAAAGTCCTCAACACGATGCGGGCGATTGGTCGGAGTACAAAGATTCGAACTTTGGACCCCCGGTTCCCAAAACCGGTGCTCTACCAGGCTGAGCTACACTCCGAAATCGCGCCCCTCCGTTAGCCTGTTCGGAAACAAAGGGCAACCCCGCATGCAGTTTGCCCTACGACTTGACGAGACGAATGTGGACGGAGGACAAGATCGCCATGTTTGATCTCGAAAAACCATGGCCTCTTGGCCTTAGTCGCCGGTCATGGCCGCTGTTTTTGGTTGGCATGGCCGCAATTCTTGCGCTGTTCGCAAGCGTGGATGTCGCGGCCTCTCGCGGCGCAATTGCCTGGCCCGACAACTGGCGCGCACCGTTTTTCTTTATCACCGATTACGGCCTGTCTGACTGGGTGCTCATTCCTAGCCTTGTGCTGATGATCCTGCTGCGACTGGCCATGTTTCCTATGCAGGGACTCTGGCGAAAGGCGACTGGGGAGTTGGCCCTGGTGTCCGCTTTCATTTTCCTTGGCGTTGGCGTGCCTGGCCTGCTGACCAATCTACTCAAGCGCGTTGTTGGGCGCGGCCGACCGACGGAATTCGACGCATCAGGGGCGTTCTCCTTCCAGAACCTATTCAACGACTGGACCTTCCAGAGCTTTCCTAGCGGTCATTCTGCAACGGCGACCGCAATGGCGTTCACAATCGGCTTTCTCTGGCCACCGCTGTTCCCGATCCTGCTGGTCGTCGGGATCGTTGTCGCCATGTCCCGCGTGCCCATCGGCATGCATTATCCAACCGACGTTTTTGCCGGCATCGTCGTCGGCATGCTTGGTGCCTATCTGGTGCGCAATTTCTTTGCCCGCCGGAACTGGCTGTTCATGCAAATGCCTGATGGGCGTATGGTTCTCAAGCCGCTCGATGGCTTGCGGCAGTTGGTTCAGCGGGCCAAAGCGTAACGCTCCAGTGCCGCAGCCAGATCAGACTTCAGGTCTTCGACGCCTTCAAGGCCGATATGCAGTCGGAGCAGATTGCCCTCGTCGCTCCATGGCCGAACCGAGCGCGCGTTTCTGATCGCCACGGGCAGGCAGAGGCTTTCGTAGCCACCCCATGAGTAGCCCATGGTAAATAGTTCAAGGTGATCGACAAAGGCCGCCACGGCCGCCCGGGGAGCCGGCTTTAGAACGACGCCAAAGAGGCTACCTGCACCCGTGAAATCGCGCTGCCACAAGGCGTGGTCGGGGTGACTGGGCAGGGCAGGGTGGAGAACCGAAGTTACCTCTTCGTGCTTCTCCAGCCACGCCGCGATTTCGAGAGCTCTCTGCTGATGCTCCTTCATGCGGATGGCCAGCGTCCTGAGGCCTCGCGCCACCAGATAAGCGTCATCGCCCGAGGTGAAGAAGCCGAGGAGTGCGCGCACGCGCTCCACATCGGCCCAGGCCGCCTCGGTGGTGGAAATTGTGCCGGCAAAGGCGTCGGAATGGCCGACGAACATCTTGGTGCCCGCGTGAACTACGATATCAGCGCCCAGCGCCAGCGGGCGGTGATAGAGCGGGCTGGCCCAGCTGTTGTCGACGATCAGGCGGGCGCCACCGGCATGGGCCACCTGGGCCAGCGCGGGAATGTCCTGCACCTCAAAGGTGAGCGATCCCGGACTTTCAGCAAGGACGGCTTTGGTATTGGGCCGCATCAGAGCGGCCAGACCTGCGCCTATGCGCGGATCATAATAGCGCACGCTGACCCCCATGCGCTCCAGGAACCCATCGGCGAATTTGCGGCCGGGCTCATAGGCACTGTCGGTGATGAGGATATCGTCGCCGGCCTTGACGCAGGACATCACCGCTATGGTGATGGCGGCAAGCCCCGAAGGGACCAGCCTAGTCCTGTGGGCGCCCTCCAATTCGGTGACGACTGATTCGACAGAGGCGGTCGTAGGGTTGCCGGCACGGCCATAAAGATAAGGTTGGGCCTGTGCATCCAGATCGGCCAGGGTTTTGAACAGGATCGTGGAGCCACGATAGACCGGGGTGTTGACGAAGCCGAATTGGTCATCAGGCTCCCGCCCCGCATGGGTCAGCAAGGTTTCCAGCGAAAATTGGGGTGTTTTGGTGCGGGAAGCGTCGGACATGGTCTAAAACTGCTCAAAAACGGTTCACGTCAGGCGCTTGGCTAAAAAAGAGACAGACGCGCTGTCCCAACATGCCTTCTGCCCTTGACGTTAGGGACAATAGAAGGTTGCATGCTTACCAGCATCCAAACCGCCAGACAAAGGGTGGTGGTGCTCTCGGGGCCGCGGGAAACTTTGGTCGGTTCCGAAACACAGGGTCAGAAAACAAAAGGCAAAAAAATGCAAAAAGCGCTCGTATCGATCGCAATCGCGGCCTCGCTGGGCCTCGGCGCGACGGCTGCAAACGCAGCTATCCTCGACGATGTGAAGGCGAAGGGTTACGTGCAGTGCGGTGTTACCGGTGGTGTTCCGGGGTTCTCCGCTCCCGATTCCAACAATGTTTGGACCGGTATTGAAGTCGACTACTGCCGTGCTCTGGCCGCAGCGATCTTCAAGGATGCCGATGCCGTCCGCTATACGTCACTGACCAGCCAGGAGCGTTTTACCGCTCTGTCCGCCGGTGAAATTGACGTTCTGTCGCGCACGACCACCTGGACCATGAGCCGCGACACCCAGCTGGGCATCAGCTTCGTCGGCACCATGTTCTATGATGGCCAGGGCTTCATGGTTCGCAAGGAAGACGGCATCGAATCCGCTCTCGACCTGAGCGGCGCCGCCATCTGTATCGAATCCGGTACCACCACCGAACTGAACGCTGCTGACTACTTTGCTGCCAACGGCATGGAATTCAACACTGTCGTGTTTGTGGACCAGGACGAAGTCGTGAAGGCCTATGAAGATGGCCGTTGCGACGTGTACACCACTGACTCGTCCGCTCTGGCTGCTGAACGCTCCAAGTTCGCCAATCCCGATGATCACATCATTCTGCCGGAAATCATCTCCAAGGAGCCCCTTGGGCCGTCCGTCCGCGCTGGTGATACTGCATGGTTCAACATTGCTCGCTGGACCTACTTCGCACTGCTCGAAGCTGAAGAACTGGGCGTGAGCTCCGCCAATGTCGATGAGATGCTTGGTTCGGACAATCCGGCCATCAAGCGCCTGCTCGGCGTTGAAGGCGAGTTCGGTGCTCCGCTCGGCCTTGAAAATGACTGGGCTTACCAGATCGTCAAGCTGGTCGGTAACTACGCCGAGTCCTACGAAAAGAATGTTGGTCCTGCCACGCCGATTGGCCTGGAACGCGGTCTGAACGCTCTGTGGAGCGACGGCGGCATCCAGTACGCCCCGCCGATCCGCTAAACTGATCAAATTGGCCCGGCGCTCCACATTGGAGCGCCGGACTTTTTGCTCTGTCACTGACCGCCCTTTGGCGTGCAGAGGCTCGTTGCGGCCAAGGGACAGCCACACATGACGACATTTGACACGGGGCAAAAAATTGCCCCAAGGGCCAGCTTTTTCAACGATCCGGTGATCCGTGGGATCATCTACCAGATCGTCGTGGCAACACTGCTGATCGGATTCATTCTCTGGATCATCGGAAATACCGCGGCCAATCTGGCGGCTCAAAACAAGACGACCGGCTTTGACTTCCTTTGGAGGACCGCCGGTTTTGACATCAGTTTCTCGCTCCTGCCCTGGACACGCGCTTCTTATTATTGGGAAGCGTTCCTGGTGGGGCTGCTCAACACCTTGCTGGTCGCTGTGATCGGCATTTTCTTTGCCACGATCCTCGGCTTCACGATTGGTATCGCGCGCCTGAGCTCGAATTTCATCATTTCGAGTCTCGCTACCATCTATGTTGAGCTCATTCGCAACATCCCGCTGCTGCTCCAGCTTTTCTTCTGGTACTTCGCCGTTCTCAAGGCGATGCCGGCGGTTCGCGACGCTATCCAGCTGCCATTCGATACGTTTATCAGTCAGCGCGGCATCATGGTGCCAAAGCCACTGCCTGATGAGCAATTTGTCTTTGTCTGGATTGGCCTGGCGCTTGCTATCGTGACGGTCATCGCCCTGCGCTACTGGGCCAAGAAGCGCCTCGAAGCCACCGGCAAGCGCTTCCCGGTCTTCCTGACCTCGATAGTCATCCTGCTCGGCCTCACATCTCTGGTCTATGTGATCAGCGGTGCCAGCGTTTCCTTCGAACTGCCGGTGCTGGAGCGCTTCAACTTCCGGGGTGGCCTGCAATTGCCGCCGGAATTCGTGGCATTGGCCTTTGGCTTGACCATCTACACGGCGTCATTCATCGCCGAAACGGTTCGCGCCGGTATCCTGGCCGTCAACAAGGGGCAGACCGAGGCGGCCCAGTCGCTCGGTCTCAAGGAAAATGACCGTCTTCGCCTGGTGATCGTGCCCCAGGCGATGCGCGTCATTGTCCCACCACTGACCAGCCAATACCTGAACCTGACCAAGAACTCATCTCTGGGCGCCGCCATAGGCTATCCCGAGTTGGTGAACGTGTTTGCCGGAACGTCGCTGAACCAGACCGGCCGAGCCATCGAGTGTATTGCCATTACCATGGCGGTTTATCTGATCTTCTCGCTGCTCACCTCGGCGATCATGAACTGGTACAATGGCCGTGTCCGGCTTGTGGAACGGTAGGGGGTTGCCATGACAGATATTGGTTACGTCCGGTCCGACATAGTGGACGCCCGTCCTGCTCCGAACCGCACCAGCGGCCCGGTAGCGTGGATGCGCACGAACCTGTTTTCGACGCCGTTCGACACAGTGCTGACTGTCCTGGGCATACTGTTTTTGCTCTGGGTGGTTCCGCCGCTCTATGGCTTCTTCTTCGGCAATGCGGTTGGTCCCAACGGCACCGTTGAAGAGTGCCGGATGATCAATGCCGGCGCGTGCTGGGCCTACATCTCATCTGAGATGGAGTTCTTCATCTACGGGTTCTACGACATCCCCGAGCAATGGCGACCAAACATCGTCTTTGCGCTCGGTGCTCTGCTGCTGACGCCGCTGCTGATCCCCAGGATGCCCTTCAAGCGCACAAACATCGTGCTGTTCCTGGTCATCTACCCCATCCTCAGCTATTTCCTGCTGGCAGGCGGGGTCTTTGGGCTCAAGGTAATCCCCACCGAGAAGTGGGGTGGCCTGCTGGTCACGCTGATCATTTCGGTGATCGGCATCACCCTGTCCTTTCCGCTGGGCATCATCCTGGCGCTGGGACGGCAATCCCAGATGCCGATCATCAAGACAGTATGCGTTGGCTTTATCGAGCTGATCCGCGCCGTGCCCCTGATCACCATCCTCTTCATGGCATCGATCATGCTGCCGCTGTTCATGCCGCAGGGCACGACGGTGGACAAGTTCCTCCGGGCGCTCGTGGGTGTGACGCTGTTCACCTCCGCCTATATGGCCGAGGTGGTGCGCGGTGGCCTGCAAGCTATTCCGAGAGGACAATATGAGGCCGCCGAGTCGCTCGGCATGGGCTATTGGCAACGGATGTGGTTCATCATCCTGCCCCAGGCGCTCAAGCACGTCATCCCGGGCATCGTGAACAGCTTCATTGCTTTGTTCAAGGACACGTCGCTCGTCTACATCGTCGGCATGAAAGACCTGCTTGAAGCGGTCAAAACCAAGAACGACTCCGCGCTTGAGTGGCAGTCGGCCAATACGGCGACCACCGGCTATCTGTTCGCCGCGATGGTTTTCTGGGTCTTCTGCTTCGGCATGTCTCGCTACTCCATCTACATGGAGAACCGACTTAACACTGGCTACAAGAGGTAGCTCCATGTCACAGCCTTCTGAAACCACCGTTGAGCGCAGCATCAACACCAGCCACATGCAGATCTCCCAGACCGATGTCGCGATCGATGTGATCAACATGCACAAGTGGTATGGCGACTTCCACGTGCTGCGCGACATCAACCTCAGGGTCATGAGTGGTGAGCGCATCGTCATCGCCGGCCCTTCCGGCTCGGGCAAGTCCACGCTGATCCGCTGCGTTAACCGCCTGGAAGAGCACCAGGAAGGGCAGATCATCGTCAATGGCACCGAGCTGACCGCCGACCTCAAGCGCATCGACGACGTGCGCCGGGAAGTCGGGATGGTGTTCCAGCACTTCAACCTGTTCCCGCACCTGACGATCCTTCAGAACCTGACGCTGGCCCCGATCTGGGTACGCGGCACGCCCAAGGCAGAGGCCGAAGCGACGGCCATGCACTATCTGGAGCGGGTGAAGATCCCCGAGCAGGCCCACAAGTTTCCGGGCCAGCTCTCGGGTGGCCAGCAGCAGCGCGTGGCCATTGCGCGCTCGCTTTGCATGCAGCCCAAGATCATGCTGTTCGATGAGCCAACTTCGGCGCTCGACCCCGAAATGGTCAAGGAAGTGCTGGAGGTCATGATCAGTCTGGCCGAAGAGGGCATGACAATGATCTGCGTGACCCACGAAATGGGCTTTGCACGCCAGGTCGCCAATCGGGTCATCTTCATGGACCAGGGGCAGATCATCGAGCAAAACGAACCAGAGGCGTTCTTCTCCAACCCGCAGCATGAGCGCACAAAGCTGTTCCTGAGCCAGATCCTGCACTAGGGCTGGCAAAGCCAACACAGCGCTTCCCGCGGCGATCTGCGTCGTCGGGCGAATATATGGGGGTCGAGCCGCGCTGCGGCTTGACCCCTTGTTCTTGCCTGCCAATATGGCCCGGGGGAGTGGAAAGTCATTCTGTTGACCAAGCTGCTAAAGCCATTGCTGTTTCTGGCCGCCATGCTGTGCGCCCTGGTGGCGGCGCCTGCTGGCGCCCAGACTTTGGACGCAATGCGGGAGCGCGGTTTCCTCATTTGTGGGTCCAGCAATCCACTTGCGGGCTTTTCCCAGCAAGACATTGACGGTCGCTGGTCGGGCTTTGACGTCGATCTTTGCCGTGCTTTAGCCGCCGCCGTATTCGGCAATCCCGACCTTATCGAGTTTCGCTCCTATCGTGGAGAAGCCCGTTTTGCGCCGCTCGAAACCGGGGCTGTGGATGTGCTGGTCCGCAATGGTGCCTGGACTGCAGGGCGCGACACACGCTACGGCGCACGCTTCGTCACGCCGGCCTTTTTCGACGGACAGGCCATCCTCGTCCCCAATGCGCTGGGCGTCGTCTCGGCCTACGAGCTGGATGACGTCAGCATCTGCGTCACCGATGGCGCTGGTGAGTTGGAAGCGCTCGACGAGTTCTTCTTTTCCAACCAGACTCAGTTCCGCAGCGTCACCTACGAGGATGTTGCCGATCTAGCCACCGCGTACCGGGCGGGCCTCTGTCAGGCGATCTCGGCCTCTGGCCGGCAGCTGCAAGCGATCCGGCGCGAACTGCCCGACCCCAATCTGCACCGCATTCTGCCGGAGCGCATTTCCAAGGAAGTCCTGGGGCCGGTGATCCGAAATGGCGACGACTTGTGGTTCAAGATCGTGCGCTGGACCATTTTCGCACTGATCAACGCTGAGGAAGTCGGGGTCACCAGCCTCAATATCGACTCGCTGTCAGCCGCTCGCACACCGGCAGTGCGGCGCATTCTGGGCGTGGAAGGCGATTTCGGCACCGGCCTGGGCCTGCGCCCGACTTTCCTCGCGGACGCGATCAGAGCTGTTGGGAATTACTCTGAACTCTTTGATCGCCATTTCGGTCCGCAAACGGGCGCCGCCATGCTGCGGGGACAAAATGCCCTTTGGGGCAATGGCGGCCTGCTGTACGCGCCACCGGTCCGCTAGGGCCGCCCTGATCAGGCAAAGTGCAGGCTGACCCGTCGGTTCTGTTTGCCCTTCTTTTCTATCTTTCCCAGAGCGAGCCGGCCGATTTCCGCAGTGCCCGCCACATGCGTGCCGCCGCAGGGCTGCAGATCGACGTCACCAATCCGCACCAGCCGGACTCGCCCCTGACCCATGGGCGGCTTGACCTTCATGGTTTTGATCAGGTCCGCCTGGGCTTCCATTTCGGCGTCGGTGATCCACTCGGTGGTGACGAGATGGTCGGCGTCCACCATGGCGTTGAGTGTCGCTTCGATGGCTTCAAGGTCCTCGGGAACCTCTGGCATGTCGAAGTCGAGGCGCCCCTTATCTTCGCCGATTGAACCGCCGGTCACCGGAAATGGCAGTACCACTGAAAGCAGGTGCAGCGCGCTGTGCATGCGCATGAGCTTGTAGCGCCGGTCCCAGTCAAGTTCGGCCCGCACTTCCTCACCCAGGCGGGGCAGGGACTGGCCTTCCTTGGGAATATGCAGGATAGCCGTCTTGTCGCCGTCAGGATGAATGGCGCTGGAAAGGACAAGAGAGGAGTTGTCCGACAGAACGAGAATGCCCGTGTCCCCTGGTTGCCCGCCTGACGTTGCATAAAACACTGTCCGGTCGAGGACGATTCCGCCCTCTGGGGTGATCGCCACCACCTTTGCCTGCGTTGACTGGAGATAGGCGTCGTCGCGAAACAGGAACTCGGTCATCAGGTCACTCACAATACGGGAGAAAGCAGCCTCGCTGCCTGGCTTGCCAGGTAGAGCGGCCACGGGCGTGTTTCGACTTCAGACAATCCCACCTGCCGGCATGATTCCAGGTCTTTGAGCAGCATGGTCTCAACGGCGCCGATGGGCTCATCGTCGGTGAACCAGAGCGTGATCTCGAAGTTGATGGCAAAAGATCTATTGTCAAAATTGACGCTGCCCACCGTCGCCATCTGGTCGTCCATCAGCACCACCTTTTGGTGCAGGAACCCATCGGTGTAGCGATACACGGCTATGTCATGCTGCACCATGCTGTCAGCATGCGCCATGCTCGCCAGCCAGACCAGCGCGTGGTCGGGATTGTCCGGCAGGACAATGCGCACATCGACTCCGCGCAGCCGCGCCGCGAACAGGGCCGTGCGAATATCGGTGTCCGGTACGAAATAGGGACTGACGATCCACAGGCGCTCGCGCGCCCGCCCGATCAGATCGGTAAAGGCAATGGCGCATTCCTCGAGCTTGTCGGCGGGGCCGCTGCCCATCACCAGTACCGAATTCTCGCCAAAGGTTTCGAGGGCGGCAGGGGGCCTGTTGGGCAGCCGTTCGCCTGTGGCCCATTCCCAATCTTCGCGAAACAGCAAGGCGCATCCCAGCGCCGCTGGCCCGGAAACCTTCACATGGGTGTCGCGCCAGTGCCCAAGCTTTGGATCTTCGCCCAGATATTCGACGCCGACATTGTGGCCACCCACCCAGGCGTGCTTGCCATCGGCAACCACGATCTTGCGATGATTGCGATAGTTGATGCGCGTCGCGCCGAACACTCGCAGGAACTTGTGGCGACGGTTGAAGCTCGACACCTTGATGCCCGCCTCGCGCAATTGCCGCCGATAGCGCCTGGGCATGCCGGTGCTGCCAATATCGTCATAAAGCAAGAACACCGAAACGCCGGCCTTTGCCTTGGCTATTAAACGTTCTGCGAGTGCCTGTCCCAAGCGGTCGTCGCGTACGATGTAGAACTGCACCAACAGATATTCCTCCGCCGCGTCGATCCCGGCAAAGATCGAATCGAAGGTCGCCTGGCCGTCGACCAGCAGTTCCACAGCATTGCCCTTGAGAAAGGGCAGTTCCGAGACGTGCACCTGCACTGGCCATTTGGCATCGGTCTCCCGGTCGATCAGCGCCAGGTCCTTGGCCCGCAACGGCCGGTCAGCGCGACCGTTCTGCATCCGGTCGGTGGCGTAATCATCAAACAGCTTCCAGCCAAATATCAGGTAGAGCAGCACCGTGGGGACGGGTAGCAGCAGCAGCGACAGCAACCAGGCAATCGAGCCCTGCGAAGTACGCGAATTGAGAATCTCCCTGACTGCGCAGACAACCGCCAACAGGTAGATGCCACCCATGATCAGGGCAACGATATGCAGGTCGGCCACGATAGCGCGCAGGATGTCGTCTATGCCGAACACAATAGTCCTTCAGCCTGATGGGAGCCGCACTCTATCAGGCCGCGAGCGGGCGGCAATGCTTGACGGGAAGCGCCATCGGGCTAATCTTGGAGAACGGCTAGCGCAGCCTGCCGCTCGCGCCCGAAGGGGACGGTGAATGTGCGACAAGTTTATCGGTTTGACCCTCACCAGCGGGCAGGCCGTCAGCAATGCGAGCACTGACCCCACACTGTCCGCCTGAAAGGCTCAAACCATGTATAGCTTCATGGATGCAAAGCTCATGGCCAAACAGCTTCGGCAGGGATTGGCAGAGCGCAACATTGCTGTTTCGCACAGTGATTGCCTGGAGTTGGTTGCGCGCCAGTTCGGTGTCGCCAACTGGAATATCCTGAGCGCAAGAATCGACGCGGCCGCCGCCGAGTTGGCACCCTGGGTCATGCCGGAGGGGTGGCTAGATTCCAGCCTTAACCGAGAAGGCTACTTTCGGATGGGTATCGACCCTGAGCGACCCGGTTGCGCCATCATCCAGAGCACACCGTTGGCGGACCATCAGCCACTGGATCAATTCGGGTCCATGGCTCAGATCATTGCAGCCGAACCGTATCGGGGAGGGGCTGTGCGCGTCGCCTGCCAACTGTCCTGCAAGAACCTGGATGGCGCGGCCACGATGTGGCTGCGCTTGGACGATGCGAGAGGCAAGCATCTGCAGTTCGAGAACCTGCTCGATAGGCCCGGAGTTGCCGTCCGCCAGACCGAAGGCTGGAAAGGCTTCGCGATTACCCTGGATGTCCCGAACACTGCTGAAAGCATCTATTTCGGCTTCCTGGTGAGCGGGCGCGGCACAGGTTGGGCCCGCAATTTCACCGTGGAGCGTGTCGATGCAACCGATGCGCCGGATCGCCGCAAACCGTACCGGTTCGACCGTCCGACAAATCTCGGGTTCAGTGCCTGATTGTTAGGCCGGATCTGCTTCCATCACGCTCGAAATGTCGATGGGTGTCCGGCCTTCCATCCACGGTGGGACCGGCAGGTTTTTGCCGCGCAGGAAGTCGGGATTGAAGATCTTGCTGGCATAGCGATTGCCGTAGTCACACAGCACCGTGACGATGGTCTTGCCGGGACCGAGGTCACGCGCCATGCGCACGGCGCCGGCAATATTGATGGCGCTGGAGCCGCCAAGGCACAGGCCCTCGTGCTCGAGCAGGTCGAAGATATAGGGCAGGGCCTCTGCGTCGGAAATGCGGTAGGGCATATCCACCTTCAGTCCTTCAAGATTCGCTGTAATGCGGCCCTGGCCAATGCCCTCGGTGATCGAGTCGCCTGAGGATTTGAGCTCGCCATTGGTGTAGTATTCGTACAGCGCTGCGCCCTCTGGATCGGCCAGCCCGATCTTGATGTCGGGGTTGCGCGCCCGCAGCGCTTCCGCCACCCCGGCCAGCGTTCCACCCGACCCGACCGCGCAGATGAAACCGTCCACGCGGCCATTGGTCTGCTGCCAGATTTCCGGCCCCGTTGTCTCGACATGGGCGCGACGGTTCGAGACGTTGTCAAACTGATTGGCCCAGACCGCGCCATTGGGCAACTCGGCATTGAGCTTTTCGGCGAGGCGCCCGGAGACCTTGATGTAATTATTGGGGTGTCGATAAGGCTTTGCCGGAACTTCTATCAGCTCGGCACCAAAGAGACGCAGGGCGTCCTTTTTTTCCTGGCTCTGGGTCTCGGGGATCACGATTACCGACTTGAAGCCGAGCGAATTGGCCACCAGGGTCAGGCCGATGCCGGTATTGCCCGCGGTGCCTTCAACGATTGTGCCGCCCGGCTTGAGCTTGCCCGATTTAACGGCGTCATGGATGATGAACAGCGCGGCGCGATCCTTGACCGACTGGCCCGGATTGAGAAACTCCGCCTTGCCCCAGATATCGCACCCGGTCAGCGTCGACACGCGGTTGAGGCGAATTAGCGGCGTGTTGCCGATGGCGGAGATGAGGTCTTCGTGCTTGGCCATGCTCAATTTCTGTTGTTGTCGCGCGGGACGGGCGCTGCGGTTTCGCCAAAGGCGGTCGGGCAAAACCAGACAGATCAGACACTTATCGTAGGGTGGCGATAATGGCGCTGCAAGCGATAAGCATGCCGAGCGGCAGCGCTTTTCCCTCTGGTCGATACCGGCGCAAGGGGTGGTCGCGGCGCCCGGCATCAGGAGAATAGTTTTGCGCGG
Source organism: Devosia ureilytica (assembly GCF_024273195.1). Classification (GTDB taxonomy): domain Bacteria; phylum Pseudomonadota; class Alphaproteobacteria; order Rhizobiales; family Devosiaceae; genus Devosia; species Devosia ureilytica. The sequence goes on along the minus strand of NZ_JAMZCU010000001.1, from coordinate 583,342 downwards.
TCAGTCCGTGGATGAAGCGGTGCCGAGCGCCGAATAGGCGTCGAGGGCTTGCTGCCGGGTTGTTTTCAGATCGACCATAGGCTTGGGATATGTGGTGCCAAGCGTGACCCCGGCGTTTGCCAATACGCTCGATGGAGCCGCAAAGGGCTGATGGATGAACTTGTCCGGCAGGCCCGATAGTTCAGGCACCCATGCGCGAACATAGTCGCCACGAGCATCAAAGCGTTCGCCTTGCGTTACCGGATTGAAAATGCGGAAGTACGGCGCCGCGTCGAGCCCACAGCCCGCCACCCACTGCCAGCTGGCCGGATTGTTTGCTGCGTCGGCGTCAACCAAACAATCCCAAAACCAGCGTTCGCCTTGCCGCCAGTCGATCAGCAAGTTCTTGGAAAGAAACGAGGCGACCAGCATGCGCACCCTGTTGTGCATATAGCCAGTCTCCCAAAGTTCGCGCATCCCCGCGTCGATGATCGGGAACCCGGTCTGCCCACGCTGCCACGCCTGGAGGTGCTTCGGCGCGTGTCGCCACCCGAGTTCGGCGAACTTGTCGTGCATCGGTACATTGGCAATGTCATCGCGATGGTAGAGCTGATGATAGCTGAAGTCTCGCCAGGCCAGTTCCGAGAGGAATTTGTCGACGGCGCCAGCCTGCTCAGGATGGACGTGGGCGAACGCCTGCGCTGCGTGCCAGATTTGCCGCGCGCTGATTTCTCCAAACCGCAGATGCGGGGAGAGTTTTGAGGTCAGCGTCTTGGCTGGGAAATCGCGGCCTTCGGGATAATCTCGAACCACCTCCGCAAGAAAGTCGGTCAGGCGCGCCTGAGCGGCCTGTTCCCCGACTTCCCAATAGTGGGCAATTTTGAGGGCCCAACTGGGTGGCGTGTGGTTGTGCCCTTTGGGCTGAGCGATAGATGGCCCCTCGGGCTTGCCGACAGGGCGGGGTATCTCCGTGCCCTTCAGGGTTTTCCAGAACGGCGTAAATACCGAATAGGGCCTATTCTGCCCGGTCTGGATCAGCCACGGCTCGACAAGCACGTTGCCGGGATGGGATTGCGTCGCGATACCGGCGGCGCTGAAGCGCGTCTTAATGCCGGCGTCGACGCTGCGCTCCGCCGGTCCATAGCGGCGGTTCCAATGCAGGGCGCTCGCGCCAGTCGCCTCGATGGCCTTCGCCAAGACCGCCTCGGCGGAGCCGGTCTCCACGCGCAGCGCGATTCCAATCCCTGCCAGGGCCGCGCCCATATCTTCGAGGCTTCGGTCCAGCCACCATCGCCCTGCAGCACCAATGGGGCGCAGGCTCTCATCGGTTTCGTGAATATAGAGTGCGACGACGTGCTCGGCTTGCCCGCACGCGGCGGCAAGGGCGGGATTATCTTGAAGGCGCAGGTCATTTCGCAGCCAGACCAGGGCAGTGGACAAAATGAACCTCCTTGCATTGGCAGCACTACGGCGGCGTGGCGCAAGAGGTTCAGGTCTATTCCATCAATTCTGCCAGTTCTTCGAGCGCGGCGCTCCAGGCCTCCATCGAAAAGATGCGGGTCTGCGGGTCGGCGTGGGCAAGGCCCCGCTCGGTCAGCGTAATGCTGGTGCTGTCATCCCCGATAGCCTTGAAGACGATATCGAGCACGAAGATCAACTCGCTGTCGTCATCTTCATCCTTGTGAACCCAGGAGAGCACCAGCCGTTCGTCCTCCACGAAGTTCAGCACCTCGCCACTGACCTCATGGTCGGTCTCGTCTTCGTCTTCGGCAAAGGTGACGAAGCGATATTGTCCGCCCTCATAGGCATCAAAGTCTGCCTCGTCAGCTTCCCACTGTTCGATGAGCGCCGGGTCGGTCCAGGCTTTGAACACGTCCGACACATGCGCAGCAATGGTCCGCGTCAGCGTGATCTGGCTTTCGTTGTCAGCGTCCATGCCGTTGCTCATGCCGGCGTCCTTTCAGGGTGAAGTTCGGCCGTCTTGGGCAGAAAGATGGTGAGAATACCCAAAATGGGCAGGAAGGCGCAAATTTGGAACACGGCAATCATGCCAATCCAGTCGGCCAGCGCACCCATTGCGGCGGCACCAAGCGCGCCGATGCCAAAAGCGAAACCAAACACGAAACCGGCAACCATGCCGACTTTGCCCGGCACCAGTTCCTGCGCGTAGACCACCATGGCCGAGAAGGCTGATGACAGTATCAGACCGACCATGATGCTCATCACGCAGGTCCAGAACAGGTCGAGATAGGGCAGGGCCAGGGTAAAGGGCAGGGCGCCGAGAATGGACACCCAAATGACCGCAAGACGGCCATAGCGATCCCCGACGGGGCCGCCAATGAATGTTCCGGCCGCGACCGCACCGAGGAAGGCGAATAGGTAGTACTGTGCTTCCTGGGCCGAGAGCGCGAACTTCTCAATCAGAAAGAATGCGTAATAGCTCTTGAGTCCCTCGATATAGATAAATTTGCTCAAGAGCAGGGCGCCGAGCACCGCAAAGGCAATGATCAGGCGCTGCCGCGACAGGGCAGGCTTATTGAGCTGCACAGCGGGCCTGCTTGCCGACATGCGCTGGTGATCCACGAACCAGCGCCCGACATGGGTCATCAGCACGAGGCCCAATGCAGCAACGATGAGAAACCAGAAAACGCTGGTTTGCCCCAGTGGCAGCAGAATCAGCGCTGCGGCCAGCGGACCCAGCGCGGTGCCGGCATTGCCGCCGACCTGAAATAGCGACTGCGCCAAGCCAAAGCGGCCGCCCGAGGCCATACGCGCCACGCGCGACGCTTCGGGATGGAACAGGGCCGACCCTGTGCCCACAACGACGGCCGCCATAAAGAGCAGCCAGAAGCTGTTGGCCGCTGCGAGCAGCGCAACGCCGGCCGCCACTATGGTCATCGACAGGGCCAGCCAATAGGGCTTTGGCTTGCGGTCGCCCGATAGCCCGAAAATCGGCTGCAACAGACACGCCGTGATTTGCTGCCCTAAAGTCAGCAGGCCGATTTGCAGATAGCTCAGGCCATAGGTTTGTTTGAGCAGCGGATAAAGCGCCGGCAGCAGGAACTGCAGCAGATCATTGAGGAAATGCGCGCCGCTGACGGCCAGAATGATGGTCAAAGCGGTGCGCTGCGCATCCGGCGCAGGGGCGGCGGCAATGGTGGTCATGAAAAATCGCTTCAGGAACGGATTGCAGCCGTCCTACGCCACGATATCGGCAAGAGCAATCGCTCGTGCTCAATATTCAGGCATTTGAGGGGAAATGGCTCCGCGAGCTGGACTCGAACCAGCGACCATTCGATTAACAGTCGAACGCTCTACCAACTGAGCTATCGCGGAACACTTTCGTGCGCCCTCTTGCGAAGGCGAGGTCCGTGTAACCAAACTGATCCGCTTTGCCAAGCCCCGAATGACAGGTCTTGTGAATAAGTTGTCATTACTCGTGCGCGTCGGCCCGTTTCGTCAGCCCGATCAGGTCATCAAGGCCGTTGAGATTGGCAAAGGGATCGAGCTCATGGGTGTCGGACCAGTCGACATGGATTGCGCCCAGCGCCCGCAGCAAGCTTCGGGGACTATTGTGTTCGCCTACTTCAAGGTTCGCCAGATCCGACAAGCGCCAGGCGGCATTGGTGGGATAAAAATTGTCCTTCCATCCGGCATGAGCCGCGGCCGCACCGCTGTTCAGTGCGGCGAGCAGTCGCGGCGCGTAATCAACAGGAAGAAATGGCGTGTCCACGGCCACGGAGATCACGATCGTTGCCGGGTCGACCTGCCCGGCAAGGTGGTGCGCGGCCGCCATGAGCCCGGCCAATGGTCCTGCCAATGGCAGGTCAAGATCAGGCACGCTGGTGCCGAATTCGCCGAAGCTGTGGGTGTCGCGCCCTGTTGAGATCAGTATAGGCGGCTCAAGGTCCTCAAGTCGGGCAACAACCCGTTCAATCAGCGATTGTCCGCCGATGCGCAGGGTCGCTTTGCGAACTAGCCCGAGCCGACTGCCCGACCCGCCGGCCAGGATCACGCCAACCGCGCTCACGTCTGGCGGTTCCTTTTGAGCAGAAGCAACAAGACAATACCGCCCACCATGCCCCAAAAGGGCGCGCCGACGCCCACGATGGTGATGCCCGAAGCCGTCGCCACAAACGTCAGGATAGCCGGTAGTCGCGTTTCTTCGTCGGCCAGTGCCGCCGCAAGCGCCGCGGCCAGGCTTGAAAACAGCGCAAGGCCAGCGACTGCCTGGATCAGCAAGGGCGGAGAAGCCGCGATAAAGGCCGCGGCGAGGCTCGCGGTCAGTCCAAACAGAATATAGGTGACCCCAGCTGCAATCGGCGCTGGCCAACGCTTATCCGCATCTGGATGTGCCTCCGGCCCGGCACAGATGGCGGCGGTGATGGCTGCAAGATTGCTGGTCGGCCCGCCAAAGAACGCCGTTGCCGCGCTGGCGACGCCGGTCGCGACAAACAGCGGCGATGGCTGCAGAGTGAACCCGTTACTCTTCATCACGGCGATGCCGGGCAGATTTTGCGAGGCCATGGTGACGATGTAGAGCGGCAGAGCAATGCGAACAATCGCGTCGAGCGAGAACTCGGGCATTACCGGGACGAGCATGGGCCACGCGCCATCGAAGGTGCCTTGCGGCAGTTGTGTGGTGGTCGCCAGGATAATTGCGGTCGTGCAGACGGCAAGCGGCACTGCATAGCGACGCGCGAAGCGCAGGGCCAGCGCCCAGACACACAAAATTGGCAACGTGTGCCAAGGCATTTCGGCGACGGCGTTGATGGGGGCGAGACAAAGCGTCAACAGCATGCCGGCCAGCATGGCATTGGCGATGACCGCTGGTATTGCCGCAATGGCGCGCCCCAACGGGCCAACCATGCCAGTCAGGACAATCATCGCGGCACAGACGAGAAAAGCACCGGCCGCGGCCGGAAACCCGCCCACCGGCTCGCCCACGGTCAATAGAAAGGCCATGCCGGGCGTGGTCCAAGCAAAACTCACCGGAGTTCTGATCCTCCAGGCGACCACCACATTGAGCAGCCCCATGGCGACGCAAACCGAAAGCAGGCCCGATCCAGCCTGCTGCGGCGAAGCTCCCCCGGCGGCCAGGGCCGCAAGGACCAATGTGAATGTACTTGCCGAACCGACCACTGCAGCCAGCATCCCGGCAAAGATCGGCTGGGCATAGTCCCGGCTGGCAAGTGTGGTGACGTCTGCGGACATGCTGATTCCCGAAAACCAAGTTTCGGGACGCTATATCCTGGCAACGCCCGACGCTACCGGCTGGGCGGAATGAGATGCGGGGCTTACCCCCGTCTTCCCGAAGGGCTTGGCCGTTTGAACTGGTCGGTCAGCGCCAGCAATACCACCATGTGCAGGCGTTCGGGTGTGTTCGGCGGCTTGAGGCATTTGACCCGGGACGAAACGGTATATCGGGCGCCGTCCCGTTCCCCCGTGGCGGTGTAGAGCAGATATTTGCTCTCCTCGTCATAGTAGGCCGAGGTCACCTTGAACTGCATTCAGGCTAAGCGCTCCCTGCGCAATTCTCCTACTATCGCACGGCCAGAAGACCGGGCGCGACCAATCGGCCCCCAATTTCAGACGATGGCGACCGCGCAATCAATCTATTCCGGAAGCGATTGCCGTCCAATAGGCGTTTGCGCTCTGAGCGTGGCGGGGTGGTCAGGCGGAGGCTTTCAAACCACCTGCGACTTCACTCTGACGGCGGGAGACTCGCTACCCGTCTGCAAGCCGTCGATATGCATGCTTCACCGTCGTAATGTGGGATCGCATGGACAATTCTGCCCCGGACCGATCGCCACACAGGATGGCTGCAACAACCTTGGAATGCTCTTCGTGGGACTGTCCGAGACGCCCCAGTGTTTCGAACTGCGCGCGGCGAAAGGGCTGCAGGCGCTGGCGCGTGGCACTGGTCAATTCAAACAGGTAGCCGTTGTGAGCGCCATGATAGATCATGGAGTGGAAGAGTTCATTGGCCTCAACATAGGCTTCTGCGTCCCCGTCCCGAACCATGGCCGCCATGGCGGAGTGATGGGTATTCAATGCCTGACGTTCAACCACGCTCATGGTCACCGCCGAAAGTCCGGCGCAGAGGGCCTCGAGATAGGCCATGACCTCGAACATGCCCGCCAGGGTCGCTTCGTCAGGCTTGGCGACCACGGCGCTGGCATGCGGGCGCTGTTCGACCAGGCCACTGGAGCGCAGAAGGCGTAGGGCCTCGCGGATGGGTGTGCGTGACACGGAAAATTCGGTGGCCAGACCCTGCTCATCGAGAGGAGTGCCGGGAGCCAGATCACCATTGATAATGCGCGCCGCAATTGCTTGCCGAATCTGTTCGGCGGACGTGCGGGGAGGACGCTGGAGCAATCGCTAGGTCTTTCTGCTTCAGGTTTTCGGCATCATGCTGACATGGGCAGCGCCGATCTTCCAACCCGCCTCGGTGCGAATCCAGGTTTGTTGCTGGCGACCGACCTGCCCGGGAAAGTCGTTTCGATAGAACATGGTGGAGGCCACCGCAACATCGGGGCCATAAGTAACGATCACCAGCCGTTCCAACCGGCGGTCAAATGGAGACTGCGCCGTGCGAAAGGCGCGCAGCTCATCGATGCCGTATTGCACCTCGCTCACCCCATAGCGGACAATATCGGCGCGATGGAGGAAGAAGGCGTCGAGGACCGCTGTGTCGTTGGACAGCAAGGCCGCCTCATAGGCGTCAAAGGCGGCTTGAACCTCGGAGAGGGTCCGTGGGTCGTTAAAGATCATCACGGGCGGGCACCCGAGACGGCCTGCTCGAGGCTTGCCAATGGCGTTGCCCAGCCCACAATCGCCCCCTGCGCGACGATCATCTCGATGGTCGCAGCCTTGAACTGCGGGAAATAGCTTTCGGTAGCGTCCTCGATAACCAGGCACTCATAGCCCCGGTCGTTGGCCTCGCGCATGGAGGTCTGGACGCAGACTTCGGTGGTGACGCCGGCAAAGACCAGTTGGGTAATGCCCAGTGCCTTCAAGCGCTCGTGAATGCCGGTGGCGTAGAACATCCCCTTTCCGGGCTTGTCGACAACGACTTCGCCGTCGAGAGGGGAAAGTTCGGCAACAATCTGGTTACCGGGTTCACCAGCAATCAGGATACGGCCCATGGCGCCTGCGTCCCCGATGCGCAGGCCCGGTTTGCCGCGATTGCGCTTTGCCGGGGGGCAGTCGGACAGATCGGGCTTGTGGGCCTCGCGGGTGTGGATGATGGGCCAAGCCTGAGCCCGGAACAGTGAAATGAGCGCCGCGGTGGTGGGAATGATGGCTTTGAGGCGCTGCACATCATTGCCCAGCGAATCCCCGAAGCCGCCGCGTTCGATGAAGTCGCGCTGCATGTCGATGACAACCAGGGCTGTGTGCGCCGGATCGAGTTGGAACGGGTAGGGGCGAGCAGGAACGGGTATCATGCAAAGACCCACTCATATGTCACGCGCAGTGCGCTAACCACCTTCTCCCCTTGTGGGAGAAGGTGCCCGAAGCGCGGATAAGGGGGTTGCGATATTTGTATCATCCTCAATGCCCCGCCATGTGCTGACCGATGGTGTTCCGGTCGGTATCTTCGATCTTGCTGACATAGGTGATGGTGCCGCCGCTCATCACCGCCACGCGGTCGGCCAGTTCAAGGATTTCATCAAGATCCTCGGAAACCAAAAGCACGGCCGCCCCCCGATTTCGCTGCTCCATGATCTGGCTGCGAATTTCCGAAACCGAGGCGAAGTCGAGACCGAAGCAGGGATTGGCGACGATCAATACGTCGACATCGCCGCTAAGTTCGCGAGCCAGCACGGCGCGCTGCACATTGCCGCCCGAGAGCGTTTCGATTGGCGCGTCGGGCGAGGTGGTCTTGACGCGATAACGGGCGATCAGTTCCTCTGCCTTGATCCGCAAAGGCCCCGGAGACATCCACCATCCGAATTTTGCCACGGGGGGCTTATCGAACGAGCGGAAAGCAATGTTCTCGGCCACACTCATGCGCGGCACAGTGGCATTCTTGAGCGGTTCCTCGGGCAGGCCAAAGACCTTGTAGCGGTCGAAATCGCCGCGCGTGGGGAAGAAGTTCTGGCCACGGATGCGAATTGCGCCGTCGCTGAGGGCGCGCTGGCCGGCAAGGGCTTCAACCAATGCCGATTGACCATTGCCCGAAACGCCTGCGATGCCGACAATCTCGCCGGCATGAACCTTCAGATTGACTGCCTCGATTGCATTGCCGCCCTCGGCGTGGTCGGCAAAGAGGCCGGCCAGTTCGAGCATTTCCTTTTTGTCATTGTGCTGACGACGCTGGGCGCGCTCGCGGATTTCAGTGTCGCCGATCATCATCTGGCTCATCTCGGCCACGGTCGCGGTTTGTGCGTCGCCAGAGCCGGTGAACCTGCCGCGCCGCAACACGGTGAAACCGTCGCAGAAGGCTTTCACTTCACGGAACTTGTGCGAGATCATGAGCACAGTGATCTCCTTGCGGCTGGCCATGTCGCCCAGGAGGCCAAGCACTTCGTCCGCCTCGCCGGGGGTGAGCACCGAGGTGGGCTCGTCAAGGATCATGAAGCGCTGGTCGAGATAGAGCAGCTTGAGGATTTCCAGCTTCTGCTTTTCGCCGGCCGATAGCGCCGAGACCTGGGCGTCAAGCGGTACCCGGAACGGCATCGTCTCCATGAATTGGGCCAGAGCCTTTTTCTCTTTGCGCCAATCGATCACGGCGGGTGCGTCGGCGCGGGAGATGACAAGATTTTCGGCGGCGGTCAGGCAGGGCACGAGGGTAAAGTGCTGATAGACCATGCCAATACCGTTGGCGCGGGCATCTCTTGGAGTGCGGATGGCGACTTCTTTACCATCGAGCAGCACCTGCCCCTTGTCGGCTGCGTAAAAGCCCATGATCGACTTGACCAGCGTAGACTTACCAGCCCCGTTCTCGCCCAGCAGCGCATGGAATGCACCGGCGGGAACGTTGATGCTGACATCATCGAGGGCGACCAGTGGCCCGAAGATCTTGGTCATGCCGACCGCTTGCAGCGACGGGGCGCGGCCGACGGCAGCAACCGGAGCAATGGCGTTCATGGCAACGCCTCGATCAGGGCTGCCGACGTGGACACGGCGCCGAAAACGCCGCCTTGCATCTTGATCATATCGATGGCGGCGAGGTGGTTCTCGACCTTGGTGGCCGCGCAGCAATCCTCGAGCAGCAGGCATTCATAGCCGCGGTCATTGGCGTCGCGCATGGTGGTGTGGACGCAGACATCGGTGGTGACGCCGGCAAAGATGATGTTGCGAATATTCTTCATGCGCAGCACCAGTTCGAAATCGGTGGCTATGAATGTGCCCTTGCCGGGCTTGTCGATTATCTGTTCGCCGGGCAGGGGCTGGAGTTCGGGGATGATTTCCCAGCCCGGCTCGCCGCGCACCAGGATGCGACCGCAAGGCCCTTGGTCGCCGATACCCGCGCCGATGCGTTGCGAGCGCCAGCGCTTGTTGGCGGGGAGGTCCGAGAGGTCGGGTTTATGGCCCTCGCGTGTATGGATAACGGTGTAGCCCTTGGAGCGAGCAGCGGCGATCATGATGAAGAGCGTGAGGATGTAGGGGGCGGCGTTGAAGAAGTAATAGCCCTGGGAAATGCCGACCGACTGCAGAGACGGTCCGATGGCGCCGGCGGCTCCGAACAAAAGGGCGGCCCAGATGCAGCGGATCGGGTCCCAGCGGGCAAAGATCACGAGGGCCACGGCCATAAGGCCTTGACCGGAACTCAGGCCCTGGTTCCAAGATCCGGGATAGTAGAGCGAGAGGAACGCGCCGCCGATGCCGGCGAGGAAACCGCCGGCCGAAGTGGCAAGCAGGCGAACCAGATCGACCGAGACACCCATGGCTTTGGCCGAGGCGGCACTGTCACCGGTCATGCGGACGATAAGGCCCCAGCGGGTATTGGCAAAAGCCCAACTCATGGCGATGGCGAGCAGGATGCCGACGAAGAACAGTGGATTGACCTGGAGGGCTTGGGCCAACGCCGGGTTGCCAGTCCAGTCACCGAGCGGGATAGCATCGAGCCGGGGCGCGGAGGGCTGAATATAGGGCTTGCCAAAGAAGAAGGCGACGCCGGTGCCAAAGCTCATGATGGCAATGCCCACGGCGATGTCGTTCACCCGCGGCAGCTTGCAGATATAACCATGCAGTGCTCCCAACAGGAGGCCTGATCCGCCAGCGGCGATGACGCCGATCCAGGGATTGCCGGTGTGGAAGCTGATGGCGTAGGCGACCATCGCGCCGAGCACGAGATTGCCTTCGAGCCCCAGATTGATGCGGCCTGATTTTTCAGTCAGGCACTCGCCCAGGGCCACGAACATGAACGGGGTCGAGACGCGAATGGCGCCGCCCAGCATGGCAATGAAGACCGTGAGGATCCCGGCGTCGCTCATGTGCGGTCTCCTCGCAAATCGGCTTGGAAGAATTTTATCCGTCCATAGAGCGTGTCGCTTGCAAGCAGCACCACGAAGATGATGCCTTGAAGCACCAGCACAGTTGCATCGGGCATGCCCATACGGCGCTGCACGAGGCCTCCGGCAGCGGCGAGAGCGCCGAACAGGATGGCGATGGGTATGACCATCAGCGGATTATGACGGGCAAGGAAGGCCACGAGAATGCCGGTGAAGCCATAGCCGGCCACCAGCGAGGCATTGGCCTGTCCGTGAATGGCGGCAACCTCGAAAAACCCGGCAAGCCCGGCGCAGGCCCCCGCAATGACGCAGCAGGTGACCATGAGGAAGCCCACCGGCAGGCCCTGGGCCTGGGCGGCGCGAACATTTCCCCCGGTCATGCGAGCAGCAAAGCCGAAGGTGGTGCGGCTCATCAACACCCAGAGCGCTATTGCCGCCAGAATGCCCGCAGCGAACCCCCAATGCACGTCAGTGCCAGGGATGGCGCCGATGCGGTAGGCATCGCCAATGGGCATGGTGGATGGCTTGTTGGCCGAAGCCGGATCGCGCAAGGCGCCTTCAACGAAAAAGTTCATGATGGCAATGGCGATGTAGGAAAGCAGCAGCGAGGAGATGGTTTCGTTGACGCCGCGATAATGACGCAACCAGCCGGCCAGGCCGATCCAGAAGCCGGAGGCGGCCATGGCGGCCAGCGCCATGAATATCCAGGTGATGGGAACCGGCGCGCCGCCGGAAACCAGTGGAATGGCCATGGCGGCCGCACTCAGGCCACCCAGCACCAGGGCGCCTTCGGCCCCGATGATGGTCAGGCCGATGCGCGCCGGAATGGCAAAGGCAAGACCGGTCAGGATCAGCGGTGCTGCCCTCTGCAATGACTGCTGGAGGGAGAAGGACGAGCCGAACCCTCCGGTCCAGATCAGGGCGAAGAAATCGAGCGGCGATTGGCCAATCACAAGAAGGAAGAGCGAGAAAATCAGCGCCGAAGCAATGAGCGCCACCACAGGCACGAAGATGGCCTCGGCGAGCTTTAGCGTTCGCACGCTCGTCGCGCGGTGAATTGGAACTGAGGGGCTGGCAACGGTCATTCTGGCCTCGCTGAATTCACTGTGATCTCCCCTCTCCGTTTACGGGAGAGGGGAGAGGAGAGTGGTGCGCGATCAGGTGATCGAACCGACGACGCCTTCGAGCAGGTAGCTCATGCCGTCGAGGACCGGATCGTAATTGTCCATTTCGCCTTCAATGACGACATTGCCGGCATTGTCTTTCAGCGGGCCGACATAGATGGGCTTTTTGGCAACCAGATCGGCAATGGCGGCATCCGCTGCCGCGATGGCCTCGGGCGTGGCGCCCGCGCCGTAGGGCGTGTTCTGGATCATGTCGTTGTGGTAGCCGCCGGCGACGAAGTTGGGCAGCGGCTCGCCCTTTGCCAGGAGGTCGGCATACATCGAGTAGATGGTGGCCCATTTGTATTCGGCGCCGGTGATGAAGCCATTGGGTGCCAGCGGGGCCTGCGAAGCGTTGTGGCCGCAGGTTTTGACGCCACGGCCTTCAGCTGTCTCGACCACCACCTTGGGGCCGTCAACGTGGCATGTGATGACGTCGCAACCGGCATCGACCAACGCATTGGTCGCCTCGGCCTCGCGCACCGGCATCGACCATTCACCGGTGAAGATCACCTGCACGGTTGCATTCGGATTGGTCTTCCTGGCGCCGAGCAGGAACGAATTGATGTTGGAAAGTACCGAGGGGATCGGCTTGGCGGCCACAAAGCCGAGCTTGCCGCTTGGCGAGGCGGCACCGGCGGCGACGCCGTCCACATAATGCGCCTGGTTGAGATAGCAAAAATAGGAACCGGCATTGGCGGGGTCTGCATCCGTCCAGAGCGGGGCTGCGTGACGGAATTCGACATCGGGGTATTTCTTGGCCAGTTCGACCACGAAGGGGCTGTAGTAACCGAAGGACGTCGCCAGAATCAGATTGGCGCCATCGAGATTGATCATGGATTCCATCGATTGGCTGACGGCATCGGTCTCGGCGACATTTTCTTCTTCAATGACGGTGACGCCCGGCACCTTCTTGAGAATTTCCATTGCGACCGAGTGTGCCTGGTTCCAGCCGAAATCATCGCGCGGACCGACATAAACAGTACCAATGGTGAGCGGCGATTGCGCCTGGGCCCAGCCGACAGGCAAAGCAGCGGCGGCGAGACCCGCGGCACCGGCTTTAAGCAGCGAACGACGGGACAAATTGATGTGCGACATTGTTTGAGCTCCCTCGATCCACCCTGAGGACGAGTGGCGGAGACAATGTAGCAAACACTGTGCCAGACGGGCCTTTGCTCGTTAAGCTCTTGTTAATAGGATCATTTCACGAAAAATGGACGTGACATCGCCGCGGCACGCTTTGCAATATTGCATACATTACGAACATGAATGCCTATAAATAAGGCAAAAACTTTCAACTGCATACAAAATCCTCGGACGCAAAGCTGGCGGCAAAACAGCCACTGGACTTTTGCCCAGACTGCCATTTTGCCGAACATTGCTGCGCTGCAACGCATTTGCCCCTCCTGGGCTACCGTCGCGACAGTATGCCGAGGATCAGCAGCGGCCTGCGCGGTCCTTGGAATTGCTATTCACCAAGGACGCGCCGACGTTCCTCATAATCGGCCTTGTCGATCTCCCCACGCGCAAAACGCTCTTTGAGGATGTCGAGTGCGGTTCGCCCAGGTGCCTGGGGCGTGCCCTGCCAAGATCCGACTGGCCGACGCACCAGATGGGCTATGGCTGCGACGACCGCGACCACGATCAGCAGCATGAATAGCGGCCCGAAGAACATGCCATCCCAGCCGCCACCCCACCACCCCATGTGTGGTCCGTACTGGTACTGGCCGGGCGTCGTGGGTGCCTGCGCCATGGCCGTGCTGACAAGGGCGGTCGCGGCACCACAGGCGGTGACCGCCCGGACTAGTGATCTGTGCATCTGCTTGCTCCTTCTAATGGCAGCGCCCGGCATCGAACACTGTCGGTTCCTGATTGACCCATCCTACGCCCCCGCGCCGCGCGGCACCTTGTTTCAGATCAAGAACGGCACGTCTCGGCCGGTTCTGTATGCATGGCCGAAGGATCGCTCAGGCCCGCAGTGTGTTTCACTTCTCTCGTGGTGCTCCCGAGGTCCTGTACCGCGCCATTGGCAACGTCATGGAGGGCGGTGAACTGTTATCTCGTCGGGTAAGCCTCACACCTGCCGCAGGTGATTGTCCCAAGCAGCCTCCGTCACCGCCAGGGTGACGCCGCGCAGATCGGGCCAGAAGAAGATTGTTTCGAAGCGGTTGTCCGAAATCAGTGGACCGAAGCGGAGCACCGAAAGGCGCCCCCAACTCTCAACCATCTCTCCGAATTCCGCTTGCGCCTGTTTTAGCGCCAGCGCAGGTCAGCCCGAGAGCGAGATCGCATACGGAGAGCAGGCGCCACAGCTCACGCGCCGGGCAACAGCTCTTATTCGCAACATCACTCCGCCCCGCCGGCCTCAAGACCAGTCCATCCGAATGGACCGCTGGCTGACACCAATTGCCGATGAAGCTCGTCGATCAGCACTGCCTTGGCGCCGGATCGCGACTCGATAAGGCCGATTTGTCGAAAGACCTGCGGATTGCCGAAGGGCGCTGTGACCAGCGGCACGCTGCTTTCAGCAACCGCAATCTGCGGCACGACTGATACGCCCAGCCCATTGATGACACAGGCCGTGATCGAGGAGACCGTGTCCATCTCGGCGACCTCGTTGAGCATCACATTCATCCTGGCCAATTCGCGGTCGATCATATGGGCCAGAGGCACATTGCTGCGGAACCGCACGAAGGGAAATTTCGCCAGCAAGTCAGAGGCCGACCCCGGCGCGGTGCCGGGTGGGGCGATTACCAGCAGGGGTTCGCGCAGAAATGGTCGCCAACGCAAGGTGGATGGAAATTCATTGATCTCGGCCACCATCGCTGCATCGAGCCGACCCACCACCACATCGGACATCAACGACTCGGACATGGAAACGCGCAACTTGGTGCGCACTTGCGGATAAAGTGCGCTCAGGCGCGTGATGGCATTGGGCAGAAGGCCAAGTGCGCTGGTGCGTACCGACCCCAGGGACAAGGTGCCGCTGATGCTTGTCCCGTTGATCGCATCCACTGCTGTGTCTGTGAGGCGGAGCACTTCCTCGGCAAGGCTGACCATCTGCATGCCCGCCGGCGTGAGGCTGGGCGGGCGGCTGGAACGATCAAAAAGAGACGCTCCGACTTCCGCCTCAAGTGACTGTATTTGTTGACTAACCGCTGATGGGGTCAGGTTGACCAGCTCGGCCGCTCTGGCAAAGCTGCCGGTGCGGGCAATGGCCGTCAGGGACTTGAGTTGCCTTGTATCCACATTAAGTTTTCCTAATTTTCTACAAAAGAATTACCCGCTTTGAATTAGATCGTCTATTGATATGTTTCCTCCCAGACCGGCGAAAGGCCGGCTAGGAGGATTTATGGGCAAGACTATCCTGATCACCGGACCGAGCCTGGCCCCGGCGGCGGTGGCGGTGTTGAGCGAGGCGGGCTATGAGCCGGTCTATCTCCCGCCCTACGCAGACGCGGCTGTGCTCATGTCCCATGTGGTCGAGCACCGGCCGGTCGCGATCATCTCCCGTATGGGTCGCATTGAAGCCTCGATCTTCGAGGTCGCGCCGCAACTCAGGATTGTCTCCAAGCATGGCGTGGGCGTCGACAATATCGACATCGACGCAGCAAGTGCCCATGACGTTCCGGTCATCGTCGCCTCCGGGGCCAATGCCGTTTCGGTTGCCGAGCATGCCATGGCCTTGCTGTTCGCCGTGGCCAAACGCGTGGTGCCACTCGACCGGAGCTTGCGGGAAGGGCGCTGGGAGAAACCTAACTTCAAGGGTCGCGAATTGTCGGGATCGACTATGGGTTTGGTTGCCTTTGGTGCCATTGCCCAACATACGGCCCGCCTTGCCAAGGCCTTCGACATGTCCATTATCGCCTACGATCCATTCGCTGCCGACGAGACATTTACGCGATGCGGCGTGCAGCGGGCGTCCTCGCTGGAGGACCTGCTGCGGCAGTGCGACGTCATCAGTCTCCATTGCCCAATGACGGAGCAGACCCGCGGTCTCATCAATCACGAAACGCTGTCCCTGATGCGGGAAGATGCAATCCTCATCAACACTGCGCGGGGCGGGCTCATCGATGAGCCGGCCTTGGTTAAAGCGCTCGATGCCGGTCAAATCGCCGGCGCGGGCCTCGATACCTTTGCCACGGAGCCGCCTGCGGCAGACCATCCGTTCTTTGCCAGCGACCGAGTGGTTCTTACGCCGCATATCGGTGGTGTGACTGCTGCAGCCAATGTCCGTGTCGGCGTCGAGGCTGCGCAGGGCATCGTCGACTATCTCGCCGGCCGCCCGCTGGCTGCCAGTCGCATTGTCAATCGCGCCCAGTTGTCAAAGCTCGCCCAACCCCAATTTGCAGGAGAACTGCATTGATCCCCGGATTCCGAGTTCTCAAGCGCGAACGTCGTGTCTCAGCAGACCTGATCGAGCAGTTTCGTGTCCTGCCCGTGGCTAATGTCAGTGACAGTATGCATCGCATGACCGCTGCTGGTCCGCGTCTCACGATGATGCATCGGGATGGACAAATGGCCGGCCCGGCCCTGACCGTGAAGACGCGTCCAGGCGACAATCTCATGCTTCACAAGGCCATCGATATGGCGGAGGCGGGCGACGTCATAGTCGTTGATGCGGGCGGCGATCTTACCAACTCGCTGATGGGCGAGTTGATGCTGGCCTATGCAGTCCGGCGCGGCGTAGCCGGGTTTGTCATATACGGCGCCATTCGCGACGCCGATGCCTTCCTCAAGGTGAATCTGCCGGTCTTTGCTGCCGGGGTGACCCACCGTGGCCCCTACAAGGATGGCCCAGGTGAGATCAACGTCCCCATCGCTCTTGAAGGCATGGTCATTCATCCGGGCGATCTGGTGATCGGCGACCGCGACGGCGTACTCGGGGTGCCGATGGATGCAGCACAAGCGGTGCTCGCGAAGACCCTGTCCAAGCAGGACGCTGAGGTCCGCCAAATGGCGGCCATCGAAAACGGAACAAACGACCGCTCTTGGGTCGATGAAAGCCTCAAGCGCCTCGGCTGCTCCATGCCGTAGGCGGCCGCTTCGCGCGGAGCCCAGTGATCCGGGGTCAAACGGGTTTTGAAATGGGCCGCAATGCGAGAAACTCGCCGGCCTCAAGGGAGAGAGACTATGAAGAAGATCCTTGCGACATCAGCTCTGGCACTGTTGGCTGCAACAGGCAGTGCACAGGCCGAGTGGCCTACCGACCGTCCGATCGAACTGATCGTGGCCTTTGCTCCGGGTGGTGGCACGGACATCATGCTGCGCACCCTCGCGCCGTATCTGAAAGAAATACTCGGGGCGGAGATTCCCGTCCTCAACCGTCCCGGCGCGTCGGGCGAAATCGCCTACACCGCGCTGGCGCAGTCCAATCCCGACGGCTACACGCTCTCATCGCTCAACACGCCCGGTTTCCTGACGATGCGGATCGGCCGCGAGCTCGGATTTGACCCGGCAGCAATCTGCCCGATTGCCCGCATCGTTGAAGACCCGGGCGCGCTGATCGTACAGGCGAATTCGCCTTACCAGACCATGGAAGAGCTGGTGGCCTACGCCAAGGAAAATCCCGGTGCAGTCTCCATGGGAACCACGGGTGTGGGCACCGACGAGCATCTGGCGATGCTGCAGCTCGAAGAATCCGCAGGCATAGACCTCACCGCCATTCCCTTCGCCGGGGCCAATGAGGCAAAAACCGCGCTGCTTGGCGGGCACGTCACGGCAATCGGCCTCAATGTGGGAGAATACAGCACGGCCGACCAGAATGCGCTCAAGGCCATAGGTCAGTTCGCCGAGGAACGTTCAGTATTGGCGCCAGATCTGCCGACCGCCAAAGAGCAGGGCTTTGACGTGATCCAAAGTTCGGAGCGCGGCCTTGCCACGCGCTGCGATGTGCCAGAGGAGATCCGTGCCAAGCTTTCGGATGCGGTGGATCAAGCCTTGGCCGATCCGGCCTTCCTCGAACAGGCCGGGCAGATGGCTCTGCCGTTGTCTTACCTTTCGGGCGCCGAATGGGTCGAACAGATGCCGGGTCGTCTTGAGCGCTATACCGAGATCTTTTCGCTGATTGAGGCTGGACGCTAATGTCTGGATCCAAGAGCAGCGCCCGGGGCGACCGTCCTGACCTGCTGACGGCGGCGATCTTCGTTGGCGTCGGTGCGCTCGGCCTGTGGGCCGGGCGCACCCTGGACTTCGGATCGCTGGCATCGATGGGCGCCGGCTTCGTGCCGACAATTATCTGCTGGCTTTTGATCGTCGTTGGACTGTGGGTCGGTTTCCTCGGACTGCGCCGTGCCTATGCGCCAATCGAACCTGCCAAGTTGCGACCGATCCTTGTCATCACGGCATCCATTATCGGATTTGCGTTTGTTGCTGCCTGGCTTGGATTCGTTGCAGCAAGCCTCTTTCTCATTGTGACCAGCAGCATTGCTGACCATGAGGTTCGGATGTTCGAGACTTTGCTGCTGGCTGTCGGCCTGAGCATTTTCGGCGCCCTGGTCTTCGTCGTCGGTCTGGGCGTCCAGATCAAGCTTTTGCCGTTCTAGACCCTTTTCGACTTTTTTCTTGCTGGCCGCCCTCGGGCGCGCGGGAGTGTCACCATGGAATTCCTGGATCTTCTAGCCCTCGGCTTCGGTGCCGCCCTTACCCCCGAAAACCTGGCTTTCTGTCTGCTCGGCGCGCTGCTTGGTACTTTGATCGGCGTTCTTCCGGGCATCGGGCCGACGACGACAATTGCTGTCCTGCTGCCAGTGACGTTCTTTCTGCCGCCATTGGCCGGGATCATCATGCTCGCTGGCATTTACTACGGCGCCCAATATGGTGGCTCGACCACTGCGATCCTGGTCAATCTGCCCGGCGAGGCCTCGACCGTGGTTACGGCTATCGACGGCTACAAGATGGCACAGAAGGGCCGCGCCGGCGCAGCCCTTGCTGTCGCGGCGTTGGGATCATTTTTTGCCGGCACCGTTGCAACCTTCGGCCTGGCGATTGCCGGTCCGACCCTGTCCGGTTTCGCGCTGTCTTTCGGTCCCGCCGAATACGTTTCCTTGATGATCTTCGGCCTGCTGGCCGCCACAATCCTCGCCCGGGGCCCCGTTCTCAAGGCAATTGGCATGATCCTGATCGGCCTCCTGCTTGGGACAGTGGGCACGGATTTGAGCACCGGAGCGTCCCGAATGACGTTCGGCGCCATCGAACTGTTTGACGGCATCGACTTCATTGTCATCGCAATTGGTCTTTTCGGCTTCTCGGAAATTATCGAGAACCTGGAAAAGACCGGCGCCAGCGGGGTCAAAGTCGCCAAGATCACCCGGCTCTGGCCGACACGGGAAGATTTCAAGCGCGCCTGGCCGGCCGTCCTTCGCGGCACCGGCGTCGGCACTTTCCTCGGCATTCTCCCGGGCGGTGGAGCTACGTTGGCTTCGTTCAGCGCTTACTCTCTTGAGAAACGTGTCTCGAAGCGCCCAGCCGAATTCGGTGAGGGTGCTGTGGAAGGCGTCGCTGGGCCGGAGGCTGCCAACAACGCTGGCGCCCAATCGTCGTTCATTCCGCTGCTGACATTGGGCATCCCGTCCAACAATATGATGGCGATGATGCTCAGCGCCTTCGTGATTCACGGGCTGACACCCGGGCCGCAGATACTGCAGTCACAGCCGCAGATATTCTGGGGCCTGGTGGCCAGCATGTGGATCGGCAATGCCATGCTTCTCGTGATCAACCTGCCGCTGATCGGTCTGTGGGTTCGGCTGCTGACGATCCCGTACAGACTGCTCTATCCGGCGATCCTGCTGTTCTGCTGCGTCGGCGTCTACAGCCTTAACAATCGCATCTTTGACGTGGCTTTGGCCGCCGGTTTCGGCCTCGTCGGCTACCTCTTCCGCAAGGCCAAGTGCGAACCTGGCCCTCTACTCCTCGGCTTCGTCCTCGGCCCCCTGCTCGAAACCAACCTGCGCAGGACCTTGCTCATCTCGCAGGGCGACGCCAGCGTGTTCGTCGAAAGGCCGATCAGCCTGACGCTGCTCGTTGCCACCGCACTTCTGCTGCTCATGATGATCGTGCCCAATTTCCGCAAGAATCGCGAAGAGGCGTTCAAAGGTGAAGAAGCCTGACATCTGAGGAATACTTCATCAGGTGGGCGGTCATTGGCCGCCCATTATCTTGAAGTCTGCCGGGGCGAGGGGGCTCGGTGGAGGATCGGGCTTTCAGGTGTTTGGCTGTCTGGGCGAACAGCTCAGAACCGGCGCGCTGGCGCGCGACGCTTGACACGACCAGGTGCGGTCATTATCACATTCAATGAAAATATTGAATGTATGGCTTTGGCCATGGTCAAAGAAGGTCCCAGCAATGATTGTTCGTCAGTTCCTGCACACCGATCCAGTCGGTGCCTCCTATCTTCTCGGCTGCGGCGGCAAGGCCTCCGGCGCTGTCATCGACCCCATCGGTCCGATCGCGCCCTATCTGGAGGCTGCCGAGCAGACCGGCATGAAGATCCTTTATGTCATTGACACCCATGTACATGCTGACCACATCTCGACAGGCCGTGAACTGGCCGAGGCGTCGGGCGGCAAATATGTGCTGCATGAAAGTGCCGATGTGACCTTCGACTATCACGGCGTCGCCGATGGCGACGTGCTCGAATTGGGCAATGTCACGCTTGGTGTCATGCATACGCCCGGTCACACGCCCGAACACATCTCCCTGCTTGTCACTGACCGGACGCGCACCAAAGAACCCTGGTTCGTCGTCACCGGCCACACCTTGATGGTCGGCGATCTTGGTCGCACAGAATTGGCCAGCAGCGCCGAGGAAGGTGCACGCGCTCTCTTTGCCAGCGCCCAGCGGCTCAAGTCCCTCCCTGATCATCTCGAAGTGTTGCCGGGTGCCTTTTCCGGCTCGGTCTGTGGGCGCAAGCTGTCCGGCAAGCCCTCTTCGACGATCGGCTTCGAGCGTCGTTTCAATTCCGCCTTTGCCATTGACAACGAGGCCGATTTCATTGCCGCAATGGTCGCTGATATTCCGCCGCCCCCGCCCGGTGCCGCACAGACCCGTGCCCTCAACGCCGGCCGCAGCTAAAGCACAATGACAGCCATCACGCACCAGTTCGGCATTGCCGAAAATCGCCACCAGTTTGTCCACCAGCTCGTCCAGGTGCTTCTGGTCGGCTTTGCCATCGGCATGACCCGAACAGTTGTTCCAGCGCTGGCCGAAAGCGAATTCGGCCTCGAGCGTGGCTCCTTCGTGCTGCTGTCGGCCTTCGTCATCGCCTTCGGGGTGGTCAAGGGCGTTCTTAACTTTGTTGCCGGCCGACTATCCGAGCGGATCGGGCGCAAGAGGGTTCTGGTGCTAGGCTGGCTGGTGGCGCTGCCCATTCCGGTAATGATCGCACTTGCCCCCAATTGGAACTGGATCGTCGCCGCGACCGTGCTGCTCGGCGTCAATCAGGGCCTCTGCTGGTCCATGGCACAAACCTCCAAGCTCGACCTCACGCGGGCCAACCAGCGGGGTGTCGTCATTGGGCTCAACGAGTTTGCCGGCTATGTGGGCGTGGCCCTCGCCGGGATCATTACCGGCTATGCCGCGACCATTATGGGACCGCGAGAGGGTCTGCTGAGCTTCGGTCTGATCGTTATCGGACTGGGTCTTTTCCTCTCGGCGTTCTTTGTCCGCGACACTCTTCCCTGGGCGCATGCTGAAGCCAAGGCCACCGCCGCGACCGCACCCCTCTCGACCTGGGAGGTCTTCGCATTGATGTCCTGGCGGGACCGCAGGCTTGCCGCCATTTCGCAGGCTGGACTCGTTGAAAAATTCGTCGATGCTCTGGTGTGGGTCATTTACCCGGTCTTTTTGTTCTCGCGTGGCCTCAGCCTCCCGGAAATCGGCTGGGTCGTGGGCATGTACGGCATGGTCTGGGGTGGCTCGCAACTCGTCACCGGGCCATTGTCAGACAAGATCGGCCGCCATTGGCTCAATGTTTTGGGCATGTGGGTCTGTGGCGGTGGCGTGGCCATGATGGTCGTTGGAGACGGTATTGTCTGGTGGTCATTCTCGGCGGCTGTCTCTGGCCTGGGGATGGCGATGCTCTATCCCAACCTTTCAGCGGCCGTGGCCGATATCGCCTCGCCGACCTGGCGCGGATCGGCCATTGGCATTTACCGCTTCTGGCGCGATCTCGGCTACGCAATCGGCGCCCTTGGTTTTGCCCTGGCCGCAAACCTCTCCGGCCAGATTGAGGCCGCGTTCTGGTTTGTCGCCATTGCCATGCTCATTTCAGGAGCCGTGTTGCTGGTCTGGGGCGAAGAAACCCGCCCGCACTGAGCGTTCTATTGATGCCGGCCGGCGGTTGGGAACGTGTCACGTTGTCAAGCGGCCGAACGAAGGCTCGACATCGCTCCGCACCAAACGTGCTTCGTCAACAATCACCGGCGGTCAAGATTTAGGCGCCGTTGGAGATTCAGTGACGA
This sequence comes from Devosia ureilytica, assembly GCF_024273195.1. Taxonomy (GTDB): domain Bacteria; phylum Pseudomonadota; class Alphaproteobacteria; order Rhizobiales; family Devosiaceae; genus Devosia; species Devosia ureilytica. The sequence goes on along the minus strand of NZ_JAMZCU010000001.1, from coordinate 561,280 downwards.
GCAAGGTCGAGCGCAGGCGCACCAATTCGCGCACGAGCAGGTCGAGGTCGGACCTTCGCGTGCGATGATTGGTGATAGCCACGCGCAGGCAATGTCGGCCCTTGACGGTTGTGTCGGAAAGGACGGCGATGCCCTCTTCCTGCAGCCGCAGCATGGCTTCGATGTTTACCCGCTTGGCCGCTTCAGAATCGTTTCCGGCTATTTTGATTGCGAAGCAGACAATGTTGATTGTGGTCGGCGCCACGCGTTCCAGGCCCGGCTCGGCGTCGATCAGGCCGCTCAAATAAAGTGCCTGGTCAATGTTCTGGTCAATCAGACGGCCGAATTTTTCGATGCCGTGTTCTTTGATCGCCATCCACACCTTGAGGGCGCGGAAGGCCTTTGTGGTCTGCAAGCCATATTCATGCAGCCAGGGTGCGGCGGCCAGGCCGCGCGGCGACGCTTCGAGATATTCCGGGGTGACGGCAAAGGTCTTGTGCTGTGCCTGAGGGTCTCGCACCAGGGCGCAACCGACCTCGAAAGGGGCATGCAGCCATTTGTGCGGGTCCAGGGCGACCGAGTCAGCCCGTTCGATGCCGGCGACTAGATTGCGGTTACGCGGAGCGATGGCGACGAGGGCGCCAATACACCCATCGACGTGGAACCAGAGGCCTTCCTCGGCGGCCAGGTTGGCCAGCGCCTCAAGATCATCGATGGCGCCCGAGTTGACGGTCCCGGCCGTGCCGATAATGCAGGCCGGGTTAAGTCCCGCGGCTCGGTCTTCGGCAATCGCCCGGCGCAGCGCCTCTATGTCAATGGCCATTGCATCATTGCTGGGAATGCGCCGCAACGCCTGGTTCCCAAGCCCCAGAGCCTCCATCGCCTTGCGGTGGCACGAGTGGGCCTGGTCAGATGCGTAATAGCGCATTGGTCGGGGCAGGGCGGCTACGCCAAGTTCTCGAATATCGGCACCGGCCTTGACGTTCCGCGCCACGGTCAGCCCGATGAAGTTGGCCATGGAGCCACCGCTTTCGAGCGATCCGGTGGCACTGGCCGGAAACCCGAGCATCTGTTTGCACCAGCCCACGACCTGCTGGTCCATCAGGGCGGCGGCGTGATTGCCGCCACCGAGATTGGACCCCTGCACCGCGGCGATAAAATCGCCGAGCGCGCCCGTCAGGTTCGACGACCCCATGTACCAGGACCAGAAGCGGGGATGGATATTGCCCATGGGGTAGGGCATCAGGCTGTCCAGCACCGCCTGATAGACTTCGGCCAGGTCCGTTGGCTCAGATGGCAGAGGTTCCGTGAAGGTTTCACGGACACTGTGCGGCATGTCCGTCCACGGCGCCCGATCCCGCACATCCCGCAGATAGGCGACCGCGTCGCCCACAATGCGGTGTGAGATGGCCTCAGCGGTTGCCCAGTCGTCGGGATCGAGCGTTTCCTCCGGGCCGTGAACCTGGCCGTGCATCACACGGTCTCGAGCTGATAGCCCGGCGTAGAGAGCGAGAGTGCAACCTCCTCCGCACTCATTTCTGCTTCGATTGACTCGAACAGTGGAGTGGACAGGTAGCGCTCTCCCGTGTCGGGCAAGATGCATAGGATGACTGAGCCGGGTTCGGCGCGTTCGGCAACCTGGTGCGCCACGCCGAAGCTGGCCCCACCGGAAATGCCGGTCAGGATACCTTCCTTTTGGGCCAGCTTCTGGGCCCATGCGATGGCGTCGGGACCCGCGATGGGAATGAGTTCATCATAGCCCTTGGTATCGACAGCTTCCTGCAGCACCAATGGGATGAAATCGGGCGTCCAGCCCTGGATGGGGTGCGGCGTGAATGCGGGGTGGCTCGCGGCAGGCGCGCCGCCGGCCCCGCGCACCTGCTGCTCGCCACTCGCCAACAATTGCGCATTTGCCGGCTCGCTGAGCACGATCCGGGTATCGGGACGTTCACGGCGGAGCACACGCGCTATGCCGGTCACGGTGCCGCCAGTCCCATAGCCGGAGACAACGTAGTCGAGCCTTGAGCCTGCGAAGTCATTGATGATCTCGCGTGCCGTGGTGGCCTCGTGAATATCGGCATTGGCCTCGGTTTCAAATTGCCGCGCGAGGAACCAGCCATTGGCCTCAGCCAGCTCGACGGCCTTGTTGTACATGCCGAGGCCTTTCTGGGCCCGCGGTGTGAGCACCACGCGCGCGCCGAGCATCCGCATCAGGCGGCGTCGTTCGATAGAGAAGCTGTCGGCCATGGTCACGACCAGGGGATAGCCCTTCTGGGCACACACTATCGCCAGACCGATACCGGTATTGCCGCTGGTGGCTTCCACAATGGTCTGGCCAGGCTTGAGTGCGCCACTGCGCTCCGCTGCTTCGATAATATTGAGGGCGAGCCGGTCCTTCACCGACGCGCCCGGATTGAAGAACTCTGCCTTCACGTAAAGTGTTACGCCAGGAACGGCGAGATTGTTGACGCGGATTGCGGGCGTATCCCCCACGGTCTCAAGCACACTGTCGAACAGCTTGCCACGACCTTTAGTGGTCCTGATTTTTGGATCATTCATGGTGCGATTCTCCTCGCGGTACTCCGGTAAAGACCCCGGCTGCATGTCTCAGCATTCAATGTTAGACTGTTGCTCGCTCGGCGAACATGGGAGGAAGCGTGGAAATGTCCGTGGAATCCACCATGCTGGATCCTGCTGAACAGTTTTCGGGCCTCGCCATGGCTATGCTCGGACCACTGGCATTGTCACGGGGCGGCGAACCCATTGCCTTGCCGCACTCGCGCAAGACCCGCGCCCTTTTGGCCTATCTGGTACTCAGCCCCCATCCGGTCAGCCGCGACCATCTGTGCGAACTACTCTGGGACGTGCCGAACGATCCGCGCGGCGAGCTGCGTTGGTGCCTTAGCAAGCTCAGGGGCCTGCTCGATGAGCACGGGCTGCGTCGCGTGCAGACCGAGGACGATCGCGTCTGGCTGGACCTGACAGCGTGCCAGGTTGATCTGGCGGTGCTGAAATCGGGTGCCCCGGACGTCCTGCAACATGCCGAGGATCTGTGGACAGGGGAGTTTCTGGAGGGCCTGCACATTGATCATGGTCCGCGGTTTCAAGCCTGGCTGACCGCGCAGCGCTGGCATTGGCGATCGGCCTATATCGATCTCATCGAGCGCATTATTTCCGATCCATCGACCGATGCCGCACGGCGGCGTTGCCTGATCGAACGGTGGGTGACGCTCTCTCCCTTCGATGAGCGGGCTCATGTGCTCCTGCTGACCGAACTGAGGCAATCTGGTGCCGCCGATGCCGCTGCCGCCCACCTGCGCGCCACCATGGACCTGTTTCGGAGCGAAGACCTCGATCTCCAGACGCTGCGGAACTGGCGTGCTTCACACGCTATGTCATCGCCGGCCCGGCCTGCCCAAGAGCCCGTACGCGCTGAGGTGCCGTCTGCCCATGAGAGGGCAGCCCTGGCGGTCATGCCCTTTGTGGAAACGGCCGGCCCCAGCTTTGGTGGTGGCCTGGGGGCAGGGCTCACGCAGGACATTATCACCAGGCTGGCCCGGCTGCGCAGCCTTTCGGTGATCGCCCGAGGCTCCGTCTACGCCCTTTCGGAAGCCGGTTTGGGGGATATGGATGCCGCCCGCAAACTCGGCGTCGCCTACATGGCGGGAGGGACGGTCAACGTGCGTGGCGGGCGCCTCAAGGTGGAGGTCGAACTGGTGGATGTGCGCTCAGGACGCATCGTCTGGAGCGACGTGTTCGAGCGAGCGGCGCTGGCTGCGTTCGACATGCTAGAGGACATCGGCGACCAGATCGTGTCGTCCATCGCCAGCGAAATCGAGACGGTCGAGCGAAACCTTGCCATTCTCAAGCCGCCGAACTCGTTGACGGCATGGGAGGCCTATCACCGCGGGCTCTGGCACATGTATCGCTTTACCAAGGCGGAGAACGAGACGGCGCGCCAGTTTTTCCAACAGTCCGTGACGCTTGACCCGACATATGCCCGGGCCCATGCCGGGCTGTCCTTTACACATTGGCAAAGCGGCTTCCAGCACTGGGGTGACCGCGAGGAGCAACGGGAATTCGCCTATGCAGCAGCGAGCGAAGCCGTGCTGGCTGATGATCATGACCCAGCAGCCCACTGGGCCATGGGGCGCGCGCTCTGGATGCGTGGCCAGGACGATCGGTCCGTGGTGGAACTGGAGCAGGCCATCGCGCTGAGCCCGAACTTTGCGCTCGGTCACTACGCCCTGTCTTTCGTCGGCTCGCAATCTGGTGACCCGCTGGGGGCCATCGTTGCGGCCGATCATGCACGACGCCTGAGCCCCTTTGATCCATTGCTCTTCGGCATGTTGGGGACGCGCGCTATTGCCCATGTGCGGCTGGGTCAGTTCGCAGAGGCCGCTGAATGGGCGGCCAGGGCCGCTGCCAGACCCAATGCCCATTACGCCATCCACGCCATTTTGGCCTATTGCCTGGCGCTGGCCGGACAAATCGACCCGGCACGTGTCGCCATGGCCGGCATTCACGCCGGCCTGCCGGCCTACGGTGTTAACGACTTCCTCCAGACCTTCCGCTTCGCGCCCGAAGCAGAGGCTGAATTTCGGCGCGCTGCCAAGTTGATTGCCGGCTAGGTTCTCGGGAAACGTTCTGGTCGCCAGCGGCCGCCGACTGTAATTCGGCGGTGAGCCAACAATGCAAGACCCCATCATCAAAGCGGCCGTTCCTGCACGCCCCCCTTTTCGACAGGCTTAGTCAGGTCGCTCGCCGCCGCCGTAACGCGTGTGCAGGCTGCCTGCGATCTGATCGACAAACTTTGAAGCAGCCACGGAAAGTGATCGGCCTCGCAGCTGGCCAAGCACCAGTTGGGTCATTGGCAAGTCCCGGTGGTCGATCTCGCGCGCCACCAAGTTGCCGCTTGCTTGCGGGATGCCGGCCCGTATCTGGAAGGAAATGACCTGCTCCCCCCCGGCATAGCTGCGCAGAACCTCGAAGGAGTCCGACTCAACCACGGTATTGACGGGCAGGGCGGCGCGGACAATGGCACCTTGAAGCAGGTGACGGATGGCCAGCGAAGGACCAGGCATGGCGATCGGGTATTCAAGAACTTCCCGCAATCGAAGGGTGCGCGCCGCCGCCAGGGGGTGGTCCTTGCTCATGAGAGCGCAGAGCGGCTGGTGGATGACCAGCAGCGGCTGAAACTCTGGTGCCGGCGGCGGGGCGATGACCAACGCGACGTCGGCCTCGAAGGCGGCAACCGCCTCCACCGCATGGATGTGGTCGCGCACCAGGACCGAAAATGAGACCAGCGCGTGCTGGGCGCGGTAGACAGCGATTTCGTAGGGGATGAGATCGTGGGCGAAAGCCTGGCTGGTCGCGATGGTCACATGGCCGCGGCGAACCCCTGAGAGATCAGCGATCTGCGAGCGCAATCGCTCGAAATCGGAGAGCTGCGCCCGTATGTGGCGCAGCACCAGTTCTCCTGCCGCGTTGAGCCGCATTCCCTGCGGCATGCGCTCGAAGACTGGCGTGCCCAATTCAGCCTCAAAATCCTGAATTCGGCGGGTCAGTGCCGATGGCGTGATCGACAGGCGTTCGGCGCTTCTGCGGATCGAGCCGCTGCCGGCCACATCGTCAATGCACTGCAGTGTCTTGAGGTGCTTCATCTGGTTCGGCCCTATGCCTTGCGTTGACCATATTGCAACACGGCAGTCAAAAACTAGCAATAGACGGCAACGCGCGCTCCGCTACGGTAGGTGCAATACACCGACAGGAACTGCCGCCTTGACCAGTCTTGCAACAACATCATCTGCTCTGTTTTCTGAAATCTGCGAGCAGGTTGCAGCTTATCGCGCCGGTCGCGATGCTTTTCGCGATCTGGACGCCACCCTTGACGCAATAGAGACCGATGGGCGTCCGGTTTGGATATCCGTCATGCCTCGCGACCAGGCCCATGCACTGCTGGCGGCGGCCAAGGCGCGGCTCGATGCGGGTGAGGACTTGCCACTCTTCGGCATCCCGTTCGGCGTCAAGGACAATATCGATGTTGCGGGTCTGGAGACCACAGGTGGCTGCCCCCAGTTTGCCTTTAAGCCCCAGGCCTCTGCATTCGCGGTCGACCGGCTGATCAAGGCCGGGGCGATCCCCGTGGGCAAGACCAATCTCGACCAGTTCGCGACCGGGTTGAATGGCACGCGGTCGCCCTATGGCATTCCGTCCTGTGCCTTCGACGCAAACTATATCTCCGGGGGCTCCAGTTCAGGTTCGGCGGTGGCGGTTGCCAAGGGGTTGGTTCCCTTTGCTCTGGGTACCGATACCGCCGGATCGGGCCGGGTGCCGGCCGGCTTCAACAATATTGTGGGCATGAAGCCGAGCAAGGGCCTGATCAGCACGCGTGGCGTTCTGCCTGCGTGCCGCACACTGGACTGTGTGTCGATCCTGGCTTGCACGACGCAAGATGCCCTTACAGTTCTACGCGCTGTGTCCATCCCGGACGACAAGGACGCCTATTCGCGTGCCAACGATGACGCCGCCGTTGCCAAAAGCCTGAACGCCTTCCGTTTTGGTGTAATAACCCCAACCGTCGTGGCGCGCTGCGCGCCGGGTGTGACCAAGCGCTACGCCGCAGCCGTTTCCAGTCTCCAGGCTTTGGGAGGCAGCCCAGTCGAGATCGACTACGCGCCGTTTGAGGCGGCCGCCTCACTGCTCTATGCCGGCCCCTGGGTGGCCGAGCGCTACGCTGCCATTAGCGATTTTGCAGAGAGTCAGCCCGAGAGCATTCATCCGGTCGTGCGGGAAATAGTGACATCGGGCACCCAATACTCAGCCGTAGATGCCTTCACTGCGCAATACAGCTTGGCGGACCATGCGCTGAAGATACGCACTGCGCTGAACAATATCGATTTTCTTCTGGTTCCTACGGCGCCCGAACACCCGACGATCGAGGACATGCTGGCCGATCCGGTGGCCCTCAACTCAAAACTGGGTCTGTTCACCAACTTCGTGAACCTGATGGATATGGCAGCAATCTCCGTTCCTTTCGGTTGGGGCGATGGCGGGCTGCCTGTCGGCGTTACCCTGATTGGTCCGCAGTTCAGCGATGGTATGCTTGCTCACATCGGGGACCGCCTCCATCGCACGGATCCGGGGGCAAGGCTCGGTGCCGGCTCGACCCCACTCGCGCAGACCAATGCTGTCGTCGCAGCGGCCAGCGAGATGGAAAGCGTTCGTCTCGCTGTGGTCGGCGCGCATCTGCAGGGCCAGCCCCTAAACAGGCAGCTGACGGACCGCGGCGCGAGCTTGGTCCTGACCACGCGCACGTCAGCCGGCTACAGCCTCTATTCACTGCCAAATTCGAGCCCAGCCAAGCCAGGCCTGTCGCGTGATGGTGGGCCTGGAGGCATAGAGATCGAGCTGTGGGACGTGCCGGTGCGGGAATTCGGAAGCTTCGTTGCCGCCATTCCTGCCCCGCTCGGCATCGGCTCGGTGGAGACCGAGGACGGCACCGTCGTCAAGGGTTTCATCTGTGAACACCATGCCCTTGCCGACGCCGAGAACATCACCGCATTCGGAGGCTGGCGGCGCTATCTCGCCGCCCGCTCGGCCAATCAGAACACCCCCGCAATCGCCATTGCCGCTCAGGAGACCAGGCCATGATGAATAGACGCAAATTTCTCGCAACCACCGCCGCTGGTGCCGCTGCCGCCGCCCTTATGCCCATGCCGTTTGTGCGGGCGCAGTCGGAGACGGTGATCAAGATGGGTGCGCTTAAGCTCATCCATTCCATCGCTCCACACTTCTACGACCAGTTTACGCCGGCCGGCTACAAGGTCGAGGTCATTCCCTTTGAAAGCCCGACGGAAGGCAAGAATGCCGTCGTCACCAAGTCGGTCGATTTCGGCATGTTCGGCATTGCGGCGGCAACACTGGGCGCGGCAGCAGGCGAACCGATCGTCGTCATAGGCGGCGCCTGCAACAAGGGCATGGGTGTGGTGGCCGGCAAGGACAGCCCCATTGCGAGCATTGCTGATCTCAAGGGCATGCGGGTTGCGATCTGGCCCGGCTCGACCCAGGAGGTGTTCATCCTCGAGCGCCTGCGCATGGAAGGTCTCTCGATTGCCGACATCACGCCGGTGCGTATCTCGTTCAGCGAAATGCACCTGGCGTTGGCCCGCGGAGATGTCGATGCCTATGTCGGGGCCGAGCCGGCGCCTGGTATCAGCTTGGCGACCGGGGTCGGCAAGATCGTCGAATATCCCTATGGCACCGCTATGGGTGCGCTCAACATGATCTTCGGGGCGCACCGCGACACCCTCAGCGAGCGGCCGGAACTGGTGGAAGTCATCCTCGACATTCACCGCCAGGCTTCTGAATATGCCATGGCCAACCCCGAGGCGATGGTGGCGATGGCCGTGGCGAAGCTGGGCCAGGACCGGGCCGCAATTGAGCTTTCTGCTCCCAATGTGGAACTGACCTGGAAATTCGGAGAAACCGAACTGACCCAGTCAAGGACCTATGCCGAACACATGGTCGAACTCAACCAGATCCAGGCTCTGCCGGATTTTGAGACCCTGTTCGACACCAGCTTTGTCCAATCCCTCGAACAGAAGGTCTAGGCCATGACCATCGCGGCCGACCGGACCCAGACCCCGCCAGCCGCAACCGTCCCTCGGAGGCATTTCGCCTTCGAGGCCGGGCGGCTAAAACAACCCGCCCTGGCCCTAATTCTACCGGCCCTGCTGCTCACGTGGTGGCATTTTGCGACGTCCGGCCAAGTCTACAGCTTGATCCCGCCTCCAGCACAGGTTGGCTTGGCCTTCTATGACCTGGCTGTTGGCGGCATCCGCAACGACTTCTTCAGCGGCACACTGGCGACCCACGTGGTCGCCTCGGTGACGCGTGTCTATAGCGGCTTTTTCCTAGCTGTCATCGTTGCCCTGCCGTTAGCACTGATGATTGGCCGCATCCCGGCTGTTCGGCAGATGTTTGACCCGCTGTTGCAGATTCTTCGGCCCATTCCGGTGACCGCATGGCTGCCGCTGGCCATGATCATCTTCGGCATCGGCCCGACCTCGGCGATTTTTCTGGTATTTCTGGGTGCCTTCTACCCGATCCTGATCAACACCGTTTTCGGGGTGCGCTCGGTGGAGCCGCGCCTGTTTGAAGCGGCCAGCATGCTGGGCTGCTCTCCCTCGGCGCAGTTCGCCCGAGTTGTCCTGCCCGCCGCGCTTCCGGCGATATTCACCGGCCTGAGGCTTGGTCTTGGCTTTTCCTGGATGGTTATCGTCATCGGCGAAATGACGGGCGTGCCGACCGGCTTGGGCGCCATCATCATGGAAGCCCGCCAGCTCTCGCGCACAGAAGTCGTCATCTGCGGCATGATTGCCATCGGCGTTGCCGGCTTCATCTCCGACCGCATCATCCTCCTGATCGGTCGCAAGCTCTTGTCCTGGAGCCCCAACCATGTCTGACGCCCCCACCATTCTGTCCCTGCGCAATGTCGGCAAGACATTTGAAGTGCAGGGCCGCCGTATCGAGGCCCTGCACGACGCCAGTCTCGATGTGAAACGCGGCGAATTCGTCTGTCTGCTCGGTGCCTCAGGTTGCGGCAAATCCACCCTGTTGCGCATCGTCGCCGGGTTCGAGACCGCAACCACGGGCGAGGCGCTGATGTGGAACCGACCCATTGAGGGGCCCGACCCCAGCCGCGGCATGGTGTTTCAGGATTACGGCCTGTTCCCCTGGCTGACGGTGCGCGACAATATCGGCTTCGGGCCCGCGTCGCGTCGCCGCCCGGCCCGGGAGATTCAGGAGACGACGGACCACTACATCGATTTGGTCGGCCTGGGCCGCTTTGCCGATGTTTATCCGCACCAGCTCTCGGGCGGCATGAAGCAGCGTGTTGCCATTGCCCGGGTGCTCGCCAACGAGGCAGAAATGGTGCTGATGGATGAGCCGTTCGGTGCGCTCGACGCCATGACGCGCGAGCGCCTGCAGGATGAGTTGCTGGGCCTTTGGGAACGCACGAAACTCACCGTGCTTTTCGTGACGCACTCCATCGAGGAGGCCGTGGTACTCTCCAACCGGGTGATCGTCATGAGCGCCGGGCCGGGCCGGATTGACAGCGACCTCACCGTCGATCTGCCTCGCCCACGCGATGTGTCCGGCACCGACTTCAACGACCTGCGGCGGTCGCTTTCGAGCAAGCTGCATAGTCACCATGGCAAGGTGGCGGCGTGATTCTGGACGGCTTGGATGCGCCGGCGCCAAAGGCGGTATGGCGGGGCATGGACCGCCCCACACTCGACGCCGCCTATAACAACAGCGGGGCGGTTGCGGCCAGCGCTGGGTATCTGGCTGACTGGACCATGCGCAGCGCCAAGTTGCGGGCGCAGGATGGGCATAGTCTCGATTTGCCCTATGGCCCACGCGAGCGGAACCGGATGGACATCTTCCGCAGCGGTGCGGCCGATGCGCCAATCCTTGTTTTCGTCCATGGCGGATACTGGCAGCGCAATTCCAAGGATGTTTTCTCCTGCATGGCCGAAGGCGCGTTGGCGGCGGGCATCGATGTGGCGGTGCCGGGCTATACGCTGGCGCCGGCCGCGAGCCTGGGCCAGATCATGGACGAAATCGCTGCGGCTCTTGCCTGGCTGCGCCAGGAAGGACCAGCCATGAGCGTTGCGGCTGGACGATTGATCATATCGGGGTGGTCGGCCGGCGGGCAGCTGGCGGCAAGTGCCATGGCGCTGCCCCAGGTCGATGCGGGACTGGCCATTTCGGGCATATTCGATCTGGAACCGATCCGGCTGGGCGAGCTCAACGACAAATTGGGCCTGACCGGTGCTGATGTGCAGCATTTGAGCCCTATCCACACCATCCCGCCCTCGTCGGGACCCCTGGTGATGGCCTATGGCACCGCTGAATTGCCGGAATTGCGGCGCCAGTCGATCGAGTACGAACAGGCCTGGCGGGCGGCGGGCCGCGACGGCGAAATCCTGCCGCTCGCACAGGAAGATCACTTCTCCATCCTCGAACAGCTGGCCCGGCCAGGTGGTGTCCTGTGCGAACAGGTGGTCGAGCTGGCCGGCCGGGCCTGAGAGAGGCACAGGCACTTGAAACGGAATACAGAGCTTTGACAATTGTCAGTTTGCCGCGCGTCCATGTGATTGTTCTGGGCGGCACCATAACCATGATGCCTGAGCCGCACGGCGGGATCGTCCCGGTGCTGGACGGTGCCCGATTGATCGCCGCGGTCCCGCGACTGGCCGAGATTGCCGCCATCACCGTGGAGACACCGTTTCTGGTGCCGGGCGCGTCGCTGAGCTTTGCCCAACTGCGCCATGTGTCCCGATGCGTAGCGGCCGGCATCGCCTCGGGCGCACAAGGTGTGGTGGTGGTCCAGGGCACCGACACGATTGATGAAACCGCTTTTCTGCTGGGCTTGGCTCATGCTGAAGACGCACCGCTGGTGGTCACGGGGGCTATGCGCGGCGCCGCAGCGGCGGGTGCTGACGGCCCGGCAAACCTGCTCGCTGCCATCAGCGTTGCTGCCGCAGAGACTGCTCGGGGGTTGGGTGCCCTGGTGGTGCTCAACGACGAAATCCACGCCGCTGCGCTGGTGGAAAAATCGCACAAAAGCCTGCCATCGGCCTTCACCAGCCCTTCGGCGGGGCCACTGGGCGCGGTGATCGAAGATCGCGTGCGCATCCTGCTCCGGCCGCAGCATCCCCAACCCCTCGGCGCCATGCCGGAACTGGCGCGGGTGGCCATGCTCAAGCCGGGCTTGGGCGATGACGGCGAACTCATCAAGGCGGCTGCCGCGCTTGGCTATGCCGGCCTCGTCATCGAGGGCATGGGCGCCGGGCATGTGCCGGCAGCGCTGTTGGCCGCCTTGGAGGCGCTGCCCGCGTCCCTGCCCATCGTGCTTGCGTCACGCGTGCCGGCTGGTCCGGTTTTTGAGAAGACCTATGGCTTTGCCGGCTCCGAGCGCGACCTGATTGCCCGCGGGCTCATTCCCGCGGGCGTGCTGAGTGCCCCCAAGGCGCGGCTGCTGCTCGCCTTCCTTGTGGCGCAGGGGCGCGACCACCTCGCTATCGCCGAATTTTTTAGCCGCTATGCCTGAGAACAAGATCATGACCGAGCCCGACATCGACCCCGCCATTATCCGTAGCCGGCTCGACTATTCCCCCATCGTCAAACGGCCGAAACTGCGCCTGCCCAAAGGGGAGCGCATCGCGGTCTGGACTATTGTGAACGTCGAGAACTGGTCGCCGGCCGGCGCTATGCCGCGGGCCGTGCTGCCGCCGCCGATGGGACAACCGCTGCTGCCCGACATTCCCAATTGGGCCTGGCATGAATATGGCATGCGGGTAGGCTTCTGGCGGTTTCTCGAGGTGCTGGGGAAGCGCAATCTGCGCGCCAGCTTCGCCGTGAACGGCTCAGCCTGCAGCGTCTATGAAGCGGCCTGCCGCGCCGCCTATGCGGCTGGCTGGGACTTCATCGGCCATGGCTTCGAGCAGCGGCCGATGCACCGCGTCGAAGACCAGGCCAAGGCGATCAGCGATACCATTGCCGCCATCATCGCTTTGACCGGCGCGCCGCCACGGGGCTGGGAAAGCCCCGGACTGACCGAAACGCTCGATACGCTCGACCTGCTGGCGGCGGCCGGCATTGAATATGTCTGTGACTGGTGCCTTGACGACCAGCCGGTGACGCTAAAAACCACAACGGGCCCCATCGTCTCGGTGCCCTATACAGTCGAGATCAATGATGTGGTCATGTCAGCGGTGCAGGGGCACCGGTCAGACGAAATCTACAAGCGCGGCGTCGACCAGTTCGACCGGCTCTATCTCGAGGGGAAGGAACACCCCCGGGTGATGGCCATATCCATTCATCCCTATCTGACAGGCGCCCCACACCGCATCAAATATCTCGAAATGCTCTACGACTACATCCTGAGCCACGAAGGTGTGGCCATGTTGACCGGCTCGGAAATTCTCGATTGGTTCAAGTCCCAAGACCCTCAAGACTAGACCGTTTCACGTTTAGCTGAACGCGCTGCCCTCTTTCCTCCCTCCCCCTTGTGGGGCGGGTAGCGACGCTAGGCCGACAGTCCATAGCCGAGCTGGGGTGGGGGTGACGCGACCTCCCAAGGCTCCGAGCAAGAGGACATGCCGACACCCCCACCCCCGGACCTACTCCCCGCACACCTCTCCCCCGGAGAGGTTTGCCCCTCGCGACGGGTCGAAGCCCACCCGGGGGAGGGAGGCGATGGAACCGCGTCCGCCTGAGTGTGAAATGATCTAGATACTTGGGGCGTCACACTCAGGTGCCGGTGAATGGTCAAGGAAGGATCAGCCTGAACAGTCGCAATTCGCCCCTGGCGACATGCTTAGCGCTCCAGGATCGCCACGAATTCTCCCGCCAGCCGCGCTGCAGGCTCTCCATTAAACACCAGCGCGGCGTTGACCTTGAGCCGCGCCTTGCCGCGACGGTCCAGCGTATGAAGGAAGCTGGCCCAGTCCGCGCCTTCCAGCCGCGCCACGGCCTGCGCCGTCCCGGCAATCGGCTTGAGATATTCCATCTCGGTGCGGTGAATCACCAGTTGATTGGAAATGCCCTCGGCCTCCAATCGCAGATGCAATACCGACCAGGCCGCGAGCAGACCAAGTGTGGCGGCGCTGCCGCCAAACATGGTGCCATGCACATTGATATTAGGCTCGAGCGGCGCCTCAAGCACCACTTCTTCGACGCTGGCCCTGACGGCGGTGACATTCATCGCCCGGGAGAGCGGAATGTGTTCGTGCAGGAAGTCGGCCAGCGCCGCCGGAGTCATGCCCAGGCCTTGAGGTCTTCGAGCGCCCGCCCGGTTATCGCCCGGCGCTTGGCCATGGTCTTTTCCGGGCCCCGCCACCGTGTTGCTCCCTCAGGCTTGGTGATTGTCACCTCGGGAAACAGGCCGAAATTGACATTCATTGGCTGGAAGCTGCGGGCTCCGCTGTAGCTCTCGGCCTCGATATGCCCGCCGGTGATGTGCCCGATGAGAGCGCCCAGTGCCGTTGTGACCGGAGGCGTATCCATCGATCCGCCCAAGGCATCGGCGGCGGTCATGCGGCCGGTTATCAAGCCAACGGCGGCGCTTTCCACATAGCCTTCAACGCCAGTCACCTGACCCGCAAAGCGGATGCGTGGATCAACCTTCAGTTTAAGGTCCGGTGAGAGAACCTTGGGTGAATTGATAAAAGTATTGCGGTGCAGCCCGCCCAAACGCGCGAACTGTGCCTGTTCAAGCCCCGGGATCATGCGGAACACCTCCGCCTGGATGCCGTAGCGCATCTTGGTCTGGAACCCCACCATGTTCCAAAGCGTCCCCAGGGCATTGTCCTGACGCAGCTGCACGATGGCATAGGGTTTGACCGTCGGATTGCGCGGATTAGTCAGGCCTACCGGCTTCATTGGTCCATGGCGCAGCGTTTCGACGCCGCGTTCCGCCATCACTTCGATGGGCAGGCAGCCGTCGAAATAGGGGACCTTTTCCCAATCCTTGAACTCATGCAGCGGCGCGGTCTTCAGGGCTTCGACAAAGGCGAAGTACTGGTCCTTGTCCATCGGCAGATTGAGGTAATCGGCGCCTGTACCGCCAGGACCGGCCTTGTCATAGCGCGATTGCTTCCAGGCAATGTCGTGGTTGATGCTGTCATAGTGCACGATGGGGGCAATGGCGTCGAAGAAGGCCAGCGAATCCTCGCCGGTCTTTTCGAGCACCGCCTCGGCGAGTGCCGGAGAGGTGAGCGGGCCGGTGGCAATGATAACGTGCTTCCAATCAGCCGGAGGCCAGCCGGCCACTTCTTCGCGGACGACCGTGATATTGGGGTGATTGTTGATGGCCTCGGTAACCGCCCCGGAAAAGCCATGGCGATCAACGGCCAGCGCGCCGCCAGCGGGTAGCTGGTGCTGGTCCGCGGCTCGCATGATCAGCGAGTTGCAGCGTCGCATCTCCTCGTGCAGCAGGCCAACGGCGTTCTGTTCGTGGTCGTCGGAACGGAAACTGTTGGAGCAGACCAGCTCGGCAAAGGAGTCGGTCTCATGTGCGTCCGTGCCTTTGACGCCGCGCATCTCATGGAGAATGACGGTGGCACCGGCCTCGGCGGCTTGCCATGCGGCTTCAGAGCCCGCAAGGCCCCCGCCGATGATATGAATGGGTTCTTTTGACATGGGCAGCGAGATACCAAGCCCGCAGCTCGGGAGCAATCGGCGTTTACGTCGCGCGCATCGTCATTAATGCCTAAGAATCAAAACGCCCGCATCTCAGAGAGAGGCGAGCGTTCGGATTGTAGTGATTGGGCAGACGACGCGATTACAGTGCGTCGGCATGATTGCGAGCAACGCGGCTGATGTCGGTGCGCGAAATGCCCAGGTCATTGAGCTGACGGTTGTCGAGAGCGGCGAGCTCACGCACGGTCTGCTGGTAGGCGGCCCATTTCTGGAAAGTCTTGCGGATGTCCATTGGAAGTCTCCTTTCGTTTGCAGGAACACATATAGCCTCCGCTATCCCGAGCGAGCAGATAGAGAATGATCAAACTTGCCATGCGTTTTGTGCAAGGCTTGGGCAATGCCCATTCATTCATCATTCATATCCAGGACAGCAAAGTGGCCGCCGGATGGCATTCCGGCGGCCACGCAGGATCGGTCTAGGATTAAGGTCGGTCAGCGGTCGAACAGCGACCGCGTCATCTTGGAGAAGTCCGGGCCGGAAATCCCCAGAATATCGGCATCGCGCGTTGAGGGAACGTCCATTTCCCGCAACGTCTGCTTGATGTCGACCAGGCGCTTCAGGCGCCAGACGGCACGAACAAACATGGGCATAGTCCCTTTGCGGTTTTCATAGAGCCATTTGACGATGCGCTGATTTCCGCAGCCGAGCTATCCCCGATCCGGAAGGCGGATCATGCGTTGGCAGCATGGATGTTTCATCATAATGACGCAAATGATGCCCCCATCGCGCCGGCGCTGAGACTGGCAACAGCATTCTTGCCAGGCTCTATCGCAGAGCTGCCATGTTTTTCCTTGTGCGACGCGTGCCAAATCAACACACTCCGGCCAACTGATTTGGGGAGTCGACTGTGCGGCAAGGCGCGCATGTCATTGTTGTTGGCAATGAGAAGGGTGGTTCGGGCAAATCGACCACGGCCTTCCACCTGGCTATTTACCTCCTCTACCAGGGACACAAGGTGGCCTCTATCGATGTCGACAGCCGCCAGCAAACACTGACTCACTATGTCCGCAACCGGCGTGACTGGGCGCGTTCCAAGGGGCTCAGCCTGCCGCATACCACGCATTATCATCTGCCGCTGGCCCGCGGTGATTCCATGCGGGAAAACCACCGCATCGAGTTTGACCTGTTTCGCCAGGCTATAAGCGAAGTCGAAGGTCGCTCCGATTTCATCATCATCGATACACCCGGTTTCGACACCAACCTCGCGCGTCTCGCCCATTCGTTGGCGGATACGCTGGTGACGCCGGTCAATGACAGTCTGATCGATCTCAGTGTCATGGCGCAGATAGATCCGGTTACCGGTGAGCCGCGCGAGTTGAGCCACTATGCGCGGCTGGTGCAGCGCGCGCGATCCGAGCGCCTGTCGATTGACGGCAAGAACATCGACTGGGTTCTGGTCCGTAACCGCATCTCCATGCTGTCATCGCGCAACATGCGCCAGGTGCAGACCATGCTCGAGCGGATCGCCATGCGCCTAGGTTGCCGGGTGGCAGATGGCATAGCCGAGCGCGTCATCTTCCGTTCGCTGTTCGCCACCGGCATGACCGTGTTCGATCCGCTGGATGATGAACTGCTCGGTGGCGTGCCTTCCATGTCTCATATGAGCGCGCGTCAGGAATACCGGGCCCTGGTCAATGCCCTGAACCTGCCGTCCAGCCAACGCACCGAGGCGCGCGCAGCTGTCCTGGCGACCCCGCCCAGGGACGTCAATCGCTTCGCCCATATGGCGCACAACGATTCCTGATTGCCGATCTAGCCGCGCGCGTAGGCGACTTTGCGTGTCGTTTCGGCCGTGATTGCGTCTTCCCTTGCGTCATAGACGGCCCGTGCATCGACGATGGCGTGATGATTCTCCGCCGACCAATCCCACAAGGCGCTGATGGGCTCCTGCAAGGTCTTTCCCAGTTCGGTCAGCCGATATTCCACTCGCGGCGGAACTTCTGGGTAAATGGTTCTGGTTACGAGGCCATCCCGCTCCAGATTGCGCAGGGTCAGCGTCAGCATGCGCTGCGAAACGCCGTTAATCAGGCGCTTGAGCTCGTTGAAGCGCAACGTTCCATTCCGGCCCAGCATGCCGACCACCATGACGCTCCATTTGTCGCCGATGCGGTTGAGCACATCGGACATAGCCGAGCAATTGGCGTGCTGCGATGTATCGGACAGTGACATGGGTGTGCCTCCTTGCATGCGTAACTCAGTCACTAATATAGAGGCAGTTACTTGTTGTGCCTAGTGTGGCAGGCAGTCACGGGGAGGGGGGAAGCCATGAGCCAAACGAATAGCGTCAAGGGATGGAACATTGCCTTGTGGGGAGGGCAGCTGGTGCTGGCCGTTTTTTACGGAATGGCGGGCTTCATGAAGCTCTCCCAGACCATTGAGGCCCTGGTCGCTTCCGGCATGAGCTACGCCGGCGACTACCCCGAATTGTTGACGCGCTTCATCGGCACCATGGAAATTCTGGGCGCAATCGGCATCATTCTGCCTGCGGCCACTCGCATCATGCCCCGCTTGACGCCGCTGGCAGCGCTGGGTTTTGCGGCCATTCAGGTTCTGGCCATGGGCCTGCATACCATGCGCGGCGAATATGGCATCCTGCCCTTCAATGCCGTCCTGCTGGCACTCTCTTTATTTGTGCTCTGGGGCCGTACGCGCAAGGCGCCCATTGCACCGAGGTAAAGCCGTTCTGCCGTTGTAAAACGGTTGACAGTTTGCGGCTGGACTGGCCATCTCCGGCAAAAATCTTTGCCGGAGGAAGCACCCCATGAGCAGCCGTATTGAGCAACTGCTTGCCGAGCTGACGCCTGAAGAGAAGGTCTCGCTGCTGTCCGGTGAAGACTTCTGGTCGGTTCCAGCGGTTGAACGCCTGGGCATCGGCAAATTGCGGGTAACCGACGGTCCGAATGGCGCACGCGGCGGCGGGTCGCTGATCGGCGGTGTCAAATCAGCCAGCTTTCCTGTCGGCATCGCCTTGGGCGCCACGTGGAATGTTGGTCTTGTCACCGAGATCGGTGCGGCTCTGGCCGACGAGGTCAAATCGAAGGGCGCACATGTGCTGCTCGCCCCGACGGTCAATATCCATCGCTCCGTAACCAATGGCCGCAACTTCGAGTGCTACGCCGAAGACCCGATCCTCTCGGCCGAACTCGCCGTCGGTTATATCAAAGGTCTCCAGGGGCAGGGGGTCAGCGCCACTATCAAGCACTTTGTCGGCAATGAAAGCGAGATCGAGCGCACCACGATCTCCAGCGAGATCGGTGAACGAGCCCTGCGCGAAATCTACCTCATTCCCTTCGAATGGGCGGTGAAGAAGGCAGGCACGTGGGGCGTCATGAGCTCTTACAACCGTCTCAATGGCACCTTCACGTCCGAGCATAACTGGCTGCTGTCCACGGTCTTGCGCCAGGAGTGGGGCTATGACGGCATCGTCATGTCCGACTGGTTTGGTTCACACTCGACCGCGGCCACGGTCAATGCTGGTCTCGACCTGGAAATGCCCGGCCCGGCGCGTGATCGTGGCCAGAAGCTTGTTGCTGCTGTCAACGCCGGTGAGGTCTCGGTGGCTATGCTCGATCAGCGGGTGCTGGCCATGCTCCGGCTGATGGAGCGCGTGGGTTCTCTTGATGATCATCGGACATTCCAGGAGCACGCCAATGACCGCCCCGAGCACCGCGCCCTGATCAGGCGCGCCGGTTCGGAAGCGGCGGTGTTGCTCAAGAACGACGGCATTCTACCCCTGGCCGGTTCGGGCAAGATTGCGGTGATCGGCCCGAATGCAAAGACGGCTCAGATCATGGGTGGCGGCTCCGCACAGCTTAATGCGCATTATCGGATCTCGCCGTGGGAGGGCCTTGCGACGGCGCTCGGTGAGGATCGCCTCTCCTTTGCGCCCGGCTGCACCAATCATCGTTTCGAGCCGGTGCTGCGAGGGACGTTCAAGGTCGAATATTTTGCCAATCAAACTCTGGCGGGCGAACCGGCACATATCGGATCGATGGACGACGCCCAGGCCTTCTGGGTGGGCCATGTTGCCGATGGCAAGGTTGACCCGCTGCACTTCTCGGCACGCATATCCGGCGTGTTCACACCCGAGGAAACCGGCGAACACCGCGTCGGCATCTACGCCGCGGGATTTGGGCGTGTTTTCATCGACGGCAAGCTGATCGCTGACGCCTGGACCGGCTGGACCAAGGGGCGCACCTTTTTCGAGGAAGGCTGTGATGAAGTTGTCGGAACGATCAACCTCGAGGCAGGCCGCGCCCATCAGGTTGCGATCGAGTTCTCAACCAAGGAATTCGCAACTCTTGGCCTCGCCGCATTCGCGGTCGGAATTGGCCTGCCTCTGGGCGATGCCGCAATCGCCCAGGCGGTCGACGCGGCCCGTGACGCCGAAACTGCGGTGTTGTTCATAGGGCGTAATGGCGAGTGGGACACCGAAGGCAGCGATCTGCCGGGCATTCTCCTGCCGGGGCGCCAGAACGAGCTGGTCGAGGCCGTTGCCGCTGCCAACCCGCGCACCGTGGTTGTTCTGCAAACAGGCGGACCCATTGAAATGCCATGGGCCGATAAGGTCGCCGCGGTGCTGGAGGCCTGGTATCCGGGGCAGGAGGCCGGCAATGCCATTGCCGACGTTTTGACCGGCGCCGCCGAGCCGGGCGGCCGCCTGCCGCAGACCTTTCCGGTGCGCTGGGCCGACAATCCAGCTCACAGCCAGGACCGCGAGGTTTATCCTGACCTCGAAGGCAAGGTTCGCTACGAAGAAGGAATTTTCGTCGGCTATCGGTACTATGATCGTGTCGGCATGACCCCGCTTTATCCCTTTGGCTATGGCCTGGGATACACCAGCTTCGAGCTCAACGATCTGGTCATCGACGATAGTGGCTTTGAGAGCGACGGAAAGCTGATTGTCTCACTCGCTGCCACCAACACCGGCGATCGGCCCGGCTCGACCGTCGTTCAGCTCTACGTCAGCGACGACAAATCGACCGAGCCGCGCCCGGTTAAGGAGCTCAAGGCTTTCGAAAAGCTCCATCTCGAGCCTGGCGAACAGCGGTCGGTGTCGTTCCTCCTCGATGCGCGGTGTTTCGCCTGGTATCGCGAGGCCGCACACCACTGGCTGGTTGAGGCCGGCGGCTTTACCATTCGTGTCGGCCAGTCATCGGCTGACCTGCCGCTGACTGGCTCAGTAACGCGCTCGACCACGCTGATGCTCGCCGTTTGAGCTAAGCCGCCTGGTGTTCGGCGGCATAGAGTCCGAGATAGAAATCGAGGTCGCCGGTCCGCAGGCCAAGAGACTCAAAAACCGCGCCCATGAAACTCACCGGCGCGGTTCCGGGCGCCGTGACAATGCGTCGATCCAACACCGCGCGGGGAGACCCCACATAATGTGCCGCACCGCCATAACCAGTCGAGGGCAGGCTCTCTGGGCCATTTGCTGTGTGGCGCACGCTGTCCAACAGCCCCGCCCGGGCCAGCGCTATCACGCCGTCGCAAATGCCACCCACCGTTTTGTCGGCGCCATGGGCCGATTGCAAAAGCCGGGTCAAGTCTGGCGCATCCGGGGTCGACCAGATATTGCCACCATTGACCAACAGGGCGTCGATGGCGCCGATATTGATCTCTTCAATCGCCATGTGCGGCATCACCTTGAGACCACCCGCTGAGGTCACCGGATCGCCACCGGGCGTCGCAAACCGGGTTTCCAGGCGATAATAGTCGCGTGCGCCTGCGTTGAGCAGGGCCGTTTCCCAATCGGCAAAGCCGGGCGTCAGTATCGTCACCAGAGTCGTCATCGCGGTTCTCCATTAAGCTGGTGTGAGCTTGCGGGAGCGCGGTGACAGGGCGTGTCAGCACCTTCAAATGCCTGTTAGAGCGCCGCGCCTTTCTTGAGATTGACTGGTCCGGCTGCTAAGAGGGGCGCCGTTCCCGACCGATCCGATCTGGAGTCTACCCCTCTTGACGTTCTTGCGCCGTCTCGCCCTCGTTCTGCTCGTGTCCTTTGCTGGTCTCGCCCAGTCCTTGGCCAATCCCATTCTGGTCGTCGATCGGGCGACCCTTGAGGTGCTCTACGCTGAAGATGCTGGCCAGCCCTGGCATCCGGCATCGCTTACCAAGTTGATGACGGCCTATGTGGTGTTCGAGGAACTCGCCAAGGGCACTGTCACGCTGGAAACACCGGTCAGGATTTCGCGCAACGCCTTCAACCAGGCGCCAAGCAAGTCCGGTCTGCCGGTCGATAGCGCGGTCAGCCTCAAGGATGCGCTCTATATTCTCGTGGTGAAATCGGCCAACGACATCGCCGTGGCGATTGCCGAAACAGTCGGCGGCAACGAAGCCAATTTCGTGGCCATGATGAACAATGCGGCCCAGCGCATGGGTCTGTCGGCCACCCATTATGTCAATCCGCACGGCCTGCATGATCCGGCGCAGGTTACCAGCGCCCGCGACCTGGCCATTGTGGGTCTCTATATCGAACAGTCTTTCCCCCAGTACATGCCCATGTTCGCCACCGGCGTGGTCAATCTCGGCAAGGCGCGGCTGGAGTCCAACAACGGGCTACTCGAAGGCTTTGTTGGCACCAACGGCATGAAGACCGGCTATGTCTGCGCCTCTGGCCTCAACATCGTGGCCACTGCGGACCGCAATGGCCGACGGTTGATGGCCGTGGTGCTGGGAGGTTCCTCGGCCCGTGATCGCAATGAACGCGCGGCGGGCCTCATGCTGGATGCCTTGGCGGGTCGGTTGCGACCCACGGGCCAGAGCGTCCTCGCGCTCGCAAATGCTACCGGCGTGCAGCCGGTCGATATGCGCCCGCGCATCTGTGGAAAGGAAGCCAAGGCCTATGTTGCGGCACAGGAAGCCGCTTTTCCGATGGGACTGAAGGACCAGCCGACCTATCTGTCGGACGAAATCATGCTCAGTGAGTATACGGCGGTGGATCTGGGGCGCATCCGCACAGGCATCGCGCTGCCGCGTCCTCGCCCGGCGCATATCCCGACGGTCAGCGCTGGGTCCACCGTCGAAAGCGCGGCCATCGAAGACGTTCTGCGTCCTGGCATTCCGGTTGGCGGTCTCAACATTGCCTTCCCGCGCCCCCGGCCATCCGATCTCTAGTCGCTGCCAGCCTTGGTCACGGTAAATCGAACAATGCCATCCGCATCGTCTTGTATGTAGGCGTGCCCATTTTGCCGGCAATGGAGCGGAATATCGATCTTGGCCATCGGATCGGTCGTCACCACCACGACCACCGCACCGGGATGAGCATGCGCCAGCTGCCTTTCAAGCTTGAGAACGGGCAGGGGGCATTTCAGCCCCCTTGCATCAATTTCGACGACGTTAGTTGCCAAGGACCAGCACCCAGTAGACGCCATAGCTCGATGAGGGATTGAAGGCGACGGCAACACCGGCCTTGCTGGCCGGAGCGGCAAGGCCCACGGCATCGGCTGCATTGTTTCGCCAGCCGGAGAAGGTCTCGGCAAAGGTCGCATAGCCAGCGCTGAGCTTCATCTGCGCCAGCGCCTGCGGCTTGGTCGGCGCAGTGCCGGTCTGGGCATATTGGCTGGCCAGGGCCTGTGCTGTGCCATTGAGGCCGGCATCCGCAACCAGGGGCGGCATGTTGCGGCTGGCGCGATAGGCATTGATCAGGCCGATAGCCTGCTGGCTGTCCAGCGTGGCATTGGGCTGGTCCATGCGCGCTGAAAGTCCGGCAGATAATGCCGTCGGCGATGCAGCGCCGCCGAAGGATGAACATCCGGCAAGTGCCAAGGTGAGGGCGCCAGCGGCCAGCATCATAGTGAGTTTGGTCATGTCATTCCTTTCGGGCGCCCAGGTGCCGTAGCCCTATCAGTCGCCGCCTTCCTTTGCATTAACGTCGCCAGCCGTCGGGCGCCAAGTTGGCAAAGCAGCCTTTTTGTCTGCCGCGCGTTACTTGCGGGCAGCATCTGTGTGGGCAATCCACTTTGCGTGGCAACGAAAGCCTGCAAAAAAGGGCAGCATTGTGGGGGAGGTGACGCTGGCTGGGGGCAAAAAGGTTCGGTTTGGCGAAGTGCGAGCGACAACCGTCGCCATCACCTTCGTTCTGTCGTGTATGGCGATATTCGCCGGCGTATTCGCATTTTTTGTATTCCAGGCCGTAGGCCAAACCCGCGTGCGGCTTGAGGAGCGATCACAGGCCGCCGCGCAGGTTGTGGCGACCAACGCCGGTTGGGTCGCTCAGGTGGCCAACCAGACCTTGCGCCGGCTCGATGCAGTGCTCGGGCCGGAATTGTCGGGAAATAGCGAAACATTGCAGGCCGCCGTCGAGGGCTTGCCCGCAGACATCGACGTCTACATTATCGACGCCCAGGCCAATACCATCTTTTCCACCCTCCCCGGAGCCGAAGCGGTCAGCGTTGCTGACCGGGAGTATTTCACCGCCCTGCAGGACGGCGCCGCGTTCTACACCTCAGGACTTTTGGTCAGCCGTCTGACCAATCAAAGTATTTTCGTTTTCTCCAAGCGGATCGAGCGGGCCGGCGACTTTGCCGGCGCCATCATGGTCTCGTTCAGCGACGATCTGGTACAGACCTTCTGGTCCTACCTCGATCTTGAGGAGGGCTCCACTGTGAGCCTGATCCGACGCGACGGCCTGCTTATGGCCCGCCACCCTGCAGTTGACGAAGCTGTCGATCTCTCGCAACACCCCCTGATCACACAATATTTGCCCCAGGCAGAGGCCGGTACCTATTTCTCCGAGGCGTCGCCGGTCGATGGGCTTGCTCGGGTTGTCAGTTATCAGAGCGTACCCGGCACCCAGATTATCGCCCTCGCATCGATTGCGTCCAATGCCACTTGGGATGGTCTGCGCAGCGCCATTGTGACCGTGATGATCATTGCCGCGCCAATTCTGCTGGGCCTTTTGGCGGGAGGGATATGGATTGTCTTGCTGCTGCGGCGCGACGCAATAAGGCGCACCGAACTTGAGACTGCCAATGACACCAACATCCTGCTGTTCCGTGAAATCCACCATCGGGTGAAGAACAATTTGCAGTCGGTGCAATCACTTGTCCGCATGCAGGACATGCCGGCCGGGGCCAAGATTGACCTTCAGAGCCGGCTGAGCGCCATGGCGGCCATGCATGAGCACATCTATCAACATGACCGCTACGAGGACATCGACGCCCATGATCTGGTGCAAGTGATCGTGAACGAGGTGGTGCATGCCTATGGCATTGACGCCGAGATCGACTTTGAGCTGGACCACGTTCCGGTGGATCGTGACCACGCGACGCCTCTGTCATTGCTGCTCAGCGAGCTGGTCACCAACGCCTTGAAATATGCCTTCGCAGACGGCCGAGAGGGGACAATCAAGGTCGTCCTCAAGGACTTGGGTGGAGGCCGTGGCAGGCTGGTCGTCGCAGACGATGGAATTGGCATCGGCGAGCTACCTGAAGCGCCGGCCAGCATGGGTCTGCGGCTCGTTCGTGGAGTCGTCTCGCAAATGGGCGGTTCATATCGCTTCGTGACCGACAACGGCACGCGCTTTGAAGCGGAGCTGGCTTTGGCTGTCGCCGGACATCCGACGCGCCAATAATCCCACCACCGGCTGCAACCCATATTTGTGCTTGTGGCGGAGACGCAGATCGGGCATTTGGTAACCGGATGTTTTTAGTCAAGTTATCATGCTCAAGCGGTACTTTTCCTTTCACGCGCCCCATAAGGGCCTCTTCGCCCTCGCGTTCAGCAGTGCCGTCATTTCCGGGCTACTTGCGCTGGCCCTTTCAACGCGGAGCGCGGCATGAATCAGGTCTTCTTTGAGGCGAAAGTGCTCGCTCGTCGCCCGCTGACCCCCGGCATGCTGCGCCTCACCTTCGGTGGCGCAGGCCTCGCGGACTTTCCTGGGTCAGGCACGCCGGACGAATATCTGCGGCTGTTCTTTCCAAATGAAACAACCGGCCGTTTGCATCTGCCCCACATCGACGATCAGGGCCGCTGGACCTATCCCGATGGTGGGCAAGGGGCGATCCGGTGCTCGACCTATACAGTTCGCAGTCATCGGCCTGAAACCAATGAGATCGACATCGACTTTGTCGTCCATGCAGGTGGTCTCGCCAGCGAATGGGCCCGGCGGACCAATCCCGGCGACGTGGTCACCGTCAATCGCCCGCACGGCCTCTACAGGCCGCCCGAGGATTGTGCCTGGCAATTGCTTGTCTGTGATGCCACAGGCCTTCCTGCCCTGTCGCGCATCCTCGAAACGACCCCGATGCACGTGCATTCGCGCGTCTTTGTCGAGATCGCGGCGCCTGAACACGAGCAGCCCCTGCCACCCCACCCCAATGCCACCGTGACCTGGCTGCACAGGAGTGGCAACGGCATCGCGCCGAGCCGCATGGCAGACGTGGTTCGCGCCGTGCCGCTGCCCGCGACGCCGGGCTATGTCTGGGTCGCCGGTGAGCAGAAGGCGGTGCGCGCCATCCGCAAATATGTACGGCAGGAGCTTAACTTGCCTGCCGACCGCTACGAACTGGTCGGATATTGGATTCACGAAGGTGAAGCCTGGGAGGCGAAGTGGGAAGCACTGCCAGCCGAGATCAAGACGGCTATCGAAGCTGGCTGGTCCTCCGGTCGTGACCGAGAGGTGGTGCGCGACGAATATGAGGCAACCCTTGAGAAGTTCGGGCTCTGAATTCACGGGCGGGCCGTCTTGTGTCCCGCATGATCTGGCGCTACCAGCGATCCATGGCAAGTCTTGGCTTTTTGGGGGCGATGAACCGCGACTTGGTCGTGCAGCACGCCGCCGTGCCCACGCTATCGAGTCTCGGCATTGACGCGGTTCCTCTGCTCGAGACAGCGGTTACAGATGCCACCGCCCAAGGAGGCGCCGAATTACTCGACGCTATGGGCGCTGCT
Organism: Devosia ureilytica; assembly: GCF_024273195.1. Lineage (GTDB taxonomy): Bacteria > Pseudomonadota > Alphaproteobacteria > Rhizobiales > Devosiaceae > Devosia > Devosia ureilytica. The sequence goes on along the minus strand of NZ_JAMZCU010000001.1, from coordinate 535,140 downwards.
GCCTATCTTGGCGGCTCCGCTTTCAATGCAGCCCGCGTCGCAGCGCTACTGAACGCTGATGACGCCCTCGACCTCGCCTTTTTCGGCATCGCGGGAACGGTCGGCATGCTGCATCCACACATTGATGCCCTCAAAGAATGGGATATCGACACTGCTGGCGTGACCAAAAGCCCACTGCCACCCGCGACCTGTCTCGCCATGGTCGAAGCCGCCGGCCGTACCCTGCTGACGGCCACCGGCGCAAATGCGGGTGTCATTGCTTGGCTCCGCCAGAACCAAACCGCGCTCGCGGCCTCGGTCGCGCGGTGCGATGTCATCCACATCACCTCATTTCTTGACCCAGAGGCGCCCACGGCCGTCGCAGATCTGCTCCAACAGGCCATCGCCTACAATCCGGCGCTTACGGTGTCACTGGACCCAGGCATGGCCTGGATCGGCCCTGGAGGTCCCGGCCTCGAAGGACTCCTGCGCCACACCCATGTGCTCCACCTGAACGCCGAAGAATATGCGCTGCTGTGCGGCGCATACAATGCGCCCGGGATCGGGACGAGGCTTGCCCCCAACTGGCTCATCGTGGCGCGCAGCCATAACGCGGTGACGCTCCATTCCTCGTCTCCCGACGGCCCGACCGAGCAACACTTGCCGTCTCAGCCGCTTCCTTCAGGGTTCACGGTGATCGACGCAACCGGGGCCGGGGATACCTTCTGCGGCGCCTTCCTATCGGCCTATTGCCGGCAGCCCGATCGGCCTCTGCACGCGGCAAGGCTGGGATTTGCGCTGGCGCGCCTCAAAATTGGAATAAACGGACCTCTGGTCCTGACCGACGCGGTTCGCGACACACTAGCTGCCCACAACCAGACGGTACGCTGGTGACCCCGGCGGGATTCGAACCCACGACCCCAGGATTAGGAATCCTGTGCTCTATCCTGCTGAGCTACGGGGCCAGCCATTGACCGAACTACCAGCAGGGGGCTGGACTTGCAAGATGGGCGAAAGGAATGCCGGCCATGAGCGATAGCGACAATCCATTTGTCATTTACCCCGACCCGCGCCTGCTCGAACCCGCCATGGCGCGCCCGGTTGATGCCGCGTTGTGCAGCATCGGCGCACGGCTACTTCAGGCAGGCCGCGAGGTTCAGGCCTATGGTCTGGCCGCCGTGCACATTGGTCACGTCGCGCCTGTTGTACTGGTCAGCGTCGCCGACCCGTCGCACCGCGACTACAGGCTTCTCTACAATCCGCGCATCCTCCAAACCGGCGGCGATGATGTCATTGGCAAGGAGGGCTCCGTATCCATGCCTGGCATTGAGATTGATGTCAGCCGTCCCAATGTAGTCAACGTCGGCTACGATGATGAACAGGGCCAACCGGCAACCCTCGACCTCACTGGCTTTGCAGCCCGCGTGGCGCAGCACGAAATCGACCAGGTCAATGGCATCTTCTTCCTCAGCCGCGTTTCGCGCCTCAAGCGCGAAGCGGCCATCAAGCGCTTTTCCAAGCTTGGGCGTCGCATGGGTTGATCCCCCCGGCCGGCTCCGTTAAACGGGACGCCACAAACCAAGGAAGAAAAATGCGTACGGAAATCGAAAAGACCGTCGCCGAAATCGAGCAGGTTCTGACCCTGCTGAGGAGGCATCTTTGACTGGGATACAGCACAACTCCGCCTCGACGCGCTGAACGCGCAAACCGAATCTCCCGATTTCTGGAACGACCCGGAAAAGGCGCGTGTCGCCATGCGCGAGCGCGACGAGCTTGACGTGGCCGTCAAAACGGTGCGCGAACTGGAATCAGGCATTAGCGACAATGTCGAGTTGATCGAACTGGGCGAAGCCGAGGGCGACGCCGATATCGTGCGCGACGCCGAGAATGCGCTGCTTGAGCTCAAGCAGACGGCGCGCCGCACCCAGATCGAAACCCTTCTGTCCGGCGAAGTCGACAGCAATGACTGCTATGTCGAAATCCACTCTGGCGCCGGTGGCACCGAGAGCCAGGATTGGGCTAACATGCTCTTGCGCATGTACACGCGCTGGGCCGAACGCCGGAAGTTCAAGGTCGAAGTGCTCGAAATGCACGATGGCGAAGAAGCCGGCATCAAATCGGCCACCGTGGTGATCAAGGGTCACAATGCTTACGGTTGGCTCAAGACCGAAAGCGGCGTGCACCGCCTGGTGCGCATCAGCCCCTATGACTCGGCAGCGCGCCGGCATACCAGCTTCTCCAGCTGCTGGGTCTACCCGGTCATCGACGATTCCATCGACATCGAGATCCGCGAAGCCGACCTCAAGGTCGACACCTATCGCGCCTCAGGCGCCGGCGGCCAGCACGTCAACACCACGGACTCGGCAATCCGCATCACCCACGTGCCCTCGGGCATCATCGTGGCCTGCCAGCAGGAGCGTAGCCAGCACAAGAACCGTGCGACGGCCATGGCCATGCTGAAATCCCGTCTCTACGAGATGGAGATGCAGAAACGCGAAGAGGCGGCCAACGCCCAGGCGGCCAGCAAGACCGACATCGGCTGGGGCCACCAGATCCGATCCTACGTGTTGCAGCCCTATCAGATGGTCAAGGATCTGAGGACCGGCGTCGAAAGCGGCCAACCGTCGGTCGTGCTTGATGGCGATCTGGACCAGTTCATGGAGGCCGCACTGGCGCAGCGCGTCGGCGTGGCCACCGACGTGGCGTCGGACTGATCGGGCCCCACCAAAATCAGAAAACCCGGCCATTGGCCGGGTTTTTTGTTAATTGGCATATTGCTCCAACATCCACGGCATCGCCCTCGGGCCTGACCCGGGGCCGCTCACCGCATCCGCGAGCCGTGAACAGGTTCGGTATCTGAATGCAGAATAGCCAAACCCAAGTTAGCCAAGCATCGCGATGATGCGCTTGCCTGTTTCGAGGAACGGCTTGGGGTCGAGGCTTGTGTCGGCGCGATGCACCTCGAAATGCAGATGCGGCCCGGTGGAGCGTCCCGTGGAGCCAACCTTGGCAATGGGCGTGCCGGTGAGCACTTTTTGACCCTTCTGAGCGATGTAGCCACTCAGATGCGCGTAGCGCGTCATGAGGCCGTTGCCGTGCTCGACTTCCACCACCTTGCCATAGCCAGAGCGCTCACCCACAAAACTCACGACGCCATCGGCGGCGCTCAACACCGATGTACCGGAGGGTGCCGCGAAATCGAGCCCCGAGTGAAAGGCGCGGTTCCCGGTGAACGGGTCCTTGCGATTGCCATAGCCTGAGCTCTGACGGAAATTACCGGTGATCGGCATGTGCACGGGCGCCAGCTCCAGGCTATCGCGTGCCGCCTTGTAGAGCATCAGCGCCTGCATCACGGCATTGGCGTCCTCAATCATGGGCGACGTGGCTGCTGCCCCCTCGTTGGCTGCCAGCAGCGGGCCGCCGACACCATCCAGCGGCGCAACCGGCAGGTTCAAGGCGATGCCGAGCTTGCTCAACTCGCTCACGATGTTTTCGGTGCGCTCAGAAGCAGCAACGGCAATGCCGGTCATCGCCTGCTGGGTCTCGGTCATCATCTGGGTGACGCTTGCCGAGGTTGCCGCCATGTCGGGATTGCCCGAATGCGTTGTCACCATGGACAGTTCCATGTCACCCGATACAGGCGTGGCAACCGCGGCAATGCCGAGCTGATCAGCCTTGGTTACCAGCGCGCGCACCAATTGGTGCTGTTCGAGCAGCACTTCCTGCTGTTGCGAGAGTTCTTGCAATTGCAGATTGATGTCGCCGGCCTGCGCATAATTGCGCGAGTGCAAGCGGTCGATTTCAACGCGCATCTGCGCCAGCCGGTCCTCATAGGCCGACAGCACCAGCTCGTTTTGCCCGCCCAGCAGCCGGGCGATGTCCGGCGCCATAAGCAGGCCGGTTGCCGAAATGGCATTGCCACCAAGCAGCAGCGCAAACATCCCGTAGAACAGGGCAGGGTGGACGCCGCGGCGACCGGGTTTTTGTCCCTGGCTTTCCAGTTTGGCTGACTGACGCAACGCCACGACCCCCGAAACACGCAAACTATGGTTATCGGAGTGTGGACGAGCTTGGTTAAGAAGCCGAAAACATCAGGCGGATTGCCCAGCTTTCACCAATTCTTCGAGGGCCGTCAGCACCTTGGCTGCATGTCCCTTGATGCGCGTGGCCCTTATGATCGCCGCGACGCGACCATCTGCGCCAATGATGAAGCTGGTCCGCACCAGGCCCATGAATTCTCGCCCGTAGAGCTTCTTCATCTGCCAAAGTCCAAAGGTCTCGATAGTCTGGCGCTCAGGGTCTGCCCCCAGCGGCACCACAAGCCCATATTTGGCCCGAAATTTCCGATGGCTCTCGAGTGTATCGGGGGACACGCCCACCAGGATAGCGTTTTGAGCCGCAAAGGCCTCGGCCAGCGCCGAAAACTCCTGGTTCTCGTCAACGCAGCCGCCCGAGTCGTCCTCAGGGTAAAAGAACAGCACCGCTGGCCTGCCCGTGAGGTCGGCTTTGGTGAGCACCGTGTTATCGTCGCGTGCGAGCGAAAAGTCGGGTGCTGGGTCGCCGGGTTTGAGATGGGTCATCGCTGTTCCTGGGTTGAGCCTTGAATAGAGGGTGTCAGCGTCACATTCCAGCCGGTATCATCATCCAATGGACCGCCTTGGGCGGATGATTCTGATCGTGGCAGGGGCCCATCTTACCTGCCAATCATCGGCGTGGCGGCAGTGAACGAAACGACAAGTCCAACACCTTCACCAGAGATACCGCCGTCTCCGCCCGCGCGGTCCGTAATGGCCCGGTTCAGGCGAATTGCGATCTGGGCTCTTGGGGTGCCCAGCCTGGTGATGCTGGTGCTCTATGTCGTGATGCTGATCACCCCAATTCGAATCCCCTTCACCGGCCAGGCGATCCGCTCGTTCGTGCAGAATTTCGTCCCTGAAACGGCGGACCTGCAGATGGGCGATATGGCGCTGGCGCTGGAAAATGGCATTTGGCCCGTCATCCAGTTTGCACCCGTCGCCTTTACGGACAGCAAGTCCGGCGCCCAGATCAAGATGGAGGCGCTTGAAGTAGGGTTCTCGCCGGCGCGCGCGCTATTCGGCCAGCCGGGCACGACCATCACGATTGTCGGTCCCCATGTACAGATTGTTCAGGACCTTTATGGACCGCGGCCGGGCAGGCTGGAGATCGTGGAAGATCCATCCGGCGGCCCCGCCACAGTCCGGGTGCTGGAGGGTGCAGACGCCTTCCCTGCCGCCGCAATTTCGTCTGAAGGCATTGCGTTCGATCTCGGCACGGCGCCGCCCATGCGCTCGGACAATGACTGGTTGATCTACAATCTGGAAGCCAGCGAGCTGGCCATTGCCGATCTGGTTGAACAGACCGAACAAGGACGTTTCTCACGCCTGATCGTGCGGGATGGCCGCATCGACATGGCCGATCCCCTCTATGGGCTGTTTCGCCAGTTCAAGGCGGTCTCTCTCGAAATCGGTCCCGTGCCGGGTGAGCAGCGGGTCACCGGCGAATTCAGTGCGCTCATCGGCGCACAGACTGTTGTGGGCTCCATTGAACGCTCGCTCGATCCCGATGGCACCCGCCGCCTCCAGGCCGATGTTACCAACCTCGATTTCTCTGCCTTCGTGCCATTTATCGACGACCGCGACAGTCTTGCCGCAATGCGTGGAGCGGGCGCCGTCTCGGTGGACGTGACCTTCACCCCCGACGAAGGCAAGATCATTGGCGGCGCGTTTAAGCTGGACCTGACCGGCCTCGACCTGCGGTTGGCCGATGATTATTTTCCGGTCGCCAGTTCAATTCTGGACGTGACCTGGCAGCCCAAGCTAGGCCAGTTCCAACTGGCTGAGGGGGCTCTGCGGATCGGGAAAAGCAGCGCCCAGGTTGCAGGCGTGTTTGCACTCGGCCTGGACCCAACCTATGGCCCTACCATCGGCATGTCTTTGAACGCCCGCGACGTCGCCATTCACCCCGACGACATGAACGCTCCCGCGGCGCCGTTTGACACGGTGGAGTTCTCCGGCTGGTCAACCCCGCTCTATGGAGCCGTCGGCATAGACCGCCTGACGGCGCGGCGGGGAGATGCCGTCGTTGAAACGGCTGGCCGGATGGACCTGCTCCAGACCGGCATCGGCCTCGACATGACCATCGCCGGGCAGGGCGTGTCCGCCGACGATTTCAAGCGTCTCTGGCCTTACATCATGGGTGGCGAAAGCCGTGACTGGTTCGTTGCCAATGTCACCGAAGGCCGGGTCAAGGACGCGCGCATGCGGTTCCAGTTTCCCGTGGGCACGCTGGCCATTGGCGATGAGGCCGTGCCGATTCCTGAAAACAGCATGCAGATCGAGATTGTCGGGGAGGGCGTGGCGATCAAGCCGACCGCGGAGATGTCGGCCATTGTCATTTCCGGCGAGACTCGTTTGCGGGTCGACGACGAAAATGTCTCGATTTCCGGCGGCGGTGGGACCCTGGACACCGATGGTGGTGCCATTCAGGTCACGAGTCCTGCCCTCGTCATGGACAATTCGGTGCCGGGTGAAAGCATCGTGGAAATCTCGGGCGACCTCAACGCCCCCATTCCGGCGTTGCTCGCTCTTATCGAGCAGCAGCAACCCGACGCCATTTCCAACGCCAACCTGCCCATCGATCTGCAAAGCCTCAAGGGAACGGTGGATCTGGGTCTGGTGGCCACCATTGCCCTCGGCGACGAAGCGACGGGCCGGGAGATGGACATCGATTACGTGGTCAATGGCCAGGTCGAGGATTTCGCCAGTGCCGAACCCATCCAGGGCCGCAGCATTGGCGATGGGCAATTGTCTTTCTCGGCCTCCCAGGACGGCTACCAGCTCGGCGGCACCGCAACCATCGATGGCATGGATGCCGAAATATCGGTGGAAGGCGCCATGGGGTCAGATCCGGTTTTTCGCTTGCAATCCACCATCGCCGTCGCCGACCTTGCAGACATGGGCTTTGACGCCTCCGAATTTCTCAGCGGGCAGGTGCAATTCGTCGCGCAGCCGCTAGCGGAAGGCGCGCTCCACATGACTGTGGACCTCAAGGACGCCGCACTGACAATTCGCGATCTCGGCATTTCCAAGCCTGTTGGCACGCCCGGTCTGCTGACCGCCATCATCCGGCCGGATGGGGATGTGACCCATCTCGAGGATATTGCGCTTTCCTTCGGCAATGTCCGTCTCAATGGCCTGATCGACTATCACGCCACTGACGGCCTGGTGGCAGCGAACTTCACCAACTTCGCCCTGAGCCCGGGCGATAGCGCGACCGTCGATCTCACCCCCATCCAGGGCGGTTTTGCCGTCCGCGTCCGCGGGGCGCAACTGGACTTGAAACCGGTGCTCAGCCGTTTCTTCAGCCTCGCCCAGGGCAGCGGCGGCGTCCAATCGACCCAGTTCGACCAGTCGCTTTCCCTCGACATCGAGCTCGACCGGGCCATTGGCTACTATGCCACCACCGCCTTCAATCTCGATCTCGACATGGCGCTACGTGGCATGAATCTCACCCGCGTGGCCCTTGCTGCGCAGTTTGATGAAGGCAATGCCATTTCCATCACCACCAATCCGGCCCCGAACGGTCGGACGCTCTCCATGGCCTTCAACGACGCCGGCACCGTGTTGCGCCTGCTCGGTATCTATTCGCAACTGGCAGGCGGAGCGGGCAGCCTGGTCATGACAACCGACCGATCAATCGATGCTGAAGCCGGTCGGCTGGTGCTGCGCAATTTCGCCATCGTGGACGAAGGCAATGTCGTCCAGGTCCTGGGCAATCACACTGATTCCCGCGCTGCCATTGCCTCCAGAAATCGCCTCGACTTCCGCGCCGGCGAGGTCGATTTCGTCCGCCGCAGTGACCGCGTCGAAGTTACGGATGCGGTTCTGGCCGGTGATACTGTCGGTGGCACCATGCGCGGCTTCATCTACACAGACCGCCGCCAATACGACTTGACCGGCACCTATGTGCCGCTGTTCGGTCTCAACAATATCTTTCAGCAACTCCCGATCCTGGGGCCGCTGCTCGGTGGTCGCGACGGCGAGGGTTTGGTCGGCGTGACTTTCGCGGTGCGTGGCCCGCTTGATAATCCACAATTCCTGGTCAATCCGCTGTCGCTCCTGGCGCCCGGCATTTTCCGCGAAATGTTCGAGTTCCGCGCGCGCGAACTGCCGCCGGCCCCCGCGCAATAAAAAAGGCACCGCCTTTGGCGATGCCTCATGCTCAGGTTCCGATCGCTGATCAGACCGGCTTGATCAGCGCGTGGCGCTTCTTGCCCACTGAAAGCTTGATCACCCCTTCGGACAGCAGGGCATTGTCGCCAAGGTTCAGCTTGTCGTCGTCGATGACGGCGTCATTGACCCGCACCGCACCGGAGGCCACATGCCTGCGCGCCTCGCCATTGGATGCGGCAAGCCCCGCCTTAACCAGTGCATTGAGCACCCCGATGCCCGCTGCCAGCTCGGCATGCGTCACCTCGGCGGTCGGCAGGGACAGATCCAGCCTGCCAGTCTCGAACGTCGCCCGCGCCGTTTCAGCGGCACCTTCAGCAGCCTCGCGACCACGGAGCATCGCCGTCACTTCCGTCGCCAGGCGCTTCTTGGCCTCATTGATATCATCGCCCACGATGCGCGCGATCTCATCAAGCGGCAGCGTCGTGTAGAGTTTAAGGAAGCGCTCGACGTCGGCGTCCTCGGTGTTGCGCCAATACTGCCAGAAATCATAAGCGGACAGCATGTCCTCGTTGAGCCAGATGGCGCCATTGAGCGACTTGCCCATCTTGGCGCCCGACGCCGTGGTCAGCAGCGGCGAGGTCAGTGCGTACAGCTGCGGCGTCCCCATGCGGTGGCCCAGGTCAATACCATTGACGATATTGCCCCACTGGTCGGAACCGCCCATCTGCAACGTCACGCCATAGCGCTTGTTCAACTCTACGAAATCGAAGGCCTGCAGGATCATGTAGTTGAACTCGAGGAAGCTCAGCGATTGCTCGCGATCCAGCCGTTGCTTGACCGAGTCAAAGCTCAGCATCCGGTTGACCGAGAAATGCTGGCCGACGTCGCGCAGGAATTCGAGGTAGTTGAGCGGCATCAGCCACTCGGCGTTGTTAAGCATCAGGCTGTCCTTCGGCCCATCGCCGAAAGTCAGATAATTGGCGAAGACCTGCTTGATGCCGTCGATATTGGCCTGGATGGTGTCCGTGGTCATCAACTTGCGCGCCTCGTCCTTGAACGAGGGATCGCCCACCATGCCGGTGCCGCCACCCATGAGGGCCACAGCGCGATGGCCGGTTTTCTCCAGCCAGTGCAGCATCATGATCTGGATAAGGCTTCCCACATGCAGCGACGAGGCTGTGGGGTCAAAGCCGATATAGGCGGTGACCGTCTCGGTGGCGAAGAGCTTGTCCAGCCCCGCGTCATCGGAGGTCTGGTGGATGAAGCCGCGCTCCGAAAGTGTGCGCAGGAAGTCGGATTTGAAAGTGGTCATCTTAGTGCGATCCAGGTGTCGCCCGACCCACAGGGTCATTCCCGCAATGGCGGGATCCCCTGTTTGTGGGCGTCGGTAAAGAACGGCACATTCTATTTTTGCCGGAGGTCATCCGGCGGGAATGTCCCGTGGGTGAGGACGATCGCCTCTTGCGCCCCAGATTAGCGCCCGCCGCCGTCCGCGATCTCCTGACGGCGACGGTCGAGATACTCGGCACAGGCGCTCGTCAATTCATCGATCTTGCCCTCGTAGAAGTGGTTGGCCCCTTCCACGATCTGCTGCTCGATGGTGATGCCCTTCTGGGTCTTGAGCTTGTCGACCAGCTTCTGAACCGACGTGGGCGGGGCGACGCGGTCCTTGTCGCCATGGATGATCAGGCCCGAAGACGGGCAGGGGGCCAGGAACGAGAAGTCGTATAGATTTTCCGGCGGCGATACCGAAATGAAGCCCTCCACCTCGGGGCGGCGCATCAGCAGCTGCATGCCGATCCAGGCGCCAAAGGAGAAGCCGGCGATCCAGCAGCCGCGCGACTCGCGGTTGATGATCTGCAGCCAATCGAGTGCCGCTGCGGCGTCCGAAAGCTCACCAATGCCGTGGTCGAACACCCCCTGGCTGCGCCCCACGCCACGCGAATTGAAGCGTAGAACGGAAAAGCCGCGCTCGGCGAACATATAGAAGAGATTGTAGACGATCTGGTTGTTCATCGTCCCGCCAAACTGCGGGTGGGGGTGCAGCACGATGGCGATGGGAGCATTTGGCTCCTTGCCTGGCTGGTACCGGCCTTCCAGACGCCCTTCCGGGCCATTGAAGATCACTTCTGGCATATGATTGTTCCGGCCTTTTCTGGCTCTGTCCGTTTGGTGTTCCGCCAGCCTGGAAAGGGCGCTCACGGCTTGACTAAGCGTGGGCCGCTCCCTAAAACATGGGTCCGAAACACCAGTTTAGAATTATTCGAAACTCGGTTTTTGGGCCGTCATGCGGCCCATTGGAGCGCCCCTTGTAATGAAGTTGGGCGTAAAATTTCAAGAAGTGTTTGGTGGCGGGGTCGCGGAAGCGTCCTGCGGCAGGCATGGAAGCTATATTGGCCACGGTTGGCCCGGAAGGCGCAATGACGAGAGAGACGGTCTATCTCGATCACAATGCAGCGTCCCCGCTTCGTCCTGAAGCGCGGGCGGCGCTGCTTGCCGGCCTTGAATTGACCGGCAATCCGTCCTCCGTTCACGCCCATGGGCGCGCTCTGCGCAATCTCATCGAGACCGGCCGCCAGCAGGTTGCGCGGCTTGCCGGCGCCGAGCCCAAGCAGGTGGTTTTCACCGGCTCGGCTACCGAGGCGATCACCCAGGCCATTGTGGGCGGCGCTAAGGCGTTTGCAGCAGGCGCCGTCGCCTTCAGTGCGGGGGAGCACGCCGCAGTTGGCAAAGCGGCCGAGGCCACGGGCCTGCCACACTGGACAATCGGTCTGGACGCAGACGGTCGCATTGATCTCGATCAACTCGCCGCTGTTTTGCGTCGCGCCGACGACGAGAATGTCGCGCTGCTGGTGGCTGTCCACTGGGTCAACAATGAAACGGGCGTCGTCCAGCCAATCGAGCGGATCAACGCCTTGGTTGGCCCGACACGTCACACCCTGTTCGTCGACGCGGTCCAGGCTTTGGGCAAGCTCCCTCTGGAATTTGCCGCCTCGGCACCCGACATGATGGCAGTGAGTGGTCACAAGATTGGCGCTCCTGCTGGCATTGGGGCCCTGCTGGTCAAGGCGCATGCGGACGTTGTTCGCCTGATCCCAGGCGGCGGCCAGGAGCAGGGCCGACGTGGTGGCACGGAATCGGCGGCCCTGATCGCAGCGTTTGGCGCGGCAGCTGACGCCACTCACTATGACAACGCGACGATGTCGGCCATGACCGCCGCCCTCGAAGCCGGCTTGAAGCATCTCGCGCCCGGCACTGTCGTTTTCGGCGAACACGCCTCGCGTATCGGCAATGTTACCAATTTTGCCGTGCCCGGCCTCGGCAATGCCACGGCCATGATGGCGCTGGACCTCATGGGCCTGTCGGTCTCTTCGGGTTCGGCTTGCTCATCTGGCAAGGTCGGCGCCAGCCATGTGTTGGCCGCCATGGGCGTGCCCCGGGATCTGGCCAATTGCGCCTTGCGTGTCAGCTTTGGCTGGAATTCCACCCCGACCGACGTGGATGCGTTCCTCGCCGGTTTTGAAACACTTCTTTCCCGCCAGAAGCGGGGAGGGAAAGCGGCCTGACCGCCAGACTAGTTTTCGTTCACGACGGCCTTGAACCGTCGAGGGACTTTGAAGGAGAAGCCGTATGGCGGACTACGATATTCCGACCCTCAAGGAAGAAATCGACCGGGAAACCGTTGAGCAGGTGCTCGCCCTCGACGTCGACAAGTACAAATACGGCTTTGAAACCGACATTGAATCCGACGTTGCGGCCGTGGGCCTAAGCGAAGACACCATCCGCTTCATCTCCGCCAAGAAGGAAGAACCGGAATGGATGCTGGAATGGCGTCTTGAGGCTTTCCGCCGCTGGCTGACCATGGACGAGCCCAATTGGGCCAAGGTCCACTATCCCAAGATCGACTTCCAGAACATCAGCTACTACGCGGCGCCAAAGTCCTTCAAAGGCCCCAAGAGCCTTGACGAGGTCGATCCCGAACTGCTCCGCACCTATGAGAAGCTTGGCATTCCGCTCAAGGAACAGGCGATCCTGGCTGGCGTCGAAGGCGCTGCCGAATCCGTTGGCACCCCTTTTGGCGCCAATGTCGCGGTTGACGCAGTCTTCGATTCCGTTTCGGTCGTGACGACCTTCCGCGCCGAGTTGGCCAAGCAGGGCATTATCTTCTGCTCGATCTCCGAGGCGATCCGCGAATATCCTGAGCTGGTTCAGAAATATCTCGGCTCGGTCGTACCGGTTTCGGACAACTACTACGCCACGCTCAATTGCGCCGTCTTCACGGATGGGTCCTTCGTTTATATCCCCAAGGGCGTCCGCTGCCCGATGGAGCTGTCGACCTATTTCCGCATCAACGAGAAGAAGACCGGGCAGTTCGAGCGCACGCTGATCATCGCCGACGACGACAGTTACGTTTCCTATCTCGAAGGCTGCACCGCCCCGATGCGCGACGAGCACCAGTTGCACGCCGCCGTGGTGGAGCTGGTTGCCCTCGACAATGCCGAGATCAAGTATTCTACCGTCCAGAACTGGTATCCGGGCGACAAGAACGGCAAGGGCGGTATCTACAATTTCGTCACCAAGCGCGGCGATTGCCGCGGCGTCAATTCGCACATTTCCTGGACCCAGGTGGAAACCGGCTCGGCCATCACCTGGAAATACCCCAGCTGCATTCTGCGCGGCGACGGTTCGCGTGGCGAATTCTACTCTATCGCCATTTCCAACGGCTATCAGCAGGTGGATAGCGGCACCAAGATGATCCATCTGGGCAAGAACACGTCCAGCCGCATCATCTCCAAAGGTATTGCCGCCGGCTTCTCGGACAATACCTACCGCGGTCAGGTCTCGGCCCACGCCAAGGCCAAGAACGCCCGCAATTTCACCCAGTGCGACTCGCTGCTTATCGGCGACAAGTGCGGCGCCCACACGGTTCCCTATATCGAGAGCCGCAATGGCACGGCCGTGTTCGAGCATGAAGCCACCACGTCCAAGATTTCCGACGACCAGATGTTCTATTGCCAGCAGCGGGGCCTCTCCGACGAGGAAGCCGTGGCGCTGATCGTGAACGGCTTCGTCCGCGACGTGCTGCAGCATCTGCCCATGGAATTCATGGTCGAAACCCAGAAGCTGATCTCGATCAGCCTCGAAGGCAGCGTGGGCTAGTCCTCGAAACCGCAACTTGCTCCCACCTCTCCCTCTGGGGGAGAGGTCGCCGAAGGGCGGGTGAGGGAGCCTTACTCAGATCACCGGCGCCGGAATGGCAGCCGAACCGGAGCTAAAAATGACCACTCCCGTTCTTGAAATCCGCAATCTCCATGCCCGCATCGAGGACCGCGAAATCCTCAAGGGTGTCAATCTCATCATCCCGCCCGGCGAGGTCCATGCAATCATGGGACGCAATGGTTCGGGCAAGTCGACGCTGAGCTATGTCCTGGCCGGTAAGGAAGATTACGAAATCACCGAAGGCGAAGTCCTGCTCAACGGCGAGAACATTCTTGAACTGGGTCCCGACGAACGCGCCGCCGCTGGTCTGTTCCTCGCCTTCCAGTATCCCATCGAAATTCCTGGCGTCGCCACCATGACCTTCCTCAAGGCGGCCCTCAATGCCCAGCGCAAGGCGCGTGGCGAAGAAGAGTTGAAGACCCCCGATTTCATGCGCCTGGTCAAGGAAGCTGGCAGCCAGCTCAATATCGACAGCGATATGCTCAAGCGCCCACTCAATGTCGGTTTCTCCGGTGGCGAAAAGAAGCGCGCTGAAATCATGCAGATGGCACTGCTCAAGCCATCTCTGGCCGTTCTGGATGAAACGGATTCCGGTCTGGACATCGATGCGCTTCAGGTTGTCTCCAAGGGCGTCAACGCCCTGCGCGATGGCCAGCGCTCCATGCTGGTGATCACCCACTATCAGCGCCTACTGAATCACATTGTGCCCGACGTGGTGCATGTGTTCTCCGATGGCCGCATCGTCGAGAGTGGCGACAAGGACCTGGCGTTGAAGCTCGAAGCTGAAGGCTATGCCAATTACGGTGGGGAGGCCGCCTGATCCATGCGCGCCAATTTCCCAGTCCGCCTCGGTCCGGCCGAGGACACTCTCATTGCCCAGCTCAAGGCTGCCGGCGCCGATCAGGCCGCTGAGCGCATAACCGTTGCCGGCCTGCCGACCCGTCGCGTCGAGAGTTATCACTACACTGACCTCAAGACCCTGCTGCGGACCATCCCGCCGCTGGCGACTGCCGCCAATGAAGCCAGCGCTCCGGCCCTGCGCATTCCGGGCGCCTACAATCTGATGATCGCCAACGGCGCCATCCAGAATGCCTCGACGGCCCCGGCGGGTATCATCGTCGGCAGGACGCAGGGCGGCGTTCTGACCACGCGCGACGATGTTCTGGTGCATGTCAACAATGCGCTGTCCGGCGAGGCGCTGACCCTGACCCTTGAGAGCTCTGTCGATCCGGTCATCCAGATTGAGCGGCGCATCGAGGGCGAGGCTGCCCACGTTGCTGACGCCCTGAAGGTTTTCCTTGCCGATGGCGCAACCGCCACCATCATCGAAACCTTCTCGGGCTCCGATGCCGCCCACGTTGGCAATCACGCGACCTATATCGCCCTCGGCAAGGATGCTGTGCTCACCCACATCACTCTGGACCTGAGCGCCCGCGCCACTTCACATTTCGCCACCAATGAGTACCATCTTGCTGATGGTGCCAAGCTACGCACCCTGATTATCCACCTTGGCTCGGGTCTGGCTCGCACCAATGTGTTTCCGCGCATGGATGGCGCCGGTGCCCATGCCGACGTGACCGGGCTCAACCTTGTGTCTGATGGCCAGCACGCTGACATCACCATGGAAACCCTGCACGCGGTGCCGCACACCTCTTCGCAGCCGCTGTTCAAGTCGATCAGCCGGGGTCGCTCCAAGGCCGTGGTACAGGGCAAGCTGGTGGTCGCCCGCGACGCCCAAAAAACTGATGCCAAGTTCATGCATCAGGGCCTGATGCTATCCGACGAGGCCGAAATCCTCTCCAAGCCGGAGCTGGAAATCTACGCTGACGACGTCGTCTGCGGTCACGGCTCGACCTGCGGCAAACTCGATGAGGATAGTTTGTTCTACCTCCTCAGCCGCGGCATTCCCAAGGCCGAGGCCGAAACCATGCTGGTCCGCGGCTTCATCGCCGAACTTCTCGATCCGGTCGAGGACGCCGAACTCAACGAAGCCCTGCAAGGCGTCGTCGACGGCTGGCTGCTGGGCGGAATGTAAGCGAAAAAGCCTCTTCACCTCTCCCTTCGGGGGAGAGGTCGGTGCGCAGCGCCGGGTGAGGGG
>NZ_JAMZCU010000001.1:0-519547 GCF_024273195.1 Devosia ureilytica | reverse complement strand
GGGTGTGGGGGGGGGGGCGGGGCGGGGGGGGGGCCCCCTTCACGAGCACGGTGCGGAGGAAGGCCCCCTCACCCGACCGAAGACGGTCGACCTCTCCCCCAAAGGGAGAGGTGAAGCAGAGGCAATCCAAAACAATGACCTTCGACCTCGAAAAAATCCGCGCCGACTTTCCGATCCTGTCGGAACAAATCCACGGCCACCGCCTCGTTTATCTCGATAGCGGCGCCTCGGCCCAAAAGCCTGTGCAGGTGCTGGATCGGATGGACCATGCCTTCCGGCACGAATATGCCAATGTGCACCGGGGTCTCCACACGCTCGCCAATCGCGCCACCGAAGGCTACGAGGCTGGCCGCGAAAGCGTGCGCCGCTTCCTCAACGCCGGTCGGGTCGAGGAGATCATCTTCACCCGCTCGGCAACCGAGGCGATCAATCTGGTCGCCTCCTCCTTCTTCGGCCCCCGTATTCTCGAAGGGGACGAGATCGTGACCACGATCATGGAACACCACTCCAATATCGTGCCCTGGCATTTTCACCGCGAACGCAGCGGTGCGGTGATCCGGTTTATCGACGTCGATGACAGCGGCGTGCTCGACATGGACGCCTTCGAGGCCTCGCTGAACGAGCGCACCCGTATCGTCGCGGTTACCCATATGTCCAACGTGCTAGGCACGGTCAACCCGATCAAGGCCATCATCGAGATTGCCCACGCGCGCGGCATTCCGGTGCTGATCGACGGCTCACAGGGTGCCGTCCACACGAGCGTTGATGTCCGCGACCTTGACGCCGATTTCTACATCATGACCGGCCATAAGCTTTATGGCCCCACCGGTATCGGCGTTCTCTACGGCAAATACGAACTGCTTGCCGAGATGCAGCCCTATCAGGGCGGCGGCGAGATGATCGAAACGGTCACGCTTGACGCTGTCACTTATAACGAGCCGCCGCATCGCTTCGAAGCCGGCACCCCGCCCATCGTCCAGGCTATGGGTCTTGGTGCGGCACTCGATTACATGCAGTCCATCGGGCGCGACGCCATCGCTGCCCACGAGCACGACGTTGCGGCCTATGCCCACGAACAATTGTCCCGCATCAATGCCTTGCGCATGATTGGCACGGCGCCCGGCAAGCGCGGCATCTTTTCCTTCGAGATTGCCGGCGCCCATGCCCACGACGTTGCAACGATTCTCGATCGCTACGGCATTGCGGTGCGCGCAGGCACCCATTGCGCCCAGCCGCTGTTGAAACGCTTTGGCGTGACCTCTACATGTCGCGCATCCCTCGCCCTATATAACGGCAAGGATGATGTGGATGCGTTGGTCGATGGCATTGCCCGCGCCCAGAAATTTTTCGCCTGAGGACGACTGACATGAGTGAAGACATCAAGACCGACAATGATGTTCGCATCGCCCCGACCATGCCATCGAGCCTCCCCGAGGGTGAGGTAGAACGCATCACCAGCGATCTCATTGGCGCTCTCAAGACCGTCTATGACCCGGAAATCCCGGTAGACATTTACGAGCTTGGCCTCATCTACCGCGTCGATCTGGATGACGACCGCAACCTGGTTATCGACATGACCCTCACGGCGCCCGGTTGCCCTGTTGCCGGCGAGATGCCCGGCTGGGTGGAGAATGCTGCCCGTGGCGTGGAGGGCGTCCAGGATGTCACCGTCAACATGGTCTTCGATCCGCCTTGGGACGCATCCCGGATGAGCGAAGAGGCTCAAGTTGCTTTGAACTGGTGGTAATTTCGCGCGTTTCACATTATATATCGTGAAACGCCGATCAAAGGTGAATGGCCGATGCCCTTCAAGATCATGTCCCTGAGCGATGCAGCCGCTGAGCGCATCACAGAGATCATTGAAGATTCCGATAGCCCAGTCGTCGGGCTGCGTGTCGGCATCAAGAATGCCGGCTGCGCCGGCGTTTCCTACACCATGGACTATGTTGCCGAGCCGCTGGCTGGCGATGACCATGTCAACGACAAGGGCATCGACGTCTGGGTCGATCCCAAGGCCACCATGTATCTGCTGGGCACCATCATGGATTTTGAGTCCAGCAAGATGGGCTCGAGCTTTACCTTCAAGAACCCCAACCAGACCGGCGCCTGCGGCTGCGGCGAAAGCGTTACGCTCGCCCCCGCCGATCTCAAGGCCTTGGCCGAGGCGCGGGCAGGGGCGTAGGCCGCTGTTTTCCCTTCTCCCTTTGGCGGAGAGGGGGCCCGAAGGGCGGATGAGGTATCTTCCCGTTGCGGAAATAGTCTCGCTGGTGCATTGATCCCGCATCATGACCGATGCCCTTCCTCCCGCCCTCGCCATCACACCTCCCAATCGTCCACTTTCCGGTCGCGTTTCGCCGCCCGGCAGCAAGTCGATTACCAATCGGGCGCTGCTGCTTGCGGCCATGGCTGAAGGCACCAGCCGGTTGACCGGCGCGCTCAAGAGCAAGGACACCGTGCTCATGGCTCGGGCGTTGCGCGACATGGGCGTCACCATTGATGAGCCCGATGCCACGAGCTTTCTGGTCACCAGCACCGGCCGGCTCAACGCTCCCGCTGCGCCGCTTTCCCTTGGTAATGCCGGCACTGCCACGCGCTTTCTCACGGCCGCTGTCGCCACTATTGAAGGTACTGTCGTCATCGATGGCGACGAGGACATGCGCCTCCGGCCCATCAAACCGCTGGTGGACGCTCTCATCGCTCTGGGCATCGACGCTGAAAGCCCGACGGGCTGCCCGCCGGTGACCATTCACGGCACTGGCCGCTTCGGGTCGGGCAGGGTGGAAATCGATGCTTCTCTGTCTAGCCAATATGTGTCCGCGTTGCTGATGGCCGCCCCCTTTGGCGATGGACCCATTGAGGTAGCCTTGGCCGGCAAGGATATTGGCGCCCGCGGCTATGTCGATCTCACCCTTGCCGCCATGCGCGCCTTTGGCGCCAAGGTGGACAGCCGCGACGACGGTTCCTGGCTGGTGCAGCCGACCGGCTACAAAGCCACCGACTTCCACATCGAGCCCGATGCCTCCGCTGCGACCTATTTGTGGGGCATTGAGGCGCTTACGGGCGGCAGGATCGATCTGGGCGTGGCTGAAGGGGCCTTCACCCAGCCAGATGCCGCAGCTCAGGCTGTCATCGCCCAATTCCCCGATATGCCCGAAGTCATCGACGGCTCGCAGATGCAGGATGCAGTTCCGACAATCGCCGTCGTCGCTGCCTTCAACAATCGACCCGTGAGGTTCGTTGGCATCGCCAATCTGCGGGTCAAGGAAACCGATCGCATCCGTGCTGTCGCCAATGAGCTCAACCGGATCATGCCTGGTCTGGCGCGGGAGGAGGGGGACGACCTGCTCGTCGCTTCCGACCCGGATCTGGCCAGCAAGCTCGCCGGCCGCAATGCCCGTGCCAGGATCGAAACCTATCACGACCACCGGATTGCCATGAGTTTTGCTCTGGCGGGCCTGCGCGTGCCCGGCATTGTGATTCTCGATCCCGCCTGTACGGGCAAGACCTATCCTGACTATTGGGACATGCTGGCAGGGCTGGGCGTCGAACTGATACCGACAGCCTGACCGCACGCACGACCGGGACGTTATGCGCGGAAAGCAGGTACGCGTTTAGGCGGCCGAGACGCCTTTTGCCGGGATTTCGTCGATTTCGACCAGTTCCGTCTCGCTCACCACACGGTTACGGCCTGCATGTTTTGCCGCATATAGGCACCTGTCGGCGCGCTCGATGAACGACATCGCATTATCAGACGAGTTGAATGTGGCAACGCCGAACGATGCGGTGATCCGCCCCAGCTTTTCGTTGGTAGAGCGCTTGAGAAGTTCCTTGGCCTGAATAGCCTTGCGGACATTCTCGGCAACGATCACGGCGCCTTCCAGATCGGTGGAGGGCAGGACGGCCACGAATTCCTCGCCGCCGTATCGCGCCGCCAGGTCCTTGCCCTTGATGTTGGACTTCAAGGTCATCGCTACAAGGCGCAACACCTGATCACCCGTTTGGTGCCCATAGGTGTCATTGAAATTCTTGAAATGATCGATGTCGAGCAGGATCAGGCTAAGCGGACCGCGAGACTTGTCCGCTTCGCGAATGGCGTCCTCAAGCCCCTCGTCGAAGCTCTTGCGATTGGCAATCTTGGTCAGGGAGTCGAGCATGGACTCGCGGCGCACGTCATCGAGATCGCGCTGCAGGGCCGCAATATCCTCGCGCGAGGCTTCGAGCTTGATTTCCAGCTGCCTATTGGTGTCCTGCATGCGGCGGGTTTCCGACAGGAGCCGTGTGGCCAGCAGCCGCATGTCGTCGCCGCTCAGATCACGCTCGAGGTCCCCGGTGGCTGATTGCAGCGAACCGGAATAGGCGTTTGCCGTCGTCATGGCGCTGTCGATGGCCTCATGCACGGCCTCGATACGCGCATGCATGCGCTCCGAAACACTCGACATGCGGTCATTGACGTCGGATTTCAGAAATTCGTTGTAGAGCGTCTCAGCCAGATCCGCCGAAGGAACCGTCCCGCTTCGGAAAATGGTGTTGATCCGATTGTTCAGGGATGGATTGACGCCAGTCGCATAGGTGTAGAGCAGTTCATAGAATTGCGGATAGGGCGGAATCCCGCTCCGCTTCAGCAGATCAAACGCCGCATTGGCGTAGCCCAGCGTACGCGTAAATTCTTGGTCCGACACTGCCCACCCCGCGCGCCGTTGCGCCCTGCCCGGATCGTGTTCCGTTTTTATGAGTCGTTGCTACTAGATACAGCCCTGGCCCCCCTAAACACAACCTCGTGTTCACAAGATTCGGGCTGGATTTGGCCAATAATGCTGACGTTTTACTGCGAAAGGCGGGTGGAGCGAAGTAAGAACGCCGGAATTGGTCCGGCATCGCCAAATGGCGAGTCGGCGGCTGCTTGTTCGGGCTTCCGCGAGGCGCGCTGGCGACTGTTGCTCTTCGGCGCTGCCGGCTCGGCCGCAGCGGATCGCACAGCGGCCGACGGCCTCTCGGCGGCCGGACGTTCGGCGGGCGCAGCCGCTTCAACCGGTGTTGCACGCTCTGTGGTTGCATTCTGCTCGCGCGGCGCCCTGGCGGGCGGGCGGGTAGCACGTCCGCGACGCCCGCGGCTTGGCTTTGCTTCCGCGCCGTCTGCCTGTTCTTCGCTGGCGGCTGGCTTGGCCGTCTTGACGTCATCCAGCCAGTCGATTGGCTTCTGGATCAATTTGAGAATGGCATCGAGATGCTTGCCATCGGCCGGGGCAACCAAGGTATAGGCGACCCCCGAGCGGCCGGCGCGACCAGTACGGCCAATGCGGTGCACATAGTCTTCGGCATGCACCGGCACGTCGAAATTGAACACATGGCTCACGGCAGGAATATCGAGACCACGGGCGGCAACATCACTGGCCACCAGCAAGGTGAGCTTGTTGGTCTTGAAGGCGTCCAGCGTCTCCATGCGGCTCTTCTGGTCCATGTCGCCATGCAGCGAACCGGCAGAATAGCCATGCCGTTCGAGCGAGCGCGCCAGGGTGGCGACGTCGCGTTTGCGGTTGCAGAAGATAATGGCGTTGGTCAGCCCTTCGGAGGCGTCGATGCGGGCCCGCAGCGCAGCGCGCTTTTCGTCCGGCTTTGAAGACACCTTGACCAGCTTCTGGTCGATAGTATCGGCCGTAGAGGCTGCTCGAGACACCTGCACATGCACGGGGTCCTTGAGAAACTTCTTGGTCAGGCGCTCGATCTGCGCATCCATGGTCGCGGAGAACAACATGGTCTGGCGACGCGGCGGCAAGCGGTTGACGATCTTTTCGATGTCATCAATGAAGCCCATGTCCAGCATGCGGTCGGCTTCGTCGATGACGAGGATTTCTACGCCATTGAGCATGATCTTGCCGCGCTCGATCTGGTCGAGCAGACGGCCGGGCGTGGCAATCAGCACATCCACGCCGCGATCAAGCTTCTTGTTCTGGTCTTCAAAGGACACGCCGCCGATGATCAGCGCCATCGAAAGGCGATGGTTCTTGCCGTACTTCTCGAAATTCTCGGAGACCTGCGCTGCGAGTTCGCGCGTCGGCTCCAGAATGAGCGTACGGGGCATGCGAGCGCGGGCGCGGCCGTTTTCCAGCAGGGTCAGCATCGGCAGCACGAAGCTCGCCGTCTTGCCGGTGCCCGTCTGCGCAATGCCGATCAGGTCCTTCTTTTGCAGAAGGTGCGGAATAGCCTGGGCCTGGATTTCAGTTGGCTTTGTATAGCCAGCTGCGGCCACTGCATCGGTAACCTTGCTGGAGAGTCCCAGTCCGGAAAAGTCGTCGGTCAAGTCGGTCGTTCCACTCAGCGGTGCTGGCCGATGCCTGGCCGGGCCGAAGAACTCGGGCCGGTGCGCCGGTCATTGGAGTTGTACAAGGCCCGCCCGTGGGGCGCGCGGCCCTTGCATGGCTGCGGATGGAAAGGAAGTACTGCTAGCATCCGCAGATGAACACCGGAACGGCGGCCGAAACCGGCCTGGCGCCAATGTTCCGCTGGCTCCTCAACGCAAGCGAACGGTACAAGTGCCGCCCGCCATTGGGATATGCCAGCGGCGCGGACCATAGCGCAAACCCCTTGACTGTCAACGGTTATGGGCATTTGCGTGGCCAACGCGGTTAAGGACGGCTCAGATGTCGAGGTCAGTGACGAAGGCTGCGTTCTCTTGGATGAACTCGAAACGCGCTTCCGGCTTGGTTCCCATCAGGCGGTCGACGGTGTTCCTGGTGGCGTCGCGGTCATCCAGGATCTTCACTTGCAGCAACGTCCGCGACTTCGGCGACATGGTCGTTTCGCGCAGATGTGCGAACGGCATTTCGCCCAGGCCCTTGAACCGGGTGATGTCCACCTTCCCCTTGCCGGTGAACTCGGTCTCCATCAGCACGTTCTTGTGTGCATCGTCACGGGCATAGAGTGTCTTGCCGCCCTGGCTGATGCGATAGAGCGGGGGCAGGGCGAGATAGAGATGTCCGTTCTCGATCAGCCGCGGCATCTCCTGGAAGAAGAAGGTGATCAGCAGCGAAGCGATATGGGCGCCGTCGACGTCAGCATCGGTCATGATGATGATCTTGTCGTAGCGCAGGTCGTCCTCTGTATAGCGATCCCTCGTGCCGCAACCCAGCGCCTGAATGAGATCGGCAATCAACTGGTTGGCCGCCAACTTGTCGCGGCTGGCGCCCGCAACGTTGAGAATTTTGCCGCGCAGCGGCAGCACTGCCTGATTGGCGCGGCTGCGGGCCTGTTTTGCGGAGCCACCAGCCGAATCGCCCTCGACGATGAAGAGTTCCGCGCCCTGTGCCGCATTCTGCGTGCAATCGGCCAGCTTGCCCGGCAGGCGCAATTTGCGTGTTGCGCTGGCCCGGTCAATCTCCTTTTCCTTGCGGCGGCGCATGCGTTCATCAGCGCGTTCCAGGGCCCAGTCCAGGAGCTTGCCGGCCTGCTGTGGTGACGCTGCCAGCCAGTGGTCAAAGGCATCACGCAACGCGGTATCCACGATGCGCGTCGCCTCGCCCGACGCCAGCTTATCCTTTGTTTGGCCAACGAATTCCGGCTCGCGCACGAACACCGACAGCATAACCGCGCATGAGGTCAGCACGTCCTCCGCCGTAAGATTGGCCGCGCCCTTGTTCTTGGTCAGCTCCGCATAGCCCTTAAGCCCGCGCAAAAGCGCCATCCGCATGCCGGCCTCATGCGTGCCGCCGTCCGGGGTCGGCACGGTATTGCAATAGCTCTGCACGCCGCCGTCGCCGATGGTCCAGGCAATGGCCCATTCAACCGACCCATGGCTGCCCGGACGCCCGCTCTTGCCCGAGAAGATGTCGTCGGTGATCCGCGTCTCGCCCTCGATGCGGGCGGTCATATAGTCCTTAAGACCATCGGGATAATGGAACACCGCCTTGGCAGGCACTTCTTCGTTGGCCAGGCTCTCGTCGCAACTCCAGCGCAGTTCGACGCCGCCAAACAGATAGGCCTTGGCCCGCGTCATGCGGAAAATGCGGCCAGCCGAAAAATGGGCCGCCGGCCCAAAGATTTGTGGATCGGGGTGGAAGCGCGTGGTGGTGCCGCGCCGGTTCTGCACCCGCCCTACATTGATCACGTCCTCGACAACATGACCGCGCGAAAACTGAATGCGATAGAGCTGCTGGTCGCGGGCGACTTCAACCACCATATCGTCGGAAAGCGCGTTCACCACCGAGACGCCAACGCCGTGCAATCCGCCTGAAGTTTCATAGGCTTTGCTGTCGAACTTACCACCGGCGTGCAGGACGGTGTGCACGATTTCCAGCGTCGAGCGGTTTGGGAATTTGGGGTGCTTTTCGACCGGGATGCCGCGCCCATTATCGGTAACCGTTATGTAGCCGTCCGTGCCCAGATGCACCTCGATGCGGGTGGCGTGACCGGCAATGGCCTCGTCCATGGAATTGTCGATCACCTCGGCAAACAGGTGATGGTAGGCGTTGATATCGGTGCCCCCGATATACATGCCCGGGCGTCGCCGGACGGGCTCAAGTCCTTCCAGAATCTCAATATCTGATGCGCCATAGGCTTCCGGCGTCGCCGTCGTTGCCCGGACCGCCGGCTTGGCGGGCGTGGGCTCCTTTGGCGTCTCAGGGACAGGGGCGGCGCTTCCGAAGAGATCTGGCGACATGCACGTTCCATAGGTTCAGCCCGAATCGGGCAGGTCCAATATCTAGCATATAGCAGGCGTTTCCACGGGTCTGGCCGCTGAGCCAATTCCCACAACTGAACCGGGGCCGGGACCGTCAAGATGAACGGATGCTGAACACGAAACGGCGGTCCGGTCCATTCCCGGTGCGCGTTCCGATTGAAACAGTTTCGTCCCAAGATAGGGCGCCGGATTTACGCCTCGTTTCCTTCTTGGGAGCACTTTCTTAAGTGCGTCCTGATAGACAGATGGACATACGGTTTATGTCTGGAGTTGCCGTATGCGAACCGAACTGCCGGGTATTGCGTATCAATCGGCCAAGGTTGGTTCAGCGTCTCTCGGATATTGGCCGACAGCCGGATTTGGTAGTATTGCGTACCGGCTGGCCAGTTTCCGTGTCTCGCGTCTTGGCGCCCTCATCGGCGCCAGCCTTTTTTTCTACATAGCATAACCTTGCTTGCGCTGCCTCGGCAGCGTGGGTTAGGGTTTTGCTGTTGGTGCGCCGAGCAGGCGCGCTGAACTATCGTCCACACAAGACGGGAGGGCTGCATGACTGTTTTTCAAACGCATCGCACGCGTGGCCCCGTTTTCGCCCTGCGGCATGAGCTGCAGGGCTGACCAGGACTGGTCCGGACGAGATACTTCGTACCCGATCCTCTGGTTTGCCCTTCATGGCGACCTGGCACAGGCCAGTCGCCGGATTGATGGCAATGGCGCCTTGCATGAAGCGGCGCCGATCCAGTGAGTAGACACCATGGGCATGATCAGCCTCCGAAATGCCGGCCACCGCGCGGGCGACCTCCTGTTCTCCAATCTCAACCTCGTCATTGCCGAGGGTGATCGCGTCGGTCTCGTCGCGCCCAATGGCCGAGGCAAGACCACGCTGCTACGGGCCATGGCCGGGTTGTCCGAATTGACCGAAGGCGAGATCGCGCGCTCGCGCGGTCTCGCGATGGGTTATGTTCCTCAAGAGGTGCCAGGCAACGCCTTGTCCCAGACCTTGACCGCATTCGTCGGGTCGGCGCTCGATGCCGCGACACAGGATGCCGAGAGCTGGCGCGTCGACGTCGTGCTCGACGAATTGTCCATCCCGCTCGAGTTTCGGGAGAAACCGCTTGGCGAACTCAGTGGCGGCTGGCAGCGCATGGCTCTCCTGGCCCGCGCCTGGGTCACTCAGCCTGATGCCCTGCTGATGGACGAACCGACCAATCACCTCGACCTTGGCCGCATCATGATGCTCGAGGAATGGCTCTCTTACGCTGCGCGAACCCTGCCGGTGGTCATCGCCAGCCACGACCGCGCCTTCCTCGATGCGACCACCAATCGCACCCTGTTCCTCAGGCCCAGCGAGCAAGTCTATCTGCCGCTGGCCTATTCGGCGGCACGCGCCGAACTCGATCAGATCGATGCCGCGACCGAGGCCCAGCGCGAACGCGACCTCAAGCAGGCTGCACAGCTTCGGAAACAGGCTGCCAAGCTCACCAATATCGGCATCAACTCGGGCAGTGATCTCCTCACGGTCAAATCCAAGCAATTGCGCGACCGGGCCGAAAAGATCGAAACCCAGGTGCACGAGGTCCACCGCGACCGCACCGGACTTGTGCGGCTCGGGAATAGCGGGGCCGAGGCCAAGGTGATGATGGCCTTCGAGAATGTGCCCATTGCCACGCCTGATGGCCGGCCGCTCTTTACCGTGGACAAGCTCCATATTTTCCAGGGTGACCGTATCGTGCTCCTGGGGCGCAATGGCACCGGAAAATCGCAATTCATGCGGGTCGTCACTGACGCTTTGGCAGGATCGGTGCCCGCCGGGTTACGCATTAGTCCCCAACTGGCGCCGGGCTACCTTGACCAGGCGCTCGCCTGGCTTCCACTCGATCCGTCGCCGCTGGACTATATCCTGCACCGCTTCGATGAGGGTGATCGCCGAACGATTGCGCTGCTGGCTGGTGCCGGCTTTCCGCCGGACCGTCAGGGAAAGCCGATCCGCACCATGTCACTGGGCCAGCGCGCCCGGCTGGCTCTGCTGGCGCTGCGGCTGCAGCAGCCCAATTTCTACCTGCTCGACGAGCCGACCAATCATCTCGACATACCCGGGCAGGAACAGCTTGAGGACGATATTCGGGAGCAGGGGGCCACGAGCATTCTGGTTACCCACGACCGCGCCTTCCTCAAGGCCATCGGCACCCGCTATCTGCTCATTGAGCGCAAGAAGCTGGTTGAAGTGGATGGGCCGGACCGGTTCTTCAGCGAAATGGCCGCCTGATACAAAAGGGGCGCCCATGTGGCGCCCCTCAGCTCAGCCGATCAGTGATGACGGTGTTCCGGCATGTCCTCGAGGTCCTTGCGTGTCCAGAGCGTGACCGCATGCACATGTCCCGCCTCGTCGCGCATGAAATCGAGACTGACCATGCTCACGGCCACGGGCTTGGCGCCTAATCCAAGGAAGCCGCCGACATCGACGATGACCTGGGCGCTTGGTCCGCTGCCATGCAGATGCGAGACCTTGCCAATCTCCTGGTTGTCGGCGCCGTAAATGGTCGCGCCCTCAAGTGTCTCGGGCACCAGCTCGTGCTCCATGAGCTTATGGTGTCGGGAGTGGTCGAGCGTTGGGTTTGTGAGCCCAGCGCCGTCATTCCGGCCGTTTTGAAGATTGGGCATGGTCCGCTCCAGGCGGTCCAAGGCCAGTGTCACGCGCAGTGCAATGCTGGGGTCATAGTCGTGATCGGGGCTGGTGCGCTCATAGTCGCGCAACTCATCGGTGGTGATCCCGGCT
This sequence comes from Devosia ureilytica, assembly GCF_024273195.1. Taxonomy (GTDB): domain Bacteria; phylum Pseudomonadota; class Alphaproteobacteria; order Rhizobiales; family Devosiaceae; genus Devosia; species Devosia ureilytica. The sequence continues at coordinate 508,100 of NZ_JAMZCU010000001.1, read as the reverse complement.
TCGGCGGCGAACTGATCGGGGTCGAGGCCAAGCGAAAGCCGACGATTGTGATCCCCCTTGGGCTGGTAGGGTGAGTCCGAACTATATTGGGTCATGGCAATTCCTCCTGTTCCTGTCTGGAACAAGTGCCGTGACGGCAAATGGTTCAATGTCAGCAGGACGACCGCGTTCACATCGTTCCGCGCAACAAAAAAGGCCGCCCGAAGGCGGCCTTTTCAATTCTTGGGCGCTCCACCTTAGTGGTGGTGCTCCTCAGGAACTTCATCCTCGTCAGCCTGGATCAGCTTGGCGAGTTCTTCGCGGGTCATCTTCTTGTCAGTGACCTTGCCCAGTTCGATGATGTGATCGACGACCTTGTTCTCGAAAATGGGAGCGCGGAGGCTCGCAAGGGCCTGCGGGTTCTTGCGGTAGTAGTCGTAAACCTGCTGTTCCTGGCCCTGGAAGCGACGGACCTCAGCGATCAGCGCCTGCTGATGCTCTTCGTCGGTCACCTGAACTTCGCTCTGGTTGCCGATTTCGGCAACAACCAGGCCCAGGCGCACACGGCGCTCGGCGATCCGCTGGTACTGTTCCTTGGCGGCTTCCTCGGTGGTGCCTTCGTCTTCGAAGGACCGGCCGTGGTGCTCGATCTCGTGCACAACGCGCTGCCAGATGGTGTTGAATTCGGCTTCGACCAGCTGCGCCGGCACGTCGAACTTGTGACCATCATCCAGAGCATCCAGAACCTGACGCTTCAGGTGCTGACGGCCCATCGAGGCCAGGGCGTTTTCCATCTGGTCGCGAACGGCCTTGCGCAGCGCGGCAACGTCTTCAAGACCAAGGCGCTTGGCGAAATCGTCATCCAGCTCGCCAGCATTGGGGCCATCGACATGGAGAACATTGACGTCGAACACGGCCTTCTTACCGGCCAGCTCTTCGTTCTGGTAATCCTTGGGGAAGGTTACCTTCACTTCGCGGGTTTCGCCCTTCTTGGCGCCGATCAGCTGCTCTTCAAAACCGGGGATGAATTCACCCGAACCCACGGTCAGGTGCGCATGGTCGGAGGTACCGCCATCGAATTCCTTGCCGTCGATCTTGCCGACAAACGAGAGACCGAGATAGTCGCCGTTCTCGACCACGCCATCGTCACCCTTGGTGGTGTAGCCGCGGTTCTGTGCGAAAACGCGGTTCACTTCGGTGTCGACTTCCTCTTCGGAAACTTCGACCACGGGCTTGGTGAGCTTGACACCCTTGATATCCATCAGCGTGACGGCGGGCAGAATTTCATATTCGACCTCGAACGCCAGGTCCGACTTGCCATCCAGAACGTCGTTGATGACGGTCTGGTCCTGCGGCAAGTCAACCTTGGGCTGGGCCGCGGCGCGTTCTTCGCGCTTGTCCAGCGTGTCGGACACGGTCGAATTGATCGCATCGGTCATCACTTCGGACATGGCCGAACGACCATAGACCTTCTTGAGATGCGCGGTCGGCACCTTGCCGGGGCGGAAGCCCTTGATATTGGCCTGGCCCTTGAGCTCAGCGAGCTTGGCGTCGAGGCGCGAATTGAGGTCCGCTGCCGGAATGGTGACGCTGAGCTTGCGCTTCAGGCCTTCGTTGAGGGTCTCGGTTACCTGCATTGGGGTCAAATCCCGTATTGATTCAATTCATTGGGCCGGAGGCCGTAATGGTGCGGGTGAGAGGACTCGAACCTCCACGCCTTGCGGCGCTGGAACCTAAATCCAGTGCGTCTACCAGTTCCGCCACACCCGCATGGGTCCCCGTCGGCCGGGTTGGCGTTGCATCTATATGAAGAGTGTATGGCAGTCAAAGCCTAGCTTGGAGATTTGGCGGGAATGAAGAAGACCTTTTCGATAAGTCCGTCCTTCACGAAGAACATCACAGTCGTTTCTACGGGCTCCGGACCAAGGCCGTGGATCAGTTCATGATCAATGACGGTTTCACCAACAACCAGGCGTTGCAGCAATTCCGCGCGCAATCGGGCGTGAATAAACCTGTTGGTGGCATAGAAGTCGCCGAAAGCGGTTTTACCATCGAGCAAAAGGGTCATGTCTGGCAGTCGATAGCTGCGAACCGTGTCTGAAAAGGCCGTCAGGAAGCGGCCGAGATCACGGTCATTGTAAGCCGCCAATTGGAGTTCGACGCATTCAAGTGGCGTCATTTTGGTCATTTTTGCTTCCTTGGGATCATGCGCCCGGCACATCCGTGATTAAAATATAGTCATCATGGCTAGTTTTGGGTCACACGGCATGGGGCTTGGTGCCACGTCATCCATCACTGGGCGGTTCAAGTTGTTGATCATAAACAACTATCTGCCCTAGCTGCTGGCTGGCACAGGCCGTGCATACCATTTGGCCGGTAACCGCCGAAAACGGCCAGTGGAGGCACAGTTGAAAAAAATCGAGGCTATCGTAAAGCCATTCAAGCTCGACGAAGTCAAAGAAGCACTGCAGGAAGTTGGCCTGCAGGGCATCACCGTGACCGAGGCCAAGGGTTTCGGGCGCCAGAAAGGCCATACCGAGCTCTATCGCGGCGCCGAATATGTGGTGGATTTTCTGCCCAAGGTAAAAGTCGAAGTGGTTTGCCCCGACGATCTGGCCGAAAAGGCCATCGAGGCCATCCGCACCGCTGCGCAAACAGGTCGCATCGGTGACGGCAAGATCTTCGTCTATTCCATCGAACAGGCCATCCGTATTCGTACCGGCGAATTCGGCGACGACGCGCTCTGAAGCCTCCCTTCAGACGCCAATCGCCACAAACAGCAACACGCATCCGATTTAGACAGGGGAAGACCTAATGACCACCGGAGCAGACATTGTCCAGCGCATGAAGGACGAGAACATCAAGTATCTCGACGTGCGCTTCACCGACCTGCGCGGCAAGCTGCAGCACGTCACCATGGACGCATCGGTGGTTGATGCCGACATGTTCGAAGAAGGCGTCATGTTTGACGGCTCCTCGATCGCTGGCTGGAAGGCCATCAACGAGTCCGACATGGTGCTGATGCCCGATCCGAACTCGGCCTATATGGACCCGTTCTTCGCGGCCTCGACCCTCGCCATCAACTGCGACATTCTTGAGCCCGCCACCTACCAGCCCTACAACCGCGACCCGCGCTCCATTGCCAAGAAGGCCGAAGCCCTGGTCAAGTCCAGCGGTGTTGGTGACTCTGTGGTGTTCGGCCCAGAGCCCGAATTCTTCCTTTTCGACGACGTGAAGTACTCCAACACCACCTATGATGTTGGCTTCAAGATCGACGCGAGCGAACTGCCCACCAACAACAATGCTGAGTACGAAGGCGGCAACAACGGCCACCACATCGGCCTCAAGAAGGGCTATTTCCCGGTTCCGCCGCTGGACAGCGCCCAGGACATCCGTGGTGAAATGCTCGAAGCCATGGGCTCGATGGGCGTCATCATCGAAAAGCACCACCACGAAGTGGCCTCGGCACAGCATGAACTTGGCCTCAAGTTCAAGCCGATGATCCAGTCGGCCGACGACGTGCTGATCTACAAATACGCCGTGCAGCAGGTTGCCAATGCCTATGGCAAGACCGCAACCTTCATGCCTAAGCCTGTCTATGGCGACAACGGCTCGGGCATGCACTGCCACCAGTCGATCTGGAAGGACGGCAAGCCGCTCTTCGCTGGCGACCAGTATGCTGGCCTGTCGATGGAATGCCTCTACTACATCGGCGGCGTGATCAAGCATGCCAAGGCCATCAATGCCTTCACCAACCCGACCACCAACTCCTACAAGCGTCTGGTGCCCGGCTTCGAAGCCCCCGTGCTGCTGGCCTATTCGGCTCGCAACCGCTCGGCCTCGTGCCGTATCCCCTTCGGCCAGTCGCCGAAGTCCAAGCGCGTGGAAGTGCGTTTCCCCGATCCGCTGGCCAACCCGTACCTGGCCTTCACCGCGCTGCTGATGGCCGGCCTCGATGGCATCAAGAACAAGATCCACCCCGGCGACCCGATGGACAAGGATCTCTACGAGCTGCCCAAGGAAGAGCTCAAGGAAATCCCGACCGTTGCAGCCTCGCTGCGTGAGGCCCTGGAATGCCTTTCGGCAGGCCGCGACTTCCTCAAGGTTGGCGGCGTCATGGATGACGATTTCATCGACAGCTACATCGACCTCAAGATGCAGGAAGTGATCAAGTTCGAGCACACCCCGCACCCGGTCGAGTACGAAATGTACTACTCCGCCTAAGCGGACCCATACCCAATGTGAAAAGGGGCCTTCCGGGGCCCCTTTTTGTTGGTCTCAATAGCACGCGGCGGGGGTGGCGGGGGTCAAACCGCGCGGAATGTTCGGCGCATGACATCGCGCCACTCTTCTGGCGCTTCGAGCAGGCCCTCGATATTGTCCGCGCTCTGTGGCTCGAAGAAGCGCACCGCAAAGCCGAAGTCGAACAGCCGGACCACTTCGCCGGTCACTCGCCCGACCGTGACGATCTCGCCAACCGCCGGCTGGAACGCCGCCGAAACCGCTGCGCCCGAAATCGAATAGTCAACGATCAGGCATGGCTGCGACCAGTTGTCGGGGCGGGCGATAACCGTGCGCGGGTTGCTGGGCATGACACGCTGCGCGGAGCGGCGGTCGCTGGTCGTCGTCCACAGGTTCTCGCTGAAATTGGTAATCTTGGAATTGAGCTTGTCGCGCTCTGCCGCACTTTGCTCGAGACCTATTTCAAACCCGTCTTCAAACTGGCGTGCGACGGTCCCTGTCAGGGTTCCGAAGGACGCGAAGCTGACGGACACCGGTTCGCCAATCTGTGGGATGACCGGCGCGGTCATGCGCAGGCTGTCACTGCAGATCATGCGGAGCCGACAGGCAAACAGATTGATGCCTGGATGGCTGGGCTGTGCGCCGATGACATAGCGCCCTGCCACGGTGGTTATGCCGTGCAAGGCAATCGTTGGACGTTCCAGATCTTCGGACAAGGCCGACCTCCCTCCGGTGGTCGGATGAGCATGCCCATGCCCCGTCAATGCGGACTTGCACCATTTGATTGCAATTTATCGAATGGGCCATCCGTTGGAAAAATGTGATCGGCCGTCAGGTGTCCGCAGGCGCTTAATCGGCTGGGGGCTTGATCAGCGCTTCCAGTTCTTCAAATTCCTGTTCCTGGACGAACTGCACGGCAAAGCCCACATCCAGGTGCCGCACCACACGCGCAACGATCCGTCCCAGCGCCATGGGCGTGCCGATATCGGGCCAATAGTGGGCGGAGACGGCCGCGCCCGAGCGTGACACGTCGACGACGAAACAGGGCACCCGCTGGCCATCGGCAAGGCAGATGAGGCTGCGCGGGTCGCGCGGCTGAATACGCCTGTGCTCGCGCTTGTCGGGTACCTGGGCGTGCACATGCTTCTTGTGCCACTCGATCTTGGCGCCCAGCTTCTCGCGCTCGCCATCGGTCAATTGCAGGTCGGTTACAAAGCCAGAGGCGAGGCGTCTGGTTATGCGCCCACGCAGAATGCCGAATTCGTTGAAGTGGGACGACACCACTTCTCCCTCCTTGCCCACGACCGGGCCGACCGCCACCAGCATGCGCGTTGATATGGAACACAAGCGGCAGGCATAGACCGGCACCTTGTCGTCAGGAGTCCGCCGGCGGTCTGGCAGGGCATAGCGCCCGGCCAGTGCTCCGATAAAGCGGACATCGTTCCACTTGAAATTCGCGCGCAGACTTTCGTCGTCAAGTGCGGCGGTCAACGTCATAGGGCTCCCCTCCCAATGGCCATAACCGAAAGCAAGATTATCGAGCGAGTCCTTAAGGATTTCTCCCAATAGGCGCTCACTGGACCGCGGGCCGTAAATTTGATCCTAATCCGAACGGTCGAAACCCACGCACCTTTGGATTTGAATCGAAATTCCATGGCTACTGAGCAAATTCATCGCGTCCTGTTCCCCCTGGAGATGGCGCAGGCCGACCGGCTGGCAATCGCCTCTGGCGTGCCCTCCCTTGCCCTCATGGAGGCCGCAGGACGGGCGGTAACCGATCAGATACTGCTCGGTTACCGGACGTGTGCAGTGCTGGTGCTCTGTGGGCCCGGCAATAACGGCGGCGATGGCTTTGTGGTCGCGCGGCAGCTGAAAGCGGCGGGTTGGCCTGTTCGGCTCTGGCTTTCGACCAGGCCGGACGCACTCAAGGGCGACGCAGCTGCCATGGCAGCGCAGTGGAGCGGTCCGGTGGAGGGGCCCGAGCCGCCTGACTTAAATGGTGTGCAGTTGATTGTTGATGCCATTCTGGGGGCCGGGCTGGACCGGAACATTGTCGGGCCGCTCGCGCAGACAATCGCGTCCGTGAACGCTGTCGCCGCCCCCGTTGTCAGCATCGATATCCCCAGCGGCATCGATGGCAGCACCGGAGCGGTGCGGGGTGCCGCCATCTCAGCCCAAACCACGGTGACCTTCTTCCGACGCAAGCCGGGCCATCTGTTGTTGCCAGGGCGCGCCCATTGCGGGAGCCTCGTTTGTGCCGACATCGGCATTCCCGACGCCGTGCTTGATGCCATCCCCAGCCGCACATGGCATAACCGCCCCGGACTCTGGAGTATTCCGAAGCCGCGAGCGGAAGATCACAAGTTTGATCGTGGCCATGTTGTCGTCGTCTCGGGCGGCCCTTTGCAGACTGGCGCGGCACGACTGGCGGCTCTCGGCGCCTTCCGCGTCGGTGCCGGACTGGTGACCCTTGTAGGTGCCGAGGATGCCCTCAGGGTCCACGCGGCCCATGTCACCGCAATCATGCTGAAGACCGCTGAAACGGCCCCCCAATTGGCCGACATTCTTGCGGACACGAGAATCAACGCAGCCGTCATTGGTCCCGCGGCCGGAACGGGGGAGCCGACCCGCAAAGACGTTGAAGTACTGCTCGCCGCGAGCGCAGCGTCGGTCCTAGATGCCGATGCCCTGACAAGCTTCGCAGACAACCCCGACCACCTTTGGCAACTGATCGCAGTGCGGGACGCCCCCGTAGTGCTCACGCCCCATGAGGGCGAATTTGAGCGTCTCTTTGGTCAAGTGACCGGCAGCAAGCTGGAGCGTGCCCGGGCCGCCGCGACACAATCGGGGGCCATAGTGGTGCTCAAGGGCAGTGACACTGTTATCGCCGCGCCCGATGGCCGGGCCGCCATTTCGGACAATGCACCGGCGTGGCTTGGCACCGCAGGGGCAGGGGATGTCCTTGCCGGCATTATTGCCGGGCTGCTGGGGCAGGGTATGTCCGGTTTCGAGGCCGCCTGCGCCGGTGTCTGGCTGCACGCAGAGGCGGCCAGCCAGTTTGGCGGTCCGGGCATGCTGAGCGAAGACCTGCCCAATCTGCTTCCCGGCGTGCTTGCCCGCATGCTTGCTGAGCCCGCTTAGTGGATGCCGCCCGGGTGCCGATTTGCCGTAAAATTTCCCTTTTCCCCGCCAGTGAGCAAAGCGGGGACAATCCCCAGGCAATGCCGGGATTTGACCTTATCCGGGCTTGCAGGGCCAATTTTTCCGGTCCATTAACAGCTTTGCACCGTCGGGCAGCCGAAAACCCCCGGATTTCCTTGCGCTAAGCGCAGAATCGCAAAAGGTTGTCGGCGTTTTCGTTCGCCAGAGACGGCGGGCATTCACTGTGAGGAAACGCTATGAACAAAAACGATCTGGTTGGCGTCGTTGCCGACAAGGCTACGATCACCAAAGCACAGGCCGCCGAAGCGGTTGACGCAGTGTTCGAAGCCATTACCGCTGCTCTCAAGGGTGGCGACGAAGTTCGTCTGGTTGGGTTCGGTACTTTTGCCGTTTCCCAGCGCAAGGCTTCGACCGGCCGCAACCCTGCCACCGGTGCCGAGATCCAGATTCCGGCTTCGAACCAGGCTAAGTTCAAGCCCGGTAAAGGCCTCAAGGACGCGATCAACTAAGATCGCTTCCTGCCTGTATTTGGCAATCGGCCCCGTGCGGTTTTCGCCGGGGCCGTTTCTATTCCTGCAAATGTCAGTTGACGGGCAGGGGTCTGCGCCCTAATCAGGGCGCCGTTCACTTGTGGCTTCGGCCATGGGGCGATTAGCTCAGTTGGTAGAGCGCTTCGTTTACACCGAAGATGTCGGCGGTTCGAGCCCGTCATCGCCCACCATTCTCTCGCGCCGACAGTCATTCACGCCTCTCCCCATAGGGGAAGGCTCGCGCGCTGAAAGTCATTCCAAAATTCCGTGCCATCCCAAGCGTCCGGGCCACCCTGGCTTGTTGATGAGTCACGCGAGCTTGTCCGCCCTTCTCATTGAGATAAAAAAGTTTTCCACAAGCTCAGCGCGGATTTTCTAAATTTCTGCGACGGAAATCGGACAGGGCGCTTGACTTCACAAATGGCGCCCAGTACATGGACGCCACGTTGCGCGAACGACTTGTTCGCAAGCGCTGCGGGAGTAGCTCAGTTGGTTAGAGCGCCGGCCTGTCACGCCGGAGGTCGCGGGTTCGAGCCCCGTCTCTCGCGCCACCCTTTCCTAGGGTTTGCGCGTTTCGCTCCCTTTAAGTTTCAACTTTTGCTTGGACTGAGTTTCAACTTTTTGAACTCGTTGTGTTCTTCGCTCAAAAGTTTGCGCCCTTTCTTCCGCGCTTCATCAGCTGCTCGGACCGCCGCTGCATTGACCGGCATGTAGGTTTTTATGGCACAGCTGTTTCGAAGGCCGTCGGCCAGTCGCTGGAGCGTGTCCATACGAAAGATGGGGCCTTCCACGCTGCCGAAACCCTTCAGATGCAGGTGAGCGATGTGATGGGGGAGCCCGCTCGCTTCGCGAGGCGGCAAAGGTGACCTGGCCAGAGGTCAACTTCGCTGATCCCAAAGAAACGCAAGGTTGCGAGTTGTAGTCCGACTGCCTGCCGGTTTGCCGGCACAGCCCGGCCGCGACTGCATCGTCTTCCAAGACCTCGCCGCAGGAGACACTGCTCGACGTCCTTCGCGCCAGCTTTCCACTGCTAACTGATGAAAGCCGCTAGTCCGGACCGTCAGGTTTCAGGAAATCGAAGACCCCGCCTGTACGGCAGAAAAGGGTCGCCCAAGTGGGCAGGGGGCCAGGTTCACTGTCGTTCACCCATGTTCATATCCCTACAGTTGATCGTTCCGATCAACTGCGCGGCTCCATCAAACCGACCACACTTCGATCCGTTGGATCAGGGCGGCAAGTTCGCTTTGCTCATCGGTTTGCTGAACCCGCTCACGTACCCGGCCCCCTCCGGGACCGCGAACGTGAAGAAAAGAACACCTTTGACACAGGCTAGGTCACCCAAAAGTGGGAAAGGTCGCCTTGGTCGTACTTGAGCATCTTATCTATTGCGAAACCGATCTTATAGCAGCAGAACCGATCTTATCGCTGCAAAACCGACTGGCCCGGCCATTCTGCCTTGAACGAACAAAGGGTAGCGGTCGAACACACGGCTCGTTGACATTTTTCAGTTCCTAAGCGGGCTCTCGGAGAGCTCAAACTGAGAGTGGATTAGGATGAAATGGTCGTGCTTACTCCGCTAACCTCAAAAAGGGAGGAGCGATCAGTCGGCAAGGAGTGTTACCGCGCTCGGTGCGGTGTGCCCCGGCAGTCTGAGGAGTAGGATGTCCGCTGAGGACATGACCGCCTTCCTGTACGGCGCTGCCAGGATCATGTCGCACGATTGCTTTTCGGGCTGGATTGCTTCACGCCCCCATCTGGGTGCCGTCTCTTTGCAGGGTCGCACAGAACGGGGATAGCCGCGCGATGAATCGGTAGCCACGACCCGGATCGTTGGCAATAAACTTTGGCTGCCTGGCGTTGTCGCCAAGCGCCCGCCGGATCGCGGCGAGGTGGACACGCAGATTGACCTCTTCGACCATTAGGCCCGGCCACACCAGGCGAGCAACCTCGTCCTTTTTCATCAGCTCGCCAGGCCGTTCCAGGAGGAGCGCGAGAATGGCAAGGGCGCGACTTCCGAGCCTGACCGGGTAGCCGCCTTCAAACAGCAGGCAGTGCTCACTATCAAAGCTAAAATTGCCGAAATAGACCAAAGACCGGTTGGTTCGCTGTTGCGCAAATCCCTGGCGACCTTCAACGCTCACCGCATTTGCTGCAACAATGGGTTCAACAGCGACACCGACGCGATACCCCTGACCTGGCACGTTAATGATGTACGGCAACGAGCTTCCCAGTTCGCGCAGGGATTTTCGCAAGGCCGATATCTGAACGCGAAGATTGGCTTCGTCCACAAAAGTATCGGGCCAGGCGCGCCGCATCAGGTCGTCGCTGCGGACCAGTGCGCCGCGGGCCTCGACGAGAGCTGTCAGCACGGTCAGGGCGCGGCAGCCAAGGCGGAGCCGCTTTCCATGCAGCATGAGGGTCAGGCGTGCCGTATCGAGCTCAAAAGGCGCAAGACGCAGGGTCGCCTGCGAAGGCGACAACGGCAAGAAATCATCCAGATAATCGTCACTGCGCCAGTGTTCCAAGTGCCGCACCTTGTTTCCAAAGGAGCCAAGGATAGCGGTTGCGCCCGATCGCAGACTTGTATGTTCTTGTCACTATTGTCTGAACTTGCGGAAAAAAGGCATGAGCATCAACCTTTTTGTATTCGTCTCCATTTGCCCGGGCTGACGCCGATCCGGCTTCGAAAGACCCGACTGTAGTGGCTTTGATCGGCGAAACCACAACCCAAGGCAATTTCACTGAGCGAAAGCTCCGTGAGGACCATCATTTCGAGCGATCGGGCGATCCGCCTTCCCAGCACATATCGATGGGGCGGCATCCCCATTGTCGTTGAGAAGGCATGGGCAAAGTGCCCCGGTGACAGCCGGCAAATGGCGGCGAGGTCATTTATGCTGATGTCACACGCCAGATTTGCCGTGACATATTCGGTGACCCGGTTGGCCTGCCATTGTGTCAACACGTGGGGACGACGGCCCTTGAGGTGAATCGATCCATAGGCGCCGGCAATGTGCGTGGCAGCGGCGGATATGACGTGGTCGGCGAAGAGACGGCTGATCTCGGTTGGCCGCGCCAAGGCGGGCAGCAGGGCCCGCGCCAGATTGAGCATGGTGTGGTCTCGCCGCTCGGGGTCATAGGTGGCGGCGGTGATCTCAACATGGGAGTCTATGTCATCTTCCATCAGCACCTGACGCAACAAGCGCTGTGGGAAGCTGAAGTGGACGGAGTCGAATGCGTCGAAGAGCTCCGAAGTCCAACTGTAGCGTTGGTCATGAAGATGAATGCTGCCTTCGAACATTTCGGACGTCGGCAAATGGTGGCCGTCCCAGAATGTGTGGCCCGGATTCATGTGGCGCAGATGGACGATGCAAAGGACGGCGTCCGTTATGCCAAAGGTGTCGGTGGTGTGGCTTTGGTCACGAGTCAGCCTGCGGCGCGGCTGAATGACGCGACCGACAGACAGGTCGCCATGAACCACGGTCTGAGTATAAAATCCTGATTGGTGATAGATTGCGCCTTCGGGAGGTATCCAGCTCGCTGGCAGCGTCATCGCGTTCACTTCAGCTCGAAACAAGCCCGACATCCCAAAATAGCGCAGCGAGGCCCAAAGTTGCAACGATTGCAGCTGACCGTGACGGCATCAATCGGCTCTGAGCTGCTTCAGGAGAACCTTGGCCGCCAAAAGGTCAGACGTGTCGTGGCCTTCCTCGAAGCGGTCGAACAGGCCACGGAGGAGATCGTACGCCTCTTTGCTGCGCTCATGACGCCAGAAGCGGGCCAGGCTCATCGCTGCACGCAGTTCCCAGGCAAGTTCACCCTGCTCGTTGGCATGGGAGAGCGCCAAACGAAGTTGCGCGACTGCTTCATCATCCTGTCCATTGTTCAGGCGTGTGAGGGCCTCAGCCCTCAAGATTTCGGCGCGACACCAGCCTGACGTCAGGTGCAGCGGCAAGCTTGCTCCCCGTGTGGAGCTGGTCAAGGTGACCCAGGTTTCCGCCTGCAGCAGACTAGTGGGCAGGAAAGCGACGCTCCCCTCGCTGCGTCGCCCCTCGCGCATGCTGATATGCGCAATGACCTTTCGATAAAGGCTGGCCCAGGACAGCCAGTGTGTCAGCGCGGAAAACTCGGCCTCCCGCTCCAGACGCCCGATATGCAACGCTGCGCGCTCATCATCGCCACACCACAATAGGAGCGGGCAGGCGCCCAGTGCCAAAGCCTCGCACAGCGCCTCCGGCCCGTCTTCTGCGGCGAAGGTGAGCGCTTCGAACATGACTGCGCGTGCCTGGTTTGCCTTCCCCCTGAGCCAGAGCTGCTTAGCCGCCACGATACGCAGGGCCCCCGAAGACGGGGAAGCCAGCATTGGTGTCGCCTGTTCGGCCCCAGGGGCATACCGCGCTAGCGCGCGTTGCGCGTGCAGCATGGAACCTCGTTGGTCGCCCTGGTAGTGATGAACTTCGGCAAGAAGTCGCTGGGCGGTGTAGATCAGGTCTGCCACATCGGGCCCGCTCGTCAAGTCGGCAGCGACCTTGGCCAGCTTTCGTGCCCGCTCGAGACGTCCGGATCGCAGGGAAACTGTCGCGGCTGCCAGCGCCCATTCAGCCGTGGCTTGCGGGGTGGCGATCTGTCTGCGCAGCGCGCCGGATTCGAGCAGGTGGCGGCGCGCGTCGGTCGCGAACAGCCCTTCAGGATTTTGTTCCGACCTTGCGAGGTGCAGAAGAAGGGACATGCGCTGCTTCGGTGTCATTGCGCCCGGAACGTCCAGTGCGAGACGGGCAAACCGTATTGCGTCTTCGCATCGGCACGCGCGCAGAAGCACTGGAAGGCCTTCGGTGATCAACTGGGCTCCCAATCGCAGGTCGCCGCCTTCGCTCAGGCACCAGGCAAGGGCACCCGAGAGTTCCAAAGCGAGTTCAGAATGCCGCTCCAACCAGCCCGACCGTGAAATCCCGCGCCAATGCGCGAGAGCCTCGCGCAGCTGATCCAGAACGATTTGGGCATGTTCGCTCGCGATGCGCGGCCAAGCGGGGGAGCCTCTAAGGCGTTCATAGGCCACGGCGCGAAACGGCATGGGCATTCGATAAGCCACCTTGCCGCCCGTTCGCGCAAGGAGGAGCTGGGATTTGGCCACAAGTGCCCCGAGAAGCGCTATGACGGTGTGCCTTGCCGGTTGTGCTTGCGCCAGCTTGGTGGCTTCGCGCAGACTGAATGCGCCGGCAAAGACCGACAACGCCTCAAGGAGCCGGCATTCCTGCGGCTGCAAACCGTCAATATCCTGTTCAATAACCTCTCGGAACGCGCGCCTGCCGCCAGTGCTGCTGCGACGATCATCAACGAGAAAGTCAACGCCAGCCACAAGGCGCGCATCAACTTCCTTGAGACCAAAAACCTGTATGCTGGATGCCGCCATTTCGATGGCCACAGGAAAGCCGCCTAGCTTGCGGCAGATTGCGATGAGGCGCGGCACGTCTCGGTCGGAGAAGCCGGTGGGAATGCCACCGGCCTGCACGCGCTCAACGAGCATCCTCGTTGATGGACAACGCATGACATCCCCTAGTGTTCGGGTCTCGTCCGTCGGCAGATCCAGCGGGGCGACGTGGTACACGCGCTCATTGCTCGCGCGGAGCGCTTCGCGGCTGGTGGCAAGCACGCGAATGCCGGGACAGGTCACCATGAGGGTTTCGGCAACTCGGGCGGCCGCTTCGATCCCGGCTTCGCAGCCGTCGAGGATAACCAGCATTCCGGTCGTACCGATATGCGCTCCGAGCTGAGCGAGCGGCAAACCCTGCGGCAATTCGAGACCTTCGAAGAGCCTGCCGGCTATCTGATCATCTGCAAGCTGCCCGCAAAGGTCGATCTGCACTGCGCCGACCTCAAGGCGCTGGGCCAACCGTCCTGCCGCGACGCTTGCAAGAGCGGTCTTGCCGACACCAGGGGGCCCGGTCAACGTCACTAGTCGATGGGATTCTGCGAGCGTTGTGATCGCCTCCAGAGCCGCATCCCGACCGATCAGCGCATTGGATTTGCCGATGAACTGCCTGGGTCGCGAAGGGCGGTGGGGCTGCGCATCGGCCCTCGATCGAGACGGAGACGCATTAACCGGAGCGATGAAGCGGTAACCGCGACCAACGACGTTGGCAATGTAGCGAGGGTTGCTGGAGCGGTCACCCAGTGCGCGCCTCAGGGCGGACATATGGACCCGGAGATTGATATCCTCAACAAACGTTTCCGGCCAAGCCACGCGCACCAGGTGCTCCTTCGTCACCAACTCGCCAGGGCGCTCCAGAAGGAAGACCAGGATAGACATTGCCCGGCTGCCTAACCTCAGATGCTGATCGCCCCTGAAAAGCAAGTGACGCGCAACATCGAGGCGGAAGTCGCCAAAGTGGAATACCTGATCGTTGAAAACTTCCGCCGGTTCAGGATCGCCATGGGGCGTGTCTATGGCCATTCTAGCCTCCGCGCGGTGGGCTGCCGCGATCCTTGGGCCGGAAGGAAGCTGCCAGAGCGGATTCGGTCTCATCGATGCGGGCCAGCCAGGTCCCTGCGTTCTGCTCAACCGCTAGCCTGCGGGCCTCATCCAGTTGGCGGCGGGCGTCCAACGGGTCATACCAGATTGCAATAGCGGCCTGGTTGCGAATGACCTCTGGAGCTGACCAGCCAACCATTCGGTTCAGCACCCGCCGCAGGGCCAGTTGTGAGATCGCGCGGCCGTCGATCGTGGCGAGGTGGTCTGCAAGCAGCGCGTCGACACCCTCTATCTCGGTAATTCCATCCGCGGTCGTGCGTGAATTGAATCGCAGATCAATGGCCTGCGATACGCGCTGGCCCCACACTCGCCAATAGTTGAGTTGGTCGATCTCTGCCTCCTCAATCAGGTCAATGACATAGCCCCTGGCCGCTCCTTCGTTTTCGGCCCAAATAGCGGACGGCAAGCAGGCGAGTGCCAGCGACTGGCAAATGGCGACCGGATTGTCGCGCCGCGAGCGGTCAAGGACGTCCCGGGCTATATCTGCAGCTTCGCTGTGCTCGCCACGGATGGCGGCAATCCGTGCCAGAATAATTCCCATGGAAATATAGGGGTGGACGGCGGTGCACTCGATCAAGCCGGTGGCCTGGGCGCGAACCTTTTCGGCCATGTGGCCGGCCCCGGCGTGGTCACCGAGAAAATGCAGCGATTGAGCAATGGACTTGTAGGCAAACAGGGGCTCATCGAGTCCCTCGCGTAGGGCCTGCTCAACCATGTCAAAGGCAATCTGGCGACATCGAGGATAGTCTGCCTCGGTGAATGTCGTGCACCAAAGCATGGCCATTTCAGTCTGAACGTCCGCAGCAGTCAAAGCCATTGCCTTCTCCCGCCAGCCAAGCCTCGATCGAGCTTAGCCCCACGCATCCGTCCGGCCCTGTAAACTTATGTTAAAAATGGCGAAGGCGCTTGCGGCCGTTTGCGATACTTCTCAGCGATTAACTGGTGATGGCACAGCCGATGGACAATCCTTGCTGCAGCCGAGATGGACTCGGCGCCCATGCAAGGAGACGCCTAAATGTATTCGATAAGTAAATTCGCGCTGCTCATGGCAGCATCTGTGCCGCTTTTGCTTGTCGGCGCTTCCGGTGCTTTCGCCCAGGAAATCAAGAACGTGGTTATGGTGCATGGCGCCTGGGCTGATGGCTCGGGCTGGCGGCCGATCTACGAGATCCTGAAGGAGGAGGGTTACAATGTCCGCATGGTTCAGAACCCGCTGACGTCCCTCGAGGACGACGTGATGGCGACTGACCGTGTCCTGGACCGGATGGATGGTCCTACCATCCTTGTCGGTCATTCCTATGGCGGCGCGGTGATTACGGAGGCAGGTGACCACGAGAACGTCGCGGGCCTGGTCTTTGTGCAGGCATTCGCTCCCGATGTCGGCGAGTCCCCATTCGGCCTCATCCCTCAGGATCCCAACCATCCGCCGCCGTTCGACTTCACCGAGGACGGCTTTGCCTTCTTCAACGAAGCGGCATACGTGCCCGGATTCGCCGATGCCCTTCCGGCCGAGGACGCAGAGTTCATGCGCGACTCTCAGGTGCCGATTTCGGTTGATGGTGGTAGCACGCCCCTGACCGTCGCCGCCTGGAAAGACAAGCCCTCGTGGTACCAATTGGCCGATGCCGACCACGTCATTCCGCCCGAAGCGCAAGAGCAGATGGCTAATCGTGCCGGTGCAACCCTGGTCACGGTCAGCGGTGGGCACCTCGCCTTCATCGCCCATGCCCAGGATACTGCCCAGCTGATCATGGACGCAGCAGAGGGGGCTGCTGCCGAATAGTTCCGCGAGCCTCGACCCCCACTCGCGGCCCTGGCGTGCCGCCGCTCCAACCCTCCTCCCTTGCCCGGCGGCGGCACGCATCTTCCCAGATCAATGAGGACGACAATGAGCACCTTCACCACAAGGGACGGCACCGAGATTTTCTTCGACGACTGGGGTTCGGGTCAGCCGATCATCTTTTCCCATGGTTGGCCACTCTCGGCCGACGCGTTCGAAGATCAGATGTTCTTCTTTGCCCAGCGAGGATACCGCGTCATTGCCCATGACCGGCGCGGTCATGGCCGGTCGAGCCGTCCCTTGCAAGGCAATGACATGGATACCTACGCAGATGACCTTGCCGCGCTGGTGCAGCACCTGGGCATCACCGGGGCCATCCATGTCGGTCATTCCACAGGCGGCGGCGAGGTCGCGCGGTATATCGGCCGGCACGGCACATCGCGTGTTGCGGGCGCTGTCCTGATCGGCGCCGTTCCGCCGCTCATGTTGAAGACGGCGGCCAATCCACTGGGCCTGCCGATCGAGGCATTCGACGCCATCCGGGCTGGCGTACAGGCCGACCGGTCACAGTTCTTCATGGACCTGACCACGCCCTTCTACGGGTACAATAGACCGGGCGCCAAGGTCAGCCAAGGCGTTCGGGATTCCTTCTGGCGTCAGGCAATGATGGCAGGGATGCCGGCATGCCACTACTGCATCAAGGCATTCTCGGAGACCGACCTGTCGGAAGATCTCAAGCGATTCAACGTGCCGACACTCATCCTCCACGGCGATGACGATCAGATCGTCCCCATCCAGGCCTCAGCCGCACTGTCATCCCAAATCGTTCAGGGCAGCACGCTGACGGTCTATCCCGGAGGCGATCATGGCCTCTGCACCACCCGGAAGGATCACGTCAATCACGATCTCTGGACGTTCGTCACCGGCAAGATCGATGCCCAGTCAGCGCCCTGACGTCCCCATCCGGCCAGGTCGCTCATCCCGACCTCGCCTAACCCTTACGGAGAGTCGAATGTTCTCTGGCACGACGGCAGATCAACGGGAATACGATGCGGTTCCGACCTGCCTGACGGGCCTCCTCGCCCAGGTCCTTGCCCTTCAGATTCGCACCAAGGGTTGCCACTGGCACGTGAGTGGCCCCCATTTCCGTAGCTTGCACAGCCTGTTCGACGAACAAGCCGAGCAACTTGCCGATACTGCAGACGAACTCGCAGAGCGAGTCAGGGCGCTGGGCGCGACAACCATAGCCTCGCTCTCGGACCTCGTTCAGGCATCACACTCCGCGGGAGACGGGGCCCCGGCGCTCGCGGCCCAGGACATGCTGGTCGAGTTGCGCCGGGCCAATAGGCGGCTTGCTGAGGAGCTCAAAGCGCTGCGTCTTCTGGCGGACAGCCGGGATGACATTGTCACCGTCAGTGCCGCCGATGGCTGGCTGGCGCAGGCGGAGCGTCGCGTCTGGATGCTTGGGGCCTCCATGTCGGAGCATCAGCCATGAGCAAGGGCAACAAGATGACGTTTATCCGTGACGCAGGGCCGGCCGCCATGACCTCGCATATGCCGGCCTGGGACGAAGTGGACGAGAGTTCGGACGAGTCCTTTCCCGCAAGCGATCCCCCGGCGCGCTCGCCGGCGCACCAGGATCTGTCGGCTCCACAGACCCCCAACACCCACATACCGAGAAAGGATCGTTCCAATGACTAAGTCCAGCCTACTCGGTCTGGTGCCGCTGCTCGCACTTGCGGGTCAGGTCCAGGCTCACGAGATTGCAACCGAAAGCGACCCGGCCGTGCATGCGTCATTCGACATCGTCGACACACGGGTCACGACCGAAGGCGATGAGGTTGTGTTCGCCGTCAAGGTGCGCGGCGAGGCCGGCGACAGCAAGCCCGATCCCCGGGGCGAATTTGCCGGTTCGGAGGTCTACGCCTATGTCTGGCCCACCTCCATCGACAGTGGCGATATCGGGTTTGACGCCGGCCAGGGCATAGTCGCCATGGCGGTGACCTTTCATCCTGACTTTGACGATGCCGCCTATGGGGGGACGAACCGTCACATCTGGCATCCGCATTGGGTCGTGCTGGTGGAGGATGCCGCCTGCGGCGGTGGCCTCACGGTCAAGGACATTCCGGCCGGCACCACGGTGAAGACGCCGCCAACATGGCCGAAAGTGCCGATCCTCATCGACAGTCCGGACTATCCGCTCGATTTCACTACCGACACGGTTGAAATCCGGGTGCCGCTGGCTGCCGTTTCCACCCTGGCCGGAGCCTCCTTTGACGGCGTGACGGCCGGTCTCAAGGTCAATGCCAATCTCCATGCCCCACTCCTATGCGTCGACAACGTCTTCAAGACCGCGTCCGGCGACCTGAGCCTTCCGGGCAAAGTCATGCCGGCGGATTAGGCGACAGACATGAAATCCTGCCTCGTCGTCCGTCACGTCGACTTCGAACATCTCGGTACCCTCGAGCTGTTGCTGCGCCAGGCCGGCTTTGGCATGCGCTTCGTAGAGGCCGGCCTGGATCATCTGCCTGTGTCCGAGGCTACGGATGACGATCTGGCCGTCATTCTGGGAGGTCCGATCGGGGCATACGAGGGCGCGGAATATCCTTTCCTTGCGGACGAGATGCGCCTCATCGAGAGGCGTCTGGCGTCGCATCGGCCAACGCTTGGAATCTGCCTTGGCGCACAGCTCATGGCGAAAACCCTCGGCGCCGAGGTCTATCCCTGCGGCGTCAAGGAAATCGGATGGGAGGAGGTGACCCTCACGTCCGCCGGTACAGCTTCACCCCTTCGTGCCCTCTCGGGCGTGCCGGTCCTGCACTGGCATGGTGATGTCTTCGATCTTCCGCCCGATGCCGTGAACCTGGCGTCTACGGCTGCATGTCCCCATCAGGCATTCGCCCTGGGCACCCATGGCCTCGCGCTGCAATTCCACGCTGAGATCGCGGCCGATGAGATCGAGAGCTGGCTCATTGGCCACGCTGTCGAAATCGCTGCGGCCGGGATCTCACCGAGGGCCCTGCGCGAAGCCACCCACCGGCATGGGGCTGAACTGCACCATGCGGCGCGGCAACTCTTCTCGGAGTGGCTCGGCCGCCTATGGGATTTGCCGGATCAACCACGATGAACCACCTAGCAGGAGATATAAAATGACCAAGACAATCATGCTTATTCATGGCGCCTGGCTCAACGCGAAGAGCTGGGAAAAATGGATCGCTTATTACGAGGCAAAGGGCTTCAAGGTCGTCGCGCCAAATTGGCCCCATGACGATGGCGACCCGGCCGCGCTGCGGGAGCATTCGCATCCTGCCCTGCGCAAGGTCGGGTTCGTCGCCATCCTGGAACACCTCGACAAGGCCGTGCGCGCGCTGCCTGAAGAGCCGATCCTGATGGGCCACTCGGCCGGCGGCGTCATGGTGCAGAGCCTGCTCAATCGCGGTCTCGGCGTGGCCGGGGTCGCGATCGACCCGGCACCCACGACCGGCGTTCCACTGGGACCCCATGCGATCAGATCGGCATTTCCTGTATTGGGGTCGTTCGGAAGCTGGGGTCGCGTGATGCATATGTCTCGCAAGTTCTTCGCGACCCGCTTTGCCCAGACCATCCCGTCCGGCCAGTCTGATGCCCTTTATGACCGGTACATCGTGCCCACGCCGGGCAAGCTTTACTGGGACGGCATCCTCACCAAGACAGGCGCCGTGCAATGGGACAATCCCAATCGTGCGCCCTTGCTGCTGATTGGCGGCGGCAAGGACCTCATCGCTGACGCGAGCATGACCAAGGCAAATTTTGAACGCCAGAAGCGGGCACCGTCGAGGACCGAGCTCAAGATCTTCGCAGATCGCTCGCACTGGACTTGCATGGATCCGGGCTGGGAAGAGGTGGCGGACACCGCCCTGGACTTCGCACTGCAGAACGCCCGGCCGGCCCGTGGCGTGCTCACCTCGATCGCCCGTCCCGCCGCCTGAAAGCTGTGGCGGGCCGGCCAGCGCCGGCTCGCCACCCAGGAGCCATGATGCGCATCCATCACCTCGATTGCGGTTCCCACCATCCTCTCGGAGGGCGCCTCTACGACGACGCCAGCACGGGGCTGTATGCCCATATCTGCACCCATTGCATGCTGATCGAACTGGCAGACAGCCTGGTGCTGGTCGACACCGGCTATGGCCTCCAGGACGTGCGCCGCGGGGGACGGCGCCGCCTCAGCCATCTCTGGCCGCTCGTGCTCAACCCCGCGCTCCTGGAGGCCCAGACTGCTATTCGGCAGGTCGAGGCGCTGGGCTATTCGGCGAACGACGTCCGTCACATTGTCCTCACCCATCTCGATTTCGACCATGCCGGTGGCCTGGAAGATTTTCCGGCGGCCGTTGTGCATCTGCTCGCGGTCGAAAAGGCGGCAGCTGAAATGCGCCACCAGGGCCTGGTCGGTCGGCAGCGCTACCGCCCCAGGCAATGGGACAGCGTCCGGGAGTGGAGGACCTACTCGCCTCTGGGGGAGCGCTGGTATGGTTTTGATGCGGTTCGTCAGCTCGAGGGACTGCCGCCCGATCTGCTTCTCGTGCCGTTGAGCGGCCATACCAGGGGTCATGCCGGCGTGGCAGTCGCAACGGCGGCCGGGTGGCTCCTCGACGCCGGTGACGCGTACCTGCATCGCAGCGAGCTGACAGCAGACCAGCGCATGCCGCCGGGGTTGGCGGTGTACGAACGGATCATGATGGCCGATCCGCCTGCTGCGCGAGCCAACCTTGCGCGCCTCAAAGAGCTCCATCAGGGCCATGCGCCCCAAGTGCAAATTTTCTGCAGTCACGACACGAGTGAACTGCTTCAGCTCCAGGCCTCAACTACGTGATCTGTCCCAGTAATTGCTGAGCCGCTACGACATCGGCCGTGTCGTGTCCTTCGGGCATCCGGCCAAGAACATCGCTTAGCCTGCTGACCGCGTCTTCGCGGCGGCGATCCTGCCAAAGTCGCGCAAGACTGGTCACGGCGCGCAGCTCCCAGGCGACAGCGCCGTGCGACTGCGAAATCTGGACGGCCCTGGCCATCTGATCTTCGCCGCCTTCAAGGTCACCATTCTCGACCAGCCGCAGACCATGCAGTCGCAGGAGCTCCGGGGCGGCCCAATCGGCGATCGACGTCACGGGAGGAGGCTCGACGGCAAGGCCCACCACGGTGCTCAGGGTCTGGGCCTGCAGCGTGCCCATCGCGGGCGCCACGGGACCAAGACCATCATGCCAATCGAGGGCATTCTCGAACAGCGTGCACCACGCCTTCCAATGCTTGAACGAGTAGCGTTCGGAGTGCTCAAGAAGCCTCCCGACCAAATTTCGCGCTATCCTGTGGTCTCCGCGCCAAAGATACATTGGGATGACCGCCATGCCGAGCAATTGCGCCAAGGCCACCGGGCCTGCTTCGTCCGCGATAGTGATGCCTTCTTCCGCAACACGCACAGCGCTGTCTGCATGCCCCGTCATCCACAATGAGCGAACCAGGACCCAACGCATGGTGATCCGCCGGTCGGTATGCATGAAGCCGTAAGTGTAGGGAATATTCACGACCCGGTGGCGCAGGACGGCCTTAGCCAAATCGAGGGCGCGTTCGTGCTGACCGCTATAGTGTGCGGCCTGCGCCATGGCGCGGCTGACCGACAGCACCGCGAACTCATCGCCGCTGCGCTCGGCCATAGCCAAGGCACGTCCGCCAATGGCTGCGGACGACTCATATTGGCCCAGGCTGATATGGGTTGAGCCAAGCGTTACAAGCGGCTCTATGCGGTGACGGTCCTTGCCCGTGAGTTCGGCCAGTTCTATGGCGCGCCTGAAAGTGTCGTCGAGTGACTGGCCCACATTGTAGGTAAGGTGATTTTTCGCCACATGGAGGCGGAGCTCAGGAACCACCAGAGGGCTCGGGAGTTCCTTTGCCCGCTCGATGGCCGTGACCATCCTCTCGCCGAACTCATCGTGCAGTCCCAGTTGCATGGCGAGCGGGAGCGCAAGGCTGGTCAAGAGCACCCCGCCTGCAGTGTCGCCTGTCGGACCGAATGACCAGGTGAGTGCCGTTCTTATGTCATCGATGTAGCGGCTGTAGGTCGACGTCCAGGTTTGCGCGGGGGTGACGGGCCATGAGCTTTCGGCCTCGCGCAGGATGTCGCAGAGGTAGTGGACATGCAGCGCCCGCACCCGACGGACTTCCCCCGCGAGCCCCAGTTTCTCCAGCGCATAGATCCGGGCGCTATCCAGCATTCGAAAGCTCGCTGCGCCGGCGCGACTGGTTTGCATGAGCAGCGACTTGCGAACCAGGCTCGACACCCCCTCGAGGACCCGGGTCGGGGTCAGGTGCTCGTCGCCAGCCACAAGACCAGCTGCCCGGAAGGTGAACTCCCCGGCAAACACGGCCAGGCGGCGGAGGACGATGCGGTCGACGTCTCCAAGATTGTCATGACTCCAGTCCAGCATGTTGCGCAGTGTCTGGTGCCGGTTGGCCGCCGTGCGCCGTCCGGCGGTGAGAATGCCGAGCCGGTCATCCAGACGAGACGCCAGCTCGGCGATACCAAAAGCGCCGGCCCGGGAGGCAGCTATTTCGATGGCGAGAGCAAGCCCATCCAGTCTTCTGCCGATTTCCACGATAAACGGGACGTCGGCGTCACCGATCAGTCCCGCATCGTCGGCCGCCAGCATATGCTCCACGAAAAGCTGAATGGCCGGATAGGCCAGGGCCTCGCGCAGGGTGAGATCTTCGACGCCGCTGGGCAATTCGAATGGCGCGAGGCGATAGACACGCTCCCCCTGTATCCGGAGTGGTTCATGACTGGTGGCAATGATGTGAAGGCGCGGGCTCCCCTTGAGCAGGTTTTCCGTGGTCTGGGCCGCCGCGTCGATGAGGTGTTCACAATTGTCCAGGATCAGCAGGGCATGGTTAGCACGCAACTTGGAGGCCAAGCTTTCAACCGGTTGCTCCGTATCGATAGCGACGTGGATGGCAGATGCGATAGCGAAGGGAACCACTGCCGGGTCCGAGACGGCCGCCAGGTCGACGAAGAAGGCACCATCGTCAAACAGATGCTTCACGCGATGGGCCAATTCCAGTGCGACCGTGGTCTTGCCGATACCACCAGTGCCCACCAGGGAAATCTGTCGGGCCGTTTTGAGTATGACAGTGAGGGCGTCGATGTCGTCGCTACGGCCGTAGACGCTAGCGATGAGACTTGGCAATTCGTCGCGGCGGCTGGATGGAGCTGGCTCGAACGGGGCTGGCCGCTCTTCTGGCTCCACCCGCTGGACCGGCGCGATGAACCGGTATCCTCTACCGGCAACATTGACGATGAAGCGTGGCGTTTCGTTGGAATCGCCCAAGGCCTTGCGCAGGGCCGAGATATGGACGCGCAGGTTTCCTTCTTCCACATGGGTGTTTGGCCAGGCGCCGGCGATCAGCTCTTCCCTGCTGACCAGGTGGCCCGACCGCTCGATCAGTGTGCTAAGTATCGCCAGGGCGCGGCTGCCAAGGCGGACGGGCTGCCCATCTAGGGTCAGCAGTTGCCGGGTCGGAGAAAATTGGTAGGGGCCGAAAGCGAACTGTGTGTCGAGCGCCCCAAGGGCCGTTGTCTCCAGATCGTCTAAATGGCCTTGTTGCTCCTTGTCCATCGACGGCCTTGTTCCTGATGCCTGCCCGAAAAACCGCTGCCGGATGTTTCCACCCGACAGTCAACTCTATTCAATGTTCTGGCCCCCAACTTGGGAGCAGCGGTGAGCACCGGATCACTCCACGGCCTGGCCTGCTCGTCCATTGGGTGCCACTGCGACGAGCAAGATCCCGATGATCAGACTTGCGATCATGACCGCAAACATGGGCCAGACGCCGTGTGTCTTCATCAGAGGCAGCAGGACGAGGGGGGCCAGCGCCGATGCGACACGATTAACGGACCACGCGGCGGTGGAGGTTCGGGCCCGCCATGAGGTTGGAAACAGTTCCGCCGCGTAAGTTGTCATCGTGGGCAGATAGAGCATCGCCAGGAGCTGAACCGCCACTCCTGACGCCACCAGCCAGATCGGATCAAAGCTTGCGGCGAACACGGCTGTGGCGGCGATCATGCCGAGCGCGAAGCCAATCAGGGCGAAACGGCGTTCGAAGCGGTCGACGAAGAAGGCGCCTATGATTGTGCCAACAGCGGGGCCGAACATCGAGACGCCGACATAGAGCAGGCTGTCGGAAAGGGCGAACCCCTTTTCAATCAGAACCGCACCCATCAGAAGTGGGAACGCCACGGTCGCCCAGGGGGTCAAGAAATAGATGGCAGCCACTAGGCCGAACCGTTTCAATTGCGGCCTCGAACCGCCCAAATGGAAAGAGCTCTGCGAAGGTTCTCTGGAGACCGGCCGATTTGTCGGGGAATCGGCGATGACATGCGTTGACCGCTCAAAGCGAGCCACGGCGCGATTGGCCTCGAGGGTGCGTCCGCGCGCCGATAGCCATCTCGGCGACTCAGGCAACAGCCCATAGCCGATGGCGGTCAGCAGTGAGCCAGCCCCACCCAGCACGAACGCCCACCGCCACGCCTCTATGCCGAAGGGTTGGCTCTCGGTCAGCGCGCGCACCAGGAATATCATCGCCACGGGACCCAGGCCTGCAATGCCGGCCGTCATGGTGATGAGCATGCCACGTTTGCCCGGCGGCATCAGGTCGGCGAGAAACGCCATCATTAGCGGCGGATAAGCTCCCAGGGCCAAGCCCGAGAGTACGCGCCAGAAGATGAGGCTGTTGATGTCGGGGCTAGCGGCCGCGGCCATAGACGTCGCGCTGAGCACCAGAAGGATCGAGATCAGCACGCCCCTGCGCCCAAAGCGGTCGGCGAGCCATCCCGAAAGCAGCGCGCCGGGTATGGCGCCGATATACATGGCGGAAAGCAACCAAGAGAGCTGGATGGGTTCAACGGAATAGGGTGCAGTGCTGAACACGGCAGACAGGACGTTGCCCAAGGCAACTTCCATCAAGTCGAAAGCAAATCCCAGTGCTGCCATGCCCACGATGCCCAGATGGAGCCAGGTCAGAGGCAGCCGATCCATCCTCTGTGCTACAGTCCCGCGTTCCACTGCGTCCGTATTGGATTGTTCAGGATTGCCCAGACCGACCATCACCGACATGTTTCTGCTCCCTGTCGTCTAAATCCCAGGTTCGCAATCTAACCGCGTCGGCGCCGGCCTCGGCGTTAAGAGTTGTTAAGCGGGCCTGCGATGGCGTGGCCTTAACATCGTTTTGCACGCATCGGGACCGATCGCCCACTAATCTGGTCGCCCATGGCCTCTCGAAGTGTTGGGACATCGGTTGATTGATTCATTGCCAGTCGTAGTGCAGTTCGGTCCATTCATCCTCGATCTTGAAGCACGTACCCTTCGCGACCGGGACGTGGAACTGCGTCTTGGCGCGCGTGCCCTCGACCTGCTGATCGCCCTCGTGAGGCGTGCAGGGGAGCTGGTGACGCACCAGGATTTGCTGCTGAGTGCCTGGAACGAGATCAATATCGACGAGTCGAGCCTGCGCGTGCACATGAGTGCCCTGCGCAAGGCCCTTGGAGACGGACAGTCGGGCGCCCGCTACATCATCAATGAACATGGACGCGGGTATCGGTTTGTCGGGCGAACGGAGCGGCGTTCCATGGATGCGAGGCCGGCCAAGGCGCTTGCTCCTCCCCATGCCCTGCCGGCCCAGATCGTGCGCATGCTCGGGCGCGAGGATGCGGTCCGTTCCCTTTCAGCGGCGATGCAGAGGTCCCGCCTCGTGACGATTGCAGGCCCGGGCGGCATTGGCAAAAGCACGCTGGCCATCGCCTGGGCAGAACGCCATGCCGAAAATTTTCGGGACGGGGTGAGATTCATCGACCTTTTGCCGATCAACAACGTCGAATCGGCGGTCCGCTGGATCTCGGCCGTACTCGGCGTCACCTCATCCGGCGCGACCAACCCGCAACAGCTTGCCGCTACGGTGCAAGGGGGGGAAATGCTGATCGTGCTCGATAATTGCGAGCACCTCATCGATTTTGTGACCGAGCTGGTCGAGGCGCTGCTGGCCGGCGCGCCTGAGGTCCACGTTCTTGCCACCAGCCGGGAAACCCTGCGGGCCAGCGGCGAAACGCTCTATAGACTTGCAGGGCTGACCTATCCCGATGAGACGCCGCGCAGCATCGGCGAAGCGGCCCTCTATCCGGCGGTGGAACTTTTCATAGAACGTGCCACGGCAAGCGCACCGGCTCTCCAATTGACCGAAGGCGAGGCCGGTATCGTCGCCGATATTTGCCGCCGTCTGGACGGAATTCCGCTGGCAATTGAGCTTGCTGCCGGCTGGATTGACGTGGTGGGGATCCACGACCTGGCCAGTCAGTTGGACATTACCCTGCTTTCCCAACTGGAGGGACGCCGAACCGCGAGCCCGCGACATCGAAGCCTCGCGGCGACGCTGGAATGGAGCTATGCGGCCCTGGACGAAGATGCCCGGCGCGTGCTGGATCGCTTTTCCGTGTTCCAGACGCGGTTCACCCTGGCGAGCGCCACCGCAGTTGCCAGCGGCGATGGGTTGCGAGACGACGACGTCCTTCGCTGCATCGCGACATTGGCGCGCAAGTCACTGATTCAGGTCGATATCTCTGGCGAGGTCGTCCACTACCGCCTGCTGGAGACAACCAAGGCCCATGCGCTGGAACGCCTGGCGCAATCGGGCAGCGAGGACGCGGTCCGCAGTCGACATGCGCGCCATTGCTGCGACCTTCTCGAAGGCGCAGCAGACGACATGCTGACCATGGGCTGGACGGACTGGCTGGGACGCTATGCCGGGATCATGGGGGACACGAGAGCTGCGCTGGATTGGGCCTTTTCTCCGTCGGGAGACCCGGATCTCGGTGTTCGGTTGACCCTGCGGTCCCTGCCGTTCGGCCAGCAGTTCCCACTCACCTCGGAGTATCTCAAGCACATCGAGACGGCTCTCGCCCATTCGCCCTCTGGCCGCGCGGAATCGGAATTGGATGCCCTGAAGCTGGGCTATGCACGGGCCATGCTGATATCGAACATCTCCGGGGACATTGCCCCGTTCAGTTCGGTAGCCCAGCGCTGGCGCGCCCTGGAAGGCGAGACGGGAGCGGCCATTCCCGACGGCATTACTGCCCAGTTCGGAGCCGCCATTACATCGGGCGACTATCCCGAAACGCTCAGGGCTGCCTTGCGCATGGAGGAAGTCGCCAACGCCGACAGAGCGCCGGAAGTCAAATTGGCGGGCATGCGCATGAGGGCACAGGCGGAGCACTTTCTTGGCCGGCATGATTACGCTGAACAGCTTGCCCGCACGGTTCTTGCTGCACCTTTCGAATTCCTGCCTCTTACGCAAACCAGCCACCGCGTCTCCATGCGGATCGTGCTGTCGCGGATCGCCTTTCTGAGGGGCGAGAACGAAGAGGCGCGCATTTTGGTGGAAGAGGCCCTCTACTATGCGGGCGCCAACCCCAGTGCGGTCTGCCAGACCCTTGGCATGGCGGGCGTACCGCTGGGCTTTTGGATCGATGAGCTCGACTATGCCGAAAGATCCATGTCGCGGATGGCCGAGGTCGCTTCCCGAGCCGGTCTGACCTTCTGGGAAGACTGGCTTGCAGCATTCAGTGCCGCACTGAATCTCAAACGCCACGGCATCGAACAACCGATGCCCGCGCTCGATTATCCGGCGAAGGTTGTCGATCTGCTTCCTACCTTGCACCAGAATCTTGTGGGGCAGGCAGCCGTTGATCGCGTCGAAAGACAGATTGTTGGCTGGAACGGTCCGGAAGTGCTGAGGGCCAGTGCACTCAAGCTACGGGATCGGCGGGAAATGATTGACGGTGTCGGCAATGCTCTGAAGTTGGCGCAACGGCAGGGCGCAGTTGCGTGGTCGCGCCGCGCTCAGGCGTCACTTGACGAGCTGATTGGGTCCTCAACAGCTCGGGTGCCCGGCTGAAATCAACATTGCGGCGTTCCGGCTGTTCTAGATCTGGAGCTATTGCCGTTCGGTAGGCGGCTGACAACCTCGTAAGTGCAGTCGTCTCAACTCTCGCTGCAAACGCTCCATTCCGGCATGCTTCAATTTCCGAGATTAAAGTAAATGTATATCATAACAGAATTCCTATCATTAGGATTTCGGCTTCGCAAATATTTACGCCTGAATTGTTTCTAGCGATTATTAATTGCTCACGTTCTTACATGGCATAATCATTCAATATCTTGGGTTGGGTGATCGATACCTTTTCTGCGCCGGGACTGTCCGGCAGCAGCTAGAGGATCCGACATGCTGAGAAAATCAATCCTTTTCGCTTCCTGCGCGATGGTGGCGTCGCCCGTTTTGGCGGAGGAAGCGTCATTCCCTGTGGGCCTGGATTTCAGTGCTGCGGTGGTGGCGACGGGTCTGGAGTTCCCCTGGGAGGTCACACTTGGCCCCGACGAACATCTCTGGGTCACTGAGCGCGCCGGAAAGCGGGTTACCCGGATAGATCCCGATTCGGGCGAGAAATCGACATTGGTCACCATCGACGAAGTCCTGGTCGGCCCTCAGCATGAAGGGCTACTGGGGCTGGCTCTGCACCCTCAATTTCTCGACGGCAGCGGGAATGACTTTGCCTATGTCGTCTACACATACGACGCGGACCCCGCAGAGGGCGAAACGGCTCTCGACCGACGCGCCAAGCTGGTGCGGCTCACCTACGACGAGGCAGCCGGGACACTTGTCGAGCCGCTCGATTTGATGTCGGGGATTCCTGCCGGCAATGATCATAATGCTGGACGCCTGCAATTCGGTCCGGACGGGAAGCTCTACTATACGACCGGCGAACAGGGCGCCAACCAGTTCGGCAACTTCTGCCTACCGATCAACTCGCAGGTCCTGCCCACTGAAGCCCAGGTGTCTGCCGCCGACTGGTCGTCCTATTCGGGTAAGATACTCAGGGTGAATTCTGATGGTTCGATCCCGGACGACAATCCCACAATCGACGGTGTTCGCAGCCACATCTTCAGCTATGGCCATCGCAATCCACAAGCCATCGTCTTCGGGCCTGGGGGACTGTATGAAGCAGAGCAGGGCCCCAAGAGCGACGACGAAATCAACCTGATAGTGGCCGGGGGCAACTACGGGTGGCCGCACGTCTCCGGCTTCCAGGACGACTTGGCCTATGTCTATGGCAACTGGTCCGCGGCCCCAGACTGCTCCAGCCTGACCTTCAGCGATTTCGAGATTCCGGAGGCAGTACCCCAGACGAGCGAGACCAGCTGGTCGCACCCCGACTACCGTGAGCCGCTGAAAACTCTGTGGACCGTGCCCAACGGGTATAATTTCGACGATGCCGCCTGTGATGGATTGGCCTTTATCTGTTGGCCCACCATCGCTCCGCCGAGCGTTGACTACTATCCCGCCGATGGCGCCATCCCGAGGCTGCGGAATTCTCTTGTCGCCACCAGCCTCAAGAATGGCTCCCTTTACGTGTTCCCCTTGACCAAGGACGGGCTGCACACGCGCGGAGACGTAGCCCAGCTCTTTCAATCGGAAAACCGCTACCGCGATCTGGCGATCAGCGGCGACACCCGCACCATTTACGTGAGCACTGATACGGCCGGCATTGTGCGAAGCGCCGACGGCAACGTCGTTCAGGAACTGTCGCAGCCG
Organism: Devosia ureilytica; assembly: GCF_024273195.1. Taxonomy (GTDB): domain Bacteria; phylum Pseudomonadota; class Alphaproteobacteria; order Rhizobiales; family Devosiaceae; genus Devosia; species Devosia ureilytica. The sequence goes on along the minus strand of NZ_JAMZCU010000001.1, from coordinate 478,219 downwards.
GGCGCGATCCTAGCCTTCACCTACAATTGAAAGTCGTCTGACAGGGCGCCGGCATTCCGACGCCCTGCAATTCATCCATTTCTCGCCGCCTGAGCGGCTGATCGGAGACTGAAATGAAAATCACCCGACATGCTTCCGCCCGTTGGAGCGGGACCCTTCGCGAGGGGAAAGGCGCAATTTCCACGGAAAGTGGCGCACTCATCGATAAGTATTATGGTTTCCGCACCCGCTTCGAGGGTGAATCCGGTACCAATCCGGAAGAACTTCTCGGTGCCGCTCATGCGGGCTGCTTCACAATGGCCTTGTCTTTGGTTCTCGGCGAGGCGGGACTGACCGCCGAACGCCTGACGACAAAAGCCGACGTGACCCTTGAACAGAGCAATGGGCAGTTCAGCATCACGGCAGTTCACCTCGACATCGAGGCCAGTGTGCCTGTAGTGGATGCGCCGACGTTCTTGCGGCTTGCCGAGACAGCGAAGGCAACCTGTCCACTCTCGAAGGTGATCCGGGCACCGGTCACGCTCTCCGCACGACTTGCAAACGATGAGGCCTGAAATGTCCGCCAAAACCCTGGCATTGGTAACCGGTGCCTCTTCGGGCATCGGCCGGCTCTACGCCGAGCGTCTGGCCGCGCGCGGGCACGATCTGATCCTGGTCGGCCGCAACCAGCGGCAGCTGCAGCAAGCGGCCGCCGACTTCCTGATACGCTATGGCGCCACCTGCGAAGTGCTTGCCGCGGACCTTTCACGAAGGGACCAACTGCACCTGGTTGAGCAGCGGCTGACGGAGGACGATCACATTGCCCTTCTGGTCAACAGCGCGGGCCTGGTATCAGGCGGCCCGCTGGGGGCGGCCGACGCGGACGCGCTGACCACCATGCTCGATGTCAATGTCGTCGCGCTGACCCGTCTCTGCTCCGCTGCCGCGCGTAGTTTCGGGCAGCAGCGGCGGGGCGCCATTGTAAACTTCAGCTCGGCCATGGCGTTTTTCGACACTGCGCGATCCGGCGCCTATGCCGCCTCGAAAGCGTTTGTGCTCAGCATGTCGTACTCCCTGGACCTTGAGCTGCGCGACAAGGGCGTTCGGGTGCAGGTGGTGCTGCCCGGCTATACCAGGACACCCATGTTGGGCGATAATCACGGCCTCGCGGCCGATATGCTGATGGAGGTCGAGACGCTGGTCGATGCAGCTCTGGCCGGCTTTGATAAGGGTGAGTTCGTGACGATTCCCTCCCTGGAAGACCTCGGCTACCTAGCACGCTGGGAGGAGGCGCGGACGGCCATGCGGCCGCACCTGTCCCTTCGCGATGCAGCGAGCCGCTATCGTCGACCGGCGACCCCAACTGCATGAGGATACTGCTTTTTTTGGGCTCCGCATTCATCCTTCCGGCTGATAGTCTGTGCACTTCAGGCTAGGCCGGTTATGGGGTTGGAGGCCGGGAAGTGGACAGCAAGAATGTCGGCGGAGCCCTGCCGCCCTTTGTCAAGCTCATCCGGGCCGGATCGCTTCTGGCTCTGCACTGTGACGCCAGCGACCCAGAGGTGTGTGGCCGCGAGCCTTTCGCGGTGCCGTCGTTCGGACTTGGCGATGGCTATATGCTTGTGGTCCATCTCGCACCGCTTACTGGCGCTGATATCTGGCGGAATGGTCGACCCCTCGGCAGGATCACGGGCGACGTGGGGAGTGTTCAGTTCTTTGATCTTCTCCATACCTGGCGCGCGGTCATAACGCCCCCCTTCAACTCGGTGAATATCCGCCTGCATAGGCAGTTGCTTGACGACATCGCCACGGAGGCGGGCAGCCCAATCGACTGTCTCGATCTGCCGCGGATCGAAGATCCGCAAGTCGACCCAGCCATCCATGCGATGGCGCAGGCCTTGTTGCCCTCATTCCAGAGGTCGACAGAAATGACCACGCTTTTTGCGGAGCGTCTCATATCGGCATTGGCGATCCATCTGGTCGACAACTATCGTGGGCCGCGTCGGTCTGCCGCCGGACCGGCAGAAGGCTTGGCGCACTGGCAGCAACGGCGTGCCGCCGACATGATCCTCGACAATATCCGTACCGATATCGCGTTGATCGACCTCGCCAAGGCCTGCAATCTGTCACCAAGCCACTTTGCAAAAGCGTTCCGGGTGTCCTTTGGGCTTCCTCCCCACCGTTGGATGACCCAGGAGCGGCTGCGCCTGGCCCGAGAAGCAATGCTGAACGGCAATAGCACGCTCAGTGATATTGCCATCGCAAGCGGCTTCTATGACCAAAGCCATCTTACCCGCGCATTCCGCAGCTTCATGGGGATGACCCCAGGGGCCTGGCGCAGGATGCAGGGCGTAGCTTCTTCGCGCAGCGGGCCGAGGCCGGACGACACGTAGCGACGCGTTTTCGGCTCCGGTCAGCGATAATCGGACGCGTGAAGGGCAGGGGCGCCGGATGTCCGGCCGCAGCAAAGACGTGCCCTTGCTAGAGTGGGTGGTGACGCCAAGGCCACCGTGCGATGTTGGGCAAGTGTGACGCCCAGAAGTGCTGCACGCGGTTGCGAAACCGCGTGCAGCGGTAGCCGTACTTTACTTCGTTGCAGCTTCCTGAGCTCGCCCGTAGCTTTCGGCGACGGCCTGATATTCAGGGACCAGTTCGCCATACAGAGAACCCCAGGTCGCCGCATCCTCGCGGTTCCAGGTCCGATGGGATTCACTGAGGATTGTGTTGGTCGTTACCGGCTGAATGCCCGCATTCGCCATACGCAGCATCGCCGCATCAGATGCCATCTTGCTCACGTCGCCCGAGGCATCCATCACCGCGAACACCTTGTAGCCGTCGGCCTGAGCCTGAAGCGCCGGGAAGGCCACACAGACGCTGGTCCAGACACCCGCCATGATCAGCGTCTTGCGGCCGGTGGCCTCGACAGCCTTGACGAAGTCTTCGTTGTCCCAGGAGCTGACCTCGCCCTTGCGTCCCACATAGATGGCATTCGGAGCCGCTTCGGTCAGCTCCGGCATAATCGGCCCGTTCGGACCATCGGGTTCGGAGGCGGTATAGATGATCGGAATGCCGGCCTGTTCTGCGATCTTGGCCAAGGCGACGGTGTTGGCCCGCAATGTCGCGACGTCAATGTCATTGACGGTCTGGAACAGGCCGGTCTGGTGGTCAAGCAGCAGAAGGACAGCGTCGTTCGGGTCCATAAGTGCGTCGAAAGCTGCCGGTGTTGGCTGGCGTGAAAGCCCTGGGATTGTCGGCGTCTGGGCGGCTTCCTGCGCCTGGACGAAGCCGACCCCAGCGACCGGCTGCATGAGCAGCGCAGCGGCGGTAGCCACGACCATAAGCCCCCTGGTCAAGTGTTTAACCACCACACGTGGATCGAAGTACAGTTCAACGTCAACTGACGTTACTGGTGCATTCCGCAGCGGCACGAGAGTAGTTGCGCGCGGCGAGAAATATGGTCTTGCAAACATTTCAGATCTCCACATCGCCGGGTTTAATGCCCGGTGTCGTGGAGATTAGGTCCGCATGTGGGGGCGGTATTGTATCCTCGTGCTTCGAAGCGCTGATTGCCGCTGCAACACTATTGCCCTGAAGAATTTGCACTTCGGGGGCAGGGTGGCACTGCAAGAGGTGACTTGTCGCCGAGGTGAATTTCGCAGAGCTGGCTGCCAGCGCAGCAGCGACCCTATCGAAGTTGGTCGCTATGCTTAGCCCCGAGCACTTCACTCGCCTTCATCCGACCGCATCGAAGCGACCACAGAGCACGTCCCCGTTGGCGGGAAAGGCTGCGCCCGAGCCGCGCTTGACGTGTGAATAGTTGTGAATGCCGACCAATGCGGCGACCTCAGAGGCAGGCGACTGCAACTCTTAACATGTCGTGCCTCCCAGGCCATCTTTTCGCAACCATTAACTCGCGGTGGGCTCCCTGAGTGGCCACGATTGTACCCGTCGAAAATCCGATGGAGGTACTAATGAGCGGCGTTCAGGCACTTGCAACCAACCTTATTCCTCGATTCCAGGCGCCGCCGCCGCGTATTCACCCGTTCTCTGACGTAGTCGCGCCGGCTGACAGGGCACACGAGAATGATGCCGCCGACCCGGCACGACCGCTCATCGCCAAGGGTGGGCTCACGCCGGTGCAGCTCAAGCGAGTGGAGCGCTTCGTTGAAGAAAACTACGTTCGCCCCATTCAGGTTCGCGATCTTGCGACCGTCAGCAATCTCAGCCTTAGTTACTTCAGCCGGGCGTTCACGAGGTCGGTCGGGTTCTCGCCCCACTTAATGTTGAACCGGTATCGCATCATGCAGGCGGCGCGACTGATGCTGGCCTCCGACGAACCGCTTGTCGATATCGCTCTCGCCTGCGGACTTTGCGATCAAGCACACCTTTCGCGGCTGTTCCGCAAGTTTGTCGGGGCGTCTCCAGCTCATTGGCGCCAGGCAAACGCCGCGTGCTTGCGGGACCAGAGTAGGGAGATCCCGTGGGCGGCCGCGAACGAAAGATCGGTTTGGCAGGCGGCGAGCCAGGGGCGACAAGGATAGGCCAATCAGATAGGCCCCGGCGACGTCGTCAGTCGCCGAGAGCCTCCTCCAGCAAGGCGACGATTTCAGCCTCGCTGTACGGTCTTGGATTCGCACCGCGGCTTTCTACGACCAGCCTTGCTGCTTCGTGGATGCCGTCTCGCGGCATGCCGATCTCCGACAATGTCGTTGGCAGGCCTAACGCATCGGCAAGGCAGGCCAGGCCGACCGAGGAGGTGTTTCTACCAAGCAGTTCCGCCGCTGGGGCAAGAGCTTCCATTGCAACAGGTTCGTTGAACTTGACCACGTGGGGCAACAGCACCGCATGAAGAGGCGCATGGGGCAGGTCGAACAGGCCGCCCAGGACGTGCGCCAGCTTGTGGTGAAGGCCCATTGTCCTGCCGGCGAGCACCCGCCCGGCCAGGTAGGCTCCATATTGTGCCTGTCGGCGGGCTTGAAGGTCCAAGGGGTCGCGCGCGATCGCGGGCAGCGCCTGGACAAGGTTGGCGATGGACGCGGTTGCCGTGGCATCCGCCTCGGGATAGCGGTCCGGGGCGTAGAGCGCTTCGACAGCATGCGCCAGGGCATTGAACCCACTGGCCATGCTGACGTCGCGGGGCAACGACAAGGTCAATCCAACGTCATAGATGACGGCATCCGGAACGACCCGGTCGTCCCGTCCCACGATTTTGCGACCCTTGTCGGTCTGCCCCAGGATCGGGGTCATCTCTGAGCCCGCATAAGTGGTCGGAATGGCGATGTGCCTTGCCCCCGTCGGCAAGCTGAGCGCCTTGCCCAGGCCAATGGTGGAACCGCCACCGATGCTGATGATCGCATCCGATCCGGCAAGCTGGCCTAGCGCCTGCCGCGTAACCTCTACCGGCGTGTGCACCTTGGCGCCGGCAAAGGTGGCGGCGTGCCGCGACCCCAACGCTTCGGAAACCGAGGCGGCGGAGGTCGCGTGGCTGCGTGTCGTCACGATACCGACCTTATGGGCGCCAAAGTCGTCCATCAGGTCCGGCAGCGCCGAGAGGTGGTCGACGTCGAAGAGAATGCGCTGCGCATAGGTTTGCAGTGTGAAGCTGTCCATCGAGCTTTCTCGGGATTTGGCCTGCGGTCCAGGGCGGGCCTCAGGCGGCATCGAGCGGCTGCAGGTGATGTTCCAACTGCTGCCGGAGATGCTCGTGCTGCACCGGCAACTTCAGTGCCTCTCCCAGATGGGCCGTGTCCTCGTCCCGGTCAAAGCCCGGCTCATTGGTGGCGATCTCAAACAGGACGCCACCTGGAGTCCGGAAGTAGATGGCCCAGAAATAGTCCCGGTCGATGACCGGGGTCACCTGGTAGCCCGTGTCCATCAAAGCCTTGCGAACCTCAAGCTGGTTGGCCCGGTCTTCAACCGCGAAAGCAATGTGATGCACGGAGCCTGCGCCCAACTGCCCGAAGCCCACTCCGGGCTGCGTTTCGATGTCGATGAAATCGGCACCGTTCCCCTGGGCAAGGCCCAGGCGTTTGACGCCATTGTCGCTGTCGACCTCTTCATACCCCATGAACTTGAGCAGTTCCTCGGTCGCACCGCCGTCGCGCAGGCGCAGCGAGGCCGAATGGAACCCGCGAATGGCTTCTTCAGCGCCAATGCCGCCTGCTGTCCAGGCGGCGCGCTGGTCGTCCGGCACTTCGACGAGCGAGAAGCTGTCGCCTTCCGGCCCGGTGAAGTTCAGCCGGGCCTGGCCGAAACTTTCATCCAGGGAAATGCCCGTCACGCCCTGTTCGGCAAGCCGCTCGGCCCAGAAGCCCAAAGTGCCGCGCGGGACAGAGAAAGCTGTGACGCCGACCTCACCGGTGCCGAACCGGCCGCGTGCGATATTGGGAAAAGGAAAGTAGGTCATCACCGAGCCCGGTGTGCCCACTTCGTCGCCATAGTAGAGGTGATAAACACTCGGCTCGTCGAAATTGACGGTCTGCTTGACTCGGCGCAAGCCGAGCTTCTTGGTGAAGAACTGGTTGTTGTTGCGTGCGTCCTTCGCCATGGAAGTCACATGGTGAAGCCCCTTTATCTGATTGAGCATCTCGGTCTCCTAAAGCTGGGTGGCGATCAACACCGCCGATCTGCCAGTGAAGATGGCCCTGAAGCTGGGTTCTGAGAACACTACCCAAGCGCCACGCACCGTTGCGAATTGTTGAACAACGACCGCTGAGACGGGAGGGAGCCGGTGCGTGGCCCTTTGGAGGCAGTCTCACCGCCATTTTCTCGCAATCAATTGGCGTTCGTTGTCAGGTCGTCGAATTGGGCGTGCGGCAGACCTCCGGTGGAGTCTCGATACCGGCGGGCAGGCCTTGGACGCCCGGTATTGCCTCAGGCAGCTTGACTGGCCGCACTTCAGCGAACGGCCGGCCTGCGTCCGGCGGGTCTGCGCCTTCCGGGCAATTGCCCGGCGAAGATCCAGGTCGTTCTTCTACGATGAGAAGCAAGATGGAGAGTGCGGAAGCCAGGAGCGTAGCGCTGGTGATTTGAACCAATTTGATCTCCTTCACCTCGCGGCTCCCCTGCGCCGCCAACAACGCGCTGGGAATTTTCGTGGTGATCGCGGGTTCACTTGGATTCCGCTCTGCGTGAAATTTGGCGTGCAGCTGGTCAAAATAGGCGGCCGACGCGGCGCCGTTAATGTCAAAAGGTTCGGCGCTATCCAACTTACCATTTCCTCGTTTTGCGGTCTTTCCAACCTGACGAGAGAAGCTTAGGACCGACGTTGTCGACGGGGCATTCGGCTTGAAGTGTGGGACGACCACACCTTGGTATGACCTCCCCATACCTTCGGTTTCAGCTGGCGACCGGCAGCCGCACCCTGAAGCACGCGCCGATCTCGGTCGGCACGAGATCGATCGTACCGCCGAAGGACTCCACGATCGTCCGGCATATCGGCAGGCCGATCCCCATGCCCGTCGGCTTCGTCGTGAAGAAGCTGTCGAATATGTGCTCGGCGGTAGCCGGTGGAATGCCGGGTCCGTTGTCGGCAACCAGGATCTCGATGTCCCGACCGTCGCCGGGCCTGGCGCTGACCGATATGCGCCTCTCGGGCTTATCCGTCGCCGCCATGGCCTGCACCGCGTTGACGACCAGGTTGACGATCACTTGCTGAAGCTGAATGGCATCGCCCATCACCGGGGCCAGGTCGGCCGCGACCGACATGTGAAGGCTCGCATTCTTCGACAGCACTTCATGTTCAAGGAAGGTCACCGAATCCTTGACCACCTCCTCGATCTGAACGACTGAGTGGGTCGGCGAGGCTGGCATGGCCATCTGGCGAATTCGACCGATGATACCGGCGGCCCTTTGCGTGTCGGCAATGATGCGGCCGTTCAGTTCCCTGACCTTGTCCAGGTCCACCCCATTCCGGTCGAGGTATCGGCGGTTGGCCTCACCAAGCGTGGTGATCGCCGCGAGGGGCTGGTTCAATTCGTGGGCAATGGACGCGGTCAACTCCCCCAACATCGACACACGCGACGCATGGGCCATCTCATCCCGCACGCGAGCCAATTCCGCGCGCGCAGCTACCTTTTCCGAAATGTCCACGATGCCGACGAGCACATGGTTCGGATCGGTAATCTCGGGCATTTCCCAAGACGTAAACAGGGCGTCGAATACTGTGCCGTCGAGACGTCGCACTCTCGTCTCAGCTTCGAATTTATCGTGCTTGAGGACGGATGTATGCTGGACAGCCTTGAGAAAGAGGTGATGGCTCTCGGGTGGCCAGAAGCGGCCGAGGTCGACGCGGATTGCTTCCTGGGACTCGGCGCCGAACAGGTCGAGGGTCTTTTGGTTGACTTCGACCACCTTGACCTTGCTCATCATCGTCGTGACGAAATCGGGATTGTCTCTCCAGTAGGAGAACAGGTCCCGCAACAAGCCCTGCTGGACGAGGTTGTACACATAGGCCTTCATGTCGCGGAAATCGAGTTCCCAGATGCCCAGCGCCATGGCTTCGAAGAGTTTTCTGGACCGATACTCGCTCTCGGCGAGCCGCCTTTCGGCCTGGCGGCGTTCGGTGATATCGGTGACAGACAAGACCGCAATGCCGATCTCGCGCATATGCGGCGGCGATGCGGCGGAGAACAACACATCCACTTCTCGGCCATCCGGCGTCCGAAGCCTCGTCTCCCGGTCCGACCAGTCGAACCCTTGGAAGCCGGCATTCAGGGCGCCGAGAAACGCAGCCTTGCTCTTGTCCGGCCAGAACCGAGACACAGGCAGCCCGATCAGATCCTTTCTTGAGGCAACGCCCATCATATCAACCGTACGCTCGTTCACGTCGCTAACGGTGATCAACTGCAGGGCGTCTTCGACGAAGTTCGGATCACGGGCAGCATGGTGCACCAGGTCATCGACCCCTTTGTCCCGTAGCAAGGCCAGGCGCTCATTCATGGCGCGCATGTCCAATTCCCAATAGGCGGCCGCCAAAGCCGGAAAGAGGCGTCGATAGCGATAGTCGCTACGCGCGACAGCCTGGTGCGCCCTCGTCCGGTCGGTGATCTCGCTGACCGCAACGACTAGGGTTCCGTCGACGGCGGCATGGGGCGCAAAATGAGCGGTAAAGAGGGCGTCGAACGTCCGGCCGTCCTTCGCGCGCAGCATGACTTCTGCAGCGGCTTCCTGGTTTCCGTCGACAAGGCCGATCACGCAGTCCGCGAAGAACCGGCGCGCGTCCTGCGGCCAGAGCTGCGACAGTTGTCCGTTCAGCAAGCGGGACTTTTCCGACCCATGCCACTCCACGGCCCGGTCGTTGGCGTCGATTACTGCTGTCACTTTCATCATCTCAGATATGACGGCAGGATTGTTGGCGAGGTAGCTGCTCAAATCCTTAACGCCGCCCGCCCTGATCGCATGGATCATTGGCAGTACGCGGGTGAAGTCGAGCCGCCAGAACGCTGCGGTGCCCGATTGGAAGAGAGAGCTCGCCAGATGCTGCGCACGGTCGAGCCTGATCTCGAGCTCCTTGTGGCGCGCCATATTGCGGCTGGTTTCATAGAGCTCGATAGTCTCGCCCGCGCGCCTTGCCCTCCAGGTCAGGGAAATCAGCAGGTCGTTGCCCTCGCGACTGCGCCGTTGTGCTTCGCCTGTCCAGAACCCCTGGTCGCGCACAATGTCGAGGATTTCACCGCGCGGCTGGGCTGTCTCGCATTGCAGCAGGTCAGGAATCGTCTGCCCGATCGCTTCCGCCGCCGTCCACCCGTAAAGCTCCCGGGCCCCCTGGTTCCAGCCGGTAATAATTTCGCCGGGGCTCGAAACGAGGACGCTGTCATCAATCAGGTCGATGAACCCGTTCAGATCCTGGATTGTCGCGCTCATTGCAGGTGTCATCGGTCAGCGCCTTGTGCAGCCATTCGAGAAGCGAGGCTGCTTCTATGGGCTTGCGTAACAGCGCGAAGGCACCGCAGGCTTGTGCCTTCGTGTCGAGATCGGCCTCGAGACGTCCGGTGATCAGGATGACGGGCACGCTTCGGTGGCCGCGGTCTATGGCCTCAATGAGTTCGAAGCCACTCAGGCCCGGCATTTGAACGTCGCTGATGACCACGTCGAACGTTGCCGTCTCATGTTCCGCCAGGAAAGCAACCGGTGAGTCGAACGCCACGGCTGGGAGGGCCTCAGCATCGAGCAACAGAAGCATGGCGGACCTGAAGCCGGCATCGTCATCCACGACAGCAATTTGGGCACTGGGGATCGTCGCATTCACTCGCCATCCCTCCGGATCATTCGTCGCGATCAGCGTCGCATGCTTGATCGCTTACATTCCATCATCCAGAGGTGTTACCGGATAGCTGATCCGCCGATCTATGGAGTGCCAGCATTTCCGCCATGCGAACCAGGTCGGCCAAGGTCCTGGCGCCCATCTTCTGCATGGCTGACCGGCGGTGAATCTTGACGGTGACCTCGCTGAGCGAGAGTTCCCCGGCCACTTGCTTGTTCATCTTGCCGGCCGTGACGAGGAACATAACTTGCTTTTCGCGTGTGGTGAGTTTCTCATGCTTGGCGCGTAGACCTGCACCAGCAGCGTCCTCCTCGCGGCGCCGCCTGTCGCGATCAAGTGCGACGTCGATAGCATCGAGAAGGTCCTGATCGCGAAAAGGTTTCGGTAGAAAATCGATCGCGCCTGCCTTCATCGCCCGCACAGACATTGGGATATCGCCGTGGCCCGTCATGAGGATCACCGGCAGTCGGACCCCGAGATCGACGAGGCGCTCCTGGAACGCCAGGCCATTGGTTCCGGGCAACCGGACGTCTAGTAGCAGACACCCGCCGCTGTCCGCTTCGCGGGAGATCAGGAATTCTTCCGTCGTACCATATGCTTGGGACTTAAGGCCGACGCTGTCCAACAAGGCCGTCAGGGCGGCCCTAAGCGAGGCGTCGTCGTCGACAATGTGTACGATCGGCATCGTCATCGAGCGGCGCTCAGGTTTGACAATGCTGGCCAACCAGAAGCGATCACCTTGTAGCCGTCGGCTCGGCAACACGACTTCAACCCTTCCCAGCTGCGTGAGTAACGCCACGCGCCTTGGCTTGGCCTGACCGTGATCGTCACCTGACACTGCCTCGTGTTTCGCATGCGGGAAAGTGAATTCCTCGCCTTTTGGTTCGAGCATCGCTTCTTCGGCATTGGGGTTATTGGACGAAACCATCGCGAACGGCACGACCGATGCGCAATTTCGCAAAGGCGCGCCTGCCTCAGCAGATAATGCACCTCACGGGCTTGGACGCTGATGATGGGAATGCAGCGGCGCGCCCACAGGTAACGGCTGTATTACCGGACGCCTGCAGTTCGGCCCCGACGGAAGGCGGCATTTCTTCCATGCAGCAGAAAGCGCTCGGCCCCTTGTGGGCCAGAATACCTTGAACAAAAGGAGCTCGGCGCCGGGACGCCGAGCTTGGTGGTGCAGGTGCTATCGTGCAGTCATGTTGACACGGGTGAGGTTCTTCCTCGGGTCAAAATACCGGAACTGCACGCTGCCGTCCTGTTCCACGACCGTCGCGACGATCAGCTCGCCCCACTCTTCCAGGCGCTCGACCTGAACGCCTTCCGCGGTTTCGATAGTGTCGACGACTGTCACAGCGCTGTGGCCGTGGAGGTCGTCCGCCTGCCAGGCATCCCAGTATGCCTGCGCAGGCAGTGCGAGAGCGAAAGTGGCCGCAGCGAGCAGACCGAAAGTGCGAAACATATTCATTTGGCATCTCCATGTTGGGGTCACCGCAGTGACCAGGACACGGTAGTCCTTCGATATGCCGCATGAACTTGTTCACACGTGTTGTTGGGCCAGACTTAGGGATGGGGTGGTTGTACTTAGGTTGGCCATGCGACTAGCGCCGGCGCTTGCGTCGCACTCGAAACTATCCAGCTGGAAGATTGAGCCTGGCCAGTTTGTCAAGCCGGAGGTGCGCGATGAGCGCTCTCTGTTTCCTTTAGTGCGCACCAGCGCCTTTCAACCCGCAATTTCCCATCGGCGGCTTTGACCGGCAGACGACAAACTCAGGAACTTGACCGAGGGACACGACGTAAAATGATTTCCGGCTCCAATGTGGTCGTTGCCTAATTCGGTAAGGCGCTCATAGGGCAAGATCCTATTGCATGAGAATAGCTAGGGCGGCAGAGGCCCTTCTAGTTTCAACTTTGGGCCGCTTAGGCTGTGGGCTGGTAGTTTGAAAGTTGAAACTATGCAGTCGGCACAACGGAACCTGCCGGCCTGTCACGCCGGAGGTCGCGGGTTCGAGCCCCGTCTCTCGCGCCACCCTTTCCCAGGGTTTGCGCACTTCTCCCCCCAAGTTTCAAATTATGGTTCGACCGCGTTTTGGCTTTTGAACGCGCTGCGTCCCTGACTCACGCTGTTGCGGGCATGCTGTCGGCATTGCCTGACCGTAACCCGCTGGGTTCTCTTGCTCAAAGTTCGCGCGGCCGTCGGTTCTGGAACCGCGTGCCAGCTAGATCAGCACCCCGGGCCTCGGTTTCTCGCCGGTTTGCTCCATCCCGATGGCCCCAGAGACGCCCCAGATCAGGCCCACCAGCAGGAACCAGTGACGCCAGTGGTCGGTGTCGATGATTGCTGACTCAAGGGCCAGGATGGAGAAGGTGGCAACGAGGGGAATCATCATGGGGCGATAGGCCGAGCGTCGCAGCAATCCCTTGACGCCAAGCCAGAGGGTCGAACCCACCAGCAGGAAATACAGGGCCCCGCCGCCCCAGCCATAGCTGAGCAGTACGTTGACATAGACGTTGTGCGGTTCCTCGGTGATCCGCAGGTTTCTGAATTCCACCGGCCCAATACCAAGCGGATTTTGCAGCGCCAGATCGAAGGCATAGCCCTGCCGGCCAAAGCGGCCAGATTCTCCCGTGTCGTAGTTTTGAACCTGCGTTCGGACCTCGAGCAGATCTGACACCGCTGGAATGCTCAGAAGACCGATCAGTGCAACCATCAGCAGCACAGATCCGACGAGCACGGTGATCATGATCCGAATCTTGATGCGATTGTTGGCTTCGAGGAAGTAGCTCAACGCCAGGACGATGAGCGAAGACGCTGCCAGATGGCCCCAGGCGCCTCGTGAGAAGCTGAGAAACACGCCAACAAACAGGATGCCATAGACAAGGATACCCAGCACCTGCTGCCGCCGATTGCCCAGTAGCACGCGCTGCAGGGCAAACATGGCGGGCAACACCAGGAAAGGGCCGAAGACATTTGGGTCCTTGAAGGTGCCTTTCGCGCGGCCATAGAGGGTCAGTATGTCCGAGCCCGGAATGAGGCCAAGATAGCCAAGCGTTCCCAAAAGGGCGCACAGCACCGCCGTGGCGGTATAGGCATTGATGACCAGCCGCATGCGCTTTTCGGTCGCTTCGGCGACATAATTGGCGAGAAAATAGCTAGTCAGCAGCAGGAACACGGTGACCACTGAAAACAGCAAGGCGTCCGTTGTTGGCGTGTAGCGCACCTGAAACGCAGCAATCAGCGCAAACGGAATGAAGCCCATCAGGATCGCCAGAAGGCCTGCGGCCGAGCGGTAGAGATGAATGTTTGCGGCGACCGCCAGCACAAGCACAGCCAGGAACGCAACTTCGTAAGGAGACGGCTCGATAAGAACCATTCCGCCGGCGAAGACCCACAGGCCCACTGTGAAGTTGAGCCACTTGGTCAGGCGCGAGCGCATGAACGCAAGACCTATCTGGGCCGACACTGGGGCAAGCTGATCGCTCACTGTCCGGGCTCGCTATGGCAGGTTTGGCCGCTGGCGTCCGCAACGTCGCTGGACTGGCCGCTTGGCGACCACAAGCCGCCGGTGCTCGCGCTGTCACTCCCAAGTGCACGGTCAGTCATCAACGGATCAATCTGGATTTTTGGGACCACTCGTTCTGAACCCAGGTTATCCGCGGGGCGTGAACGACGCCTTAACCATGGCTGCGGCTACTCTGCCGTGTTGGGCCGCCAACACATGGTTTCAATTCAGCAATGAGCATGTTCAGTGACGAACCGTCGACGGATACTGACTGGAATCGCGAGTGCCACCCTGACCCTGGCCGGAATTGGGCGTTCGCTGTCTCAACCATTTGTCGACGCTGCGGCCTTTGGCGTCGAGCCCTCATCAGGCAACGACCAGACCCAGGCGCTTCAGATGGCGGTCGATGCGGCTACCGGGCTGCGGCAGCCGCTTTATCTGGCCGAGGGCACCTATATCGTCGGCAATGTTGCAATCACCGGCGCCCTGATTATTCGGGGCATGGGGCAAGTCATCCTCCAGCTGGGGGCAGGGGATGCGATCCTTGCGGTGAGCGATTGCGATGACGTCGTTATCGAGGGGCTTGCTTTTGATGGCGGAGCGGGCGCTCAGCCCGATGTGGCGCTGCTCAGCGTCACCAATGCCCGGCGCGTGATCGTCCGAGATTGCCGGTTCCGGGGCTCTGCGGGGGCGGGTATCAACGCCTATGGGATGCAGGGGACAATCGAGAACTGCCATCTGACGGACATTGCCGATACCGCAATATTTTCAACCGATGGCGACGGTCTGGACATTGAACGCAATACGATTTCGCGTTGCGGCAATGGCGGCATTCGCGTCTGGCGTTCGGAAAGCGGCCCCGACGGATCGCGCGTTTTGGGAAACCGCATCTCCGACATTGACTGGCTTGGAGGCGGGAATGGCCAGAATGGCAATGGCGTGAACGTTTTTCGTGCCGACAATGTGAGCATTACGGACAATGAGTTTTCCGCCTGTTCGTTCTCGGCCATTCGCCTGAACGCCACGAACAACTGCCAGGTCACCGGCAATCGCTGCTTCGACAGCGGCGAGGTTTCGATCTTCTCGGAGTTTGGATTTTCGGGGTCCATCATCAGCGGCAACCTGATTGACGGCGGCGCGGCCGGCATTTCCATGACCAACTACGATCAGGGCGGCCGCCTGTCGGTTTGCCAGGGCAATATCGTGCGGAACCTGGCCGAACGCTCGCTCACCAATCCAGACACGGTGCCCTATGGAATTGCCGCCGAAGCCGACGCTGCGGTGACGGGCAATGTCGTCGAGGCCGTGCCCGGCACTGGTATCAGCGTAGGGTGGGGACCCTATCTGCGTGACGTGCTGGTGAACGACAATGTCGTGCGCGATTGCGTCCGGGGCATCGTGGTCAGCGTGGCGCCCGGGGCCGGGGCTGCCCAGATCAGCGACAATATGGTCTCAGGGAGCCGGGAACACGGGATCATCGGGTCGCAATGGGACGAAATCGTCAGCACCGACCTGGAAGCCGATTCCGCCAGCTTCCCCAATGTGACCATCGAGGGAAACAGCGTCGTCTAGTGCGCGATCCGGTTACCGTTCATATCGCCGTGAGGGCACTGCGCTTGTGTAACTTCGGGCGCATGATGACCGTATATGCTATCACACGATCAGCATGAGGTTACTCCAATGCCCAACACCCCCACCGCCACGGCTCTGAGCGCCGTCCAGTCGCGCCGCCGCCAGATCCTGTTTGGCCTGGCCGCACTGCCGGCACTGTTTCTGCCGTTCGCGCCGGGCATGACCAGGGCCCAGGAAGCTCCGGTGGTCATTCCTGCGCCGGCGGTCGACCTCGATCAATCGGGCACCAGCGCAACGGCCATTTTCGCCGGCGGCTGCTTTTGGGGTGTGCAGGGCGTGTTTCAGCGGGTGAAGGGTGTAACCAATGCAGTCTCCGGCTATTCCGGGGGTTCGGCGGAGACTGCCACCTATGAATTGTCCTCGCGTGGCGATTCTGGTCACGCCGAAACTGTCGAAATCACCTACGACCCGTCGCAAGTGAGCTATGGCGAGCTGCTGCAGATTTATTTCTCCGTCGCCCACAATCCGACCCAGCTCAATTATCAGGGGCCAGACCGAGGCTCGCAGTACCGCTCGACCATCTTTGTGCAGTCGCGCGAGGAAGAGCAGGTGGCCCAGGCCTATATCGCCCAGTTGGACGCTGCGAATCTATTTGAAGGTCCCATTGTCACGACGCTGGAGCCATTCAAGGCCTTCTACCCGGCCGAGCAATATCATCAGGACTATCTGACCCTGAACCCGACCTGGCCCTATATCGTGGTCCACGACCTTCCCAAGATTGCCGCGCTTGAGGAGATATTTCCCGACAAATTCCGCGCTGAACCGGTGCTTGTCGGGATGTTGCCCGCGAACTGATGTCGCTCTGATGCCCGGTGTGACCTTTGCAACACACTGGGCGGACGCCTCATTTAGGCCGTCTGAAGGCCAGGATTTGGACAGAGAAGCCAAG
Source organism: Devosia ureilytica (assembly GCF_024273195.1). Classification (GTDB taxonomy): domain Bacteria; phylum Pseudomonadota; class Alphaproteobacteria; order Rhizobiales; family Devosiaceae; genus Devosia; species Devosia ureilytica. The sequence goes on along the minus strand of NZ_JAMZCU010000001.1, from coordinate 461,949 downwards.
CAAAAACAGGGTTGTAGCGGCGACATGATAGGCCGGACCAGTCCAGGATTTGGCACGATCAGCCGATGAAAACCATCCAGGAACCGACCCTTAGGGGCGACGTTTCCATTTCATCAGATGGTTCAGAACAAGGAAGACAGCGATGCGTATCTTGAAAACTCTCGCTCTTACAGCCCTGGTCAGCTCAGCGTCGGCGGGTGCCGCCATGGCCGCCGACCTCATCACCATTCCGACCTCCACCCAGGCCGAATTGCCCATCGCCGACGTCGGGTTCGACTGGAGCGGTTTTTATGCCGGCGTGCATGGGGGCGCGCAGAACGGCTCGATCAGTGACGTTCAGTATGGCCTCGGTGCCCAGGCTGGCGTGAATGCCCAATTCGACTTCTATCTGCTTGGCGCCGAAGTGGCGGTGACCGGTCTGGCGGCCAATGGCACTGTCGGCGAAACCAGCTATGGCCAGATCCTGGGTCGCGCGGGCCTGGTCGTCTCTGACAATGTCCTCGTTTACGGTGCCGGTGGTTACGGGATCGACCTTGGCACACCCGCCGAGCAGGATGCCCTGCTGGGCGGCGGCGTGGAACTGGCCGTGACCGACAATGTTTCGGTGCGCGCGCAATACCTGCACGGCTTCCCCATTGAGGGCGGCAACACCAAGGACCAGTTTACGGTCGGCGCCAGCTACCACTTCTAGGCTGGTCCAAAGCCCGATTCGGTCGACCCCGTGCTCACCAGCGCGGGGTCGATCTCATTTCTGGCCATACCGCGACAACTGTATGGCAATGTGGACAAGGTGTTGCCACAATTGGGACGCAATTGCCGGGCCTTCGCGGCCTATTGGTGGCAATTGTATCAAATTGACCCAATTCCGCGGTGTTACTGCAACACCTGCCCCCAAATGGTCATTGAATCTTATCCGCACCACCAAATTTGGCTTCGCGAACCCTTGTCAGCCGCGCGCCCCTGAGGCATTTATCGGTGGACTACGGTTAACTCTATTGGGAGTGCAAGATATGTTTGTACGTTCTCTGGCCATTGGCGTTTCTGCCGCGGCTCTCATGGTTGGTGGTGCTCAGGCTGCTGACCTCATCATCCCGACCACCCCGCAGCCGATCTATGAAGCTGCTGGTTTTGACTGGGAAGGTCTCTATGTCGGCGCCCGTCTCGGCGGTCAGTTCGTCGGTGCAGACACCTATGCTGATAGCAATGTTACTGCCAGCACCACCTATGGTGTTATCGGCGCTGCCGTCGGTGTGAACTTCATCCCGATGGACCCGATCCTGCTCGGCGTTGAAGTCACCGCTGACTACATGTGGAACTCGGCTGCTGTCGTGACCGCTTCGGGCGAATTCTTCGCCAACCTGCGCGCCGGTGCCATCGTCACCGACAACGCTCTGATCTACGCTCTGGCTGGCGTTGGCTTCAACAACACCACCGCTGGTGGTTCGGAAGCCGTCTACCAGGTTGGTGGCGGTGTTGAATTCGCCGTGACCGATGCCATCACCGTTCGCGGTGAACTCGTCGGCCAGGGTGACTTCGCAACGACTGCTCCTGACTCGTTCTTCGAGTCGGCCAAGGCAACTGTTGGCGTGTTCTACCACTTCTAAGTTTGGAGCTTGGGGACGGCCTCCGTCCCCGAGCCATCAATCTTGCCACCCAATTCGGCGGACCGATTCCATCGGTTCGCCGTTTTGGTTTTTGAGTCGTTGGCTCTGCTTGTCCACGCCGGTCTGCGTTATTGCCGCGCATGCTTTCCAACAGCGATTTCCAGCAAAGAACGTGCTCAGGCGCGCCGCCCGAGGGCACAGAACGGCCTGAAACGCTCCGATTGTTATATGATGATTTTGGTCATATTTTCTTTCCCTTGAAACGTTTGGGGGGAAGGTCTAAGCCGTTTCGCATCGCTGGCGCGTCGGCTTCTTTGCCCCAATTGCATTGCCGCCCACGTGCTTATCGGCCGCCCCGGCCGGCTTGAACTTTAGGCTGCCGCATGACCGAATTGCTCAGCAACTACCTACCCATCGTGATCTTTATCGCCCTTGCGGCCCTGATCGGTGGGGCGCTTCTCGTCGCGCCTTTCCTGGTCTCGGTCCAGCGTCCTGATCCTGAAAAGGTATCGGCGTTTGAAGCAGGTTTTGATGCCTTCAGCGATGCTCGCATGAAGGTTGATGTGCGCTTCTATCTGGTGGCCATCCTGTTCATCATCTTCGATCTTGAAATGGCTTTCCTTTTCCCCTGGGCCGTCGCGTTCCGGGATGTGGGTTGGTTCGGCTTCTGGTCCATGATGATCTTCCTGGGCGTGCTGACCATCGGCTTTATTTATGAATGGCGTAAGGGAGCCCTGGAATGGGATTGAGCCCGTCCAGTTCGACACTGGTTACCCCGCGTCCCACCGGCGCGATTGATCCGGCAACGGGTAAGCCCATTGGGGCTGATGATCCGTTTTTCGCCGGTGTAAACAACGAGTTGGCCGACAAGGGTTTTCTTGTCACCACCGTGTCACAGCTCATCACCTGGGCGCGCACCGGCTCGTTGATGTGGATGCAGACAGGTCTGGCCTGCTGCGCCGTGGAAATGATGCAGATGTCGATGCCGCGCTACGACATCGAGCGTTTCGGCACCGCACCGCGCGCATCACCGCGTCAGTCCGACGTGCTGATCGTTGCGGGCACGCTGACCAACAAGATGGCTCCGGCGCTGCGCAAGGTCTACGACCAGATGCCAGAGCCACGTTATGTCATCTCCATGGGCTCGTGCGCCAATGGCGGCGGCTATTATCACTATTCCTATTCCGTGGTGCGCGGCTGCGACCGGGTGCTGCCTGTGGACGTCTATGTTCCGGGTTGCCCGCCGACCGCCGAGGCGCTTCTCTATGGCATCCTGTTGCTGCAGAAGAAGATCCGTCGCGACGGCACGATCGAACGATAGGGCAGGGGCATGGACGAAACTGTTGTTGTCGAGCCGATCGCAATCGACCCGCTGGTGACGCTTGGCGAGCATGTCGCTGCATCCCTGGGCGATGCCGTCCTGGGGTATGAAGTGGCCTATGGTGACCTGACCGTCAGCGTGGCCCGTGATTCCATCGTTACTGTGGCAACCTTCCTGCGCGATGATCCGAAATGCCGGTTCATCGCCTTTGTCGATGTGTGTGGCGCGGACTATCCGGCCCGCGAATTGCGCTTCGACGTGGTCTACCATTTGCTCAGCCCGCATCTGAACCAGCGCATCCGCATCAAGCTCCAAGCCGATGATGTGACGCCGGTTCCTTCCATTTGCGACGTCTTTGTCGGCGCCAACTGGTTTGAGCGCGAGACGTATGACCTTTATGGCGTGCTGTTCTCGGGACATCCCGATCTGCGCCGCATCCTGACCGACTATGGCTTTGACGGTCACCCGTTGCGCAAGGATTTCCCGCTGACCGGCTTTGTCGAAGTCCGATACGACGAAGAGCGCAAGCGCGTCGTCTATGAGCCGGTGACCCTGGCGCAGGAATTCCGCTCGTTCGATTACCTGTCACCCTGGGAAGGTACCGATTACGTGCTGCCCGGTGACGAGAAGGCGAAGAACTGATGTCTGAAGTCGATGTCCGCAACTTCACCCTGAACTTCGGCCCCGTGCACCCCTCGGCGCACGGCGTGCTGCGCATGATTCTCGAGCTTGATGGCGAACTGGTCGAACGCGTCGATCCGCATATCGGGCTGCTGCATCGCGGCACGGAAAAGCTGATCGAATACAAGACCTACCTGCAGGCCGTGCCCTATTTCGACCGCCTCGACTATGTGGCGCCGATGAATCAGGAGCACGCCTTTGCCCTGGCGGTTGAGCGCATGCTCGAGATTGAGGTGCCGCGCCGCGGCCAGCTCATCCGCGTGCTCTATTCGGAAATCGGCCGCCTCCTGGCGCATCTGATGAACGTCACCACCCAGGCCATGGATATTGGCGCTCTGACCCCGCCGCTTTGGGGTTTCGAGCAGCGTGAAAAGCTCATGGTGTTTTATGAGCGCGCTTCGGGCGCCCGCATGCACGCGGCTTATTTCCGTCCCGGCGGTGTCCATCAGGACCTGCCGCAGGCATTGGTCGACGATATCGGCGTGTTCTGTGATGAGTTCCCCAAGGCTCTCAAGGACATCGACACGCTGCTGACCAACAACCGCATCTTCAAGCAGCGCAATGTCGATATCGGCATCGTGCCGCTCGAAGAGGTTTGGGGCCGTGGTTTCTCGGGTGTCATGGTGCGTGCGTCCGGCGCAGCCTGGGATCTGCGCAAGAGCCAGCCCTATGATGCCTATGCCGAAATGGAATTCGACATTCCGGTCGGCTCCAACGGCGATTGTTATGATCGTTACCTGATCCGCATGGAAGAAATGCGCCAGGCCAACGAGATCATGCGCCAGTGCGTCGCCAAGCTGAACGCGCCGGATGGCAAGGGCCCCGTGGCCTCGACCGACGGCAAAGTGGTGCCGCCCAAGCGTGGCGAGATGAAGCAGTCCATGGAGGCGCTCATCCACCACTTCAAGCTGTATACCGAGGGCTACAAGGTGCCTGCCGGTGAGATCTACGCGGCCGTCGAAGCCCCCAAGGGCGAGTTCGGCGTCTATCTGGTGTCCGATGGCACCAACAAGCCCTATCGCTGTCATATCCGTGCGCCGGGCTTTGCCCATCTGAGCGCCATGGATCACCTCTGCCGCGGCCACATGCTGGCAGACGTGACGGCGATTCTTGGGTCGATTGATATCGTGTTCGGAGAGGTTGATCGCTGATGTCCACGCGACGCCTTGCAGACGAGTCGGTGCAGCCGGCAAGTTTCGCTTTTAACAATGACAACCAGGCCTGGGCCGAAAAGCGCATTGCGCTTTATCCGGCTGGCCGTCAGCAGTCTGCCGTCATCCCGCTGCTTATGCGGGCGCAGGATCAGGACGGCTGGGTTACCCGCGCGACCATCGAAAAGGTCGCCGAGATGCTGGATATGCCCTATATCCGCGTCCTCGAAGTGGCGACCTTCTACACCCAGTTCCAGCTGCAGCCGGTGGGCACCAATGCCCATATCCAGGTCTGTGGCACCACGCCCTGCATGCTGCGCGGTGCTGAGGGGCTGATCGAGGTCTGCAAGTCCAAGATCCATCCCGAGCCGCACCATCTCAATGCCGATGGCACGATGAGCTGGGAAGAAGTCGAGTGCCTTGGCGCTTGCGTGAATGCGCCGATGGTCATGATCTACCACGACGTCTACGAAGACCTGACGCCCGAGCGCATGGAAGAGATCGTCGACGCCTTTGCTGCTGGCAAGGGCGACACTGTCAATCCCGGCCCGCAGATCGACCGCCAGACCTCCGCCGCCATTGGTGGACGCACGACGTTGCTCGAAACGCCGACCGCCAAGCGCGAAAAGTTCGTGCCACCACCGGCGCCTGAGGCCGCTCCTGCCGCAGCGGCGCCTGTCGCTGCCCCAGCACCGGCCGCCACAACCGCGGCCAAGCCCAAGGATGTTGCCGAAGAGAATGCTCCGGCCATCAAGGGAACGCCCAAGGCAGCCAAGGTCAGCCTGGCCAAGGCGGAAGCCGAGCGCATTTCTGCCGATGTGGCCGCCAAGGCCGACGGCACGCCGAACAACGCCATGCGAGAAGGTGCGACCGGCGCCGAATCCAGGGCAGAGGCCGTCGATGGCGGCAAAGCCGTGGGCAAGGCCAAGGCCACCCCACCGGCCCAGGGTGGAGCCTCGGCTGGGGTCGAGAAGACGAAACCTGCCATTGTGGCACCTGCAGCCAATCCGAACGAGGTCGTTCCAACCGCCGAAAAGGGTGGTGAGTTGACCCCGCTGTTTGTGCGTCCTGAGGGCCCTTCTGACGATCTCAAGCTGATATCGGGCGTCGGTCCGGTGATTGAGCGCAAGCTCAATGCCCTGGGCATCACCCGCTATGACCAGATTGCAAAATTCAAGAAGGCCGATATCGCGCGCGTTGACGCGGTGTTGAACTTCAAGGGCCGGATCGAGCGCGATGATTGGCTGAAGCAAGCCAAGGCGCTCGCCAAGGGTGGCGCCGACGAATACCGCAAGGTCTTCGGGAAGGATCCGCGCTAAATGACCATTGCCGGCGTCGACATTGCTGCACTGACCTTTCGGGACTACGCCATTGGCGCGGTCTACGCGGTCTTGGGCACGTTCGTCGTCACCGGTGCCGAAATGGTCTTCGATTTCGAGCTGCCCAGCCTTGTGGCTTCGGCGGCAGGGGCAGCAATTGGAATTGCTGCCTGGTTTGTCTTTTTGTTGAAGCGGAAAAGCTGATCATGCTCGCTGACAAGGATCGCATTTTCACCAATCTCTACGGCCACCACGATTGGCGGCTCGAAGGCGCACGCGAACGCGGCGGCTGGGTTGGGACCAAGGAATTTATCGACCAGGGTCGTGACTGGATCACCAACGAGGTCAAGTCCTCGGGCCTGCGTGGTCGTGGTGGCGCCGGTTTCCCGACGGGTCTCAAATGGTCGTTCATGCCCAAGCAGAGCGATGGCCGTCCGCATTACCTGCTGGTCAACGCCGACGAATCCGAGCCGGGCACCTGCAAGGACCGCGAGATCCTGCGCCACGATCCGCACCACCTGATCGAAGGGTGCCTGCTGGCCTGCCGCGCGATGGATGCGCATCTGGCCTTCATCTATGTGCGCGGCGAGTTCATCCGTGAACGCCAGCGCCTCGAAGAAGCCGTGCAGGAAGCCTATGACGCCAAGCTGATCGGCAAGGACAATGTCCATGGCTGGGACCTGGACATCATCGTCCACCACGGTGCCGGCGCTTACATCTGCGGCGAAGAAACCGCGCTGATGGAATCGCTCGAAGGCAAGAAGGGCCAGCCGCGTTTGAAGCCGCCGTTCCCGGCCGGTATGGGCGTCTATGGCAACCCGACAACCGTCAATAACGTCGAATCCATCGCCGTCGTGCCCGAAATCCTGCGCCGCTCCGGTGCATGGTTCTCCTCCATCGGTCGTCCCAACAATGTCGGCACCAAGCTGTTCATGGTCTCGGGCCATGTGAACCGGCCGGCCACCTTCGAGGAAGCCCTGGGCGAAAGCTTCAAGGACATCATCGAGAAGCACTGCGGCGGCATTCGCGGCGGCTGGGACAATCTGTTGGCTGTCATTCCCGGCGGCGCATCCTGCCCGGTCGTGCGTGGCGAAGACATGATGGACGCCGTCATGGATTTCGATGGCATGCGCGAGAAGAAGTCGAGCTTCGGCACCGGCGGCATGATCATCATGGACAAGTCCACCGACATCATCAAAGCCATCTGGCGCATCTCGGCCTTCTTCAAGCATGAGAGCTGCGGCCAGTGTACGCCGTGTCGCGAAGGCACGGGCTGGATGATGCGCGTCATGGAACGCATGGTCGAGGGTCGCGCCCAGAAGCGCGAAATCGACATGCTGTTCGAAGTGACCAAGCAGATCGAAGGCCACACCATCTGTGCTCTTGGCGACGCTGCCGCGTGGCCGATCCAGGGCCTGATCCGCAATTTCCGCCCGACCATCGAGGCGCGGATCGAGCAGTATACCTATTCATCCACCAGCGACGGCGCCGTTCCGTCCATCGCTGCGGAGTAAGCTGATGGCTCAATTGAAAGTCGACGGCCAGCTCGTCGAAGTCCCCGATCACTACACCCTGATGCAGGCAGCCGAGGCCGCAGGCGCGGAAATCCCGCGCTTCTGCTACCACGAGCGCCTGTCGGTCGCCGGCAATTGCCGCATGTGCCTTGTGGAAGTGAAGGGCGGCCCGCCAAAGCCCCAGGCTTCGTGCGCCATGTCGGTCAAGGACCTGCGTCCCGGCCCCAATGGCGAACCGCCCGAAATGTTCACCAACACGCCCATGGTCAAGAAGGCCCGCGAAGGCGTGATGGAGTTCCTGCTGATCAATCACCCGCTCGATTGCCCGATCTGCGATCAGGGCGGCGAGTGCGATCTGCAGGACCAGGCCATGGCCTATGGCGTTTCCGGCTCGCGCTTCCACGAGAACAAGCGCGCCGTCGAAGACAAGTACATGGGCCCGCTGATCAAGACGGCGATGAACCGCTGCATTCACTGCACGCGCTGCGTTCGCTTCACCACCGAAGTCGCCGGCATTTCCGAGCTGGGCCTTCTGGGTCGCGGCGAGGATGCCGAGATCACGCCCTATCTCGAACGCGCACTGACCAGCGAGCTGCAGGGCAATGTCATTGACCTGTGCCCGGTTGGCGCGCTGACCTCCAAGCCCTACGCCTTCAATGCGCGGCCCTGGGAGCTGACCAAGACTGAATCCATCGACGTGATGGATGCCGTCGGTTCGGCCATCCGCGTCGATAGCCGTGGCCGCGAAGTCATGCGCGTTCTGCCGCGCGTCAACGAGGCCATCAACGAAGAGTGGATTTCGGACAAGACCCGCTTCATCTGGGATGGTCTCAAGAGCCAGCGGCTCGATCGCCCCTATGTGCGCAAGTCCGGTAAGCTCCAGCCTGCCAGCTGGGACGAGGCTTTTGCCGCCGTCGCCGCGCGCATCAAGAAGGCCGGCAACAAGGTCGGCGCCATCGCCGGTGATCTCGCCGCGGTCGAGGAAATGTATGCGCTCAAGGGCCTGCTGGCTTCGCTCGGCTCGGGCATGACCGATGTGCGTCCCGCCATGTCGGGCATTGATCCGTCCATGCCGCGCTCGGCCTATCTCTTCAACCCGACCATTGCCGGGATCGAACAGGCCGACGCTATTCTCATCATCGGCGCCAATCCCCGCAAGGAAGCGGCGCTGATCAACGCCCGTATCCGCAAGACCTGGCGCGCCACCAATCTGCCCATCGCCGTCATCGGCGAGCAGGCCGACCTGACTTACAACTATGAGCATCTGGGCAATGGGTTTGATACCCTGGCCAATCTGGCTGCCGGTAATGGTGCCTTTGCCGAAACCCTCAAGAATGCCCAGCGCCCGTTGATCATCGTGGGTGAAGGCGCTGTCTCCCATGCGTCGCTTGGCAAGCAGGCCGGCAGGGATACCATCGCGCTCGCCGCCAAGCTGGCCACCGGCGCCAATGTCGCCGAAGGCTGGAACGGCTTCGCGCTGCTGCACAATGCGGCCAGCCGCGTCGGCGGCATCGACATCGGCTTCGTGCCACACGACGGCGGCGTCTGCTCGGCTGATCAGATCGGCCTGGCCGGCAAGGGCGAACTCGACGTTCTGTTCCTGCTCGGCGCCGACGAATACGACACGTCCGCCATGGGCAAGGCCTTTGTGGTCTATATCGGCTCGCATGGCGACAAGGGCGCACATCGTGCCGATGTCATCCTGCCGGGTGCGACCTATACCGAAAAGTCCGGCACCTATGTGAACACCGAAGGCCGCGTGCAGGTCACCGCCCGCTCTGTGTTCCCGCCGGGCGACGCCAAGGAAGACTGGGCCATCATTCGCGCCCTGTCCGGTGTCATCGGCAAGCCGTTGCCTTACAATTCGCTAGCTCAGCTGCGCGCGGCGCTTTATGCGGAATTCCCGCATCTTGCCCGCATCGACCAGATCGTCCCCGGTTCGGCGGCGGACGTCGCCAAGCTGGGCAAGGCCGCCATCAAGACCAAGTCGGCGCCCTATGTGTCGATGGTCACCGATTTCTACCTCAGCAATCCGATTGCGCGTGCCTCGGCCACCATGGCCGAATGCGCCCAGATGGCCGCAGGCTTGCGGCAGGCTGCGGAGTAGGGGAGCACAATGGACTTTTTTCTCTCCGCACTCGACTATCTGCTCGGCATTCCCTTCCTTGGTTGGGGTGAGCAGATTGGCTTTGTTTACAAGGGCTTGGCGCTGCTTGTTGGCCTGCTGATCTTCACCGCCTTCATCCTTCTGGCTGACCGCAAGATCTGGGCCGCCGTGCAGATGCGCCGTGGCCCGAACGTGGTCGGTCCCTTTGGCCTCCTGCAGTCCTTTGCCGACTTGTTGAAGTTCGTCTTCAAGGAAGTGGTCATTCCGGCCGGTTCCGACAAGGTGCTGTTCCTGCTGGCACCACTGATCACTGCGACGCTGGCGCTCGCCGGCTGGGCGGTGATCCCCGTGGACAATGGCTGGGCCATGGCCAATATCAATGTGGGTATTCTCTACCTGCTCGGTATTTCCTCGCTCGGCGTCTATGGCGTCATCATTGGCGGCTGGGCCTCCAACTCGAAGTATCCGTTCCTGGGTGCGCTGCGTTCGGCGGCGCAGATGGTGTCCTACGAAGTCTCCATCGGCCTCGTCATCATCACCGTGCTGCTCTGCGTCGGTTCGCTCAACCTCAACGACATCGTGGTCGCCCAATCAGAAATGGGTCTCGCTCATGCCCTGGGCGTGCCGTGGCTGAGCTTCCTGAACTGGTTCTGGCTGCCGCTCTTCCCGATGTTCGTGGTGTTCTACATTTCGGCCCTGGCCGAAACCAACCGCCCACCCTTCGATATGGTCGAAGGCGAATCCGAGCTGGTGGCGGGCTTCATGACCGAATATTCGGCCACGCCCTACCTGCTGTTCATGCTGGGTGAGTACATCGCCATCCTGCTGATGTGCGCCATGACCACGATCCTTTTCCTCGGGGGTTGGGCCGCACCAATCGACCTGCCACCCTTCACCTGGATTCCGGGTGTCATCTGGTTCTTCATCAAGGTTAGTCTCGTCTTCTTCATGATCGCCATGGCAAAGGCCATTGTGCCGCGCTACCGCTACGACCAGCTCATGCGGATCGGCTGGAAGCTGTTCCTGCCGCTCTCGCTGATCATGGTCGTGATCGTCGCTTTTGTTCTCCAGCTGACCGGCTGGGGCTGGCACGGGGGTATTGCCTGATGCGCGCCGGACAAGTCATCAACACGCTGCTGCTCAAGGAATTCGTTTCGGCCTTCTTCCTGGCCATGCGTTATTTCTTCGGTGCCAAGCCGACCATCAACTATCCCTTCGAAAAGGGTGCGGTATCGCCGCGCTTCCGGGGTGAGCATGCCCTGCGTCGCTATCCCAATGGGGAAGAGCGCTGCATTGCCTGCAAGCTATGCGAAGCCATCTGCCCGGCGCAGGCCATCACCATCGAAGCGGGGCCCCGCCAGAACGACGGCACCCGCCGCACCGTTCGCTACGACATCGACATGGTGAAGTGCATCTATTGCGGCTTCTGTCAGGAGGCCTGCCCGGTGGACGCCATTGTCGAAGGCCCGAACTTCGAATTCGCAACAGAAACGCGCGAGGAGCTCTATTTTTCGAAAGAGAAGCTCCTCAGCAATGGCGACCGGTGGGAGCGTGAAATCGCTGCCAACCTCAGCGCCGATGCGCCTTATCGCTGAGAGGGAAGAGCATGACCCTTCCGCTGTTCTTCTTCTACGTCTTTGCCACCATCACCGTGGCGTCGGCCTTCATGGTCATCTCCGCGCGCAATCCCGTGCATGCGGTGCTGTTCCTGATCCTGGCCTTCGTCAACGCTGCGGGCCTGTTCATGCTGGCGGGGGCCGAGTTCCTCGCCCTGCTGCTGATCGTGGTCTATGTCGGCGCCGTCGCGGTGCTGTTCCTCTTCGTCGTGATGATGCTCGACGTCGACTTTGCCGAAATGAAGTCGGGGCTGCTGGCCTATGCGCCTGTTGGCATGGTCGTCGGGGCCATCCTTTTCCTTGAACTGCTTCTGGTGGCCGGCAGCTTTGTCGTCGCGCCTGATGTGGTGGGAGCAGGGGGCTTGCCGATCGATGCGACCATGGACAACACGCGTGCGTTGGGGCAGGTGCTCTACACGCGCTACATCTTCCTGTTCCAGGGTGCGGCTGCGGTGCTGCTGGTGGCCATGATTGGCGCCATCGTGCTGACACTGCGCCACCGGCCAGGCATCAAGCGGCAGAGCACTGCCGCGCAGCTGGGCCGCAAGCCCAGCGAGACGGTGAGAAACGTCAAAGTACAAAGCGGTCAGGGGCTGTAGGGGGTTATCATGGGTCTGGAAATCGGGCTCGGTCATTACCTGACCGTAGCGGCAATCCTGTTCACGCTGGGCGTGTTCGGCATTTTCATCAACCGCAAGAACATCATCGTCATCCTGATGTCGGTGGAATTGATCCTGCTGGCCGTCAATCTCAACTTCGTGGCCTTCAGCGCCCACCTCAACGACCTTCAGGGTCAGGTGTTTGCGCTGATGATCCTCACCGTGGCTGCCGCAGAGGCTGCCATCGGCCTCGCCATCCTGGTTATCTTCTACCGCAACCGCGGCTCCATCGCGGTTGAAGACGTCAATATGATGAAGGGCTAAGAGCACCGCTATGATCATTCAGGCGATTGTTTTCCTGCCCCTCATCGGGGCGCTTGTGGCCGGCCTTCTTGGCCGCTCTATTGGCCATCGGCCAAGTGAGTTCATCACCACCGGCCTGCTGCTGATTGCGGCCGTGCTGAGCTGGTACGTATTCATCCCGGTTGCCTTTGGCGACGGCCTGGTTGGCGCCGCGGGCGATGGCCATGCTGCGGTCGTCAAGGTCGAGGTGATGCGCTGGATTCAGGTCGGTGACATGGATCTGCGCTGGATCCTGCGGGTCGACACCCTGACCGCCGTCATGCTGGTGGTGGTCAACACGGTGTCCGCGCTCGTGCACCTCTATTCCATCGGCTACATGAACGAAGATCCGCACCGCTCGCGCTTCTTCGCCTATCTCTCGCTCTTTACCTTCGCCATGCTCATGCTGGTGACTGCCGACAACTTCCTGCAGATGTTCTTCGGCTGGGAAGGCGTGGGCCTGGCCTCCTATCTGCTGATCGGCTTCTGGTACACCAAGCCTTCGGCAACTGCGGCGGCCATGAAGGCCTTTATCGTCAACCGCGTCGGTGACTTCGGCTTTGCCCTCGGCATTTTCGGTGCCTTCCTGGTACTCGGCCATATCGACTTCGACGGCGCTTTCCATGCCGCTGACGAGTTCGCCACCACTGGCCTGCCGGTCATCCAGTTCCTGAACTGGCAGCTCGACGCCATGACTGTGGTCTGCCTGCTGCTGTTCATGGGCGCCATGGGCAAGTCGGCGCAGTTCCTGCTGCACACCTGGCTGCCGGACGCCATGGAAGGCCCGACCCCGGTGTCGGCGCTGATCCATGCCGCGACCATGGTGACGGCGGGCGTATTCATGGTGGCGCGCCTGTCGCCGCTGTTTGAAACATCGCCTTTCGCGCTCACCGTCGTTATCGTCATCGGCGCCATCACCGCTTTCTTCGCGGCAACCGTTGGCCTCGTTCAGAACGACATCAAGCGCGTCATCGCCTATTCGACCTGTTCGCAGCTGGGCTATATGTTCGTAGCGCTCGGCGTCGGCGCCTATTCGGCCGGTGTGTTCCACCTTTTCACCCATGCCTTCTTCAAGGCGCTCCTGTTCCTCGGCGCCGGCGCGGTTATCCACGCCATGCACCATGAGCAGGACATGCGGAACATGGGCGGCCTTCGCAAAAAGATCCCCATCACCTATGCGATGATGATGATCGGTACGTTGGCCCTGACGGGCGTCGGCATCCCGGGCACCAATTTCGGCTTTGCTGGCTTCTTCTCCAAGGACGCCATCATCGAAAGCGCCTATGCCTATGGCGGCAATGTCGGCTCGTTGGCCTTCTGGCTGCTGGTCATCGCCGCTCTGTTCACCAGCTTCTATTCTTGGCGCCTGGTTCACCTGACTTTCCACGGCTCGCCGCGCGATGCGCAGCATGCCGGCGAAGGCCCGCATCCAGATCCGGCTCATGCGGCGCTTGAAAGCCATGATGAACCGATCAGCGACCATGGCCACGACGATCACGGTCACCACGGCTCGGCCTATGACAATGCGCACGAAGCGCCCAATGTCATGCTGGTGCCGCTCTATGTGCTGGCACTCGGTGCGGTCCTGGCCGGCGTGGTGTTCTATGGCATGTTCTTCCACGACGTGGAGCACATCGAGCACTTCTTCGCCGGTTCGCTCTATATCGATCACGAGATCATCGAGGGCGCCCATCACGTGCCGCTCTGGGTCAAGTGGAGCGCCTCGATTGCCATGATCATCGGCTTCGTCGCCGCCTGGTACATGTATATCCGCCGTCCCGACATGCCGGGTCGCCTGGCCGCCACCAATCCTGGGCTCTACAAGTTCCTGCTCAACAAGTGGTACTTCGACGAACTCTACAACACGATCTTCGTGCGCCCTGCGCTCTGGATCGGCAATGCGGTCTGGAAGGGCTTTGATGACTGGCTGGTTGACGGCAAGATCACCGAAGGCCTTGGCCGCCGCGTGCAGAATGTCACCAGCTGGGTCGTCAAACTCCAGTCCGGCTATCTCTACCACTATGCCTTCGCCATGCTGATCGGCATCGCGGCGCTGTTGACCTGGGCCATTACGGCCGGGGGACTGATCTGATGACCTTCGAGAATTCCATCCTCACGCTTCTGACCTGGCTGCCAACGCTCGGCGCCGCCATTCTGCTGCTGACGCCGAAGGGCTCGGTCAATGCCATCCGCTGGATGTCGCTGGCCATTACCCTGGTTGTCTTCGTGCTCTCGCTGGTCCTCTGGCAGAGCTTTGATGCCTCCAATCCGGGCTTCCAGTTCGTCGTGAACATGCCCTGGATCGGCGACAGCATCGGTTACCGCGTCGGCGTCGACGGCATTTCGGTGCTCTTCGTGGTGCTGACGGCGCTGCTGATGCCAGCCGTCGTGCTGGCCAGCTGGGACGTCGACACGCGCGTCAAGGAATACATGATTGTGTTCCTGGTGCTCGAAACGCTGATGATCGGCGTGTTCACCACGCTCGACCTGGCCATGTTCTACGTCTTCTTTGAAGGCACCTTGCTGCCGATGTTCCTCATCATCGGCATTTGGGGCGGCGCACAGCGTATCCAGGCGGCCTACAAGTTTTTCTTCTACACCTTCGTCGGCTCGGTCCTGATGCTGCTGGCCATGATGGCCATGTATTGGGATGCCGGAACCACCGACATCATCCGCCTGCTGGGCCATGAATTCCCGGTCGGCATGCAGACCTGGCTCTGGCTGGCCTTCTTCGCCTCGCTGGCAGTGAAAATGCCCATGTGGCCGTTCCACCGCTGGTTGCCTGAAGCCCACGTGCAGGCGCCGACGGCTGGCTCGGTCATTCTGGCCGCAATTCTTCTAAAGCTTGGCGGCTACGGCTTCCTGCGCTTTTCCCTGCCCATGTTCCCCGAAGCCTCGGCGCAATTCGCCAATTTCGTCTTCCTGCTCTCGGTTGCTGCCATCATCCTGACCTCGCTGGTCGCTCTGGTGCAGACCGATATCAAGAAGCTGATTGCCTATTCGTCGGTCGCCCACATGGGCTTCGTGACCATGGGCATCTTTGCCGGCAACGCCCTGGGCGTGCAGGGCGCCATGTTCCAGATGATTTCTCACGGTATCGTCTCAGGCGCGCTCTTCCTCTGCGTCGGCGTCATCTATGACCGCATGCACACCCGCGAGATTTCCGCCTATGGCGGCCTCGTCGAGCGCATGCCGCAATACGCCTTTGCCTTCATGGTCTTCACCATGGCCAATGTCGGCCTGCCAGGCACGTCGGGCTTCGTCGGTGAATTCCTCACCATGATCGGCGTGTTCCAGGTCAACACCTGGGTGGCGTTCGGCGCAGCCTTTGGCGTCATCTTCTCGGCTGGCTATGCCCTTTGGCTCTATCGCCGCGTCATCTTCGGCGCGCTGACCAAGGATTCGCTCAAGGGCATTCTTGACCTCAACCTGCGCGAAAAGCTGGTGCTCTATCCGCTGATCGTGCTGACCGTGGTGTTCGGTTTCTATCCGGCCCCCATCCTCGATACGACCGCTGCTGCGGTTGATAATCTGGTGGCGCAATATGCGACCGCGAACGGCCTCGATCCGGCCGTGGCCCAGGCCGATGCCCGCGCCCCCCTTGAATATGTCGCGCCTGTCGAAGGCGCGGCCCAGCCGGCCGATGACCATGCGGCCGAGCCTGCTGCGCATTAGGAGACTGACGTGAACTCTGACGTTACCGATTTCGCGAGCCTGGCTCCCGCTTATCCCGAAATGCTCATGGCCGTGGGCATTCTCGTCCTGCTGCTGGTCGGCGTGGTGATCAACAAGGAGCGCTCGGCGCTTGTGTCGTGGCTGTCCGTTGGGCTGCTGGTCGCCACGGGCCTCCTGGTCATCCTGCAGCCTGTCGATGGGGTGGTCTTTAATGGCCTCTTCGTCGCGGACAGCTTTGCTCGCTACATGAAGGTGCTGGTCATTGGCGGCGCCGGTCTGGCGCTGATCCTGGCCATGTCCAACGCCGAGGAAAATGGCGTCCACAAGTTCGAGTATTCCGTGCTGGCTCTGCTCGCCACGCTGGGCATGATGGTCATGGTTTCGGCCAATGACCTGATGAGCCTCTATGTCGGCCTCGAGCTGCAGTCGCTCTCGCTTTACGTCATGGCTGCCATCAAGCGCGATGATACGCGGGCGTCCGAAGCTGGCCTCAAGTACTTCGTGCTCGGCGCACTTTCCTCAGGCCTGCTCCTTTATGGCGCATCGCTGATCTATGGTTTCACCGGTCACACCAACCTCAATGAAATCGTCGTCGCCATCGCCAATGGTGGTCGCTCCATCGGCCTGATCTTTGGCGTGGTCTTCCTGCTGGCCGGCGTTGCCTTCAAGATTTCCGCCGTGCCGTTCCACATGTGGACGCCCGACGTTTATGAAGGCGCACCGACCCCGGTTACGGCGTTCTTTGCCACGGCCCCCAAGGTCGCCGCGATGACGCTGATGGTCCGCCTGGTGATGGATACTTTCGCACCCATCACCCAGGACTGGCAGCAGATCGTTATCTTCCTCTCCATCGCCTCCATGGTCCTGGCCGCCTTTGCGGCCATCGGCCAGCAGTCGATCAAGCGCCTGATTGCCTATTCCTCCATTGGTCACGTGGGCTTTGCTCTTGTGGGCCTGTCCTCGGGCACCCAGGTCGGGGTGGAAGGCGTCGCGATCTACATGGCCATCTATATCGCCATGACCGTGGGGCTGTTTGCCTGTGTTCTCTCGCTGCGCACCGACACCGGCTATGTCGAAACCATCGACGAACTGGCCGGCGCCGCCCAGACCCGGCCTTTCGTGGCCGCCATCATGGCCATCCTGATGTTCTCGCTGATCGGCCTGCCGCCGCTCGCCGGGTTCTTTGCCAAGTGGCATGTGTTCCTGGCGGCCATCGAGGCTAATCTCTATGTGCTCTCGGTTATCGGCGTCCTGGCCTCGGCCATCAGCGCCTTCTACTACCTGCGGGTGGTCAAGGTGATGTTCTTCGACGCGCCGATCAAGCAGTTCGCTGCTGTTCCGGGCGAGCTCAACATCATCATGGGCGTGTCCGGGTTCCTGGTCGTCACCTACTATTTCACCGTTGGCAGCCCGCTCGCTTCCATGGCGCACACCGCCGCCGGAAGCCTGTTCTAGGTGGCAGATTTCCGTCTTGGTCAAGAGGCCCGCACTGCCGGCTACCGGTTGGCGGGCTTCGACACCATAGGCTCGACCAACAGCGAAGCGCTCGCGGCTGCTGCCGCGGGTGATCCGGGCGGCATCTGGTTTGCGTCCTTGCAGCAGACCGCAGGGCGCGGACGGCGGGGCAGGGAGTGGCACAGCCCCTCCGGCAACCTCGCAGCGAGCCTTCTCATCGTGCCCGACGCGACGCCCGACATCATTGCCACTCTCGGTTTCGTGGCTGGCGTTGCGCTCAATTCCGGTCTATCCGCAATCCTGCCGGGTGGCATGGTCCGCATTGGCATTGATGGTGCGGATGGGGCCGACGGTCGCTCCCGCATTGCCCTCAAATGGCCCAATGACGTTCTGGCCGATGGCGCCAAGCTTGCTGGTATCCTGCTTGAAGCCAGCAAGACGCCCGATGGCCGCACCGCGATCATCGTCGGCATTGGCGTCAATGTTGTTGCAGCGCCCGAAGGTGTGCCCTATCCAGCCACCTCACTGCGGGCGCTTGGTGTCGAGCGTTCCGCGGCGGATGTGTTCGAGGCCTTGTCCGACGCCTGGGTCGATACCTTCCGGCTGTGGGATGATGGTCGTGGGGTGAGCGCAGTGCTCGAACGCTGGCGCGGCTCTGCTGCCGGGATCGGCGCTCCGGTGGCCATCAGCCAGGACGGCGTGGTCCGCAGGGGCATCTTTGAAACCATCGACTCCTCAGGTCGGTTGATCATTCGCGACGACGATGGTGCGCGCATACCGATCACGGCGGGAGACGTACATTTTGGGGCAACGGCCAGCGCCCAAAGCTGACCACAACATAAGGGCAGGCGACCGGCGACCTCAGATCGTCCGGCGTCTGCCCAGACAAAGGAATAAAATACCCATGGCTAAGAACCAAAGGGATGAACTCGTCTTTGTGCCTCTTGGGGGCGTCGGCGAGATCGGCATGAACATGGCCGCCTATGGCTTCGGTCCGGCCAACCGCCGCAAGTGGATCGTCGTCGACTGCGGCGTCAGCTTTGGCGGCCCCGATCTACCCGGCATCGAGCTGATCATGGCCAATCCCGAATTTCTCGAGGAGAACGCCGACGACGTTCTGGCGCTGATCCTCACCCATTCTCACGAAGACCATTACGGCGCCGTGCTCGATCTGTGGCCGGTCTTTGACAAGCCGGTTTATGCCACCCCCTTCACCGCGGCCATGCTGGCCGCCAAGCGGGCGGGCGACGGCATTGTCGAGAATGTCGATATCACCATCATGCGCCCGGGCAAGGCATTCACGGTCGGCCCGTTCACCATCGAACCGATCAATGTTGCCCACTCGATCCCCGAGTCCAACGCCTTGCTGATCACCACCCCTATTGGCCGTGCCCTGCATACTGGCGACTGGAAGCTTGATCCCACGCCGGTGGTCAATGCCCCGACTGATGTGGCCCGCCTTCAGCAGATCGGCGAGGACACCTCGGTGCCGCTGGCCCTGATCTGCGACTCGACCAATGCCATGAAGGACGGCGAAAGTCCCAGCGAGCAGGAAATCGGCGACAATCTCGCCAAGCTGATCGCGGATGCACCGCATCGCGTTGCCGTCACCACCTTTGCCTCCAATGTGGGGCGCGTGGTCTCCATCGTGCGCGCTGCGCACAAGGCCGGTCGCCAGGTTGTGCTCTCGGGCCGCTCGCTGCACCGCATCATGGGCATTGCCCGCGAGTTGGGCATGCTCGAAGGTCTGCCCAACCTGCATGACCAGGATGCGTTCCGCTCCATCCCGCGCGACAAATGCGTGCTGATCTGCACGGGCAGCCAGGGCGAAGCCCGCGCCGCCATTGCCCGCATCGCGCGCGGCGATCATCCGGTCATCGACCTCAATGCCGGCGACCGCATGATCTTCTCGTCCTGGGCCATTCCGGGCAATGAACGCGAAGTGCAGGACATCCAGAACCTTCTTATCGACAAGGGCGTCGAGGTTCTGACGGCCGGCGACGCACTGGTCCATGTCACCGGCCATCCCCGTCGCGGCGAACTGCGCAAGCTCTACTCCTGGGTCAAGCCTGAGGTTCTGGTGCCGGTCCATGGTGAAGCCGCGCACCTGCAGGCCCACGCCAAACTGGGCCGCGAAGAAGGCATTGCCAATGTCTGCGAGGCCCGCAATGGCGACATGGTCCGCCTCTTCCCCGAGGCGATGACTTTCCCCGCTGAAGTGCGCGTCGGCGAGCTTTATCTCGATGGCCTGGTGCTCTGCACGCCCGAGGAAAGCGGCGTCAAGGGCCGCCGTCGGCTCTCGTTCGGCGGCATGGTCATTGTCAGCCTCTGCGTCAATGCTAGCGGTCAGGTGGTCTCCGGCCCCGATCTCGTGGTTGAGGGACTGCCCGAGACCGACGATGAATCGGTCACCGACCTCATCGAAGACGCCATCACCGGCGTTATCAAATCGATGCCCGCCAAGCGCCGCAGCGACACCGAAGTGCTCAATTCGGCGCTGTTCAAGGCCATCCGCAACGAGGTCAACGCCTTCTGGGGCCGCAAGCCCAATGTCAGCGTCTTCGTGCACCGGGTCTGATGCAGGACTGAAATTCATTTCCCCCACCAGCTGTCACCCCGGCGAAGGCCGGGCCCATTTCGAGATTTCAGGATGGGCCCCGGGTCAAGCCCGGGGTGACATCCGGTGGCAATGGCAGCACCCGCGACAATCCCGCCCCTTCCCCTTGAACCCCAAGACGCGTAGACAAGCCCCATGCAGATCGGTTCACTCATCGCCGTCTATTTCGTGGTCTGGTGGCTCACCTTCGTGGCAGTGCTGCCCATTGGCAGCCATAGCCATCACGAAACTGGCGCTGAAATTGTCGCCGGTTCCGATCCGGGCGCGCCGGTGCGACCGCGACTGGTCATGAAGGCCCTCATCACCACGGCGCTCGCCGCGGCCCTGACCGCACTGCTGCTGTGGGGCCTCAGCAACGAAACGCTCCAGGCCTACTGGAACCGCTGACCTTCGCCTTCCATGCGCAATTGGGGCCGTAGCGCCCGCGCTGCGCCGTGGCTATTTCCTGGTCTTTGCCACTGCATGAGCATGCGCCATCGTGAGCGCCGCCGCGATGTCATCATCGCTGGCGGGTACGATGAGAATCGTTGTCCAGCCCTGCCGTCCCCAGCCATTGTCGATGGCCTGAAATATTTCAGGGGCAACCATACATTTGAATTCTTGTTCCTCGGGCGTGAACTTGAGGTTTGCGCTCAGCCCGTCAGCAGCCAGCGTCGCAAATGTGCGCTTCACCTTGAACGCCGTGCGATCAAAATGCGGACCGGCCACAGTGCCGGGCTGCGCCATGGCAATTCGCACAAAACTTTCAGTGCTGGCCATAATATGTTGTTCCTGAAACAAAAAAGCAGGGCACTGGGCCCTGCTTGTAAAAGTTTGTTCGACAATACGTTGGTCTTAGGCACGCTATTCAGCGGCAGCCAACGCTCCTCCCTTGACGTTGTCGACGTCCGGCGGTTTGGGCCGCCTTTGTTTTATTGTGGCGGACCCTAACAATAGAAATTGGGTCTGCCAAGCGGATTCTGCATAGCTTGCATGCTTGCATCGAATGGACGCTTGCGATTTGAGTGGGCATCAACGAAACCCTCGAGTCGATGACCTTTTCCGTTGGAGTTCCCATGCGCCTTTCCCGCTATTTCCTGCCGGTGCTGCGTGACGTTCCCAAGGAAGCCGAGATCGTCTCGCACCGGCTGATGCTGCGTGCCGGCATGATCCGCCAGCAGGCGTCCGGCCTCTATTCTTGGTTGCCGCTGGGCTACAAGGTCCTGATGAAGGTGCAAAAGATCATCGAGGAGGAGCAGAACCGCTCCGGCGCGATCGAATTGCTCATGCCCACCATCCAGTCTGCCGATCTCTGGCGCGAGTCGGGCCGCTACGACGCCTATGGCAAGGAGATGCTGCGTATCGAGGACCGCCACGAGCGCGAATTCCTCTATGGACCGACGAATGAGGAGATGATCACCGACATCTTCCGCACCTATGTGAAGTCCTACAAGGACCTGCCGCTCAATCTCTACCACATCCAGTGGAAGTTCCGTGACGAGGTCCGCCCCCGCTTCGGCACCATGCGGTCGCGCGAATTCCTCATGAAGGATGCCTATAGCTTCGACCTGACCAAGGAAGCCGCCGTCGCCGCCTATGAGCGCATGTTCGTTGCCTATCTGCGCACTTATGCCCGCATGGGCCTGACCGCCATTCCGATGCGCGCCGACACCGGCCCCATTGGCGGCGACCTCAGCCACGAGTGGATCATCCTGGCCGAAACCGGCGAAAGCCAGGTGTTCTGCCACCGCGATCTGCTCGACAAGCCCATTCCCGGCCAGGACGTCGATTTCCGCGGCGACCTCAAGCCGATTTTCAACGACTGGACCTCGCTCTACGCCGCGACTGAGGAAATGGTCGATATGGCCGAATATGAGGCCAACGTTCCCGAGGACAAGCGCGTTTCTGCGCGCGGCATCGAGGTCGGTCACATCTTCTATTTCGGCACGAAATATTCCGAGCCGATGAAGGCCAGCGTCACCGGCAATGACGGCAAGGAAACCGTGGTCCACATGGGCTCCTACGGCATTGGCCTGACGCGCGTGGTTCCCGCGATCATCGAAGCCAGCCATGACGAGAACGGCATTGTCTGGCCGGTTTCCGTCGCGCCCTTCGAGGCCGTGCTGATCAATTTGAAGGCCGGCGATGCCGAGACCGACGCCGCCTGCGACGCGCTTTATGCCGAACTGACCGCCGCCGGCCTCGACATGCTGTACGATGATCGCGACCAGGGTGCGGGCGCCAAGTTCACAACGGCGGACCTGATCGGCATTCCCTATCAGCTGATCCTGGGGCCGCGCGGCCTTAAATCCGGCGAAGTCGAGATCAAGCATCGCAAGACCGGCGAGCGCGAAACGCTGCCGCTCACCGGGGCGGTCGCACGCCTCAAGGGCCTGATCGAACCCCAGCGGATGACCGACATTTGACCGACAGCGCGCGCGCAGTTCCGGGAGGCCGGGCAACCCGGCCCTTTTCCCGCTTTGAGTGGATGATCGCCGGACGCTATCTGCGCGCCCGCCGCAAGGAAGCCTTCATCTCGGTCATTGCCAGCCTCACCATGGTGGGTGTTGCCATTGGCGTGGCGACTCTCATTGTCGTTATGTCGGTGATGAACGGCTTCCGGGGCGAACTGCTCGACAAGATCCTGGGCCTCAATGGCCATTTCACCGCCTATCCCATCGAAAGCCAGTTCACCGACTATCGTGAGACAGTGGCGGCGCTCGAACAGGTCGATGGCGTCAGCTTCGCCGTCTATTTCGTCGAAGGCCAGGTGCTGGCCTCCGGTCGCGGCTCCTCGACCGGCGTTTCCGTGCGCGGCATGGACGAGGAAAACCTGAAAAAACTGGATTTGCTCTACAATTCGGCAGAGCAGGGCGGTTTCGACCAGTGGGATGACAGCAAGGGCGTCGCCATCGGCTATCGCCTTGCGCAGACCTTGGGCGTCGGCATTGGCGATTCTGTGCAGATCATCAATCCCGATGGCGCCATGACGCCCTTTGGCTCCACCCCGCAGATCCGGTCCTACCCGGTCAATGCCATCTACAATCTGGGCATGGTCGAGTTCGACAGCTTCTTCATGTACATGCCGCTCGAGCCCGCGCAGGATTATTTCCGCATGGTCGACGAGGTGCTCAAGCCCGGCCAGGCCCAGCTCGATCCGCTGGCCAGCGATGAGGAAATCGACGCCGCCTATATGCGCATTCCCCGCGCTTCAGCGGTGGAAGTGTTTATCGATGACCCCGATGAAGTCGGCATCATGCGTCAGCGCCTGCAATCGGCGCCCGGCGTTCGCCCGCTGGTGCTGACCGATTGGCAGCAGCGCAACGAGACCTTCTTCTCGGCCCTGCAGGTCGAGCGCGTGGTGATGTTCACCATCCTCTCGATGATCATCCTGGTGGCAGCCTTCAACATCATCTCCAGCCTCATCATGCTGGTGAAGGACAAGGGTGCCGACATCGCCGTGCTGCGCACCATGGGCGCGACGCGGGGTGCGATCATGCGCATCTTCTCGATCACCGGCACCACCATTGGCTTTATCGGCACGGCGGTCGGCACCGGGCTCGGGCTGATCGTCGCCGCCAATGCCGAGGCGCTGCGGGCCTCGATCTCCAACCTGCTGGGCGTTACCCTATTTCCGCCCGAGGTTTTCTTCCTCTCCTCGCTGCCCAGCCGCACCGATCCGATGGAAGTAACCGTGGTTGTGGGGATGGCCCTGGGACTCAGTTTCCTCGCCACGCTCTATCCGGCCTGGCGCGCCGCCCAATACGATCCTGTCGAGGCGCTGCGCTATGAGTAAGCCCCATCTGCGCCTGTCCGGCGTGCATCGTCATTACGGCGAAGGCGAACGCCTGGTGCGCGTCCTCGAAGCGGCAGACCTCACGGTCGAAAGCGGCGAGCTGGTTGCGCTCGTCGCCCCGTCCGGTGCCGGCAAGTCAACGCTGCTGCATCTCTGCGGCCTGCTAGAATCGCCCCAGAGCGGCGAAATCGAGATCGTCGGCCAGCCCACCAGCAGGCTCGGCGACCGCGCGCGCACCCAGTTGCGCCGCTCGACGGTGGGCTACGTCTATCAGTTCCATCACCTGCTGCCCGAATTCACCGCGCTCGAAAACGTGGTCATGCCCCAGCTCATCGCCGGCGTTGAGCAGAAGGCCGCCGAGGCTAGGGCCATGGAATTGCTCGATCTGCTTGGCGTCGCCCCCCGCGCCAGCCACCGCCCGGCCGAACTTTCCGGCGGCGAACAGCAGCGCATCGCCATCGCCCGCGCCGCCGCCAATCATCCGCGCGTCATCCTGGCCGATGAACCCACCGGCAATCTTGATCCCGAAACCAGCGACCTGGTGTTTGAGGCCCTCAAGGACCTGATCAAGAACGAAGGCGCCGCCGCCCTCATCGCCACCCACAACCACGACCTCGCCCGCCGCGCCGACCGGATCGTAACGCTCAAGGGCGGTCTCGTGGTGCCGCACACGCTTTAGATTCCGCAGATCTACAAAAGCGCTGTGTCATGATCACCAGCACCGGCATCTCGGCGCCTGCGCGCCTCCCCCTATCAGGGGGAGGTAGTGAAGCTTGGCCTTTAGGCCATAGCGAAACTGGGTGGGGGTATTGTCTGCAACAAAAATGCATCCACGAAAATCTTATCCCCGCACCCCAAACCTCTCCCATACTCCCTCCATCCCCACCGGCGACACGGGGTGCCGACGACGCTGCGGGGGGGGCGACGGGCCGCACCGGGTCGCCGGGGCGGGGGCGTATATGCTGACCACCGGCCGCTCAACAGAAGAGACTGGCGACAGGCGGCAATGGGTGTCTAAAAACATCCGGGCCAAAGGTCTGCGCCGACAGCCAAGGGGATGAGCACCTGCACGGGGGCCGCTCGATGCATGCGTCACATCTCCCGATCGTGGGAAGCGGCTTTCGCCTCTTCTTTACTAATACCTTTGGGGCGAAAGCCGCTTTTCACCGTGCAAACGCACGACCCTGGATGGGTCGGGCGCTACGAGTCGTGCCGGATGGGTGCCAATCGGCATGTCCCGAATCTTAACGCCTCCCGAACTTTTCCTAACCAAATCCTAACCAGTTAACCGCTGTCCCCGGTTTCACCGATGTTCCTGTCTGGACGAGAACAAAGATCGAACATATAAGAACATTACGAAAACACGGGAGACCACGATGCTCAACTTCGTTAAAGACCTCGCCGCTTTTGTTACCCTTGGTGCCTTCACCATCGGCTCGCTGACCTGGATGGATATCCTCACCCACTTTGCGTGATCGGCTGTGGATTGACCGCAGAGTGGTTTGACCCCGCGCGGGCCGTGCCACAAGGTCAGTTCAGGAGATGCACATGCGCGGCCCTGGCTTCATTCACCTTCACGTTCACTCTGCCTTCTCGCTGCTTGAGGGGGCCGTGCAGCTCGAAAACATCCTCAAGCTGGCGGCCGAGGATGCGCAGCCCGCGCTCGGCATTGCCGACACCAACAATCTCTTTGGGGCGCTCGAGTTCTCCGAGAAGGCCACGAAAAAGGGCATTCAGCCCCTGATCGGCGTCGAACTGGCCGTCGATTTCGCCGCTGCGGAGGAACGCCTTAGCGAGCGCGGCCATATCGCCTGGGCGGGCAAGTCCAGCATTGTGCTAATGGCCCAGTCCGAGCAGGGATTCTCCAATCTCTCCCGCCTCGTCTCCCGCGCCTATCTCGAAGGCGAGGATGGCATGGCGCGCGCCAGCCTCGACTGGCTGGATCGCGATAGTCTATCCGGCCTCATCTGCCTCTCCGGTGGCCCCGAAGGCGGCATCGACATGGCCTTTGCCAATGGGCAGGACGCCAATGCGGTTCGGCGCCTGGACCGGCTGGCCGACCTGTTCGGTGATCGCTTCTACATCGAATTGCAGCGCCATGGCCGCCCCATGGAAGCCGCAGTGGAACCGCGTCTGGTGGATTACGCCTACCGCAAGGGCATTCCGCTCGTCGCCACCAACGAGCCCTTCTTCAAGACGGCCAGGGAATATGAGGCGCATGATGCGCTCTTGGCCATCGCCGGTGGATCGGTGCTGGCCCAAAATGAGCGCCGCAAGCTCAACGACCAATATTATTTCAAGACCCGTGCCGAAATGGTCGAGTTGTTCTCCGACCTGCCCGAGGCGCTGGATTCGACCATAGAAATTGCGCGCCGCATTGCCTTCCGCCCGCGCACCCGTGGCCCCATCCTGCCGAAATTTGCCGCAGGATCGCACGACACCGAGGACGAGATTGTCGCTGCCGAGGCGCTCGAATTGCGCCGGATCGCCATGGAGGGGCTCGATAAACGCCTCGCGGTCACCGGCATCGCCCCCGGCAAGAGCGAAGCGGAATACCGCGACCGGCTCGAGTTTGAGCTGAGCATCATCGAAAAGATGAAGTTCCCCGGCTATTTCCTCATCGTGGCCGACTTCATCCAATGGGCCAAGGCGCACGATATCCCGGTTGGACCGGGCCGTGGTTCGGGTGCCGGTTCTCTCGTGGCCTATGCCACCACCATCACCGACCTCGATCCCTTGCGCTACAACCTGCTGTTTGAGCGCTTCCTCAACCCCGAGCGCATCTCGATGCCGGACTTCGACATCGACTTCTGCCAGGACCGGCGCGAGGAAGTCATCGACTATGTGCAGGACAAATACGGGTCCAGCCAGGTCGCGCAGATCATCACCTTTGGTACGCTCCAGGCCCGCGCCGTGCTGCGCGACGTCGGACGCGTCCTGCAGATGCCCTATGGCCAGGTCGACCGCATCTGTAAGCTCGTGCCTGCCAACCCGGCCGATCCATGGTCCATCGAGCGCACCATGAAAGAGGTGCCGCAGTTCAAGCAGATGGCCGACGAGGACGAGACCGTCGCCCAGCTCGTCGAGATTTCCAAGGCGCTCGAAGGACTCTTCCGCCACGCCTCGACCCATGCTGCCGGCATCGTTATTGGCGACCGGCCATTGCAGGAG
The DNA here is from genome assembly GCF_024273195.1 of Devosia ureilytica. GTDB lineage: Bacteria > Pseudomonadota > Alphaproteobacteria > Rhizobiales > Devosiaceae > Devosia > Devosia ureilytica. Next base: position 435,002 of record NZ_JAMZCU010000001.1, on the reverse strand, counting down.
CTGCTGCCGCTCTACCGCGATCCGCGTTCCGACATGCCGGTGACGCAATACAACCTGAAATGGGTCGAGCCCGCCGGCCTCGTCAAATTCGACTTCCTGGGTCTGAAAACCCTGACCACCATCCGCTACGCCGTGGACATGGTGAAAAAACGGGGTGTCGAACTCGACATCGACGCCATCCCCATCGATGACGCGGCGACCTACAAGCTTTATGCCCGTGGCGACACCTACGGCATCTTCCAGTTTGAAAGCGCCGGCATGCGCCGGGCCCTGATGGAGTTGAAGCCCGACCGCATCGAAGACCTGATCGCCATGAACGCGCTCTATCGGCCTGGCCCGATGGACAACATCCCGAGTTTCATTGATCGCAAGCATGGTCGCGAGGATGTCGCCTATCCGCATCCGACGCTGTCGACAGTGCTCGACGAGACTTACGGCATCATCGTCTATCAGGAACAGGTGATGCAGATCGCCCAACTCCTGTCAGGCTACTCGCTGGGCGAAGCCGACATGTTGCGCCGCGCCATGGGCAAGAAGGACCGCGCGGAAATGGACCGCCAGCGCGTTCGTTTCCGCGACGGTTCGGCCAAGGAGGGCGTCAAGGAAGCGCTGGCCGACGAAATCTTCGACCTGCTCGCCAAGTTCGCCAACTACGGCTTCAACAAAAGCCATGCGGCGGCCTATGCCTGGGTCTCCTATCAAACCGCCTATCTCAAGGAACACTATCCGCACGAGTTCTATGCAGCGTCGATGACGCTCGACATGGCCCAGACCGACAAGCTGGCCGATTTCCGTCGCGAAGCGAGCAAAAAGGGTATCGAGGTTGTCCCGCCCTGCGTGAACCAGTCCGAGGTCGTGTTCTCGGTCAAGAACGACCGCGTTCATTATGGTCTGTCGGCGGTCAAGGGCGTGGGCCGCGCCATGGCAGAACACATTGTCGAAGTGCGGGGCGATACGCCGTTCAAGGATCTCGGAGATTTCGCCCGCCGGGTCGATCCGCGCGTTCTCAACAAACGCACGCTCGAAACCCTGGTCAATGCTGGCGCCTTCGATGGTCTGGCGCCACGGCGCGAAGTCGCCTTTGCCGCCGTTGAAACAGTCATTGGCACGGCGCAGGCCCTGACGGCTGACCGCAGCAGCGGCCAGGTCTCCATGTTCGATAGTGTCGAGGAAGAGCCGTTCCGCCTGCCCACGGGCGTCGCCGTATGGAATTCCACCGAACGCGCCGATCGCGAACTGGCCGCCATCGGCTTCCACCTCTCGGCCCATCCGCTCGACGCCTATACCGATCTCTTTGAGAAGCTTCGCGTCCAGCGCTGGAGTGATTTCGAGCGCGCGGTCAAGGATGGGGCAGGGGCCGGGCGTCTCGCCGGAACCATTTCATCGCGTAACGACAGGCGAACGCGTAAGGGCACGCCGATGATGATCCTGTCCTTGTCCGACCAGAGCGGCACCTTTGAAACCATTGCCTTTTCCGAGCAGATCAACGAATACGGCGCCATCCTGCAGCCTGGCAATTCGGTCATACTCCAGGTGGGCGCCGATGAGCGCGCCGAGGGCATCAGCCTCCGCCTGATTTCGGCAGAGCCCATCGAGGGCCTCGCGGAACGCGTTGATCGGCAGCTGACCGTTTTCACGGCCGACGCCAAGGCTTTGGGGGCCATCAGCGCCCAGCTCAAGCGCGGCGGTAATGGCACCGTCAATTTCGTGGTCATCCGCGATGGCGGCGCCCGTGAATATGAGATCGAACTGCCCGGGAAGTACAACATCACGCCCGAAGTGGCGGGAGGCATCAAGGCATTGGATGGGGTGACCGACGTCCGCTTCGCCTAGGCCCCATTGCCATTCAGCTCGGGCCCAGCCGAAAATGTCGAGAACCGGAGCGCGTTTCCAGAAAAAGTGGCAACGGCTTTGCTCCTCGGACTTGATCCGAGGATCAGCAGCGCGACCTGACTCTGGATTTCGTCGATGCGATTGCCCAGAAAAGCGCGGGGGAGGCGAGCCATCGGCCCTTCCTCCCTCGCTCAGGGGCTCTCACCCTTGACCCCGCGTCTGGGCGCGGGTCTATGATCAAACAATAGCATGAAGGGCCCAACTGTTCCTTGAACTTGTTGTGAAAATGCGAAGAATTGCCCACGCAGGGGCCGGTGGCTTGCTTCTCTGGCCTTGTTCGCATATAGCACGCACGCGTTCGGCATGGGTCGAACGTGATTTCACACACGAAGCAGGCTTTCCTTTGCTGGAAATCCAACCGGTGGCGGGTTCCGCTGCAAGGCTTCGTGGAGGCATCAACCGGTAAAGGAGCAGCCCATCATGGCACTGCCAGAATTCTCTATGCGTCAGCTTCTCGAAGCTGGTGTTCACTTCGGCCACCAGAAGCACCGCTGGAACCCGAAGATGGAACGCTACATCTTCGGCGTTCGCAACGACATCCACATCCTCGACCTGAGCCAGACCGTGCCGGCCCTCAGCCGCGCCCTGCAGCTTGTGTCTGACACCGTTGCCGATGGCGGCCGCGTGCTCTTCGTCGGCACCAAGCGTCAGGCTGCCCCGCTGGTGGCCGATGCCGCCAAGCAGTCGGCCCAGTACTATGTCAATTCCCGTTGGCTCGGCGGCACGCTGACCAACTGGCAGACCATCTCGAACTCGATTGCCCGCCTGCGCGAGCTTGAGTCGATGAGCGAGGCCGATCTGTCCCTGCGCACCAAGAAGGAGCGCCTGATGATGTCCCGCGAGCAGGAGCGTCTTGAGCGCGACCTGGGCGGCATCAAGGACATGGGCAACCTGCCCAACCTGCTGTTCGTGATCGACACCAACAAGGAAGAAAACGCCATCAAGGAAGCCCGTCGTCTGGGCATCCCGGTCGTTGCCATTGTTGATACCAATTGCGATCCCGACATCGTCGATTTCGCCATCCCCGGCAATGACGACGCCAGCCGCGCTCTCGAGCTTTATGTCTCGCTGATCTCGCGCGCTGCCATCGACGGCATTGGCCGTTCGTCGAGCGCCCTGGGCACCGACCTCGGCTCTGCATCCGAAGCTCCGGCTGAGGACCTGCCGACCGAAGGCGAAACCGCCGTCAACTAATCGTCGTCTAGGCGTGCCTTCCTTGGCTGGGAGGCACGTCCAGCCCGAATGCGGGCTGGCGCATGATTGGGAAAAGCGAATATCGGTTCTCCCGCACGATCATGCTCAACACAGACTGATCCCTACTCAAAAAGCCGCCCCGCAAGGGGCCGCCAAGAGGTGAACCCATGGAAATCACTGCTGCAATGGTCAAGCAGCTCCGCGACTCGACTGGCGTCGGGATGATGGACTGCAAAAAAGCACTGGCCGAAACCAACGGCGATCTGGAAGCTGCGGTCGACTGGCTGCGCACCCGTGGCCTTGCCAAGGCTGCCAAGAAGGCCGATCGCGTTGCTGCCGAAGGTCTGGTTGGCGTTGTTACCGCCGGCACCAAGGCCGCCGCTGTTGAAGTCAACTCCGAGACCGATTTCGTTGCGCGCAACGAGCAGTTCCAGAACATCGTCGGCACCGTTGCCAAGCTGGCGCTCGACGCCGATGGCGACGTCGTCAAGCTGGGCGAAATGCCGTTCCCCGGCACCGGCCACTCTGTTTCGGCTGAGCTGACCGAAGCCATCGCCAAGATCGGCGAGAACATGAACCTGCGCCGCACGCAGACGGTCTCGGTGACCGACGGCGTCGTCGAAAGCTACATCCACAGCGCGGTCAAGCCCGGCCTGGGCAAGATCGGTATCCTGGTTGCGCTTGAATCGACCGGCGACAAGGCTGCCCTGTCGGCTCTCGGCAAGCAGCTGGCCATGCACATTGCTGCCGCCCAGCCGCAGGCCATTTCGGTCGAAGAACTGGATCAGGACGTTGTCGCCCGTGAGCGCGCCATCATTCTCGAGCAGGTCAAGGAAAGCGGCAAGTCTGCCGAGATCGCCGAAAAGATGGTCGAAGGCCGTATGCGCAAGTACTTCGAAGAAGTCACCTTGCTCAGCCAGGTCTTTGTCATCGACGGCGAGACCAAGGTTGCCGACGCGATCAAGAACGCCGAAAAGGATGCCGGCGCTCCGATCAAGCTGACCCGTTTCGTGCGTTTCGCCCTTGGCGAAGGCATCGAAAAGGTCGAAAGCGACTTCGCCGCTGAAGTGGCGGCCACTGCCGGCGTCAAGTAAGCCGAACCATCTTGAGGATGGGCCCAAGGGCCCGTCCTCCGCTCTCCAGAACGCGCTATTATCTGGATCGAGCTCACGAATTTCACAGTCCTCTCATGTAGAGCCTCGGCTTCATTTGCTGAGTGTTTTGCCTTAGGGTTCGCCGGGCCCGCCGGATTCGGTGGCCCGCATATTTTTCTGATCAAGGGGTCCGGCCGATGTCACCAGTTCACAAGCGCATTTTGCTCAAGGTTTCGGGTGAGGCGCTTGCCGGTGACAATTCATTTGGCATCGAGCCACCTTTCCTCCAGGCCGTCGCCAAGCAGATTGCCGACGTAGCCCGCTCCGGCGTCCAGGTCGCCATTGTAGTGGGTGGCGGCAACATCTTTCGCGGCATGGCCGGCGCTGCCGACGGCACCGACCGGGTCACGGCCGATTTGATGGGCATGCTGGGCACCATGATCAATGCGTTGGCCCTCAGCAATGCCATCATGCGCCAGGGTGTCATGTCGAAGCCCTTTAGCGCAGCGACCATGCCTTCAGTGGCGGATACCTTCACCGCACGCGACGCCAAGCTCGCCCTGGAGGAAGGCTTTGTGGTCGTTCTGGGCGGCGGCACCGGCAATCCGTTTTTCACCACCGATACGGCAGCCACCTTGCGCGCCATCGAGTTGGAATGCGACGTGGTGCTCAAGGGCACCAAGGTCGATGGGGTTTATTCCGCTGATCCGAAAAAGGACCCGACGGCCACCCGCTATGATGCTATCGGCTATGACGAGGTTATTCAGCAGAACCTCAAGGTGATGGATACTGCCGCCTTCGCGCTTGCCCGCGACAACGCCATGCCGATAGTCGTGTATGCTCTGGATGACGAAGCCGGTCTTTCGGGCGTATTGGAGGGCAGGGGGCGGTCTACACGTGTGGGCCACCCGCTCTAGCGCGACAACGGACCGTGGCGTCGCTCCCCCGGGAGCAAAAGTAGAACCGGATCGGCGCAGACACCTGTCAAGCGACCCATATCTGGCACAAGACTGGAAGGAAACGGCAATGGCCTCGACGTACGATCTCAACGACCTCAAGACCCGGATGCAGAAGTCCGTCGCTTCACTCAAGGACGAATTGGGCGGCTTGCGGACTGGCCGGGCCAGCGCCAGCTTGCTCGATCCGGTATCGGTTGAGGCCTATGGCTCGCGCATGCCGCTGAGCCAGGTCGCAACGGTGACCGTTCCCGAGCCGCGCATGCTCTCGGTTCAGGTTTGGGACCGTTCAATGGCAAATGCCGTCGAAAAGGCCATTCGCGACAGTGGCCTGGGCCTCAATCCAATGGGTGAAGGCCAGGTGATCCGTGTTCCCTTGCCCGAGCTCAACGAGCAGCGCCGCAAGGAACTGGCCAAGGTTGCCCACACTTATGCCGAACAGGCCCGTGTCGCCGTGCGCCATATTCGTCGCGACGGCATGGATGCCTTGAAAAAGGCGGAGAAAGACGGCGACATGAGCCAGGACGACGTCAAGAAGCAGTCCGAACTGGTGCAGAAAGCCACCGATGACGCTGTCGCCGAAGTCGACACCATCGTGGCACACAAGGAACAGGAGATCATGCAGGTCTGAGTGACCCGCTGATCTCGCGCCGGGAGGGCGTCAATGGCAGGGGAACCGGCCGCCAGTGTTAACGTCGAGACGGGCGCGGGCCTTAAGATTCCGCGCCATCTTGGCGTTATCATGGACGGCAATGGTCGCTGGGCCAAGCTGCGCGGCAAGCGCCGGACCGAGGGGCATGTCGAGGGCGTCAAGGCCCTGCGCGGCCTCGTTGAGCACTGCATCAATTATGGCGTCGGCTACCTGACGGTGTTCAGCTTCTCGTCCGAGAACTGGTCCAGGCCGCCCGACGAGATTTCTTTCATTTTCAATCTTTTGCGTCGCTTTGTTGCATCAGACCTGCAGCGCTTAATCCGCAACAATGTCCGCGTGCGGATCATCGGCTCCCGCCAGGATCTCGACCCGTCCCTGGTGCGGTTGATCGAGGATGTTGAGGCCAAGACCCACGCGAACACGGGCCTGACACTGGTTGTTGCCTTCAACTATGGCAGCAAAACTGAGATTGTTGCTGCCGCTCGCCACCTGGCCCGCGAAGTGGCCGCCGGTCGGCTCGATCCGGAAGCAATCGACGAGAAGCGGCTAGGCGATGCGCTCTATACCGCCGGCATGCCCGACCCTGACGTGATCATCCGTACCAGCGGCGAACAGCGCCTGTCGAATTTCCTGTTGTGGCAGGCCGCCTACGCTGAATTCGTCTTTGTCGATGAGCATTGGCCCGATTTTGACGAGGCCAGCTTCATCCGGGTCCTCGAGTCCTATTCCCAGCGGGACCGGCGGTTTGGCGGCATTGGAGCGACGGCGAGTTGAGCGAACCGGGCGGTCCCCAGCCAGAACCTTCCAGACAGACCCGGCGTTCCTGGGCCGATATTGGTCCGCGCCTCGCTTCAGCTGCCGTACTGATCGCCCTGACCGCAACGGCAATCTATGTTGGCAGCTATCTGTTCGCGGCCGTAGTCGGGGCCGTTTACGGCGGCGCCTATCGAGAATGGGAAACCATGGTCTCCCGCGCCCCGCTCACGCCAATGGGTTGGCTGCTGATCGGCCTCGTTGGGGTTTCCGGTCTGCTCTATCTGCTCCTTGGCATTGTCGGTTCACTGGCAACAATCGCACTGGCCTGCGTCCTGGCGATCTTCATGGGGCGCGAGCACCTGGCCTGGCGCATCGGCGGGCTGGTGCTGTTTGGTCTGCTCATTATCTCCCTCATCGCGATGCGCGGCACCGGCAACGCCGGCATCTGGGCAGGGCTCTATCTGGGCACCGTGGTCTGGATGACGGACTCTGCCGCCTTTTTCACCGGCCGCCAGATCGGCGGCGAAAAGCTGGCGCCCGACATTTCGCCATCCAAGACCTGGTCGGGCGCGCTTGGCGGCCTCGCATTGGGGACTGGTGCCGGGTTGCTGGTCTGGATCTGGGTCACCGACTCTCCCATCTGGATCGGCATCTTGCTGTCCGCGACAATCAGCATACTGGGGCAGGCGGGCGACTTGTCCGAAAGTGCCATCAAGCGATTCTTCCGCATCAAGGACAGTGGCGACATCATTCCTGGTCATGGCGGGTTGATGGATCGGCTCGATAGCCTCACATTCGGCGTGTTCCTGGTGGCAATCGTGGGCATGTCCCACGCCGGATTCGGCGCAATCGCCGAAGGTTTGCTCCATTGGTAGTGCGCCGGCTCCTTTTTGGGGCACACCTGAATTGGATACTGCATGTTTGATTTCGCCTTCTGGCTCCTGTCCTACATCGTGCCCTTCCTTGTGGTGCTCACGGTCATCGTCTTCGTCCACGAAATGGGCCACTATCTGGTTGCCCGTTGGAACGGCGTGGCGATCCAGACTTTTTCCGTCGGCTTTGGGCGCGAACTGATCGGTTGGAACGACCGGCACGGCACGCGGTGGCGCATTTCGGCTATCCCGCTCGGCGGCTATGTGCGCTTTGTTGGCGACATGAACCCCGCCGGCGGGCACGACGCTGATGTCATCGAAAAGGCGCCGCCGGAATTGGCCCCGCGACTTTTCGTCAACAAGAATGTCTGGCAACGCATTGCCATTGTCGCCGCCGGCCCGCTGGCCAATGTGCTTCTGACCTTCCTCATCCTCTACGCTCTGCTGCTGGGCTATGGCCGCTACACCATCACACCGGTAATCGGTGAGGTGCTGGCCGGTTCAGTTGCCGAATCCGCCGGATTTCTCGCAGGCGACGAAATCATCGCTGTCGATGGCTATGCTGTTCGCGGCTTTGAAGATTTCCAGCGCTATGTCGCCACCAGCCCGGAGCGCCCTGTTTCAGTCGAGCTGAAACGCAACGGCGAGACACAAAACCTGACGCTGGTGCCTGAAGCTGTGCAGGTCGAAGATCGATTTGGCAATGAGCAGCGGATCGGACGAATCGGGGTCACCCGGGACGTTGAAGACGCTGACGTGGTCCTCTATCGGCCCGGTCCGGTCGAGGCCGTGGGCATGACGCTCGAGGAAATCCGCTTCATCGTGCAGCGAACCGCCGCATTCCTGGGGGACTTCTTCGTCGGCCGCGGTGACGTGGAGCAACTGGGTGGACCGGTAAAGGTCGCCAAGGTCTCCGGCGAGGTCGCCACCCTTGGCATCGTCGCCCTCATCAACCTCATGGCGCTCCTCTCCCTCAATATCGGGGTCTTCAACCTGTTGCCGGTGCCCATGCTCGACGGTGGACATCTGATGTACTATCTGGTCGAGGCCATTCGGGGCCGCCCCCTCAGCCTGCGGATCCAGGAAATCGGGTTCAGGTTCGGGTTTGCCCTGGTGCTGGCACTGATGGTCTTCACATTGTTCAACGACACGGTGTTCGACCATTTCGGTATTTTGCGCTAACGCACTGTTAACCTTGGTTTGCAAGGTGTTGCACGAATACACGGGTGCCAATGAATTACTAACCGCGAAGGCACTGACGCCTTGTTCCTGGTTAAAAAAACAGTAAAACAGTCCAATGGAGTTAGCTTGGGGGAGCGCTGTGCATGGCGATTCTCCGAGCCGGTCGCAAGAAGGCAATAACAATATGACTCACCCCACCAAGCTGATGCGTGGCGCGGTTTCGGCGATCGCAATCCTGGGGGCTTCCCCCATGGTCGCTGGCCTGCCTATCCTTGGCGTCGTGACAGCACAGGCACAGGAGCAATTGGTTGCTTCGGTGCTCTTCGAGGGCAACCGTCGCTTCCCGGACAGCCAGCTTCTGGCAATGGTCGATATGTCGACCTCCGGTATTTTCAGCCAGCAGCGCCTGAATGCAGACATCGAAAGCATTCGCCAGGCCTATGACCGCGATGGTTTCACCTCGGTTTCCGTGACGGCGCGGACTGAAGCGACCGACGATGGTCGCGTTCGTGTGATCTTCACGGTCAACGAAGGGGAGCGCGCGGGTATCGCGGCGATCAACTTCACCGGCAATAATTCGATCGGTGCCAATAATCTCAAAGGCACGATGCTCACCAAGGAATCGGGCGTCCTGAGCTGGCTGCTCCGCGACGATACCTATGACGAGCAGAAGATGGCGGTCGATCGCGAGCGCATTCGTCTGTACTACGCCAACCGCGGCTTCCCCGACGCGCAGGTCAATTCGGTCTCCGAATATGATGCTGCCCGCAACGCCTATTTCATCAACGTGACGGTGAATGAAGGCCAGAAGTACGAATTCGGCACCGTCGGCATCGAGACCAGCATTGATGGCCTCAATACCGATGCGCTGCGGGGCACCGTGCGGACTGGCCAGGGCGCGACCTATTCTGTGCTCGACCTGCAGACGTCCATCGAAGACATGGCATATGAGGCGACCGCCCAGGGCTATTCCTTCGCTGACGTGCGCGCTCGTCTCGACCGCGATGTTGCGACCAACACCTTCAACGTCACCTATCTGGTGGACGAGGGTGCCCGCATTTATGTCGAGCGCATCAACATTACGGGCAACGTCAAGACCCGCGACTTCGTCATTCGTCGCGAGCTCGATTTTGCTGAAGGCGACCCGTTCAACCGCTCGATGGTTGTTCGCGGACGCAGCAATATCGACGCCCTTGGTTTCTTCTCCAAGGTTGATGTGACCACCGGTCCAGGCTCTTCGCCGGACAAGATCGTGCTCAACATCAATGTCGAAGAAACCTCGACCGGTGAATACGGTGCGACGGCAGGTTACTCGACCTCCGACGGCATCCTGGGCGAGCTTTCGCTGACCGAACGCAATTTCCTGGGTCGTGGTCAGTATCTGCGTGCCGCCATTGGCGCTTCGCAGTCGGGCCGCACCTTTGACTTCTCGTTCACTGAGCCGCGCTTCATGGGGCTCAAGGTTTCGGCTGGTGTTGATGCCTATCACCGCATCAACGACGAAACCTCCACCAGCTACTACGGCTCGGAAACGACCGGTGGCCAGCTGCGCGTCGGCGTGCCGCTGACCAGCGCTCTCAATGCCCAGTTCTTCGGCGGCTACGAGCGCAAGCTGATCAAGGATGTCGATGCACCTAATTCGACCTTGGTCAACGATGGCGATACGTTCAACAAGGCTTTCGTCGGCTACACCCTCACCTGGAATGGCGTCGACGACGTCAAGAACCCGACCGAGGGCCTCTATGCCACCTTCTCCCAGCAATACATCGGCTGGGATCATAACCTGCTGCGCAGCGAGGCGCGCGCTCGCTACTTCATGCCGCTCATTCCAGACAGCGGCATGGTGGCAAGCGTCCGCGGCCAGGCCGGTGTTATCAACAGCCTGGACGGCGGTTCGGTGCATCCGGTTGAAGCCTTCACGCCGGGTTCGCAGTTGATCCGCGGCTTCGAGGGCAGGGGCTTCGGTCCGCGCCTGGGGACTGGCGAATATGTCGGCACGACGATGTTTGCCGGTATCTCGGGCGAAATCGAGTTCCCCATCCCCGGTCTGCCAGAGAACTACGGTCTGAGCGGTGCGGTCTGGGCCGACGCTGCCTGGATTGGTGACAGCAGCGACATCCTGGGTGGTGCTGGCGCTGTTGCTACCAGCAATGATCAGCCTTGGCGGACCTCCGTCGGTGCATCGCTTATCTGGGACTCGCCGTTTGGCCCGCTCCGTGGCGACTTCGCTCACGTGCTGAACAAGTCGACCGACGACCGGACACAGATGTTCCAGTTCACCATCTCGACCTTGCTCTAGTCCGAGCAGCGTGAGAAAGTTTTAGAGCCGCGGGGCGGTAGCGCCGCGGCTCTCTCTTTTTTTAAGTGATGTAATGGTCGACACCCGCTTTCACCGCTTCGCCGGCCCGTTCACTTTGAGCGCTTTGCTGGCCCAGATAGGCCGCGCTGATCTGGCACAGAACATATCGGCGGCCGACCACGTGGTGACAGGCGCGTCGGATCTCGATCTGGCCGAGCCGGGCGATTTGGCCCTTGCTGCGCAACCCAGCTATGTCGAGGAATTGCGCCGTACCGCGGCCGGAGTGGTGCTTGTCGCCCCCGCCTTGCGTGACGCCGTCCCGGCTGGCTGCATCGCCATTGCCGTAGACAAGCCACATCATCTGTTCGCTGATCTCTTGGATGCGCTCTATCCAGCCAGCACGCGGTCGGTCATCGCATCGGGTCGCGACGATCTCGGCGCGCCGATCTTTGAACGCGACGTAACACTGGGGACCAATGTGGTCGTCGGCGCCGGCGTCGAGATCGGACGCGGCACCGTCATTGGCGCAAATACCGTCATCGGGGCCGGTGTCACCATTGGCAGGAACTGTACTATCGCTGCCAATTGCACCATCGATTGCGCGCACCTGGGCAATGACGTGGTCATACACTCTGGGGTTCGCATCGGCACGGAAGGCTTTGGCTGGCTCGACTTCGGCCAGTCAAACCGCAAGATTCCCCAGCTTGGTCGAGTGATAGTCCAGGACAAGGTCGAGGTGGGCGCTAATAGCACGATCGACCGGGGCGCTTTGGGCGACACGGTGATCGGTGAAGGGACCAAGATCGATAACTTGGTCCAGATTGGTCACAACTGCCGTATTGGCCGCTATTGCCTGATTGCTTCTATGAGCGGACTGTCCGGCTCGACCATCCTAGGCGATGGCGTATTGCTGGGCGGCGGCGTTGGAACCTCGGGCCACCTGAGCATCGGAGCGGGATCCATGGTTCACGGCCGGGCGGCGGTGACAAAGGACTGGCCTGCCGGTTCCAAACTTGCCGGTGCTCCGGCACAGGATATAAGAGATTTTTGGCGAGAACTCGCCGTCATGCGGAAACTGTCGAAGGGGGAGAAGCGGGGATGAACGATACCACCGCCGTAACCGAGCTCAATGCCATGAGCATTGCTGAAATTCTGGAAGCGCTGCCACACCGCTATCCCTTCCTCATGATTGATCGCATCGTCGACATCAATGGCGATGAATCGGCTGTCGGCATCAAGAACGTCACGTTCAATGAGCCGATCTTCCTCGGCCATTTTCCGGGCAATCCGATCTTCCCCGGTGTGCTGATCATCGAGGGCATGGCGCAGACCGCTGGTGCCATCGTCATCAAGCACGATTCAACCGGTGGTCAGAAGAACATCGTCCTGATGCTGGGCGTCGACAATGCGCGCTTCCGCAAGCCTGCCGGGCCCGGCGACACCATTGAATTCCACATCTCCAAGATGCACCGCCGCCGCAATGTTGGCCGTTACGAAGCCAAGGCCAAGGTCAACGGTGTGATCATCGCCGAAGCCGAAATCACCGCAATGATTGTCGGCGTGCCCTCGTGAGCGCACCGCTCGTTCACTCGACTGCCATCATCGCAGACGGTGCCAGGCTCGGATCCGGCGTTCGCGTCGGGCCCTACAGCATCGTTGGTGCCCGGGTGGTCCTCGGTGACAATGTCGAGCTGGTTTCCCACGTCGTCGTGGAAGGCAATACGAGCATTGGCGCTGGCACGCGCATCTTTCCGTTCGCCTCTGTCGGACATCAGCCGCAGGATCTCAAGTTTCATGGCGAGGACTCTCGTCTCGAGATCGGCGAAAATTGCACGATCCGCGAATCGGTCACCATCAATCCCGGCACCGAGGGCGGGGGCATGGTCACCCGGATTGGAGACAATTGCCTGATGATGGCCAATGCCCACGTCGCCCATGATGCCATCGTCGGCAACAATGTCGTCATGGCCAATTATGTCGGCATTGCCGGTCATGTGCATGTCGGCGACAACGTCATCTTCGGCGGCACCTGCGTCATCCATCAGTTCACCCGCATCGGTGCCCACGCCTTCATCGGTGCCCAGTCCATGGTCGATGGCGACGTCATCCCCTATGGCATGGCCCTGGGTAATCGCGCGACGCTGACAGGCCTGAACCTCGTCGGCCTCAAGCGCCGCAAATTCGACCGTGAAGCCATCCATCGCCTTCGCGCTGCCTATCGCCAGATTTTTGCCAGCGAGGGCACCTTGCGCGAGCGGGTGGAAGACGCTGCCGAATTGTTCCGTGACGATGAGCTGGTGCAAGACGTTGTGGCCTTTATCGCCGATGCCAAGGATCGCCCGATTCTCCTGCCGCGCAACGGCCACGAGACCGAATAGCATCGGCGCCGGAGATGGCCATGAGTGACCCGCTGCGCCTGTTCATTCTGGCCGGCGAGCCATCCGGTGATCGCATTGCCGCCGATCTGGTCGCGCGCCTTCGGCAACGGGTTACGCTGTCGCTATCGGGTGTTGGCGGCGATGAATTGGCCGGCCAAGGGATTCAATCCCTCTTTCCCATGTCTGATCTCGCTGTCATGGGCATCACCGATGTGCTGCTCAATCTCCCCAAGCTGCTCTGGCGGCTGGAGCAGACAGCGCGGGCAATCCTGGCCGAGCGTCCCGATGTGGTCGTTCTCGTCGATGCCCAGGACTTTTCGCGCCTGTTGGCCGCAAAGCTGAGAAAGCGCGGTTTTTCCGGCACGCTGATTCTCTACGTCGCCCCCTCGGTTTGGGCCAGAAATCCCGAGCGCGCAGCCAAGTTGAAGCCTCTGTTTGACGCCGTCCTGGCCGTCTTGCCGTTCGAGCCCGCGGCCATGGATCGGCTCGACGGTCCGGCCACGACTTACGTCGGCCATCCCGCGCTTGCCGAGGGTCTGCCCGCGCGGCAGACGCCCGACCGGGGGGCGCTGGTGCTGTTGCCGGGCAGCCGGGAAGGGGAGTTGCGGCGGCACCTGCCGGTTCTCGCCGCCATGGTTGGCGATCTCGCCGGGCGCGACGAAATCACCGAATTCGTCATCCCGACCTTGCCGCGCCTGCGCGAGCGATTGTCCGCGGAAACCCGCAATTGGCCGGTCCCGGTTCGACTCGTGGACAATCGGGGTGCCCGGCGCGAACTCTATGCGTCCGCAATCGCGGCTGTCTGCGTCTCCGGCACCGTGACCCTTGAACTGGCCCTGGCGCGCGTCCCCATGGCCGTGATCTATGCCCTCGACGGCCATCAGGCGCGTGTATTCGATAAGCTTGGCCGCCCTCAGGTTTCGTTGCCCAATATTATTCTTGATCGCCCCGTCGTCCCCGAGATGGTATCAGCGCCGCTGACAGCAGATCAGGTGTCTCCGATTGTCGCAGGGCTTCTGGCCGACAAAAAAGCCCGCCAGGACCAGATTGCGGCCTTTGGCGAGCTTTATGCTTTGATGGAGGCGGGCATGCCGCCGTATCAGCGACAGGACCCGGCGGAGCAGGTCCTGTCAATCTGGCGCAATCAACCGGCGTCGTAGTCGCGAGCCACCGCGCCGTTGTAGAGCTGGCGCGGACGGCCGATCTTCTTTTGCGGGTCGCCGATCATTTCCTTCCACTGGCTGATCCAGCCAACGGTGCGGGCCACAGCAAACAGGACCGTGAACATCGAGGTCGGGAAGCCGATCGCATCGAGGATCACGCCCGAGTAGAAATCGACGTTCGGATACAGCTTGCGGTCGATGAAGTACTGGTCTTCGAGCGCGATGCGTTCGAGTTCCTGGGCGACCTGCAGCGTCGGGTTGTTGCCGACGCCCAGAATCTCCAGCACTTCCTTGGCCGTGGCCTGCATGACCTTGGCGCGCGGATCGAAGTTCTTGTAAACGCGGTGGCCAAAGCCCATCAGGCGGAACGGATCGTTCTTGTCCTTGGCGCGGGCGATGAATTCGGGAATGCGGTCAACCGTGCCAATTTCGCGCAGCATGTTGAGGCAAGCCTCGTTGGCGCCGCCATGAGCGGGACCCCAGAGGCACGCGACGCCGGCGGCTATACAAGCGAACGGATTGGCGTCTGACGAACCCGAAAGGCGTACAGTCGAGGTCGAGGCATTCTGCTCGTGGTCGGCATGAAGCGTGAAGATCAGGTCCATGGCCCGGGCGATCTTGGGATCGACCTTGTATTCCTCGGCCGGAACCGAGAAGCACATGTGCAGGAAGTTCGACGCATAATCGAGGTCGTTGCGCGGATAAACGAAGGGCTGGCCTACCGAATATTTATACGCCATCGCCGCAATGGTCGGCATCTTGGCGATCATGCGGATCGAGGCAATCTCGCGCTGCTGCGGATCATTGACGTCGGTCGAGTCATGGTAGAACGCCGCCATTGCGCCAACCACGCCGGTCATGATGGCCATGGGGTGCGCGTCGCGACGGAAGCCGCGATAGAAATAGTGCATCTGCTCATGCACCATGGTGTGGCGCGTCACCAGCTGCTCGAAGTCCTTGAACTGGGCCTTGGTCGGCAGCTCGCCATAGAGCAGCAGATAGCAGACTTCGAGGTAGTTGGACTTGTCGGCCAGTTGCTCGATGGGATAGCCGCGATAGAGCAGTTCGCCCTTGTCGCCATCGATGTAGGTGATGGCGCTATCGCAGGCCGCCGTTGATGTGAAACCCGGGTCGTATGTGAACAGTCCCGTCTTGGCATAAAGCGATCGAATATCCATCACATCCGGACCCACCGAACCGCTCAGGATCGGGAATTCGTGGGTCTGGTCTCCGATGACGAGTTTGGCGACTTTATCGGTCATTGAGCTCTCCTCGCTACACCCCTCGCACCCGCAGAAAAGGACAGGAAAAGCGGGCCCGGGGCCGGCGCCTTGAAAGCGCCGATTTTCCCGACGAGAGGTATCAGGTCTTGCCCACGGCAAGCAACCGATAGGTGAGTATGACTTATCTATCTGACACCCGTGTGATGGGGCTCCGGGATGGCATCAGCCGACGGTCTGGTCACCCAGACGCGCCAGGCTTTCTTCACGCCCGATCAGCACCATAACCTCGAAAATCCCCGGAGAAACGGTGCGTCCGGTGAGGGCCGCGCGCAAAGGCTGGGCCAGTTTGCCCAGCTTCAGCCCCTTCTCCTCCGCCAGTGCACGCATGGCCGTGTCGATGGCCGGCACTGACCAATCGGCAAGCCCCCCTAACGTATCGGCAATGCTCTTGAGCACAAGCCGCGCGTCATCGGTCAATAATGCCGCCGCTGCGGCGTCAGGCATGATGGGACGAAGGGCATAGATAAACTGGGCCAAGTCGATCAGTTCGAGCACCGTCTTGGCGCGCGGCTGCAACTCCGGCAGCGCCGCCAACACCGTATTATGATTGGCAAGAAGGCCCTTGGCGTCCTCGTCGCGACCCACTTCCTGGGCCGTGGCGATCATCACCTCATAGAGATAGGCAGGGTCCGCCTCGCGGATATAGTGACCGTTGATGTTCTCGAGTTTGACGAAATCAAACCGCGCCGCGCCCTTGTTGAGGGCTTCAAGGCTGAACCATTCCACCATCTGCTCGGTCGAAAAGATCTCGTCGTCGCCATGGCTCCAGCCCAGCCGCGCCAGATAGTTGCGCAGGGCCTCCGGCAGATAGCCCATCTGCCGATAGGCTTCGACGCCCAGCGCACCATGGCGCTTGCTCAACTTGGCGCCATCCGGGCCATGGATCAGCGGAATATGCGCCATTTCCGGCACCGGCCAGCCCATGGCGTTGTAGATGACAATCTGGCGGGCTGCATTGGTCAGGTGGTCGTCGCCGCGGATGATATGGGTCACGCCCATGTCATGGTCGTCGACCACCACCGCATGCATATAGGTCGGCGTGCCGTCCGAGCGCAGGATGATGAAGTCATCAAGGTTCTCGGTCTTGAACACCACATCGCCCTGCACATGATCATGCACGGTGATTTCGCCGCTCAGGGGCGCCTTGATGCGAATAACCGGCGAAACGCCCTCTGGCGCCTCTGCGGCGTCGCGGTCGCGCCAATAGCCGTTGTAGCGCGGCGGCTTGCCTGCGGCGCGGGCTTCCTCGCGCATCTGGTCCAGCTCCTGCGGCGAGCAATAGCAATAATAGGCGTGACCCATCTTCACCAGTTCATGAGCCACTTCGGCATGGCGCGAGGCGCGTGCGAACTGGCTGATCGGCTCGCCTTCCCAGTCGAGACCGAGCCATTTCAGCCCATCGACCAACGCCGTGACGGCAGCTTCGGTCGAGCGTTCACGGTCAGTATCCTCGATGCGCAGCAGCATCTTCCCACCCTTGTTCTGGGCAAAGGCCCAGCTGAACAGCGCAGTGCGGGCACCGCCGATGTGCAGATAGCCAGTGGGGGAGGGTGCGAAACGGGTGACGACCTGAGACATGGACAACCGGAAAGATTTGAGGATTTGCGGGCCGTGTGTAGCATAGGCAAGCTTGAGCGCAAGGGCGGGGGCGCATGGACGCGGGGCAACAGGCATTGGGGGGCGCGGCCGGGTTCTGGCAACGGTGGCGCACCCGTCAAGTCCAGCCGTCCTGGCCACCGGAGAAAGACCGGCGTGCCGGACGGGCATATCTACGTGACGCCATTGCCAGTGCCATAGAGAAACGGCGTCTCTTTGTCCTTCTGCCCTTCGCCCTGATCGCAGGCCTCGTCTGCTACGCCGCATTGCCAGACGAACCCCCAATCCTCGCTTTTATCGCCAGCGGCATTGGCGTGCTTTCGGCGTTGATGATTGCCATCTGGCAGGGTTCGGTCCCGGGCTTGCGGGCCGGAATCCAGTGCCTTGCCCTCTGGCTCGGCTTCTGTCTCCTCCCGCTCCACGGGCTGGCCTTCGGCACGCCCATGCTCATCTATCCGGCCTATGGCACCTATGACGCCACGGTGGACGAGGTGCTGTCCGCCGACGGCAACCAGCAGCGGCTGATCGTTTCCAACATTGCCGCCACGGGTGACGCACGTCCGGTGCCGATCCGCCGTGCCCGCCTGCTATTGCCTTCCACCACACCCCTGCAACCCGGCGACAAGCTGCGCGCCAGGCTACGCCTTGCACCCATACCCGGGCCAATTTTGCCCGGCGCGCATGACGGCCAGTTCCATTCCTATTTCATCGGCGTTGGCGCCTATGGCTCGGCCATCGGCGATGTGGAGCAAATCGCCCAGGGCGACAGCTTCAGCCTGGCTCGACTGGTGCAGGGCCTCCGCGACGCCATCGGTAAGCGGATCGATACGGTTCTTTCAGACGATACGGCGGCCATCGGCAAGGCCATGGTGGTCGGCGATCAGAGCGCCATCACCGACGATACCCGTGAAGTTATGGCAGCGTCGGGCCTGGCTCATATCTATTCGATTTCCGGCCTGCACCTGTCCATCGTCGCTGGTGGTCTGTTCTGGCTGCTGCGGCTGGCGCTGGCCTCGGTGCCAGCCCTTGTCGGCTGGCCGGTCAAGCAGATTGCCGCCGTCACCGGCATTGTCGCCGCTTTCCTCTATCTGCTGCTGGCGGGCGGCGTCGACAATGTCCCGGCCTTCCGCTCGACCCTGATGCTTGCCCTGATCTTCGGGGCAGTCCTTGCCGGACGGCAGGCGCTCACCATGCGCAATGTCGCTATCGCCGCCATACTGATCATCCTCATCGACCCCTCCAGCATCTTCCGCCCCAGCTTTCAGCTGTCCTTTGCTGCAGTCGTCGGCCTGATCGGCGTCTATGAGCTCCCAAGGCGCCAGGCCCTGGGGTCGCCGGGACGATTGGCGCGGATTGGCGGGGTCATTGGGGCAACCGCCTGGACCAGCTTCATCGCCGGCCTCGCAACCCTTCTATTCTCCGCCTACCACTTCCAGCAAACCGCGCCGCTGGGGGTCATTGGCAACCTTCTCGCGCTGCCCTTTGTCAGCCTCGTCATCATGCCCTTTGGTGTGCTTTCGGTGCTCAGCATGCCTTTGGGCCTTGAAACCCCGTTCCTTTCGATCATGGGCTGGGGCATCGACCGCATGGTCGACATTGCAGAATTGGTCGCAGGGTGGAGCCAGGGTTGGACTGGAAATCCTCTTCTCGCGACCTGGACCCTTGGCCTGGGGCTCCTCGGTCTCGCCTGGTTCGCATTCATCGACAACCGCTGGCGGCTTGTGGCCCCTATGCTCGCCGCCGGCATCATTTTGCTGCTTGGTTTCGAGCAACGGCCTGATGTGCTTATAGCTGACTCCACCCAGGCCGTTGCCATCCGTGATGGCGAAGGGCTGGCTTTGGGCAGCGGTCGCACCGGCAGCTTTGCGGTGGATGTCTGGAGCCAGCACTTCCAGACCGAGATTGCCGAAGCCCATCCCGGCGCGCGCTGCGATGAGCTGGGCTGCATTGTGACGACACCCGATTTCAGCATCGCCATCGTCCGCAATGCCGCAGCTTTCGCCGAGGATTGTGGCCGCCACAATCTACTGATCGCCCGCATTTATCCGCCAAAACACTGCTTTGCAGACGGACAAGTCATTGGACCGGCCCAATTGGCCAGCGGCGGCGTGCATCGGCTGTCCTGGAACCAAGGGGCAGGGCAGTTTGATATCCGCCCCGCCATCGAAAGTCTCAATCGCCCCTGGCGAGTTTCGCCACGGTGACCCCTGCCGCCGGAATTTCGGCTCCGCCCAGCACATAGCCTACCTCGTCCGCCGCCGGCGCCAATGTGGTGTCCCCCGCGCCGTAGTTCACATAAATGCGGAAGTCGCCGCGCACCCGGCAGCGCACGCCGGCGGGAAGCGTCAAGGTCGGTGTATTAGCCTCGGCAATCAGATAATCGACGACGCGCTGAACCAAAGCCCGATCGCCCGTGGTGGTCAGATAGAACAGCTTTCCCTGCGAGAGCAGCACCGGGACGCCCTCAACGTCCTCCATCACCACCTCTGCGCCGCCTTCGACCTTCTCGCGCCAAAGTCGCGCAGCGCCACCACCCTTGACGGCCACATCGACGCCCGGCGGCAGGCTATCGACCCGCGCCACCTTGGCGTCGAGCAGATTTTGCGGCAGGTCCGGTCCAAGCCGCGCGGGCGTGGCAAAATGCTCGGTCTTCGATCCCGTGCGTGGCCCGACAAGCAAATGCCCTTCAAAACTGGCAACAGCCTCGCGCAGTGCATCGCTCCACGCCAGCAGCGCAGGAATGGCAACAATGTCATATCCGGCAAAGCTCGTGGTCGTTGGTGGCAGTATGTCCACATCAAGCCCATGCTTTCGGAACGCGGAATAAAGCCCGCGCACATGATTGCCATGCTTGAACCCGGCGGCCTGCGGCTGGATTTCCCAGGCCCACTCGCTCTCATAGTCAAAGATAAGCGCGATCTTGCCCTTTGCGGCGGTGCCGCCAAGGCCGACTGAAGCCAGTTCCCGCGCCACCTGGCTGGCTTCACCATAGGCCGGCGCCGGCTCGCTGTCCGGCCGCAACAGCCCCGCGTGCATCTGCTCTTGCGCAAATGGCGCCTGCCGCCAGCGGAAATAGGAAACGACTTCTGCCCCATGGGCAAACGCCTCCCACGCCCAGAGCCGCGCCATGCCCGGCAGCGGATCGGGGTTGGCATTGGCCCAGTTCACTGGCCCCGGCTGCTGCTCCATCACCCACCAGCGGCCATGGCCCACGGTGCGGTAGAGGTCATGGTGGAAGCCCGCATTGTCTGGATCACCTTGGCGGAGATACTGAGCCTTGTGTTCTATGGTCTCGTCGCTCATCGCCAGATGCCCGATGGGGTAGGAATCCCAGCTGGCAATGTCGATGCTTTCGCCCAGGTCGTAATGATCGAACTCGCTGTAGCGGCTCATGAAATTGTGGATCACCGGCAGGTCCGGGCGCTTGGCCTTCAGTATGTCGTACTGCACCCGGTTGAAGGCCGACACCTGATCCGATGAATATCGGCGGAAATCCAGCTCATGCGCGGGCGCCGCGTCGCACACCAACAGGTTCGGCAGTTCGATTTGCTCAAACCGATTATATTCCATCGACCAGAACACATTGCCCCAGGCCGTGTTGAGCGCGCCGATTGTCTCGTACTTTTCCCTGAGCCAAAGCCGGAACCCGTCGAGCGCAGCAGGCGAATATGAGTAGGTCGTGCCGTGGCAGCCATATTCATTGTCCGTTTGCCAGCCGCCCAGTGCCGGATGGCCACTCAACGCCTCCGCCAGAATCTGGGTAATGCGCGCCGCCTCGGCCCGATAGCCCAGGTGCGAAAAGTCATAGTGCCGCCGAGAGCCAAAGCCCTTGCGGCGCCCCTCGATATCGACGGCCAGCATGTCGGGATGCTTGTCGATCATCCAGCGGGGTGGCGTGGCGGTGGGCGTGCCGACAATCACCTTGAGTCCATGCCGCCCGAGCACGTCCATCGACCGGATCATCCAGTCGAGCTGCAGGTCTCCCTCGCTTGGCTCCAGTCGCGACCAGGCGAACTCGCCGATGCGTACAAACCGAATGCCGACCTCGGCCATTCGCGCCGCATCGCTCTCCCAAACGTCCTCGGGCCAGTGTTCAGGATAGTAGCAGACGCCAAGGGTCGGGCTGGTCATGGGAGGTCTCAGAGCTTGATTTTCGCTTCCGGCAGGCCGGCAATGTCGAGGTCGATATAGAACACACCGCCGGCCACCTTTTCGGCCGCAAGTTGCTCCGCTGACAGCGTCTTGTTGGCTGTCGTCAGGAACAGCCGCTTAAGGTCCTTGCCGCCAAAGGCGGGGCAGGTGACCTGGCTGACCGGCACCTCGATGATGCGATCAATGCTGCCATCCGGCGCGTAGCGGATCACGCAAGAGCCGCCCCAGCGGGCGTTCCAGAGAAAGCCCTCGCTGTCGACCACGGCTCCATCAGGATAGCCACGATGCTCCGAAACATCGGCAAACAGCTCCCATTCGCTCACCGGCATGCCGGTTTCGGGATCAGTTTGGCACTTGAGGATCTTCTGCTCGGGCGTGTCGGCCCAGTATGCAGTGCGCCCATCGGGCGAAAAACATGTGGCATTGGGGATTGCCGCATTGGAAATGATCTTGGTCAGGACGCCTTTGCGGTAGTGATAGACTGCGCCGTCCTTGGGTCCCTCGTCCTTGACCATGGTGCCAATCCAGAAAGCGCCCGACGGATGCACGCGGCTGTCATTGGTGCGATTGGCTGGCACGTCTTTCTCGATATCGACGATGTCGGCAATGTCACCCGTGGCCAGGTCGAAGCGCTTGAGGCCTGTCTCGGTGGCAATGGCAAGTGTGTTGTCATCGACAATCGCGGCAGCCGCGACAATCTCGTCGAAATGCCACTGGCTTTGCACATCGCCTTCGGCGCTTGCAGCGAAAAGGGTGCGATTGTTGATATCGAACCAGAACAGCTGCTGCCGTCCCTCGTGCCAAAACGGGCCTTCTCCCAATGCGCACTGGCTGTCGACCAGAAGTTTCGCTGTTTGCGTCATTTCGCCTGTCCCCGATCATAGGCCGCAACCGCGGTGGCCGCCCGTTCTGCCACCTCGGCAACGCCCATGCCGGGCTTGAAAATATAGGTACCCAGCCCGAAACCGGTGCACCCCACGGCGAAGAATTCGTGGAAATTATCGGGGTTAGCCCCGCCCACGGCATAGACCGGCAGGGCAGGCGGCAGCACCGCCTTCATCGCCTTGATCCCCTTTGCGCCCAGCACCTCGGCCGGGAAGAATTTCAACCCCGTCGCGCCGGCGCGGATCGCGGCAAAGGCGTCTGTGGGCGAAAACACCCCGGGATAGGACTTGAGACCCAACCGTACAGTCTCGGCAATCACTTCGGGATTGGTGTCCGGCGAAACAATGAATGTCCCGCCAGCCCCGGCAACAGCACGCACATCCTCCGGCGTCAGCACAGTGCCCGCGCCAATCTCGGCTCGATCCGCGAGAGCAGCTGCGGCTCGCCCGATGCTGTCAACCGCGTTAGGCGAATTGAGCGGCACTTCGATCAGCGTAATGCCAGCTTCGGCCAGGGCGGTGCACACCGGAACGGCTTCCTCAGGCGTGATGCCGCGCAGGATGGCGATGATATGACGATGGGTCACGAGACAAATCCTCAGGCAATCGAGGCGCGGGCGGCCTTGAGGCCCGCCAGCACCACTTCGGTGGAATCAACGACACGACCGGCGGCGCCGGTCATGGCCAGCACCCGCGCATAGAGCGCGCAAAGCGTCGCCGAGCCGATCAGTGGCACGGGATCCGTGCCGATCTGGTTACGGTTAGCGGCAATTTCGGTGCCGATAAGCAGGCCCGAGAGGTACCCGGCGCACCAGTCTGGCGTGCGGCCCGAAAGCAGCGCGCTGGCCCGCACTTCGAACAGTTGTCCGAGCAGTTTTTCCGGTTCATCAAGGCCATCCTGGGCCCCGGCCAGGAACCCGCCGTCCCGCTCCGGCCCATTGACGTCCCCGGCGAGGGAGTGGCGAAGCACGGAATGGGTCTTCAGCAGCTCGAACAATTCGCCCGTCATGGCGGTCGAAAATCCGGCTATCCGCGTGCCCTCAAGGCGCGCCCACTTTGAATGCGTGCCGGGCATGCAGACAAGGCCGGCATAGGTCGGCGCCGTCACAGCAAGGCCCAGGAGCTGCGTTTCTTCCCCACGCATGACATTCTCGCCACCTTCGCGCTGGCAGACGCCGGGCAAAATCGAGACGCGAAGTCGTTCATCCGGCATATTCGGGTGGACCGCGCCCTGGCCAAGCGCAATGAGATCGGTTGGCGCCTCGAGATAAGGCGCTTCGAGCCAGCCCTGCCGGGCCCCAGCCATACCGCAGATGACGACATCCACCGGTTCGTCTGGCAGAGCCAACTGGTTCGCGACCGCCATGAGAGCCGCTGGAAATTCCTGGGGCGCGAGCTTGCCCATGCCCTGGTCGGAGCCGGCTGTGGCAACGACGGCGCCAGCGGGGCCGATGCCCCAGGCGCGAAGATTGGACGTCCCCCAATCCACCGCGATCCATGCAATCTGTTCAGTCAAGGTCGTCCTCGCTCATTCCGGCGTTGTCGCGGCGCGACCCTAAAGCCCTGCCTGCCTACTGACCAGATCGATTCCTCATCTGCTGTTTTCATAGCGCAATGCCGGCGCTCTCACTTGTCCGCGGGTAAGCTCAAACACTTCCTCAGGCAGATTTCCACCAGAGTTCGCACTGACTTGTCCGATTTGTATGATTTTTTGCCATCACCCCATTCACAGCGCCTTGCGTCGTGATAGAACAAGCCCACCAAGGCCCTCACTTCCGCGACCTGGCGGATAAGCAAGGAACAGGCAAATGACTGCAGACAATGGCGGCACCGGCGGCCGCAAGCTTCGCTCGCGCGCGTGGTTCGACAACCCGGACAACCCCGACATGACCGCGCTCTATCTCGAGCGCTACATGAATTTCGGCGTGTCGCGCGAGGAGTTGCAGTCGGGCAAGCCGATTATCGGCATTGCACAGACCGGCTCCGATCTCAGCCCCTGCAATCGCCACCACATCGTGCTGGCCGAACGCGTCCGCGAAGGCATTCGCGAGGCTGGTGGCATCGCCATCGAGTTTCCGGTTCACCCGATCCAGGAAACCGGCAAGCGTCCGACCGCGGGTCTTGACCGTAACCTGGCCTATCTTGGCCTCGTCGAAGTGCTTTATGGCTATCCGCTGGATGGCGTCGTTCTCACCATTGGTTGCGACAAGACCACGCCTGCCATGCTGATGGGCGCTGCCACGGTCAATATTCCCGCCATCGCACTCTCGGTCGGCCCCATGCTCAACGGCTGGCACAAGGGTGAACGTACCGGTTCCGGCACCATCGTCTGGAAAGCCCGCCAATTGCTCGCTGCCGGCGAGATTGACTATCCCAAGTTCATCGAGCTGGTGGCATCCTCGGCGCCTTCGACTGGCTATTGCAACACCATGGGCACCGCCTCGACCATGAATTCGCTGGCTGAGGCTCTGGGTATGCAGTTGCCCGGTTCGGCCGCCATTCCCGCGCCCTATCGTGACCGTCAGGAAATGGCCTATCGCACCGGCAAGCGCGCCGTTGAAATGGTGCACGAGGATCTCAAGCCTTCGGACATCCTGACCAAGGAAAATTTCCTCAACGCCATTGTCGTCAATTCTGCCATTGGCGGCTCGACCAATGCGCCGATCCACATCAACGCCATTGCCCGCCATATTGGCGTCGATCTCCACATCGACGAGTGGCAGGAGCACGGCCAGAAAGTGCCACTGCTGGTCAATCTGCAGCCGGCCGGAGAATATCTGGGCGAGGATTATTACCACGCTGGCGGCGTTCCCGCGGTGGTCAACGAGCTCATGGCCCAAGGCCTGATTCACGAAGGCGCACCGACCGTCAATGGCAAGACCATTGGCGAGAACTGCCGCACGACGGTCATCGAAGACGACAAGGTCATTCGGCACTTCGACAACCCGCTCAAGGCAGAGGCCGGCTTCCTGGTGCTGCGCGGCAATATGTTCGACAACGCCATCATGAAGACCAGCGTCATCTCGGCCGAATTCCGTGATCGTTACCTGTCCGATCCGGCTCATCCCGGCATGTTCGAAGGCAAGGCCGTGGTCTTTGATGGTCCCGAAGACTATCACCACCGCATCGATGATCCGTCGCTGAACATTGACGAACACACGCTGCTGTTCATGCGCGGCGCCGGTCCAATCGGCTATCCCGGTGCAGCCGAGGTCGTCAACATGCGGCCACCTGATTACCTCATCAAGAAGGGCATCCATTCGCTGGCCTGTATCGGTGACGGTCGTCAGTCGGGCACCTCAGGCTCGCCCTCCATCCTCAATGCTTCGCCCGAAGCCGCTGCCGGCGGTAACCTGGCCATTCTCAGGACGGGCGACCGCGTGCGCATCGACCTGAACAAGGGCGAGGCAGATATCCTGATTTCTGTCGAAGAAATCGCCACCCGCCGCGCGGCGCTGGAAGCTGAAGGGGGCTACAAGTATCCCAAGCACCAGACGCCCTGGCAGGAAATCCAGCGCGGTATTGTCGACCAGCTCGGCGATGGCGCCGTCCTGCGACCGGCTGTCAAATACCAGCGCATCGCCCAGACCGAAGGCGTGCCGCGCGATAATCACTGACGCGCTGCGGCCTGGACCAAAACGAAAGGCCCGCCAAACCGGCGGGCCTTTTCATTTGGGATCGGCGCTGAGGTGCTCATGGATAATCACCCAGCCGGCCGTCTCTCGGCGCAATACGGTCGTGCCACGTCCACCGCCATCAGCCGGTGCTCCCCCTACGATTCCCTGCCAACGAAACCGATAGATGCAGCAAGCGCAAGACCCATCGTCGGACAGCCAATTCATATCCTCGAGCCAGTAGCGCTCGTCATCGATCCCTGACCATGTGGTCTCAAATGCCAGCCGGGCAGCAGCGATGCCACGGTGCGACCCGGAATTGAACCAGAAAACCACGTCATCGGATAACACCTGCAACAAAGCGTCAAACAGATGCTGATTGATCACCTCGCTGTAGAAGCGCATCGCCGCCTGTGGGGAGGCGAAACCCATCTCAATATTTGCGCAGCAATCCCACCAATCGCCCCTGCACCTTCACCCGGTCGGGCGGGAAAATGCGGGTTTCGTAGGCCGGGTTGGCAGCCTCAAGCGCCACTGTGTCGCCCTTGCGGCGGAGGCGCTTGAGCGTGGCTTCCTCGTCATCCACCAGGGCGACGATAATCTCCCCGGTCGAGGCGTGTTCCTGCTTCTTGATGAGCACGGTGTCACCGTCGAAAATGCCGGCCTCGATCATCGAGTCACCGCGCACTTCCAGCGCATAATGCTCACCGGCGCCCAACATTTCGGGCGGCACAGCAATGGTGTGGGAATGAGTCTGGATGGCCTCGATGGGCGTGCCGGCCGCAATGCGGCCCATGACCGGGACCGAGACGGGACGTGCATAGTCGTCGCCGCCAATGTTCCGCGATGGCGGGGAGGCAACCTTGCCCAGATTGCCCTCGATGACCGAAGGTTCGAACCGCGCCTTGCGACCGCCCAGTGATGGATTCATCGAGTCGGGCAGTTTCACCACTTCGAGCGCGCGCGCTCGGTTGGGCAGGCGGCGGATAAACCCGCGCTCTTCCAGAGCCGTGATCAGCCGGTGAATGCCCGATTTGGACGCGAGATCAAGGGCATCCTTCATTTCATCGAAGGACGGGGGGATACCGCTCTCTTTCATCCTTTCGTGGATGAACATCAGCAGCTCGTGTTGTTTGCGTGTCAGCATTGGCCCCTAACCCCAGAATCGGAACATAGACGGAACGACCATACATGTTCCATTTATGTTCTGCAACTCTTCACCGGGGCCGATCGGACCTTCGGGCATGGCTGAGTGCAGGGGGCCTCAGAATTCGTCGATGGGTAGCGCCTCGACGACTGAACCCTCTTTTTGCCCTGGATCATGCTCTGGCTGCATGATCAGCATATCGGCATTGGCAAGGGACGACGTATGCCCACTGTCCGTCTGGCTGATCGGGAGCAATCGTGGTCCGGCCGACCCATGCAACAGTTGCGCCCGCATGAAATGCCGGCGCGCACTATTGGGCGGCGTCTCGCCAGCCAGTGGCAGCCGCCAGCGATCGGGCGCGGCATATCCGAGCCAGGCGCGCAGCGCCGGTTTGATGAACACCATGGCCGTAACCATGGCAGAAACCGGATTTCCAGGCAGCCCAAATACCAGCGTGCGTCCACGGGTCCCGAACATTAGCGGCTTGCCGGGACGCATATTGATGCGCCAGAAATCCAGCGATACCCCGAGTTCCTTGAGCACATCCTGGACCAGATCGTGCTCGCCCACCGAGGCGCCGCCAGTGGTCACCAACACATCAGGCTCGGCGGCAAAGGCATCGGCCAACCGGCTTCGGAGCGCATCGATATCATCCCCGACGATGCCATGATCCTCAATGGTCTGGGCATAAGGCGCCAGCATCGCCGCAAGGCCAAAACTATTGGATGCCACGATCTGATCGGGTCCCAGTGGCGTGCCAGGAGCAACCAATTCATCCCCGGTCGCCATCAAATGAATATGCGGCCGGCGCGCGACCGAAAGTGTCGCCGCATTGGCTGCAGCCGCCACGGAGATCTGCATCGGCGTCAGGCGGGTACCCCTGGGCACCAGCATCTGTCCCGTTGCGAAATCATTGCCCTTGGGACGAACACTGTGGCCGAACCGGGCAGGGACGATGAAGCGCACATTGTCGCCCTCCCGAACCGCCTCTTCCTGCATGATGACTGTGTCGGCCCCGAAGGGAACCGGTGCGCCGGTAAAAATGCGAACGGCCTCGCCCTCGGCAACGGAGCCAGAAAAGGCGACGCCCGCTTGCGAAGTCCCAACCACCTTGAGCCAGACGCCCTCGCCAACATCGGCCGCCCGCATGGCGTAGCCATCCATGGCGCTGGCATCAAACGGCGGTTGATCGTGACTGGCGATCAAAGGCTCCGCCAGCACGCGTCCAAGAGCGTCGCTTAGAGACACCGCCTCAGACGTAACCGCCGGGACGCGAGCAAGAATGGCGCCGAGAGCCTCGTCGACTGGCAACAGGCTCATGATGCACGTTGGAAATCGCCCGACTTGCCGCCGGATTTTTCCACGAGGCACAAATCGGAAATCACCATGGCCCGGTCGATGGCCTTGGCCATATCGTATAGCGTCAGCGCTGCGGTCGAAGCAGCAACCAGCGCCTCCATTTCCACCCCGGTCTGCCCGGTTGTCTCAGCCGCCGCCACAATGACAATTGAGGCGTCGCCGTCGCCTTCAATGTCAACGCTGACCTTGGTCAACGGGATCGGATGACAGAGCGGGATCAGCTCCGAAGTCTTCTTGGCCGCCATGATCCCGGCTACGCGGGCCACTGCAAGGGCATCACCCTTCCTGAGACCGCCACCCAGAATGGTGGCTATGGTGGCGGCCTCGCCGCTCAACCGCGCCCGTGCAATCGCACGACGACGCGTAACAGCCTTGTCACCAATATCAACAATATGGGCCTCGCCCTTCTCGTTAAGATGGGTCAGGCCGGCGGTATTCATCAGCGTACCGTTTCCGCTGCGCCCATCAGCAGGCTGCGCGTCGCGGCGACCACATCGTCCTGCCGCATCAGGCTTTCGCCGACGAGGAAGGTGCCAACATTGCAGCGCTCTTCGAGCATTTTGACATGCTCATGGGTAACAATGCCGCTCTCGCTGACCAGCAAGACATCGTCCGGCACGCCGACTGCCAGCGTCACCGTCGTCTCGAGCGTGGTTTCGAACGTGCGCAGATTGCGATTATTAACGCCGATGAACTTGGCATCGAGCGCCAGGGCGCGGTCCAGTTCGGACTGGTCATGCACTTCCACCAGCGCGTCCATGCCCCATTCCTCGGCGGCGTCCAGCAGATAGCGCGCCACATCGTCGCCAACGGCAGCAAGGATGATAAGGATACAATCGGCACCCCAGGAACGGGCTTCGGCGACCTGATAGGTCTCGAACAGGAAGTCCTTGCGCAGTACCGGCAGCTTGGTGGCAGCACGGGCCTCGATCAAATAGCTGGGCGACCCCTGAAAACTCGGTCGGTCCGTCAGCACCGAAAGACAGGCGGCGCCGGCCAGTTCATAGGCGCGTGCAATTTCCGTCGGGTGGAAATCCTGTCGGATCAGCCCCTTTGAAGGGCTGGCCTTCTTAACCTCGGCAATCAGTGCATAGTTACCATTTTGCCGCTTGGCCTTAATGGCCTTGATGAATCCTCGCGGTGGCGGCTGGTCATGTGCCTCTGCCACCACTTCCGCCCAAGGGCGCATGCTCTTGGCCGCAGCAATCTCTTCGCGCTTATAGGCCTCGATCTGCTTTAGAAAGTCGCTCATGAAGTCTGTCCGTTCGATACGGCAACGAGGCGGGCGAGAGTGTCCTTTGCCTTGCCGCTGTCAATGGTCTGGCGGGCCAGGGCAATCCCGTCCTCTATGGTTTCAACCCGGTCGGCGACCAGCAGGGCTGCGCCCGCGTTGAGCAGCACGGTATCGCGATAAGCGCCCGGTGCTCCATCAAAAAGCGCGACAATCGCCGCTGCATTTTCCGAGGGCTCGCCGCCCAGAAGGTCCTTGGGATCGGTCAGCTTGAGACCGACTTTTTCGGGATGAAGCTCGAAGCTTCGCAGATCGCCGTTGGCGATCTGGGCCACGAAATTCGGGCCGGAGGTCGACAATTCGTCCAGACCCTCGCTCGAGTGCACGACCCAGGCCTTGATCGCCCGGTTGGCGAGTAGCGCCGCAGCCACTGGCTCCACCCATTGCTGGGAATAGACGCCAAGCAGATACCGGCGCACGCCTGCGGGGTTGGACTGAGGACCAAGCAGGTTGAACAACGTCCGTACCCCCATTTCCGCGCGGGCAGGGCCCACATGGCGCATGGCCGGGTGGTGATGCGGGGCGAACATGAAGCCGATATTGGCCTCGGCAATGGTCCTGCCGATCTGCTCTGGCGTCAGGTCAAGCTTGACGCCCAGCGCCTCAAGCGCCTGCGACGAGCCTGAACGCGACGACAGGGCCTTGTTTCCATGCTTAGCCACCGGCACGCCGGCAGCGGCAACCACGAGGGCCGTTGCTGTCGAAATGTTGAGGCTGCCCACGCCGTCACCGCCGGTGCCGACAATGTCGATGGCGTTTTCGGGGGCAGATACGGGCACCATTTGCTCGCGCAGAATGGATACGGCAGCCGCGATCTCGCCGACTGTCTCGCCTTTGATCCGCATGCCCATGAGGAACGCGCCGATTTGGGCCTGCGTAGCCTCGCCTGCCATGATCACACGCATGGCGCCGCGCATTTCTTCACCGGTCAGGTCCATGCCTTCGGCGATTTTGTGAAGGGCGGTCTTGAGGTCCATCACGCAGCCTTCGTCCCGTTGAAGTCACGGGCGATATTGAGGAAATTCTGCAAAAGCGCATGGCCGTTTTCGGATGCGATGCTCTCGGGGTGAAATTGCACCCCATGGAGCGGCAGGCTCCTGTGTTGCATCCCCATGATCAGGCCATCATCGGTTGTCGCCGTCACCTCGAGCACATTGGGCAGGCTGTCCGCTTTGACGATCAGGGAGTGATACCGGGTGGCCTCGAAATTGTTGTTGAGTCCACGGAAAATGCCCTTGCCCGTATGATTGATCTTGCTGGTCTTGCCATGAAACAGGTTCGGCGCGCGCACCACATCGCCCCCCAGAGCCTGGCCCATGGCCTGGTGCCCAAGGCATACGCCCAGCATGGGGATCGAGTCTTTGAACCGGTCGATGACCGCAAGGCAAATCCCCGCCTCATTGGGCGTGCAAGGGCCCGGAGAGAGCACTATCGCCTCAGGTGCCATGGCGGCGATCTCTTCAAGCGTAATCTTGTCGTTACGCTTCACGGTGATGTCGGCGCCCAGTTCACCCAGGAAATGGACAAGATTGTAGGTGAAGCTGTCGTAGTTATCGATGACGAGGGTCTTGGTCATTGGCCTGTCCTCATTAAATGGCTCTGGTGGCGTCGTTCAGAACCAGCTTTGCCATCGACGAATATAGGTATTACGCACCATCACTGCCCAACTCCCGCCTCGCCGGCATAGCGTAGCGCTTCCTCAGCGGCGCTGAAAAGAGCGCGAGCCTTGTTCTCGCACTCCATCTGCTCCAGCTCTGGCCTGCTGTCAGCCACGATACCGGCCCCGGCCTGCACGTAAAGCTTGTCATCCTTGATGATGCCGGTGCGCAAAACGATGCAGGTATCCATGGTGCCATCGGCCCCGAAATAACCCACGCAGCCGCCGTAGATGCCGCGCCTCGACTTCTCCAGCTCGTCGATGATTTCCATGGCTCGCACCTTGGGCGCCCCCGAAACCGTGCCTGCCGGGAACCCCGCCGACAGCGCGTCGACAAAGTCATATTGGGGATCGAGCACGCCCACCACATTGGATACGATGTGCATGACGTGGGAATAGTATTCGAGGAAGAACTTGTCGGTGACCTTGACCGTGCCGGTCTTGGCGACGCGTCCCACATCATTTCGCCCAAGGTCGAGCAGCATCAGATGCTCGCTGAGTTCCTTGGGATCGGACAGCAACTCGTCCGCCATTTCCTTGTCCCGAGCCGGTGTCGCGCCGCGTTTGCGGGTTCCGGCGATGGGGCGGATGGTCACCTCGCCATCCTGCACCCGCACGAGGATTTCAGGGCTCGATCCGGCAACTGCAAAGCTGCCGAAGTCGAAGAAATACATGTAGGGGCTTGGATTGGTTCGGCGAAGAGCACGATAGAGCGCCGTTGGTGGCAGCGTAAAATCCGCTGAGAAGCGCTGGCTTAGCACCACCTGAAACACGTCACCGGCAGTGATATAGTCCTTGGCCCGCGCCACCATCTCGAAATACTCGTCCTTCGAGGTGTTGCTGGTGACTGCGATTGAATCGAGGTCGGGCAGGGGGCTCGTTGCCGGCAGGGCACGAGACAGGCGGGCGATGGCCTCTTCGATCCGGCTCTCTGCGGCAGCAAGCGCTTGTGCTGCGCTCACGCCGTCACGCACATAGACCGGCGCCGTGAGGTAAAGCTCGTCCTTGACTGTGTCAAAGATCGCCAACAACGACGGCCGCATCAAAATGGCTTCAGGAGTCTGCAGATCGTCTGGATTGCCGTTGGGCAGCACTTCCATGTAGCGAACCATCTCATAGCCGAGATAGCCATAAATGCCCGCCGACTGCGGTGGCAGTCCGGCCGGCATATCGATCTGGCTTTCGGCCACCAGCTTGCGCAGTGCGTCGAGCGGCATGTCGTCCATAGGCATGAACGCATCCGGCGCCGTCTGGGCAGAGCGATTGATCGAAGCCTTGCCGTCGGCAACCTTCATGATCAGGTCTGGTAGCAAGCCGATCATCGAATAGCGACCGCGCGTGGTCCCGTCCTGGACGCTTTCGAGCAGGAAGGAATGGGTGCGCCCCGCGGCCAGCTTCAGATAGGTGCCGATCGGCGTTTCCAGGTCCGCCACGATGCGACGCCAGACAAGTCCAGACTTTCCGGCATCATATTGCGCGGCAAAGGTCTTGGAGTAGTCGTCGCCCATTTTGGTCTGGTTCCGTTGGTAAGTTGCGCCGTTACTGGCCGTAATTTTGTACGAGCAGCTGGTTGATGGCCTGCTGGTTGATCCTCAGGCCCGCATCATCGCGGAGCGCCGCGACAAATTCCGAGTAGAGGCCAGCGCGGGCTTCGGTGTTGAGGCTGTCCAGCGCCGTTGCTTCGAGCGGCGTGCTGGGAGCTGTGGTATCGACCACCTGGAACACCACCACCTCGCCGGTTTCATTCACCACTGACCCAACATGGCCCGGGCCACCGGCAAAGGCTGCGGCCGCGAGGGTGCCGTCAACAAGGCCATCCTCCGAGCCAAAGCGGGTGAAGGGCGCACTCAGCTGCGGGAAGGCACTCAGCTCGAACCCGACATCTGCCAGCGTCTCGCCGGCCTCGAGCCGCGCCACGATTTCTTCGCTCTTGGCAAGCAGCGCGTTGTTGGTCCGCTCCTCGATGATTGCGGTCTCCACTACGTCACGGACTTCTTCGAGTGTCTGGTCGCGCGCTTCGGACACAGCCTCAAGGTCGAACCAGATATGGGCGTTCCCCGAGAGTGGGATAGATGGGATCAGGCGATCTTGCTCGGCAGCGAAAATGGCCTGAGCGACGCGCGAATAGTCTTCCGGCGCCAGGTTCGGCAGTACTGACAGCTCGTTGCCATTCGCCGAAACATCAGCCTCGTAGACGGGCAGGCCAAAACGCTCTGCAATCTGGGCAATCGGCTGGAAAGCGGCGCGCAGTTCTTCAATCTGGTCCAGCACGTCGTTAATTTCCGTGCGGGCCTGAGCCAGAGACAGCCGCTCGACAATGTCGTCGCGGGCTTCCTCAAGAGTCGGCTCGCGGGTGGCCTCGATCTCGACCACATGTATGGCGCGTTTGCCGCCAATGCCGTCGATGATGGCAAAACCGCCCTCTTCAAGACCGAAGGCCGCGTTGGCAAGGCGGGTATCGGTGATATCGGCCTGTGCCAGGGTCCCAAGGTTCGCCGGCGTCAGGCCAGCCTCTGCGATCAGCGTTCCGAAATCGGTGCCCGCAGCCAGACCTGATTCAAACTGCACCAGCAGTTCGGGGGTGGGCAGCGTAACCTGCTCAAGGGCACGACGCTCGGGCGTAGTCAGCGACCCCTTCGTTCTTTCGTACTCGGCAACGATTTCATCCTCGGCAACCTCTTTGGTCGCGGCAAGCGAAGCCAGCGACAAATCCAGCAACTGAACCGTCCGCGTTTCCTGGGTACGGAACTCGGACTGGTGCTCAGCCAGATAGGCGGCCAGTTCCTCATCGGTAGGCGCAGCCGGGGTCTCGATGCTGGTCTCGCTCAGGATGATATAATCCATAGTGCGGGTTGCAGTGGCGTAGTCATTGATCAGTCCGGTCGCCACCGAAGGCATTTTAGTGGTGGCGAACAGGGAATCGGTCAGCTGATCCCGGCGCGCTTCGTCGCCGCGCGCATCGAAATATTCCGCCTCTGTCCAACCCGAGCTTTGCAGCACCTGGGTAAAGATGCCGGGCTCAAAGGTGCCCAGAGTGCCATGGAACGAGGGATCTTCGCGGAGCAGTTCGGCCAACTTGGCGTCGGAAACGCCAAGGTTAAACTGGCTGGCAAGGGAATCGAGCGTTGCGCCTTCGGAAAGTCCGAGCAGCACGGCGGTCGGAATGCCCAGGGCCTCCGCCTGGCTTGCTGTCGGCACAGAACCGATCTGCTGCGCAATCCGGCTGGCCTGGCTTTGGTAGGCGCGCAGGAACTCGCGGGAATTGATTTCTTCGTCGCCCACACGAGCGAGCGTATTGCTGCCCAGATCAACGATCACATTGTTGATGCCGAAGCCGGCTACACCCACCAAAAGGAACGCGCCAAGGATTTTTCCCGGCCAGGATTTTGCAAAACCACGCAAACCATCAAGCATCTGAAGCGTTCCAGTTTCGGGTCCAACCCTTTACCCAAGCGGCAAGGGCGGACTAGTAAGACAAATACGACAGCCGGGGTTAGGGCAAAGCCCTCTCCGGCGCAAGAGGCAGGAGTAGCAAGAGTGTCGACCATCTCACCGCTGATAGCAGGAAACTGGAAGATGAACGGGCTCACCCATTCACTGGATGAACTCGCTGAATTGGCACGATTGCTGACCACTGGCGAGGCCCCCAGGGCGCTCGTCGTCGTTTGTCCGCCCGCGACCCTTCTGGCAGCAGTGGCAGCCCAGGGCGCTTCGAGCGGCATCATTGCCGGCGGACAGGATTGCCATGCTGAACCCTCGGGCGCCCACACTGGCGATATTTCCGCCAGCATGCTGGCCGATGCCGGTGCACAATACGTGATCGTGGGGCACTCCGAGCGCCGCACGGATCACGGTGAAAGCAGCGACACCGTTCGCGAAAAAGCCGAGGCGGCCATCGGCGCAGGTCTGAAGCCGATTATTTGCGTGGGCGAGACCGAGGCGCAGCGCAATGCGGGAGACGCAGAATCAGTTGTTGCCGGCCAGTTGGCTACTTCCATTCCCGATGCGGCCGGTCAGCATGAAGTCATCGTCGCCTATGAGCCGATTTGGGCCATCGGCACTGGCCGGACACCGACGCTGGACGAAATCGGCCAGATGCACGACACCATTCGCGCTCGGTTGGTTGACCGGTTTGGACTGAGCAAGGGCGAAAGCATTCGCATTCTCTATGGCGGTTCGCTCAAGCCCCAGAATGCGCGCGAGATTTTGGGCGTTGCCAACGTCAATGGCGGCCTTGTTGGGGGCGCAAGCCTCTTGGCAAAGGACTTCTATACGATTATCTCCGGCGTCTAGAACCAAATGGCGGCCTCCGCTTGTGGCGAAAAAGCGCTGCAGGCGGCTGGCATTTGCCGTTCGAGGGGTGTATGACCCCGCATCCTTTCCAACCCGGCGGGTCATTTTGGCACGTCCGGACTGACGCGAAGACAAGAGTTTCATGGCCAACGTACTGCTCGTCGCCTATCTGCTGATCGTGCTGGCGCTGATTGTCGTCATCCTGATCCAGCGTTCCGAAGGGGGCGCACTCGGCATTGGTGGTGGCGGTGGCGGCGGCATGATGACCGCACGCGGCTCGGCCAATCTGCTGACCCGCACCACGGCTATCCTGGCAACCCTGTTTTTTGCCTCTGCCATTGGCCTGACCATCCTCAATGAACTTGATCGCGGCACTTCGAGCATTCTCGAGGGCGCGAGCGCGGTTGAAGATGGGGCAGAACCAACCACGGTTCTGGACGCATTGAATGCGCTCCAGGGTGATGACACCTCTGACTTGCCGCTCCCGGTGGACAATGGCGTCGCTCCGGCAACCGACACCACGTCACCTTCAACCGATGACGCGCTTCCGGTTCCTGAGGCACCCGCTGAGGAAGCGCCCGCCGAACCGGCGGGTAACTAATCCGCCGCAAGGCGTTCGCGAAAAAGGGGATGGCAACATCCCCTTCTTCTTTTTGTGTAGAGCGCACTTCCCGTTCTGCGAATCATTTCTGATGTGCTTATGGTGATCGCCCATGGCTCGGTACGTATTCATCACCGGAGGCGTGGTCTCCTCCCTTGGCAAAGGTTTGGCTTCAGCGGCGCTTGGCGCTGTGCTGCAGGCGCGCGGCTATAAGGTCCGCCTCCGCAAGCTCGACCCCTATCTCAACGTGGATCCCGGCACGATGTCGCCGACCCAGCACGGCGAGGTTTTCGTCACCGATGACGGTGCCGAAACCGACCTCGACCTGGGGCACTATGAGCGCTTCACCGGTCGCGCGGCTAACAAGCGTGACAACATCACCTCGGGCCGGATTTATTCTGATCTGCTGGCCAAAGAGCGCAAGGGCGAGTTCCTTGGCGCCACGGTGCAGGTCATTCCGCACGTTACCGACTCGATCAAGCAATTCGTGCTCGACGGAAACGAAGAGTACGACTTCGTCCTCGTTGAAATCGGCGGCACCGTCGGTGACATCGAAGGCCTGCCTTTCTTTGAGGCCATCCGCCAGCTGGGCAATGAATTGCCGCGCAACCACTGCGCCTACCTGCACCTGACGCTGATGCCCTACATTCCCTCCGCCGGGGAATTGAAGACCAAGCCGACCCAGCACTCCGTCAAGGAGCTCCGCTCCATTGGCATTGCGCCGGATGTGTTGCTGGTCCGCTGCGACCGCCCGATCCCGGAAGGGGAAAAGAAGAAGCTCAGCCTCTTCTGTAACGTGCGCGAAAGCGCCGTTATTCAGGGCCTCGATGTCGGTTCGATCTATGATGCGCCGATGGCCTATCACAACGAGGGCCTCGACCGCGAAATCCTCGCCGCTCTGGGCATTACCGACGCGCCCGAGCCCGACATGTCGGCTTGGAACGAGGTGACGACCCGCTATCACAACCCCGAGGGCGAGGTAAACATCGCTATCGTGGGCAAATATACTGGCCTGAAAGACGCCTACAAGTCGCTGTCCGAAGCCCTTACCCACGGCGGCATCGCCAATAAGGTGAAGGTTAATCTGCAATGGATCGACTCGGAAGTCTTCGAGCGTGACGATCCTGCGCCTTACCTTGAACACGTCCACGGCATTATGGTGCCGGGCGGCTTTGGTGAGCGCGGCTCTGCCGGCAAGATCGAAGCCGCGCGCTTTGCCCGCATCAAGGATGTTCCCTATTTCGGCATATGCTTTGGCATGCAGATGGCCTGCATCGAGGCTGCGCGGAATACTGCCGGCATCAAAAACGCCTCATCCACAGAGTTCGGCCCCACCAAGGAGCCAGTCGTGGGGATGATGACCGAATGGGTGAAGGGCAATGCCAAGGAAAGCCGCGACGACAAGGGCGACCTTGGCGGCACGCTGCGTCTGGGCGCCTATCCGGCCCAGCTCACCCGCGGCTCGCGCGTGGCTGACATCTATGGCTCCACTCGCATTTCCGAACGTCATCGCCACCGCTACGAAGTGAACATGGATTACCGGAAACGCCTGGAAGCCAATGGCCTCCTGTTCTCCGGCGTCTCGCCCGATGGCACATTGCCCGAGATTGTCGAGCGCACTGACCATCCATGGTTCATCGGCGTGCAGTTCCACCCGGAATTGAAATCCAAGCCCTTCGAGCCGCATCCGCTCTTCACCAGCTTCATCGCCGCAGCGATGGACCAGAGCCGGTTGGTCTAATGGAAATCCGGACGGCGCGGCTCCTGCTGCGTCGCCCCCGGCCAGATGATCTTGAGCCCTTGTACTCCATCATGTCCAACCCGCTTGCCATGCGGTATTGGTCGACGCTTCCGCACGCCAACACGGACGTGACCCGCATCTGGTTGGACGCGAAGCTGGCCCGCAACGCCGCGGGCGGTGAGGACTTTCTCATCGTCTATGAGGGGAAGGTCATCGGAGAAGTGGGCGCGTCGCGCTTGCCAGAATTTGGCTTCATTCTGCATCCGGACTTCTGGGGCAGGGGAATGGCCTATGAGGCGGCATCGGCTTTTCTCTCCCATGCCTTTTCGACCACAAACACCCCCGAAGTGACGGCTGATGTGGACCCGCGCAACCACGCTTCGCTGGATTTGCTGGCTCGCCTCGGATTTGTCGAGACCGGACGGGCTGCGCGAACCTTCCTTCTGGGCGACGAGTGGTGCGACAGCGTCTATTTGCGCCTCGCACGCCCCTCGGGGCCAAGCGACATGTTCACCAAACCGCATTCGCCGTGATACCCTGCGCCATGGCCGATATCATCAACCTCCGCACCGCCCGCAAAGCCAAGGCTCGCGCCGACAAGGAAACCGTCGCCGAAGCAAACCGCCTCAAATTCGGGCGGACCAAAGCTGAAAAGCTGAAAGACGCCAGTGAGAAAGCGCGGGCCGACAGGCATATCGACGGGCACAAGAGGGACGAATAGCAGCCCTCCCAACGCCGGCCGACCCCTCGCCCCCTGTCTGCCCTACGGGCACCTTCTCCAACAAGGGAGAGGGGAGCCGTCTATTATACGTTCAGCGTCTTACCAATCCACCTGGCAATCGACGCCATCCGGCCCGAACTGCATGCTGTCGGGTGTGTATTGGAAGATTTCGATTTTCACCCCGCTCGGATCGGCCAGCCAGCACTGCCAGGTGTGGTCAACGCCCAGCTTCTTGTCGGTGACAGCAATGCCCTTTGCCTTGGCGTTGACCATGAAGCCGTCGATGTCATCGGTCTCGAAACAGATGTGGTTGATCTGGTTGGATTCCTCGAAGCGGGTCTCTTCCTTCTTGAAGACCTCGACAAAGGTACGGTTGCCGAAATCGAGGTAGAAGCCGATCCGGTCCTCACCGCGCTTGAAATCGAACTTTGGCGCAACGCCGAGCACGTCACGATAGAAGGTTTCCACGGCGTCGAGGTCGCGGGCAAAAATGCAGGTATGGGCCACCTGTTTGACGAGGGGTCTGGTCAATAGTCTTTCCTCCGGAAGCGGCAGGCCGAACGGCCAGCGCTGACATGTTAGGGCAGGGCAAAGGCCAGTGGCAACGTTTCAGTCATCGCCCTGCGCCTTTTTTGCATCTCCCCTCTTTTCACTGTCACAAGGCGCGTCTAGACAGGCACACACACCGAAAAAAGTTTCCGGGAAGGGCTCGCATGTCTTCAATCATCCACGTCAATGGCCGCCAGATTTTCGATAGTCGCGGCAATCCGACCGTCGAGGTCGATGTGGTGCTCGACGATGGCAGCTTTGGCCGCGCGGCAGTACCCTCCGGCGCCTCCACCGGCGCGCACGAAGCAGTTGAACTGCGCGACGGCGGCAAACTTTACTCGGGCAAGGGCGTCACCCAGGCGGTCGAAAACGTCAACACCATCATTGCCGACGAAATCCAGGGCATGGATGCGCTCGACCAGCTCGGTGTCGATCAGGCCATGATCGAGCTCGACGGCACCGCCAACAAGGGCAAACTCGGCGCCAACGCCATTCTCGGTGTATCGCTGGCTGTAGCGAAGGCCGCTGCGGAATCGAGTGAACTGCCATTCTACCGCTATATCGGCGGCCCCAACGCCCATGTCCTGCCGGTACCGATGATGAACATCATCAATGGCGGCGAGCATGCCGACAACCCCATTGATATGCAGGAATTCATGATCCTGCCCGCCGGCGCCAAGTCGATTGCGGACGCCGTGCGAATCGGCTCGGAAATCTTCCACACCCTCAAGAAGGGTCTGTCGGCGGAGGGCCACAACACCAATGTGGGCGACGAAGGCGGCTTCGCGCCAAATCTTGGTTCAGCCGATGATGCCCTGGGCTTCATCATGCGCTCCATCGAAAAGGCCGGCTACAAGCCGGGCGAGGACGTGTTCCTCGGCCTCGATTGCGCTGCCACCGAATATTACAAGAACGGCAAGTACGAGATGGTCGGCGAGGGCAAGTCGCTATCCTCCGACGAAAACGTCGCCTTCCTGGCCGATCTTGCCGCCCGCTACCCGATCATCACCATCGAAGACGGCATGGCTGAGGACGATTGGGATGGCTGGAAGGCATTGACCGACGCCATTGGCGACAAGGTGCAGTTGGTGGGCGACGATCTTTTCGTGACCAACACCTCCCGCCTGGTTTCGGGCATCAAGATGGGTGTTGCTAACTCCATCCTGGTCAAGGTCAACCAGATCGGCTCGCTTTCCGAGACGCTCAATGCCGTCGATACCGCGCACCGTGCTGGTTACACCTCGGTCATGTCGCACCGCTCGGGCGAAACCGAGGATTCTACAATTGCCGACCTCGCCGTGGCGCTTAACTGCGGTCAGATCAAGACCGGCTCCCTCAGCCGTTCAGATCGTCTGGCCAAGTACAACCAGCTCATCCGCATCGAGGAACAGCTTGGGTCGTCCGCCAAGTACGCCGGCTATTCGGTGGTCAAGGGCCGCTGATCGGTTCGCGTCACGTTACGAAAAGCCCGGTAACAATACCGGGCTTTTTTTATTGCGGCGCACCACTAATCCTCAGACCGGCTATCGCTTGTGCGGTCCCGTTCATAGTGCGATTTGACTGGAAAAGGTGGTAGCCAGGCCTCGCGTCGAATCGTCCAAAGTTCATACGTCGGCATGAACTGATCGGGCCTGTCGAGGGCGCCAATATTAATCTCAATTTCGTCGCCTGAACGCCCAAAAACCGACGATCCGCACTGCGGGCAGAAATGCCGGCCCTTATAGGCGCCCGTTTCGCCTGTTATGCGGACCGCGTCCATCGGAAAGATTGCCGAGACATGGAACAGCGAGCCATGGTGCTTGCGACAATCCATGCAGTGGCAAAGGCCGACCCTAAATGGCTGTCCCGCCGCGACAAACCGCACCCGGCCACATAAGCATCCGCCTTCATACTCCTGCATCTTCGAGCCTACTGGAACGCTGTTTCCGCAAAGCTCCTGAGCTTGCGCGAATGCAGCCGCTCCGCCGGCTGATCCCGCAGAATCTCCATGGCCCGCAGACCGATCTGCAAGTGCCGATTGACCTGCGTGCGATAGAAATCCGACGCCATACCGGGCAGCTTCAATTCACCATGCAGCGGCTTGTCGGAAACACAGAGCAGGGTGCCGTAAGGCACGCGGAAACGGAACCCATTGGCGGCAATTGTGGCCGATTCCATGTCCAGCGCGACAGCGCGTGATTGGCTAAGCCGCCGGGTGATTTCCTCCTGGTCGCGCAACTCCCAATTGCGATTGTCAAAGGTCGCTACGGTGCCGGTGCGCATGATTTTCTTGGTTTCCAGCCCCTCGGTCTGGGTCACCTCCTCCACCGCCTGCTCCAGTGCCACCTGCACTTCGGCCAGCGCCGGGATGGGTACGGAGAGCGGCAGATCGGCGTCGAGCACATGGTCCTCACGCACATAGGCGTGCGCCAGCACATAATCGCCCAGTTCCTGCGAATTTCTAAGGCCTGCGCAGTGGCCCAGCATAATCCAGGCGTGCGGCCGCAATACCGCGATATGGTCGGTAATGGTCTTGGCGTTGGACGGGCCGACGCCGATGTTGACCATGGTGATGCCCCGCCCTCGATCGCCCACCAAGTGATACGCTGGCATTTGAGGGCTGCGCGGAGGCGGTGATCCGGTGACGCCGCCGCCGGTCAGCATGTTGTCAGTCGACACATTACCAGGCTCGATAAACCGCTGATAATGTGGATGTTTTTCGGCCATCCAGCTCTTCGCCACACGGCAGAATTCGTCAATGTAGAACTGGTAGTTTGTGAAGATCACGAAGTTCTGGAAGTGCTCGGCGTTGGTCCCGGTATAATGGGCCAGCCGGAACAGCGAATAATCGACGCGCGGGCCAGTAAAGGCCGACAGCGGATAGGGCCCGCCGCGCGGCGGCACATAGGTGCCATTGGCGATCTCGTCATCGGTGTTGCCCAGGTCCGGCGCGTCGAACACGTCGCGCAGCGGCACGTCCAAGGCATTGATGGCCTTGCCATCCAGATGGTCATGCGGCCCCAGCGCGAAGTGCAACGGAATCGGCGTGTCGGATTCCCCAACCTCGATGGCTCCCCCATGGTTCTTGAGAATGACCGCGAATTGTTCCTGCAGGTAACCCTTGAACAAGTCAGGCGCGGTCACAGTCGTGCGGTAAATACCCGGCGTATGCAGATAACCGTAGGGCAGGGTGCTTTCGTGGCGCGAATAACTGGTGGAGCGGACCTCCACCTGCGGGTAGCAGGCGCGCACCCGACCGGCGGGTATTATGCCCTTGGTCAGCGCATCAAGGTGGCCGCGGATGTAATCGCAATTACGATGGTAGATGTGAGCGATGTGGGCCCAGGCGGCCTCGGGGTCTGTGAAGGATTGCGTCTCAAGGCGCGGCGGGCTCAGTGTGGTCATGCTTGTCCTCATGTGCCACCCGCGGATCGGGCGGCCGGATGTTGGAATCGTCTTTTCAATCCACGCCAATATAGGGCCCGCATGACGGCTTCTCAACGCAGTCGCCTGCGCCGGCCATAACTTTCACACTTGAGTGAGCGCTACTTTTGTTGCCGCATTTCCTCACCATCTTCCCAGGTAGTTCATCGGCGTAGCAAACGACCCATGCAACCGATGGACGGGAAGAGGTTTGCCGCTTGTCCCCCAAGCCCTCAACAGCGCGGTGGACCCGATCCCCCAAGAGGCCGCCCGGCAGCAATGCTGTGGCGGCCTTTTTCGGCTCCGGTGAAATGAAACGCGAAGTGGCGAACCCGCTAGAGTTCTGGATAGGTGTCCCGCAGCCGTCTGACCGAGATCTCCGCCAGCGCCCGCAAGACATCGAGGTCGATGTCACTGAGCCGCTTCACGTATAGACAGGCCTTGCCCATGCGATGCTTTCCAAGCTTGGTCAGCAAGGCCTCACGCCGCGCCGTCTCTTGAGGAAAGTAGGTGCCCATCAGATAGATGCTGAACTCGCTTTTGCGCGGTGCAAATCCCACGAGAAACGCATCGCCTTCGTGACCCGTCGGATACTTATAGTGATACTGCCCGAAGCCGACCATCGTGCCCCATAGCACCGGCGGTTTGCCGGAAACGCCGCTCATCAGTTCGACGAGGATATGCGCTTCATCCCGCGTTCGTGGGT
Source organism: Devosia ureilytica (assembly GCF_024273195.1). Taxonomy (GTDB): domain Bacteria; phylum Pseudomonadota; class Alphaproteobacteria; order Rhizobiales; family Devosiaceae; genus Devosia; species Devosia ureilytica. The sequence goes on along the minus strand of NZ_JAMZCU010000001.1, from coordinate 391,567 downwards.
CCTCTAATTGCGCCAGAAATTCTCCCACATCGCCGGTATGGGGCTTGGTTTTTTGCACGGCCACCGCGCTAACCTTCCCAATAGTTGAGAATGGTTTCAGGGTTCACCTCGCCGTCATAGCTGGCGTCGATGTCAAATTGCTGCAGCCGGAATGCACCATCGACGAAAGTCCACCAGCCCGATGAGGACGCGTCGCCAACGCCGCGCCAGAAAGAGTGCGCGGTAATGGTCAGGGATTCGGGATCGAAGTCCGAATTGACAAGAAAATTGCTGGTTCCCATGCCAGTCATTTTGAGGCTTTCAAGCGGCCCATCCGCGCCCTCGGCCTCCCCATATATGGCCTCATACGTCGGCATCGCAAAACTCAGGGGCAGCAGTCCCTCATGGGGTGTGAGGATGTAGTAGGCGTGGTTGACGTTGTACGCGCCCGACATGCACCACACCCGGAACAGAGTCACTTCCTCGCGCTCGGCGTCCTCGCTCCAGCTCGGCTGATAGGTGAAGGTCCAGCTTTTGAAGGCGCCATCCGCATCTGAGGGCACTGCGTCCGGCTGGCACCAGTCGCCGCCGGCCAGAGCGTGCAGCTTCATTACCCGCTTCTCTAGCGAGGCCTCCTGCGCCAGAGACTGAGGGGTAGAAACGGCCAGAAGCGGCAGCCAAAGCAATGGACGGATCATCGCGCATCCCTTATGTCGAAGCCAAGAGGCGGGGCCGATCCCCGCCCGCTTCATTCAAGCAGATCGAGGCCCACATGACCGCAAAAATCATCGACGGAAAACGCTTTGCCGAAGAGCTGCGCGGTCGTATCGCCGGTCACGTGGCCCGTCTCAAATCCGACCATGGCATTACGCCGGGCTTGGCGGTTGTCATCGTCGGTGAAGATCCGGCCAGCCAGGTCTATGTCTCGAGCAAGGCTAAGCAGACCGCCGAAGTCGGCATGAATTCCTACAAATACGAACTACCCGCCGACGCCCCCGAGGCCGATGTTCTGGCGCTGGTCCACCAGCTCAACGTTGATCCGGCCGTGCATGGCATTCTCGTGCAGATGCCGGTGCCCAAACACATCGACCCGAACAAGGTTATCGAGGCCATCGATCCGGCCAAGGACGTTGACTGCTTCACGCCCGCAAATGTCGGCAAGGTTCAGATCGGCCTGCCCGGACCAGTGTCCTGCACGCCTCTGGGGAGCCTGATGCTGTTGCGCGATGAACTGGGTTCGCTCGAAGGCAAGCACGCGGTCATCATCGGACGCTCCAACCTCGTGGGTAAGCCCATGATGCAGCTGCTGCTACGCGACAATTGCACCGTTACTGTCGCGCATTCCCGCACCAGAAATCTCGCGGAAATTGTCCGTCAGGCCGATATCGTGGTGGCCGCCGTTGGGCGCCCGCAGATGGTCAAAGGCGACTGGATCAAGCCTGGCGCCGTGGTTATCGACGTTGGCATCAACCGCATCCCTGCGCCAGAAAAGGGTGAGGGCAAGACCCGGCTTGTGGGCGATGTAGATACCGCTGCCGCTGCCGAAGTCGCCGCGGCCATTACCCCGGTACCCGGCGGCGTTGGCCCAATGACCATTGCCTGCCTTCTGGCCAATACCATCACCACCGCTTCGCTGATGAATGGCCTCACCCCGCCGCGCGATCTCACCGCATGAGTGAAATCGCCCACGATCCTGGCGGCAAGGTGCGCCTGCGCCTTGGTGAAGGTGTGCGTGGCGACGCGGTGATGAGTGCCGATGGCCGCTACCGCCAGCTCATGCGCCGCTGGCTCGGGGAGACCTTTCCCGAGCGTTACATACTATTTATCGGCATGAACCCCTCAACCGCCGACGCCACGGTCGACGACCCCACCTGCGCCCGCGAATGGACTTTCGCCCGCCGCGAAGGCTTTTCGGCCATGGTCAAGTGCAATGTCGGCGACTATCGCGCCACCGATCCCAAGATGCTGGTGGCGCCCGGTGTCGTCGCCGTATCACCAGACAATCTCCCTGTTATCCGGGAAGCCGCGCGCGGGGCAGGGTGCGTGGTGCTGTGCCACGGCAAGCTCAACAAGGCTCTGGCCCCCGCCGGCCGCGAACTGGTCGATGCGCTCAACGCCGACGGCGCCGAACTATGGTGCTTTGGCACCAATGCCGATGGCTCCCCCAAGCATCCGCTCTACCTGCGCGCCGATACGCCGCTTGTGCGGTTCGAGGGCTAACCCACCAGCACAAACATTCGTGCCACCGTGTGGTCCCGCAGCGCTTGCGCCGGTAGCCTGCCGGTCAACGCTGCCACCACCTGCGTCTTGTCACTGACCGCACTGGCATCCACGACTACCCGCGTAAACGCTGGCCGCATATCTCGCCGGTGCTCCTCGAGCAGGTTGTACAGCAGTGCCCGTACATCGGTTTGGGCCGCGCAGGCCACGCAGGTGTCACCATCCGCATGGCCATGCCCGGAATTGGCCGACAGGCGGATCAGCGCCGTGTCAGCATCAAGTGGCACCAACTGGCCGGGTTCGGTCAGGAGTGTGACAGGTATAGGCTCCATCCGTGACATGGCCGTTACCGTTTACTCCGCCGCGACTGCACCGGGCATGTAGTTGAGGATCGGTCCGAGCCAGCGCTCCACCTCCTCCACTGCCATGCCCTTGCGCTGCGCATAGTCCAACACCTGATCGCGCTCCACCTTGGCCACGCCGAAGTAATAGGCATCCGGGTGGCTGAAATAGAGCCCGGACACCGAGGAGCCCGGCCACATTGCAAAGCTCTCGGTCAGCGTAATGCCAACACTGTTCTCGGTGTCGAGCAGGCGGAACAGCGTCGTCTTTTCGGTGTGGTCAGGCTGCGCCGGATAGCCCGGGGCCGGGCGGATGCCCTGGTACGTCTCCGTAAGCAGATCGTCGTTGCTCAGCGCCTCGTCGGCGGCATAGCCCCAGAATTCGCGCCGCACCCGCAGATGCATATATTCGGCCAAGGCCTCGGCGTAGCGGTCCGCCAGTGCCTTCACCAAAATGGATGAATAATCGTCGTTCGCCCGCTCGAAACGTTCGGCAATGGCGACCTCCTCGATCCCGGCCGTCACGGCAAATCCGCCTATATAGTCGGCCTTGCCGCTTGTCGCCGGTGCGATGAAGTCGCTGAGGGCCAAATTCGGCTTGCCATCGCGCTTGGACAGCTGCTGGCGCAGCGTGAACAGCGTCGCCAGCTCGTCCTTGCGATCCTCGCCGGTAAAAAGCCGAATATCATCACCCACGGCATTGGCAGGCCAGAAACCAACCACCGCCTTGGGAACAAACCACTTTTCTTCGATGATCTGCTTGAGCATGCTCTGGGCATCGGCCCACAGCGCCCGCGCCGCCTCGCCCTGCTTCTCATCCTGGAGAATCGCGGGATAGCGCCCCTTCAATTCCCAAGTCTGGAAGAAAGGCGTCCAATCGATAAACGTCGCCAGCTCGGCCAGATCGAAATCTGCGAACTCCCGTTTGCCGATAAAGCTCGGCTTCGGTGGGGTATAGCCAGACCAATCAGGTTTGAAGGCATTTTCACGGGCCGAGACCAACGGCAGGCGGCGCTTCTCGGATTCGGCGCGCTCATGCGCCGCGGCAGCCTTGGCATATTCCGCCCTCACCTGGTCGATGAAGGTCACCTTGGTGTCGTTCGATAATAGGTTCGAGACCACGCCCACCGCACGGCTGGCATCGTTGACATGCACTGCCTGCCCACGCGCATAGCGTGGATGGATTTTCACCGCCGTATGCACACGACTGGTCGTCGCCCCGCCGATCAGCAGCGGAATGTCAAAACCCTCGCGCTCCATTTCCGACGCGACATGCACCATTTCGTCCAGCGACGGCGTGATCAGGCCCGAAAGACCGATAATGTCGACGTTTTCCGCCTTGGCTGTTTCCAAGATCTTCTGTGTCGGCACCATGACGCCGAGATCGATAATCTCATAGTTATTGCATGCGAGCACGACGCCAACGATGTTCTTGCCGATGTCGTGGACGTCGCCCTTCACCGTCGCCATCAACACCTTGCCGGCGCTGCGTCGTCCGGTGGCGTTGCCGTCAGCGTTCTTCTCCTCTTCCATGAAGGGCAGCAGATAGGCCACCGCCTGCTTCATCACGCGGGCGGATTTGACCACCTGCGGCAGGAACATCTTGCCCGAGCCGAACAGGTCCCCAACCACATTCATGCCGCTCATCAGCGGCCCTTCGATGACATGCAGCGGGCGCTCGAAGCTGAGCCGCGCTTCCTCGGTATCGGCCTCGATATATTCGGTGATGCCATTGACCAGCGCATGGGAAATGCGCTCACCCACCGGCAACTCGCGCCAGCTGAGGTCCTTGGCCTTGCCTTCACCGCCAGCCTGGCCCTTGTAGCGCTCGGCCAGCTCCAGCATCCGGTCGGTCGAATCCGCGCGCCGGTTGAGGATGACGTCCTCGCAGGCGTCACGCAGTTCCTTGTCGATGCTTTCGTAAACCGCCAGCTGCCCGGCGTTGACGATGCCCATGTCCATGCCATTCTGAATGGCATAGTAGAGAAACACCGCGTGCATGGCCTCGCGCACCGGCTCATTGCCGCGGAACGAGAAGCTCAGGTTCGAGATGCCGCCCGAAATGTGCACATGGGGCAGGGCGTCCGTGATTTCCTTGGTCGCCTCGATGAAGTCGACACCGTAATTATTGTGTTCCTCAATGCCCGTCGCCACGGCGAAGACGTTTGGATCGAAGATGATGTCTTCCGGCGGCAGGCCGACGACTTCGACGAGGATCTTGTAGGCGCGGGCGCAGATTTCCACCTTCCGGGCCTTGGTGTCGGCTTGTCCGGTCTCGTCAAAGGCCATCACAACGACGGCGGCGCCATAGGCCTTCACCAGCTTCGCGTGATGGATGAACGCCTCCTCGCCTTCCTTGAGTGAGATGGAATTGACCAGAGCCTTGCCCTGAACGCACTTCAGGCCTGCCTCGATTACCTCCCACTTGGAAGAGTCGATCATCAGCGGCACCTTGGCGATGTCGGGTTCGGCCGCCAGGAGATTGAGGAACTCGATCATCACCTGTTTGGAGTCGATCAGGCCCTCATCCATATTGATGTCGATAACCTGGGCACCATTGGCCACCTGGTCGCGTGCGACATCGAGCGCGGCGGTGTAGTCGCCCGCGGTGATAAGCTTCCTGAAACGGGCCGAGCCGGTAACATTGGTGCGCTCGCCAATGTTGACGAAGGGAATATCCTTGGTCAGCGTGAATGCCTCGAGCCCTGCCAACCGCAGCAGCCGGTCGGCATGAGGAACTTGGCGCGGAGCAAATCGCGCGGCAGTCGCGGCAATCGCTCGGATGTGGTCGGGCGTCGAGCCACAGCAACCGCCCACGATGTTGAGCAGGCCGTCGCTGGCGAACACCTCCAATTGCGCCGCCATCTGTTCGGGCGTTTCGTCATAGGCACCCATTTCATTGGGTAAACCGGCGTTGGGGTAGGCGCAGATAAATGTATCGGCAACACCTGACAGCTCAGCGATGTGGTCGCGCATCAGATTGGCACCCAGGGCGCAATTCAGCCCGATGGTGATCGGTCGCGAATGCCGCGCGGAATACCAGAACGCCGTCGGCGTCTGGCCGCTGAGCGTACGTCCCGACAGGTCGGTGATGGTGCCCGAAATCATGATTGGCACATCGATGCCGCGTTCCTCGAACAGGCGCTGGGCCGCGAAGATACCGGCCTTGGTATTGAGGGTGTCGGTGATGGTCTCGAACAGCAGGAGGTCGGCGCCGGCATCCACCAGGCCGCGAATAGCCTCGCCATAGGCCTCGACCAACTCGTCAAAACTGATGGCCCGATGACCCGGGCTATTGACGTCCGTCGACATGGACGAGGTCTTGTTGGTCGGTCCAAGCGCGCCAGCCACGAAGCGGCGGCGCCCGTCGATTGCCTCGGCCCGCAGCGCAGCCCGGCGGGCGCAAACCACGCCCTGGAAGTTGATGTCGTAGACCGCTTCCTCGCAGGCATAATCAGCCTGCGCCACCGACGTCGCCGAAAACGTGTTGGTCTCAACGATATCGGCGCCTGCCAGATAGTAATCGAGGTGGATATCCTCAATCACCTTCGGCTCGGTAAGGACTAGCAGGTCATTGTTGCCCTTGAGCGGATGACTCCAATCCTTGAAGCGCTCGCCTCGGAAGTTCTCCTCGGTCAGTCCCAGCCGCTGGATCATCGTGCCCATGGCGCCATCAAGGACCAGGATGCGTTCCGCCATGGCGCTTGTCAGCGCGGCGCGCACCTCGTTCCAGTCAGGAATGGCGGGGTTGGCATTGATCTGGTCGGGGGAGGGGCTCATCGCCATCCTCACTTTCTTGGAGTTGCGGCGCAATAGGGCGTCGCGCCATCACATAAAGATATCTTTATATCAGTCAAGCGCCAAGGCATGGCTTTGCGTTTTGAAGGTGGTCCGCGAAAAGTCTCAGGTTTTCTCTGGGATCGACTGCACGACCGCATCGGCGCGGCAGTTTGCGGAAAATGCCACGTAAGGCGCTAACATCTTGTTGGCCTTAACTGCTCCTAAACCAGAAAATTGTTCCATTCTGTCAACAGCGCCGTCAGCGGGCTATGCTCTCGCGCAAGAGCGATTTTGTTCAAAGAGTATTGCGTACCGTGTCGACTTCCTGGCGTAGCGCCGTCCGAGCCATTGCCCTGGCCGCCCTGATCGCCCCGATGGTAGCAGCCTGCGCGACAGGTAGCTTCGGTCCCACTCTTAAACGCGCCGCCTTCACCTCCAGCGAATATGGCGTGGCCGTTTCGCCCCGCGTTTCCAACAATCCCAATCCACCAAGGGGCGGCGGCCGTTACCAGGTCGGCCAGCCCTATACGGTGCGCGGCAAGACCTATGTTCCGCAGCATGATCCCAGCTACGCGGCTTCCGGGTCCGCTTCCTGGTATGGCTCCGACTTCCACGGGCGCCGCACCGCAAATGGCGAAATCTTCTCGGCCAATGCCATCACCGCGGCACACCCGACCCTGCCGCTGCCCTCCTATGTCCGCGTCACCAACACCGACAACGGTCGTTCGCTGATAGTGCGCGTCAATGACCGCGGCCCTTATGTCTCGGGCCGTATCATCGACCTGTCCCACCGCGCGGCGGCGATGCTGGGCTATGTCAACAAGGGCTCCGCCAGCGTACATGTTGAATATGTCGGGCAGGCGCCGCTTGAAGGCGACGACACCCGGATGTTGGTCGCCAGCTACAATGGCCCTGCTGATTACGACAGCGGCCCGATCCGCGTCGCCAGTTCCGGGGGCGGGCAAAGCAATCGTAGCCTGGTGGGCATGACGACCAACTTCATCTCCGGGCTCTTTTCTTACGCCGACACCACCCCGCTCGAGGCTAACGCGGCCATTGGTTCCGCCCATGCCGCTGCCAACGCCATGGCTGCTGGCAATGCCGACCTGGCCGCATGGGCAGCCTCCGTCGATGCGGACGGTCGCGCAATCCGTATGGGGCTGGGCATTTATGCCGATCCAGCAAACGCTGCCGCGCTTGCCCAGCAATTTGCGATTCTGGGCGCAGTCACTGAAGAGGCGGTCACGGCCAATGGTCGTCCGGCCATAAAGCTAACGCTGACGCATCTCAAGCCCGGCGCGACAGAGCAGGATGCGTTCAATCTTGCGCGAGACCTTGGCCTGAATGACGCAATTCTCTATTAATTGCAAAGTCTGCGGCACGGGAGCGGTTCGTCGCCGGCGCTGAGACCCGAGGGAAATGCCCGTGAGAGTGCTGATCGCCATCGCCGCATTGCTGGTCTTTGCCGGATCGGTCGCCGCGCAGGCCGAGTTTGACACCAAAGCCAGTTTCGCTGTCCTGATGGACCACGAGTCCGGCACCGTCATTTTTCAGAAAGAGGCCGATGCCGCGCTGGAGCCGGCATCCATGGCCAAGCTGATGACCCTGGCCGTCGTGTTCAACGAAATCCGGGCCGGTCGCGTCAGCCTCGACGACGAGTTCTTCGTTTCTGAACACGCCTGGCGCACGGGTGGTGCTGCCTCAGGCGGCTCGACCATGTTCGCCGACCTCAATTCTCAGATCCGGGTCGAAGATCTGGTGCGCTCTGTCATCATCCAGTCCGGCAACGACGCCGCCATCGTTTTGGCCGAAGGAATAGCGGGATCGGAAAGTACCTTCGCGCTGATGATGAATGAGCTGGCGGCGGACATCGGCCTAACTGGTTCGCATTTCACCAATCCCGCAGGTCTGCCCGATCCTGACATGTATTCGAGCGCCCGCGACCTGGCCGAGCTTGGGCGCTACCTGATCCGCGAATTCCCTGAATATTACCATTACTTCTCCGAGCCCGAGATGGAATGGAACGGCATCAACCAGGCCAATCGCAATTCGCTGGTCGAAATGGGCATCGGCGTTGATGGCCTCAAGACTGGCCACACAGAGGCCGCTGGCTACGGCTCCGTCACCTCCACCGACCAGGGCGACCGTCGGCTTATCGCGGTCGTCCATGGCCTGACCTCGATGCGCGAACGGACCGAGGAAGCCCGCAAACTCTTGACCTGGGGCGCCCGCGCCTTTGAACGCTTTACCCCCTATGCCGCCGGGCAGGTGGTTGCTTTTGCCGATGTCTATGGCGGCGCCAACCCCCATGTCGGACTCATCGGCCGGGGCGAAATCGCTCTCTATCTGCCCCGCGGCTCACGCCAATGCCTCAGCGCCACCGTCAATTACGAAGCCCCGCTTTTGCCACCGGTCAACGAGGGCGACAAAATCGCCGAATTGCGTGTCTACTGCAACGACCAGCTTGTTCAGTCGGCCCCCCTCTATGCCGCCGAAAGCGTAGGGCAGGGCGACCTCGTGCGCCGCGCCACGGATGCGCTCAAGCAGCTCGCACTAGGCTGGCTCTGAGGAGGTCAGAAGAGCTACGCTCGAATGGCGGGGAGCCGGCCGCCGGTGCCTTCTCCCTTTTCCCACCGGGCAAGGTGGCCTAAAAGAAATCGGACCACGGAATCAGCTAGCCCATGCTTGAAGCGCCCAATCGACGCCCGGCCCGATTCATAACTTTTGAAGGCGGGGAAGGTGTCGGCAAATCCACCCAGGTGCGGCGTTTGCTGAATAATCTGGGCCATCACGCCATCGAGGCGGTTCGCACGCGCGAGCCTGGCGGCACGCCCAAGGCAGAGGCCATCCGCTCCTTCATCCTGCAGGGACGCTCCGAAGCCTGGGGCGCCGGGTCCGAAGCCGTTCTCTTTGCCGCGGCGCGCCTTGATCACGTCAATCAGCTTATCGCTCCCAATCTGGCAAAAGGCACCTGGGTCATCTCGGACCGCTTCTGTGACTCCACCCGCGCCTATCAGGGCCTGACCGGCGGCGTCGATGACCGACTGATTGACGCGCTTGAAAACCTGGCACTCGACGGCCACACGCCGGACCTCACCATTGTGTTGGACATGGACCCTGAAGTGGCCTTTCGCCGCGTTGAACAACGCGCCGTCGAAGATGGGCTCCAACTGACCGGCGACCGCTTCGAGAAGGAAGAACTTGGGTGGCACCAGCGCCTGCGGGAAAACTTCCTCGATATCGCCGGCAGGAACGCCGACCGCTGCGTCGTCATTTCCGCCGAGCAGGACGAGGAAAAGCTTGAGGCCGCCATCTGGGACGTCGTGAGCAAGCGCTTCCCCGAATTACAAGGGCCGATCGTCGCGTGACCGACCCGACAGCACTCCTGGATCTCCCACTGCCAGAACAGAGGCAGATCGCCATCGGTCATGACGCCGCACGCAGTGCAGTGCTTTCTCAGCTGGCTGACGGCCGCCTGCCGGGTGCAATTATGCTTCATGGGCCCCAGGGCATCGGCAAGGCCACTCTGGCCTTTGAGCTTGCGGCATCCATTCTCACAGCGACTGGCGACGAACCGCCACACCGCGTGCATGAACAGGTCGCTGCCCTGTCCCATCCCAACCTGTCGGTCCTTCGCCGCCGTCTCAAGGACAGCAAGGGCTATTACACTGTCATTCGCGTTGAAGATGTCCGCGATCTGCGCGAAGCGCTGCACCACACCCGCGGCCGGGCAGGGCATCGCATTGCCATTCTCGACAGTATTGATGACTGCAATCCCAATGCCGCCAATGCCTTGCTCAAGACCCTCGAAGAGCCGCCCGCCGATACGACCTTCTTCCTGATTTCACACCGGCCAGGCCAGTTGCTGCCCACCATTCGCTCGCGCTGCCACAACCTGGCCTTGCGGCCTCTGGTCGACGATCTCGTCACCAGCGTCGTCGCCTCTAGTATGCCGGACCTCGCCCCATCCGCGCTGGACCGCGCTATCGCACTCGCCGGGGGACGCCCCCGCCGCGCCTTCGAGACCCTGGCTTTAGCCGACAATTCGCCAGTTGGCGCGTTGCAGCTCTGGCTGCGCCAGCCTGAGGCCGCCCCTGTAGCAGCCGAACTCCAACTGGCCGACGCGCTCGGCAGCGACCCGCAGGGCGCCGACATGTCCTTCGCCCGGGAAATCCTCAATGATTGGCTAGCCACCGAGATGCGGGACGCGGCATTACAGCCAGGCGCACGCAGGCGGCTTGCCTCGGCAACCGAGCTATGGGAGAAGGCAGGCGCACTTCTGGGCGAAGCCGACAGCGTCAACCTCGATATGAAGCAGACGCTGGTGGTTATCTTTGACGCCATACGGAAGCATTGCGCCCTCATCGCCAATCCCGTCGAGCCAGCATGACCCCCAAGCCCTTTTACGTCACGACCGCGATCTCCTATCCCAACGGCGCCCCGCATATCGGTCACGCCTATGAGATGATCGCGACCGACGCTATCGCGCGCTGGAAGCGGCTTGAGGGCAGGGAAGTCTATTTCCTCACCGGCACGGACGAGCATGGCATCAAGATGGTGCAGACAGCGGCCAAGGAGGGCATTCCGGTACGCGAACTGGCAGATCGCAATGCCGGCGAATTCCGCAAGCTGGCAGCTGAACTTAATCTTTCCAACGACGACTTCATTCGCACCACCGAGCCACGCCATTATGAGGCGTCGCAGGCCATCTGGAAAAAGATGGCCGCCAGCCAGAATGGCGACATCTTCCAGTCCACATACAAGGGCTGGTACTCGGTCCGCGACGAAGCCTATTTCGATGAAGACGAGCTGACCGAGAAGAATGGCAAGCGCTTCGCGCCGTCGGGCGCCGAAGTCGAATGGGTCGAAGAGCCAACCTATTTCTTCCGTCTTTCAGCCTACCAGCAAAAGCTGCTCGACCTCTACGAAGCCAATCCCGACTTCATTGCACCCAAAGAGCGTCGTAATGAGATCATCTCCTTCGTCAAGAGCGGCCTCAAGGACCTCTCCATCTCTCGCACCACCTTTGAATGGGGCGTGCCGGTGCCGGATGCGCCCGGACATGTGATGTATGTCTGGGTTGATGCCCTGACCAATTATATTACGGGCCTAGGCTACCCGGACGAGCAGAGCGATCTGTTCAAAAAATTCTGGCCGGCTGACCTTCACGTTGTGGGTAAGGACATTATCCGTTTCCACACTGTCTATTGGCCCGCTTTCCTGATGAGCGCCGGCATCGAGGTGCAGCATCGAGTCTTCGCCCACGGCTTCCTGACCGTCGACGGCCAAAAGATGAGCAAGTCGCTGGGCAATGTCATTGACCCATTCGCGCTGGTCGACACCTTCGGCGCCGATGCCGTGCGCTATTTCTTTGCTCGCGAAGTTTCCTTCGGCAACGATGGCGACTACAGCCACGAAAAGCTGGTCAACCGCGTCAATGCCGACCTGGCCAACAATCTTGGCAATCTGGCGCAGCGCTCACTCTCGATGATCAACAAGAACTGCGACGCCAAGGTGCCCGAATTGGGGGCTCTGACCGACGCTGACAATGCGATCATCGCAGAAGTCACCGAGGCACTGGCCGAGGCCCAGAAAGCCATGGATCAGCAATTGATCCATGAGGCCACCGGCGCCATCATCGCAGCGCTGAGCTCGGCCAACAACTATTTCGCCGGCCAGGAGCCCTGGGCGTTGAAGAAGACCGATCCGGTCCGGATGGCGACTGTCCTCTACATCACGGCCGACACCGTCAGGCGCCTCGCCATCCCAATGCAGGCTTTCGTTCCGGCATCGGCCGCAAAGCTGCTCGATCAGCTTGCCGTTCCGGCAGAAAGTCGCGGGCTGGACGCCGCCGCCACGGTGAACGCACTCCAATCCGGCACGGAACTCCCGGTGCCGCAAGGCGTCTTCGCGCGCGTCGAAAAACCGGCCGAGTGACATGCTGATCGACAGTCATTGCCATCTCGATTTCGAGGCGCTGTCCGCCGATCTGGACGGCGTGATGGCGCGCGCCGCTGCTGCTGACGTCACCGGCATGGTGACGATATCCACAAGAGTGGAAAACTTTTCCACCTATGCTGGTCTTGCAGAACGTTTTCAGAACGTCTGGTGCTCGGTCGGCACTCATCCGCATAATGCGCATGAAGAGCTGCATATCGAAACGGATGATCTTGTCCGGCTAAGTGCCCATCCGCGCTGCGTTGCCATCGGTGAAGCCGGCCTTGATTATTTTTACGACAACGCCCCGCGCGACGCCCAGGCGACGGGCCTCAGGCGCCACATCGCTGCGGCGCGGATCACCGGTCTTCCACTGGTTATCCACAGCCGCCAGGCCGACGACGACATGGCCGCCATCCTTGAGGAAGAGACCGGGCAGGGTGCTTTCCCCTTCGTTCTCCACTGCTTCACTGCAGGCATGACCCTGGCGCAGCGCGCCCTGGCTCTTGGCGGCTACATCTCCTTCTCCGGCATCCTGACCTTCAAAAATGCCGTGGAAATTCAGGCCGTTGCCAAGGCCGTTCCCGCGGATCGCTACCTGGTCGAGACTGATGCGCCTTATCTGGCGCCGATCCCGCACCGTGGTCAGTCCAACGAGCCCAGTTTTGTGCGTCACACGGCGACGAAACTTGCCGAGATCCGTGGCATCTCGCTTGAGCAGCTAGGCGCCGAATCCACGGCCAATTTCGGCCGTCTATTCTCCAAAACCGGCGTGAGATAACGCCATGGCGCCGCCAGACCGGATCATCGCGACCATCTTGGGCTGCGGGTCCTCCGGCGGCGTGCCACGCATCGGCAATGAATGGGGTTCATGCGATCCGCATGAACCGCGCAACCGACGTCGACGCTGCTCGCTGCTGATCGAGGGCTGGCGCAATGGCGTCGAGGCACCCACGCGCGCACTTGTCGATACGGGCGCCGATCTGCGCGAACAGCTCCTCGCCGCCCAGGTCGATCGTGTCGACGCTGTGCTCTACACCCATGAACACGCCGACCACACGCACGGCATCGACGATCTGCGCGTCCTGGCACTCCACAATCGCCGCCGGGTCGATGTCTACTTTTCGTCCGCCTGCGGCGAACGCCTGCGCGAAGCCTTTGGCTATTGTTTCTCAACGCCGCCGGGCAGCAACTATCCACCCATCCTCAACGCCCACGAAGTCGCCGATGGCGATACGATTGCAGTCGATGGTCCAGGCGGCACTTTGGATATCCACGCCTTCGACCTGATCCACGGCGACATCAACGCCTTTGGCTACCGCATTGGTGGTTTGGCATATTGCTGCGATCTATCGGCCGTGCCAGCGAGCGCCCACGATGCGCTCAACGGCCTCGACACCTGGATCATCGATGCGCTGCGCCCGACGCCACATCCGAGCCATTTGAGCCTGCCGGAAACGCTGGAACTGATCGAACGTTTCGCGCCGCGCCAGTCGGTGCTGACCAATATGCACATCGACCTCGATTATCACGCCACCGACGCCGAAACGCCTCCCAACGTCACTCCGGCCTTCGACGGCATGCAGATCGACATCACCGCAGGGCGCATCCTCAACCGTTGACATCGGCAGCCAAAGCGTTGGCCGCGAACGCGGCATCCAGAACCATCGCAATCATTTCAGGGCTTCCCAGCCTCGGGCAACCCAAAAACCTAGCATTTTCAACAAATCCGAACTCACAAAAGTTCCATAATATATATTATGCGAAAAACGGATTGATGAAATTTGCTGGCGCTCGGCGCCGGTCGCTTCTCCCCCACGCTTTGCTATGGTGCGCAACAGCGATTCTGAGGACTTTCATTATGCAGCCATCCCGTGACATTTCCCGCCTCATCGAGATCATGGCGGCGCTCCGCAATCCCAACGGCGGCTGCCCATGGGATCTGGAACAGGATTTCCGCTCCATCCGCCACTACACCATCGAAGAAGCCTACGAAGTTGCCGACGCCATCGAGCGCAACGACTTTGGTGATCTGCGCGAGGAACTGGGCGACCTGTTGTTGCAGCCGATCTATCACGCCCAGATGGCCAGCGAGATCGGCGAATTCGACATTGGTGATGTCGTCATGGCCATCACCGAAAAGCTCATCCGCCGCCATCCGCATGTCTTTGGCGATGTCATTGCCGATGGCGCCGGCGACGCCCAGAACCGCTGGGAAGCCATCAAGGCCCGCGAACGTGCCGCCAAGGCCGAACGCAAGGGTGATACCGAGCCCTCCATTCTCAATGACGTACCCCAGGTACTGCCTGCCCTGGCCCGCGCCGAAAAGCTCACCAAGCGCGCCGCCAAGGTCGGGTTTGATTGGCCCGACCTGCCGGCCGTCCGCGCAAAGGTTGCTGAGGAACTGGCCGAAGTCGCCGAGGCCGAGAATGCCGGCGACGAAGCTGCCCTGCGCGAGGAAATCGGAGACCTGCTCTTTGCCGTCGCCAATCTCGCCCGCAAGGCCGGCGTTGATCCCGAAGCGGCATTGCGAGACGCCAATTCCAAATTCACCCGCCGCTTCCACTATGTCGAAGCCCGTTGCCGCGAGGACGGTATCGAGGCGTCATCGGCCGGCCTCGACCGGCTGGACGGCTATTGGAACGAAATCCGCGCCCAGGATAAGTCCAAGGCCTAAAGATCGGACAGCGCGATGCGACCGTTGAACCGCTCGAGAAACGCCGTCTTGTGACGCGGGTCGACGCGCACCACGAAGTCCGACCCCAACTCGGTCGGCTCGCTCCGCGAGATCACCTCGGCATTGCTGTGCAGCCAGCCGATGTCACTGCCGGCGCTATGCGGCACATGCACGTGATAGGTCCGGCTTTGCTCGCCCAGCGCCTGCTCAATCCTGAGCTTTAGCGCCTCGAGGCCCTGCCCGGTGTGCGCCGAAACTGGCATGGTGGCCAGCACCTTGCCCATCGGTGCCGCACTCGCCAAAGCAAGTCCCGGCTCTTCGAGCAGGTCGATCTTGTTCCACACCTCGATGATCGGCGTCTCTTCTGCAGAAACGCCAAGTTCTTCAAGCACTTCGAGCACGTCCTGAGCCTGCCCAGCGTGGTCGGGATTGGCAATATCGCGCACATGGAGAATGATATCGGCGTCGACCACCTCTTCCAGTGTGGCGCGGAACGCTGCCACCAGGTCGTGCGGCAGGTCGGCAACAAAGCCCACCGTGTCACTCAACATCACCTCGCGCCCGTGCGGCAGTTCGATTTTGCGCACGGTGGTGTCCAGCGTCGCGAACAGAAGGTTTTCGGCAAACACCCCTGCCCCGGTCAACGTGTTGAAAATACTAGACTTTCCGGCGTTCGTGTAGCCCACCAGCGCCACCACGGGTATCAGGGCCTTGGTGCGTTGCCGCCGCTGTTGCTCGCGGGTTTTCCGAACCTTGTCGAGCCGATCTTCGAGCAGCACGATGCGGTCGGTAATCTGCCGGCGGTCGCTTTCGATCTGGGTTTCGCCCGGGCCGCCCATGAAGCCCGTACCGCCGCTGCCGCGCTGGCGTTCCAGGTGGGTCCACGAGCGCACGAGGCGCCCCTTCTGATAGTTGAGATGGGCCAGTTCCACCTGCAACACGCCTTCGCGTGTCGCCGCGCGCTCACCAAAAATCTCCAGGATGAGCGCAGTGCGGTCCAGCACCTTGGTGCCGGTCTCGCGTTCCAGGTTGCGCTGCTGGATCGGTGTCAGCGCCGCGTCGACCAGCAAAAGCTCGATATCTTCGGCCTTTACTTTTTCAGCCAGCGTCGCCACGTGACCAGCGCCCAAATAGGTGGCGGGCTTGACGTCGCGCACCTTCACCACATCGGAAAATACGATGTCGAGGCGAATGGCGCCTGCAAGGCCTTCAAATTCGGCCTGCCGCGCTTCGATGCTGTGATAGGACGACTTCCCCTTGACGTCTGGACACACCAGTCCCGTTCGCGTCGGCAGTTCCTGCCGATCGATATAGCGCTTCGGGCCGCCCGAATGGGCGTCCTGCTCGTCGTCAAAATCGTCCATATATGGGGTCAGTCGTGGTCTGTATTCTGCTCGGGGTCAAACAGCTGGATTGGCGCGCCGGGCATAATGGTTGAGATGGCGTGCTTATAAACCAGTTGCGACTGCGCGTCACGACGCAACAGCAGGCAGAAATTGTCGAACCAGGTGATGACACCCTGCAACTTGACACCGTTGACCAGGAAAATGGTCACTGGAACTTTTTGCTTACGAACGTGGTTGAGGAAGGAATCCTGCAGGTTTTGCTGCTTTTCGCTAGCCATTTGAGGCCTCTTTGCCGCGGCTTTATTGTCGCTGTTGTTTCCGCAAAAACTTGCGTCCTGGCCCTGATGGACTACCGCACAGCCCCCAAAGCCAGAATTATCATATATTAGGCACTATGGCACACAAGCGCCCAACTGCCTACCCGCCCTCATTGCATGGCAGAGAGGCATTTTCATAGTTTTTTCAGAGCCCCAGTGACTTTATCTTGCGGTGCAGCGCGCTACGCTCCATGCCCACAAATTCAGCCGTCTTGGAAATGTTCCCGCCAAAGCGTTCAATCTGCGCCAGCAGATACTGCCGCTCGAACACTTCTCGTGCGTCTCGCAATGGCAGGCTCATCAGATGCGCCGAGGCATCGGTGTCGCCCACCGTGGGCAGCACTTCGCCAATGTCCGAGGGCAGCATCGTGGCGGTAATAACCCCATTCTCCGGCTGCTGGTCTTTCATCAGAATAAGCAGGCGTTCCAGCGAATTGCGCAGTTGCCGCGCATTGCCTGGCCAATCCTGCGCCTGCAATACCGCCATCGCATCATCGCCAATAACCAGCCGCTGCAAATTATGCATGCGGCAGACCTGCTCGATAAACACAGAAACCAGCGGCGGCACGTCTTCCCGGCGCTCGCGCAGTGGCGTCAGCGGCAAGGGAACGATCGACAGCCGGTGGAACAGGTCCGAGCGGAACTCACCCGCCTCGACCTGGGCCGCCACATTCTGCGAACTGGACGAAATAATTCGCACGTCGATGGGCACCGCCTGGCTGCCGCCAACCCGGTTGAACCGGTTTTCGACCAGCGTGCGCAACAGGGTCGTCTGCACCTGCTGCGGTAGCGTGGTGACCTCCGAGAGGTAAAGTGTGCCGCCGTGGGCGCGCTCCAATGCCCCCACTTCGACCTTGAGCAGTCCGCTTTTGTCGCGCGCCTCGCGCCCAAACAGCACCACCGGCACCTCATCAGGGGCGTAGAGCGAGGCGTTAATCTCGACAAACGGCGCATTGGCACGCGGGCTGCGCTGATGGATTTGCCGTGCCACCAAACCCTTGCCGGCGCCCGACGGCCCGGACACAAATATGCGCGAATTAGTCGGCGCGGACTTCTCGATAACCGCGCGGATTTGCTGAAGCGCTGGCGATGTGCCGACCATCTCGGCGCTCTTGCTGGGCGAACGTTCCTTGAGTTCGGCAACCTCGTTGCGCAGGCGCGTCGCTTCCATAGCGCGCTGCGTCACATGCAACAGCCGGTCGATCTTGAAGGGCTTCTCGATATAGTCATAGGCGCCACGCCGGATGGCCGACACCGCCGTCTCAACATTGCCATGCCCCGAGATCATCACCACTGGCATGTCCGGGTGTTGGTTCTGGAACACATCGAGCAATTGCAGCCCGTCAAGACGCGAACCCTGCATCCAGATGTCGAGAAACACCAGGCTCGGTCGCCGCCGGGCTATTTCATTAAGCCCGCTATCGGCGTCATGAGCCTGTCGGGCCTCGTAGCCTTCGTCTTCGAGAATCCCCGCGATCAGGTCGCGGATGTCATCCTCGTCATCAATAATCAAAATGTCTAAAGCCATTTATTTCTGAACAACCGCAGACAACTGCGGCTCCTCCTCTTGGACAGGGTCTTCATCCGCCGGGGCGGCTTCTGTCTCGATGGTGCTCATTGCAGGCGAATGCAAAGGAAGCGTGAAGGTCACGCACGCCCCCACCCTGCCCTGTGGATCGGGTTCGGCATCGATCAACTCGACGATGCCCCCGTGTTGCTCGATAATGCGGGCGACAATGGCCAGCCCCAAGCCCGTGCCCTTTTCGCGCGTCGTCATATAGGGCTCAAGCAGTCTTTGCCGATTATCCGGGGGCCAGCCTTTCCCATTGTCGGACACCGATACCCGGGCGTGATTGCCCTCGATATGGGCCTCCACGGTGATCGTGGGCTGCCATTCCGCCGAAAGAGGAAGTCCCTCAAACGCCTCGACCGCATTCTTGATCAGATTGGTCAGGGACTGCGAAACCAAGCGCCCATCAAACCAAGCCACAATCGCCTCTTCGGGCAGCAGGGTCACGATATTGACCTCGGGCAACCGCACGCTTTCAAGGAAAACGGCCTGCCTGATCGTGTCGCTCAGGTCGCCGGTCTCGGGCGCGGATTCCGGCATGCGGGCAAACGCCGAAAACTCATCGACCATGCGCCCGATATCGCCGACCTGCCGCACAATGGTATTGATACACTTGTCAAAGACCTCGCGGTCGTCCTCGAGCTTGCCGCCATAGCGCCGACGTAGCCGCTCGGCCGATAGCTGGATTGGCGTCAGCGGATTCTTGATTTCATGGGCAATGCGCCGCGCCACGTCCGCCCAAGCGCTTGTGCGCTGCGCTGATTCGAGGTCGGTAATGTCATCGAAGGTCAGCACATAGCCCTTTGATTCAGTAATCGAACCCTCGCGTGTCAGTTGCACCTGATAGATGCGGCGGTCGGTTTCATTGCCGAGCTGGATCTGGTCGCGCACCTGGCCGCGCCGCGCTGACTTTGCCTTTTCAAGCGTCGCCCCGACTTCGGGCATGATCTTGTCGAGCTGCTCGCCCATGAGTTCAATTTCAGTCCGCCCCAGCATTTCGCAGGCCCGAGCATTCACCAGTGTCACCGCGCCAAAGGGATCAAGGCCGATAATCCCGGCCGAAACACCCTCCACCACCGCTTCCGTAAACTGCCGGCGCTTCTCGTTGACCTCATTGGCTTTCAGCAGGTCAAGTCTCTGCGTCTTGAGCTGTTGGGTCATACTGTTGAACCCGTTCGACAGATCGCGCAGGTCCCCGCGTCCCTCCTGCACCGGCACTTGAACATCGAGATCGCCGGCACTCACTCGGCGCGAGGCAATCATAAGGTTTCGGATCGGGTCAACGAAGCGGTTGGCGAGGGCAATGCCGACCCATAGGGCTGCCAGCAACAGCACCACTGCAAGTCCGACATACATGATGGTGAAGGTGATCTGGAACACCAGGCGGCTCGACGCATATTCACGATATTCCGTTATATTTTCGTCGGTTAGCCGCATATATTCGAGCACTTCGGCATCGACTGGCCGCGCCACGAATAAGAAGGTGTCGTCATAACCGCGCAGCTTGATCACCGAGCCGACGAACTGCGTCGCGCCAGGCGCAATGGGAGTCGGTATGCCCTCCACCACCCCGTCGGTCACCCCTGCCGGCAGCTTCGGGAACGACCCCGCGACATTGATCTGGGCCCGCATTAGCGTTTCGCCAGCCGGATCGATCAGAGAGGTAAAGGGCAGCGAGCGCGTTACCGCCAGGGCCGTCAGGATGCGCTCGAAGCGCTCCGGCTCATTCTCATAGGTGGCGCGCGCCTGCTCTAGCTCGGACGCCACCCAGATAATATCGTCGCGCAACACCTGTGCATGCTCGAGCATGTAGGAGCGCGCAACAAGGCGCGAACTCTCCACCATGGCCCGGGTGCGTTCCGAGAACCACTGATCCAGTCCCTGGTTAAGCGAGATGGTCGCAACGATGGCAACCAGCACGGCGGGCACGGCGGCCACGAAGGCAAACATCGCCACCATACGCACCTGCAGGCCTGCGCCGGGCACGCCGCGCAGGCGCGCCTGAAACAGCAACACCGCCTCAGTCACCACCAGCGCGATCACCAGCAGAACCAGCAGCCCGGTGACAACCCAGATCACCGTCCAGATGGCGGGCGAAGGCTCTATCGTCGTAATGCCCGATAGGATCAGGAACGACACCGACGACATCAGCACTGAGGCCGAGACGATCAGGAAACCCAGGACGCGCAGCGACTGGTTCTGCCGGATGCGCGAAAGAGCCCGACCACCGGACCGGGATTCGGCCACAGCATCGTCCCGTTGCACATCGCTGGCTGAGACCAAATCGGCCATATACCGCCCAGTTTCCTTCGCTTCGTTGACTTGACCCGGCGCCATTTCGGACTGCCGGTCGCCCTCATCTAGGTGCAATGCCAACGTGAATGCGAAGCCTGACCCAATTCAGCCGACCCTTCAAGACAATTGTTGCCAAAATGTGACACTCAGCCCCGGCCGGCTACGCCCCTAAAAACGCTCCAGTGGAGCGTTTTTAGGGGCTGAGGCCATGAGAGCTGTGCTCGAATGGCACCTGGGGGGGCGAGGAGAAAGCGGTCCGGTGGACCGATTTCCGCCATGGAGGCGATCAGGCCTATGCTCGAATGGCGTGAAGGCTCCGACCCAGTTCCTCAGGAACATTGGGTGAAATCAGCCAAGCAGCCCGCCCCTACGCGCCCCGACGGCTATGCTTGACGATCTCAATGCTATGCGTCCGGATTTTCTTGCGCAGCGTATTGCGATTGAGCCCCAGGAGGTCGGCGGCTTTGATCTGGTTGCCACCGCAGGCGTTCAGCGCCATGGCAATCAACGGCGCCTCGACCTTGTCGATCACCCGCTGATACATCCCCGCTGGCGGCAGGTTGGGTTCAAATTCGCGCAGCAGCTGGCCCACATGGGTTTCCACCGCCATGGAAATGTCCATCGGCCCCGAGGCTGCGTTCGCAGATGGCCGATCGACAATGTTGAGTTCGTTCTGAACGATTTCCGCGGAGATTTGCTCGTCGGCATAAAGCGCCGACAGCCGACGCACCAGGTTTTCCAGTTCTCGGATATTGCCCGGCCAATTGTAATTCTGCATAAGGCGGATGGCGTCAGGCGATATCGTCTTCGACGGCTCGCCCTCGCGCTGCGCCAGGCGCAGGAAGTGCTGCACCAGATCGGTAATGTCGTCGATGCGCTCGCGCAGCGGCGGCAGGCGGATTGGCACCACATTGAGGCGGTAGTAAAGATCCTCGCGGAACAGACCCTGCCGGATCATCTGGCTGAGGTCACGGTGTGTGGCGGCGACGATACGCACATTGGTCTTGATGGCGCTTCGGCCACCCACCATCGTGTATTCGCCTTCCTGCAGCACGCGCAGCAGACGCGTCTGGGCGTCCATCGGCATATCACCGATTTCGTCGAGGAACAGCGTACCGCCTTCGGCCTGCTCGAACCGGCCTGACGAGCGCGTATTGGCGCCGGTAAAGGCCCCCTTCTCGTGCCCGAACAGTTCCGCTTCGATCAGGTCGCGCGGGATCGCGGCCATATTGATGGCCACGAACGGGCCATTGCGGCGCTTGCCGAAGTCATGCAGCGCTCGGGCGACAAGCTCCTTGCCGGTGCCGCTTTCGCCGGTGATCATCACTGTCAGGTCGGTCTGCATCAGCCGCGCCAGTGCGCGATAGATGTCCTGCATGGCGGTGGAGCGGCCCACCAGCGGCATGGTTTCGCCCGGCTCCTCCGCCTTGCGTTCGGCATTGGTCGGCTTCTTGGCGTCAGCCAGAGCGCGCGCCACCACCGAGAGCACTTCGGTGATGTCGAACGGCTTGGGCAGATATTCATAGGCGCCCACTTCCGAGGCTCGGATGGCCGTCATGAACGTGTTCTGGGCGCTCATCACGATCATCGGCAGCTCGGGGCGAAGCTTCTTGATCTTGGGCATCACCTCGAAGGCATTGCCATCGGGCATGGCGACGTCGGTGATCAGGATGTCTCCTTCCCCGCGGCTGACCCAGTTCCACATTGTCGAGATATTGCCTGTCGGCCGCACCTCATATCCCGCCCGCGTCAGGGCCTGGTTAAGCACCATGCGGATTGCGGCATCGTCATCGGCAAGCAGAACGACATGGCTCATATGGACGAACCCTCTTCGTCGGCAGGAGTTTGGAATACACCGCTGGCCACAGGCAGCAGGATACGGAAACGGGTGCGCCCGGGTCGGCTGTCGCAGTCGATCACGCCGCCATGGTCACCCACGATCTTTGCCACCAACGCCAGTCCCAGGCCCGAGCCGTTGGTCTTGGTGGTCACAAACGGATCGAACAGGAACGGCAGAATATCGGCCGGCACACCCGGTCCATTGTCCTCGATGACAATTTCGAGCGGCAGCGAGATACGCTCGGCCACGCCGGCGACGCTGATGCGAATGCCCGGACGGAATGCCGTCGTCAGCTTAATTTCGGGTTTCTGTGTCCTTTCAAGCGCTTCCGAGGCGTTCTTGATCAGATTTAGGAAAATTTGAATAAGCTGGTCGCGATTGCCAAACACCGGAGGCAGCGATGGATCATATTCCTCACTGAACGTAATGCCCCGTGCCACGCCATTGCGCGCCAGCAGCTTCACTCGGTCGAGAACAATGTGAATATTGATCGGCTCGCGCTCCAGTGGACGCTCGTCGCCAAACACTTCCACCCGGTCGATCAGCCCCACGATCCGGTCGGTTTCCTCGCGGATCAGCCGCGCCAGCGGCACTTCTTCGGACGGAACCGATTGCTCAAGCAATTGCGCGGCACCGCGAATGCCGGACAGCGGGTTCTTGATTTCATGGGCCAGCATCGAGGCCAGGCCTGTCACCGAGCGTGCTGCCCCGCGCGACACCATCTGCCGGTCGATCTTGTCGGCCATGGTGCGCTCCTGGATCAACATCGCCACCCGCCCGTCGGTGTCGGAAATCGGGCTGGCAAAGACGTCGGCAATGCGTTCGTCGCCGAACCGCGATGAGCCGACCCGCACTCGGTACTCGGTCATCGGCGCCCGCCGTTGCACCACGGTTTCCACCAGCGAAATGATGGGAGACCCAAAGGCGATGAGATCGTCCAGTGACTGCCGCGTCAGCACGCTCAACGACGCGCCAAAGAACGCCTCGGCGGCGTAATTGACGAACTGGATGCGCCGCGCCTCGTCGAGCACGAGAATGGGTTGCGGCAAAGCCTGCAAAACCGCCCGCGCTGGCACCGAGTCCAAGTCCATCAGCACTGCACTGCTCACGCCGCAGTCCTCCACTCACCGGAAAACAGGGTGCCGATCAAAGCCAGCACCTCTTTTGTGTTGTCATTGTCGAGCAGCGTCTTGCGCGTCGGCTTGTCGAGTGCCAGCCCGGCGGCCTCGGCATACCAGTCCAGATGCTTGCGCGCCGCGCGTGAACCGACTTCGCGGCCATAGTCCAGCAGCATCTCTTCATAGTGAAGCTGCACCAGTTCGATCAGTTCTGCGCCCAAGGGCGCGGGCTCAACCTCTTCGCCGGCCAATGCCGCACCAATCTGTCCAACGCGCCAGGGCTGCCCCTGCGCGCCACGCCCCAGCATGACGGCTGCGGCCCCCGATTCTTTCAGTGCTTGTCGAGCACTGGCGAGATCGACAATGTCGCCATTGACCACCACCGGTACATCGACGGCATCGACCACGCCGCGCACCAGTGACCAGCGAGCCGTACCCTTGTAGAATTGCTGCCGGGTGCGACCATGAACGGTGATCATCTGCGCCCCGGCACTGACCGCCAATTGCGCAATCTGCGCCGCATTGAGGCTGTCGTCGTCCCAACCGAGCCGCATCTTGACCGTTACGGGCTTGTTGGTGGCTCCCGCGACGGCTTCGACAATGCTTAGTGCCTGGTCCGGCACCCGCATCAGCGCCGAGCCAGCATAGCCATTGGTCACCCGCTTGGCGGGGCAACCGAAATTGATGTCGATGATATCGGCGCCCGCCGCCTCGGCGATCCGCGCGCCCTCGGCCATCCACTGTGGCTCGCAACCGGCGAGCTGCACCATATGCGGCAGATGTCCGGCGCGCGTCAGCTTGCGCACCATGCCTTCATGACCGGTGGTCAGGGCGGAGCTGGCAACCATTTCGGATACGACCATGCCGGCGCCAAAGCGTTCGGCAATATCGCGAAACGGTCGATCGGTTATGCCCGCCATCGGCGCCAGAAAGGCACGATTGCGAATGGCATGCCCTCCGATGCTCAATGCACAGGCACTGTCTTCCAAAGAGTTGCCCCAGAAATGTTCAATTTGGCAATGGTGCCCGCACAATAATCATTTTCATTGGGCGCGCAACCGCTTCGCACTGTCGCAGCGCCGGATATCAGCCCCGCTCTTGCCGCATGGCGGGGCGGCGGCTAGACCGTAAGCGACGACGACAGTTTCGGATCGAAGTGCCTATATCGCCATGCGTTCAAAATCCATAGCTGTCATCATTGTCGCCGCCGGCAAAGGCGAGCGCGCCGGGGCTGGAGGCGCCACTGATCCCAAGCAATATCGCCTGGTTGCCGGACAGCCAGTGCTATCCCGCACCATTGCTGCCTTCCTGTCCCTCCCGGCGATCACTCATGTGGTTCCGGTCATCCATGCCGATCACGCCGAGCGCTATTCGGCTCTCGGTCTGGCGGACGCGCGGCTCATGCCCGCGGTTCATGGCGGCGCCACGCGCCAAAGCTCGGTCCTGGAAGGCCTGAAGGCCCTGGGCCCCCTCCGTCCTGACCGGGTCCTGATCCACGATGCGGCGCGGCCCTTTGCCTCGCTCGAGTTGATCACGCGCGTCACCACGGCCCTTGACCAGCACGATGGCGCCCTGCCCACCTTGCCGGTGACCGACACTATCAAGCGCTCGCTCGACGGTGATCTGGTTGCCACCACAGAAGACCGGCGCCAGCTCTTTGCCGCGCAAACCCCTCAGGGATTTCGCTTCGGCCAGATTTTCTCGGCCCATATGCGCGCCGGCACCGTTCGGCGCGAATTCACCGATGACGCCGAGATTGCCGAATGGGCCGGACTTCGCGTCGCCATGGTCGAGGGCGAGCGCAACAACATCAAGATCACCCACCCCGAAGATTTCATCCGAGCGGAGCGCATCGTCATGGCAGACACGGGGTTCGAGACCCGCATTGGCACTGGCTATGATGTCCACCCCTTTGCTCCGGGTGATGCTGTCTGGCTCTGCGGCGTCAAAATCCCGCACAGCGCCAAATTGCATGGCCACTCGGATGCCGATGTGGCGCTTCATGCCCTCACCGACGCCATCCTGGGCGCCATCGGCGAAGGCGATATCGGCGTGCATTTTCCGCCCAGCGACAATCAGTGGAAGGGCGCAGCTTCCACCATCTTCCTGCGTCACGCAGGCACCCTTGTGGCCGCCCGTGGCGGGCGTATTGTCAATCTCGACGTGACAATCGTTGCGGAAGCTCCCAGGATTGCCACGCACGCCCCTGCCATGTGCGCTGTCATTGCCGAGACTCTCGGCATTTCGGCCAGCCGCGTGGCGGTCAAGGCAACAACCAATGAAAAGCTCGGGTTCATCGGGCGGGAGGAAGGCATCGTGGCTATGGCGAGTGCAAGCGTGGAACTTCCGAGGGTCGATTGAATGGCAAGCAAGGCAAAACCCTCTGCGGGCAAGCAGATCATCGACATCCTGGCTGAGCGTGGCCAGACCCTGGTGACCGCCGAGAGCTGCACGGGCGGCATGATCGCATCGGCCCTCACCGACATCCCCGGTGCCTCGGCGGCTATTTATGGCGGCTACATCACCTATGCCAATTCGGCAAAATCCCGCATGATTCAGGTGCAGCCTCGCCTCATCGGCGACTATGGCGCCGTCAGTAACCAAGTCGCCCGTGCCATGGCCGATGGCGCTCGCAACACCGCCCGCGTCGATTTCGCCGTGGCGGCAACCGGCATTGCCGGGCCCGATGGCGGCACGGAAAAAAAGCCGGTTGGGCTCGTCTATGTGGCGGTTTCGTCAGAACTGGCCACTGTCGTCATTGAACACAACTTTGGCGATATCGGCCGCGACGGCATCCGTAAGGCCACCGTTGATGCGGCGCTGGACCTGGTGCTGCAGGTGCTTTCGAGCAATCCGCCTGGCCCCTGAGCGGGAGGGCAATTCTCTCCAGTGGAGAGATCTGAGGCGAGAAGGCCACACGCGCTACGCGCGTATGGCCAGCACCCAGAGACGGTTTGCGTTTCGTCTCTTACCTATCCTTTGGGGCGGCCGCTTGGTCTACCGGCGTTTCGGCATGGCATAGTGCGGAAAGATTTTTGAAATCAGTCCCCAAACCGCCGGTCCGCTTCGTCGCAGAAGGCACGCATGATTTCCTCCTGCTTGGCGGCAAAGGCCGGTTCGGCCACGGCCGCGATCAGCAGATTGGAAATTTTGAAGTCGATCTCGAAGCGTACGCGCGTGCCCTGCCCTTCGGGTTCGAAACTCCAGACCGAGTCGAGATAGGCAAAGGGACCGTCCACGGCCTTGGCGCGGATGGTGCGCGCTACAGGATCAAGCGTCACACGGCTGGTATACGCTTGAGTAATCGGGCCGAAGGAAATGGTCATGCGTGCAAGCCGCACATCCTTGCTGCCCGAAGCAGGATCAGGGCGAACCTGCATGGCCTGACAATTGGGCACAAAGCGCGGATAGTCGTTGAGATCGGAGACAATCTCGTACATCCGCTCCGGTAGGTGCGGCACATGTCGTTCGTAAAAACGCTTCATCCTGGATCAGTGCCCGAGCTTGGCCATGCGGTTGGCCCTGAGGCGCGCGAAATCCTCACCGGCATGATGCGATGAACGGGTGAGCGGGCTCGAAGAGACGAGCAGGAAGCCCTTGGCGGTCGCCACCGTCGCGAAGGACTTGAACTCTTCGGGCGTCACAAAACGCTGCAGCGGATAGTGCTTCTTGGTAGGCTGCAGATATTGCCCGATGGTCAGGAAATCGACCTCGGCCGACCGCAGGTCGTCCATGAGCTGAAGCACTTCATTGCGCTCTTCCCCCAGGCCCACCATGATACCGGACTTGGTGAATATGGAGGGGTCAAGCTCCTTGACCCGCTGCAAAAGCCGGATCGAGTGGAAATAGCGCGCGCCGGGACGCACCTTCAAATATTTCGATGGCACCGTTTCGAGGTTGTGGTTGAACACGTCCGGCTTGGCCGCCACGACGATTTCAAGGGCACCGTCCTTGCGCAGGAAGTCCGGCGTGAGGATTTCGATGGTCGTCCTGGGGTTGCGGGCACGGATGGCCAGGATCACGTCGGCGAAGTGCTGCGCGCCACCATCGGCAAGGTCGTCGCGGTCCACCGAGGTGATGACGACATGTTCTAGGCCGAGTTTTTCGACCCCGATCGCGACGTTCTCAGGCTCGTTCGGATCGAGGGCCGTTGGCAGACCCGTGCGCACGTTGCAGAAGGCGCAGGCGCGGGTGCAGATCTCGCCCATGATCATCATGGTCGCGTGCTTCTTGCTCCAGCACTCGCCGATATTGGGGCAGCCCGCTTCCTCGCAGACGGTGACGAGATTGTTCTCGCGCACGATCTTTTGCGTTTCATTGTAAACCGGAGACCCCGGCGCCTTGACGCGGATCCAGTCGGGCTTACGCAGCACAGTGCTGTCGGGCCGGTTGGCCTTTTCCGGGTGGCGCGGCTTGGCCGCATTATCGATGAGCGTGACCATGTCAGTCCTGACTGGGAACCAGTGTTTCCCGGCGAAGTGGGGATCGTTTCGCCGTCTGGAAACACGTCCACATATAGATTGCCCCTATATCGCCTCCCTGGGAGGCCGGTTCAAGCCGACCTTGGTGCTGGGCCGCCATGCGGCGGCGTCTCAGCCCAGCACTTCCTTCATATCCACCCAATCGCCGTTGCGCGAGGCGGAAAGGATCGTTGCTTGCACCAGCGCAAGCGAGCCAAGATTATCTTGGCCCGAACTGAAACCACGAGGCACTTGCCCCCCCGTCAACACCTCGGCAATGGCGTTGAGCGTGCCGGTCCGGTCGGGGAATTTCACCTTGTCGAGCTTGACCTTCTCCCGCTTGCCGTCGAGCGGCTGCAGCGTCATCACATCGGGGCCCGCCTTGTCGCGGAAATGGTCGCGCGAACTCCAGGCGATCTGCCCTTCGGCCCCATCCATCACCCATTCGCCGGCCCAAGGCGTCACTGGACCCGAATTCATCCAGCTGGCGCGGTAGGAGACGACGGTACCCTTGGAGAATTCGATGGTCGCCACTCCACTCGGATCAAAGCGGAACGGGCTGCCTGGTGGGTTCCAGGTGCGGCAGGAAAGCCGGACCGGCTCATCCCCGAGCACAAAACGCATCAGGTCGAAATGATGGATCGACATATCCGCCAGCAGCGGATCCGGCATATCCCAATAGCGATAGCCCTGGCTTGGGCCATGACGGCGAAAATCGATGGAAACCATGTTGAGCGCGCCGAACTTGCCATCGGCAATCAGTTGCGCCGCCGCGATTGGCGCGGGCTGATGGCGATAGTTCTGGCTGACCATGAGCACCCTGCCCTGCGCCTGGGCGAGTTCCACCAGTTCCTTGCCCTGGGCAATCGTGGTGGTGAAGGGCTTCTCCACCAGCACATTGTACCCCAGTTCAAGGCAACGCTTGACCACTGGATAATGCGCCTCTGTCCGCAGGGTGCAGAGCGCCAGCGTCGCATCGGTGTGGTTCGCCGCGTCTTCAAGGCTGGCGAAACAAAGCTTCGGATCAATCCCGAGCTCGGTTTGGACCCGCTGGCTGGCATCTGGATTGGTATCCACATAGCCCACCATCTCGACAGTGGGAACTTTGGGGATAACATCCTTGGACCAGCTGAAGCCCCAGTGTCCCAGCCCGATCTGGATTGCCTTGACCATGTGGATAACTCCTTTGGTTGTACGCTCCGCGTCGGCGCCGAGCACCGCCTGATCATCAAATATTCAGCGCGCGCCCATAAGCATCGAGCACGCTTTCCTTCATCGTCTCGCTCAGCGTCGGATGCGGGAATATCGTGTGGATCAGCTCTTCCTCGGTGGTTTCAAGGTTCATCGCCACCACAAAGCCCTGGATCAGTTCGGTCACTTCCGCACCGACCATATGCGCCCCGAGCAACTCACCGGTCTTGGCGTCAAAAATCGTCTTCACCAGGCCATCGGGTTCGCCCAGCGCAATCGCCTTGCCATTGCCCACGAAGGGGAAACGCCCGACCTTGATCTCGCGCCCGGCTTCCTTGGCCTTGGCTTCGGTCAGACCAACACTGGCCACCTGCGGCTCGCAATAGGTGCAGCCCGGAACTTTGGTCTTGTCGAGACCATGGACCTTGAGACCAGCGATCTTTTCAACGGTGATGACCGCCTCATGCTCGGCCTTGTGCGCCAGCATTGGCGGGCCCGCCACATCGCCAATGGCCCAGATGCCCTCAATATTGGTCTTGCCGTAACCATCGATGACAATCGCGCCGCGCTCGGTCTTCACACCGACCGTCTCGAGCCCCAGCCCTTCGATATTGCACTGCACGCCGACCGCCGAGATCAGCTTGTCGCCGGCAATCTGCTGGCTCTTGCCGTCTTTGGTCTCAACATGCGCGATCACGCCGTCCTTGGTCTTTTCAACCTTGGCGACCTTGGCCTCGGTGAGGAACTTGATGCCGCGCTTCTCCAGCCGCTTGCGAGCCAGCCCCGAAATCTCTGCGTCCTCGACCGGCAGGATCTGCGGCAGCAGCTCGATGACGGTCACTTCAGCACCCATCGAGCGATAGAAGGAGGCGAATTCGACGCCGATGGCGCCCGAACCCATGACCACCAGCGACTTGGGCATTTCGGCCGGCTTCAACGCCTCGAAATAGGTCCAGATCTTATCGCCATCCGGCTCGATGCCCGGCAGCACGCGCGGCCGGGCGCCAGTGGCGATGATGATGTTCTTGGCCCTGTAGGTCCCCTCACCCAGCGCATTCTTGGGCACGGGCCCCTGCGGCTGGACAATCGGCTTCTTGCTGGGCGCGACCTTGACTTCGCCCGGCTTGGTGATGGTGGCCTCGCCCCAGATGATGTCGACCTTGTTCTTCTTCATCAGGAACTGCACGCCATTATTCATCTGCGCCGCAATGGCGCGCGAACGCTTGACGATGCCGTCGAGATCGAAGCCGAATTTTTCTGCGGTCAGCCCATAGTCCTTGGCATGGCCCATGTGGCCATAGATTTCGGCCGAACGCAGCAGCGCCTTGGTCGGGATACAGCCCCAGTTGGAACAGATGCCGGCCATATGTTCGCGCTCGACAATGGCCACCTTCATGCCCAGTTGCGCGCCACGGATGGCAGCAACATAGCCGCCTGGGCCGGCGCCGATGACGAGAAGATCGTATTGGTCAGCCATGAGGGCCTCCAGAATTATGCGGGGTCAGAGACCCAGGATTTTCGAGACGAGCGGCACCAGCCCCTCGCCGATAGCACGTGTATTGGCCGGGTCGAGATGCACACCGTCGCGCGCATCGGCTTTGGCGACCGTGGCGGCATCGAAAAAGGCGACCCCGGTTTCCTCGGCATGGCGGCGATAGTGCCGGGCAAAGTCCTGCGACTCGCGGATGAGGTGATCGAGCCCGCCAAAATTGCTCAGCATATTCTCATTGCTCGTCTCGACCACATGCGGCGGCGACACGAGGAGAATTTGCGGCACAGCTTCGCCCACACCGGCAAAATGCGCGCGCGTCATTTCGATCAGCCGACGGGCACCGCGCGCGGCATAGGCGGCAGATCCGGCGACAAACGGCTTGAGATCATTGGTGCCGAGAAAGATGATGACCAGATCGAGCGGCGCATGGCTGGCCAATAGCGTCGGCAGAATGCGCGCGCCATTACGGTCTGCCGCCGCCGTCCAGTCGTCATAGGCGGTGGCGCGACCGCCAAGGCCCTCTGCAATCACCCGGGCCTTGCCACCAAGCCCCTGCTCCAACACCGTTGGCCAGCGATCCTCGAAGGCGTGGCGAGGCCCGCCGCCGGGGTCCGCGCCATAGGTCAGGCTGTCGCCATAGGCGAGAATGGTCTTCATCGCCAAGGCTCCTTACGCCAGCATCATCACGGGGTTTTCGATGAGGCCCTTGAACACGCCGAGCACTTCGGCGCCTAGGGCGCCATCAACGGAGCGGTGATCGCAGGAGAGCGTGCAGGTCATGAACTGACCAATCTTGATCTCGCCCTTATCGGGATACACGCGCTCCTCGCCCACGCCGACCGCCAGGATCGTGCCATGCGGCGGGTTGATGACGGCAGCGAAGTCCTTGATCCCGAACATGCCCAGATTGGAAACCGACGAAGCACCGCCCTGATACTCATGCGGCATCAACTTCTTGTTGCGCGCGCGGGTGGCAAGGTCCTTCACGGCCTCGGAAATTTCCCGCAAGCTCTTGGTGTCGCAGCTCTTCACAACCGGTGTGAAGAGACCGCCCGGAATAGCCACCGCCACGGCCACATCGCTGCGCTTGTGGTAGAGGATCGCATCCCCTGCCCAGGTGGCGTTGGCCAGGGGCACCCGCTGCAACGCGACAGCCCAGGCCTTCATGACAAAGTCATTGACCGAAAGCTTGTACTCGGGCTTGCCGTCCTTGGACTTGGGCGCGGACGCATTGATCTGCTCGCGGGCAGCAAGCAGTGCGTCGATCCGGCAGTCTACCGTCAGGTAGAAATGCGGAACGGTCTGTTTGCTCTCGGTGAGGCGCGCCGCAATGGTCTTGCGCATGCCATCGGCGGGAACCAGCTCATAGCTGCCCTCTTCGTAGAGGGACAGGACCTGGGCCTTGCTAAGGCCACCGGCCATCGCAGTACCACCCGATGCAGCTGCGGCCGGGGCGGCGGCAGCCTTGAGAGGCGTCTTGCCCGACTTGGCGGCCACAACATCCGACTTGACCACGCGGCCTTTGGGGCCGGTGCCGGAAATGGCGGCAACGTCGATCCCGGCTTCCTTGGCAAGGCGGCGGGCCAGAGGCGAGGCAAACACCTTGCCGCCATCGGCTTTGGCCGGAGCAGCCGCGGGCTTGGGGGCTTCGGCCTTGGCAGCAGGCGCCGGGGCGGCGGCCGCAGGCCCAGCAGCCTTTGGCGCCTCGGCCTTCGGCGCTTCAGCCTTGGGTGCGGGCGCTGAGCCAATGGCCCCGGCGTCCTCGCCGTCCTGAAGCAACACCGCGATAACGGCGTTGACCTTCACATTCTCCGTGCCCTCGGCCACGAGAATCTTGCCGATCTTGCCTTCATCTACGGCTTCCACTTCCATGGTCGCCTTGTCGGTTTCGATCTCGGCG
Source organism: Devosia ureilytica (assembly GCF_024273195.1). GTDB lineage: Bacteria > Pseudomonadota > Alphaproteobacteria > Rhizobiales > Devosiaceae > Devosia > Devosia ureilytica. The sequence continues at coordinate 359,104 of NZ_JAMZCU010000001.1, read as the reverse complement.
ATCACGTCACCGGAGGAAACGCTGTCGCCTTCCTTGACGTGCCACTTGGCAAGCTTGCCCTCTTCCATCGTGGGAGAGAGCGCCGGCATGGTGATATTGATTGGCATCCCGGTTCTCCCTTACGAGCGGTATGTGACAGCGTTCACTGCCGCGATCACTTCATCAACGTTGGGCAGCGCCAGCTTTTCAAGATTGGCAGCATAGGGCATGGGGACGTCCTTGCCGGTGACTCGGATAACGGGCGCATCGAGATAGTCGAACGCCGCTTCCATGACGCGGGCCGAGAGTTCGGCTCCGATGCCGCTTTGCGGCCAGCCCTCTTCCACAGTCACCATACGGCCGGTCTTTTTTACCGACTCGATGACCGTATCGCTGTCCATAGGACGCAGTGTGCGCAGGTCGATCAATTCCACGTCGACACCCGCTGCAACCAGTTTCTCGGTAGCCTGGGTCGCGTAGCGCATGCCCATCGAGAACGACACAATGGTGACATCCGCGCCCTTGCGCGCAATGCGCGCCTTGCCGATGGGCAGCACGAAATCGTCGACCTTGGGGACCAGCCCTGTCGAGCCATAAAGAATTTCGTTTTCGAGGAACACCACCGGATTGGGCGAGCGGATGGCGGCCTTGAGCAGGCCCTTGGCGTCTGCCGCGCTATAGGGCGCGATCACGGTCAGGCCCGGCACATGGCTATACCATGCCGAATAATCCTGACTGTGCTGTGCACCCACGCGCGAAGCGACGCCGTTTGGACCGCGGAACACCATGGGCGCCTTGACCTGACCGCCGGACATGTACAGCTGCTTGGCCGCCGAATTGATGATCTGGTCGATGGCCTGCATCGCAAAATTCCAGGTCATGAATTCGACAATCGGCTTGAGGCCCGCAAAGGCTGCACCAACCGCAAGGCCAGCAAAACCATGCTCGGTAATCGGCGTATCGATGACGCGATCCTTGCCGAACTCCTGCAGCAGGTTCTGGGTAATCTTGTAGGCGCCCTGATATTCGGCAACCTCCTCACCCATGATGAAGACGTCCTTGTCGAGGCGCATTTCCTCGGCCATCGCCTCGTTCAGCGCCTGTCGAACAGTCATTTCGACCATTTCGACGCCCTCGGGCAGATCAGGATCGGCCTGTGGTTCAAACTTGGGGGCAGCCGGAACAGCAGCAGCCTCAACGGCATCTGCACCCTTTTCAGCGGCAACGACGGGCGCCTCGGAAGGTTCGGGAGCCGTCTCGGCAACTGGCGCAGCTGCCGAACCAGCGCTTTCGCCTTCGGCCAGCACCATGGCGATGGGCGTATTGACCTTCACGCCTTCCGTGCCTTCGGCCACCAGAATTTCGGTGACCGTGCCTTCATCCACGGCTTCGACTTCCATCGTCGCCTTGTCGGTTTCGATTTCGGCCAGAACGTCGCCTGACTTCACCGTATCGCCAACCTTGACGACCCACTTGGCAAGCTTGCCTTCTTCCATGGTCGGCGACAAAGCGGGCATGAGGATTTGGGGCATATCAGCTCTCCACGAGGATCGCGCCGGGCATGGAGGCCACAGGGCGGATAGAGGAATTTAGGTTCAAGACAGCGGCATCGATCCGCCATCCCGTCAATTTTTTTGAGGTCGTCTCGGCCGCGCCATTCGGGCGCTGATTGACCACCCAGCCACTGAGCACCAAGCCCAGAATGACAAAGGCGACTGCAGCAATCACTGCGCGCTTATAAACAGCCGCCTGCACTTCACCAGAAAGACCCGCCCGCTGGCTGATCTCGCCAAAGCGCCACCAGCCAAATAGCCATCCGCGCCATTCGACCTGCGGCGCCAGCCGGCTGATGGCCATGGCCTGACCGGCGGCGAGAGCCACCGACAGGGCCGCAAACAGCAGGACTACGCCAAGCAGAATGGACATCGCGCCTCAGGCTTCGATGGTGATGTCGGTCCAGAGCTCGGCAGGTGCCGGCTCGGGATCATTGGTGGCAAAATCTGCGGCCTCGGTGACAATGGCGCGAATGTCGGTCTCGATCTTTTTGAGATCTTCCTCGCTGACCGAGCCACCTTCAATAAGTCGCGCCCGCACCTGCTCGATGGGGTCGCGCTCTTGCCGGTATTTGGTCACCTCGTCCTTGGTGCGATATTTCGCCGGGTCGGACATGGAATGGCCGCGATAGCGATACGTCAGCATTTCCAGAATATAGGGGCCATTTCCCGAACGGGCATATTCAATGGCGCGCTGGGCCGCGTCATAGACCATGCGCACATCCATGCCATCGACTTGCTCGCCCGGAATGTCGAACGATGCGCCGCGCATCGAGAAATCGGTGGTGGCAGCCGCACGCTCAATCGAGGTGCCCATGGCATATTTGTTGTTCTCGATGATGTAGACGACCGGCAATTTCCAGAGCTTGGCCATGTTGAAGCTCTCGTAGACCTGGCCCTGGTTGGCTGCGCCATCGCCAAAATAGGCAATGCTCACGGCGCCATCGCCCTTGTACTTGCTGGCAAAGGCAAGGCCGGTTCCGAGCGAAGCCTGCGCACCAACGATGCCGTTGCCGCCATAGAAGCGATGCTCATTGGAGAACATGTGCATCGAGCCGCCCTTGCCTTTCGACAGGCCGCCCTGGCGGCCGGTCAACTCGGCCATCACACCTTTGGGATCCAGGCCCATGACCAGCATGTGTCCGTGGTCGCGATAGCCGGTGATCTGGGCATCTTTGCCCTTCTCGCTGGCCATGGTGATCCCTGTGACCACCGCTTCCTGGCCAATATAAAGGTGGCAGAACCCGCCGATCAGACCCATGCCATACATCTGGCCGGCCTTTTCCTCGAACCGCCGGATCAACAACATCTCGCGAAACGCTTCGAGATCCTGCTCCTGAGTGAACTGGGGGATATTGGGCTGCGTCTTGGCCTTGGTGGCCGTCGCCTTGCGCGCCATTCTACACTCCGCTTGGGTCGGGGAATTTGCCGCTTTGGCCAATCAGGCCACTTCGCGCATGATACTGCAAGCGCATGAGCAATAACATTGCCCGGATCGCTAAACAAAACCAGAATTAAAGCGTTGAATCCGCTTCGATAATCGAGATTAACTGATTATCGATTAATTCTTCGAATTTACCGGAAATCGGTTTACCGCTTTGAGGATTCACCATCACGAGAATATCGTCGGCATGTGCCATGTTGAGCAACGCCCGGGCGCGTTCGGTGACAATGTCAGGATCGAGGTGGCGAGGATTGAGCAGCGAAACCCGGTGCCTGTAAGCATCGATCTCGGCCTGCAGAGCCGCACTGCGATCCTGCAGAATCTCGATATCGGACAGAATTTCTTCTCGGCTCTCGATGCCGAACTGGCCCGAAATAGCCGAATATCCAAGATAGCCCTGGAACCCGAGCAGGGTCACCGTGAGGGCCAGTGGACGCCAGAATGGGGGACGTTTGAGACGGGTGGGCATGGGCGAACCAATTCGAGACACCCGACAATGCCGTACAAGGGATTAATGCCCGGTTTCCTATTCTGCAGCGGCCCGGTCGCCCTTTGGGACATCGTGGAACAGCGCGCTCACCGACTCGCCATTGTTGATCCGCCGCATAGCTTCGGCCAGGGCCGGCGCGACAGAAAGCACAGTCACCTTGTCGCTCAGCTGATGCCCGGCAATGGGCAGCGTATTGGTGCAGACGATCTCGCTCAAATCAGCCTCGGCCGACAGCCGCTCCAGCGCCGAGCCAGCGAAAATACCATGGGTGCAGGCAATGCGGATCGAGCGCACACCATTGCTCCTTAGATGCGCCAGCAGCTCGATCATCGAGCCGCCGCTGGCGATTTCATCGTCCAGCACGATCACGTCCCGCCCGCGAACGTCGCCGATGATTGCGGAAATATGCACTTTGGTATCGCTGATCCGCTCCTTGGCGCCCGCCGCCACCGGCGTACCCAGGCGTCGCGCAAAGGCAGCAGCCGCCTTGGCATTGCCCAAGTCCGGCGAAACCACCACCGCATTGCTCAAATCATAGCGCTGGAAATAGGCAGCAAGCTCGCCGAGCGCATGCAGGTGATCTACTGGGACGCTGAAAAACCCATGCACCTGCGGCGAGTGCAGCGTCATTGTCACCACGCGATTGGCGCCAGCGGTCGCTAGCAGGTCCGCCACCAGTCTTCCGCCGATGGAAATGCGCGGCGCGTCCTTCTTGTCGGATCGCGCATAGGCATAGTGCGGAATGACGGCGGTAATGCGCGCCGCCGAGGCGCCCCGAGCTGCGTCCAGCATCAGCAGAAGTTCTACCAGATGATCCTGCACCGGCCCGCTCAGTGTTTGGATCAAAAACACGTCCTGCTCGCGGCAATTGGCCTGCAATTGCACTTCGAGACAGTCATTGGAGAAGCGTTTGACCGACGTTGGTTGTAGCGGCACGCCAAGCTGGATGCAGATCTCCTGCGCAAGCTGCGGATGCGAACTCCCTGCGAACACGGCAATCGGGTTCATGGCGCATCCTCGGCTTCTGGCGACGGTGCCCGTCAATAGCGCAAGGCACCATCACCCGCAAGCAAGCGATCACCTTGTGACCAGAGCCCTCAGGCCAGGGGGCGACGGTTTTGCGATGGGAGACCGCGACCGGACGAAGTCCTAGAGCGCCACCGTGTCGATCTCTTGGAACCGCTCCACCTCCGGTATCCATCTGTCACGCACGAACGCCACATGATCAGGGTGGACATTGTAGGCGTCATAGGCAGCCTGATCTGCAAATTCCATGGCAAAGCCGAAGTCGAAATCCGCCTTGGGGCTAACCTGCCTCAAACGCTCGAACTTTTCGACGCCGGGAATAGTGGACAGCACCATCGCCGCCTCCAGAAAGTCTCGCTCCTCCGTCGATCCTCCCGCGTGCCGCAGCGAGAACACCACACTGTGTCGGATCATTTGCCCGCTCCGATAGCTTCATTGGCCGCGATGGCCGCCATATTGACGATGCCGCGACTGGTCACTGAGGGCGCCAGAATGTGCGCCGGCGCCTTCATCCCCATCAGGATCGGCCCAACAGCCAGGGCATTGTTCATTTCCTTGAGCAGCGTCATGGAGAGATTGGCCGCATCGAGGTCCGGGAACACCAGCAGATTGGCTTCGCCCTTGAGCACTGTGTCTGGAATGTAGCGCTCGCGCAGCGCCTCGCTGAGCGCCAGGTCACCCTGCATCTCGCCTTCCACGATCATGTCCGGCGCAATGGATTTGAGCTTGGCATAGGCCTCGCGCATTTTGTAGGCGCTGTCGCCATCGCGCGACCCGAAGTTCGAATAGCTCAGCAGCGCCGCCTTGGCCTCAATATTGAAGCGCTTGAGGTGATCGCGCGCCTGGAGCGTGATTGACACGATTTCGTCGGCGCTGGGGTTCTGGCTCACATAGGTATCGGTGAGGAAGAACGCGCCGCGCGGCATGATCAGCATCGACAGCGCCGAAGCCTCGGTAACGCCGTCCTGCAGCCCCAGCACCGATCCGATGTCGCGCACATGCTTGATATAGCGCCCCTGCAATCCGCACAGCATCGCATCCACATCGCCGCGCTTCAGCGCCAGGGCACCAATCACCGTGGTATTGGTGCGAACGATGGTACGGGCCGTGTCCGGCGTCACGCCATTGCGGCCCACCAGCGAATGGAACAGGCTCACATAGTCGCGGTAACGCGGATCGTCCTCGGGATTGATGATTTCAAAGTCCCTGCCCGCCTTGATGGAGAGACCGAAACGTTCGATGCGCGCTTCAAGCACCGCGGGACGGCCGATCAGCACCGGACGGGCAATACCCTCTTCGAGCAGCACCTGCGCGGCCCGCAGCACACGCTCGTCCTCACCATCGGCAAAGGCGATGCGCTTGCCCTGACCCTGCGCCCGATCGATGATCGGCTTCATCACCAGGCCCGAGCGGAACACGAAGCGGTTTAGCGTGTCGAAGTAAGCGTCCCAGTCGGCAATCGGCTTCTTGGCCACGCCAGAATCCATCGCCGCCCGCGCCACCGCCGGTGCAATGCGCAGCATCAGCCGCTGGTCGAACGGATTGGGAATGATGTGCTCCGGGCCAAAAACCGCCGGCGCGCCGGAGGGCGACACTTCCAGCCCCGGCTCATGCGCCAACTTGGCAATGGCACGCACCGCCGCCAGCTTCATTTCCTCGTTGATCGTGGTCGCATGCACGTCGAGTGCCCCACGGAAGATGAATGGGAAGCAGAGGACATTATTGACCTGGTTCGGATAGTCGCTCCGGCCCGTGCAAACCATGGCGTCCGGCCGCGTTTCCTTTGCCAGTTCCGGCATGATTTCCGGGTTCGGATTGGCCAACGCCAGGATCAGCGGCTTCGGCGCCATTTTCGCCAGCATTTCGGGCTTCAGCGCCCCAGCCGCTGAAAGCCCCAGGAACACGTCGGCCCCCTCGATCACCTCGGCAAGGCTGGTCGCCTCGCTGGTGCGCCGGAATTGCCCGCGCCACTTGTCGTTGACGTCATTGCGCTTGTGGGTCACCAGGCCATCCTTGTCGGCCACCCAGATGTTTTCGTGCTTGGCGCCCAGCGCCACTAGCACATTGAGACAAGCAATGGCCGCGGCCCCTGCCCCCGACGTGCAAATTTTCACGTCCTCGATCTTCTTGCCTGCCAGCTCCAGTCCGTTGAGCACTGCCGCGCCCACAATGATCGCCGTGCCGTGCTGGTCGTCATGGAATACGGGGATCGGCATGCGCTCGCGCAGCGCCTCCTCGATTTCAAAACAGTCTGGCGCACGGATGTCCTCAAGGTTGATGCCGCCAAAAGTCGGCCACAACGGCGCCACCGCATCGATGAACTTTGTCGGATTGATCTCGTCGATCTCCAGATCGAACACATCGATGCCGGCAAACTTCTTGAACAGCACTGCCTTGCCTTCCATCACCGGCTTGCTGGCCAGCGCGCCGATATTGCCCAAACCCAGCACAGCGGTGCCGTTGGAAATCACCGCCACCAGGTTCTGTCGCGAGGTATATCGCGCCACGGATTCCGGGTTCTGGGCAATTTCTTCGCAGGGCGCGGCCACCCCGGGCGAATAGGCAAGCGCCAGGTCGCGCTGGTTGCCCAGCGGCTTCAGGGGCTGGATTTCCAGCTTGCCGGGTTTGGGGAATTCATGGAAATGCAGCGCCGCTTCACGCAAGGCCCGGCGCTGTTCATTGATATCTGTGGACACGAAACTCTCTCCCGGCAGGCCATTTGGCCGCGTTGGTGCCATCAATCCAAAGGATTGAAAAGGCCGGATACGCTCAAGGCGTCGAGTCCAGGGCAAAATTGCGACGTCAGCAGACTGAGGCGCGGTGAACCATCAAAATTGGGCGCGTTCCCGCCAGCTTGGCGACAGGTTCCGACTCAGGCCGCCGAGGCGACCACTTCCAACTGCGGTCGTGGATTGCCGGCCTGGTGCAGGGCCATCGCCAGCTCCTTGTACGCCGCGATTTTGAGGGCCGGCGCAAAGATATAGCCCTGGGCATGCAGCACGCCACGAGAACGCAGGTATAGCGCCTGCTCCTCCGTCTCCACGCCCTCGGCAACGATCTCGCAATCAAGGTCCTTGGCCATGGCAATCAACCCGTCCAGCACGGGTACCTGCGTGGTGCCGGGTTTGATCATATCGACGAAAATCCGGTCGATCTTGATCACGTCAACGCCCAGCGTGGCGAGGTAGGCCAGGTTCGAGTGGCCCGTCCCCGCATCGTCCATGGCCAGGCGTGAACCCAGCGCATGCAGGCCCGAAATCACGCTTGTTGTGGTCATGGAATTGTTCAGCGGCCGGCGCTCGGTAATTTCAAACACCAATTGGCGGAAGCTGATGGGCGACTGCCCAAATATCGCCTGCACGTCCTCAACGATGCCCACATCGCGGAAATGCCCCTCGAACAGATTGATCGAGATCTTCATGTCCGGCATCAGCTTGGACAGATCGCCGAGATCGTTGCGCACCTGCTGCATCAGCGACACGGTCATGGGAATGGCAAGCCCGGTAACCTCGGCGTAATCGATGAAGGCGCCAGGAGGGATCACCTGCCCATTGCGCTTTTCCCAGCGACACAGCACTTCGCAGCCCACGAGTTCACCAGTGCGCAGATTGATCACCGGCTGATAGTACGGTTTGATCTCATTGCGCTCGATGGCGCGTTCGAGGTCGAACGCTGGAACACGCGAGCGGCGAACATAGCTCAGGTTCAGTAGCAGGAACACCGCGCTGGCCAGGCAGGCAATGACGGTGAAAATGACATCGAGGTCGGCATAGCCGGCCCGAACCATGGCAAAGGGCACCGCGTATTCGACCTTGATCGGAAATTGACCTGCATAACCCTGCGCACTGATGTAGTCAGCGCTCGATGTCCGCCGGTCAAACCCCGAAGGATCCCCTATAGCCACAATGGCCAGACCATTGGTGAGCGTCACCCGCATCATGGCCGCGTCAAACATAGTTTCCGACAGCGCGTCCTCAGACTGACCAAGAAGCGGCACGAAGGCAGAAACCCGGCGGGTCTCGCCGAACGTCTGGGAAATCTTGAGCGCTGGCATGGCCATCTCGCCCAGCTTTACCGCTGCCATGGTTTCGGTCAGGCCGGGCACCGGCAGTGGCTGCGACAGCGGCGAATGGGTCACCATGCGTCCATAGGCATCGCAATATTGCACGCCGTCGAGGTTCTCGACGAGAAACTGCTTCAAATTGAGACTGGACTCTATCGCCGTCTGGGCGTTGGTCACGAAGGTCGGTGTGCAAAGCGAAGGGCTCTCTGCAATCACCTTGCGAAGGGCTGCAACGCCATCCATCGCGCTTGCATTGATATGTGAGCTTACGGACTCAACATACGACTGCGCATAGTCTTTTTCACGATATTGAACATAGGCGTCGAGCAGGTAGTCCACCGCAATAATGGGCACAAACGCCATAACGGCGCCCAGCAGCATCAGGATATTGGAGAACTTGGACTTCACACTGCGAATCCGAACCCGGAAAATCTTGCCTACCTGACTAGCAAGTTAAGTTTTAACGGGTCGTTAATGCTGATTAACCAGCGCTAACCATGGCTCAGCAAAAAGGGCGACCCAAAGGCCGCCCTTCCGTATCCAGGCTACACCGCCTTGGTCAGCTTTGCACGTTGAGCCGGACGCTGAGTTCACGCAACTGCTTGGCGCTGGCTGGGCTTGGCGCGCCCATCAACAGGTCTTCGGCTTGTTGGTTCATCGGGAACGCTGTGATCTCGCGCAGGTTCTGCACGCCACACAGCAGCATCACCACGCGGTCGATACCAAAGGCAGCGCCACCATGCGGCGGAGCGCCATACTGGAAGGCCCGATAAAGGCCACCGAACTGCTCCTCAACCTCCTCGCGCGACTTGCCCGTCAACTCGAAGGCCTTGATCATGGTCTCCGGTTCCTGGTTTCGGATCGACCCGGAGGCGATCTCGAAGCCATTGCAGACCGCATCATACTGATAGGCCTTGAGCGAGAGAGGATCGGCCGAGTTCAGCGCTTCCAGCCCGCCCTGCGGCATCGAGAAGGGGTTGTGAGCGAAATCGACGCGCTTTTCTTCCTCGTCCCATTCGTAGAATGGGAAATCAACGATCCAGCACAGGGCAAACTGCTCGGTGTCGATCAGATCGAGGTCGGTCCCCACCTTGGTGCGGGCTTCGCCGGCAAACTTGTAGAACTTGTCGGGACGACCGGCCACGAAGAACACGGCGTCGCCGTCTTCCAGACCCAGCTGGGCCTTGAGCGCTGCCGTGCGCTCCTCGCCGATGTTCTTGGCAATGGGGCCGGACCCCTGCCCTTCCTTGAAGAAGATATAGCCAAGGCCCGGCTGGCCTTCGCCCTGCGCCCAGGCATTCATACGGTCGCAGAAAGCCCGGCCGATCGGCTCGGCGCCTGCCTTGTTCTTGGCCGGAACCGCCCAGACTTCCACCTTCGGGTCGGCCTCGATCTGGTTGGCGAACACCTTGAAGCCCGAGCCGGCAAAATGCTCGGTCACGCTCTGAATTTCGATCGGGTTGCGCAGGTCGGGCTTGTCCGAACCATATTTGCGGATCGCGGTGTCATAGGGAATGCGGGGCCAGCCCTTGGTGACGCGCTTGCCATCGGCAAACTGCTCGAACACCTCGGTCATCACTGGCTCGACCGTGTTCCAGATGTCTTCCTGGGTCACAAAGCTCATTTCCAGGTCGAGCTGGTAGAATTCGCCCGGCAGGCGGTCGGCGCGCGGGTCTTCGTCGCGGAAACATGGTGCCACCTGGAAATAGCGGTCAAACCCGGCCACCATCAACAGCTGCTTGTACTGCTGCGGCGCCTGCGGCAGGGCGAAGAACTTGCCCGGGTGGATGCGGCTCGGCACCAGAAAGTCGCGCGCGCCTTCCGGCGACGAGGCCGTCAGGATCGGGGTCGAAAATTCGGTAAATCCGGCGCCGCCCATGCCGGAGCGCATCGCCGAAATGATCTTTGTGCGCTTGACGATATTGGCATGCAGCTTTTCACGGCGCAGGTCGATGAAGCGATAGCGCAGCCGGATATCCTCCGGGTATTCGGCATCGCCGAACACCGGCAGCGGCAATTCCTTGGCCGCCGACAGCACTTCAATGTCGCGAATGAAAATCTCGATGGTGCCCGTGGGGATGTTCGGGTTCACCACTGAGGCGTCGCGCAACTTCACTTCGCCATCGATCTTTAGAACCCATTCGGAGCGCACCTTTTCTGCGGTGCTGAACGCCGCGGAATCAGGGTCGATCACGCATTGGGTGATGCCGTAATGATCGCGCAGATCGATGAACAGCAGGCCGCCGTGGTCACGGACGCGATGCACCCAGCCACTGAGGCGGACATTATTGCCGGCATCACCCGCCGTGAGGGCGCCACAGGTGTGGGAACGGTAGCGATGAAGGGTCATGTCAGGTCTCGGAAATGCTGGAAAAAGGCCGGGTAGGAGCATCGGACCAAAAGGTGCGACGCAGTTTTCGGACGAATCCGATGCTCAACGAAGCGTGAGCGCGCACGAACCGATTCCTTCGGGACGTCCGGCGCACACGCGCGGGAAAAGCGCATGGCGGCCCTCGCTTGTCAAGCAACGGGGGCATATCGGTTTTGGCGCCTTTACCGCAAGGGAAATCGAAGGTGGAGCAATCGTGTTGCACCTGCTAGGAAGAATGTTGACGATTTTGAGACGGTATTGGGTATGGACCTCATTATTTCCACAGACGTGCTCGCGGCATTCTGCGAGCGCGCCGCCAAGTTCGAATTTGTGACGGTCGATACCGAATTCCTCCGCGAAACGACCTACTGGCCGCGGCTGTGCCTGATTCAGGTGGCAACGGACGACGAAGCGGTGCTTATCGATCCGCTCGCGCCCGACATCAAGCTCGCGCCCTTCTTTGACCTTCTCGCCAATCCCAATGTCACCAAGGTCTTCCATGCCGCCCGGCAGGACGTCGAAATCTTCGTCAAGCTGACCGGGGCGGTCCCGCACAACATCTTCGACACCCAGGTCGCTGCCAGCGTCTGCGGCTTCGGTGACAGCGCGTCCTACGATAGCCTCGTGCGCGCAATTTGCTCAGTCGAACTCGACAAGTCCTCGCGCTTCACCGACTGGTCGGCCCGCCCGCTCACCGAAAAGCAACGCACTTACGCCGTCGCCGACGTTACCTGGCTGCGCGACATCTATCGGGAATTGCGCAAGCAGGTTGAGGCCACGCGGCGCTGGGATTGGGTCGAAGACGAAATGACCACCCTGCGCAGCATCGACACCTACGTGGTCCAGCCCGAGCAGGCCTGGGAACGGTTGAAGATGAAGTTCAATCGCTCCCGCGATCTGGCCGCGCTCAAGGTTCTGGCCAAATGGCGCGAACAGCGGGCGCAGGACACCGACCAGCCCCGCAGCCGCATCCTCAAGGACGATGTGCTGGGCGAGCTGGCAACCCAGCGCCCGCTGACGCCCGATGCCTTTGAAAAGCTCCGCGCCGTACCGCGCGGCTTTGGCCGCAGCAGCGCCGCAGCTGAAATCATGGCTCTGCTCAAGGACGTCGAGGCTCTGCCTAAATCCGAGCTGCCGCCTATGCCCGAGCGCTACCGCGGTCCCTCGCCCAAAGGCGCTGTCGGCGATCTGGTTCGCGTCCTCCTCAAGGCCGTGGCCGAGCAGAATGGCGTCGCCGCCCGCATCATCGCCACTTCCGATGAAATCGACGCTCTCGTGCTCGACGACGATGCCGATGTTCCCGCTCTCAAGGGTTGGCGCCGCAAGCTCTTCGGCGAAAAAGCCCTGGCCATCAAGCACGGCCGCATCGGCCTCATCGCCACCCGCAAAGGCATCGTGGAATTCCCGGTCAGCCAGACTGAGGCGGCCGAGTAGCATTCTTGGAACGACCAATTTCGCGTGCTATTCTTGATACATGCGCGAACTGGCCCGAGAACAGCTTCTGAAAGAACTCCGTGAACTGAGACCTCAGTTCGAGCGTGGTGGCGTAACGCACCTCACTCTATTCGGCTCACGTGCAAGGGGTGACCACGGCCCCGATAGTGACATAGACCTGATGATCGAGGTTGACGATACGAAGCCGTTTTCAATGTTGAAAATGGTGGGCATCGGGCACATCGTGGAAGACCACACAGGACTACCCGCAAACATATTCATGAGAAGAAGTCTCGACGAGAGCTTTGTCAGGGCGACGAGAACAGATCTCGTACAAGTATTTTAATGACCAGGCGAATTGTCTATCGGCTCAACGACATAAGAGACTTGATCGCCAAAATACGTCGTGAGAGCGGCGTTCGAGCGGTATCTAGAAGCTGCAAGCGAAGCATCGCGGCACGTTCCGCAGGAGCTAAAGGATGATTATGGCCCCGATGTGCCGTGGCGCAATGTTGCAGATCTGGGGAATGTTCTGAGACACACTTATCACAGGTCGGACGCGCGAACTTTGTGGGACATCTACACGACCGAACTGGACGCACTGGATCGGGCAATTTCTTCGATGATCGATGCTGTCCAAGACGGCGACTAGAACCTACCCGACCACAACCCGCGATTCCGCATGACCCGCACCCTCGGCGAATTGGCGGAGGCGGTTGCGTAGATGGTCGCCGTTGAGAAACGCAAAGTCGGCTGGCAGGTTGAGCACCAGAGCGTCGGCATTTCGGCTGAAATGGGTGCGCGGCAGAATGCCGGGCATGGCGGCAGTCATCGGATAGGCAACGCGCATCAGCGACCCGATCAGCCGCGCCCGCGCCGTCAACTCCGCTGATCCAAGCGGCGCCAACACCTGCGCAGCCTTGCTCTTGAGCCCATCGTAGCGCACGGCCATGGTCTGGGCGAGAAAGCTTCGTCCAGGGTGATCGACCCCTGTCAGCGATCCATAGGCGACTGCGTCAACGCTTTGCGGCCCGCGATAGTCGGGGTGCGAGCGCCAGCCGATGTCGGCCAAAAGGCAAGCGACAATGCGCAGGCGCATCTCCGCCGGCGTTTCGCCGATCCCGGCACAATCAAAATACTGGCTGGTGAACTCGATCAGGTCATTGGCGTGGGCTGGCGAACGCGAACGCAACACCGAAAGCTCTTCGGCGCCCTGGATCAGGGGATCGATACCGCGCTCCCGCTCGTCCAGCATGCCGTGCAAATAGCCTTCACGCACCCCAAGCGCCGAAAACACAACGCTGGAAAATCGACCCGCCTTGAGAATTTCGGCCAACACGGCCGCGCCGATCGGCACCAGTTCCCGGCGGGAACTGCTGACTTTCCCCGAGCCCTCATAGGATTTAAGCGAATCCGCCGCGACGATCTCCTGGCAAAAGCTGATCATCTCCTCGGCCGCTACCACATAGTCCTGCACCATGTGCAACGGATAATCCCGCTGGGCTTGATGCAGCTTGGCCAACGAACGCCAGGTGCCCCCGATCGCGGCAAATTGCGTCCCGGCCTCGGCGCCTTTGAGGATTGACCCCTCCAACCGCTCCTCGGCCAGCGCCGCAGCGGCCTTGGGCGAGCCATTGGCATCGTCCTGCAGGCGAATGACACCCAGCTCAAAACTTTCACCATTGGTGTCATGGCCATTGGCAATATTGGAAAATTCGAGACTTCCGCCGCCAAGATCGCCCACCACGCCGGCAAAGCCGGGAATACCCGCCACCACACCAAGCGCCGCGTAATGGGCCTCTTCCTCGCCACTGAGCACCCGAACAGGGGCCTCCATGACCGCCTCGACGGCGGCGACGAATTCCGCCCGGTTGGCAGCGTCGCGCACCGCAGACGTGGCCAGGATATAGGTCTTGCCCACCCGCATCATGCGCGCCACCAGCGCAAAGCGCTTCATGGCTTCGATGGCCTTGTCCATATTGGCGTCTGCCAGCCGGCCGCTCTGGGCCATCCCGCGCCCCAGGGCGCAGGCGGATTTTTCATTGTAGAGCGGCGTCAGCGCGCGCGCATGGCGCTCATAAACCACCAGGCGGACCGAATTGGAACCGATGTCGAGAACGGCCACTGGACGGGCGCCCTTGATGCGTCCCTGCGCGGTCGGATCGGCATCGACGCCCCAGAACTGTGTCAAATTCAAGCCTCGTCACTCTCCACCATGCCCGCGCTACCGCGCCCGGACAGGGAAGGATTGGTCATGAAATAGTCATGGGCATTGAAAGGCTCTTCGCCCTCATTGACCTTTACACGATGCGAGCTGCCATCGGGAAGCACTTCCCAGCTCTGCTGATTGTCCTTGAGATAGGCAACCAGAATTTGATCGAGGATCTGCTTGTGCACGGTTTCATTCAGGATCGGCACCAGTGTTTCCACCCGGCCATCCAGGTTCCGGCCCATCAGGTCGGCCGATGAGATATAGACCTTGGCGCGCAGCGACGGCATCGCCTCGCCATTGCCGAAGCAATAGATGCGGCTGTGTTCAAGGAACCGGCCAACCACCGATTTCACCCGAATATTGTCCGAGAATCCTGGAATACCGGGCCGCAGGCAGCAGATGCCGCGCACGATGAGGTCGATCTTTACGCCCGCCTGGCTGGCATCATAAAGCGCATCGATCACCTGCGGATCGACTAGCGAATTCATCTTGAGCAGGATCGACGCAGGCTGTCCGCTGCGCGCCAGTTCGATCTCGTGGGCGATATTGTCCACCAGGGTCTGGCGCAGGTTAACCGGCGAAACCGCGATGGTTTCGAGTTCGGTCGGCCGCGCATAACCCGTGATGAAATTGAACACCCGCGCCACGTCCCGCGTGATTGCCGGGTCGATGGTGAAATAGCTCAGGTCCGTATAAATCTTGGCGGTAATCGGGTGATAATTACCCGTGCCGATATGGCAATAGCTGACCAGCTTGCCCTTCTCGCGCCTTACCACTTGGCTCAGCTTGGCATGGGTCTTAAGTTCGATGAACCCGAACACCACCTGCGCCCCGGCCCGCTCCAGGTCACGCGCCCAGCGAATATTGGCCTCTTCGTCAAAACGCGCCTTGAGTTCCACCAGACACGTCACCGACTTGCCGGCCTCAGCCGCCATGACCAACGCCTTGACAATGGGGCTGTCGGACGAGGTTCGATAAAGCGTCTGCTTGATGGCCACCACCTCGGGGTCGCGCGCCGCCTGCATCAGGAACTGCGCCACCACATCGAAGCTCTCGAACGGATGGTGGACCAGAATGTCCTTGGCTCGAATGGCCGCAAAGCTGTCGCCATTGTAGTCGCGGATGCGCTCGGGGAAGCGCGCTAGATAGGGCGTGAACTTGAGGTCTGCCCGGTCGATGTCGCAAATCTTGCGCGCGTCGGCCAACCCCAGGAACCCCTGCACCTCGAACACCTCGGCTTCCTTGACGCCCAGTTGTTCACCGATTTGCCGCTTCAGGGCCCGGGGCATGGACCGCTCGATTTCGAGCCGGATCACCTGCCCGCGCCGCCGCTGGCGCAGCGCACTTTCGAACTCCACCACAAGGTCCGCCGCCTCGTCGTCGATTTCGATTTCGCTGTCCCGAATGATGCGGAAAGCCCCTGAACCGACCACTTCATGGCCCGGAAACATCTTGTGAAAGAATAGCTTGATGAGCGTATCGATGGTCACGACTTCCGAGCGTCCTTCGGAAACCAGTCCGCTCGGCAGATTGATAAAGCGGTCGAGATTGCCCGGAATGCGCACCAGCGCCGTCAGGTGTTCGTCACTGTTTGGGCGCTTCAGCTCAAAGGCCAGCGCCAGTCCAAGATTGGGAATGAACGGAAACGGATGCGCCGGATCCACCGCGATGGGCGTGAGGATCGGGAAGATTTCCTCGCGGAACAATTTCTGCAGATAAGCAATCTGCTCCGCGGTCAGGTCATCGGCCTCGTGGATGACGACGTTCTGCTCAAACAGCTCTTCGCGCAGTTCCTTCCAATGGTCCTGCTGCTCAAGCTGCAGGTGCTGCGCCAGGGTGGCGATTTCGTCCAACTGCTCGGCGGGCGAAAGGCCATCGGCGCTCTGCTTGGTCATGCCGGCGCGGATCTGGCCTTTGAGGCCGGCCACGCGCACCATGTAGAATTCATCCAGATTATTCGCCGAGATTGATACGAACCGCAGCCGCTCCAGCAGCGGGTGGGATTGGTTGCCGGCTTCTTCGAGCACCCGCATGTTGAACTGCAACCAGCTCACTTCGCGATTGACGAAGCGGGCCGGGCTAACGCGCAGCGCCTCGACGTCGGGAGCCGAACCCTCGGATTCGGCAAATTCGCTCATTTCATTCATCGGCTTCGGCGTCCCAATCCTGTTGCCGGTCGAGTCCCTGCGCATTCTGGCGCAGCGCAAGGGCTTCCGACGCTATTGTGCGGGTAATGGCCGACCCCTTGGCAAGGGCCAGCCTGTCCATGAGATCAACAAGGGCAGCAGCCTCCTCGGGGCTGCGCTCCATGCGCGGCACCACATAGCCGATGACCTTGGGATCGATCCTGATTTGCCGATCCCCGAACAGTTTCACGAACATCTGTGACAGTTCGATGTCGTCGCTGACTTCCAGCCGGAAAACCGGCGCACGGCGAACCCGCGAGCGCACATCATCGGTCCGAAGTGGCCAGTGCGCAACATCTTCCCGCGCACTGAGCAGCAGCGTGCGCTCGCCCCGCATCGCCTGGTTCAACAAATGGAACAGATCGTGTTCGTCATAGCCAAGGCGGTCGACATCCTCCACCACCACGGCCTGCCGACCCGGCACGGCAGCCACTGCGCCAATGCTCTCTGGGGTCACGACCAGCGCGCCACTGCGGTCGGCAAAAATACGGGCCAGATGCGATTTGCCCGAGGCTGCCGGCCCAATCAGCAGCGTCACCCCGTCAGGCCAATGCGGCCAGGCAAGGATTCGCGCATGCGCCAATCCATTGCCTTCACCGACCAGAAAGTCGTCTTCGGCATGCGATGGTTCATGGCCCAGATCGAGCGGCAATTGCCGCGGTCCGGTTTCAGGGTATGGCATCGTCACGCGAAGCACGTCGTTTGGGACCGAGATAGAGCGTGCTTTCCTTGTATTTGCGCACCCCATAGCGCACCAGCACCGAGGCGATGGCCGCCATCGGCACGGCCAGCAGCAGGCCGACAAAGCCGAAGATGGCGCCCAGGCCCAAAAGGGCGAACATCATCCAGACCGGATTGATGTTGATCGAGGACCCGACCAGCTTGGGGTAAAGAATATTGCCCTCGATGAACTGCCAGAAAAAATAGACACCAGCGACAAGGGCGATCATCCACCAGTTCGGCGCATACTGGACCAGCGCGATCCCCACTGAAAGGCCCAGCCCCACGGCGAAACCCACAAACGGTATGAAGCTCAGCAATCCTGCGATCAGACCAACCGCCAGACCATAGTTGAGCCCGATCAGGCTCAGCGCCGTCGCATAAAAGGCCGCATCGAGCAACAGCACGCTGCCCTGCCCGCGGATCACTCCGGCCATCGATTTGTCGATTTCGCGCAGAATACCCTTCACCTCGCCCTTGTGTTCCTTGGGCAGAAGTTCATCGATGCCGCGCACCATGCCTTCCCAGTCGAGCAGTAGGTAGAAGGCCACAACCGGCGCCAGCACTGCGAAACCAACCACCGCCGCACCCGTCAGACCAATATTGACCAGCTCCGCGGGCAATGTTGCGATGAAACCCAGGGCCTGGCGTGCAAGGTCATTGAGGCTGGTCTGCAATTGCGCGGCGCGCTCTGGTCCCAGCCATTCGTTGATCTCCGGCGACCAGGTAACCGCCAGTTCCTGCAAATCGCCGACATAGCGCGGCAGGCGCTGGATCAGGCCAACAATCTGTTGACCGATCAGCGGCACGAACATGAAGAACAGGCTGATCACAATGGTCAGCACGCTCAGCAGCACCACCACCGTGGCCCAGACGCGGCTGAAACGCCACTTCTGCAACTGGTTGACCAGCGGGTTCAGCAAATAGGCCAGGGCCGCACCCACCACGAAGGGGAGCAGGATGCCACGAAATATCCAAAGGGTCAGGATCAGGGCGAGAAGCAACCCAATCCAGATGAACACTTGATTTCTGAGTGCCATGAAGTCGGGCAGCCCTTGCGTCTGGGTAATCGAAAAGCTATCAGGCCGTCTAACGGCCAACACCGAAAAATTCAACCAACCCGGTTCGCGCGCAGCCATTTGCGCCCGCAATCCCCAGTATGGCAAGAAGGCTTATGACCGACGCACAAAACCTGCCATCAAACGGTCTCTCGTACAAGCAGGCAGGCGTCGACATCGACGCCGGCAATGCACTGGTGGAAGCTATCAAGCCAGCCGTGCGCTCCACGCGCCGGCCCGGCGCCGATGGCGAGATTGGTGGCTTTGGTGGCCTGTTCGATCTCAAAGCCGCCGGGTTCACAGATCCGGTGCTGGTTGCGGCCAATGATGGCGTTGGCACCAAGCTCAAGATTGCCATTGATACCGGCCGGCACGGAACCATCGGCCAGGACCTCGTGGCTATGTGCGTCAACGATTTGGTAGTCCAGGGCGCCGAGCCGCTGTTCTTCCTTGACTACCTGGCCACCGGCAAACTCGACGTCGCCCAGGCGACCGCTATTGTCGAGGGCATCGCCCATGGCTGCCGCCTCGCGGGCTGCGCGCTGATCGGCGGCGAAACCGCCGAAATGCCGGGCATGTACCATGGCAACGATTATGATCTCGCCGGCTTTGCCGTCGGCGCTGCCGAGCGCAACGCCCTCCTGCCCCGCAAGGATATTGCTGCTGGCGATACCCTTGTGGCTGTGGCTTCGTCAGGCGTCCATTCCAATGGCTATTCACTTGTCCGCAAGATCGTAGATCTTTCCGGCCTCGCCTGGGACGCGCCGGCCCCTTTCGCCGACGGCAAGTCGCTGGCCGAAGCCCTGCTCGAACCCACCCGCATCTATGTCAAGCCGTTGCTCGCCGCCCTGCGCGCCGGCCTTGGCATCAAGGCCCTGGCCCACATTACCGGCGGTGGTTTCATCGACAACATCCCGCGCGTCCTGCCCGATGACCTGGCGGCTGACATCGACCTCACTGCAGTCAGCGTCCCGCCCGTCTTTGGCTGGCTCAGCCATGTCGGCGGCATGAGCGAGCGTGAAATGCTGCGCACCTTCAATTGCGGCGTCGGCATGCTTGTCGCCGTCGCCCCCGAGGATGCCGAAGCACTGGTGACAAAGCTCACCGCCGATGGCGAAACGGCAGCCATTGTCGGCCAGCTGGTTGCCCGCGATGGCGAACCCGTCACCTTCCGCGGCAAGCTCGCACTGTGAACCGCAAGCGCGTTGCCATTCTGATTTCCGGCCGCGGCTCGAACATGTCCGCGCTGATCGAAGCTGCCAAGGCGCCTGATTTCCCCGCCGAGATTGTTGGCGTGCTGTCAAATCGTGCCGCGGCACCGGGTCTCGAGATCGCCGCAGCCAATGGCATTGCGACGGCCTCGCTGGCCCAAAGCAAGTTCCTTAGCCGCGAAATGTTCGAAGACACCATGACCCAGCTGCTCGAAGGCTGGGAGGTCGACTTCGTCTGCCTGGCCGGCTTCATGCGCATTCTGGGCGAGGATTTCGTCAACCGCTGGATGGGCCGATTGATCAACATCCACCCCTCTCTCCTGCCCGCCTACAAGGGCTTGCACACCCACGAGCGCGCCCTGGCCGACGGCGTTGCTGAACACGGTTGCACCGTTCATTTCGTGACCCCTGGCCTCGATGAAGGCCCCGCCATTCTCCAGGCCCGCATCCCGGTGCTGCCCGGCGACACCCCCGAGACCCTCGCCACCCGACTTCTCGTCGAAGAACACCGCATCTACCCCGAGGCCCTGCGCCTCCTCGCCACGGGCACCGCACGTCTCTGATCCATCACAACAATTGATGGACCTATCGTCAAAATCGGTTCGACCTTTGTTCACGCGGGGCGTAGCGTGCCGGCCTTCTAAGCGGGTATGCAAAAATGAGTCTGCGCGACTGGTTCTGGATCATTCTCCTGGGCGCCATCTGGGGATGTTCCTTTGTTTTCAACGCCATACTGATCCGCGAAATCGGCCCGCTCTGGGTCACCTCGCTGCGCGTCGGCATCGGCGCCCTCGGCTGTTGGGCGGTGATGGTTGCCCTGCGCAAACCCGTCCCGCGTGATCCAATGCTCTGGCTGCAACTGGCCGCGCTCGGCGTTGTTGCCTACGCCATTCCCTTCGCCCTCTTCCCACTGGCCCAGGCGCATCTGGCCAGCGGCATCGCCGCGATCATCAATGCGTTGACCCCCATGGTCACCGCCGTCATCTCCCACTTCTGGATCGGTGGCGAAAAAGGTTCGCGTACCAAATTCACCGGCGTTGCCATTGGCTTTGTCGGCGCGGCAATCCTCGTGTCTCCGGCGCTCTCCCAGGGCGGCAATTCCCAGATCTGGGCCGTGGCCGCCTGTCTCGGCGCCACGCTCTGCTATGCGCTCACGCTCAATATCACACGCAGTTTCAAGCATATCGAGCCGACCGCTTTCGCCTCGATTGCCCTGACGGGCGCTGCCGTCATCGCCGTGCCAGTCGCCTTTTTCACCGAAGGCGTGCCGCATATGACCCGTCCAGAAACCTGGGGCGCGGCACTCGCCATCGGCCTGCTCTCGACCGCCTTCACCTTCCAGGTCATGTACCGTATTCTGCCCCGCGTCGGCGCCACCAACTTTGCCACCACCACGTTCATCGCGCCGATTTCGGCGCTGCTGATCGGCGTGACCGTGCTGGGTGAAACCATCCTCCCCATTCAGGTCCTCGGCATGTTGGTGATCTTTTTTGGCCTGCTGTTCATCGATGGGCGCATCCGCCAGATCTGGCAGCGCGCCCCAGCCTGAACGCGGATTGGAACTCTCCTGCGAGCCCCCCGTTGGTTCGCAGGAGATTTGCCATGCCCGATCCAAGACCTGATATCGATCCCGTCTCACCCGACGAGATCGTGCCGCAGCCCGAGCCGGCCCAGCCGCAACCCGCGGACCCCGTCCCGCAGCCACCACGGGAAACCCCGCCCGACCAGCCGGGCGAAGATCCAGCGCCGTCGTTCCCGGAAGAGTTTCCGCACGATCCAGGCTACCAGCCGACACGCGGCCACCGGCCAGAACCGGTACCGCCCATGCCCGCCGGCCTGCCGACATCGGATGCGGAGCATCCACACACCAGTCCGATGCGCAATGATGATGAAGAAGAGCTGGATTACAGCCTGCCCCCGGAGCCCCTCAACGACTGGAACCCGTGACCAAGCTGAATTGGCGGCCTATTCGATGCCGAGCTTGCTCTTCATCAGGTCGTTGAGGGCCTGCGGATTGGCCTTACCGCCAGAAGCCTTCATCGCCTGGCCGACGAACCAGCCGATCATGGTCGGCTTGGCTTTGACCTTTTCCACCTGATCCGGGTTGGCGGCAATGATGTCGTCGACGATCTTCTCGATGGCGCCCAGATCGGTCACCTGCTTGAGGCCGCGACGCTCGACGATCTCTGCCGGTTCACCCTCAGGCTCCTCGGCGATCATGATCTGCAGCACGTCCTTGCCACCCTTGGACGAAATCGTGCCACCTGCGATCAGGTCGACCAGACCGGCAATCTGCGCCGGCTTCAAATGGGTTTCCCAGACAGCCAGGCCCTGGCTATTGGCAAAGGCGGCCACGTCACCATTGAGAATATTGGCTACGGCCTTGCCATCGCGCTTTGTGCCGCCATGGGCAACACAAGCCTCATAATAATCAGCGGTTTCGCGGTCGAGCGTCAGCACCATGGCGTCATAGGCGGTCACACCGTAGTCGCTGATGAAGCGGGCCTGCTTTTCGTCCGGCAGTTCCGGCAGGCCTTCCGCCAACTTCGCCACGAAGGCGTCATCAAATTCGAGCGGCAGCAGGTCCGGGTCAGGGAAATAGCGATAGTCGTGCGCTTCTTCCTTGGAGCGCATCGACCGCGTTTCGCCGGTTTTGGGGTCGTAAAGCCGCGTCTCCTGGTCGATGGAGCCACCATCTTCCAGAATATCGATCTGACGCCGCGCTTCATATTCAATCGCCTGGCCGGCAAACCGGATGGAGTTGACGTTTTTGATCTCGCAGCGCGTGCCGAATTCACCGCCCGGGCGACGCACCGACACATTGACGTCGGCGCGCATGGAGCCCTGCTCCATATTGCCGTCGCAAGTGCCCAGATAGCGCAGAATGGTGCGCAGCTTGCTCAGATAAGTCTTGGCCTCTTCCGACGAGCGCAGGTCTGGCTTGGAGACAATTTCCATCAGCGCCACGCCGGAGCGGTTGAGGTCGACATAGCTCATGTTCGGGTGCTGGTCGTGGATCGACTTGCCGGCGTCCTGCTCCAGATGCAGGCGCTCCACGCCGATCTCGATTCGCTCCCCATCAACATCGAGCAACACCACGCCTTCGCCCACGATGGGGTCCTTGAACTGGCTGATCTGATAGCCCTGCGGCAGGTCGGGGTAGAAGTAGTTCTTCCGGTCGAACACCGAGCGCTTGTTGATTTTCGCCTTGAGCCCCAGGCCGGTGCGCACGGCCTGGCGCACGCATTCTTCGTTGATGGTGGGCAACATGCCGGGCATGGCCGCATCCACAAAGCTCACATTGGCATTGGGCGGGTTGCCGAAGGCGGTGGACGAGCCGGAGAACAGCTTGCTCTCGCTGGTCACCTGCGCATGAACCTCCATGCCGATGATCACTTCCCAATCGCCGGTCGAACCGGAAATCAGGCGCTTCTTGTCGGGGGTGCGGGTATCAACGAGGGTCACTGGGCAGTCCTGAAAACCAAGGCAAATATGGCCTTCTGCTTAGCCGTGTTGACCCGGTGTTGCAACAGCTTCAGCGCGCATCAATCGTCGTCGATTTCACCATCATAGGGGCGCAGGCGCTTCTCCAGATGCACGCTCACAAATGGATCATGGCCATCCCGCCCATCTGGGCGCAAAGCGAGGATGCGATAGCCCTGCCGTTCGTAAAACCGAACCGCGCGCACATGATCGGCCGGGGTTTCCAGATGCACCCGCTCGGCCCCCTGCAACTCGAGTATCGTTTCCATCCGATCGAGCAGCATGGAGCCGATCCGGTGTCCCTGCATTTCGGGAATGACGAAAAGATAGGGAATGTAGCTGCGCCCCGCCACGCGCGAACACCAGCCGACCACTACGCTGTCAATTTCGGCCACGATGGTGTTGCGCCAGCCATGGCCAACCGCATGCGATAGCCGACGGCGCTCGGCGTCGCGCAGTCCGGGTTTGTCGGTCAGGATCGGCAAAATGCCGGTTTCCCACGCGCGAAAAGCAATATCTGCTAATCGTGGGGCATCCGTGATTTCCGCCTTGCGTATCCGAATGCCGGGCATATGCGCCTCCTACCTTGCGCGTTTGCGCGCTGCGATGATGCCCTTCTCGTAGTTGATGTTCCAGCTGATCAGGGTCCGCCAGATAAGTTCGGCCTGATCCTCGTCCAGATCAAGCTCCAAACTGAGCCTCCGCACCTTCGTGATGACAGCCTCGATCCGCACCGGGTCGAAAGCCTCGTGCGGGTCCGTCTTGATCTCAGCCATCCGCGTTACATAGCCATGGCGCTCTGCAAACAGAGTCAGCAGCGCCTGGTCGATCCGATCGATCTCGACCCGCACGTCGTCCTTGCTTTGGCATTCTGCTGGCAGTTTGGCTGCGGTCACGTCTGGCCCCCGGCATGGTCTGTTGGTGTTGCTGGTTTGCACCGGCAGGGCGATGATTTCAACCCGCCATGCACGTGCAATCTGGCACATCCCGAGCCTGGGGCGTATGCAGAAATCATGTCTAGCCAGTCTGAGATTGCCTGAGACCCCGTCCCAAAGCGGCGGGGCATGAATGAACCGGACGTCGCCGCCCTGAGTGGGTCGGCGCGGCCAAGTTTGTTCGCGGGTCGAATTGACCCGCCAATTCAGGCTTCAGACATTTCCATGGATATATCCCGGAACGAACAGCGGGTGCTGCACGCACTCGCGCAGGGCGGCTGTATTGCCGCCATCAAGGACGAGCGCGGGCGCATTGTCGATTTCGAGTTCTTCAGCCGCGACGGCTGGTTGATGAGTGGCCTTACCCCGCTCGTCTTCAACAAGCTCAAGGCCAAGAAAGCCATCCGCTCCCAGGGCGGTCACCCCTACCGGATCACCAGGCGCGGTCTGGAACTGGTCCGCAGTCAGGTCGACAATCGATAGCCCTTCACCTCTCCCTTGGGGGAGAGGTCGACCCTCTTGGGTCGGGTGAGGGAGCCTTTGGTTCGGATGGAGAACAAGGTCCCCTCAACCGTCGGCTACGCCGCCAACCCCTCCCCCGACGGAGAGGTGAACAATCTCAGTGCTTCGTCACTTCACTCAGGGCCGCCGCCATGTGTTCCCACTCCTGGGATACGCTGGCGGTGGCGCGGCGCTTGCCGGCGCGGCGATACCAGTAATCGGCGTTGCCCATGTCGGCTTCAATCCAGTGCATCAGCGCATGCACCCAGTCAAAAGCCTGCACGCCCTCCATGGACTGGACGATGGTGTGGGCGCGCTCCCACTCGGGGCCAATGCGCAATTCACCCTTCTTCAGCCACCACAGTGCCTGAAGCGGCTTGCTCATGTCCTTGGGTGGCTCGGACCAGTCGAGCGTCGTGAAGATATCAACGGCCATCGGCACTATTCCTGTTGGCCCGGACGCGGATAGGGGCCGCGTCTCCACCAGTTTCAACTTCTGCATTGGCCGCAAATAGTGCGGAACGGCGGCGCAATCAAGCACCTGCCGTTGCGTAACAGGTTACGTCTTACCACCATTGCCTGGGTGCAAAGTCCTCACCGGCACTTTTTTCAATGACGCGAGCAGCCGCAAAAAGCGTCTCTTCATCGAATGGCTTGCCGATCAGCTGCAGCCCCAGCGGCAGCCCATTCCCATCCTTGCCGGCCGGCACGGCGATGCCGGGCAGCCCGGCCATGTTGACGGTCACGGTGAAGATGTCATTGAGATACATCGCAACCGGATCGCTGGCCAAGGCCTCGTCGCCGATACCGAACGCGGCCGACGGCGTGGCCGGCGTCAGGATCGCGTCAACGCCGGCGTGGAACGCGTCTTCGAAGTCCTTCTTGATCAGCGTCCGCACTTTCTGCGCCTTGACGTAATAGGCGTCGAAATAGCCTGCGGACAGCACATAAGTGCCAATCATGATGCGGCGCTTCACTTCGCGGCCAAAGCCGGCAGCGCGCGTCAATTCATACTGGTCGGTGATGTCCTTGCCCGAAATGCGCAGGCCGTATTTCACGCCGTCATAGCGCGCCAGGTTCGAGGACGCCTCGGCGGGGGCCACAATGTAATAGGCCGGCAGGGCATATTTGGTGTGTGGCAGCGAGATGTCCTTGACCGTCGCGCCCTCGGCCTTGAGCCACTCAAGACCCTGCGACCACAGCTTTTCGATCTCGGCGGGCATACCGTCCATGCGGTATTCCTTGGGCACGCCAATGGTGAGCCCTTTGACGCCGCGTTCCACCGCCGCAGCAAAATCCGGCACTGGCAGATCAACGCTGGTCGAATCCTTTGGATCGAACCCGGCCATCGAGGTCATCATGATCGCCGCGTCTTCCACGGTGCGGGCAATCGGCCCGGCCTGGTCGAGCGAGGAGGCGAACGCCACCACGCCCCAGCGCGAGCAGCGGCCATAGGTCGGCTTGATGCCAACCGTGCCGGTGAATGCTGCCGGCTGGCGGATCGAGCCACCGGTATCGGTCGCCGTCGCCGCGGCGCAGAGCCAGGCCGAAACCGCCGCCGCCGAGCCACCGGAAGAGCCACCCGGCACCAGATTGGCATTGCTGCCCTCGGCCCGGAACGGGCTGACGACCGGACCATAATAGCTGGTCTCGTTGGACGACCCCATGGCGAACTCGTCCATGTTGAGCTTGCCCAGCATCACGGCGCCATCGCGCCAGAGATTGCTGGTCACGGTCGATTCGTATTCTGGCTTGAAGCCATCCAGAATATGGCTGGCGGCCTGCGTGTGCACACCCTTGGTGCCAAACAGGTCCTTGATGCCTAGCGGTATGCCCTCGAGCGTGCCGCCCTGCCCCTGCGCCAGCTTTGCGTCGCTGGACTTGGCCATATCGCGCGCCTGTTCAGGCGTCGTCGCAACATAGGCGTTAAGGCTCGGATTGGCCTTTTCGATGGCGCCGATATAGGCGTCCGTCAGCTCAAGCGCGGTAAAGCTCTTGTCCTTGAGGCCCTTGCGGGCGTCGGCGAGGCTCAGCTTGGTCAGGTCAGTCAAAGCAATTCTCTTTCATTCGTCACGTCAGCCGTCGCAACTAATGCAGGCGACGTCAAATCCATTTCAAAAAAGGCCGACCATTCACTGTCAGGATAGTCGAGAAACGGCCCGCGCGGCACAAACCCGTAACGGGTATAGAGCCGATGCGCCTCGGCCATACCGTCACCCGTGCCGGTTTCCAGCATCACCACCGGCAAACCGCGTTCCCGCGCCAGATCAACGATGCGCTCCAGCAATTGCCGGCCAACCCGCTGCCCCCGCACCTCGGGCACGGTATACATGCGCTTGACCTCGCCAAGATCCGGGCCGTGCATTTTGAGTGCGCCCATGCCAATGGCCCGGCCGGCGGCATCACGCGCCACGAACAGCGTCGTGGCACTATCCGCCATCTGCTCGACCGTCATCTTGAACTGATATTCCAGCGGCGACAGCGGTAGCAGATGGTCGTTCAGCCGGACAACCAGCGCCCGCACGTCATCCTGAAGAGGCGTTTCGACAGCAATCGAAACGCTCATCTATTCGACCACCTTGGGGACCATGAAGAAATTGTCTTCGGTGAGCGGCGCATTGCTGACGATCTTTTCGGCATAACCGCCATCGCTCACCACGTCGTCGCGGCGGCGCAAGGTCATCGGCGTCACCGAGGTCATCGCCTCGACGCCGTCAACATTGATCTCGGCCAATTGCTCCACAAAACCCAGAATCGCATTGAGCTCGTTCTGATAGCCAGCAACTTCGTCTTCTTCGATGCGAATACGGGCGAGGCGCCCGATGCGCTTGACGGTGGCGGCGTCGACAGACATGCAAAACTCCTGCAGCAAAGGCGTGTTGCCGCGTTATTAGCAATGCCCCGCAGCAAATGACAATGAAAATGCCTTATGCGGCGGATCAGACTTCCACGGCCAGGCCCGGCTCCAGCGCGACGAGCCCCGTGCCATCGAGCTTATCCCTTACAATCGCAAGCGCTGCGTCGATCTCACTCTCGTTTCCCGCAAGGCCGATCAACCGCGGCAAAGCCTCCCCGACCAGCCCCTCGGCCCGCGCCGCCAGGTCCGGCCCGGCCAGCACCACCACGGCCCGCTCGACCCACCGGCCCAGAGCCGGCACTGCACCACCGAGCACCAGCAACGGCATGTCGTCATCAGCATCAATCAACAGCGCGCCCGCACCCAGTGACCAGATATCGGCAGCCCTGCCCGTGTCGCCGGCATCGAGGAGCCGTTGCGCAGATCGCGGGCGCCATGTCCGGCCATCGGCAAGCGGGAGTTTGCCAGCCAGGGACACGACATAGTCCGCTCCACTCACCAATTCATTGCGATCCACTCCCTCGGCAGCCGCGTCGGCGTCGATCACCAAGATCTGCCCGCCGATGTGAACTCGCAGGGCTGTATTCTCGAACCAGGTCATCTTCATGCAGGATCTCTTGGCTTGAACATCAGATGGATTTCGCTGGCCCCTTCTATGAAGCGTCTCGTCGAGGGCCGGTTGAGCATCCACCGTCCCGCCAAGCCGATCAGTCCGCTCGGGACCAGACGGATAAACGGCGCCATGCGCTGCATCCGCAGCAGTTGCGCGCCCGACTGATTCTGCTCGGACTGAATTTTTTCCACTTCGCGGCGACGCTCGGCCTCGAAGTCCACGGCAGCAGCATCGAGTGCCGCACCATCCGCATGCTCCAAAAGCAGCGGCCCGAGGTGATTGGCCAGCACGACTGCGTCGCGCAACGCGATATTGATGCCCTGCGCCCCCACCGGGGACATCGCATGAGCCGCATCACCCATCAAAACCAGCCCCGGAACCGACCATTTCGGCGCCATTCCACAGACCACATCGAGTAGCGTCGGATCGCTTGCCGCATCGCGCCCGGTGGCGAAGGCCTTGGCGAGCGGCGGCGGCAATACACTTGCCAGATGGTCCTTCCAGTCCTCCGCGTCGTCACCCCGGAACGCTCGATAACTGCCCTTGGCGATAATCCGTCCAATCTGGACATGGTCATTCTCTGCCGGAAAGGCGAGCCCGAAGAAATCATCCAGCAGGAACCCATAGGCTTCCCCCGGCAAGACCGGATCGCTGCGCGGCACGCGGCACCAGACCACGTCGAACTCCTGCCGATTGCCCTCGAGCTCGATCCTCAGCCGCTTGCGGGCCAGCGAATAGCGCCCATCGGCAGCGATGACATAGTCGCAGGCCAGGCTGCGCTCGCCGCCCTCGCCACCCAAGTGCAGCCCGCCTACCCGTCCATCCCCGATCACCAGGTCGCGAACGACTGTGCCGCGCAACAAGGTGAAATTGGAAAAGGTCGCGCATTTCGCGGCAAGCATCTCAAGCAAATGCGGTTGCGCCAACAGGCGAATGAAATCGACGCCCTCTGGCAGGATTGTCTCCATGTCGATGCGCAGAAAGCGCCGTCCGCGGGCAAAAAGCTGCATGGTGCGGATCGGCTCGGACGGCAAAGCCAGAAACGCATCCCAGAGCCCTGCCTCGCGAATGGCCGCCATGCCGCCCGGCGTCATGCCCTCACCCCGGAATTCGCGAGCAAAATCGCTATGCCGCTCAACGAGGGTTACCTTGATCCCCATGCGCACCAGCAGCCACGCCGTCAGCGCCCCCGCCGGCCCGGCCCCGATGATCGCGACATGCGCAGCCTGCTGCCCTTTGCTCGACATCGATGACTCCTGCGCCTATTGAGACGAGCAACAGCTACACCCCGGACCTGCCCATGCCAACCGACCTCCCCGAAGACCCGCTTGCCAGCATCCCTGACCGGGGCAAGATTCTCGGGCTGGATCTGGGCACCAAGACCATTGGCATCGCCATATCCGATGGCATGCGCTATTCGGCCAGCCCGCTCGAAACCATCAAGCGTACCAAATTCACCCAGGATGCCGAGCGCATCATTCAGCTGATCGCCGAGAACCAGGTGGTCGCAATACTCCTCGGCCTGCCCCTCAACATGGATGGCTCCGAAGGCCCGCGCGTGCAGTCCACCCGCGCTTTCGCCCGCAGCCTCGCCCCCAAGGTCAACTTGCCCATCGCCTTCTGGGACGAGCGCCTGTCGACCTCCGCGGTTACCCGGATGATGATCGAGGCCGACCTGCGCCGCGACCGGCGTGCCGAGGTCGTCGACAAGCTGGCCGCCAGCTACATTTTGCAAGGCGCCCTCGACCGCCTGCGCAATCGCTAGCCTTCAAACGCGACCTGCCTCGACGCGGATAAATGCGCGAAACCGGACGGGGCACCTTGCCCCGACCACTTCACTCGGCTAGACCGCAGCAAATCGCAAGGGATGCGACATGCCGCAGCACAGCTCCAGCGCCGCCGGGTCTTCCGGTGACTTCCCCCCGTTCCGACAGCGTCACCTGATTTCCATTGCTGATCTCAAGCAGCATGAAATCATCGACCTGCTCGATCGCGCCGAACGGATGATCGATATTTCCCGGCAGGAGCGGAAATCTCACCCGACCCTGGCCGGCAAGACCCAGATCAATCTCTTCTTCGAGCCTTCCACCCGCACGCAATCGTCCTTCGAAATTGCGGGCAAGCGGCTCGGCGCGCTGGTGGTCAATATGTCGGTCAAGACCTCCTCGGTCTCCAAGGGCGAAACCCTGGTCGATACCGCCGCCACGCTCAACGCCATGCGCCCCGATGTGCTGGTGGTCCGCCACGGTGCTGCAGGTGCGGTCGAACTGCTCAGCCAGAAGGTGGGCTGCTCGGTGGTCAATGCCGGTGACGGCGCCCATGAGCACCCCACCCAGGCCCTCCTCGATGCGCTGACCATCCGTAACCACAAGGGCATGCTTGCTGGGCTGACCGTCGCCATCTGCGGCGACATTGCCAATTCCCGCGTCGCCCGCTCCAACTTGCTGCTCCTCGGCGCTCTCAATGTCCGCACGCGCGTCATTGCCCCACGCACTCTGCTGCCCGCCGGCATCGAGAATCTCGCCACCGAGGTGTTCACCGACATGGAAGAAGGCCTCAAGGGCGCCGATGTGGTGATGATGCTGCGCCTTCAGCACGAGCGCGCCAGCGGCAAGATGATCCCATCGGTGCGCGAATATTATCGCTTCTACGGCCTCGACGCGCAAAAGCTCGGCTGGGCCAAGCCCGACGCCATCGTCATGCACCCTGGCCCGATGAACCGCGGCGTCGAAATCGACCCCGCTATTGCCGACAGCGAACGCAGCGTCATCACCGACCAGGTGGAAATGGGCGTGGCCGTCCGCATGGCTGTTCTCGATGCCCTGCTTCCGGCGAGGAACCAAGCATGACCAGCCCTCTGATCATCGATAACGCCCGCATTGTCGACCCCGCCTCCAATACCGACCAGCTCGGCGCCGTCCTTATTGAAAATGGCCTGATCACCGATCTCGCCATTGGTGGCCCGGCAGGCGTCCCAGATGGGGCAGAAGTCATCAACGCCGGCGGTCAGCTATTGGCCCCAGGCCTTATCGACATGCGCGTTTTTGTCGGCGAACCTGGCAAGGAATATCGCGAGACCCTCGCCTCCGCTGGCGCAGCCGCCGTGGCCGGTGGCATCACCAGTTTCGTCATGATGCCCGACACCACCCCGACAGTGGACGATGGTGCCCTGGTCGATTTCCTGATCCGCCGCGCGGAGGCACAGTCTCTGGCTCGCATCCTGCCTGCGGCCGCCATCACCAAGGGCCTCCTCGGCAAGGACATCACCGAATTCGGCCTTCTCAAGGAAGCCGGGGCCGTCTGCCTCACCGATGGCGCCCAATCGATCCAGTCGAGCGCCCTCCTCCGTAGCGCCATGGGCTATGCCGCCAATTTCGATATGCCTTTCGTTCATCACGTGTTCGACGCCGAGCTGGTTGGCGATGGAGTCATGACCGAGGGCCTTTTTGCCACCGTTCTTGGCTTGAAAGGCA
Source organism: Devosia ureilytica (assembly GCF_024273195.1). GTDB lineage: Bacteria > Pseudomonadota > Alphaproteobacteria > Rhizobiales > Devosiaceae > Devosia > Devosia ureilytica. The sequence continues at coordinate 327,495 of NZ_JAMZCU010000001.1, read as the reverse complement.
TGCCCCGCGAGGCCGAAACCATTCCGCTGGCCCGCGACCTGCAATTGGCTGCACTGACCAAAGTCCGCTACCACGCCGCACAGCTCTCCACCGCCGGCTCTGTCACTCTTCTCGAAGCGGCCAAGTCAGGTAACACCAAGGTTACCGCAGGCCTCTCGATCAACAATCTCTGCCTCAACGAAAACGACATCGGGCGCTACCGCACCTACTTCAAGCTCAATCCACCGTTGCGCAGCGAGGATGACCGGCAAGCGATGATCGAGGGCCTTCGCTCAGGCGCCATCGACACCATCCATTCCGACCATGACCCGCAGGATTCGGAGGTCAAGCGCCAGCCCTTTGCCGAGGCTTCCAACGGTGCCATCGGCCTTGAAACGCTGCTTTCGGCCGCCTTGCGCCTGGTCCATTCGGGTGATCTGAACGTGATGACCATTCTGCGCGCCATGACCGCGCGACCCGCCGAAATCCTCGGCCTCGACACGGGTCGCATCGCGCGCGGTGCGCCTGCCGACCTGATCCTGGTCGATCTCGACTACCCCTGGCAGGTCACCGAGAAGAATTTCCGCTCCCGCTCGCGCAACACCAGCTTCGAGAACGCCCGCATGCAGGGCAAGGTCATGCGCACCCTCGTAGGCGGCAAGACCGTATTCATGAACGAGGTTCAGGAGTGACCATTCCCTTCTTCGATGGTCACAACGACACCCTGCTGCGCCTCCTCGACCACGACCGCCGTGACAAGCTTGCCATGTTTATTGATGGCACCCAGGAGGGTCATATAGACCTCCCTCGCGCCCGCTCGTCCGGGATGGCTGGCGGTTTCTTTGCCATGTTCCCGCCCCCGGTGAAGACCAAGCTGGCTGCCGTCGCCGCGAGCCCTTTGGGCGATGGCAACCTGCCGCCGGACCTCGACATTGCCGAGGCTTTGCGCACCACGCACGGCATGGCAGCCCTGCTGCTTCAGCTCGAACGCGCAAATGCCCTCGCCATCTGCCGCTCGGGTAGCGACATCCGCGCGGCCATGGCCGGCGACAGGCTCGCCGCCATTTTCCATATCGAAGGCGCCGAAGCCATCGATACCGATTTCAACTCTTTTGAAGTGCTTTACGCCGCGGGCCTGCGCTCCATCGGCATCACCTGGAGCCGCGCCAACGCCTTCGGCACCGGTGTGCCCTTCAGGCACAATGCTGATCCCGATATCGGCCCCGGCCTTTCCGACGCTGGCAAGGAACTCGTGCGCCTCTGCGACCAGCGCGGCGTCATGATAGACCTGAGCCATCTCAATGCCGCTGGTTTCCGCGACGTGGCGGCGATTTCCACCAAGCCTCTGGTCGCCACCCATTCCAATGTCCACGCCATCTGCCCGCACGCACGCAACCTCGTGGATTGGCAGCTGGCGGCAATCCGCGACTCTGGCGGCGTCGTAGGGCTCAATTACGCAACGGGGTTCCTCCGCCCCGACGGACGTTTTGACGCCAACACCCCCATCGATCTGATGATCCGCCATGTCGACGCCCTGCTTGAAACCTTGGGCGAAGACGGCGTCGCACTGGGCAGCGATTTCGACGGCGCCATGATGCCTGCCGACATTGGCGACGTTACCGGCGTCCCAAAATTGCTCCAGGCGATGCTCGACAAGGGCTATGGCGAGCCCCTAGTCCGCAAGATCGCCCTGGAGAACTGGCTTGATCTCGTGGAACGCACCATCGGCTAGCACCGCTACCGCGTCAAACGCGATGCAGTCCCTCCCCCCAATCAGGGGGAGGCCAGGTGGGAGTGCCCCTCAAACAGGGATTGCGGGGGAATCCCCCTAGAACGGCACGTCTTCCGACTTGGCCACCTTCTTAGCCGCCGGCTTCTTGGCCGCAGTCGCCTTGGCTGCAGTCGTCTTGGCTGCAGTCGTCTTGGCGGGTGCCTTCTTCGCAGCGGGCTTCTTTGCTGCGGCCTTTTTCGCCGGCGCCTTCTTCTTGCCACCCGTCGCCTCGGCACGGGCAGCAATCAAGGCAATCGCCTGCTCAAGCGTTACGTCTTCAGGCTTCAAATCCTTGGGCAGCGTTGCGTTGATCTTGCCCTGATTGACATAGGGCCCATAGCGGCCGGCGCGCACGGTAATCGGCCCGCCATCATGCTCGAACGTCTGGATCGCGGCAACGGCAGCGCCCCGCCCGCCCCGGCCACCATTGGCGGCTTTCTGGGCAATCAGGTCCACGGCCCGGTTAAGACCAACGGTAAAGACCTCTTCGACATCGGGCAGATTGGCGTATTTGCCGTCATGCAGCAGGAATGGCCCATAGCGCCCAAGGCCCGCCGAAATCATCGCGCCGGTCTCTGGGTGCAATCCCACTTCGCGTGGCAAAGAAAGCAATTGCAGGGCCTTTTCCAGCGTCAGGCTGGAAGCTTCCCATCCCTTGGGCAGCGACGAGCGCTTGGGCTCCTTGCCGTCACCCAACTGCACATAAGGCCCGAACCGGCCCGTCTTCAGATGCACTTCCTCGCCGCTGGCGGGGTCGGTGCCGAGCACGCCGTCGCCAGCCGCCGCTTCCGATGACTGGCCAGAGGCCGCATCCGAGAGCTGCATCGTATGTTTGCATTCGGGATAATTCGAACAACCAATAAACGCGCCGAACTTGCCCAGTTTGAGCGAGAGCGTACCCGTGCCGCAGGTGGGGCATCGACGACGGTCGCCACCATCTTCCTTCACAGGGAAAATGTGATCCTCGAGCAGATCATTCAGCGCATCGAGAACCTCGGAAACACGCAGATCCTTGATCTCATCGGTGGCCGCGGTGAAATCCTTCCAGAAATCGCGCAGCAGCACCTTGTAGTCGAGTTCACCGGCGGAAACTTGGTCAAGCTGTTCTTCCAGGCCCGCCGTGAAACCGTACTCCACATAGCGCGTGAAAAAGCTCTGCAGGAACGAAGTCACGATGCGCCCGCGATCTTCGGGATGCAGCGCTTTGCCCTCAAGCCGAACATAGTCGCGGTCCTTGAGCGTCGACAGCGTCGCAGCATAGGTAGAAGGCCGGCCGATGCCGATTTCTTCCATCTTCTTGATCAGGCTGGCTTCGGTATATCGCGCCGGCGGCTGGGTGAAATGCTGCTCGATTTCAACCGCTTTGAGGTCCGGCTTGTCGCCAACCTTGAGCGGTGGCAACTCGCGTTCGTCCTCGTCTTCGGTGTCCTCGTCAGATTTGGCCTCGACACCGTAAAGCTTGAGGAACCCGGGGAATGTCACCACCGACCCCGTCGCGCGCAAGGTGACGGCACGACCCGGCACATTGACGGCAATGTCCACACTCGTGCGATCAATCTCGGCCGATTTCATCTGGCTGGCCAGCGTGCGGCGCCAGATCAGGCCATAAAGTTTGGCCTGGTCGGCATCCAGGCTCAACTGCTCTGGCCGCTTGAACATGTCGGTCGGTCGGATCGCCTCGTGCGCTTCCTGCGCGTTCTTGGCCTTGCTCTGGTAGATGCGCGCCTTTTCCGGCAGGAATTCCTCGCCGAAATATTTGCCGATCACCGAGCGGGCCATGGAAATGCCCTCCGGCGCCATCTGCACGGCGTCGGTTCGCATATAGGTGATCAACCCGTCCTCATAGAGGCGCTGGGCGATCTGCATGGTCCGGTTGGGCGACAGGCCAAGGCGCGACGACGCATCCTGCTGCAGGCTCGATGTCGTGAACGGCGCATAAGGATTGCGCTTGGTGGGCTTCTTTTCGACGTTGGAAACGTTGAACTGACCAGCCTCGATCAACTTCTTCAGTTCAGCAGCGTTTTCGCCGGTCTTGATATCGAGCTTGTCGGTCTTCTTGCCATCGACGGCCAGGAGCCGCGCCAGGAAGCTCTTTCCGGCATGCGCCAGTTGCGCCTCGACTGACCAGTATTCGTCCGCTTTGAATTTTTCGATCTCGCTCTCGCGATCCGAAACCAGCCGCAACGTCACCGACTGCACGCGACCGGCAGACCGAGAACCGGGCAATTTGCGCCAGAGAATGGGCGAGAGCGTAAAGCCCACGAGATAATCGAGGGCCCGGCGCGCCAGATAGGCATCGACCAGCGGCATGTCGATATCACGCGGATTGGCCATCGCCGTCGTCACCGCGTCCTTGGTGATGGCGTTGAACACCACACGCTGAACCGGCACGTCCTTTTTCAGCGCCTTCTTGGTGCGCAACACATCCAGAATGTGCCAGGAAATCGCTTCACCTTCGCGATCCGGGTCGGTGGCCAGGATCAGACCGTCAGCGCCCTTGAGGGCCGAAGCAATGTCCGCAATGCGCTTTTTTGCTGCCGTATCAACTTCCCAGGACATGGCAAAATCGTCATCAGGACGGACCGAACCATCCTTTGCCGGAAGGTCGCGGATATGGCCGAAGCTGGCCAGGACCTCATAGTCCTTGCCCAGATATTTGTTGATTGTCTTGGCTTTAGCCGGACTTTCAACGACGACGACCTTCATGCCGGATTCCGTTCCGCAAATGTACCTGAAAGAGCGCGCAACATGGTGAAGCGCAATGCCGGTGTCAACGGGGGGAGGCGAAGCATGGACTTGCCGAACCCGCCCCAACAATGATGTCTAGGCGTCAACATGACCGATTTCACCACCTTGCTGATTCCCGATTTTGACCTTTCGGCCCGCAATACGCTGGCCTTGCGGGCTCGCTCGCGCTTTGGCCTGCTGATCGATAATGCCGCCCTTTTGCCCGCATTGTTCGACCATGCGGCGCGGGAGAACCTGCCCATTCGCATCCTCGGCGGCGGCAGCAATGTGGTGCTCGCCGAATATTTTGATGGTATCACCGCCATCCTCTCGCAGTTCGGCCATCGCGTGATCGAGGAAACCGCCGAGCACGTCCTGATCGAAGCTGACGCGGGCGAGCCCTGGCACAACTTCGTCGCCTGGTCAGTTGACCAGGGTTTTGGCGGGCTCGAAAATCTGGCTCTCATTCCAGGCACGGCCGGCGCGGCCCCCGTACAGAACATCGGCGCTTACGGCGCGGAACTGGCCGATTTCTTCCATTCGCTGACCGCCTACGACCGGACAACCGGCGACACTTTGACCTTTGACCGCGCCGCCTGCGCCTTTGCGTATCGCGACAGCCTCTTCAAGCGGGAGCCGAACCGCTATGTGGTCCTGGCCATCCGCCTTGCCCTGCCCCGGCGCTGGCAACCCAACTTGCGCTTTGCCGGTCTGACCGACCTATCGGACGCCGCCGACCTCTCGCCGCGCCTTGTGATGGATCGCGTTATCGCCCTGCGCACAAGCAAGCTGCCGGACTGGCGGGTCCATCCCAACGCCGGCTCGTTCTTCCAAAATCCCATCGTTTCACTCGATGCCGCAGCGCCCGTTCTGGACGAGTTCACTCAAGCTCCCAATTATCCGCAGGCCGAAGGTCTGACCAAACTCTCCGCCGGCTGGCTGATTGAAAAGAGCGGGTTGAAGGGCTTCCGCATGGGGCCCGTGGGAATGTCTGAGCGCCACGCCCTGGTCGTCGTCAACCACGGTGGCGCTACTCAGGCAGATGTCGCGGCGCTCGCCGCCCACGTCAAGCGCACGGTTCACCACCGCTTCGGCGTGAACCTCCACGAAGAGCCCATCTTTCTGTAATTCCTATTGGTGCCGCAGTGCCACCAATTGCCCGCTCGACCATTCGATCTGCCCGCTAATATCGAGTTCGAGCAACAATACCTGCATCACACCAGGCACTATGCCGGTTTGGGCAATCAACTCGTCCACCTCCACCGGCGTCGAACTGAGCGCTTCAGTGAGCCGCCCGCGGTCATCCGCTGCTGGCTCGGCATCGCCGCTCCCGACCTCGCCAGGCTGCCATTCGGGGTCGAACAGAGCCTGCCGCGCCGGATCCGCACTGCCCAGCACCTCGACAATGTCCTCAGCATTGGTCACCAACCGCGCGCCCTGCTGGATAAGCAGATTGCCGCCCTCGGCTCGCGGATCGAGCGGCGAGCCGGGCACGGCAAAGACGTCCCGGTTCTGCTCCAGCGCCAGTCGCGCCGTGATCAGCGATCCGCTGCGCTTGGCCGCTTCGACAACCACGATGCCCAGCGACAAACCCGAAACCAGCCGGTTACGCCTCGGAAAATCCCGCGCTCGCGGTTCCCAGCCAAGCGGCATTTCTGTCAACAGCGCTCCACCATTGTCGAGAATGTCATGGGCCAGCGGAATGTTTCCGTCTGGATAAATGCGGTCAAAACCCCCGGCCAGCACGGCAATTGTGCCTGTGTCGATACTGGCCCGGTGCGCCGCGGCATCGATGCCCCGCGCCAGTCCCGATACGACCGTATAACCGCGCTCGCCAAGGTCAGCCGCCAGCAGCCTGGTCATCTTAACCCCCGCCGAGGAGGCATTGCGGGCGCCCACAATGCCAACCGTGCGTTGCCAGTCGAGACGCTCACCCCCGGCCATGGTCAACAGCGGCGGCGCGCCCGAGATATGCTGAAGATGCCGCGGATAGTCGGGATCGCATTGTGCCACCAGCCGCGCCCCATAGCGCGCCAGGCCCGCAATTTCATCTTCGGCGCGCGATTGGCTGATCGGCAGCATCGCCCGCCCCGCCTTGCGGCTCAGCTCTGGCAGCGCCTCAAGGGCCGCTTCTGCCGAACCGAAGCGATTGAGCAACTGGCGAAAGGTGACAGGGCCGACGTTCTCGGTGCGGATCAGCCGCAACCAGGCAGTGCGTTGGGCCGGCGTGAGCACCTTGGTCACCCCGGCCCTCTGCATCAGCTTTCTTTCTTGCTGCCGCCGATGGTCGGTTCGGTGCCCTTGAGCAATCGCCCAAGATTTTCGCGATGCTGGAAGAACAGAAGGAGCGAAAGCCCTGCCACCACCAGCGCCAACCGCTCCCCGGAGAACACATAGGCAAAAATTGGCGCCGTGGCCGCAGCGGTCAGCGCCGCCAGCGAAGACATTTTGCGCGAAAAGGCGATCAGCAACCACACGGCACAAAAGATCAGGCCCACCGGCCAGCTGAGCGCCAGGGTCGAACCAATCATCACTGCAACGCCCTTGCCGCCCTTGAAGCCGAGCCACACCGGAAAGCAGTGCCCCAGAAACGCGCCAAGCGCTGCAACCCGCGCGGCGTCTTCCCCCCAGAAGTACCGCGCAACCAGAATCGGCAGCACCGCCTTGAGCGCATCAAGCACCAGCGTTGCGGCTGCGACAGGCCGGTTGCCGGTGCGCAAAACATTGGTCGCCCCGATATTGCCCGAGCCGATGGTGCGGATATCACCCAGCCCGGCCGCCCGGGTCAGGATCAGCCCGAAGGGAATGGAGCCCGAGAGATAACCCAGCACCAGCGCAAAGATCAGTGGCAAAATGTCGGCAGGCATGAACGCAACCCCTCCTTGTGGCGTTGCGCCAAGGTCTAGCCCCTCGGTGGGCGATGTCACAAGAGGGTGCGCCGATTTCCGCACCGCGCAATCGCCGCTCGCGTTTGGCAAAACCGGACCAATCCCCTACATAGGGGCAGTTTTCAGAATAGAATATTCATGGCCAAGTCCCCAGCACCCAAATCCCAAAAGCCGAAAAACACCTCGGGTCCCAAGCGTCCGCGCCAGCCGGTCGCCGACCGGCTCCCCTCGCGCGAGCAATTGCTTGAGGCCCTGGCCCAGCAGGATGACATCAAGGGCAAGCGCGATCTGGCCAAGGTCTTTGGCATCCGCGGCGATTTGCGGAGGCCGTTTAAGGCCATGCTGGCCCAGCTTGAAGGCGACGGGGTCATCACCCGCACCCGCAAGGCGCTGCGCCGCACGGCCGCCCTGCCCCATGTCACCGTGCTTGATATTCCGAGCGACGCCGACCCCGAAAGCCTGCATGCCTTTCCGGCCCAGTGGAACCCGGAGGAAGGCGAAATCCCGCGCGTTCGCGTGCTGACTGGCCCCCATGCTCGTGTCGTTCCTGCCCCCGGCGACCGCATCCTTGCGCGCATTGATGCCGGCGAAGACGTCATCCCCGACTACACGGCGCGACCCATGAAGGTGCTCGACAAGCCCCGTCGCGCCCAGATCGGCATCGTCCGTCGCGACGAGGAAGGCGCTCGGCTTATCCCTGTCGACCGCAAGCAGAAGGAAATGCGCATCGCCCTTGGCGATCTCGGCACCGCCGACGACGGCGACCTCGTTGAAGTTGAGGTCAAGTTCGCCGGCCGCCTGATGATCCCGCAGGCCCGCGTCACCGCGGTCATCGGCAATCCGCACTCCGAAGGCGCGATCTCGCTGATCGCCATCCACAATCTCGAAATCCCCCATGTCTTCCCGGCCAGTGTCATTCGCGAAGCCGAAGAGGCCAAGGAAGCCACGCTCAAGGGTCGCGAGGACTGGCGCGATCTGCCGCTTATCACCATCGACCCTGCCGACGCCAAGGATCATGACGACGCTGTCCATGCCGCGCCCGACGATGACATGGCCAACAAGGGCGGCCATGTCGTTACCGTCGCCATCGCCGACGTGGCCGCCTACGTGCGCCCAGGTACCGCGCTTGACCGCGAGGCCTATATTCGGGGCAATTCAGTCTATTTTCCCGACCGCGTGGTTCCCATGCTGCCCGAGCGCATTTCCAACGAATTGTGCTCATTGAAAGAAGGCGTGCCCCGCGCTGCCCTCGCCGTGCGCATGGTCCTGGGTGCCGATGGCCGCAAAAAGAGCCACAGCTTCCACCGCATTCTCATGCGCTCCGCCGCCAAACTCTCTTATCAGCAGGCTCAGGCCGCCATTGACGGCAATCCCGACGACCAGACCGGCCCGCTGCTCGAACCCATCCTGAGGCCTCTCTGGGATGCCTATGAAGCCATGGCCAGTGCACGCGATCAACGTGGCCCGCTCGATCTCGACCTGCCCGAACGCAAGATCCTCCTCGACGACAACGGGCTGGTCAGGGATATCCATATTCCTGAACGCCTCGACGCCCACAGATTGATCGAGGAAATGATGATTGCCGCCAATGTGGCGGCCGCCGAAACCCTTGAGCAGAAGCGCAGCGAGCTACTCTACCGCGTCCACGACGAACCATCGTCCGAAAAGCTCCAGTCCTTGCGAGAATTCCTCGGCAGCCTCGACATTGCCGTAAAGAAATCTGACAGCGTCCGCGCGTCCGATTTCAACGGCATTCTTGGCCAGGCGCGCAAGGCGGGCAATATCGAGCAAGTCAGCGAAATGGTGCTGCGCAGCCAGGCGCAGGCCGAATATTCCGCCGACAACTATGGCCACTTCGGTCTCAACCTTGACCGCTACGCCCATTTCACCTCGCCCATCCGCCGCTACGCCGACCTCATTGTCCACCGGGCGCTTGTTCGCGCGCTCGGCCTTGGCGACGATGGTCTGTCCGACCAGGAGGCCCTGAAGCTCCCCGGCATCGCTCAGCACATTTCGGCCACCGAGCGCCGCGCCATGCTGGCCGAACGCGAGACCTCTGATCGACTGTTGGCCCAATTCCTGGCCGAGCGCATCGGCGCTCGCTTCATGGGCCGCGTTTCGGGCATCACCCGTTCGGGCCTCTTCATCCGACTGCTTGAAACCGGCGCTGACGGCTTCATCCCGGCCTCGACCCTGGGGCAGGACTATTATCGCTTTGTCGAAGAGCGCCAGGCCATGATTGGGGAGCGGACCGGTGAAACCTTCACTTTGGGCGACCGCGTGGAAGTGCGCCTCCTCGAAGCCGCACCCGTTGCCGGCGCGTTACGCTTCGAACTACTCTCCGAGGGCAAGCGCGGCAATCCGCCATCTGGCAAACGGCTGAGGAAGGGTCCACCTAAGAGTTTCGGCCCCAGGACTTCAAAAGGTTCGGGCCGGAGAAAGAGGTAACTGATGACCAATCAGACCCGGGCACTCGAAGACCGCAGCAAAGCCAGCGCTGTGTGGCGCGGCGCGCTCTGTCGCTGCCCGCACTGCGGCCAGGGCAAGATGTTCCGTGCCTATCTCAAGACTGCCGACCAGTGTGGCGTCTGCGGCGAAGAACTCAGCCACCATCGCGCCGATGACTTCCCGCCCTACATCGCCATCACCATCGTTGGCCATATCCTCATCTTCCTGATGGTGCATATGGAAATGGCGTATCACGTCCAGCCCATGACCCACGTGGTCACCATGATTCCGCTGGCCATCGTGTTGCCTCTGGCCATGTTGCCTTCCATCAAGGGCGCAATCGTCGGCCTTCAATGGGCCAATCGCATGTATGGCTTCGGTCCGTCCCAACGGGCAGATCGGTCTGGTGGACAGATCTGAGACCGAGGGCCATGAGAGCTGTGCTCGAATGGCCGGTGGATCAGGCGGACTGGCCCCCAAATTGCTCGCAATTGCGGCAACCACCCAATTCCGCCAAGGCGTTGTTATCGACTTGACATCCGGCGGCAAATCCTTAGGTTGCGGCCAAATTCCGGCGCTGCCCTGTTCGCGGCGCCTTTCGCTTTGTGAAGGACACAGAAATGGCCAAGGCCGCCACCATCAAGATCAAGCTCGTCTCGACGGCCGATACCGGCTTTTTCTACGTTGCCAAGAAGAACGCTCGCACCCAGACCGAGAAGCTCTCCTTCCGCAAGTACGACCCCGTCGTGCGCAAGCATGTTGAATTCAAGGAAGCCAAGATCAAGTAATCCGGCTGCTCCTGTTTAAAATGAACAAACCCCCGCAAGCGATTGTGGGGGTTTTGTTTTGGCTTACGTTCACTTGAGGCAGAGATGCAGAACGGACGTTCGCCGTCCCCACTCCTCATTCATGGCCCGAGGCCCATGCATAAGGAATGGGGCGTCACTGCGTCCACAGGTGACTAAGCAGAACTATCCCAGGTGAGGAGAGTGGCTGGTCCGGAGCGGCATGTCGAAGAGGCCACTCTGTCCGCGTCCGGACCAACCGCCCTACGGGAACTCAGGAGTTGCGGCGGACCTGAGATGGGCCGTAGGGACCCGATGACCATTGGGATATATCCCAAGGCCGTCTGAAAGGACCCTAGTCCCAACCCGTAAAAAGGCCAAGTGAATCCAGCGACTCGACGCGCTCAACCATTTGTTAATTATAACAAATAACCCTAATAGCCGGGTTTTTACGCAAAACCGCTCAGGCGGCGTCAAAGATGACGCGATTCCGACCTTCGCGCTTGGCCCGATAGAGCGCCACATCGGCCCGCTTGATCATGCTCTCGGGCGTATCGACCTGACCCTCCCGGATCGACACCCCTACCGAGACCGTCACCGACAACGGTCGGGCGGCTCCAACCTCAAAGCTCTTCTCGGCCATCGATTGGCGCACCCGCTCTGCAACCGCCTCGGCCTGGGTGATGTCTGTGTCGGGCATTAGCACCACGAACTCCTCGCCGCCGAACCGGCAGGCCAGGTCCACGCCCCGGATGTTGCGCTTCAGCCGCGCCGAAAACTCGCGCAGCACCGCGTCGCCGATATCGTGGCCATGATTATCATTGACCGCCTTGAAGTGATCCATGTCGATGATCATCAGCGCCATGTCGCGATCCTGCTCCTGCGCCTTACTCAGCATCACATTGAGGTGCCGGTCGAAATAGCGCCGATTGTAGAGCCCGGTGAGCTCGTCCGTAACCGCCAGCGCCATGGTGTTGTTGACGCTTTCGCGCAGTTCCATGGCATAGCGGTGTCGGCGAATCTGGGTGCGTACCCGCGCCATCAGTTCATTGCGCTCCACCGGCCGGCTGATAAAGTCATTGACGCCAAGGTCCAGCGCCCGCACCACGCGCGGCTTGTCGGCGGCATCCGCCATCAGGATGATTGGCAGATTGCGCGAATGATCCACGGTCCTCATTTGCGAGCACACCCGGAGCGGATCGAATCCGTCAAGCCCCATGCTCACCAGTGCCAGCTCATAGCTGGCCCCCGTCACCTGGAACACGGCCTCGGCCGGCTCGGTGAGGATGTCGACCCGGTGTTCCGCGCTCAAATAGCCCTTGATGCGCTCGGCATGGCGTTGGTCGGTATCAATGATCAGGATTGAACCGCCACTGGCCGAAATGCTGTCCATCGCCCGCAGCGCGTCTTCGATGGCGATCTGCTGCCCCGTCAGCGCCCGGGCCCGCAATTCATCGGTCAGCGACTTCAGGCGCACCAGGCTCTTTACGCGCGCCATTAGCTGCGTGTCGTCCACCGGCTTGCTGAGGAAATCGTCGGCGCCTGCATCCAGTCCCTGCACCCGGTCCGAAGTCTGGTCCAGCGCCGTGATCATCAGCACGGGCAAATGATGGGTCTTGGAATTGGCCTTGAGCCGCCGGCAAACCTCGAACCCGTCCATTTCCGGCATCATCACGTCGAGCAGGACGATATCGACATCCTGGGTCTGGCAGATTTCCAGCGCCTGCGCCCCGGAGCTGGCCGTCACTACCTCGTAATATTCCGCGGTCAAACGCGCTTCGAGCAGGCGAACATTGGTTGGAATGTCATCGACGATCAGAACGCGAGCGGTCACAACACTACCCCGGATACTCAGGCGCAATGCGCAGGGACGACACCCCCGGCGGACCACGCGAACAAAACTCTTCGGCTCCTGGCAAACGACGCGCCAGTGTCAGCCCTGCTGTAGCGGCGCGCGCACGCGCCGCCCCTCAGGCAGGCCCAATGTATTGTGCAATGGTTTCCAGAAAGTGAGACACCGAGATGGGCTTGGAAATATAACCCTCGCACCCACCCTGCAGGATGCGCTCCTCGTCCCCCTTCATGGCGAAAGCGGTGACAGCAACAACTGGAATATGCGCCAGTTGCTCGTCATCCTTGAGCCACTTGGTCACCACCAGCCCCGACACTTCGGGCAGTTGAATGTCCATCAGGATCAGGTCGGGCATATGCGCCCTGGCCAGATCCAGCGCTTCCATTCCACTACGGGTCTGGATGACATTATATCCCCGCGATTCCAGCAGATCGTTGAAGAGCTTCATGTTGAGCTCGTTGTCTTCCACGATCATTACACTCTTGGGCATTCTACCTCGCTTGGGCCCCTTGCGGGCGCCCTGCCCGAAAACTGGGATGCGCCAGTCTGCGCACCTTCGCTTTCCGTTCCATCTGGGCTAGCATTGAAACTCTAACAAAACACCAAATGAGGCCGCCACTTGCCCGCTTCCGACCGCACCGCGCCGGACGTTTCCGCCCTTGCCGATTCCTGCCTGGGCTACCTTGCGGAACACCCTGAGGAACTGCTGGCCTTCATGCAGCATGCAGGCATGGACCCACAATCTCTGCGCGCTTCGGTCGGCACGGTGCGTCTTCAGCACGGCCTCATCGACTATTTTGCCTCAAATGAAGCGATTCTACTCGCTCTCTGCGCAAATGCCGGCACGACGCCGGAAACCTTCATGCGGGTCTGGCATCGGCTGAACCGAGTGGAGTGAAATGGCGACCGATTGGTTCTGCCGCGATTGCCTCACCAGCGGGGCCGCCGAGCATCCGCCCGGCCGCTGCCCGAGCTGCGGTTCGCCGCGCCTCAGGAGCCATGACGAACTCTTCTCGCTCTCCATCGCCCATGTCGATTGCGATGCCTTCTACGCCTCGGTCGAAAAGCGCGATGACCCATCCCTCCAGGGCAAGCCACTGATCATCGGCGGCGGCCAGCGCGGTGTCGTCTCCACCTGCTGCTACATCGCCCGCCAGTCGGGTGTCCGCTCGGCCATGCCCATGTTCAAGGCCCGCGAACTCTGCCCCGAGGCGGTCATCATCAAGCCCAACATGGCCAAATATGTCGAGGTCAGCCGCCAGATCAGGCGCCACATGGATGCGCTGACCCCCTTGGTGGAGCCTATATCCATCGACGAGGCCTTCCTCGACATGACCGGCACCGAGCGCGTCCACAAGGCCCCGCCCGCCCTTAGCCTTGCGCGCTTTGCCCGCACCATCGAACAGGACATCGGCGTCACCATCTCCGTGGGCCTCAGCCACAACAAGTTTCTCGCCAAGGTCGCCTCCGACCTCGACAAGCCGCGGGGCTTTGCCGTCATCGGCGTTGCCGAAACCCTCGAATTTCTGGCCCCCAAGCCGATCAGCCTCATCTATGGCGTGGGCAAGGTCTTCTCCGAAACTCTCAAGAAGGATGGCTACCACACCATCGGCCAGCTCCAGCAGGAGGACCCAACCCGGCTCATGCGGCTTTATGGCGAATCAGGCGCCCGCCTCGCCCGCCTCTCGCAAGGGCAGGACAGCCGCCGGGTCTCCATCGACGGTGAAATGAAGACGGTTTCTTCCGAGACCACATTCTTCCGCGATCTCGCATCGCTGGACGAACTCTCCACCGAATTGCTCAAATGCTCCGAACGCCTGTCCGAGCGCCTCAAGGCCAAGGGTCTTGTCGGCGACACGGTGACTTTGAAGCTCAAGACCGCCGGATTTAAGTTGCGCACACGCGCCCGACACCTGATGATGCCGACGCAGCTTGCCAATGTGCTTTACGAAGCGGGTCTGAGCCTCTTGCAGCGCGAGATCGATGGCACGCCTTTTCGCCTTATTGGCATTGGCGTATCTGGTCTCGATGCCGCTGACGGCTCTGATCCAGGCGATCTGCTGGAGCCGCAGGTCGCCCGCAAGGCGGCCGCTGAACGAGCGATGGACAAGGTCCGCACCCGTTTTGGCCGCACCGCTGTGGTGCGCGGCAAGCTCTACACCGCCCGGCCCGACACGCCGTCGGCACCGGTATCCGAAGAAGAAGCAGACGACCTCGAAGGCAAGACCAGATGACCGACCCGATCGAAAAGCTCCGCGAATATGGCTATGAATTGCCCGCGCCCAAGGCGCCCGTGGCCAGCTATGTGCCGGTGAGCCGCAGCGGCAATCTCCTTTATATTTCCGGCCAGCTCTCCAGCAACGACCAGGGCGTCGTGCAGGGCCTGCTCGGCGATAACATGAACGTCGTGCAGGGCGGCAACGCTGCCGAACTGTGCGCCGTCAACATCCTCGCCCAGGTCGTGCACATGGCCGGCGTGCCGCTGCATGAGGTCAAGCGCATTGTCAAACTGACGGTGCTTGTCGCCTCCACCCCCGAATTCTTCGAGCACCATCTGGTCGCCAATGGCGCCTCCAACCTGTTGGTCGGCGTCTTGGGCGACAAGGGCAAGCATGCCCGCGCAGCCTTCGGTGTCGCGGCACTACCCTTCGGCGCAGCGGTCGAAATCGAAGCGGTTGTCGAAGTGTAGCACTGCCGGTCCCGGTTGAACCCGGGACCGCACATCCCCATATCGGCCAGACCCAAGTTCAGGGATTTTCGTCCCAGTGTCTGCAAGCAATTACACCGCCAATATCCACCCCACCACGGCCTCCATCCCGGCAGCGGTGTGGAACAGTCTCGTGCCATCCACCGACGGCCGCGCGGATAACCCTTTCCTTGACCACGCCTTTTTCCTGGCTCTTGAAGAATCAGGCTGCGCCACCGGCCAGACTGGCTGGCAAGCGCAACACATCCTGCTCAAGGACCAGACCGACACACCCATCGGCCTCCTCCCGCTGTTCCTCAAGTCCCATTCCATGGGCGAATATGTCTTTGACCATGGCTGGGCCAATGCGCTGGAACGAGCCGGCGGCCACTACTATCCGAAGCTCCAGGGCTCCGTGCCCTTCACGCCAGCCACCGCGCCAAAGCTTTTGGTGCCATCAGGCAACCTCGAAGCACAGTCCGCCCTGCTCTCCACGGCGCAGCAACTGGCTGGCCGGCACGACGCCTCATCCGTCCACCTGACCTTTGTGCCCGAGGCGGAAGCCAGCCTCGCCGGCTCACTCGACTGGCTCCGCCGGGTCGATACCCAGTTTCACTGGCACAACCACGATTATTCCAGCTTTGAGGAATTTCTCGACACGCTCTCCTCGCGCAAGCGCAAGACCATCCGCCGCGAACGTCGCGACGCCCTGGCTGATGGCATCACCATCCGCTGGCTCACCGGCGCCGAAATCGAAGAACAGCACTGGGATGCCTTTTACGATTTCTACGAGGATACCGGCGCCCGCAAATGGGGCCGCCCCTATCTCAATCGCACGTTCTTTTCCCTGCTCGGGCAATATATGGCCGACCGCGTCGTGCTGATGCTGGCCTATGAGGGCGACACGCCCATCGCGGGCGCCATCAATTTCCGCGGCAAAGACCGCCTTTTCGGCCGCAACTGGGGCGCCACCCGCGATGTGCCCTTCCTTCACTTTGAAGTCTGCTACTACCAGGCCATCGACTACGCCATTGCCCACAAGCTGACGGTGGTCGAAGCCGGCGCCCAGGGCGAACACAAGCTGGCACGCGGCTACGAGCCGGTCCTGACGCACTCCGTCCACTGGATAGCGCACCCCGGCCTTCGCCGCGCCGTCGCCGATTACCTCGAAGACGAACGTCCTGCCGTCGAACAGCAGCAGGAGATGCTGGAAAGTTTCACCCCGTTTCGCAAGGGCGAACGGCAGGAGCGCTAGACCAACACCCCGGCAATTACCCTTTCCCGCAACGGGGAGGGCAGCGACCGTCCACCGGCGTGCCTCCCAACGGCACAATCTGGCGCACAACGCCCGGCGGGACTTCCGGGCCTGAAATTGCTCGGCTACGGTGGCCGAAAATGCACGAGGCCCGCATGACCTACGATCCCACCAATATCTTCGCGAAAATCCTCAACGGCGACCTGCCCTGCCACAAGGTGCACGAGGATGACATTGCATTGGTGATGATGGACATCTTCCCCCAATCAAAAGGCCATACGCTCGTCGTGCCCAAGGCTGCGTCCCGCAACCTTCTGGATGCCAATCCTGCCGACCTGTCAGCGGTGATGCCGCTGGTGCAGCGGGTGGCGCAGGCGGTCAAGGCTGCCACAAGGGCCGATGGCTTACGGGTCATGCAGTTCAACGAAGCGCCGGCGGGACAGACGGTGTTCCACCTCCATTTCCACATCATCCCCATTTATGAAGGGGTCGCACTGGGCGCCCATTCGGGCGGCAAGGCCGACGATGCCGAATTGGCGGCATTGGCTCGCGATATCGCCTCCGAACTATAGGCGCGCCATGACCCCAACTCGCCATCTCGCACTTGGTACGGTCCTGACGGCCTCGGCCGGTCTGATCGACGCGGTCGGCTTTATCGAACTGGGCGGCTATTTCACCTCGTTCATGAGTGGCAATACCACTCAGGGTGGCGCCGCCCTTGTCGATGGTGCCTGGCCGGTGGTGCTGCTGACAGCATCGCTCATCGTGCTCTTCTTCATCGGCAGCGTGTTGGGCGCTCTCGCTGCCTTTTCCAGCACCCGCTGGGGCCCCGCCGCCGTAAGCGCCGCCGTATCAGCCGGCGTGGCACTCACCCTTGCCCTGACGATGAACGGCTTCCCGCCCAACAAGACCATGCTGGTCTTGGCGGCGAGCGCCGGTGCACAAAACGCCATCCTGCCCATGCGCGGCGCCGTGCGCCTGGGCGCTACATTTGTCACCGGCACGCTGTACACCGCTGGCCAGGATCTGGCACTGGCACTGCGCGGAGCCGCGCCACCGCAGCGCTGGCTCCAGCATCTCGCGGTGTGGTCAGGCCTATACGCCGGGGCCGCCATAGGCGCCCTGCTCTACCGGTTCGTCGGCATCTACACACTTTGTCTGCCAGCGGCGGTCTATGTGGCTTTTACCTTTGGCCACCTCTGGGCCGGCCGTCGTTCGGCCATTTGACAGGCCCGGCCATGGCCGGGCCCCGCCGCACGATCAATGCCCGACCAGCAGGTCCCCATTGGCTTTGTGATGGACGCCCAGATTATCGACGATAGTGGCGCTGGCCTTGTTCAGACCTGAGAGCGAGACATCGACCCCGGCCTTTCTGAACTTGATGACGGCCTTGTCGACCCCGGCAACGCTGGAAATATCCCAGATATGCGCATGGGTGAGGTCGATCACCACCCGTTCGACTTTTTCGTCAAAGTCGAACGCCGCCATGAACTGCTCCGCCGAGGCAAAGAACAACTGCCCCTGCACGTGATAGACCCGGGTCTTGCCGTCCTCGCTCATTTCCTTGCGCACTTCAAATATCTGCGAAATCTTCCAGGCAAAGAACACGCCGGACAGCAACACGCCCACCAGAACGCCAATCGCCAGATTGTGGGTGAACACCACAAAGGCGACAGTGGACAGCATCACCATCGAGGACGATCGCGGGTGATCGCGCAGATTGCGTAGCGAACGCCAGTCGAACGTGCCGATGGAAACCATGATCATGATCGCCACCAGCGCTGGCATGGGAATATTGCGCAGCAGGTCGCCCAGCACCACCAGCAGCACCAGCAGATAAGCCCCCGCCAGGAAGGTCGACAGCCGCCCGCGCCCGCCGGAGCGGACATTGATCCCAGACTGGCCAATCATGGCGCAACCCGCCATGCCACCGAAGAAGCCCGAGACAATATTGGCGATGCCCTGCCCCACGCTTTCCTGCTGCTTGTCGCTGCCCGTGTCGGTGAACTCGTCGATGATCTGTGCCGTCATCAGCGATTCCAGCAGCCCCACGGCGGCCACGCCCACTGAGTAGGGCAGGATGATCCAGAGCATGTCCAGCGTCAGCGGCACATTGGGAATGAAGAAGAACGGCAAGGTCGTGGGCAATTCGCCCATGTCACCAACCAGATGCACATCCAGCCCCCCAAAGAACACAATGAGGCCGACCACGATGATCGCCACCAAAGGCGAAGGCACCAAGGTCGTCAGGCGCGGAAACAGGTAGATGATCGCCAATGCCAGGGCCAGCATGGGATACGTCATCCAAGGAACCCCGATCAACTCGGGCAACTGCGCCATGAAAATCAGGATGGCGAGTGCATTGACGAAGCCGGTCATCACCGAACGCGACACAAACCGCATCACCGTATGAAGCTTCAGATAGCCCGCGGCCACTTGCAGCAACCCCGCCAGAATGGTGGCCGCAAGCAAGTAATCCAGCCCATGCTCACGCACCAAGGAACCCATCAGCACTGCTGTCGCCGCGGTCGCCGCCGAAATCATCGCCGGTCGCCCGCCAAAGATCGAAATGACGATGGCGATCACCACGGAGGCATAAAGACCCACCTTGGGGTCCACTCCCGCAATAATCGAGAAGGCAATGGCCTCCGGCACCAACGCCAGAGCCACGACGAGACCGGAGAGCAGGTCTCCCCGCACGTTCCGCACCCATTCGGCGCGGTAGTTATCGAAATTGAACATGAACAAGACCTAGGGCGCGGTGGGCACGGGCGTGCCGATGTTTAAAGCGCGATGATACTTGTGACCGGGGGATCGGCGCCCGGAGAAGCCACCCGGGAAGAAATCCCGAGTCCGACGAATGCAACGCTTATAGGTGTCGCCGCCCTATCGGGCAACTGCAGCCACAAACGAAAAGGCCGGGATCGCTCCCGGCCTCTGTCATTCTCGCTCGAACTGGTTCTCAGCTCTTGTCAGCCGTCGCCTTTGGCTTCTTGGGCTTGGGCAACGCCTTGGGCTTTGCCGGGCGCGGTGGCACGGCCACCAGTTCCAGCTTGGCCTCGTTGCCCTCGCCCACCACGGCAACCGTCACGGAGCCGCCATTTACCAGTTCACCGAACAGCACCTGATCAGCCAGTGGCTTCTTGATGTGCTCCTGGATCACGCGTCCAAGCGGACGCGCGCCCATGCGTTCGTCATAGCCACGTTCCGCCAACCAGTCGGCCGCCTCGGGCGTCAGGTTGATGGTAACGCCGCGCTCGGCCAATTGGCCTTCGAGCTGCAGCACGAACTTCTCGACCACCCGGCGCACCACTTCGCGCGGCAGGGGCGCGAACGAGATGATCGCGTCGAGCCGGTTGCGGAACTCGGGGCTGAAGGTGCGATTGATCGCATCCTCGTCGTCCCCCTGCTCGCGCTTGCGCCCAAAGCCGATGGGTGCCCGCGCCAGGTCGGCTGCGCCGACATTGGAGGTCATGATCAGGATGACATTGCGGAAATCGACCGCCTTGCCGTTGTGATCGGTCAGCTTGCCGTGGTCCATCACCTGCAGCAGCACATTGTACAGGTCCGGGTGGGCCTTTTCGATTTCGTCCAGCAACACCACGCAATGCGGATGTTGATCGACGCCATCGGTCAACAGACCACCCTGATCGAACCCGACATAGCCCGGAGGGGCGCCGAGCAAGCGGCTGATCGTGTGGCGCTCCATATATTCGGACATGTCGAAGCGCAGCAGTTCGACGCCGAGCGTATCGGCCAGCTGCTTGGCGACTTCGGTCTTGCCCACGCCGGTCGGACCCGTAAACAGATACGAGCCAATCGGCTTTTCCGGCTCGCGAAGGCCGGCGCGTGCCAGCTTGATCGCCGACGACAGCGCCGTGATCGCCGAATCCTGGCCGAACACCACCGTCTGGAGGCTCTGCTGCAGCCCGGAGAGCAGTTCGGCATCCGACTTGGACACCGACTTGGGCGGGATGCGGGCAATGGTCGCGACGGTCGCTTCGATGTCCTCGACGTCGATCACCTTCTTGCGCTGATCTTCGGGCAGCAGCTTCTGGCTGGCGCCGGTCTCATCGATCACATCGATTGCCTTGTCCGGCAACTTGCGGTCGGTGATATAGCGCGCGCTCAGCTCCACGGCAGCCTTGAGAGCGTCATCCGTGTAGGTGATCTTGTGAAATTCCTCGAAATAGGGCCGCAGTCCCTTCACGATCTCGATGGCGTCAGGAACCGTCGGCTCATTGACGTCGATCTTCTGGAAACGACGCACTAGCGCCCGATCCTTTTCGAAGAACTGGCGATATTCCTTGTACGTGGTCGAGCCGATGCAGCGGATCGCCCCGCTTGCCAAAGCGGGCTTGAGGAGGTTCGAAGCATCGAGCGCCCCGCCCGACGTCGCGCCGGCACCGATCATGGTGTGGATTTCGTCGATGAAGAGCACCGCATTGGGCATCTTCTCGAGTTCCTTCATCACCGCCTTCAGGCGCTCTTCGAAGTCACCGCGATAGCGCGTACCGGCCAGCAGCGCACCCATGTCGAGCGCATAGATGACCGCTTCCTGAAGCACCTCAGGCACATCATTCTCGATGATCTTGCGCGCGAGGCCTTCGGCGATGGCGGTCTTGCCGACGCCAGCGTCACCCACATAGAGCGGATTGTTCTTCGAGCGGCGGCACAGCACCTGGATGGTGCGGCGCAATTCGGCATCGCGCCCGATCAGCGGGTCGATCTTGCCCAGCCGGGCTTTCTCATTGAGATTGACGCAGAAATCCGCCAGCGCCGAGCTTTTCTTGCTTTCGGCGCCACCCTCGGCCGCACCTTCACCATCCTCGGCGCCGCGCACCTTGCGCTCCTCGCTGGGGCCGGACTTGGTAATGCCGTGGGAAATGAAATTGACCGCGTCGAGCCGGCTCATGTCCTGCTGCTCGAGGAAATAGGCGGCATGGCTTTCGCGTTCGGCAAAGATCGCGACCAGCACATTGGCGCCGGTCACTTCCTCGCGACCCGACGATTGCACATGGATTACCGCGCGCTGGATCACGCGCTGGAACGCCGCGGTCGGCCGCGCATCCTGGCCGTTCTGCACGACGAGGCTGTCCAGCTCTTCATTGATAAAATCTTCAAGGTCGCTTTTGAGCGCGTCGATATCGACATCGCATCCGGTCAGCACCGCGACAGTATCGCGATCATCCGTCAGTGCCAGAAGCAGGTGCTCGAGGGTGGCAAACTCGTGGTTGCGCTCACGCGCCAGGTTCATCGCCTGATGCAGGGCCTTCTCGAGTCCGCGCGAAAATGAGGGCATATGATGTTCCTACTGTTTTTCCATCACGCATTGCAGCGGATGCTGGTTCTTGCGTGCCGTATCCATCACGCGGGTGACCTTGGTCTCGGCCACCTCGTAAGGATATACGCCGCACTCACCCACCCCCTTTTGGTGCACGTGCAGCATGATCTGCATGGCGTCTTCGCGTGACTTGTTGAAGACGTCCTGCAGGACCAGAACGACGAATTCCATCGGCGTGTAGTCGTCGTTGAGCAGCAGCACCCGATAAAGGTTCGGGCGCTTGGTTTTGGGACGCGTCTTGGTCACCGTCCCGGTTTCGAAATCAGCGTCGTTTCCGCCCCGGCGGCCGCCATCGTCGTCCTTTGGCCCGCCGGTCACGCGCAAGGGCGCAGGCAGGTGCAAGGACGTCTGGCGGGGAGCGGATAGTGAGGTAGACATGGTCATGGCTTTCGGCCGCCTGGAGAAAACGAAGCAGCAGGTTGGTCCCATTATGTAGGCAAAATCGGGCCGGTGTTAAGGGCCAACCCATCCCGAAAATGTGAGTGGCCCTAACCTGCTCCTACTGCGGACGATTTTATGCCGCGTGACCCACTGAAATGTGGGGTTAGAGGCGCTCCCGACACAACCATCCGAAAATCGACGGCATTTTACGGATTCGTAACGGCGTCAGGCTAACCTCCTGAAAGGCTGGACTTTCGGGGTTTGGGGACACTCGAAATCCGGCAGCGTCAAACGAGTTGCGTACGGGCCTGTTGCCCGATTGAGTAATTGGAGTACCGGGTGATTTCCCTGGCAAAGACCCCCTGGCGCGTTGCGTTTTTGCGCGCCGCCGCTGCTGTCCTTGTGACTTTTGCCCTCAGCCTTTCTGCTGCGGCACCGGTTCAGGCCATCGAAAACCTGCGCAAATATGCGGGCATCGTCGTCGACGCAAAATCCGGCAAGGTCCTCTACGAAGACCAGGCAGATTCCAGGCGCTATCCCGCGTCCGTCGCCAAGGTGATGACGCTTTACGTCCTGTTCCAGGAATTACAAGCCGGCAATCTCAGCCTCTCGACCAAAATGACGGTCTCGCGCCATGCGGCGGCCGCCGTTCCCACCAAGCTGGGCCTGCGCGCCGGCTCCACCATTTCGGTGGAAGACGCCATCAAATCGCTGGTGACCCTTTCCGCCAATGACATGGCCCGCGTCATCGCCGAGCACATCTCGGGCACCGAAACCAAATTCGCCGAACGCATGACAACCACGGCCCGCGCCATGGGCATGCGCAACACCACCTATCGCAACGCCTCGGGCCTGCCCGACGGTGGCCAGGTGACCACGGTGCGCGACCAGGCCATCCTGGGTATCGCCATCTACCAGCACTTCCCGACCTATTACGATTATTTCCAGACCACGGCCTTCCGCTTTGGCGGCAAGACCTATGGCAACCACAACCGCGTGCTTGGCTATATGGGCGCCGTCGATGGCATCAAGACCGGCTACATCAATGCCGCCGGCTCCAACTTGCTGACTGCCGCCCGCAAGGACAATCGTCACATTGTCGTCGTTGCCTTCGGCTTCAACTCCGCCGCCTCGCGCGACGAAAAGGTCCGTCAGCTGGTCAATAACTACCTTTCCAAGGGCCGTCGCGGCGACTACCTGCAGACGGCCATGGTGCCACTGCCCGGCCGCCAGGGCGGCACGCAGTTCGCGCTGGCCCAGCCGCGCAAACCCACCTTCGCCATGCCCACGCCCATGCCCGACTTCCGGCTTGCTGCACTGGTCTCCGGCAATGGCGCCCAGCCGCAGGCACAGATTGCCGTTGCTTCGGCCGCCCCGGTGACCTTGCCGGTGCCCGCCCCTGCCGACCTCGGCCTGTCGCCCGCTGTTCAGGCCGCCAACGTGCTGGCCGCCCCGTCCCAGGCCGAGCCGCTTTACCCCAGCCAGGACGTTATCGGTGCTTGGCTAAGCGAAACCTATAACCTGGGCGCGCCGCCGGCTGCCCTCGGCCAGACCGCCCCCTCCTCGCCCCTGTTGCCACCCGGTGCGGTTGGTACCGATGGTGGTGGCGCGGCACAGCCCGTCGACCTGATGCACTCCGGCTCGGTCGCCGATGCCGCCCCAGTCACTGGCTGGATGGTGCAGATCGGCGCCGGCCCGTCCGAGGACAGCGCCCGCTCCCTGCTTTCCGACGCCGCCAGCAAGGTCGGCTCACTCGGTGACTTCCGCTCCTATGTCGAGCGCTTCGAGAAGAACGGTCAGGTTTTCTACCGGGCACGCTTCGTCGGCTTCGGTGACCGCGATGCCGCGACCAATATGTGCAATCGCCTCAAGGACCAGGATCTGGCCTGCCTGGCGATGCAGGGCTGACATAAGCATCGGACCGAAAAGTGCTCAGCGGTTTTCGGTCCGATGCGTGACTGAACAAGTACAGCACGGCGGATCAACCGCTGGCTGAAACGAATGGGGCGGCGCGTATTGCCGCCTTGGGGAATGCAGTTGGTGCTTGTGTATGGAGTAGCCCAATGAGTGACCGCAATGCTCTTGTCGAACTGGCCAATTTTGTTGGTCGCTCGCCACTCGCCTCACCGGACATGCGGGTCCGCAACAAGGCCCTCAAGGGCGTGACGGAACGTATTCTGCCGCGTCAGAAGCGCTCGGTGGGCGATCTGCTCGGCGTAGTCATGGCCCTCTCGGCCCGAACCCGGCGCATGGCGCAGGACCCTGTTCATGTCGAGGTGGACGTCTTCGCTCCCGGTGGCAAGCGCGCCCTGCGCATGATTCTCGGCGAAAGTTGATTGCCCACACCGATACTCTATCTGCCCGGAGCCGGCGGCAGCGCCGGCTTCTGGAAGCCAGTCGCGGACCAGGTCGGCGGCCGCTTTGAACTTCTCTCCTGGCCCGGTCTCGGGCAGGAACCAGCCGATCCCGATATTTCCTCCATCCAAGATCTGGTCACGCGTACGCTCGCGCGCATCGACGCGCCGGTCGATCTCGTGGCGCAGTCCATGGGCGGCTACGTAACCCTCAGGACAGCGCTCGCCGCGCCCGGCATGGTGCGCCGCCTGGTTCTGGCGGTGACTTCAGGCGGGGTGCCGATGCTGGATCTGGGTGGCGCCGACTGGCGCGGCGACTATTTCGCCAGTTACCTCACAGCAGCACCATGGATTGCCGAGCCGACACGGGACCTCTCGGGAGAAATCAGCACACTGGACGTGCCGACCCTGCTGCTTTGGGGTGATGCCGATCCCATCAGCCCGGTGGCCGTCGGGCAGCGGCTCATGGAGCTGCTACCCGATGCCAGCATGCATGTCATCCCGGGTGGCGGCCACGACCTGGCGCAGACCCACCCCCACACCGTCGCCGCGCTTATCGCCGCACACCTGGGTTAGTCGCGGCGCCCTAGACGAGCGCCACGATATCCTTGCGCTTCCACACGAACTGATACCAGCTCGCCTGTAGCACCAGCATCATCGTGAAGCTCGCCGCATAGGCAACCCAGATTCCCGTCAGCCCCAGGCTGGTCTGGCTGAGCCACACCGCGCCAGGCAGTTCGATCAAGAGGATACAGGCGAGCGAGAGCACCATCGGCGCATAAACCGTGCCGCTGGCACGCATGATGCCCGAGAAAATGACGCTCCATCCGAAGCACAAAATACTCCACAGCACCACGTGCAGCAGCGTCTCCGTCAACGCCACCACAGCCGGATCGGTAATGAACAGCGCCACCAGATGCTGGCTGAACAGGTAGGCCAGCACGATCAGCCCGCCGGTGATGATAAGGTTCAGCACCAGTGCCGTACGGGTTATCGCCGCTAACTGCCCGTTCTGCCGCGCACCAATCGCCTGCGCCGCAAAGATCGACGCAGCGATGCCAATGGACATGGCCGGAAACTGCACATAGCTCATCACCTGCCCCAGCGCTCCATAGGCTGCGGTAGCATCTGAGCCGAAGCGGTTGACGAGGCCGACCACGACAATGCCGGCGATGGACGAGATGACCATCTGCATGCCAGCCGGCACGCCCAGCTTGAGGATCAGCCCAAGCAGTTTGAAGTCCGGGCGCAGCATCGCCCCCAGCAACACCCCGTCTGGCGCCAGCGGCATGTTGCGCACGCGCATATAGACAAACAGGAACACCAGCACCGTCGTGAACCCGGCAATCATGGCAACGGCCGCAGCGTTGACGCCCAGTTGCGGCAAGCCGAACCAGCCCTGGATCAATGCTGGCGTGACCACAAGGCTCACCACCATCGAAAGAATCAGCGAAAACAGCGGCGTGATCGTGTCGCCCACGCCGCGCAGCACTGAGGTCACGACGAGGAACATGAAAAAGCTTGGCATGCCGATGAGAACGATGCGCGCATAGCCAACCGCCAGTTGCCGGATATTGTCGGGCGCGCCCAGCACGGTCATGATCTGCTCGGTCCAGATGCCCCCAACCACGGCCACGACCAGGCCCAGCACAATTGCCGCAGCCAGCGTAGTGCCGGTCACCTGCTTGACCTTGTCGAGATTACGCGCGCCCCATGCCTGTCCGATCAGGATGGTCGAACCCGCTGAAAGCCCAATGAGGAAACTCATCAGGAAAAACATGATCGGGAAGAACGTGGCGGTCGCTGCCAGGGCTTCGACGCCAATCATCTGGCCGACATAGATTGAATTCACAGTTCCCGACAGCGCCTGCAGGATATTCGAGGCCATCAGCGGGATGAGGAAAAAGGCAAACCGCTGCCACAGCGGACGAGGAGATGCGGCGTTCATCAGAGCGCTCCAAATTTGATCAAGTCTTTACGTCACGGCTCTGGACCCCAAATCCGGCTGGAGGCTGAAAAATGTTCAGGCTGCCGGGGGGACCTATTCACACCGCGCAAAATGCGGTGCCGGCTGGACGGGCGCTGGAGGCTGGGCAATGACGGCGCCTCTCTACGCCTCCGTTCAGAGACCGTCAATGCAGCCCTTTCTGCCATTCCCAGGCGCGATGGATGGCATCAATGCTTGTCATCACCGGCCACCTCCCAGTGTGCTAGACAGGGCCCATGTCGCACACCACCCCACCACCCCAGCCTTCCATGGAACAGTTTCTCGCCGGCGCCCGCGCCTGCATCCCCGTCGCCATATCGGTGGCGGCCTATGGCATGGTCTGGGGCATGTTGGCGCGCAGCGCCGGTCTGAGCCTGATCGAGGTCATGATGATGAGCGGCCTGGTCTTCGCCGGTTCCGCCCAATTCGTTGCCCTTGACCTGTGGACGGCGACGCCCGCCACCCTGCCAATCGGCCCGCTGGTGCTGGCCGCCCTGATCGTCAACCTGCGCTACCTGCTGCTCACCGCAACTCTCCGCCCGCTCTACCCGCCTGGCAAACTCGGACGCGGCGCATTGAGCATGTATCTGGTCACCGACGAGAACTGGGTCATGACCGTGGCCGCTATGGCGCGCGGCGGGGGCAGTGTGGCCTTTCTCATGGGCGGTGGTGTCCTCGCCTGGATATCCTGGATGAGCACCAATCTCATCGGCTACGGCCTCGGCTCAACCATCGACGACCCAGCCCGCTGGGGCCTCGATTTTGCCTTCACTGCCACCTTCCTCGCTCTTCTGCTGGGCATGTGGAAGGGCCGTGGCGATATCCTGCCCTGGCTGGTGGCAGCCCTCGCCGCCATCCTGACCGCCCAACATGTCGATGGCAGCTGGCATATCCTGGTTGGTGGCATCGCCGGCAGCCTCGCTGGCGCCATTCTCGACACCCGCAAGGAGGCAACGGCCCGTGTTCACGTCTCCTGAGGCCGTTATCGCCATTTTTGGCATGGCAATGGTCACCATCGCCGTCAAGGCCGGCGGACTGCTTTTGGCCGATCGCCTGCCGCGCGAAGGTTTCGCTGCCGCCTGGCTGCGTCACATCCCCGGCGCCGTACTCGCCGCCCTGGTCGCCCCTGCGCTGGTCAAGGGCAGCCTTGCCGAAGTCATCGCGGCCCTCGCCACAGGCACCGTCTACATCCTGACGCGAAACCTCTTCGCTGCCATGGCCAGCGGCGTTCTCACGGTCTATCTCATGCGCCTGCTATTGGGCGCATAGAATGCCTGCATAGCGATGTGAGGAAAATGGTGCCCCCCGCCGGACTCGAACCGGCACGCCTCGCAGCGGAGGATTTTGAGTCCTCTGCGTCTACCATTCCGCCAGAGGGGCACGGGCTCGGTTCCTAACCGAGAAGTCCGCGCCGCGCAACTGGGCGCAGCGCAATCTCACCAGCTACAGCAGGCTCTCGGGTTGACTTAGGCTCGGGTCAAGGAAAGTGCCATTGCCACTGGGCTGCGTGGTCGTGAACCCGCTGCCGTAGTTCTGCTGCATCATCTGCTCGCGCTGGATGGCATCGAACGCCTGAACGTCGAGCCCGATCACTGACGTCATCAGATTCGGACCGGTCCCCGGCTTGAACGCCTCGGCAATTGCCGCCTCGCCCTCGAAGGCCTTCACGCCGGTGCTCGGGTTGATCCAGGCCGTCGTCATGCCAGTGGGCACGTTGAACGGCGTCGCCGGCCTGCCCTGCATGGCCCGGCTCATGAATTCGGTAAAGATCGGCACGGCCATGCCGCCGCCGGTCGACGCCGACCCCATCGAGCGCGGCTGGTCATAGCCCACATAGATCCCCACGGCCATTTCGGGCGTGAAGCCGACAAACCAGGCATCCTTGTAGTCATTGGTTGTGCCGGTCTTGCCCGCGACCGGGCGATTGAGCGACCGCGCGGCCGTCCCGGTGCCACGCTGCACGACGCCTTCCATCATCGAGGTGATTTGATAGGCCGTCATCGGATCGAGCACTTGCGGACGATTGTCGAGAATGCGCGGCTCCCCCTGCCCGTGCCAGTCCTCTGCCTGGCAGCCATCGCATACCCGCTGGTCGTGCCGGAACACCGTACTTCCGTAACGATCCTGTATCCGGTCGATCAGCGTCGGCACAATCTTGCGCCCGCCATTGGCAATGGTCGCATAGGCCGCGGTCATGCGCATGGCCGTGGTTTCACCAGCGCCCAGGGCCATGGCCAGCACCGGCTGCATGTTGTCATAGATGCCGAACAGCTGCGCATAATCGGCAATCAGCGGCATGCCGATGTCGCGCGCCAACCGCACGGTCATCACGTTGCGGCTCCGCTCGATCCCGCGCCGCAGCGTCTGCGGGCCATAAAACTCCTGAGAATAGTTCTCCGGCCGCCAGACCGATCCATCGCTCATCCGCACTTCCACTGGCGCGTCGAGCACCACCGAAGCCGGCGTATAGCCATTGTCGAGCGCTGCCGCATACACGATGGGCTTGAACGAGGACCCCGGCTGGCGCAGCGCCTGCGTCGCCCGGTTGAACTCGCTTTCGGCAAAGGAGAAACCGCCAACCATGGCCAGCACGCGCCCGGTGCGCGGGTCCATCGCCACCAGCGCGCCCTCGATCTCGGGCACCTGCTCGAGCGTATAGGCGCCATCCTTGCCCGCCACCGGCGACACATAGACCACGTCTCCGACCTTGAGGAGATCTTCGACAGGCTTTGAAACCCACTTGATATCGGGCCCCGACAATGTGCCCTCGACCCGGCTTGTGGCCACCGCGCCATCGACATCGTCTTCCGGCCGCAGCCCGATCCGCGCCTGGTTACCGCCCACCTCCAGCACCACGGCGAGCTGCCATTCCGGCACGTCGCTCAGGGGCACAATGGCCGAAACCGCAAGGCCCCAGTCCTCGCCCAGCTCGATGCTCGCCACCGGCCCGCGAAACCCCTTGCCATGGTCGAATGCGATCAGCCCGTCCATCAAGGCGCGCCGCGCATATTCCTGCAGACGCGGCTCGAGCGTCGTGCGCACCGACAGCCCGCCGCCATAGAGCTGGTCCTCGCCATAAAGCTTGGCCAGTTCGCGCCGCACTTCCTCGGTGAAATATTCTGCCGAATAGAGCTGGCTGCCTGCCGCGCGCGGAATGACATTGAGCGGCGCCTGCTTGGCGCTTTCCGCTTCCTCATAGGTGACATAGCCATTCTCGACCATGCGATCGATCACCCAGTTGCGGCGCTCGATGGCCGCCTCGGCGCGCCGGAACGGGTGGTAATTGTTAGGCCCCTTGGGCAATGCCGCGATATAGGCCGCCTCGGGCAGCGTCAGCTGATAAAGCGCCTTGTCGAAATAATTGAGCGCCGCCGCGGCAACCCCATAGGAGTTCAGCCCCAGGAAAATCTCGTTGAGATAAAGCTCGAGAATCTTGTTCTTGGAAAAGGTCGATTCGATCCGCAGCGCCAGCACGGCTTCCTGGATCTTGCGGTCCCAGGTCTGCTCGGATGTCAGCAGGAAGTTCTTGGCCACCTGTTGGGTAATCGAGGACCCGCCACCCTGGATGGAATTATTGCCATCCATCCGCGCAACCAGATTGTCGCGCAACGCGCGGATCACACCGTCCACCGCAATGCCGCTATGGCTGTAAAAATCCTTGTCCTCGGCCGAAAGGAACGCCTCGACCACCAGCGGCGGCACCGTTTCGATGGGCTGGAACAGCCGCCGCTCACGCGCATATTCGGCCAGCAGCGTACCATCGGCGGCGTGCACGCGCGTCGTCACCGGCGGCTGGTAGTCCTGCAACACGGTGTAGTCGGGCAGTTGGGAGGTCACCGCGACGAGATAGACAGCCGCCGCCGCCACCCCGCCCAGGGCGAGAAACATGCCGAAACCGAACAACCAGCCAAGCAGACGGAACATGTGGTCAGTATCTCCGGGCGGCAAGCGCAGTCAGAGTCGAACCATAGCAGAACAGCGCCGCGATTGTGATCACAACACCCCCACTCATGGCTCTTCCTCAAGACTGTCAAAATAGGTGGAAATGCCGCGCGCAATCGCCTCGGCAGTGCGATCCTGCCAGTCTGACTGCATCAGATTGGCCATGTCGCTGGCGTTGGACAGGAACCCCAGTTCCACCAGCACCGATGGCACGTCTGGGGCCTGCAAAACGAAGAAATCGGCCTGTCGCACTGGAAAGCGCCGCAGCGCCACGCTGGGCTCCAGCTGGTGCACAATCGATTGCGCGGCCATGAAGGACTGAACCCGCATTTCGCGCCGCATCAAGTCGAGCAATATGTCCACCACCTCCGGCGCCATTGTCTGCGGCATGGCGAAGCCCGCAATGACATCGCTGGCGTTCTCGCTGTCGGCCAGCACCTTGTCGAGCACATCGGTCGCGTTTTCGTCACGCGTATAAACACTGGCGCCACGGATTTCAGGCTGCTGGAAACTGTCAGCGTGTAGCGAAATGAACAGGTCCGCCTTGTTGGACCGTGCCAATTCCACTCGCTCTTCGAGCTTGAGATAGGAATCATCCTCGCGCGTCAGCGCCACATCGAACCGCCCAGCAGCGACCAGCAATTCCTGCAGGCGCAAGGCAAAAGCCAGCACGATGTCCTTTTCCTTGATCCCACCCAGCGCCTCGGCGCCACTGTCGATACCACCATGCCCTGGGTCGATCACCACCAGCGGCCGACTTGCGATTGGCAGCTCCGATCCACCGGCGGGCGTTGAAACAGCCGGCGCCACGGTTTCCGAGGCCAACTTGTCGCGCTCGACATTGGCGGCAAATTCCTCGGCAGTCGCCGCAATGATATCCACCACCAGCCGCGCCGGCTGGTCCTCGAAGGCGTCGAGCACATAGGCCTGCTGCACCTGCGCTGGGCCGGCCAGCGTCAATGTTGTGCGCACCCGGTCGGCGGCGGCCTGTTCTATGGCATAGGCCGAGACCAGCCCAGCGTCGCCCGGCGCGCCTTCCGGCTCCGGCACCGAGAACGTTCCAGCCCGCACGTCCACCGCCAGCCGCTGCGGCTCATCGAGCGACACAAAGGAGAATTCGGTGCGCTCGGCCAGATCAATGACCAGCCGCGCCCGTTCGGCGGTCCCGGTCACCCGCGCGTCGATCACATTGGGCAGTGGAGGCAATGGCGCAGCGTCCTGCGCGTGCAGTGTCGCGGACAGGGCCATGAGCGCAAGCAGGCCCGTCAAAAGGCGTATCAGAACGTGTTTGGTCAAGACGTCGACCGGCTCCCAAAAATCTGGACTGCTGGATGGCGCCGGGATGCGGCGATTCTTCGGCAGGTCTGGCCTTATGCGATGATTTGCGTCACCGGCCAAGGAAGGTCGCGGTAAAACCCGCGTGCCGTGGCTGTTTTGACTTTCCTGTTGCCAATCCGGCGCAACTTTCCTACACGCTAGTAATGCAGGTGCGTGTGTTTCGTGGCCGTTTTCGGGGTTTTCAATTTGCCCCCTATGGCCCGGAGCGGAAGTTGCGGTTTCAACGCCCTGCGATGACGAATTTCGGCCCAACCGGGCCGGACGGTGCCAGGCTCTCGGCCTGACACCCAATAGGAAGAGGTCATATGGCCCGCTGGCGAACTGAGCGCGACGCGATCGAAAAGACCGATTGCCGCTTTGCTTCGCCTTCATTGCCGGCCATGACCGCAAACACCTTGGCGCTGAACGTGAGAGGTTCGCGCCTCCCAACATCAAACCTATTCGCCCCGCAATGCGCCACAACCAGGATGCCGGCCTTCCGGCGTCCCCTTGTCGGCGCGCGGGTGCGCGGAGTTCATTATGGCGACCAAGAGAATGCTGGTGGATGCCATCCACCCGGAAGAAACACGGATTGTCGTTACCGCCGGTAACCGGCTCGAGGAATTCGATTTCGAATCGGCGACCCGCCGCCAGTTGCGGGGCAATATCTACCTAGCGAAAGTCACGCGGGTTGAGCCCAGCCTGCAGGCTGCCTTTGTCGAATATGGCGGCAATCGCCACGGCTTCCTCGCTTTTAGCGAAATCCATCCTGACTACTACCAGATCCCCGTTGCCGACCGCGAAGCCCTGCTGCGCGACGAAGAGCACGAGGATGATCACCACGACGAGGCCGACGAATCCATCTCGCTGCCCGAGGGCGTGACCGAGCCGGACGCCGATGCCGATCCCCAGGAACCCGGCGACGCCAGCCATATCGAACAGGCTCCGGCCAATTCCGAACCGGTGGAATCCATCGGTGGCGCTGACGCGCTCGAGGAAGTGCCGGAACGTCGCCGCTCCAGCCAGCAGCGCCGCCACCAGTACAAGATCCAGGAAGTCATCAAGCGCCGCCAGGTCATGCTGGTGCAGGTGGTCAAGGAAGAACGCGGCAACAAGGGCGCGGCTCTGACCACCTATCTCTCGCTCGCTGGCCGCTATTCGGTGCTGATGCCCAATACCGCCCGTGGCGGTGGCATTTCGCGCAAGATCACCAACGCTGCTGACCGCAAGCGCCTCAAGGAAATCACTTCCGATCTCGAGGTGCCGCAGGGCATGGGCGTCATTCTGCGTACCGCTGGCGCCTCGCGCACCAAGGCCGAGGTCAAGCGCGACTTCGAATACCTGATGCGGCTGTGGGAAAGCGTGCGCACGCTGACGCTGGAAAGCTCGGCGCCGTGCCTCGTGTATGAGGAAGGTTCGCTGATCAAGCGCACCATCCGCGATCTCTACAACAAGGACATCGAAGAAGTTCTGGTCGCCGGCGACAACGCCTATCGCGAGGCGAAGGACTTCATGAAGATGATCATGCCGTCCCACGCCAAGAACGTGAAACCCTATGCCGAGGACCAGCCGCTGTTCTCGAAATATGGCGTCGAAGCTCAGCTCGACTCCATGTTCTCGCCCACGGTCACCCTGCCCTCCGGCGGCTATATCGTCATCAACCCGACCGAAGCCCTTGTTTCCATTGACGTGAACTCGGGCCGCTCCACCAAGGAGCACAATATCGAGGACACCGCCCTCCAGACCAATCTGGAAGCGGCCGATGAAGTCGCCCGCCAACTGCGCCTGCGCGATCTGGCCGGTCTCATCGTCATCGACTTCATCGACATGATGGAGAACCGTTCCAACCGGGCCGTCGAGCGCAAGCTCAAGGATTGCCTCAAGGACGACCGCGCCCGCATCCAGGTCGGCCGCATCTCCCATTTCGGCCTCATGGAAATGAGCCGCCAGCGTATCCGCTTCGGCGTTGTGGAAAGCTCGACCCACAAGTGCCCGATCTGCGATGGCACCGGTCTGGTTCGCTCCACCGAAAGCCTGGCGCTGATGATCATGCGCCACATCGAGGATCACGTGCTGCGCCGCCAGGGCCAGTCGATCAATGTGCGCGTGCCGGTCGAGGTCGCGCTCTACATCCTCAACTTCAAGCGCGAGACCCTTTCGCAGCTTGAAATGCGCAACAATCTCTCGATCACCATCACCGCTGACAGCAAGATGACGGGCCACCAGTTCGCCATCGAAAAGGGCGAGACCCGCGTTTCGGCCTATGCCGATCAGCGCGCCGCAGCCCATGTCCGTGTCGACAGCGCCATCATCGAAGATGCCGACGAAGACGAGGATGAAGTCGAGGTCGAAGAGACCGAGGAGGCCGAAGCCCCCGCCGCCGCCGCAGCCGAAGCGGGTGAAGGCGATGGTAGTGGCCGCCGTCGCCGCCGTCGCCGCCGTCGCGGTGGTCGCAATGGCGATGCTCAGGCCCAACAGGCCTCCGAAGGCGCTGCCGCCGCTGACACCGAATCCGAAGGCGAGGACGACGAGTCCGAAGGCAATGAGGAAGCCACTGCTGCTGAAAGCGACACCGATGGTGAAAACCGCCGCCGCCGCCGTCGTGGCCGCCGTGGTGGCCGTCGCAATCGTCGTGACCAGAACGGCGAAACCGGCTCGGAGAGCCGCGAAGCTGCCGTGTCGGCACCGGAAGATGCCGTGGTCGATCACGTCGAGATCACCGCTGACGGCACTGTTGAGGCCGCTCCCGAGGCCGACGCCGCACCGGCTGAAAAGCCGCGCCGCAGCCGCCGCAAGAAGGTAAGCGAAACCGAGGAATCGGCACCTGCCGAAACCACGCCGGTTGAAGCTGAAGCAACCACCGACGCGCCGGTCGAAGCTGCCGCCGAGGAAAAGCCCAAGCGCAAGCCGCGCGCCCGCAAGCCCAAGGCAGAGGCCGCCGAGGCCGCTCCTGAAGCGAACGTGGCAGAAGCGGCCCCCGCCAAACCGGCCCGCGCACCCAAGACGGCCAAGGCCGAGGCGCCCGCCGCCGAAGTGCCTGCTGCTGCCGCACCGGCTGCCGAGGAAAAGCCCGCCCGCGCCCGTCGCGTGAAAAAGGAACT
Organism: Devosia ureilytica; assembly: GCF_024273195.1. Lineage (GTDB taxonomy): Bacteria > Pseudomonadota > Alphaproteobacteria > Rhizobiales > Devosiaceae > Devosia > Devosia ureilytica. Next base: position 292,678 of record NZ_JAMZCU010000001.1, on the reverse strand, counting down.
GCCGCCTGAAGGCGTGGTCGTTTCCTCGAGCGCTGCCCCCGCGGAGCCCGAAGCCGATCAGGCAGAAGGCGACGGCGACAAGAAGAAGAAAGTCGGCTGGTGGCAGCGCCGCCTCGGCCTCGGCTAAAACAACAAGGGCGGCCTCCGGGCCGCCCTTTTAGTTGTTTGGACTTTGAGCCCAGCTCCTGGGTCACCCTCCCCCTTGAGGGGAGGGCAAGTAGAGCTTAGGTCCGTCAGGACTTTAGCGACGCTCGGGTGGGGGTGTCAGCGCCTCCAGTAAACATCGACATTTGCAACACAATCCGACACCGCCACCCTGGTTGCGCTGGGCTGCTCGGCAGCCAGCTTCACAAATCTCCCCTCAAGGGAGAGGGTGAAAAGGGCCGATTGTCTCGCCCATGTCACGCGCGCTGCATGAACGGCCCTCCTGCCAGGCGGAGGCCGGGTGGGGTCTCGACACACTGGGAGTTAGTACGGCCTGTTATACCGAAACACCACGTCGCCCTCATCCTGGGGCTGCGCCGTATCATCCCGCACGCCACCCAGGCGCGCTGAAACCGCCATCGACCTGACATTGTCCGGGTCGAAATAGCTCACCAGCGTTTCCAGCCCCAGCGTTACGAACGCCCAGGCCTTCAGCGCTGCACCAGCTTCGGTGGCATAGCCAAATCCCTCAAAACCGTCATAGAGCATCCAGCCCAGTTCCTTTTCGGGGAACATGGGCCCGTGATTGATGCCCACCTGGCCGACACAAGTTCGCTCGCCCTTGAGATCGATCATCAGCGCGCCGTGGCCATACAACGCCCACATCGCGACATCGCTCGAAAACATGCCCCACGCCGCCCAGCGGACATGCGGCCCACCCATCATCCGAGAACGGTCCGACGCCATGAAGGCCGCATAGGCCGGATAATCGTCCACCGTCGGAGCCCGCAGGATCAGTCTTTCAGTCTCAAGTGTCGGGATAGACGTCATCTAGCCGCCTGCCCTGGTGAAGTCGCGCATCCGCTCTAGCGCCATCTCGATGCTGGTCTGTGTGCCGGCATAGCTGAACCGCACATAGCCATTGCCATCGGTGCGGTCAAAGTCGACACCCGGCGTCGCCGCGACCCCGGCCACATCGAGCAACCTCAGGCAGAAATCCATGGCGTCATTGGAGAACCTGCCGATCCCCGCATAAGCGTAGAACGCCCCGTCGCCCATGCTCGGCAGCTCAAAGCCCAGCTCCCGCAGCCCCTGCCCCAGCAACAGCCGGTTCTTTGCATAGGCCGCTTTCTGTTCTTCGGCATAATCCCGTTCTTCGAGCGCTACCGTCGCCCCGATCTGGCTCAGCGTTGGCGCCGAGATAAACAGGTTCTGCTGCAATATCTCGGCCCGTCGCACGAGGTTTTCCGGCATCACCATCCAGCCGATCCGCCAGCCGGTCATGCAGTAGTATTTTGAAAAGCTGTTGATCACGATGGCGTCGCGCGTCAGCTCCAGCGCACTCACAGACGGCCCTGAATAGTCCAGCCCGTGATAAATCTCGTCGGAAATGAACTGCACCCCCAGTCGCGCGCAGGTCGCAACGATTTCGGCCAATTGCGCCCGATCCACCGCAGCGCCAGTCGGATTGGCAGGGCTTGCAAACAACAATCCCTCGAATGGCTGCCGCGCATGGGCCGCCGCGATCTGCTCTCCGGTCAGCCGCCAGCCATTGGCCGCGCTCACCGGAATTTCGGCAACGCTAAAACCAAGGCCGAGTAGCGTGTTCACATAGGCGGGGTAGCCAGGGCGGGTGATTGCGATGCGCGCCCCCGGCTTGAACGCGGTATGAAACGCCAGGATGAACCCGGCCGACGACCCCATGGTCGCCAGTACCAGTTCAGGATCGATTTTGACCCCGTGCTGCCGTTCATAATAACCAGCCAGGCCGTCCCTCAGGCCCGTCAGGCCCTTGGCATTTGTGTAGCCCTGCGGCTCCGGCAAGGCCCTGGCCACGGCCTCAATCACCCGCGGCGCAGGCGGCGCCCCCGGTTCCCCGACCTCCAGATGACACACAACCCGCCCCCGCGCCTCCAACGCCTTGGCGCGCTTGAGAATATCCATGGCGAGAAAAGGCATCAGCCCATCGGCAGAAATGGTCATGAAAACTCCGCTGTTTCCTCGGGCGTAGCCCGAAGTTGCGGCCTTCTCAACAATAATTGAACTGCCCGCCAACCGCCCGCCCCGATACAGGTCCTCCTCCGCGCTTCCGTCTGCTAAAGAGAAGCCGCAAGACTCGCCTGGAGCGCCTGAATGAACCGCCTTTCTATTGCCTTGGTCGCCATCGCCGGAATTCTCGCGGGCGCTTTGGGATATTCCGTCATCAACCAGCCAAAGTCGGAAACCGACGCCGTGGCCGTTCGCGCAATTGTCGAACACGTGCTCAACGAGCAGGCCGCCCTCGCGGCCTCAGCGGCTCCCGCCGCCCCAGAGCCCGTCGCGCCCGAAACCGCCGCCATTGACCCGGCTGAACTCAATCCACTGATCGAGCAATATCTTCTCAGCGATCCCAAGGTGTTGCAGCGGGTTTCGACAGCGCTGGAAAATACCCTGCGCGCCGAAGAATCCGCTCGTTCCGAAACCGCCCTTGCGGCCTTCCACGACAAGATATTCAACGCCCCCGACCAGATTGTCCTCGGCAATCCTGATGGCGACGTCACCTTGGTCGAATTCTTCGACTACAACTGCGGTTATTGCCGCGCCGCCCTGCCGGATATGGCTGCGCTGCTGGCGGAGGACCCCAATCTCAAGGTTATCCTCAAGGAATTTCCAATCCTTTCCAACGAATCTATCGATGCCGCGCGCGTTGCCGTCCTCGTCGGACAATCCGAAGCAAGTTACTGGGATTTCCACCAGACCCTGTTCACCAGCCGTGGGAAGGTCGACAAGTCGGTGGCCCTGGCCGCGGCCCAGGATTTGGGTCTGTCGCCGGTCGATCTGGAACTGCAGATGGGCGACCAGACCGTCGCCAACACAATCCAGGCGTCTTACGAAATCGCCCAGGCACTGGGCATTACCGGCACCCCAACTTACATCATTGGTAACGAGATCATTCCCGGCGCCATCGGCGCGGATGAATTGCGTGCCCGTATTGCCGACATGCGCGCCTGCGGCAAGACCCAGTGCAGTTGAGCGCTCTTGAGCCAGCTCATCTAGCCTTTTCGGTGCATTTCGTGTAACCGCCCTTGCGCCGGTCAAAAGGGCCGGTGCAAAAGGCTTGGATCATGACAAAGCGCGTTCTCGTCCTCAATGGCCCGAACCTCAACCTGCTCGGCACCCGCGAGCCGGGAACCTATGGTGCGGAAACGCTCAAGGATGTCGAGGCACTGTGCAAAGCCGCGGCCGACGAACTGGGGCTAAGCCTCGATTTTCGGCAATCCAACCACGAGGGCGAGCTGGTCACCTGGATTCAGGACGCCCGCAAGACCGCGGACGGCATCCTGATCAATCCAGCCGCCTATTCTCACACTTCGGTTGCCATTCACGACGCCCTCAGGGCCGTGAGCCTGCCGGTTGCCGAAGTGCATCTCACCAATATCCATCAGCGCGAAACATTCCGGCATCATTCTTATGTGTCGTCGGTTGCTTTCGGTGTTATTTGCGGCTTTGGCTCGCTTGGATATAAACTGGCCCTCATGGCCTTGGCCGAAAAACTCAAATAACGCTTCGACGCGAGAAGCCGGGAGACCGACAGAATGACCAAGTCATCAGTGGATCAGGAACTGATCCGCGCCATTGCCGAATTGCTCAACAAGGAAAACCTTGCCGAGATCGAGATCGAGCAGGAAGATTTGCGGGTCCGCGTCACGCGCTCCTACCCCCACGAGGCGCCGGCCTATGCCCCGGCGCCCATGCAGTACATGCAGGCCCCGGCGGCCGCACCCGCCGCTCCGGCGCCTAGCGCCCCCGCGGGTTCGGTTCCAGCCGCTGCGCCAGCCAAGGCCGAAGACCTTGCATCCAACCCCGGCACCCTGACATCGCCCATGGTCGGCACCGCCTACCGCTCACCTGAACCCGGCAAGGCTGTGTTCGTCGATGTCGGCACCAAGGTCACGGAAGGTCAGACGGTCCTCATTATCGAGGCCATGAAAACCATGAACCAGATTCCGGCCCATCGCTCGGGCACTGTCACCCGCGTGCTCGTTGAAGATGCCCAGCCGGTCGAATATGGCGAGCCGCTCGTCGTCATCGAATAAGGGGACTTCCAGTGTTTCAGAAAGTCCTGATCGCCAATCGCGGCGAAATCGCCCTGCGCATCCTGCGTGCCTGTAAAGAAATGGGCATCGCCACCGTTGCCGTCCATTCCACTGCTGACGCTAACGCCATGCATGTGCGTCTGGCCGACGAAAGCGTCTGTATCGGTCCCAACCAGGCCCGCGACAGCTATCTCAACATTCCGTCCATCATGGCCGCCTGTGAGATCACCGGCGCCGATGCCGTGCATCCGGGCTATGGTTTCCTCTCGGAAAACGCCCGCTTCGCCAAGATCCTGACCGAGCACAACGTCACCTTCATCGGCCCTTCGGCGCACCATATCGAGATCATGGGCGACAAAATCACGGCCAAGAAAACCGCCGTTGAGCTGGGCATTCCCGTGGTTCCCGGTTCTGCAGGCGCCGTCGAAACTGAAGCTGACGCCAAGAAGACCGCCAAGGAAATCGGCTACCCGGTGCTGATCAAGGCAACTGCAGGTGGCGGTGGTCGCGGCATGAAGGTCGCCAAGACGGAAAAGGACCTGCTCGAAGCCTGGTCCACCGCCCGCACCGAAGCCAAGGCCGCTTTCGGCAATGACTCAGTCTACATGGAAAAATACCTCGGCAAGCCGCGCCACATCGAGGTGCAGGTGCTTGGCGACGGCCAGGGCAATGCCGTTCACCTTGGCGTGCGCGACTGCTCCTTGCAGCGCCGCCACCAAAAGGTCTGGGAAGAGGCCGGCGGCCCGACCATTTCGCCTTCCGAGCGCGATGAAATCGGCGAAATCTGCGCCGCCGCCATGCGCAAGCTGAAATATTCCGGCGCCGGCACCATTGAGTTCCTTTACGAGAACGGCGAGTTCTATTTCATTGAAATGAACACCCGCCTGCAGGTGGAGCACCCGGTTACCGAGCGCATCACCGGCATCGACATTGTCTACGAGCAGATCAAGGTTGCCTCGGGCGAAAAGCTCTCGATGACCCAGGATCAGGTGCAGTTCTATGGCCACGCCATCGAAGTGCGCATAAACGCCGAGGACCCGCAGACCTTTGCGCCCTCGCCGGGCACGATCACTTTCTACCACCCCGCCGGCGGCGTCGGCATCCGCGTCGATTCGGCGGTCTATCAGGGCTACAAGATCCCGCCCTATTACGACTCGCTCATCGGCAAGCTGATCGTCTATGGCCGTACCCGCGAGGAATGTTTGAAGCGCCTCAGCCGCGCGGTCGATGAGTTCGTCATCGATGGCGTCAAGACCACGCTGCCGCTGTTCCAGCGCCTCCTCAAGGAGCAGGACATCCTCACCGGCAATTATGACATCCATTGGCTGGAAAACTTCCTCGCCAATAACAAGGCTTAAGCACTGAGGGCTTCGGGCCGGTCCTGAAAGGCATATCGCTCCAGTGGAGCGGTATGCGATCCGAAGGTCATGAGAGCGATGCTCGAATGGCCGCCTGGTAACTTGACCAAGCCTTGAACCTCCTTAAGTCTCTTGCCATGGCCCGCCAGACAGACCCCTTCAGCGTTGAACTGACCCCCGAACTCATCGTCCGCGCCTATCGCGCCGGGATCTTTCCCATGGCCGAGGACGCCGCGGACAACGACGTATTTTGGGTCAGCCCCGACCTGCGCGGCATTCTGCCGCTCGACGGTTTCCATGCCTCAAAGAGCCTGCGCAAAACCATGCGCCACTCCGGCTGGACCATTCGCGTCGACAGCGATTGGGACGGCATCATCGAAGGCTGCGCCACTGTCGGCGCAGACCGCGACACCACCTGGATCAACACCACGATTCGCGCCGTCTACGGCGAGCTCTTCCGGCGCGGCATCGCCCACACCGTCGAGGTCTGGGACGACCAGGAGCTGATTGGCGGCCTCTATGGCCTCGCCATCGGCGCCGCCTTCTTCGGCGAATCCATGTTCCACCGTCGCACCGACGCCTCCAAGATGGCCATGGCGCATCTGGTCGAACGCCTGAACGCCGGCGGTTTTCAGCTGCTCGATACCCAATTCCTCACCGATCATCTCGAATCGCTGGGCGGGATCGAGATCACCCGCGCCGAATATGAAGACCGCCTCGGAGTCGCCACTGCGGGTGAAGCCAACTGGCACGCCTGGGACATAAAATGACACTTCACTCTGACCTGCCCGAAAGCATGTCGCCCCTGCGCGACCTCGCCTGGACGCCCATCACCATTGGCAAGTCTGGCGCCAGCGTCTGGCGCATTGCCCTCAACGACGACAATGCGGTTTTTCTCAAGACCGAGCCGCTTCATCCCTTAGCCGAACTCCCCGGGGAAATTGAGCGCCTCAATTGGCTGACCCGCATGGGCTTCAAGGCGCCGCGCGTCGTGGACGCCGAACAGGGCAGCAACCGTCTCTGGCTCCTTATGAGCGCCGTCCCCGGCGAAGACCTCACCCATTACATCGACCGGCCCGAGGTCTTCGTCCGAGCCTATGCGCAGGGCCTCAAGCGCATGCACGCACTCGACACAACTACCTGCCACTTCGATCACGGCCTGGACGCCCGCCTGGCCGACGCCGAGGCACGATTAGTTGCCGGTCTCGTCGATGAGAGCGACTTTGACACCCAACGCCTAGGCCAGACCGCCCAACAGGTCCTCGACTGGCTGAAAGCCAATCGCCCACCAATCGGTCAGCAGATCGTTACTCATGGCGACGCCTCGACCCCCAATGTGCTGGCGCTTGATGGCCGCTTTTCTGGCATGGTCGATTGTGGCCGCGTCGGCCTCGCCGATGTCTGGCAAGACCTCGCCCTTGCCTGCCGCAGCGTGGCTTTTAACATCGGCGAAGCGCATATCCCCGCCTTCCTCGCCGCCTATGGCGCCGAATGGGACGAGGTTAAGTACCGTTACTATTGCACGCTCGACGAGATGTTCTAGTCCCGTAGCTTGAACGCCAGCGTGGTCACCCAATCATCCATATTGGGCACTTCCGCCGGATCGCTTTCGTAGATCTCCAGCCGGCAAGCGAAGTGGTCGCCGTCGGCCCTTTCCTCTACGTCGAAATCCTGCCCGGTCAAGCGCGACCAGCCCACCAGCATGCCGGTGACCTGCTCGAGCTTGTCTGGATGTCCGTGCCATTCCAGGCCCATGAAATTTCCTGCTGGCAGCACGCCATTGCGCACATTGCCCTCGTCCGGCCCTGCGGTCTCGACGGCAATGCCCGCCTCGACATCCAGTGTCGCCCTCATGTTGATCCGCCGATAATTATAGAAGGCCGCACCCACCGGCTTCAGCCCATGCTTCTCCAGATAGGCAAACACCTGCGGAAACCCCTCGTTCGCCGGTTTTTGCATCTGCTGCATCGTCACCTCGAACGGCACATAGACATAAGGCTGCGCGACGCGCTTTTCGTTGTGTGGCAATGTCATCATGGCTCTATCCTCCTGTTCTGCTTCAATCGACCTGAGCGCCGCCGGTGGTATTGGCCAGCGTAGCCGTCATGCTCGACGCCAGATCGCTCGCGAGCAAGACTGCCGCATCGGCCACCTGCCCTAACGACGCAATGCGCCGCAGCGGCGTGTCCCTGGCTGCCTCCCGATGCATTTCCTCAAATGATATTCCGCGCTCACGCGCATGGATCATCCAGGCATCGCGCACGCCCGGTGCGTCAGGCGATCCTGGCGACCGCACCCAGCAGCAGCGAACACCGTTCGGCCCGTTCTCCGCCGCCAGATGCCGCAGGAAATGCTCCACTGCGGCGCAGGCAACGCCAAAGCCACCCATTTCGGTATAGGCCTCGCGCGCCGCATTGGCGGTAATTCCGAGAATGACACCGCCGCCATTCTCTCCCATGTGCCGGGCCATCAGCCCGCCCACGTTGAACCAGGATTTGAGCCCGCGCTCGACTGGCAAGATGAAGCGCTGATAACTCATCTCAGTCAGGTTCTGACCCTGCGAATCCCCCCAGTCCACAGCGCTGAAGACTATTTTGACGGGCCCGCTGGCGGCCAGAACGGCCTCGAGATGCGCGGCGACATCATCGGGCTTGAGTGCGTCGGCCTGCCCGACCTGAACCCTGCCACCTGCCTGGCGAATGTCGTCGGCAATGGCTTCCAGCGGCGCCAGCCTGCGTGCCACCAGATGCACAATCGCGCCATCGCGCGCAAATGCTCTCGCCACGGCGCCACCAACAGCACCGCTACCGCCATAAACCACCGCCACCTTGTCCTTGAGCAACATGCCTTTCCCTCCTGGTCGCACCGATGCACCCCGCCTTCACGACGAAGGAAGGGCCCTGGCTTGAACATGGGTCAGGAAAAAACTAGCGCTCGCTCGGCGGCGGCACATTGGTGGATGTTTTGCACTCGATCAGCCACACGTCATAAACGGCGTGGTCGACGGCATTGAGCGCCGGGCTGTCGGCGAACATCCACCCGGTAAAGATGCGTTCGGCCGAGCCATCAAGGCTGCGCTGGTCCACTTCGAGAAATGCCGAGGTGCGTTGCAGCGTGTCGCTGCTCGGCCGGTCGTAGCAGGCGCGCGGCGTCAATTCGAGGGCCCCGAACAGCACCGTCTCGTCGATATAAACGTCAAACCGGGTAATCCGGCCGGTAATCTTGTCGAGCCCGGCAAAGGTCGCAACCGGATTGGCCACCGGCTGCGCCTGCGCGGGAAAGAGACCCGCAAAGGTCAAAACGGCCGCTGTCAGCAGCGGCCGGCGCAATTGTTGAAAGGTCGTCCGCAAATCCGGTCTGCCCTTATTCGGGCGACCAGGCCTGGTAGTCGCCAGTGACGCGCGGACGCTCACCCTTGTTGAGCAGGCTGCCATCAGGGCGGTAGGCAGCGGCCGTGCCAGTCAGGTTCGGCTGATGGGGCTTTTCCCAGGCATGCGGCTCATACTTGGCCTCTGCGGGAACAGCGTCGGAACGATGATGCATCCATCCATGCCAGCCGGGCGGAATGGCAGAGGCGTCAGCAAAGCCGCCGGCATAGGTCACATAGCGCCGATTGGCCCTGCGATCCTGATAATAGCGATTTCCGAACTCGTCGGAGCCGACATAGTCGCCAAAGCGACGGATCCACAGGCGCGTGCCCCATGTGTTTCCACCCCACCACGAGAAGATTTCAGTGAGGAACTGCTTGATACCGGATTTGGCCAATTTTCGATTCCGCCGTCGAGATATGCGCGTTTGGCCGGGTGTAACATGGGCCGCGACAGGAGCCTAGACCGAATTGCCGCCTGTCTCGACATAGAAGCAGCGCTGGCTGAGCTGGGCCGGACGCAGTGCGCTGACGCACTGAGTCTTCCATGTGCAGCGGCGCGGGCTGTGCGTGATCGACTAGATATTGTGTCCCCAACTGTCATGCGATTGACAAAAATTCTGCGCTTGACACCTGTCTGCCCGATCCGATTCTAGACATTTTCCTTATGGATAACGCCCGGTAAACGACCTTGGTGCGATCCCGATCAGCGAGGAATTCCGGCCTCTTAGCGGTGGAAATTCGCGTCGCTCATGGACACCTTCAATGGCCTCGAACCGGCCTCCAGAACGCCCACCAAGTCACCTGATTTGCTTGCTATTTGTCCCCGTAATCCACATATTACCCATACTAGCCCTTGTTCCTGCACATGGCTGCAACACTAGGTCTTGTGATTTCTGACGTTGACGCGCCCCCTGAATCGACTAACTCTGAACATCGTTCGGGGCCTTGGGAAATACCGGACAGGTCCTTGGGTAAAAAGCGGCGGCAGGACGATCGCCGTAAACCCAGGGCACGGGGCAATTTTCTGGGGTCCGCGCCTCCCGCGGGCTTTGGTTGGTTTAGCGTCAACACAGATTTGGATGAGAAGCCGGGTTTCGGCTGGTGGGCACTGTTGTGCCCGACACTTGGGGATTACGACGACAATGCGCATTGAACGCCGCTTTACCACTGCCAACGCGGATCGCTACGGCTCGCTCGAGTTCCGTTCGGCGACCAGCGAGATCAAAAACCCCGATGGCTCGGTGGTTTTCAAGCTCGACAATATTGCCGTGCCTGCCACCTGGTCGCAGGTCGCCACCGACATCATTGCGCAGAAGTATTTCCGCAAGGCCGGCGTCGCAAAGGTCCTCAAGAAGGTCGAAGAGAACTCCGTCCCCTCCTGGCTATGGCGCTCCGTCCCCGACGAAGCAGCGCTCGCCAAGCTCCCCGAGGACGAGCGCTTTGGCCCCGAAATGGATTCGCGCCAGGTTTTTGACCGCCTCGCCGGCACCTGGACCTACTGGGGCTGGAAGGGTGGCTATTTCGACAGCGAAGAAGACGCGCGCACCTTCTTTGACGAACTGGCGTTCATGCTTGCGTCGCAACGCGTAGCTCCCAATTCCCCGCAGTGGTTCAACACGGGCCTGCACTGGGCCTATGGCATCGACGGCCCCGGTCAGGGCCATTTCTACGTCGACCCCTTCACCCACAAGCTCGTTCAGTCCAAATCGGCCTACGAGCATCCCCAGCCGCACGCCTGTTTCATCCAGTCGGTCGACGATGACCTCGTCAACGAGAACGGCATCATGGACCTTTGGGTTCGCGAAGCCCGCCTGTTCAAATACGGCTCCGGCACCGGCACCAATTTCTCCAAGCTGCGCGGCGAAGGCGAACGCCTCTCGGGCGGCGGCAAGTCCTCGGGCCTGATGAGCTTCCTGAAGATCGGTGATCGCGCTGCGGGCGCCATCAAGTCGGGGGGCACCACCCGCCGCGCCGCCAAAATGGTCGTCATCGACATCGATCACCCCGATATCGAGGCCTATATCAATTGGAAGGTGAAGGAAGAGCAGAAGGTTGCGGCCCTCGTCACCGGCTCCAAGATTGTTTCCAAGCATTTGAAGGCCATCATGAAGGCCGCCGTGAACTGCGAAGGCGGTTCGGGCGATGACTGCTTTGATGTGGCCCGGAACCCTGCACTCAAGCGCGAAGTCCGCGCCGCCAAAAAGGCGCTGGTGCCGGAAAACTATATCTACCGCGTCATCCAGTTCGCCCGCCAAGGCTATACCGATCTCGAATTCCCCATCTACGATACCGATTGGGATAGCGAAGCCTATCTGACCGTGTCCGGCCAGAACTCGAACAATTCCGTCCGCGTCACCGACGACTTCCTCAACGCCGTCGAGAACGATGGCGACTGGAACCTGACCGCCCGCAGCAACGGCAAGACCATCAAGACCCTCAAGGCCAATGACCTTTGGGAACAGATCGGTTACGCCGCCTGGGCCTCCGCCGATCCCGGCATCCAGTATCACACCACCATCAACGAGTGGCACACCAGCCCCGCCGCCGGCCCTATCGTCGCGTCCAATCCGTGCTCGGAATACATGTTCCTTGATGACACGGCCTGCAACCTGTGCTCGGTCAACCTGCTCCCCTACCGCAACAAGGACGGCTCCTTCGACACCGCCGCTTACGAACACACCGTCCGCCTCTGGACCATTGTGCTCGAAATCTCGGTGATGATGGCCCAGTTCCCCTCGCGCGCCATTGCCGAACGCTCGTTCGAATACCGCACCCTGGGCATTGGCTATGCCAATATCGGCGGCTTCCTGATGACCTCCGGCATTCCCTATGACTCGGCCGAAGGCCGCGCCATTGCCGGTGCCATCACGGCCATCATGACCGGCGTTTCCTATGCCACCTCGGCCGAAATGGCCAAGGAACTCGGCCCCTTCAAGGATTACAAGCGCAACGCCAAAGCCATGCTGCGCGTCATTCGCAACCATCGCAATGCCGCGCACGGCAATGCGACCGGCTATGAAGAGCTCTCCATCAATCCGGTGCCGCTCGACCATGCCAGCCTTATCGACGCGGCCCTGTCCGAGCGCGCCAAGCTGGCCTGGGACAATGCTCTCGCCCTGGGCGAAAAGCACGGCTACCGCAACGCCCAGGTGTCCGTTATCGCTCCGACCGGCACCATTGGCCTGGTCATGGATTGTGACACCACCGGCATCGAACCCGATTTCGCCCTGGTGAAATTCAAAAAGCTCGCCGGTGGCGGATACTTCAAGATCATCAACCGCGCCGTGCCCCCGGCCCTGCGCACCCTGGGCTATGCCGAGGACCAGATTGCCGAAATGGAGGCCTATGCGGTCGGCCATGGCAATATGAACCAGGCTCCGGCCATCAATCCGACGACCCTCAAGGCCAAGGGCTTCACCGACGACAAGATCGAAGCGCTCAACGCCGCGATGAAGTCGGCCTTTGACATCAAGTTCGTCTTTAACCAGTGGACGCTCGGCGCCGATTTCCTCAAGAGCCTGGGCGTCACCGACGAGCAGCTCAATGATTTCTCCTTCGAGCTGCTGCCCTTCCTGGGCTTCTCCAAAAAGGACATCGAGGCCGCCAATATCCACGTTTGCGGCGCCATGACGCTCGAAGGCGCGCCCTTCCTCAAGGACGAGCATCTGCCCGTCTTCGATTGCGCCACCCCCTGCGGCAAGATCGGCAAGCGCTACCTGTCTGTGGAATCCCACATCCTGATGATGGCTGCCGCGCAGCCCTTCATCTCGGGCGCAATCTCCAAGACCATCAACATGCCCAACGACGCCACCGTCGAGGATGCCAAGTCCGCTTATATGCTGTCCTGGCGCCTGGCGCTGAAGGCAAACGCCCTCTATCGCGACGGCTCCAAGCTGAGCCAGCCGCTCAACTCCTCCGTGCTCGCCGCCGCTGACGACGAGGATGACGAGGACCAGGTCGAAGCCATCGCCGCCCTGCCCGCTGCCGCCCGCACTGAAGTCATCGTCGAAAAGATCGTCGAGAAGGTGTTCCGCGAACGCGAAAAGATGCCGGATCGTCGCAAGGGCTACACCCAGAAAGCCGTTGTTGGCGGCCACAAGGTCTATGTCCGCACCGGCGAATATGATGACGGGCGCATCGGCGAAATCTTCATCGACATGCACAAGGAAGGCGCCGCCTTCCGCGCCATGATGAACAACTTCGCCATCGCCATCTCGCTCGGCCTGCAATATGGCGTGCCGCTGGACGAATATGTGGAGGCCTTCACCTTCACCCGCTTCGAGCCTGCCGGCATGGTCATGGGCAATGACCGCATCAAGAATGCCACGTCGATCCTCGACTATGTGTTCCGCGAACTGGCCGTTTCCTATCTCGACCGGAATGACCTCGCCCACGTCAATCCGGACAGCCCGACTTCGCTCGGCAAGGGCGTTGCCGAAGAGCAGGGTACGCGCACTGCGCCCCCCGCCGCTCCGGTGCCGGCTGAGCGCTTTGTCTCTCGCGGCATGACCCGCGGCAAGGTCCAGAACTCATCTCTGATGCTGGTTCCCCGTGCTCAGGCTGAAGCCTACAACCCCGTCGGCTCGATGCAGACCTCCACCGTGACGGCCCTCAAATCCGCCACGGCCCTCAAAATCGACCCAAGCCCGACAGCCCTCAACACCGCCGAGCTCAGCCCAATCCCTGCCCCGCCACCGAGCAAAGACACCGGCCTCCTCCGCGCCGAGGCCCAGATGAAGGGCTATACCGGCGACCAATGCACCGAGTGCAACAACTTCACCATGGTCCGCAACGGCACCTGTTTGAAGTGCGACACCTGCGGGACGACGACTGGCTGTAGCTGAAGTATAGTCAAAAATAGGCCCGACCATCTTGGTTGGGCCTAACTTAATTTCAGAAACAAAGAAGGCTGAGGGAGCGACCTCGGCCCTTACAAAACCGTACCACTCGTGAACGTCCAAGCCGGGCAAAATTTCGAAGAACAGTCTTGGTTAAACGTGCGGGAGGGGCTTCCGCGCAAACTGCCGGTCGGCCAAACTCAAGAACAACACCGCGTTGCCCCCCCCAGACAACCAATCGCCCCCAACTTATCCCCGCCCCCAAAACCTCCGGCAGAATCGCCTCATCTCTTCTGCGACGGGCGGTCTGCAGCGACCAGATGCGGAAGGTGCCGGTTGAGCCCCGGGTCGCTCCAGGGCTTGCCTGCTTGGTGGGTCACCTTGCGACGAGCGATCAAAAGGGGCCTTGCCGGGCAGGAGAAACCCGGCGTTCCGAGGCGGTCTTCGTCCCACTAAAAACTAACTCAGGGACGAAGCCGTCTCGGAGCCACGCCCAATACCTGCAACCGTGAAGCCCTGTGGCCGGACGGCGCTGCAACGCGCCCGTGTGAGCCCAAGAGGCATCGTCCGGAAGTCGAGGCGCCCATGGTCGATAGCAAAGCCCCTGCCCCAGCCGACCTGCCGGCGGTCCAAGGCACCGCATTTCTCACCTTCTCGATGCGGCGGTCCGGCCATGTCTGGGACAACGCGGCGACGGAGCTCTTCTTCTCCTCGCTCAAGAGCGAACACACCGGAGCCAAGGTCTATCGCACCAGAGACGAAGCCAAGGCTGATGTGTTCGACAATGTCGAGCGCTTCTACAACCCGAGGCGCCGACCCTCAACACTGGGCTTTCTCAGCCCAGTTGAATACGAAGAGCAAGTTAAGCTAGCCTGACTTCGTGTCCATCGAACCGGCAGCAGCTCACGATCGCGCCGGAAAAACACCTCATCGAGTGTAACCGTGTTCGAAGGATGCCTGCCGTGCAGTTCTGATTTCTCCGCTCCCACCGAACCCTTGGAGGTTTCCTGTGTCGCTAAAAAACAATAGTGAGGCAAGACGGATGGCCTGGCGCGACCGACCGAAGACAGACCGTTATGGGATCATCGGCGCCTTCGTGGGCATGGCGATCGCCGCGCCGATCGCGATCATCTTTGCCTTCGACTCCCCAACCCTCACTCGGGGCTTGATTATGGCCGCCGGCTTGCTGATTGGTTGGGCTGCGGGACGGGTCATCGCTTCGCGGTGATCGCCCCGAAGGCAACGCATATGCCACGCTCTTGCCTGGTCATGACCATTCCCCTTGCAATCTGCACATTCCGAGCACCCAAGCTTACTGGAATACGGCTTTGAGGTCTGCGGGCATGGCGGAAGCGCGCCGGGCCACAACATGGCTGCCGACCAGGACCAGGAGCACGACAAGATAGGGTGCGGTGCCCAACAAGTGCGGCGAGAGCTCGAAGCCCGCCGATTGCAGCCGCAGCGTGGCCACCTCTGTCAGCCCGAATAGCAGGCAGACAGGCAGGACCAGAGCCGGCTTCCAGCGGGCGACGATTACCAGCCCCACGGCCACCAGCCCACGCCCCTTGGTCATTTCCTGCGCCCAGGTCTGCGTGTAGTCGACCGAAAGAATTGCACCACCAAGCCCGGCGAGAAGACCACCCACCATGATCGCAGTCACCCGCACACGAATGGGTCTGATGCCGTTTTCGGCAGCGATCAGGGCGGATTCGCCCACGGCCTTCCAGTGTAGGCCAGGGCGAGTCTGGTTCAGCCACCAGGCCGCAAAAACGACCGCTGCAAGCGCCATGGGCGCGGCCATCGTCATTTGCGACAGGATCGTTCCGACAAGTGGAATGCCATCTGACCAGTCCGATCCGAGTGAGGGGAGCGGCGTGACCTGCTGCCCGACCAGCGCCCGACCGAAATAGGACGTGGCACCAAGCGCGATCATCCAGACGGCAAGGCCCGACCCGATCTGGTTTGCGCCCGCACCCAGAACCAGTCCCGCATGAAGCAGCGAAAGCACGGCTCCCGCCAGTGCGCCAGCCATGAGGCCGAGCCATGGATTGCCGGTGGCGACACCGACGGCAAAGCCGACACAGGCGCCGAGCAGCATTTCGCCCTCCGTGCCCAGATTGATAATGCCCACCCGTTGCACCAGTGTCTCGCCCAAGGTGGCAAAGATCAGTGGCGTGGCGCTACGCAAGGTGGCAATGCCCCAGCTCGCCAGAATGGCGATCATTTCGACGCTCATTGTGCTTTCCTCCAGCGAGCCAGCAGCCCGGGAACGGCCAGGGCTGCCGCGAACAACAGACCCTGCAAAATGACCGCGCTGGCCGCGGGGACCTTTGCAAACATCTGCAAGGCATCGCTACCGGCAACCAATCCGCCGACGCAGAGCGATACCGGCAGGATGATCAGGGGTTGGTGCCGAGAGAGCCAACTTACGAGGAAACCGGTCAGGCCGTAGCCCAACGAGATCGATTGTTGCAGGCGCCCTTGAATGGCGGAGACTTCAGAAATGCCTGCAAGGCCGGCCAGAGCGCCGCCCACACTCATCAACACCATGACCCAAAAGCCGAAGCTGAGCCCGAAAGTCTCGCCGACCTTGCGGTTGCCTGCAAGGATGCGAACCTTGTCGGCCCAACGGCTGTGATTGAAGTAGATGTGGAGCGCCAAGGCGGCGACGAGCCCGAGCAGCAGGCCGAGATGGATACGACTGCCCGGAAGGGCGGGCAGCACGGCATTGGGCGGGAACTGCATGGTCGCAGGCCAGCCCTGGCTCGCCGGATCACGCCAGGGGCCGAAGACCAGAGCGGCCACCAGCAAGACGGTCACATAGTTCATGAGCAGCGTCACGATCGTTTCGTTGACGTCGAGACGCGCGCGCAGCAGGCCGGGAATATAGCCGTAGATTGCCCCGCCAATTGCAGCAAAGATCAACATGAGCGGGATCAGAACTGGCGCGGGCCAGACCGGGGCCAGAAGCACAAGAGCAGTTCCAGCGATAGCGCCGGCATGCAATTGCCCCTCGGCACCCACCGAGATCAATCCGAGGCGTCCGGGCACCGCAGCGGCCAGAGCGCAGAGCAGAATTGGTGTGGTTTTCGCCATCGTCTGAGACAGTGAGTAGCTGTCACCCACGGCAAACTGCACCAGCACGGCCAGCGTCTGAAAGGGCGGTTGGCCCAGACCGATAAACAATGCGACTGCAAGAAACAGGAAGACGAAAATTGTTAGGATGAAGGGCGACGCAGCGCCCAGAATACGCGGGCTCACGCTGCGGCCTCCGTCTCGGTCATGCCAGTCATGAGCGCGCCGACGGCCTCGCGGCTGAGCGTGCCGTCATTGTCGAGCAGCGCGACCAATCGCCCCTCGCGCATTACCGCGATGCGGTGCGAGCCCGCCAGCAGGTCATCAAGGTCCTCGGAAATCCAGAGCACCGCTGCTCCAGATGCCGCCTGGGCAAACATGGCCGCGTACACCATTTCGATGGCCGCCAGATCGAGACCCATTGTCGGATAGCAGGCCAGAATGGCGTCACGCTGAATGCCCAGCTCGCGGGCGATGACAAGCTTTTGCACATTGCCGCCCGACAGTGTCCCCGCCAGTTTGGCTGGATCGGGCGGA
The DNA here is from genome assembly GCF_024273195.1 of Devosia ureilytica. Taxonomy (GTDB): domain Bacteria; phylum Pseudomonadota; class Alphaproteobacteria; order Rhizobiales; family Devosiaceae; genus Devosia; species Devosia ureilytica. The sequence continues at coordinate 275,280 of NZ_JAMZCU010000001.1, read as the reverse complement.
TTGACGTTGAAGCGCTCCAGGAGATTAGCGTGCCTGCCCGTGGCGCGCTTGCCCTGGGCCAGATCGCGTAGAGCCAGGTTGCGCGCCAGAGACATGGTTGCGACAACGCCATTGTCGCGCGGCTGTTCAGGAATATAGCCCAATGGCGTCGAGACAGCCTCGAAGGGGGTGTGACGCGCAATGGACACACCATCTAGCAGGATGTCTCCAGCGGTAAGAGGTTCAACTCCGGCCACAGCCTCCGCCAGCAACGCCTGTCCATTCCCCGCAACACCGGCGACACCGACGATTTCGCCAGCGGCAATGCTGAGTGAAATACCCTGCAAGCTCATGTCAGGACGTTGTGCGGAAACATTTTCAAGCACCAGCCGGGGAACCGTTCTTCCGAATGCTGGTGGCGGCCGCAGCGTGCGATCAACGCTTTGGCCCATCATCAGCGCGACTGTTTCGGCCATACTGCGTGCGCCGCGCTCGGCGATGTCGACAACGCTGCCACGCCTCATGACGACGATCCGGTCGGCGCAGGCCTCAACGTCTGCAAGCTTGTGAGTGATCAGCGCCACGGCCACACCGCGTCCCGCCAGTTGCTTGATAAAACCATGCAGACGCGTCGCCTCGGCAGGAGTTAGGACCGAGGTTGGTTCATCGAGAATAACGAGGCGCGCATTGATATTGAGCACCTTGCACAGTTCGACTAACTGTTGTTCGCCGACCGAGAGGGAGCTCACGATACGCTCGGGATCAATCTGCGGCGCCAGCTCGGCCAAGGACGTCAGAACGTCGTCCGTTCTGGCATTGCGGTGGCTTTTCCAGAACGGGGTTTTGGGCCACGACAGAAGCAGATTGTCCCGCACGGACAGGGCAGGCAGCAAGGAGAAATGCTGGAACACCATGCCGATGCCATTGCGCATGGCATCGGCCGGCCCGGAGATCTTGGCGGGAGCGCCGTCGAGCAGGATCTGCCCTTCGCTGGCCGGATAGAGACCATAGAGCATTTTCATCAGTGTGGATTTGCCCGCGCCATTCTCGCCCAATATGGCGAGAACTTCTCCGGCGCGGATGTCGAGGCTGGCATTGTTGACAGCTATCAGGTCACCAAACCTGCGCGTCACGCCAGCGAACTGAACAAGGCTTTCGGGCATGTTCAGTCGACCACGAAGATGGCATCGACCTCAACCGACGCCCCCTGGGGCAATTGTGCCACCCCGACGGCTGTACGGGCATGGGCGCCAATTTCGGGCCCGAAGATCGAATGAAACAGGTCCGACGCGCCGTTGATTACCTGCGGAACCTGCAGAAAGTCGGGCGCGCAATGCACGAAACCGCCTACGCGAAGACAAGACCGGACGCGGTTCAGATCGTTGTCCAGCGCCTCCCGCAGAGCTGCCAGCAAGTTGAGGCCGCAAATGCGCGCGCCGTCCCGCGCAGTATCGAAATCGACGGCATCGCCCACCTTGCCCTTATAGACTACACTGCCATTCCATTCGCAGACTTGGCCCGCCAGATAGATAACGTCGCCATGCCGCTGCCAGGGCACGAAATTGGCAATGGGACGGGGAACATTGGGCAATTCGATACCGAGTTCACGCAACTGATTTTCGGCTGTGTTGGAAACGACGCTGGTCATTTGCCGGCATATCCTTCGGCGTCGAGCGCCTGCAAATAGGTGGTGGAGCGCGCGACAAAGCCAAACAGTAGCTTGACGTTGTAGAGCACGCTCTGCACGCAATAATCGGGGGAAGTGGTGGCCGCGCAGTCCTCGAGGAGAATGACGTCGTAGCCGAGGAAGGTTGCGTCCTCGAGGGTGGTCATGACGCATTGGTCGAGATTGACCCCGCAGACCAGGAGTGTGGTCACTCCAAGATTGCGCAGAACCGCATCAGTTTCGCAGTCCCAGAAGGCGCTGAAGCGATGCTTGGTGATCTGGTAATCACCGGTGCCGGGATTGATCTCATCAACCACCCGCGCGCCCCAGCTGCCCGCCGCAATCACCTCGGACCGCGTGCCGGGAACAGGTTGAGCCAGATTAGTCTCATTGCCGTGCGGATTGTGGGCATGTTGGAGAGAAGGCGCGATGTTGAGCAGATCCTTGCGCACCCCCCAATTGACCCAGACAACCGGAATATCGGCCTCGCGGCTCGCCGCGATGGCCTTGCGCAAAGGCTCGATGGGCTTGCGGTTGGGGGTGATGTCGATGCCGCGGGAATGCAGCCAGCCGCCTTGGGTGCAGAAATCATTCTGCATGTCGACAATCAGCAGCGCCGACTTGTTGGCATCGACAGTTACGGTCTGTGGTTCAGCATCCAGAAAGAGTGGACGCAACGGTCGGGCCGGTCGGCTCATATCGACATGATCATGACTGACCTGCCAGCCACGGCTGGCATCCTGCCCCATCAGGATTGTTGATTGCTCGCCGGGCTTGGGTGCCACACTCATTAGTATCTCCTTGCAAATAGGGGCGGAGCCGAGGCACCGCCCCGGCAGGTCAGTTGGTCGAACCGATCACGCCCTGAACCAGAAAGTCCATGCTTTCGATGGCCGTCATGTCGAGTGCAGAGCCAGCACCGACGGCTTCCGAACCGTCCTGTTTGAGAATAGGGCCGCTCCAGATGTCGAAGCTGCCGCCCACGATCTCGTCCTTCTTGGCGACCACGGCCGACTGCACTTCCGCAGGAACCGCATCGCCAAACGGATCAAGCACGGCAGCACCGCCAGCCAGGTCGCTGCGCAAATGTGAAGGCGTCCAGGTCCCAGCGTGGATTTCGGAAACCAGTTGCTCCATCATCGGTCCCCAGTTCCAGGAAACGCCGGTCAACCACGCAGCCGGAGCCCGATCCATCACATTGACGTCCTTGCCGATGATATGAACACCGCGCTTCTCGGCAGTCTGCGCAATGGTGATGGGGCTGTCCACCTGCTCGGCAATGACGTCAATGCCTTCATCGGCAAATGCGTTGACCGCATCGGCTTCCTTCTGCGGCTCCCACCATCCGCCGGTCCAGACCACCGTCACGGTTGCGTCCGGATTGACGGATTGCGCACCCAGCGTGAAGGCGTTGATGGAGCGGAAGAGCTGCGGGATCTGGAACGCGCCGATAAAGCCCAGCTTGCCGGTTTCCGATTTCTCGCCGGCTGCGATACCGGCCAGATACATGCCATCGTCGCTATCAGCCCAATAGGTGCCGACATTGTCTGACGTCTTGAGACCGCCAGCATGGAGGAATTTTACGTCAGGGTATTTTTCACCAAGGGCAATTGCGTAGTCGAGATAGCCATAGCTCGTGGCAAAGATGATGGAGTGACCAGAATTGATCAGGCGCTCCATGACCTGCTCGACTTCGGCCGATTCAGGAATGTTCTCGATCGCAGTGGTCTCGATGCCCTCAATCTTCTCCTCCAGGTAGAGGCGGCCGAGGTCCATGGACATGTTGTAGCCATAGTCGGCGGCCGGACCGACATAGATGAAGCCGATTTTGTTATCGTCGGCCGAAACGGGGAGAGCAACGAGCGCTGAAGCGGCCAGCGCTGCACTGAGCAAATGTTTAAGCGTCATGGTGGAGTCCTTGCACCGAATTAGTAATCACCCACTTACTAATGCAATCGGCGTGCCAAACCCGTCCGGGACGCTCCTTCGGCCACCGCCATTTAGTAAAAAACTATATACTTAAAAGACTTGCGGGATGAACAACTTAAGCTCGAATATCGAGGCAGCAATGTGCTGAGCCGACCAATCGGGGCACGCCCCTAGATCAATGCCCAGGCAAGAGGCGGAGGTTGCTTAAATTATGGGCAGGCAGTTTGGGAAGCAGGGACAGGCGCCAAGAAGGTAGCGAGCATGCTTCGCGCAAAGGCACGATGATCGTTCTGCCAATCTCGGGTGAGAAGCGCGTCGTTCCAGATGGTGGCCAAGGTATAGGCGTTGGACTTGTGGAAATAGGAAAGCGCGACCATGACCACATAGAGGTGCAGAGCATCGATCCCGACCCGCACCGCACCCTGCTCTTCACCACGCCGTAAAAGCGTATCGATATGCTCGACCACCGGTGATGCAACTGCCGGGGTCGCCATCGAGGTCTTGAGATAGCTCCCTTCCAGCAGGTTCTCCGCCGAGAGCAAGCGGATGAGTTCGGGGTGCTTGGCAAAGTGACCGAAAATGAAGTCGAACATGGTCAAAAGGCCATCAATCGGCTCTGCGGCAGAGACATCGAGCTTGAGCTCCTCGGTCCGCAATTCACCCAGGACGTGCTCAAGCACGGCCACGTAAAGGCCGGCCTTGTCGACATAGTAATGATAGACCATGCGCGCATTGACGTCTGCGTCTTTACAGATGCTCTCGATGCGCGCGCCCGAAAAGCCATTTTTGGCGAATTGGACGATAGCGGCCCTTAGAATCTTGTCGCGGGTTTCGGCAATATTGAGCTGCCGCGGACCAGAGGGCGGTCCGATCCGCTTTTTCGCTGCCCGCATGTGCGCCTCCATTCAGGGCATCTGACTAACCCCGCGGCAAAAAGACTGCAAGTTGCATGCAATCGTCGAGGCACAAACAGGCATGCACCTCAGCACGGTCGCAGCGGAAACATCGCTGATTTCGCGCTTGGCAACTCCTTGTTTGCGCCTGAATGTCGGCCGCGATCGTTCGATTTGAGGCACAAAGCAGAAAGGCGGATATTCCGCGGCCACCGAAGATTTGAGCCATCGACGGATCTTGGTTACTGGAGGTTTTGGGGAGACGCAGCTGGCCATTCTGAGGCGTGCGTAACGAGGTTGACGAACTACCCTAGTTCGAGCGTCGACACCGCAAAGACACGATCGAGACGAACGTCAGGTGCGGCGCCTCGATACATTCTGGCCGTGTTGAATTGCCCGTCAAAACCGCGCTCTTTCAGCTTGGCCAGCAAAGCAACTTGGTGCATGGGCACATCAATCTGAACCTCACCCTCGACAGTGCCAAGCAGCGTCATCGCTGTCTCAAGGTCATGGGCGAAGAGCGGACCGACCTTTCGCGCAGTCCGGCACTCGCGGACAACAACATAGCCGGTAACCGCTCCGTCGCGCGTGCTGAACCACGCCTGGTGCGGGGGCGCGATCCAAGCCTCCAAAAATGACTGTCGCTCGCTGGGAAAACAGGCGAGGTCGACATCCCGTACGACCGAAGCGGCCAAAATCGGCGCAACACTGACATGCCGTGCCGAGACAAGATCGAGCGCCCCCACCATCCGGACGGTTTCGTACTCGGTGACGAAGCCCATCTTGCGGTAACTGGCCTGCTGCTGAGGTACACCATCAAGGCCGATTGTACGGTCGCCAAGATAGGCCATGCCAGCATTCCAGACGGCGCGGCCATAGCCTTGCCCACGAAAATCGGGATGACAGATATAGAGCCCCAGAAAGCCGAACTGGTTGCTGTAGGCGACAACCGAAATTCCCGCGACCATGCGGCCATCGACAAAGGCGCCAAGAAAACCGTTTGGATCGGCCAGTTGAAACCGTCGGGCATCGTCGAGACCCGGATTCCAGCCTTCGGCGGCAGCCCAGTCGATCAGTGTTTCGATCTGATCGATGTTGAGGATGCGAATGTCAGCGGTCATGGAGCGAATTGGGCCAACATGCCTGTATAGGGTTTGGGGACAGGCGCAGCATAGGCGCCGCGTTTGCTGGTGGACAGCCCCAGTGCTACCAAAGCCTCCGCCTGTTTGACGGCCGCGCCCACCCCGTCGATCACTGGCATGCCGAATTCGACTTGAAGGGTGCGCGCCAGATCCGCCATGCCAGCGCATCCGAGAACGATGGCTTCTGCATTGTCCTCGGCAATAGCACGGGTGATCTCGCTTCTCAGCTTATCACGCGCGCCTGAATTGGGATCTTCCAGGGACAGGACCGAAATATTGGCGGCGCGAACATGGGCCTTTCGGGCCATGCCGTAGCGGTCGACGAGTTCCTCAATGGGCACGCGAGAACGCTCCATCGTGGTCACCACGGTGAAGCGCTTGGCGATCATGGCAGCGAGAGTGAGAGCGCTTTCGCAAATGCCGAGAACCGGAATTGCCGCCATCGCGCGCGCAGCGTCTAGGCCGGTATCGTCGAAACAGGCGATGATGGCTGCCTGCGCTCCACCCGATTCGCCAGCCGCTATCGTGGCCAGCAGGCCCGGCACCGCAAAAGCTTCGTCGTAAAAGCCCTCAATCGAGGCGGGCCCCATGGCGCTGGTCACCGCCTCAATCGCGGTTTCCCCACCTGCCGCCTGGCGCGCGGCAGCAGCAATGGTTTCGGTCATGGTCGCGGTGGTGTTGGGATTGACCACGAGCAGCCTGGTCATGACCGCACCCGCCGGCGCTGCAGAAGCTGAATCAAGCCGATGGTCCCCAGAATGACCAGGAAGGAAAACAGTGTCGTCACCGTCCCCAGTGCGTAGAGAACCGGCGTCGTGACATTGGTGGTCATGCCATAGATCTCGAGCGGCAAGGTATTGGCGCTGCCAGAAGTCATGAGACTGCGTGCGAACTCGTCATAGGACAGGGTGAACCCGAACAGCCCGACACCGATCAGGCTTGGCGCGATCATGGGCAGGACCACATGCGCAAAGGTCTGCCAGGAGGAGGCACCAAGGTCACGGGCCGCCTCTTCATATGTGGGGGAGAAACGGTTGAAGACCGCGAACATGATGAGGACGCCGAAGGGCAGCGTCCAGGTCAAATGGGCGCCAAAAGCGGAGCTGAACCAGGCGGGCCGGATACCGATCTGCTGGTAGAGGACGCCAATCCCCAGACTGACGATGATGGAGGGAACCACCAGGCTGGCCACGGTTAGGTAAAACAATGGCGTTGCACCAAAAAAGCGCCGTCTAAAGGCCAAACCTGCTAGCAGTGATACGAGCACCGTCACCGCCATGACCATAAGTCCGAGCGCGAAGGATCGGCCAAAACTGGCGCCGAAATCACCCACGGCCTGACGCTCGAAGAGGTTGAAGAACCAGTGCAATGACACCCCGTTGAGCGGGAAGGTCAGCCCCCCGGAGGGGCCCTGGAAGCTCAGAATGAACACCGCTGACAGGGGGCCATAAAGGAACAGCACGAAAAGGATGAAGAAGACGGCGAGGACATAGAAGCCGAGGCTGCGTTTTTCGCTCATCTCACAGCTCCTTGCGAATATCGACAATGCGGAGGATGCCCGCGACCATCACAAGGACCACCACCAGCAATACGACTGCATTGGCGGCTGCCGCCGGATATTGCAGCAAACTCATCTGGTTGCGCATCATCAGAGCCACCGAAGCGGATTGCCCACCACTCATCACCTGCACGGTGGAGAAATCAGCCATGACCAGGGTCACGACGAAAATGGTGCCGATGGCAATGCCCGGCTTGGCCAGCGGCAGGATGACATGCCAGATGATCTGCCAATTCTTGGCGCCCGCATCGCGGGCCGCTTCCACCAGGGCGCGGTCAATGCGCATCATGGTGTTGAAGATCGGGGTGACCATGAAGAGGGTGTAGAGATGCACCATGGCGAGCACCACGGCGAAGTCTGAATAAAGCAGCCACTCTATTGGCTGATCAATGACCCCTGCGCTGACCAAAGTTGAGTTGACCAATCCGTTGCGTCCCAGCACCGGGATCCAGGAAATCATGCGGATGATGTTGGATGTCAGGAAGGGCACAGTGCAGACAAGAAACAGCACCATTTGCATGGCGGTGGTCCGAATGTGGAAGGCCAGGAAATAGGCTACCCAGAACCCAAGAAACGCCGTGATTGCCCAAACCAAGAAAGCAAATTTCAGCGTATTGCCATAGGTGCGCCAGGTTACCCAGGAGCCCAGCGTTTCGGCATAGTTGAAGGTGAAAAAGCCCGGATACATGCCGGCGAAATCATAGTCCCAGAAGCTGACGAGCACGAGTAGCAGGATCGGCAAAGCCAGGAAGAAGCCCAAGATCAAGGTCAGTGGCGTTGCCTGCAGATAAGGCGTCGCGCGGGTCAGAAGGTTGTTCAACAGTGCTCTCCAGTTCCACGGTGCGGCCCCCGGACTTGACCCGAGGGCCACTCGCGACCCGTGCCAGCTTGGCATTGGCCCTCGGGTCAAGCCCGAGGGCGGATCAGTGTCAGGCGGGTTTACCTCCCCGTCTCATCAAGCTGCGATGAACTCGTTCCAGCGACGAACCATGTAGCGGTCTTCGTCCATGACCGAATTCCAGCAGGCAACCTTACCCATGCGCTCTTCGAACGAGCCACCATCACGCACGGCGCCGGCCTTTTCCATGACTGTGCCATCGGGAGCGAGGATGTCGCCCTGGGCAGCCTTGCCTTCGATCCAGTAGCCCCACTCGTCCTCGGACATGTACTGCTTGGCCGTTTCCATATTGGCCGAGTAATAGCCTTGGCGATTGAGGTAGCCGCCGACCCAACCGGACGTGTACCAGTTGATATATTCGTAGGCGGCATCGAGCTGTGCACCGGAGAGGTGGGCGGCCAGGCCCAGACCACCACCCCATGAGCGGTAACCTTCCTTAAGCGGCTGATACTTGCAGGCTATGCCGCGAGAGCGGACGGCCGCAACGGCTGGCGACCACATGGACTGGATGACCACTTCGCCCGACGCCATCAGGTTGACGCTCTCGTCAAAGCTCTTCCAGAAGGCACGGAACTGACCGTCCTGTTTGGCTTTGATCAGAAAGTCGATGGTCTTGTCGATTTCTTCGGTGGTCATGTTGCCCTTGTCGGCATAGGTGATTTCACCCATGGCTTCCATGATCATGGCCGCGTCCATGATGCCGATCGAGGGGATGTTGAGGATCGAGGTCTTGCCCTTGAAGGCCGGGTCCATGATGTCGGCCCAGGACGTGATTTCGCGTCCGACCAGGTCAGGACGAATGCCCAGCGTGTCGGCGTTGTAGATGGTCGGGACCATGGTGAAATAGCCGGTTTCGCCAGCTGCGAAAGTCTTGCTGTCCATGCTTTCGACAAAGCCGACCGTGTGCGGCGCGGTGCCCTGCGCAATGACGCTGTCGGGCAGCAATTTGCCCGATTTGAACAATGGCACGATCTGATCGTAATAGGTCAGGCGCGAGGTATCCATGGGCTGGATGACACCGGTGGGGAAGACTTTCTTCAAGATCCAGTATTCGATGTCAGCAATGTCATAGCTGTCCGGCTGGGTGACGGCGCGCTGCGCGGCGGCGTCGGAGTCGGTGGCGGTCATTTCGAGCGTGATGCCGAGGTCTTCCTTGCACTTTTCGGCAATGGCATTGAGGTTCGATACGCCCGTGCCAAACTGGCGCAGCGTGATCGGGTTCTGCGCCCAGATGGTGGGGAAGCCGGTGATGGCGCCAGAACCGACGGCTGCACCCGCCACTGCGGCAGTGCCGGTCTTGAGGAAGTTGCGGCGGCTGATCCCCGCCTTTTTCTCTGTGGTCTTCGTCATAGCTGTTGTCCCTGTTCGCTGGAGTGACGATTTAGGCATCAAGACGACCAAGGACGATCGCGTCCCCGGCGTCCCAATTGAGGGGCACCGCATCCCCGACGCTGACTGTCGTAGCAAAGAACGCCTTGTCGGAAATGATGGCGGTGAAGTCGGAAATGCCGGCGCCATCGCAGGTGATCTTCACCGTGGCGCCGCGATATTCGATGTTGGAAACTATCCCGGTGAAGCCGAGACCCTTGGTCACTGGGCCACCAAGCCGGACCCGGTCGGTGCGGACGGCGATATCGAGGGGTTGGTTGTCCGCGGACGCGGTGCCCATGGCGGCAAAGGTCGATGCCCCCGGAATGGACAATTGCGCCAGGCCATCGGCGCCCCCCGCTGAGCGGCCCGAAATGACGTTGTGGTCACCCATGAAGCGGGCAACAAAAGCCGTAGCCGGACGCTCGAAAATCTCGCGTGGTGGCGCGGCCTGTTCGATGCGCCCGTCGCTCATAACAACGATGAGGTCAGCCAGCGCCATGGCCTCTTCTTGGCTATGGGTCACGTGGACGAAGGTGATGCCGAGGCTTTTCTGCAGCTTCTTGAGTTCGGCGCGCATGCGCACCTTGAGGAAGGGGTCGAGCGCCGAGAGCGGCTCATCGAGCAGCAGTGCCTCTGGGTCAGTGATCAGCGCGCGGGCCAGGGCCACGCGCTGTTGCTGGCCACCGGAGAGCTGGGCCGGCCGGCGGTCGGCATAGGCCTCCATCTGCATGAGCGTGAGCATGTCCAGCGCCTTGGCCCGGCGCTCGTTCTTGGTCATGCCAGCCATGGTGAGGCTGAAAGCAACATTGTCGATCAGATCGAGATGCGGGAACAGAGCGTAGGACTGGAACATCATTGCCGTGCCGCGCTTGGCGGGCGGCAGATCATTGACGACAGTGGGCCCAAGCCGAATATCGCCCACCGAAATGCTCTCGTGCCCCGCAATCATGCGCAGGGTGGAGGTCTTGCCGCAGCCCGAAGGCCCGAGCAGGCAGCAGTAGCTTCCGGCGGGGATCTTGAGGCTGATCGAGTCCACGGCAGTGGTCTTGCCGTAAATCTTGGAAACCGATGCGATATCGATCGACGCTGCCTTGGTCATCCACACCCCCTTTGACGGGACTGTTTTTGCAACCAGCGTGCCAATTGCCCCTACCGAGGCTTAAGTGACTGAAAACACAACTATTTAGTTGAACGATCTATGTGCTCAGGAAAACACCTATTGCACTGAATGCCTAATCATTGATCACATGTCGACACTACGGCGGTCAGATTGTATGCAATCTGTGATGTGCTTTGGCGGCGATCTTTTGCTTTCACTGCGCGCTAAATGCTCCTATGAGAATGGTCAGGTGAATCATGACCCAAACTTCTTTCTCTGAAACCGCAGTACAGTCCGATGACCGGGCAATGGTCATTCGCGATCAGTTGCGCGACGCCATTATCGAGCACCGACTGGTGCCGGGCACCAAGCTGTCGGAAGCAGAAGTGGGAAAGCTGTTTGATGTGAGCCGCACCGTGGTGCGCGCCGCTTTGCAGTCACTGACCTTTGAAGGCCTAGTGCGCGCTGAGCGCAATCGTGGCGCCTTTGTCGCCAGCCCGAGTCCGGAAGAAGCAAGGCAGCTGTTTGAAGCCCGTCGTCAGATTGAGGCCGGCATTGCCCGTATAGCGGCCAACCAGGCCACGGCCGAAGCTTTCGCGCGCTTTGACGCTTGCCTCGAAGAAGAGACCCGGCTCCTGCAGGAGCGCGGTCCCGCCTCGCGCCGTGCTGCCATTCGGGCATCGGGAGAGTTTCACATTCTTCTGGCCGATGTTGCTGGCAACCCCATCATGCGGCGTTTCATGGAAGAGCTGATCGCGCGGTCCTCCCTGGTCATTGCGCTCTACGGGCGCACCGGCGCGTCGAGCTGCGGCCACAATGAGCATGGCGATATTGTCGCGGCGCTCCGCGACCGTGACGCCGAGGGCGCCAGCCGCCTCGTCCTCACCCATATCGACCATATCGAAACCGACCTCGACCTGCGCTCCTATGCGGAGCGCCCCCTCAGGGAGGCTCTTCTGTCGGTGGAATAAGCCCGAACCGTTCCGGGGTGGGAGCCAATCACACTTTGAACCTTCCGACACATGCGCGAGTCATTGCTGGAGATTTGAGTTTGCCAACGCGGGTCGAGTTATCCGCTCGGGGACCCAATAGTCCAATGCTGGAATCCCAAACCGTGTGACTGGTTTAAGAATTCTCCCTCGTGAATTGTCTCGATGGCGGGCCGCTGATTGCTGGCCTCGGTTCGAATCCACACAGCGCGACAATTACCGCAGACTTGTAGGTGAGCGGCCTGGGCGCGGTCTACCTGTTCTTCAGGCTCCACCAGGCAAGGCGCGCGATCTTGCGCCAATCGGCATCGTCGGCCGGGACAGCAAAAACATTGCTGTTGTTTTGCCACGACTTCAGTTGCGTTTCGAGCAGGACAATCGCCGCGAAAGCGGGGCGTAGAGTGGCTGGCAGCTGCGCAATTGCCGCCCGAGCCTTGCTCAAGTGACCGACTGCGAGTTCGGCGACCTGACTCAATGCCGCATGGAGGCCTTCGCTTTGCTGCCCAGCGAAAATTTCGCCTTCTGTTACCCCATTTGCTTCCAATATGGACCAGGGCAACATGATGCGGCCTTGGGCGGATATGCGGCCAAAGGCGCGCAGATGACCGATCATCGCCTGCGCGACACCCAGATGGCCAGCAGCATCGCCCGGCTCGACCGGAGCACCATCGTTGAGAATCATGGCCGAGAGCTGGAACAGGGTGGAGGCCGTTTCGCCCGCGTAGCCCTCGAAGGTCCCGAGGTCGGGCATGGGGTCGTCATAGAGATCGAAGCGACGGGCGCCGATCAGCCGCTGCAAGGTGCCAATGGGCAGGCCGTAGCGCTCTACCGTGTCCAGCAGCGCATCGGCCAGCGGGTTCTGACGCACCGCACCATGGCCATTGCCGGTGAGCGCATCGTTCCACCATTGCAAGCGGATCTCGCCGGGCTGCGGACCTGAGACACGCTCCCGAATGGCGGCAATGTCGGCATTGAAGGCATAGAGCGCTGCAATGCCGGGACGCGCTGCGGCGGGCAGCACCAGTGTCGCCAGATAGCGGTCGCGATCGTTCTCGCGCAGCGCCTTGGCGGCAAAGTCTAAACTCTCACCTGCCATCAGCGGGCGTTCTCGACGGCGATCAGCGCCGCACCAACGGCCCGCTGCTCGGCCAAAAGAACATTGTATGTGCGCACGGCACCGCCCGTTTGGGTGGCCTCGATAATGACCTTACGATCCCTGAACGCATGGCGGATGGCCGGGTCGATGGCGACAATGTCGCTGCCCAAGCCGATCAACAGCACGTCGAGGCCTTGCGCCTGTTCCAACACAGGCGCGAGGCTTTCAAGTGTCAGCTCGGCCGCCGATGGCATGTCCCAGCCGGACATGCCATCAGGCAGGCAAAGCAAGGAGCCCTTGTGCGACATCTCGGCAAAGCGGAAGCCACCATTGCCATAAGCATCTATGCCAACCTGTCGCGGGAAGCGTCCTCCCGCGCCGGACGCGGTTTCAGACGGCAGCGCCATCGACAGACTTTTCCTTGGCTTCGGTTTCCGGTTCCGGCCGGTCTTTGAGGCCGAGATTGACCAGGATCGGCGCGGCAATGAAAATTGACGAATAGGTGCCGATCAGCACGCCAAAGATCATTGAGAGCACAAAGCTCTGGATCACCTCACCGCCGAACACTGCCAGAGCCAGGAGGGCAAACAGGGTCGTGGGACCGGTCAGCACGGTGCGAGACAGGGTTGAGTTGATGGCACGATCAAGCAGGTCGACCAGCGGGATCTTGCGATACTTTCGCTGGAATTCGCGGACGCGGTCATAGACCACCACCGTATCGTTGAGCGAATAGCCCACAATGGTGAGTATGGCCGCGATGCTGGACTGGTTGAACTCGATCCCGGTAAGCGAGAAAAAGCCCAGAGTGAGGACAACGTCGTGCAGGGTCGAGACCACGGCACCGACCGCAAACTGCCACTCAAAGCGGAACCAGAGATAAATCAGGATGCCGAGCACCGCGACGGAAAGGCCGATGGTGCTGGACAATGCCAATTCGCTGGAAACCGTACCACTGACGGCCTCGGTCCGTCGCAGTTCGTAGTTTTCGGTAGCCAAAGTCGTCACCACCGAGTCGACGGCAGCCTGCTGCGCCTCGGGACCGCCATCCTGTAGTTCGATGCGGATCAACACATCTTCAGGCGTCCCGAAGCCCTGCACCTGAACGTCACCCAGATCGAGTGCGCTAAGCAGTTCGCGGATATGGCCGACATCGGCCGGTCCATCCTGATGCTGAACTTCGACGGAGGTGCCACCCTTGAAGTCGATGCCCAGGTTCATGCCGTGGATGAAGAAAAGGCCCACTGATCCCAGGGTCAGCACCATGGAAGCGATGATGGCGATGCGCCGCCAGCTCATGAACGGCACCGTGGTATCGTCCGGTATCAGGCGCAACAGCTGGATCTTGAGTTTCTTGGGCCGGCGCCAGGTGTACCAGCGGCCAATGATCAGCATGGTGATGAAGTAGGCCGTGAACAGCGTGGTCAAAATACCGATGGCCAGCGTCACGGCGAAGCCCTGGACCGGACCGGAGCCAAGGAAGAACAGAACCACGGCTGCAATGAATGTGGTGACATTGGAGTCCAGGATGGCGCTCATGGCGTTCTGGAAACCGGCCTGAATGGATTGAACAGCACCCCTGCCCGCGGCTTGTTCCTCGCGCATGCGCTCAAAGATCAGCACGTTGGCATCCACGGCCATGCCCATGGTCAGCACGATGCCGGCAATACCCGGCAGGGTCAGGGTGGCGCCCAGAGCCGACAGCGCCCCAATGACCAGGCCGATATTGAGAATCAGCGCCAGGTTGGCGAAGGCGCCGAAGGTGCCATAGGCGATCAGCATGAACAGAACGGTTGAGACGCCGCCGATAATGCCGGCAATAACGCCGCCGCGCACGGAGTCGGCACCCAGGCTCGGACCAACCGAGCGTTCTTCGACCACATCGAGGCTGGCCGGCAATGCACCAGCCCTCAACAACACAGCAAGGTCATTTGCCGAAGCAGTGGTGAAGCTGCCGCTGATCTGGCCGGAGCCACCGGTGATCGGCTGCTGGATGACCGGCGCAGTGATGACCGTATTGTCCAGAACAATGGCAAATCGCTGTCCGACGCTCTGCGAGGTGATTTCGCCGAAGGTGATGGCGCCGCGCGTATCGAAGCGGAAGGTGACCACGGGAATGCCGCGCTGCTGGTCAAAGCTGGGCTGAGCATCGCTGAGCGACTCGCCGCCAATGGCGATGTCCTCGTAGAGAAGTTCGCGCGTGCCGTCCTGGCTGGGCAGGATCATGGTCCCAGGCGGCAGGCCCTGTGCCTCTGCCTGGTCGGGCGTCAGGCCAGGATACACCATATGAAAGGTGAGGCGCGCTGTCTGCGAGATGATGTTCTTGAGACGCTCGCTGTCGCCAAAACCGGGAACCTGCACCAGAAGGCGGGTGTCACCCTGGCGCTGAATGGTTGGCTCGGTGGTGCCCAACTCGTCGATACGGCTGCGGATCACTTCCACGGACTGCGCCACCAGCGCGCTCATCCGCTGGGAAATACCATCGGGCGTCAGGCCAATGGTCAGTTTGCCATCGGCGGTTTCACCGAAGGACAGCTCATTGGTGCCCGTCCCGGCAAAAAGCGCGTTGCTCAGCGTATTCTGCAGACCTTCTACCGCCGTTTGTGCTGCGTCCTTCTGCGTGGGATCGGTCAGCTCGATAGTGATGGTGTTGGAGGCGACATCCGTGGTGATGATGTTGCCAATGCCATTTTCGTTCGCCAGCACGTTTCGCGCGTCGCGGCGCAAATCGGATAGCCGCTCGGTGACGATGCTGTCGCGGTTGACTTCAAGCAACAGGTGCGAGCCACCTTGCAGATCCAGGCCAAGCACCATGGATTGCTTGGGAAGCCAACCCGGAAGGGCGTCAACAACGTCCTTGGAGAGGAAATTGGGCACCGCGAACAGCAGCCCAATGACCGCTGCAAACAGGATAACGACTGTACGGATCGGCGAAGACTGCATGGGGAAGAAGGTCCTGAAAACGAAACCGGAGCCCGTGGGCTCCGGCGGGCACGCAATGAACGTCTTAGGCTGGCTTGTTGTCGTTGACCGGCTCGGACTTGGAGCGCACGTCGGCAACCATGCCACGCACGACCTTGACCTTGACGCCAGTCGCAACCTCGACTTCGAGGTCTTCGCCGTCGACAGCCTTGGTCACCTTGCCCACGATGCCGCCGGTGGTGACGACGGTGTCGCCGCGACGGATGGATGAGAGCATGGCCTGCTGGGCCTTGAGACGCTTCTGCTGCGGACGGAAGATCAGCAACCAGAAGATAACCACCAGCAGGGCGATCGGCATCAGCTGGATGAAAATGTCAGCCATGCCACCGGTGGCCCCAACCGCATCCTGTGCATAGGCGGGCGTTACAAACATCAAGCGTACTCCTAATCGATTCTTTTTTGTGTTGGAGGATGGGGCCGCCCGCACCTGGCAGTTCAGGCGGTGGACGCTATCGCGCAGTCATGCACTTGCGCCCCGGCCAAAATCGCGCGGACTATACATTTGGGGTTGCATGATTGCAAAGCCAATAAGGACGCGCAGATTGCCGCGCTAAAGCTGAAGGACGGAACGGGTGAAGACCAAGGATTTTCTGGGCAGGATTGCCGATGCGCTTGAAACCATAGCGCAGGCGATGAGCGCTGATAGCGCAGACAAGGGTTTCGTGCTCGGGCCGGAAAATGCCTACCACTGGCAGGGCGATAGCGGCACGCTGTTGCCCGTGCCAAAAGTCAGCCGTGTGCCCCTGGCCATGCTCAAGGGCATCGACCAAGTCCGTAACATCCTTGTGACCAATACCGAGCAGTTTGCCAGGGGCCACGGGGCGAACAATGCCCTGCTGTGGGGCGCACGCGGCATGGGCAAGAGCTCGCTGGTCAAGGCCATCCACGCCGAAATCGAGGCCCGCGACGGGTTCGCTCGGCTGGTTTTGATTGAGATTGCACGAGAGGACCTGGAAACTCTGCCGCTTTTAATGCGCGCGATCTCGGGGCAAGAGGCACGGTTCATAGTCTTTTGCGACGATCTCAGTTTTGACAGTGGCGAGACCAGCTACAAGTCGCTCAAGACCATTCTTGATGGCGGGTTGGAAGGCCGACCGGACAATGTGTTGTTCTACGCTACCTCGAACCGCCGCCACCTTATGCCACGCGAGATGATCGAGAACGAGCGTTCGACAGCGATCAATCCGGGGGAGGCAGTCGAGGAGAAGGTGTCGCTCTCGGATCGATTCGGGCTGTGGCTGGGTTTCCACAACTCGGATCAGGACAACTATTTGGCGATGGTCTCAGGCTATGCCGAATATTATGGGCTGGAGATCGATGCCGAGACGCTGCGGGCGCGGGCCATAGAATGGTCGGCGACGCGCGGAGCGCGATCAGGCCGTGTCGCGATCCAGCTGGTGCGCACGCTGGCAGGCGAAGAAGGCAAGGCGGTTTCGTAAGACAAAAGAAAAAGGCCGGAGCACCACGCCCGGCCTTTTCCCGATACTGGAGGTTAGTCTGCAGTCAGCTTGCGAGCAACGGCACGGGATCGACCGGGGTCGCGCCTTTGCGCAGCTCGAAGTGGAGCTGAGGGCGGGAGACCGAGCCAGTCTGGCCGACAGCACCGATGGCGTCGCCGCCGTTGACCACGGCACCCTTGGCCACGCTCATAGAGGCAAGGTGGGCATAGGCCGACACGTAGCCATTGGGATGGCGGATCAGCACGAGATTGCCATAGCCCTCGACACCCGAGCCCACGTAGATCACCGTGCCGCCATCGGCGGCCTTGACGGTCGAGCCTTCCGGAACGTCGATATTGATGCCGGTGCCGCGCGAAGCTGCAAAATCGGTGATGACACGACCCGAGACCGGCCAACGGAATTTGTCACTGGCGGTGACTTCAGGCTGCGCTGCTGGCACAGCGGCCATTTGCGTGGGCGCAGCGGCAGGAGTGGCCTGAGCCGGCGCCACGACAGGCGTCGCGACTGGAGCCGGTGCTGTTGCAGACTGCAGGACATTGGTGCTGGCCAGATTAGTCGGACGGGCAGCCGGCAGGGACGGCGCGGCCGCCTGCGGAGACGCGCTGGCAACCTGCACACTGGCCGTGTTCACCAGATCGGAACGGCCCGGAATGATGATCTTCTGGCCCACAATGATCTTGTCAGGTGAACTCAAACCATTGGCATGAACGATGGCCTGGGTGGTCACATCGTACTTTCGGGCGATTGTGTAGAGCGATTCGCCGCCTGCAATCGTGTGGGTATAGGCGTTGGCGCTGGCCGTAGCCTGTACAGGAACACTCGAATTGACTGGCAATGCGGCGGTCGAGGGATTGCCCATGGCGACGGCAGCAGGAACGGCCGGCAGCGGGGCGAGGTTTTGCTGAGCAGGCATGGCTTGCGTGGCTCCCATAGATGACGACGAACTCAAAGCAGGAAGGGCCTGGGTCTGAACCGTGCCAATTGGCGAGGTCACGCCGGATGGCTGCATAAACCCATTGCCGACCGGCGCAGGCGGCAGCGTATTGCCACCTGTCCAGGACGTGCCGACATTGGCCGGCGGCAGGAATTCCATGCTCGCGAGTTGCACACCCTGCGGTGCACCAAGCGTCGGCGGCATGGGCTGATTGAGAGATGTCGGGCTGGACTGTGCCGTGGAACCGGTCACCGTAGAGTCGCTAAAGGCGCGCCCTCCGAGACTGGAACAACCGGACAATCCAACGGCGGCGATCATGACACCGGCAACGGCGACCGCACTTTTATGGGTCCGCGGGAAAACGCGAATACTCATCGGCTTACTCGTACGCAGGTACTCAACAACTAAGCTTGACGCTACGCCGGTAAGGTAAAGACGAGTTTAAAGCCGATGCGATTTGAAAGAATTCGTATGGGGGCGATTCAGGGGTGAGTAAGGTTAAGGAGTGGGCTTCGACGCCGCCCTCCGCTCGATCCGGAGGCCGCTCTGCCAATACTATTTTTCCTCAAGCCCCTTGAGCACGATATTGCCCAGCCTTGCCAGGGCGCCGTCATGGGTTTGCTGAAGCGCAAAGGGAGTGACCGTAATGGCATTGCCCCGCCGCAGCACTTCAAAGTCAGCCTTGGGATCGAGCGGCAGCGGCGTTTCGGGGATGGCCATGAAGAACTGGCCTTCGTTGTCGCTGGGATAGTAGCGAATGGGGGAGCGCGAAAAGCGCTGATGGGGCACGGCGGAAATGCCCGTGACCTCTGTGGTGCCACAAAAGGGAAAGTTGACATTGTAAAATACATCGTCGCCGCCATGGGCCACCATGATGGCCGAAACCACTTCGGCGCCAAAGCGGCTCGCGTTGGACCAATCAGGGGTGTGGCTGACTTCGTAGTCCATCGACTGGCTCATGGCGATGCCAACCGCGCCCTGCAACACCCCTTCACGGGCGCCCGCAGCCGTGCCGGAGCAATTGACGATATCGCCCAGGTTCTGGCCGGCGTTGACGCCCGAAAGCACCAGGTCAGCGGGTCTGTCGCCCAGGATATGGGTCATGCCGGCGACAACACAATCAGCTGGCGAGCCGCCCTTCACCGAAAAGCGGCGTGCGCCGAGTTCCTTGTATGAAAGCTCGCGACCGAAGGTGAAGCGGTGCCCTGCCCCGGATTGATTTCCATCGGGCGCCACGATCCAGACATCATCCGAGATCGCGCGCGCGATCTCGGCCATGACAGCAATGCCCGGCGCATCGACGCCGTCGTCATTGGTGATGAGGATTCGCAAGGCCATCAGCGGGTGCCGATGGACGTCAACCCGCCCATGTAGGGCTGCAGCGCCTCGGGGATCAGCACCGAGCCATCTTCCTGCTGGTAGTTCTCCAGCACGGCGATGAGGCAGCGACCTACCGCAGTGCCCGAGCCGTTGAGCGTATGAACATACCGCGGCGACTGCTTTTCGCCGGCGGGACGATAGCGGGCTTCCATGCGACGGGCCTGGAAGTCACCACACACCGAAACCGAGGAAATTTCACGGTAGGTGTCCTGGCCCGGCAGCCAGACCTCAAGATCATAGGTACGCCGCGCACCGAAACCCATGTCGCCTGTGCACAGCTTCATGACACGATAGTGGAGACCCAGGCGCTGCAGCACTGTTTCGGCGGCAGCAAGCATGCGCTCGTGCTCGTTTTCCGACTCTTCGGGTGTGGTGATGGAGACCAGTTCCACCTTGTTGAACTGGTGTTGGCGCAACATGCCCCGCGTGTCGCGACCCGACGAACCAGCTTCCGAGCGAAAGCAGGAGGTCAGCGCGGTGAAACGCAGGGGGAGTTCTTCTTCGGTGAGAATGGATTCGCGGACAAAATTGGTCATCGGCACTTCGGCCGTAGGAATCAGCGCCAGTCGGCTCTCGCCGTGCGGCGTGAAGAACAGATCTTCCTCGAACTTGGGAAGCTGCCCGGTGCCGAACAGGGCATCGTCACGCACCAGCACGGGTGGCTGGGCTTCCAGATATCCATGCTCGGTGGTGTGCAGGTCGAGCATGAACTGGCCAAGGGCGCGTTCGAGGCGAGCGATCTGGCCCTTGAGGACAACGAAGCGGCTGCCCGAGAGTTTTGCGGCAATCTCGAAATCCATGTCCTTTTCAGCGACGCCGATGTCGAAATGTTCCTTGGGCGCGAAAGCAAAGCTGGGCTTCGGAGCACGGGCCTTTGCGGCCGTTTCGGCCGACCCATTGAGGCCGAAATATTCGACATTATCGGCTTCGTCTTCGCCAAAAGGCACGTCATCGAGTGCCATATTGGGGATGGCGGAAAGGGCGTCGCGCAATTCCTTTTCGACGGCGCGCTCTTCGGCTTCGCCGGCAGGAATGAATTCTTTGAGGCGCGCAACCTCGGCCATCAATTCGGCCGCCTTCGCATCATCCTTCTGAGCCTTGGCCTGACCAATCTGCTTGGAGAAGGCATTGCGCTTTTCCTGCGCTTCGTTGAGGCGGACGATGACCTGTCGGCGGCGCTCATCGATGGCAATGAGATCGGACGAACGCACGGACACATTCTTGCGCTGGCTCATGGCCGCGTCGAAGGCGTCAGGGTTTTCTCTGATCCACTTGATATCGAACATCGCTGATTACGGACCGCAGCCCGCCTCTCTTTTGTATAATTGTTTGAGCGCCCGCCATTGGAGCGCAGCGCTCATGTCCTTCTCGCCACCGGTCACTCCGCTGGAGTGACGTTCCGCTGGCCGGCTCGAAATATCAGGATTCGACGGATGATTCAGCGCCGTCTTCGTCTGATCGGGCCTGGGCGCGGCGGCGCTCGATCAGGCGAACCGAGAGAATGGCCAGTTCGTAAAGACCATACATCGGCAAGGCCAGACCGATCTGCGAGATCGGATCGGGTGGCGTGATGAAGGCGGCGGCGGCAATGATGCCAACGATGGCATAGCGCCGCCCCTTCTTGAGCATCTCGACATTGACCAGTTCGATCTGGGCCAAAAGCGTGAGCACCACCGGCAGTTGGAAACAGACGCCGAAGGCCAGGATCAGGGTCATGGCCAGGCCGAGATATTCGGACACCTTGGCCAGGAGTTTGATCTCGTCAGTCTGCATGCCGGCGAAGAAATTGAGCGCCATGGGCAGAACCAGGAAATAGACCATGGCGGCGCCCAGCATGAAAAAGACCGGCGTGGCAATCAGATAAGGCACCAGCGCCCTGCGCTCGTGCTTGTAGAGACCGGGCGCAACAAAGCCGTACACCTGGGTGGCGAGGTAGGGGAAGCCGATGAAAATCGAGCCGAAAAAGGCCAGGTTGAGCTGGGTGAAGAAGAATTCCTGTGGAGCCGTATAGATCAGTTCCATCTCGCCCGGATCGGAATAAAGCGAGCGATAGGGATTGAGAAGGATATCAAAAATCTGGCCGGCGAAGATGAAGCAGACCACGAGCAGAACGACGATGACAATGGCGCTGCGGATCAGCCGCTTGCGCAATTCGGTAAGGTGCTCGAGCAGCGGCGCCTCGCTGCCGGCCAGTTCGTCCTCAACCTCGGGCTTGTTCTTGTCTTCGAGCAACTGGGGCTTGGTATCGGCCATTATTCGCTCTTTCCGGCCGTTTCAGCGGGCTTCTTGCGGGGGGCGCGCGGCTTGGGTGCCGCTTTGGCAACTGCCTTGGGTGCATCGGCCGCTGCTGCCGACTTGGGCGCGGATGCGGTCTTGGCGGCAGGCTTCTGCACAGCTTTGGAGGCTGGCGTAGCGGCGGCCTTAGCAGCAGTTTCCGACGGTTTGGCAGCGGCCTTTTTGGACTTTGCCACAGTTGCCGCGGCAGGTTTTTCCGCAGCGGGGCTGCGCGCGGCCTTGACCGGCTCATCTTTTTTGGAGGTGAAGCCATAGTCAGCGGCCAGTTCGGTGCTGGTCTTCTTGGCAGCCGCCATGCCGGCCTGCTGCTGAATTGCGTCTACGACGCTTTCGGTATTGGGGTCGGTCGGCTTGAGCGCCCCGCTCGGCTTGGGCTGGCCATCGGCACCGATGGCATTGAATTCCTTGCGGATTTCGTCAGCGGTCTTTTTCAGTGGCGAGGTGATGGAGGTGCGCAGGTTGCGAACCTCATCAAGCCCGGTTGTCTTGTTGATTTCGCGCTGGAACTCGCGTCCCATGCGCTGCACTTGGCCAATGACCTTGCCGATCCTGCCCATGACAACGGGCAGGTCTTTGGGGCCGATAAAGATCAGCGCGACAACGCCAATCACCAGCATCTCTGTCCAGCCTAGGCCGAGCATGGATTTATTCTCCGAATGGCGGCAAACCGCCTGCAGTGGTTAGAGAGGAAGAACGCGCTCAGGCGTCCTTGCTCTTGTCCACTTCGCGGGCTTCGACTTCAGATGCGGTCTGAATGCGCTCAGCTGGCTTGTCGTCGTCCTTCATGCCCTTCTGGAAGGCTTTGATGCCGGAGGCGACTTCGCCCATCATGCCGGAAATTTTCCCGCGTCCGAACAGCAGGATAACGACGACGGCAACAACGAGAATGCCCCAAATAGACGGCGCGTGCATAATGGTCTCCCTAGAACTCCAGATACGCGTTACACGCGATAGATAGACCGAGAGATAGGTTTAATCGCGACCAAACACAAGAACGTGTTCCTGCCAGCGCGCCAGAAATGGGCGGCAGTGATCAAGTTTCTTCGTCCTCGGGCTCCGGATCGCCAAGATCGGCGGGGTCCAGCGGGTCCTCATCGTCCCGGAGGCTGCCGTCAAATGGCAGAGGGATCTGCAGGTCAGGCGGCAATCGTCCCGAGAGCAATCCCGCGCCCTTCAATTCATCGAGTCCCGGCAAATCCAGCAGGGTTTCCAACCCAAAATGGTCGAGGAAGGCGTCTGTCGTGCCATAGGTCACCGGACGCCCGGGGGTGCGGCGACGCCCCCGCATGCGGACCCATCCCGCTTCCATCAGCAGGTCTAGTGTCCCCTTGCCGGTGGCGACACCGCGCACTTCCTCGATTTCGGCACGGGTGGCCGGCTGGTGGTAGGCGATGATCGACAGAGTTTCGAGCGCGGCACGCGACAACGGGCGAGTCTCGTGTTCTTCGCGGCGCAGCAGGAAACCCAGATCCTCGGCAGTCCGAAAGGCCCAAGCATCGCCGCGGCGCACAAGATTAACACCCCTGCCCTCGTATTGGGTTTGGAGGGTCAGAAGCAGGCCTGCGACATCCACGCCTTCACCGAGATAGGATGCCATATCACTGGCGCGGAGGGGTTCAGCCGAGGCAAAGAGCAGGGCTTCAAGGATGCGCAGGTGGCGGCGCAGAACGTCTCCGATCTCGTCATCTTCATCCGGGCTCACCGGCTATCCTCCCGGCGGCGGCGCATGAACAGCGGCCCGAAGGTTTCTGTCTGGCGAATGTCGATCTGCCCCTGGCGCACCAGCTCAAGGCTCGATGCGAAGGTGGAGGCGCGGACGGTAGCGCGTTCGGACGGTTTGGCCAGGTAGTCAATGAGGTAGGCGTCGAGCGCGACCCATTCGCGGCTTTCTCCGATCAAGCGCTGAAGAATGTCGCGGGCATCCTGCAAGGACCAGACTGTGCGCAGGCGCGGCGCGTAGTCCGTAGACGCGCCGCGTTCGCGCTGGATGGAATAAGCATTCAGCAGATCATAGAGGCTGGCCTCCCAGACTGACCGGCGGGCGATCTCCATCGGCTCGGGAGCGCCGCGCGCATAAATCTGGAAGCCCAGGCGTGGCCGGTTCATCAGCCGGCTGGCTGACTGGCGCATGGCTTCGAGGCGCTTCAGGCGGAACTGCAGCATGGCCGCCAGCATCTCGCCGCTCGGCTCGTCATCGCCGGGCGCCTGTGGCACCATTAGACGGCTCTTGAGGTAGGCCAGCCAGGCGGCCATCACCAGATAGTCGGCGGCCACCTCGATGCGGCGTTCCCGGATGGTGTCGATGAAGGCCAGATATTGTTCGGCAAGCGCCAGGACCGATATGCCGGACAAATCGACCTTCTGGCGTCGGGCGAGATCAAGCAGCAGGTCCAGCGGACCTTCGTAGCCACCAACATCGACATGCAGCACTTCGTCGGCAGGCGGCGGAGCCGGCGTGTCGAACCAGTTGGATTCCGGGCTTGTCATCAGTGCACAGTCAGGGTGGCCGTCATGCCCCATCCTTGGCCGCTGGCGACGCCAGCGTCAAGAACAGTCCGGCCCGTCGCTAAAGCAGCAGGCAGTCGCCACCAGCAGCCCTGACGTTGGCGCAGATATTCGCGGCGTTTTCTCGCGACGGGGCCGGGACAACCACGCGATAGTAGATGCCGCGTTCGCCCAGATCGACGCGTGAGATTTCCGGCGAGGCGCCACCAAACAGCACGCCGTAGCGGGTGGCAATCGCTTGCGCTGACTGACGAGCGGCATCCTCGCTGCGTTGCGAGGCCAATTGCACATAGGCGGAAGCCGAACCGGCCGAATTGGCCGTGGCGGCGGCCTGTTGCGGCGCCGGGGCCACGGCAGATGGTGCCGTAGCCGGCAGGGCGGTTGCCGGGGCGGCATTTGCCGAGGCAATGGCGGACGCAGCGATAGTCGAGAAGTCGGCGGGGCGCTGCATGGGCATGGTTACGCTGCGACCCGTGATCGGCGCACCGGTGGCGTCGACAACCGAGATGATGGCGCCGGGCTCGGCCGGCACCACTGCTGGCGTCGACACCGTTGCGGCAGGCGCCACTGCGGCGGCCGCTTCGACTTCGGCGCTGGCATTGGCGATCAGGTCCGGGGTGGAAAAGTCTGCGCCCGGAACATCAGGCACGTTCGGCCGGTCAACTGGCAGGATGGCGGAACCGGCCAGGCTGTCCTCGCCGCTGACAATGGTGCCGTCGGGGCGCACGGTTACTGTGCGGACCTTGCGATTGACCAGGCCATCCTGGTTGGGGTCGACAGTGTCGCCAGACTCATCTGCGATCACGCCCGAGCTCGCAACGGGACTGTTGGCGGCAACCACGGCTTCAGTATCGGCCTGATCGCGCGATACGATCTGTTCTTCGGCAGTCGGCTCAGCGCCGGAAATCTCGTTGAACACAACAGACTGGGTCGCGGCGGCCGTGTCAGGCTCGGGGATTTCCTTGGTCGCGGTTGTGTCGGCAACCAATAGCGGCGCGGGACCCGCCGGATCGCCGCCCTGCCCCAGCGCCCAATAAAGGCCGAAGCCAGCGACAGCGAGCAATCCAACGGCAACCAGAGGGCCAGCAATGGCCCGGTTTACTCGGATATTCCGGGCAGGAATGGGGGCGACCATCGCTTCATCGCCATCATCAGCGCTGGTCTCGTCACGATCACCGGCATTGACCCATTCAACATGGGCTCCTGTGGCTGCGGCAGCGGCCAAGATGGCTTCGTCAACCGAACTCATTGAGGCTACGGGCTCTGGCGCCACCTTCGCCGATTGCGGCGAGGGCTGAGGCAGCTCGGGCGCTGCCGAGACCGGCTCGGGGATAGTCGGCGTTGCCAAACTGCGCAGCGCCGGCGTCGGCGAGGCGTGGGCGACATTCATTCGCACCGCGGGACCGACAAGCCTCTCGATCTCGTCGAGCGGGTCCAGGGCGTCGCCATCAGGACTTTCCTCAGCCTGAGCAGGTGCCGCCTCGACCTTCGCCGGTGAAGGTGCTTCGGGCTGGCGCGCCGCCACAGGAGCAGCAGGCGCCGGGTTCTGCGGTGCAGTTCCCAGACCAAATACGGGTGGCACGGCGAAATTGTCTGGACCAGTCGGCCGCGTGGTCACCGGAGCCGGATCGAAAGCAACAGGCGCAGCACCGATATCAGCGGCCAGCTCGGCGGCAATCAGATCGGCAAGGCTATCCTGGTCAAGCGGAGCCGCTGCCTGCTCAGGCGCACTCGGCATCTCATAGCTCGAAGGCGGCAGCGGCGGTGCGGCCGGCTTGGTGGCGGATGGGCTTGGCTCCGAGGGGGTCTGCGCAGCCTTCTGCGTGGACGAACTCAGATCAAAATTGAAATTGAAGGGCTCAGCCGATGCCGCAGGTTCAGCTTGGCCACCCGGAATTCGCACGGGGGAGCTGGGCCCCTTGCCGGCTGCCATATCTGCAGACACGGAAAAATCGTATCGGGGAGTCGGTGCTGCTGTCGCTTCGCCGGGGATTCTAACCGGCTTGGACTGCTCACTGTCTACTGGCTGGCTGCCCCTGGCGTCGTCGGCCATGAGGCGTGCCAGTTCGGCAATGAGATCGTCCGGTGCTTCAGTCTGTGCAGCCATTGATTGCGGCTTCGCTGACGTCATCTGACAGCGCCCCTAGAATGCGGATAGTCCGATCAAGGACTTGGCCGCGATTGTTCACACCAATGCGCCCGAATTATGAAAGCTCCTCGGGCGCCGAGACCCCCAAAATCCCCAGGCCGTTTCGGATAACCTGACGAACGGCGTCAACGAGTGCGAGTCGCGCTAGCGTCAACTTCGGGTCCGCAAGGTTAACAAATCGTAAATCAGGATCATCCTTGCCCTTTGCCCAGAAGCCATGCAAGGCCCCTGCTAGCTCATGGACATAGAAGGCAATGCGGTGCGGCTCATGCGCAAGGGTCGCCGCGGAGACCGTCCGCGGCCAAGATCCGACAAGGCGGATCAACTCGAGATCGGCATCGCTGACCAGCAGATCCACCTCAGCCCCGGCCAGCGAAGCAGGAGAAAGATCGAGGTCAGGCATGTCGCGTTCCGCCGTGCGGAAAATGGAGCAGGCGCGGGCATGGGCATACTGAACATAGAAGACCGGATTGTCGCGGGTCTGCTCCTTCACCTGCGCGAAGTCAAAATCCATCGACGCGTCATTGCGCCGGAACAGCAGCATAAAGCGCGTCGCATCGGCGCCGACTTCGTCGACGACGTCAGCCAGAGTGACCAGGTCGCCAGAGCGCTTGGACATCTTGAACGGCTCGCCATTCTTGAGCAGCCGAACGAGCTGGCAGATCCGCACATCAATATCGGCCTCCTTGTGCGAGACGGCTTTCACGGCGGCCTGGAGACGCTTCACATAACCAGAGTGGTCAGCGCCCAGCACATTGATCATGTGCTTGAAGCCGCGCAGGTATTTGTTGCGGTGATAGGCAATATCGGCGGCAAAGTAGGTGTAGGAGCCGTCTGACTTGATCAGCGCACGATCCGTGTCGTCGCCATAATCGGTGGCGCGGAACAAGGTCTGTTCGCGGTCTTCCCATTCCTCGGGCGTCTTGCCCTTTGGAGGCTCCAGGCGACCTTCATAGACCATGCCTTCTTCGCGCAGCCAATCCAGGGTGGTCTGGATATCACCCCCCTGCCCGTGCAGCGTCCTCTCGGAAAAGAAGACGTCGTGGTGGATATTGAGCTGAGCCAGATCAGACTTGATCAGTTCCATCATGGCCGCCAGCGCCGCCTCGCGGGCAATCAGCACGGCCTCCTGCTCGGGCAGGTCGAGCAGAGAATGGCCATATTCGCTCACAAGCGCCTTGCCCACGGGAACCAGATAGTCGCCGGGATAGAAGCCGGAAGGGATTTCGATGGTTTCGCCCAGGGCCTCGCGATAGCGCAGCATTGCGGACTGGCCGAGAATGATCGTCTGCCCGCCAGTGTCGTTGATGTAATATTCCCGCGTCACATCATAGCCCGACCAGGCCATCAACGAGGCGAGTGCGTCACCAAAGACGGCACCGCGGGTGTGGCCGACATGCATGGGGCCGGTAGGGTTGGCCGACACATATTCCACATTGACCCGCTCGCCCTTGCCCATGTCGGAGCGGCCATAGTCGGCGCCCTGGCTGCCCACGGACTTGAGCACCTGGTGCCAGACGGCATTCGACAGGCGGAAATTGATGAACCCGGGCCCTGCGACTTCGACGGCGGTCACGTCGGGCAGCGACTGAAAGCGCTCTACCAATGCGGCGGCAATGTCGCGGGGGCTCTTGCCCAATGGCTTTGCAACAACCATTGCGGCATTGGTCGACAGGTCCCCATGGGCGGCATCTCGCGGCGGTTCCACCACAACGCGTGTCAGCAGACCATCCTCGAGCTGGGGATAGTCGGCACGCAGGACCTCGATGACCCTTGTGGTGAAAAGTGCGAAAATATCCATGGTAAACCTGACTCACTTCGTGTGCGGTGTCGATGTGAGGCGGGTCGCCTCCTCCTTCACCGTGTCATCCTCGGGCCTGACCCGAGGACCAGTCGTAATGCGTACTGTGTTGATAGAGGCCCTCGGGTCAAGCCCGGCGGCGGACCGGCGGGGTTGAGGAGTTCTCGACCTCATCACACGGCGGTTGGCGTTAACGGAAATCCGGTCGAGCGTCAAACAGGCGCTGATGCTCATCGAGGGCGTAAGGATCGGTCATCCCTGCGATGAAATCGGCAATGATGCGGGCGCGCGCCGCGCCCTCAACAGGCCTGCCCATCTCACCCCAGCGACCGGGCATGTCGGCATTGGCCATATAGGCCGCGAACAGTCGCTCAACCACGGCCTCGCTCTCGCGCACGGGCACCATGACCGCCTCATGCCGATAGACGCGAGCAAAGAGGAATGCCTTGAGGCCTTTTTCGGCTGCTTCCGTCGCGGGTGAAAAGGTGACAAGGGCCCGACCGGCCAAGCGAACATCTTCGGTGGATACGGGAGCGGCGGCGGCAATATTGGCGGTGCTTGTGGCTATGACATCTTCAACCGCGCGCGTAATCAGGCGCCGTTGCACCTCATGCGCCTGCCGCTTGGGAGCGATTGTAGGGTAATGACCCAACACCTCACTGACGATTGGACCCGCCATCGGCACGCCAATGAAATCGGGCAATGTGACCAGGCCCGCCCGCAAGGCATCGTCGATGTCATGGGCATTGTAGGCAATATCGTCAGCAATGGCGGCGACCTGCGCCTCAAGGCTCGCAAAAGTATCAAGGCGCAGATCGGCCGCGGCAGGAATATCGTCCAGGCCGCCAGGCAGGCCGCCCTCGGCGTAACGGCCGTGCGGGCACCCTTGCGCGTCCAGCAACGGCCCATTGTGCTTGAGAATCCCCTCCAGCGTTTCCCAGGTCAGGTTGAGCCCGTCGTGCTCGGCGTACCGGTTCTCCAGACGGGTCACGACGCGCAGAGCCTGCACATTGTGATCAAACCCGCCAAAGGGTGTCATGGCGCGGTGCAAGGCCCGCTCGCCCGCGTGACCAAAGGGCGTATGGCCAAGGTCGTGGCTCAGGGCCACGGCTTCGGCCAGGTCCTCATCAAGCCGCAGCGCCCGGGCAATGGAGCGGGCAATCTGGCTCACCTCAAGCGTATGAGTCAGGCGATTGCGGAAGTGTCGTCCTTCGTGGGCCAGGAACACCTGGGTCTTGTGCTGCAGGCGGCGAAATGCGGTCGAATGGATGATCCGATCCCGGTCGCGCTGGAATTCCGAGCGCGTCGGGCTTGGCCCTGTGCCAAAAAGCCGGCCGAGCGATTGGCTGGATTTGCTGGCATAGGGGGCGGTATCGTTCATCTGATGTCGTCCGGCCTTTGCAATGGCGCTCAGAGCGCCTATCTTAACGGCAGCGTTATGACATTACGACCGATCCGGGACCTCCCATGACCGCCGCTGCCCTTGCTGAGACACCTGCCGTAACCCTTTCGGACCGCGCCGCCAAGCGCGTGTCGCGCATTCTTGGCAAGGAAGCGCCGGGCACGGTCCTGCGTGTTTCGGTGGCCGGTGGCGGCTGCTCGGGGTTCCAGTACGAATACAATCTCGTGCAGGAGACGCCCAATGAGGATGACCTGGTGCTGCAAAAGGGCGATGCGACGGTATTGATCGATTCGCTGAGCCTTGAATTCATGGGCGGCGCAGAGATCGATTTTGTGGACGACCTGATCGGCCAGTCTTTCCAGATCAAGAACCCCAATGCGGTCGCGTCTTGTGGCTGCGGCACCAGTTTTGCTGTCTGACCCCCAATCCATGGTTGCCTAAACGCGGCCCTCCCGGCACAAAGTGCCCACGGGAGGAACACGCATGGTCAATTCCAAAGCTATCGACGCGGTTATCGAAAAAGGACTTGCCGACAAGGGTTTCGTTGGCGCCGTGGTCATGGTCGCGCGGAACGGCGAGATCGTCTATCGCCGCGCTGCGGGGCTGGCCGACCGGGAATCGGACCAGCCGATGACAGAGGCGACGATTTTCCGCGCAGCCTCGCTGACCAAGCCGATCGTGGCGGCAACACTATTGGCCATGTCGGACGCGGGCCTGCTTTCCATTGACGATCCCGTTACCGCCTACCTGCCCTATTTCCGGCCCCGGCTGGCCGATGGCACCGAGCCGGCTATCACGCTGAGGCAGTTGCTGACCCATACGGCGGGTCTCACCTACGATTATTCGAAAGACCCTCGGATCAGCGCCGGCCTCACCAATACCGATCTCGGACTGGATGACGTGCTGCAATTGGTGGCCGAGCAGCCGCTCGCCTATCGGCCGGGCGAGTCCTGGCTCTATTCGATGGCAATCGATGTTCTGGGCGGTGTGGTGGCAAAGGTGCATGGCCGCCCGTTATCGGACGCCGTTGCACATTATGTAACCGGTCCATTGGGCATGAACGACACAGCCTTCCACGTAACAGACCGCACGCGCCTGGCCACGCCTTATGCCGATGGGCCGATCGAGCCGGTGCCAATGTCCGATCCGCATCCGGCCGCGAACCCCTGGGGCGGCGTCACGACCTTTTCACCCAGCCGAATCTTCAATGACAAAGCCTTCCAGTCCGGTGGCGGTGGCATGGCCATGACGGCGCCCGACTTCATGCGTTTTCTCATGGCGATGGTCGAGGACGGCGGGCCGGTGCTGCGGCCCGAGACTGCCCGCATGGCCTTGCAGAACCACATGAGCTTTGAGCGCGACCCCGGCCAGGGTTTCAGCCTGTTGGGGAGCTATGTAGTCGATCCGGCGCGGGCCGACCTGACGCTGCCGGCCGGCGCCAACAATTGGGGCGGCATTTACGGCCATGTCTGGTCGATCGATCCTGCAACCGGCATATCGGCGGTTTCACTCAGCAACACAGCATTCTATGGTGGTGAACTGGCTTATCCGCGCGCTTTGCGGCACGCCATCCACGCCGATCTTGCATAAGGACAGACCCATGGCCCTGCGCATTGCCACCTGGAACATCAATGGCATCAAGGCCCGGCTGGAACTGCTGGTCCGCTGGCTGGAAGAAGAAAAGCCAGACATCGTCGGCCTTCAGGAAATCAAGACCGTCGACGAGGGATTTCCGCGCGCCGAAATCGAAGCGCTGGGCTACAATGTGGAGACCCATGGCCAGAAGAGCTGGAACGGCGTTGCCCTGCTTTCCAAGTTGCCGTTCGACGAGGTGCATCGCCGCCTGCCCGGCAGAGACGAAGACGAACAGGCCCGACTGATCGAGGGCGTGTTCTCGGTAGAGGGCGGCGTGATCCGGGTATGCAACATTTACCTGCCAAACGGTAACCCAGTGGATACGGAAAAATTCCCCTACAAGCTGGAGTGGATGGACCGGCTCAACAGATTTGTACAAGACCGGCTGGCGCTGGAAGAACCCTTCATCCTGATGGGCGACTTCAATCTCATTCCGGCGCCGATTGACGCGCATGATCCGGCCGCGTGGTGGGGAGATGCGCTCTATCGCCCGGAAAGCCTCGAGAAATTCCGCATTTTGCGCAACATGGGAATGACCGACGCGCTGCGCGCCATCAGCGCCGAAGAAGCCTATACGTTCTGGGATTTCCAGGCCGGCGCATGGCGCCGCAACGCCGGCATTCGCATCGATCATCTGATGCTTTCGCCCCAGGCCGCAGATCGGCTGGACGATGTGGTCATCCACAAGGATGTGCGTGGCTGGGACAAACCCAGCGACCACGTGCCGGTGGAAGGCGCGTTCAGCTTCTAGTTGGATCTAGAGCATTTCACCGTTTCTTTGAAACGCCGGACTGCTCCAGATTTGATTATCGAGAATCTGACCCGCAAAACCGCTGCAGGTGCGCAAGACGCGCCCTAGAACTCGGCACTGACCACGACGCCGGAATTGGCCATTTCGATGGCGGCGGCGCGAACTTCGGGCGTGGCGATGGACATGGCGCGCTTGAGCATTTCGTCGGCGGCGGCCATATCGTTGGTACCGACGCAGGTGCCGTGGGCCAGGTTCATCCACATCAGACCTTCGGCCGGCCGCGGACTGTAGGCTTCCATGCCATTGAACAGCAGGTCGCCCAATTCGGCCTGGGCGAGGCAGTGGCCCTTGTGGGCGGCAGACTGCAGCCAGCGGGCCGAGAGCATGGGGCTGACGCCCAGGCCATCTTCCTGCTGATAGAGCATACCGATACGATATTGCGCCTCTGCATCGCCGAAATAGGTCGCCGCATGCATCAGCATGCGATGATATTCGGCGGGGTTTTGGGAAACTCCTGCCTCGGGAACGCCCAGGCGGAAATAATCACCCAGCTTCACAAAGGAACTGGCGACGATGTCGGCTTCAAGGCCACGCGGCGCGGCATCGGCATGTTGGTTGGCGATCTGGGCAAAATAGCCAAAAGCCTTCACAGGGTCCTTGTCGACGCCCTCGCCATTCTCATACATCGTGCCAAGCTGCCAAAGCGCCAGCGGACGACCGGCGGCGGCATCATTTTCAAGGGCAGACAGATAGGTATCGCTAGAGACTATGGAGCCTGTGCCATCAAGCGTGCGGGCAAAATCAAAAGCGGCATCGGCGGCAGTCTGGGCATAAGCAGGCGTCGACGCCAACAGGGCTACCAACAAACCTGACGCAGCGCGGGCAAGGGATTTTTCCCGAGTTGTGCGCATGATACTCCTTTCGCCCATGCTGGCATGGGCGGACACTTCTGGCGCTGCCCGCATCAACGGGATCGCCGCAGCGGCGGGGCCGCTTTGTATGATTGGTGATATTGCCCGGATGACGTAACCGAGCAAAGCAATGTCTGAACACTTCGTAAACGCGATTTGTGACAGCATTCAGCCCAACCCATCACAACGGCGTTCCGACCCCAGTCCGAGCGCGGACGGGGCCACTGGTTCAAGAGCAATCGCGGTCGTTATTTGAGCGCTCATATCACCGTTTCTGGCGGATTCTGCCGCCAACCCTGCTTGCAGCGGGGGAGTTGTCCGTTCGGAACTTCCCAATGCACCATGGGCCTGTCCGAAGCCAGCACCCGCCCCCGCTATGCAATGCAACCTGCTTTAGGGTCAGATTGTGGCGGGAAACATCGCCAAATCGTTGATGAAGCCAGCAGGCGTATGGAATCGATGCCGTTGTTGCGGAATCGTCACATAGAGCGGGCGCAACCGATCACGGCATTGCCTTGACCTCGTGCGCCCAGCATAATTCGTGCTCTCAAGCCTATGGGAGATCAAGATGAAAGCCTTTCTGTCCGCTTTGAAAACCCAGCATCTTCATCAGGACAGAAGTACTCATGTCTCCTCATTCTCCCTCGATGGCTCAGCGCGCCAAACGCCATAGCCTTTTCTCCCGGCTCTTCATTCCACACGCACAGACTGGTGCAATCGCCCAGGATGTCGCGGGCGTTCGCGCCCGCCGGTTTCTCTCCTATTATCGACCGCATCTGCCGCTGTTGGCGGCTATCCTCGCCAGCGCCCTGCTCGTCGCCACGACGGCCATAGCACTTCCCCTGATGGCCAATTACATCGTGGTGCAGTTGGACGATTTGCGGTCCGCGCCGGATGCGTTGGGCCAATTGCTCATGCTGGGCGCAATCATGGTGGGCGTCTTTATCGTGCAGGCGCTGGCGACCTATTTCGTCGACTACCAGGGCCACGCCATGGGTGCCAAGATCGAGGCCCAGGTCCGCCAAGAGTTATTCGAGCACTGCCAGAAACTGTCTTTCAGCTTTTATGACCGGCAGCGCACCGGGCAGTTGATGAGCCGCATCAGCAATGACTCATTGTGGCTGGGCGAACTGTTTCACCATGGACCGGAAGACTTGGCGATCAGCCTGCTCAAGTTCTTCGGCGCCATGGCCGTATTAGCCTATATCGACCCCTTAATTGCATTGGCCATCGCGCTTCTCCTTCCGTTCGCTGGCGGTTACGCGTTACACTTCAACCGACGCATGAATATCGCCCTGCGCAAGACCAAAGAGCGCATTGGCGACATCAATGAGCGGGTTGAGGACGCGTTGGGCGGCATTCGGGTGGTGCAGTCCTTCGCCAATGAAGGCGATGAAATGCGCCGGTTCTCCGTCGAGAATCGGCGGTTTCTGGAGAGCCGAAAAGACGGCTATCGCAGCGAGGCCCTGCTGTGGAGCGGCATGGAGGGTTTTGGCCAGTTGATCACGATCCTCGTGATCGTGGGCGGCGCAATCCGCATCCTGACCAGCGATCTGACAGCCGCAGACATGCTGACACTACTGCTTTGCGTTGGTGTATTGCTCGACCCGATCAAGCGCTTCGATAACTTCATTCGGCTCTGGCAGGAGGGCTATACGGGCTTTGTGCGGGCCATGGAGCTACTGGAGGAAGGCGTCGACATCGCCGACCGGCCCGGCGCGACACCGATCGGGGCCGTCGAAGGCCGAATTACGTTCGAGCAAGTGAGCTTTCGCTATGACGTGGATGGGCCAGGGGTTCTCGCCATTGTCTCGCTTGAAATAGCGCCCGGCGAGTTCGTTGCCCTGGTCGGCCCGTCCGGCGTCGGCAAAAGCACCCTGTGCAGCCTGATCCCCCGGTTCTACGACGTCGCGGGCGGCAGTGTCCGCATCGACGGGAGAGATGTGCGTGACCTCACGCTCGCGTCGCTGCGCGGCGCCATCGGCGTGGTTCAGCAGGACATTTACCTGTTCAGCGGCTCGGTGCGGGACAATCTGCTTTATGGCCGACCGGGGGCGTCCGAGGAGGAAATGGTGACAGCGGCCGAGGCGGCCAATGCGCATGCATTCATCATGGCGCTGCCGCAGGGCTACGACACCGATATCGGCCAGCGGGGCGTAAAGCTGTCGGGCGGGCAGAGGCAGCGCCTGACCCTTGCCCGTGCTTTCCTTAAAAATCCACCCGTGCTGATCTTCGACGAAGCCACTAGCGCGCTAGACAATGAAAGCGAGCGGGCCGTGCAGCAGGCCCTGCTGGGCCTTTCCCGCGGGCGCACCACGCTGGTCATCGCCCACCGACTCTCAACTGTGCGTCATGCCGACCGCATCCTTGTGCTGACAAGGGACGGGATTGTCGAGGAAGGCACGCACGACCAGCTGATGGCCAGGGACGGCGCCTATGCCGGGCTGCATTCGGTGCAAGCCAGGATCTGATTCCGCACTTGCCAGGGTGCCCCCTCGGGCTCGACCCGGGGGCGGAGCGGTGGTTGGCAAAGCGTGGCGTTACAGCCAGCGCCGCTTACGCATCAGCCCGAGGGCACCGAGACCCAGCACGACGACGAGGACGCACACCGCCCAGAAGGCCGCGCTGTTTTCCGCGAAGGGAATGCCCGAGACATTCATGCCCAGAAGACCTGTAAGGAGGGTCAGCGGCGAGAAGATCACCGTCACGGCGGCCAGCACGAGCATGGCCTTGTTCATCTGTTCGGCGCGATCGTCGATGATCTCCTCGTGCACGAGGACCGCGCGTTCAGACAACGCCTGCAATTCGTCGCCGATACGGGCAGTGCGCATGGCCGCTTCGCGCAGGCGCATGCGGTCGCGGTCGGAGAAGAAGGACAAGTCTTCGACTTCCAGCGTGGACAGGGCGTCGCGCTGCGGCCAGACGAGGCGGCGGAAACTGATCAACGTTCGGCGCAACTGCTCGAGATTGTCCTGCGCCCGTTCGGTCTTTTGGGTAATAAGACTTTCCTCGACCTCGTCGAGCCGGTCACCGAGCATTTCGATCAGTGGTTCAAGCCGGTCAGTCGCGCGTAGCGCCAAGCGAGCAATAAGGTCGGCCGGCGTGGTGGGTGCATATTCAGCCTGCTCGACTTTGGACAGACCCAGAAAGTCGAGAATGTTCAGTTCAGACGCGATGATGACGCGGCTCTTCTCGATCCAGATGGTGAGGAACTGCCGCCCGACGTCGTGCGGCGCGGCACCGGGACGGACAACGCGCAGTACGACCAAGGCGCGGTCATCCAGCACACTGCAGCGGCTGCGCGAGCTCGGCGCAGTCACCAGGCCCGTATTGAACTCGCCAAGCTCGCCCTTGAGCCAAAGCTTGAACTCGGGGGCCTTGGAATTGCCGACGACGAGCTTGAAGCCGTTGCCGGGCACCACCGGGTGATCCTCACCCGGTTCATGCCGTTTCATGCCGCCGTTACCATCGAAGATCAGCACCGCCCCGCCCCCGACGAGGCCATTTTGCATTGCACGTTCGTTGGGCGGCTTGGCGGTGTTCGTCATGCGATCAGCTCAGGCGCTTCAAAGCTTCGAGAATCTTCGTGCGTCGCTCGATGGCCGCCTCGCGGCGGGCCTTTTGCTCCTCGATCACCTCTTCAGGTGCCTTGGAAACGAACTGCTCATTGCCCAGTTTCTTGTCGACCTGGGTGACTTCGCTATCGAGTTTGCCCACTTCCTTTTCGAGGCGGGTCTTCTCGGCGGCAATGTCGATAACCCCCGCAAGCGGCAGTGCGTAGGTGGCGTCGCCAACCACGAACTGAGCAGATTCGCCGGGCACTTCATTACGCGGCGAAATTTCATCAAGACGCGCCAGGCGCGAAATCAGCGACGTGCCCGAAACAAGGCGATGCAGGGTCTCGTCCCCTGCCCCGGTGACGACCATCAACAGCTTGGCGCTGGCTGGCACGTTCATCTCGGCGCGCACCGAGCGGATGTTGGAAATGACATCGACCAGCCAGGCCAGTTCGGCATCGGCGGCCGCATCCTCCAGGCCCGAAAGGTCAGGCCATTCGGTGGTGATGAGCATGCTCGCGCGCGCCGGACCGAACTTGCCGGTCTCGGCCCAAAGCTCTTCGGTGACAAAAGGCATCATCGGGTGCAGCATGATGAGTATCTGGTCGAGCGCCCAAGCGGCGGTGGCCCGAGTTTCGGCCTTGGCAGCTTCGTCTTCACCCATGAACACGGGCTTGGCAAATTCGACATACCAATCGCAGAACGTGCCCCAGACGAAGTCATAGGCGCTATTGGCGGCCTCGTTGAACTTGTAGTCCTCAATGCCGGCACGAACCGCAGCCAGTCCACGCGCGGTGGCGCCAACGATCCAGCGATTGAGCGGCAGCTTGTTCGCACGCGGATCGTAACCCTCGACGCGGCGGCACTCGTTCATTTCGAGGAAGCGCGCAGCATTCCAGATCTTGGTGACGAAGTTGCGATAGCCTTCGACGCGCGAAATAGCGAGCTTCAGGTCACGTCCCTGCGCTGCCATGGCCGCCAGGGTGAAGCGGGTCGCGTCCGCGCCATATTCATCGACGAGCTTGAGAGGGTCGATGACATTGCCCTTGGTCTTGCTCATCTTCTGGCCCTTTTCGTCGCGGACCAGGGCGTGCATATAGACCGTGTGGAACGGCTCTTCCTTTAAGAACTCAAGCCCCATCATCATCATTCGGGCAACCCAGAAGAAGATGATGTCAAAACCTGTGACAAGGACGTCAGTCGCATAATAGCGCTTGAGTTCCGGCGTCTCGTCGGGCCAGCCCAGGGTCGAGAACGGCCATAGGGCCGAGGAGAACCAGGTATCGAGCACGTCGGGGTCGCGGGTCAGTTCGACCGGCTTGCCATAGTGCTTCTCGGCGGCAGCCAGCGCCTCCGGTTCGTCATAGGCGACAAAGGCCTCATTGTCCGGGCCGTACCAGGCCGGAATCTGATGGCCCCACCAGAGCTGGCGCGAAATGCACCATGGCTTGATGTTTTCGAGCCAGGCGAAATAGGTGTTCTCGTATTGCTGCGGCACGAACTTGGTGCGGCCCTCGCGCACCGAGGCGAGTGCCGGCTGAGCCAACACGTCAGCCTTCACCCACCATTGGTCGGTCAGGAAAGGCTCGATGACGACGAGCTTGCTCTTCTCGTCATGC
Organism: Devosia ureilytica; assembly: GCF_024273195.1. Lineage (GTDB taxonomy): Bacteria > Pseudomonadota > Alphaproteobacteria > Rhizobiales > Devosiaceae > Devosia > Devosia ureilytica. The sequence goes on along the minus strand of NZ_JAMZCU010000001.1, from coordinate 237,282 downwards.
GGCACCATGATTTTCTTGTCTTCGATATGATCGAGACCGCGCGTGGGGTCCTCTTCGGCCATAGCCGCAAGATCAGCAACGATGGCCTTGCGGGCGTCGAAACGGTCGAGTCCGCGATAGGCCGCAGGGACAAAGTCCGCGTCGATGATCGCGCCGCGCGTGGTGAAGACGTTGATCGGCTCGAGGCCGGCGCGTGTGCCCACCTCAAAGTCATTGAAGTCATGCGCCGGGGTAATCTTCACGGCGCCGGTGCCGAGCGCCGGGTCAGCGTACTCATCGGCTATGACGGGGATACGGCGGCCAACCAGTGGCAACTCGACAAATTTGCCAATCAGACCCTGATAACGCTCATCTTCCGGGTGCACGGCGACGGCGACATCACCCAGCATGGTTTCGGGACGGGTCGTTGCCACGATGATGTAGTCGCGCGTTTCCTCGCCCGTGACATTGCCCTCTTCGTCCTTGATCGGGAACTGATAGGTGACGCCATCGGCCAGGGGGTAGCGCAGGTGCCACATGTGGCCCTTGATCTCGAGGTTCTCGACTTCGAGGTCAGAGATGGCGGTTTCGAGACCGGGATGCCAATTGACCAGTCGCTTGGCGCGGTAAATCAGCTCGCGCTTGTGCAGCTCGACGAACACCTTGGTGACGGCGCGCACCATCTGGTCGTCAGGCTGGCCACGCTCGCCCATGGTGAACTTTTCGCGGGAAAAGTCCGCCGAAGCGCCGAGGCGCTTCAACTGGTTCATAATGGTGCCACCGCTCTCGGCCTTCCATTCCCATACCCGATCAATGAACGCGTCGCGCCCCATGGTCCGACGGTCCATCTGCTTCTCGGCAAGCTGGCGCTCGACGATCATCTGAGTGGCAATGCCGGCATGATCGGTGCCCGGCTGCCAGAGAACGTCCTTCTTCAACATCCGGTTGAAGCGGATCAGGATGTCCTGGATGGTATTGTTGAGCGCGTGGCCGATATGCAGCGAGCCAGTCACATTGGGCGGCGGGATAACGATGGTGAAGGTCTCGGCGCCGGGCTTTGCCCCCGCCCCGGCCGCAAAGGATTTGGTGTCCAGCCAGGCATCATAGATGCGGCCTTCAACGGCGGCGGGGTCGTAGGTTTTTTCAAGCATGACGTCACTCGCGAACAGCAGCGACCCGCCAGGCAAAACCTTGGCGGGTCGGAAAGAGGTTGGCAGTCTTCAAGCAAATGCAGGGTGCGGGGTCAACAGGCCATCGACCAGCTGGCGACAAGCCTGCCATTGGCACAGATCGATTTTGCCTCAGGCGGGGTTTGCCATTCGAGCACAGCTCTCATGGCCTTCTCACCTAATTCGCTCCACCAGAGCGAATTTGCCTGCGGCCGGTTCGAAATTACTCGCCGCGCGAAACTCGGGCGATTTCCTTTTCCACCATCCGTTCCACCACGGACGGCAGATTTTCATCCAGCCATTCCTTGAGCATGGGACGCAGCATGTCGCGCATCATCGCCTCGATGGTGAGCGCCGGATTGCCAATGCCCAGAGCCGAAAGCTTACCGATGGAGCCACGCACGGCGGCGCGGGTGGCCGGCTCAAGCAATTGCTCGGCCATATCGGCGGTAAGAGTCGGATCTGGCAGCGGAGCAGCCCGGGACATGCTCGGCAGGGGCTCCGGTACCGGCTGCGGCTCGGGCTCCGGCATGGCCATGAACACCGGCTCAGGTTCTGGCGCAGGCGCAGGCGCGGCGGCAGCTTCGACCACGCGGGACGGCGCTGGATCAAAGCTGGGTAGGTCGTCATCCATGTCGAAGGTTACGTCTTCGGCCTCGACCAGACCCGGACCATTGTCCTCCGGGCCTTCAGTGTCGGCCAGAATTGAGTCGAAGCTAAAACCTTCGACATTGTCGCCCTGCTCGACAATTTGAGAGGCTGAGAGCGCGAGCGGCTCGATGTCGTCCAGCATGTCGCTCAGATCGCGGTCATCAGGCTCGCTGATGGCGCGCGCCGGGGCGGCCTGCATCGGTGGCGGAGCAGATTGTACAGAAGGCCGACGCGGCGTCCCGGCAGCATCATCGTCGGCGATGATCTGTCGAATGGACGACAGAATTTCGTCCATGGACGGTTCTTTTGGTGCCGGCTTATTCATCAGTGCCTCTTACTCATGCGCCCGACTGGGAAAGGCATCCGCAGCCGCTTTCCCTGATTCGTAACCAATAGCTTAAACGCAAGGGGCACGATTAGGAATCATCCCAAGGCCGGAACTTGAGGTCTTCCACGAAAAGTTGTGGCCGGGGACAGGCCCGGCCACAAGATTTGGGATCAGACTGGCATCACTCGACGACGGTGCGCAATTCCTGCCACACGTCTTCGACGGCCTGAGTATAGGGGACCGCGGTCTTTATCTCGACAGCCAGGCCCAGATCGTGCGCGGTCAGGCGACCCATTGCACTCAGCAATGAGAATGTGGCGATGATCTTGCCATTGGAGGCATTGATAAGCGCTTCGCGCGCGCTGGTGAGGTCGGCCTGCGCATTGAGCACGTCGAGCGTCGTCGCCGCGCCGAGATCACGCTCCTGAATGACACCATCCAGCACGGTATTGCTCGACGAAACAGCCGCCTGGGCGGCGCTGATCTGCGCGTCGGCGCTTTGAATACCGGTCCAGGCCGAAATCACTGCCTCACGAATCTGGTCATAGGCGGACATGGCGTCCACCTCGGACTTGATCTGGTTGAGATTGGCCTGCCGCACAGCAGAACCCATCCGTCCGCCGGAATAGATTGGGATATTGATCTGGAAGCCAAGCGAAGCGGAGATACCATCGCGCGCGGGATTTCCCGAAGGGCCAGTCCAACTCGTTCCGACTTGTCCGGTCACCCCTGCCGTGGCGCCGAAATAGCCAGCCTGTGCAGCGTCGCTACCGGCTTGCGCTGCACGAATGCTTGCTTTGGAGAGCAGAATTGCCGGATGACCAATCTCGGCCTCCGCGATAGCAGCGTCGATCGAGCGTGGCAGAAGATTGGCGTAGGCGTGACCGGTTGAGAGGCCCTGCGGACGTTGACCGACCAACCGCTGGAAGCTGGCCTCGCTATTTTGCAAATCTCCCAACGCGGCCTGCTGGGCTGCCTGCCCCTGGGCCAACCGGGCCTGGGCCTGCGCGACATCAATACGGGTGCCCTCACCGACGTCGAGCCGATCTTGCGCAGACTGTAACTGCGCTTGGAAGAAGGTGACATTTTCCTGCCGAAGCGCGAGCAATTCGCGCCCGCTCAGCACCGCCATATAGGCCTGAACAACCTGCAGCAGTACGTTCTGCTCGGTATAACGGATCTGGTATTCAGCAACCTCGGCAGCAGCGCGCGCGGCTTCGACTTGGGCGGCCGTGCGGTTGTTGTCAAAGATTGTCTGGCTGTAGGAGAGACCAGTGGAGAGCGAGGAACTTGCATTCCAGTTGCCGCCAACAAGGCTTGTGCCCTGGCTGCCACTTATGGTCGCGCCAATGTTCGGCAGCAACCCCGATTTGGCCTGAACAATGCCCTCGGCCGAGGCCTTGGCGCTCAACAGTGCTGACTGCAAATCCGGGGCATGATCATATGCCGCCGTCAGGGCCTGTGAAATCGACTGGGCGTACGATGCCCCGGCAGAAGCCCAGGCCACCAGCAGAGCTAGCGCGCTCGCACTCAATATTCCGCGATAATTCATAGACCAAACTCCAGACCCCGGCACTCTAGTGCCCAGCACATGGGGTGCACAACCGACCCCGGCAACCCTAACAAATTTTAATCTCATCGCCATGCTCCAGCGTGGCCAGAACGCAACACTTTACTAGAACACAAAAATCTCCGGCGTCGGCGCCAACTCCATTAGCGGCAGGGTCGCATTGAACGAAGACTTGCTGACGACGCCTTCGGGCGCACGCGTGTACACAGTGGCCACCCCTGTCGGTCCCTGGCGCAAAAGGCAGACGAGGCGACCGCCTAGGGCCAGTCGGCCGAGCAGGTCATTCGGCACCTGCTTAACCGCACCCTCAACGATAATGGCGTCAAATCCATTGAAATTCGCTGCCAAACCGTCGCCGGCGACCATGGTGGCATTGGCGATTCCTAGCTCTGCCAATGTGCTCAGCGCAGCTGCTGCCAGGGCAGCATCAGGTTCCCACCCAACGACCTTGCGGGCGATGGCGGCAATGATCGCGGTGGAATAGCCACTGGCTGCGCCAACATCGAGGACGTGATCGGTATCCCTGATATCCGCAAGTTGCACCAGCCGGGCGAACACGGATGGCGCAGGCAGGATGCGACCATTGCCCAATGGATGATGCGCGTCGCTATAGGCCAGTTCGCGTCGGCCTTCTGGCACAAAACACTCACGCGGAACCCCGTGAAACGCCTTGAGCAGCCGAACGTCCGTGACCGAACTGGTCTGTATCTGGTTTTCCACCATGGCCCTGCGGGCTGACAAATAGTCGGCAATGGGCACGGGCTGATCCAGGTTGGGCATATGCTGGACGTGAATATGCTCAAGAGCGTGCCAATGGCAACATCGAGTTGAGATCGGCGGCAACATTGTTGATGAATCGGCTGTTGACCAAGCGTTTTTCCGACGCCTAGGCGCCTTGCGGCCCCCAGGCAAAAGGGGCTCGAAACAAGCAAACACTTCGGGAAACTGGAGGCCGCGTCCGGAATCGAACCGGAATACACGGATTTGCAATCCGCTGCGTAACCACTCCGCCACGCGGCCTCTGGGCGGCATTACCTATTTTACCACAGTGGCTTATGCAAGGCCCAAGCTCATGCAAGATGAATTTTCTGAACTTCTGCAAGCCGTTAAGGGGGCAATTTTCGGCAATCAACTCACCAACGGCCGACATGACGCCATGGAAAAACGAGCTCCATGCGGTCCCTCAACCCGATTACTCCCCGCGGAACGATTTGCGAAGCCGGGCGTTATTCTGCGAATTTGGGGGACCATGTGGACAACGCTGCCAAGATTTTAGTGGTTGAGGATGAGGTGCTCGTTGCGCTCGACATCGAAGATGCCTTGGGCGCCGCTGGCTTCGCCACCCGACTTGTTCACAATGGTGAAAATGCCCTGGAGGCCATCAACAGCGGAGAACCGCTGGCGGCCATTTTGACTGACATTCGTATTCCCGGTCCAAGCGGGTGGGACGTGGCGCGTCATGGCCGAACCCTATTCCCGCAAATCCCGGTTATTTACATGAGTGGGGACAGCGAAGCGGACTGGGACGCCAATGGCGTCGAGAGCAGCCGAATGTTGCTCAAACCGTTCGTGATGTCCGAGCTCCTCACAACAATCGAGATGCTGTCGAATGGATCCGGGCCGGGTAGTACGGCCCCATGACATATGCTCTTGAGCACGACCACAAATACTGGCTTGCTGCCATCGTCGATTCATCTGCCGACGCAATTGTTTCGAAGACCCTCGACGGCGTCGTAACATCGTGGAACGCCAGCGCTGAACGTATATTCGGCTACACCGCAGATGAAATAGTCGGGCGATCGATCCTGGCCGTTATCCCGCCGGAGCGGCACCATGAAGAGGCCGACATACTGGCCCGCATCCGGGCAGGCCAACGCCTGGACCATTTTGAGACAAGACGTCTGAGAAAGGGGGGCGGCGTAATCGACGTTTCTCTGACTATATCGCCGATACGAAATGAATCCGGCGCCATAATAGGCGTCTCCAAAATCGCTCGAGACATTACCGAGCAACGCCAAAACCAAGAACTAAAAAACATCCTGTCCAGAGAAATAAACCACCGCTCCCGAAATTTACTTGCAGTCGTTCAAAGCTTGCTCAGGCAATCCGAAAAAGAAATACCGCCGGACGTATTCGTTGCGCGCGCACTTGATCGCATTCAAGGTCTTTCCCTCACACACGAACTGATCGTGCGCAGTGACTGGAAAGGTATCTCTGTAGGAGAGCTTGTAGAGGTGCACGTACAGCATTTGGGTCCGCGACTGAGTAGCCGCATAAAGGCGTCCGGTCCAAAGCTGCGGCTCTCCCCGGCCGGAACTCAGGCAATGGGGCTGGCGCTACACGAACTCTGCGCCAATTCCAGGGATTATGGAGCCCTGGCTTCGGAAGGGACGATAAATGTCCGCTGGGATGGATCAATGGACGCCCCAGCGTTTTCGTTCTTTTGGACTGAGCAGAACGGCGCGACCTCCCTCGGCCCTGGCACGAGAGCACGGTTGAGTTGGCGCATACTCGAGCGCATGGTGCCCGCAACGATGCAGGGCTCAGCGGAACTTAGTCTCGGAGAAAAAGGCATGATCTGGACGGTGTTCACTCAGGCGCGTTCGGCCTTCGCCTCGGACAATGCCGCATAGCGTAAAGGGCCCCTGAGCGAGCCAGCACCACACATCGTCCGCCATCCGACCCAGTCGGGCGAATACCGGGGGACTGTCGCTTGATTTCTCCTGCGCCGCTCCAGGCTGTAAAAGACCAGAGCCTATTTTGGCGCGGGCCCGACGACTCCAACTCCTGGGCCCGTTCGGGAGGCATGGCGCGACAACAGGGCCATGCAAACCGCAGCCAGCAAAAGCACTAAAGCGAATATGCCGATTGCCAGCTGATAGCTGCCAAGCTGATCATAAATCACTCCCGCGATGATGGGTGCCGTGGCGGTCCCAGGCACTTGCAGCGCCATCAGCATGCCTTGCACCGAGCCAAAGCGCTCCTCTCCAAACAAATGCGCGCACATGAGCAGCACGACCAGTGTTGGCGCCCCTGCCCCTATGCCCTGTGCCAGGATGAGGATCAAAGTGCTGGCTGAATTCGGCCACACAGCAAATAGGCCGACACAGGCAGCCTGCAAAACGAACAACCCGGCCAGCAGGGCCGGCAGCAAATCCGGGGAGGCCTTGTCGGCAATCCGACCAGTGATGAGACGAACCGGCACGGAGAGCAGGATCATGCTACCAAATATCACCCCGGCCTGGGCCGCCGGCAATCCGGTGTCGGTCATTAACGGCACCAGATGTACCGAAAGCCCAGTCACAACCGCCGCTTGAGCAGTGAAAGCCAGGGCGACCAGCCAGAATGTGGGATTGCGCAAAATGCTTCGCGTGTTTGAGGGCGTGTCCGTGGACTGCCGGACGGGCTTTGGCGCAGAGCTGGAAGGACCGAACGCAAGCAGAGGAATTGGCAGCATCATTATGATCACTGCCGCCCAGATGAAACACGTCGCTCGCCAACCCAAGGCTTCGACCAAAATAGTGACTGTTGGCACAAGTACCGTGGACACGACTGCTGCTATCGAGAATCGAACGGCCAGCGCCATGCCGCGCCGACCTTGGCCTGTCCCAATGACCAGCTTGTCGAGCGCGACGGTAAAGCCAGCAGCGACGCCAACCGACACCAAGAGGGACCAAGCGAAGTAAAGCCAGGCTTCCGTTTGCGCAAATCCGAGGACAACCAGCCCGACGGCGGTCAGGGTCATGCCGAAAGCCACGACCAGCCGCGGCCCCGACAAATCGGCCAGCCGCCCGACAAACGGTGAAATCAAGCCAGATGCCAACCTGCCCAGGCCGATGGCCGTGGATACCACGCCTCGCCCGGTGTCGAGGTCCAGGGCGATGGGCTTGAGCAGAGCAGACACGGCAAAGGCGACAAAGCCATGGCCCATGCCGGTCAGAACACCGGTTGTGGCCACGAGGCCCCAACCTGGAGGCTTCGGCTCGGTCACAAGCTTGGCAACCACAGGACCAGCAAGGGAAAGGCAATGAGCATCGCAACGTGCAATATGTCCGCGGCCACAAAGGGCAAGGCGCCTTTGAAGATCTTGTCCAGTGGGACGTCCTTGGCGACCCCGGAAAGAATGTAGACATTCATGCCCACGGGCGGGGTGATCAGTGCAATTTCAGTCATGCGCACCACAAGCACCCCGAACAGGACCGCATCAAAGCCCAGATCCATCATCAGCGGAAAGAACAGCGGAATGGTCAGTGTCATCATTGCCGAAGCATCGAGCACCATGCCCAGCACGAAATAAACCAGCAGTACGAGCGCCAGCACCGCCATGCTTGGCAGACCGCTTTGCGTAACAAACTCAACGATATGCAACGGAATGGTGCTGGCTGTAACAAAGGAATTGAAGACTAAGGCTCCGAACAGGATGCCAAAAATCATGCCCGTCGTCTTGAGAGTGGCATAAATGGCCCTACGTGCCGCCTCCCAATTCAGCCGTCTGCGCGCCACCGAAATGATGATCGCCCCGAAAGCACCGATGGCGCCGGCCTCCGTGGGCGTAAACCACCCCAGAACGATCCCGCCCATGACCAGTGTAAACAGGAATATGACTTCACCGGTGCGTGTGAAGCTCCAAAGCTTTTCCCGCAGTGTGAACTTTGGCCCGCGCGGACCGGCATTGGGATCAATCCGGCACCAGATTGCGATGGTCACAATATAGAACAGGGCCAGCAAAATCCCCGGAATGATCCCGGCAGCAAACATCTTGCCGATCGAGGTTTCCGTCAGGATGCCATAGATGATGAACATCCCCGAAGGGGGGATCAATGAGCCGATTGTCCCACCGGCTACAACGCTGCCTGAGGCCAGCGAGAGGTTGTAATTGTTCTTGCGCATCTCGGGCATGGCCACGAGACCCATGGTAGCCGTGGTCGCAAGCGATGAAGCGCTCACCGCAGCAAAGCCCGCCGACGCCCCAACAGTTGCCATGGCGAGCCCTCCACGGCGGCGGCCCATCCATTTGGAGGCAAAGTCATAAAGGTCGCGCCCAATGCCGGAGGCGAACAGTATGTGCGCCATGAAAAGAAAGAGCGGGATGGTACCTATGGCGTAATTGGTTGCCAGATCATAGGCGGTGACACCAATTCGAACGACTGCGGCATCCAGGCTCACCAACACCGCGAAGCCGACAAAACCCACAAGCCCCATGGCGAAGCCGATTGGCATGCCAAGCGCGATGAAGCCGAAGAGAATTCCAAGACCGATAAAACCGATCGTAACAGTCATTTGGTGTAGTCCCCGCCCCTATCGTCTTCAGTTTCTTCCCCGCGCCACAGTCTGATTGCCTGAAACATCAAGACGACGCAGAGAAGGATGATCGCGGCCGCCATGGCCCAACGGAACGGTGCAACCGGCACATTGATGATGGGAGAAAGCTCGTTCTGAGCCATCCGCCGCAGTGCTTCTTTAATGGTGGCCCAGGCAATCGCGACCCAGAACAGTGAGCCCAGAAAGGTCATTGTGCCCTCGAGCCCAAGACGCAGGCGCCGCGACCGGATCCGGTCCACAAAAAGGGTGACACGGGTGTGCTCACCCTGCATGGCCGCATAGGCAAGCGCGCAACTGACCGCCGGAATAAGGAGCAGTTCTGACAACGAATAGGTGCCCGGAAAGGCAATGCTGATTGCCCGGAAGATGACGGTAATGACAGTGAGGGCCATCAGCGAAAGAATGGCGGCTACACCCACAAAGGCGGCCGCCGCGCAGAGGCGTCGCAACAGGGTTTCAAAGGTTTTCATGGCTGCTCCGCCCTTAAGGTGTGCCGCGCATCCGAAGATGCGCGGCACGGAGGGATCTATTCGTCGTGCGCGGCACGGATCTTGCCGAGAATTTCCGTGCCCGGCAGGCCAGCGGCGTCTAGCTGCTCGGCCGTCGTCTTGGCCGATTCCGCAAAGGCTTCGGAATAGGTGGCGACGACTGCGGGATCGACGGCATTAAATACCACGCCCTGTTCCTCGCCATAGGCCTTGCCATCGTCTTCCGCTGCCTGGGCGTTTTCATAGGTCGCCTGGGTCAGCCACTCGATATTGTCCTCGAACACCTGCTGGATATCTGCTGGCAGGCTGGCCCAGACATCTCCATTCATGGCGCGCGATGGATAGGCGCCGCGGCTATGGGGCAGCTCGGAATAATAGTTGATGACTTCCGCAAAGCTCAAAGACTTGAGCGCCTCGTATGGTGCAATGACCCCATCGAGAACTCCGCGCTGCAGCGACGGATAGGTGTCCGTCATGGGCATTGTAACACCTTCGGCGCCGAAGCTGGCAAGGGCTCCGACATAGTCCACCGCCGAACGGATGCGCAGGCCCTGGAGATCTTCGATCTTCTCAAAGGGCTTTTCGCGCAACATCAAGTGCATGGGGGTACCGACGTTGAACCCCAGCACCTTAACGCCGTCGAGTTCTTCGGCATATTGCGGATACTCTTCCCACAGATCCATATAGACGCTCAGGACATCCTGGGCGTCGGCATAACCGTAGAACAGCTGCGGGGTCAGACGGTTAAGGTCATAACCCGAACGTGCGTAGATCGGCGCGATGTAGGAAATGTCAGCGACGCCAGCTGCGAGTTCATCTACGCCCTCGCGGCTGGTGATCAGCGATCCACCCCAGAATGGCGTGATGACCACGCGGCCATCAGTCTGTTCATTGATGCGTTCGATCCATTCAGCGTCTGCCGCACCATAGGGGTGGGTTGGCGAATAGGGCGAGGCATAGTTCAACTGGAATTCCTGGGCGATTGCGCCACCCATCAGGGCAGTCAGCCCCGTCGTCACCAGTACCGTCCAAGTCGTCAGTTTCAGGCTCATCAGTTCCTCCCGTGTGAGACCTAATTTTCGGCGCCAAGCGCGCCGCTTCTCCTCAGTTGCTCGAACTCCAGGCTGTCCATTCCCAACTGGGACAGGACAAACTGGGTATCGGCGCCGGGCATGTGCCCCAGCCATCGCAGGGAACCGCCCTCCTCAAGGCGGACCGGCGCACCGATCTGTGTGACGGTCCTGCCGTCTTCTCCTGCGGCTTCTACGACCATGCCTCTGGCCCGAACATGCGAGTCGGCCAAGGCTTCTAGGATGTCGTTCACCGGCGCAAACTGCGTCCCCGCCGCTTCAAGAATGGCCAGCCACTCGGCCTGGTCCCTTTCGAGGAACACAGCCTCGAGCACCGACCGGATTTCAGGCCGGCTTTCGACGCTGTTTTGCAAGGGTACGAAGTCAGGGCGTCCCACCGTCTCGCAGAAGACCTTCCAATAGCGCGGTTCCATATCGGTGGTGCAGATGAACTTGCCGTCTCTCGTCCGCCAAAGCCCCATATCGGCCCGGCGCGTACCGCGCGGGGGGATAGTTGCAGGGTCGGGATAGCGCGACAGCACATTGACCAACAGGCTCATGGCGCAATCGCTCATCGCCACATCGACATGCCGGCCGCGTCCGGTGCGGCCTCGTTCATGCACGGCGGCGAGAATAGCGAAAGCGGCATGGCTGCCGGTGATCACATCGGCCGCGGGAATGCCGGCAAAGCTCGGCGCATTCAGGTCTTCGCCAATGCGCGACTGCACGCCGGCAATCGACAGAGCAACGGGATCGTGCCCCGGCTTGTCGCGATAAGGACCGATCTGTCCGCAAAGAGTAAGGCTGGCATAGATCAGGCCGGGATTGAGCGCCGAAAGGGCGTCGTAGCCCAGCCCCAGCCCGGACAGCACGCCGGGCCGGTAGTCCTCAACAACAATGTCCACGCCCTTGGCGAGGTCCTGCAGTACTGGAAGCGCGTCTTCATGCCCAATATCGAGCAGGATGGAGCGCTTGTTGCGCGCCAAAATATCGGTTTCGCGCAGCCGACGCCGATCTGCCTCAGGCAGCTTGTCCCATCCGAACACCTTGGCCTGCTTGCTGATCTCTCGCGGGTTTTCCACGCGGATCACCTCGGCGCCCATGTCGGCCAGCAGCCAGCTGCAATAGGGGCCGGGCAGCAGCCTGGAAAAATCCAGCACCTTGAGCTCCGCCAGTGCACCGCTCATGACGCGCTCCAGCGCTTGAATGAACTGGCCGGTTGGGGCGCCGATAGCGTCCGGGCGGGTGGCACCGGCTTGATTGTCGAAACGAATAGCGGGCCCGGCAGGCTCGCCTTCTCCCCTGTGGCCTCATCGGTCACCTGCACAAACAGGCTGCGCGAAGCCAGTTGCTCGCTGTGGCGCACTTCGGCGGGCGTATTGATGACCGAAAGACCCCAGCCCTTTTGCAGCGACCACCGGCCCAATTGCGCCTTCTCCTGGGACTTGAAGAATTCCCCCACAATGGCCTGCCAACGTTCGATAGTTTCCTGTGGGAGATCCGCGACCAGGGTATTGTCCCAATCGACGTCGGACAGCTCGCCGGCGACACCCTGCTCGGCCAGAACGGCCACAAGGGCGCGCATCATCGGTGGATTGTCGATCATCGACCAGGTGACATGCCCATCGCGGGCCTCCCACACCTGGCGGACCCCAGACTTGCCGCGCACGAGCAAATTGCCGTTGCGCCTGCCAATACGGCCCGTCCATTCATACATGATCGCTTCGCGATAGCTGGCGAGCGTCGCGCTTTGGCGCGCCGACACATCCACCCGCTGGCCGTGACCAATGCGACGCCGGGCATAAAGGCCCAGCAAGGCCGCTGTTGCCGCCTGAATACCTGTCAGGGCATAGGCCTGCTCGCCGGGAAACCGCAGCGGCGGACGATCTGGATCACCGGTGACGCCCATCAGGCTCGACTGCGCCATCAGGGTCAGGTCAGTGGCGGGCGCGCTCGATCCGCGCTCGGCAAAAACGCGGACATGGATGGTTTTTGTGTCAGGGCCCAGAACATCACTCAGTCCGAACCGGTCTCCATTTCGCTGCCCGTCAAGGACGATATCGGCCTGTCTAGCCAGCGGAATGATCGCTTCAGGATCGTCGACACTCAGCCGCGTCTTGCCATGATGCCAGGCCAGCACGCGCTCTTTCGCACGATCCTGCTCTGAGCTTATCGAGACCACGTCCGCGCCCATTTCGGCCAGCATCCGCCCACCGAAATCGACCAGCCCATCGGCAATTTCGAGAACCTTGATCCCTTTGAGCAGCGTCATGCGAGCACCCCTTCTGCTTCGAGGCGCGCAATTTCGGCATCCGAGAGCCCGGCAATCTCGCCCAGCACTTCCCTGTTATGCTCCCCCAAAAGTGGCGCAGCAGTCATTGCCCAGGGCGTTTCAGACAATTGATAGGGTGGCGCCGGCATCCTGGCTGATCCCAGAACGGGATGGTCGAGCGCGACGAAATGGCCGGCCGCTGCCAATTCCGCGCTTTGCGCCACGTCGCGCCCGTCGAGAACAGGTGCAGCAGCAATGCCCAGGGACCGCAGCTTTGCTGCGAGATCCCCGGCCTCGAATTTTGCCGTTGCCTCCGCAAGAGCGGCTTCATCCGGTGGCACCGTCAATTCCAGGACGTCCGCCAAGGGCGTCAATTGACCATGGTTATCAATGGCGATGGCGATCCATCGATCATCCCCGGCGCATGGAAACACCCCATGCAAAAGATAATCCGCATCCTCGTTGCCCGCCTTGTCCGGCATGCTGGCATGGGCATAGAGATCGGCAATGACATGAACCATCGGTTCGGTCTGGGAAATATCGAGATGCTGGCCCTCGCCGGTGCGCGCATGGTGTTCGAGTGCCGCCAGGATCGCGACCGTGGCAAACATGGGCGCGACCACGTCGCCATAGGCCAGGGGCGGCATATGCGGCGCGCGGCCGGCCCACCCGGTCAATGCGGCATGGCCCGAATGGGCAGCGGCCGAATTGCCATAGCCACGGAACCCCGCCATAGGCCCGGTTCGTCCGGCCACCGAGACGCTGGCCAGGATGATGTCGGGCCTGATGGACTTGAGCGTCTCGTAGCCCAGGCCAATCCGCTCCATATAGCCGGGACCAAAATTTTCGACGACGACATCGGCCCAGGCGATCAGTTTCTTGGCAATCTCCACGCCTTCGGGGGTCGAGAGATTAATCGTGACACTCTTCTTGGACGTGTTGGTCTGCGCGAAAAAAGCCGAACCATCCAGATTTTTCTGGCCACCGGCAAAGGGGGGCGACAGGCGACCCAGATCAGGCCGCTTCCGCGACTCGATCTTGATGACGATTGCACCATTGTCAGCAAGGTCCTTGGTGGCGCGCGGTCCCGCACCAACCCAGGAGAAGTCCGCGATCTTAAGACCGTCCAATGCGCCCACGGCGCGCCTCCCATTCCTCAGCCGGCCTTTGCCGATCTTGTTATGAATGATAATGGTTCATACAATGAACTATGTCAAATGCTTCTCTTCCAGCACGGCGTCGAGAACCGGGGTGATGCGGCGAACGACGGCATCGCGGTCCCAATCACGCTGATCGACCATGTCGGACCAGACTTCGATAACTTTGACGCCCGCCGCCTCCAGCGCCGCCTTTGCGTAAAGCGAGCCGTGGCCGGAAAAACGGTCATGCTGGGGGATGAGCATAAGAGCGACATCGATGCGATATTTCCGTGCCTGCTCGACCATCCAGGCATTGATCCAGGGCGGCTGATGCAACTGCTCATTCATGGCCGAAACGCGCGCGGCCAGCGCCCGGAGCGGATCGCCATTGCTGGCCCGACGATAGCCGTCAGCCGCAAAGGGCAGATACATCGACCAGACAAAGGCCGCGCCATGACTTTCTTCAAAGGCCGCGTAGAAACTTGTGTCGAACCAGAGTCCTGCCCCAATCCACATCATGCGGATCTTCTCGTCTTCAACGACTGACACGCCGGCTTCGACGCGCTCAGCCAGTTCATCGCGGAAACGCTGCGCGTGGTCGATTGCCCAATCCGAACCGCGATGCCATTGCGGGATCATGACATTGGGGATTTGCTCGGCGATGCGGATGGGACATTGCGGGGCGGTTGCGACGAGATCGCTCGCCTCTTCAAAAATGGCTTCCTGGCGGTCGATGGCGTCCATATAGCGCGCAAAGGCCTCGGGATCGAAACGCCGTCCCGTCAAAGCCTCGATGTCTGCGATCAAGGTTTCGAACTCACCCACCATCAGATCAAGGCGATCTGTGTGATAGAGCTCTTCCCAATCCACGCGCGCGCGGGACCACCATTCGGGGTCCGGGTCGGGAACTGCGGGTGCAGACAACAGGGTCAGATGCGCGCCCGTTTGTTCGGCCCAAAGCGAGAAAATCTTGCCATGATCGTCCGCACTGAGGCGGGCGCATAGCATGGCCGGTTTGGGCAGACCGCCCCAGGGTTGCCGCTCCGCATCGCCTTCCAGTTCGGCAATCAGGGGCAGGCTCGAATAGCGCGCCAGTCGCTCGTGGAAGCCCTCGGCCTGCATGTAGTCGAAATAATATTGGGAGAGCTGCTTGGCCGCGATCACTGCCGACCACCACTGATTGGTGACGATCGGCATGTCCATGGCATGAAAAAGCTCATGCGGCGTATCGGCATTGACGAAGGCATATTGCGTGCCCGACGTAATCTGGGTCCGCAATTGCTTGACCCAATTGCGCTGATAGTCGGTCGCTGCGGCCGTCGCCGCTAGGGGCTGATAGGTCACGGCGCGGCCTCCAAGGCTTGAACCAGCTTCTGTTCGGCCCCTGCCAGCCAGTCGGCATCCGGGCGGTGGTCTCGAAACCCGAGATGAACGAACCTGATCCCATGCGCCGCAAGCGCGGCTTTGAGCGCCGGGAGTTCCCAACCAAACGTGTCGTCGGTCTGTGCCAATTGGCAGACAACGAGATCACATTCGGCGGCAACGACGCGATCCACGAGCGATTGGCGGTGGTTTTGTGGCGGCACAATTCGGGGGCATGAAGGATCCCCGGACAATACGTCCAGCATCGCCTCAATGTCGGCCTTCTGCTCCCAGGCGCCGGGCCAGAACTGCCCATAGGCCTGCAGATCGGCGACTAGAACGCCGACGCGATCCAGCATCGCAAGGAAGCCAGGATCATCCACAGCAGAGCCGACAAGGCCCAGACGCGGCCCTGCCCTCTCTGCACGGTCGAAGTCGGCAACAGCGCGCTCCAGCAGCTCGGTATGCGCCGCAACGCTCATGAAACGGCCAGCATTGCGCCACTGCGTCGTCAACGCGCCCGGCACGGCCCTGGCAGCCTGGAGAAGCCCATCACGGCGCCTGGATAGCGCGGCCATTGCCGACATCGCCGCATCGCCGGGCCGGTCGAGACCAACCCGAACCAGAAAATTCACCAGCTTGTCACACTGGATGCGATTGAACTTTTGGGCCGCAACCGTGCGGGAATGCACAAGATTAAAAAGGAAGAGCGGTGGCGTTCCGACAGGAGCCCGCCCTTGCCGCACCCACTCGGTCGCATACTGATAGGCAGTCAGCGCCGCCGCATCGTCGCGCGCAAAAACCACCCCCGCCAGGCCATTGAAGTCGCCGAGGGCAAAGCGGTTGAGAAACACCCGCACCTCATGGTCCACGAAGGGCTCGATGACATCGCGCATCGGCTCGTTGTCTGGAGAAGCGCCGAAATTCACATGGATGCAGACGCTTCCGGCCGCCGCGACCAGTCCCTCGGGAACCCCGAGACCGAAAAGCCCGATCCGGGGCAAGCTTTCGCTATCCCCTAAGCGGTCCGCCGCAGCGCAAGCTGACTCCAGCAATTCTCCCGCTGCAGCAGTCTGTCCGATAACAGTCGTCACCACACGCCCTCTGTTTAGTTCACATTATGAACTATTGACGTTGTGTCAAGGGGCCGCGGCAGTTTGACTCGATCTGGTTTGCTCGATAGTCACCACCAGCCAGGGATGGGGACGACCATGACCGACCACGACACTGAGGACGCGAACAACGGCATGGAGCTGGGTTACCTTCTGGGTAACATTCCCTTCCTAACGCGTGCCCTTCGCGCTCACGTCCGCGCCGAAAATGCGGACTTTTACGCCGACGTCGGCGCCCAGCAGGGCGAAATTGTCGTCATCTGCCTGATCGGGCTCAATCCCGGCACATCGCAACAAGACGTCGCCTCAACGCTCGTGCTGAAGAAGTCTGCGGTCACCAAGGTGATCAAAGAACTTGAGGATCGCGGCATCGTGCGGCGCGAAAAAGTGGCCCAGGACAAACGCTATAATGCCCTGTTCCTGACTCCGGCCGGAGAAGAACGCTACTCGCGGATTCAGGCCCGCATGGCGGATCAGCATCAAGCGCTGATTGAACCGTTTTCCGAGGCTGAGCAGAAGCAGCTATTTGCCCTGCTCAATCGCCTGCTGGCGCACCTGATTAGCCGGAGCGACACGCGTCGCGCCAGCGGCGGCCTATCAGCAGAGGACGCTGACGACTGACGAAACCTTGACAAGACCACCCTCAATAGTTCATTTCCTGAACTATAAAGAGGAGGATGCGCCTTGGCTCAACCATTGGCTGGCGTCAGGATTGCCGATTTCAGTCACGTCATTGCCGGCCCCCTGGCAACGCATTTCCTGTGCCTGCTGGGCGCCGAGGTCATCAAGGTCGAACCGCCTACTGGCGATGTACTGCGCAATTATACGCAGAGACGCGAACTGCGCGGCATGGCCGAGCCCTTTATCGGCGCCAATGCGGGCAAGAAGTCCATTGTCCTAGATCTCAAATCCGACGCCGGCCGAGAGGCCGCGCGACGTCTGATCGGCACCAGCGACATTGTTGTCGAGAACTTCCGCCCCGGCGTCATTGATCGCCTGGGCCTAGGCTATGAGGCCCTGCGCAAGGACCACCCCAGCCTGATTTTTTGTTCGATTTCGGGTTATGGGCAGTCCGGCCCGATGCGCGATTATCCGGCCATCGACCAGATTATCCAATCCGTTTCAGGACTTATGAGTCTATCGGGCGAGCCGGACAGCGGTCCAATGCGCGTTGGCTTCCCCCTCGTCGATACCTATTCGGCGCTGCTCGCGGCCTTTGCCATCCAGTCGGCCTATATTCAGCGCGAGCGCGATCCGGAGCGCCGTGGTCAATATATCGACATGTCCATGCTGGATGCGTCGCTGGTGATGATGGCCTCGGTGGTCAATCCACTCGTCATTTCGGGCACCGAACCCGTGCGCACGGGCAATCGCGGTTTCTCCCTGGCGCCGACGGCCGATACATTCGAAACCAGCGACGCGCCCATTACCATCGGCGCCGTCCAGCAAAACCAGTATGAGCGCCTCTGCAAGGCGCTGGAGCGCCCCGACCTGATCGCTGATCCGCGCTTTGTCGATGGGGACAGCCGCATCGCGCACGACACCGCCTTGCAGGCGGAACTGGCGGCCGCCTTCAAGACCAGGACCGCTCTTGAATGGGAACAGATCCTGTCTGATGCTGGCGTCCCGGCGGGCGCTGTCCGCCCCCTCCGTGAAGTTCTGGACTTGCCGCAACTCAAGGACCGGGGCTTGCATCTCCCCATCGACGTGCCCAACGATGCGGTTGGCCGCACACATATTCTCAATGCCGGCTTCCGCTTCGAACATGACGGCCCCGGGATCGATGCACCGCCGCCCCTTCTTGGGCAGCACACCGATGAAATCCTTGCAGAACTTGGCTTGCGCACGCCCCAGCAGCCATAGCACCTGCCCTCCGCCATCTACCAACGGTCATGATCTGGCGCTAGACTTGCCCGGCACCAACCGGAGGGACCGGAAATGACCGCACGACTGAACCCTTATCTCGGCTTCCGCAATCAGGCCCGCGACGCGCTCAATTTCTATCAGAGTGTTTTCGGCGGCGAGTTGCAGCTGATGACCTTTGGCGAGAACGGCATGCAGGGCGACGAGGCCGATAAAATCATGCACGGGCAGCTCGAAACTGCCAAGGGCTTCACCCTGATGGCCTCCGACACGCCCCAGACGATGGACGTCGCGTCAAACAGCAATATCACCGTCTCGCTCAGCGGCGATGAGGAGGCCCTGCTCACCGGCTATTGGCACGGGCTAGCCAAGGGCGGTCAGATCAGTGAGCCATTGGTCAAAGCCCCCTGGGGCGACACCTTCGGCATGCTGACCGACCAGTTCGGCACGCGCTGGATGGTCAATATCACTGGTCAACACTAAGGCCCTGGCACTGGCCCTCCGCTCTCAGCGCCCCAACAGCAGGTCTCGCGCATCATTGATCTTGGCGGCAAGGAACTCCGAACCGCCATGGTCGGGATGAACCCCCTTCATCAATTCGCGATGCGCAGACTTGATGTCCTCATCGCTCGCTCCGGGCTTCAGGCCCAGCACAGCATAGGCCTCGCGCACTGCATCGCCGGCTGCACCATTTGAGGCGCCCTGCCCGGCGCCAGAGCCAGCGCCGCCCCCTGCGTCAGCCTCGGCGAAATATTCGCGCCAGCCGGCCCTGTTGGTATCGAGCCAACTCTCGAGCAAATTGACACTCTCGGCGTCCTGCCCAATCTCCTCGAACAGCGCCCGCGTTTCAGTTTCGCCCAGGTCCATTAGGTCCCAGCCGGCAAACTGGCCGTCGACCACCCGGCCGCCCAGCTCGCCGGTGTCGTGATCGAGTTCCATCGCCAGATAGCGGCTGCGCACCTTCGACACATTGCCGCTGCTCTGATCGCCAATGCTGTCGAACGAAAATCGTCCCAACCGCCCGCGCAACAGCACCGAGGCGGCCACCGCGCCAACGATCATGGCGATATCGATGCGCCGCAATAGCAGAGCGCCGATCGCAATCACCGCGGCAACCCCGCCCACAATCCAGCGCAGGGACTGCATCACCAGCCGCCGGTCCATATTGCGCAGCGCAAATACCAGCCAGAGCACGCCCAGCAGCCCCAGTGCGACCAGAAAAATCCAGCTCATCGTCCCTCGATCTGTGTCAGCAGCGCCCGCGCTGCCCCGCTTGACTGCAGCTTCAAATGCGCCCGGCCGCCGCTGGCATAGGCCGCCACCGCCTTGAGCAGGTCTGCCAATTGCTGCGGGGCGCTGCTGTCGAAGCGCGCATAGGCGCCTTTGGACAACCGCGCGAACTCCCGGAACGCCGCCTCGACCCTGGAATCGCGCCCCTCCTGGAACACAAACAGCGGCAAGCCCATCAGCCCCAGTTCCCCAGCCTTGGCGCATAGGGCATCGACACTTTCTTCTATGGCGTCACCCACATAGACCACGGCGTGAATGCGCCGCTTGCGGTGCTCATCCCGGGCATGGGCTAGCACCTTGCCGATCTGGGTATTGCCCCCCTGGCAGGCAATAGTGCTCATCAACCGCGCCAACGCCGCTGCATCAAGCACCCACTTGGACGCCCGGCATTCGCCGAGCCCCCGGAAGTAGATCAGTTGCACCTGCAACGCGCTATCCTTCGGGATTGCCTGGAACATACCGGCCTGTAGGCTCATCGCCATATCCCAGGTCGGCTGCCGGCTCATGGTGGCATCCATGGCAAACAACAGGCGCCCGTCCTCGTCGGCATTGGGCCGTGCCAATTGCCCCACCTTTTTCACAAAGGCAGCGACCTCGTCCCGAACTTCGCCCTGCGGCGCCACGGCGTCTCCTCGCCGGGTCGGATTTTTCTCACTCATTGTTTGAATATGTGGCCCCCCGGCCGCCGCGGCAAGGCAGGCGTCCACGCGCCTCGATAAATTTCACTTGCTCGTGTCGAACAGCCGGCGCTCCATCCGTCGTGCTGGTGAATTCCTGCAAGGAGGGACCTTCCAATGGAACGACACTACGGCTGGGTGATTGTCGCTGCTGGCGCAGTCATCACCTGTCTGGCCATGGGCGCCATGTTTGCCCTACCCGTTTATCTCCAGCCCATGGCCGATGAGACCGGCTGGACCCGCGCCGGCATTTCGGGCGCCATGACCGTGGGCTTCATCGTCATGGGCGTCGCAGGCTTCTTCTGGGGCACGCTGACCGACCGTATCGGCGCTCGACCGGTCATCCTGACCGCCGCCCTTTTGCTGGGCCTCGGCCTCTTCATCGCCAGCCGCGCCACCGACCTCTTGGTTTTCCAGTTTGCCTATGGCGGTCTCGTCGGCGCCTCTGGCGGCGCTTTCTTCGCCCCGCTGATCGCCACCACGCTAGGCTGGTTCGACAAAAACCGGAGCCTGGCGGTGTCGCTGGTGTCTCTGGGCGGAGGCATCGCCCCCATGACCATCACCCCGCTGGCCACCGTGCTCATCGAGAACTTCGGCTGGCGCGACGCCATGATGATGACGGCCATTGTCGCCACCTGCCTTATAGTTCCGGCCGCTTTCCTGATCCGCCGGGCACCCGAAGCCATGGTTGAGGCACCTAGTCCCGCCAGCGACGTGGTCCCCGCCGAACCGCGTCCAGGCAATATGGCCGCCATTTTCCGCAAGCCGCAGTTTTTCGTGCTGGCCGGGGTGTTTTTCCTCTGCTGCGGCGCCCATTCGGGCCCGATCTTTCACACCGTCAGTTATGCCATGCTCTGTGGCGCCTCGGCGCTGGCCGCCGCCAGTATTTATAGCGTCGAAGGTTTCGCGGGCCTCTTTGGCCGCCTGATCTTCGCCATGCTTGCCGACCGCATTGGCGTCAAGCGCGTCATTGTCGGCGGCCTCCTGCTGCAGGCCGTCGGCATCTATAGTTATATCTATGTCAGCGAATTGACCCACTTCTACATGCTGGCCGTGGTGCTGGGCCTCGTTTATGGCGGCGTCATGCCCCTATATTCCGTGTTGGCGCGCGACTATTTCGGCCCCAAGGTCCTTGGCACGGTCTTGGGCGGCATTACCATGACCTCGTCCATCGGCATGGCCTTCGGACCCTTGGGTGGTGGCTATCTCTTCGATACCTTTGGCGACTACCACTGGCTCTATGTCGCCTCGGCGGCGGTGGGCTTGGCCGGGGCCATGCTTGCGCTGGCCTTTCCGCCCAAGACTGAAGAGCCTACTCCGACAGCCGCGCTGCCAGCGTAGGCGAAACTTGGGGGTCCTCCGATCAGGCGGGGCTGGCCACGGCCGCCTCGCCACCGTCCCCTTCATCGTCATCATTCTTGCCCGCCGCATAGGCTGCCGACAGGTCCCGATAGTAGCGGGAGTTGAAGGCTATGATGGTGACGATGAGCCCGATGACGCCGGCCACGGTGAAGACCAGCGCCATGCCTCGATCCGCCCCGGTCCCGAACCAGCCGCCGATGGCATCGGCTCCTGCCCCGTCGGTCATGAACGGGATGACCACGAACTGGGTCAATGGCCCGATCAGGAAGGCCGTCAGCGGCGAAGCCGATTGTTCCACTGACTGGGCAAAGCCAAAAACTCGCCCCTGGCGCTCGAGCGGCACCACCTTCTGCAGCGTCGTGTGCTCTGCCGCCTCGGCATAGGGCGCCAGGAACATCCAGACGAAGCATCCCGCCACCAGCAGCCAATAGGAGGAGACTACTGTAAAGACGCAGCAGACCGACCAGGTAATGACATTGACCATCAGCAATGTGCGCAGGGGATTCTTGCCCAGCCCCGTCTTGGCAATGATGATGCCGGAGAGGATGAATGCCGTCGACAAGGCGCCAAAAGTCAGGCCCCAGATTTCCACCGGCACCAGTGACAGGCCATAGGCGTCGAGCAGCGCCATGAACACGCCGCCCAGGAAATTGTTGAAACAGGCGAAGAAGATCAGGGCGAAAAGCCCCGGCACCGCCCCTATCACCGCAATCGTGCCGGCAATATCCACCCGCTTGGGTTCAGCTGGCGCATCGGCGCTCGGTTCAACCCGACCTTCATCGATTTGGACGAAGAACAGGTGTACCAACACCAGTACGGTTGCAACCAGGGCAAAGACCATCACACCCAGCATGCCCGTATAGGCAACCATGAAGCCGGAAATGACCGAGGTGGTCAGGAAGCCTATGCCTGAAACCATGCCTACAAGGCCGTTGGCCTTGTCGCGATTGTCTTCGGGAATGAGAATGGTCACCAGCGTCGGCAGGGCAATCGAACGGATATTGCCGACAATGACCCCCAGCATGACGACCAGGATGAAGGCCCAGAGATAGGGCCCATAGGGATTGGCAAAGGCTCCTTCTGGTTCGAACAGGATCAGGGCGAGGCCGATCACATAGAGCACGCCCGAGACGAAGCTCGACCCGATCATCGCCAGTTTCTTGGGATTGTGATCGACAATGGCTCCGAACCAGATGCCGAAGCCTGCTGTGAACACCAGGTAGATGCCTGCAATCATGCCCGTGGCAAACACCGACTGGGTCTCGAGGAACACCCAGAATGTGACCGCGAACCACACTGTGAAATTGGTGACGTTGGCGACGAGATTATTGGCCAGTATTCGATGAAACGGCTTCATGGGAATAGTCCGATCCTTGGCTTTGCACCCACCCTATGGGCCGGCGCTGCGATGCTCAATTGCTAAACTGGAGCGAAGACAACCCGTGTCAGGGTCGACCTGAGCGATGCTTTGGGCCAACGCCCACAAATGCCCGTCAGGACGGCAAAACGCACCGCCCGACGTGATCGACCCAGATATCGTCAACAACGCCCGAGGGCCGCATCGATAATCGGCACAAACGGGTCACGACGTCAAAATGAGCTGGGGTCGTTGGCAAACTCTCCTGCAATCTGTCACCCCGACGATTGAGCAGTGCTGACTTCGACAGCAGAACCCACTCAAGTCATGGCGCCCATGCGCCCTGCGACACGCAACATTTACTATCCATCAACCATAGGCGCGCAGGCTCTTTCCCGTATCCGTTATCAGGGAGTGCTGCGATGCACGAACAGATCCAAAGTCGTGCCTACGCCTTGTGGGAAGCCGATGGTCGTCCCGAAGGACAGGACCAGACCTACTGGTTCAAGGCGGTGAGCGAAATTGCCGCCGAAGCCGCCAAAACCATCAAACCGCCGCGCAAGCGCACGCCTCGCGTGAAAAAGGCCGCCTGAGGCGGCCTGATGCTTGCCTGAAATTGGTCGCGCCTACCACATGCGCGGCCAATAAAGGTCATTGGCATAGTCACTTGGAATGGGCGAAAGCCGGGACAGCGCCTGTGCGGCCAGATCGATCTGCTGGCACATCTGCACGATGTGATCGGGCACCGGGCGGTCGGTGACATATTGGCGCAATTGCCATTCATCGAGCTTGAGCAAGCCTTTTCGGCGCCGTGCCTCGTTCTCGACTTCCCCAGGATCAATGAACCGGTCCTGGCCGTTGGCGACACCTTCCGGCTCGCTCCACTCACGCGTATCCCTGATGACTGCAAAGCGCATTTCTTGCGTACCCACTGGCCGTCGGCATCCTGCCTGGCCAGCTTTCAGCCTAACCCAGTCTTGGTTACGGAACAGAAAATGAGCGCTTGGCCCTTGCCGCTCAAATGCTAATCTACGCCCCATGTCGATCCTTTATGTCATGGCCGCCGAAGCCGAGTTCGGTCCCTATCTGCGTGCCCGAATTCAGCCGGTGATCATCGGCGTTGGTCCGGTGGAGGCCGCCGTCAACACGACACGCGCCCTGTCGGATCGTCGAAGCGATCTGCCCCGCTTGGTGGTGTCGCTTGGCTCCGCAGGGTCTCGGACGCTCGAGCAGTGCGGCGTCTATCAGGCCGTCTCGGTGAGCTATCGCGACATGGACGCTTCGGCGCTGGGATTTCCCCGCGGTGTAACGCCCTTCCTAGACTTGCCGGCGACGCTTCCTCTGGCTCCTGCCATCCCTGGGCTGCAAACAGCAACCCTCTCCACCGGCGCCAATATTGTCTCGGGCGCCGCTTATGACGTCATCCCCGAAGACATGGTGGACATGGAAACCTTCGCGGTGCTCCGCGCCTGCCAGTCGTTCAACGTGCCCTTGCTGGCCCTTCGCGGCATTTCAGACGGCAAGACGGAGATCGGCCAAATGGCGGACTGGACGCAATATCTGCATATCATCGACGAGAAACTGGCGGCAGCAGTCGACCAGATCGAAGCGCACGTCTTGGCGATCTGAGCCTATTTCCCGTCACGCTTGCGGTCACGGCGTGATCTCTGCCAACGCGTCCACCAACGGCCGCCGCGCAGCACCGCCGTATTCACCGGCCCCTGCAGAAAGATCAGGTCGACCGCCAGCAGCAATAGGCCCAGTGGCAACATCCAGATGCCGAGCACCGGCAGGAAGCTGAAAATGCCGCCCAGCACCAACAGCACGCCCAAGGGAATGCGCACCCAGCGCGCTTCGGGACGGCGCACGCGGGCCAGCCAGCCGGCAGCCAACTTTGGGATACTGCGTTCCAACCGGTCAAACAGCCGGTTTAACCGGTCAGCGCTCTTGCTCATGGAAACTCCCTCTCCCTGCACTAGATGGCAATGGCATGGCGCAGTTCAAGACCACGGAACCCCTTGGTTGCTCCCCCGTTGATCCGCAAACAAGGAGCGTCCCATGTCCATTGCTACAGTTCTCAGCCAACTCGGCATTCCACGTCACGATCCGCATAGCCTGGAAGCTCAGTTGCACGCCATGCGGCGTGACGTCCAGCGCATAGGCAAGGCCCTGTCACGACAGGCCAGCCACCATACCGAGGGGTGGAATGATCATCTCTCCGATTTTGGACGCGAGGCCGCCCATCACACTGCTCACCTGGCTGAAATCGCCGGCACCCAGGCAATGCGCGGCGCGATCATGGTGCGGCATGATCCGCTTCCGGCACTGGCTGTGATCGGCACCGGCCTGCTGCTGGCGCGCCTGCTCAGTCGCAGGTAACGCTCCATTTACCCTTCCGCTGAGGCTTTCCTTAAGCCTGAGCGCGCATTTTCGGGCCAAGCGACCTTTCCGCCACAGCCCGGAGTGCATCCATGCGCGCCCACAGCAAAATCCTTCTGCGCTTTGCAGCCATGGCCATCCTGGCATCCAGCCTTGGAGGCTGCAGTTTCCTTGGCATGAACATCGGCTTGGGCCAGATGAGCGAGAAGGAATGCATGATGCGCGCCATGTATTTTGAATCCAACCGATCCAGCGCCGATGGCATGCTGGCCGTCGGCACTGTGGTCATGAACCGCAAGAATGACCCACGTTACCCAAAATCCGTCTGCGGCGTGGTGGGCCAGAAAAACCAGTTTGCCCAAGGCGTACTCAGCCGTCCAATGACCGATAGTGGTGCCATACTGGCCTCGCAGGTTGCCGAACAGGTGCTCCGCGGCGCCCGCCATCCTGGTGTGCAGGACGCCCAGCATTTCCACACCGCGGGCCTGCGTTTCCCCTACAACAACATGTTCTATGTGCTCGAAGCGGGCGGCAACGAGTTCTACGAAAAGCGCGACCCGCGCAGCGGGCGTCTGCTCTAGGCGCTAGAACTCGCCGCCGATATCAAAGCCACCCCAGTCGTCGCCACCGCTTTCGAAACTCTCGTCAGCTGCGGGCTCATCGGCAACATCAGCCTGGCCCTCATCCGCGACGGCCGCGCCACTAAACATCCCGGCAATCACTGAACCCAGCAACAAGCCGCCGCTGACGCCAAGAGCCGTCTGGGCCGCGCCAGCCAGGAAGCCGCCGCCATCCTGGCGATCCCACGGTCCGGGCCGACGCCGCACTTCGCGATTTGGCGGCTCATCGCCAAAGACGCTGCCCAGAAACCCCGAGCGTCCGCGTTCGGCCTGTTCTTCGAGTTCGGCCAGGCGCGTCTGTTGGTCCCGCAGGGCCGCCTCTTGCACGATTATGGCCTGGGCCATGTAATAGGCAGCCGCTGGATGCTCAGACAATTTTTGTCGGATCAGCGCCTCGGCCTCGGCATCGCGTGGCCCGCTATTGCCCTCGACGCGCCGAAGCCGTGCGAACAGGTCCTCGATTGCGCGTTCATCTTCTGCTCTGAGCATGGCCATCTCCGTTGTTTGCAACAAGGACATGGGGAGCATCTGGCCCTGGCACAAGGATCAGCGTCGCGTTTGCTGCAACACATAGCCAATGACGACGGCGATGGCGTCATAGAGTTCAAGCGGAATGGTTTCATCCAGCTCCACCCCGCTCAGGGCTTCGGCCAGCACCGGATTGGTCTCGATCACCACGCCGTTTTCAGCGGCCAGCGCAACGATTTTCTCGGCCACCAGGCCCCTGCCCTTGGCGACGACCCGCGGCGCTTCCTTGGAGCCCTTTTCATACTGCAGCGCCACTGCCAGCGCCCGCGCGCGGATTTCATCGTCGCTCATCGCCGCGCATCCACATAGTGTCCGGCCTGTCCGGATGGCTGAGCCTGTTGTTCCGCAGGCGCGCCGGAGCGCACCACGATCGCGCCCGCGATCAGCCCAACCTCGGCAAGAGCTTGGCGCAAGCCATCAACGGCTTCGGCCAGCGACCGGGCCGTCTCAGGGTCATCGGCCCACAGCAAGACACTGGTATTCTTGGCTCGCAGCGAAATCTGCGCCCCGACTTCACCGCGTTCCGCAAGATTGATCGCAAACCGCACCTGCCAACCGCGATCCTCGGGCCGCTCCGCCTCCTTCTCGGCATCGCGATGGATTTGCATCTGCAGCAAATGCTGCTGTCCTCCAACCACCACCGGCAGGTCGAGGCTCCACTGCGCGTCCTGCCGGGCCGAGTTGGGGTCCGGCAGCGAGGCGTTCTGGTGCAGGCGGACACGCGACAGCGCCGCCTCGGTACGCTCGAGCAACAGCTTACCCACCTCAACGGGATCATCCGGCATGTCCGGCGGCACCCCATCGCCGGTCCGGGCCCTCGGAATATGCCCGCGCAAGGGCGGAGCCACCGCCGAGAGTTGCGCAACCGGCGCCTGATTGCCTAGCCATGCACCAAGGCTCTGACGCAGCCCAAGGAGCGCGCTCTTGGTATCACCGACGGCTGCCTGCCCCTGGCCGGCCGCCAGCAACGCCTCTTGGAACACTCCGGAGCGCTGCACCGCCGCCTTGATCACGGCGCCGCCAAGCCGAACCCCATCGAGTGGCACCCGCGCCGCCAGCACCTGCTGCGCAGCCTTCACCACTGGCTCCGGCAGCGCCACCTTACCAGCGATGGCGGTCAAAGCCGTGGTCAGCCCCACGATGCTGTCCTGACGCGGCAGCGATTGCTGCACCATCTGCGCCAGCGCCGCCTGCGGCGTTACAGCGGGCGTTGTCGGCGTAATAGGCGCAGCCGGGGTCGGGCCTGCAGGTGCCTGCGTCGGCACACCAGGCATATTGGTCGAGGGTGCATGTTGTCCGGTGGTACTGGACGACACGGTCGACGCCACAGGGGACAAGACCGGGGCCGCCACCCGGCTTACACTCGTCACCTGAGATGGACCGGCGATTGGCGCCGCCACCGCATAGGGAATTTCGGGACGGCCACCGGCAATGCCGGGCGCCGCTGCCGCCACAGGCGCCACGACTGTCGGCATAGCCGTTGGCGAACTGGGACCCGAACCGGCAGGCGGCGCTGGCGCTGCGCCAGAAACGGGAAGCAGCGGCGCGCTGGCCGCCGGCATGCCCGGCTGCACATTGGCTGCCGAAGCACTGCTCACCGCTCCTGACGCTACGGACGCGCCGGGCGTGGCCGCAGGTGTTGATGAATCAATGGCCGCGCCTTGAGGCGGGACAACGCTCGCAGGGGGCGCCGGCGTCACCAGCGCGCCAACATTCGTCGACGCGACAGGTACCACGCCAGTCGACGCAACAGCGTTTGTTACCCCGCCGGGCGTCGATGCGGGCGATGGTGAAATCGACCCCGGCGCAATCCCCGGGGCGCCCTGCCCAGGTGGAGTCGATGCCAGGGGCTGGTTGAGCGAAGGGCTGGAAAGAGCCGCAGCCGAAAGCTGCACCGAAGTTGCCGGCGCCAGGACTGCGCCCCCTTGCGGCGGAATGATGTTCGCCGTGGGGGGACGGGCCGCCACCAGAGCCAGTCGGAGCTGTCCATCGGCCTGCTGGACCGAGAGAGTCAGGGTCGTCCCGACAGGCTGCCCCTCAGGCAAGGCCAGGTTCAGCACCTGGCGCCCGATCTGCACCTGCGTCGTGCCATTGCTGGACTGGCTGAGGACCCGCGCCTCGACTGTCTGCCCGGCCGCCTGCGCCAGCGCGCGCAAACTTGCACTGGCTTGTGCCAGTGGGATAGGCGGAAGCTGGGACGTAATGCTCATCAGCCGGCCGACTCCGGCCACGTCACGTGGCTCCGAGCCAGTTTAGCTGATCGAAGCGAGGGCGCTACCCCGAACAGTTCGACACCGTAACCGGTCTATTGCGGACGAATGTCCGTATAGTCCTTGGTCATTGGCTTGCCTTTGAAGGTCACCCAGAAAAAGTTGAGCGTATAGGTGCCCGCCGTGCGGAATACGCCCTCCTGCTCCAGCCGCCGGCCGGAGGTCTTCATCTTGAGGGCAAAGGTCCATTTGACCTTGCCGACCTTGGATAGCCGCACCGCAACGTCGGTATCTTCGCCGAAGAACTCGATGGTGCGATCATAGCCCCCCACGGCCGCCCAGGCGGCGCGCCGGAAGACGAAATTGCCGCCCTGCACCACCGAACCGACCCGCAGCACAAACCGATTGAGCAGGTAAATCAGGTAGGTCAGGCCATAGAAGAGCCCGATCAGCATCCGGTTGTGCAGCGCCATGTCGTAATAGACATAGGGACCACTCAGGCACACAAGCTTGCTGTCCTTGCCAAATTCGCTCAGCACCCGATCCAGCCAGCCTTCCGGCACGATGGTGTCGCTGTCGATATTGGCAACCAGCTCATAGCCTTCGCTGGCGGCAAACCCGGCGTCCCGGGCATTCACCAATCCCTTCTTGGGCTCATCGACAACGCGCACACCTGCAAAGCTGCGGGCGATTTCGCCCGTCCGGTCAGACGAGGCATTGTTGACGACGATGACATCCGCATCGGCGCCGGAGCGCTTGATTTCCGCCAGCACCGATTCCAGACATTTGCCGATCAGCGCTTCTTCGTTGTAGGCGGGAATGACGAAGGCAAGCTTCATGGGGGGCCTCTTGCCCGGCAATTCGCCGGTTGTTGTGTGAGCAGCACATAGCGCGCCACGTCCCCTGCGGCAACTATGGCACGCGCGCGTCCCGGTCGAACCAACAAATCAGCGCCTCCTTTCGAGGCCGCCTGGTCTCTGGTAAACTCTGTTTGCACCTGAGCCGTTCAGTTCCGGTTCAGCGGTAATATTGGACGGTATTCAGCATGATCAAACACATCGCCTGTACCGCTATTGCTTCCTTGTTCCTGCTCACGTCAGCCTTTGCTGCCGGAGAGGGAACTGCTGTTGGCGTCAAGCCCGATGCCGTTTCACGCTTGGGCAGCGCGGATCGCATTCTGGTTGTCGGCGCGGACGTTTCGGTGGGCGAAAAAATCGTCACCGGCCCAAGCGGCAATGTGCAGCTTCTGTTTGACGATCGGACCCGGCTGGTGGTCGGGCCGCGCAGCACGCTCGAGATCGAGACCTATCTGCTCAACGGCACCGGCGCGGATAAGTTCGCCGTCAACGCCCTGGCGGGAACCTTCCGCTTCATTTCCGGCACTAGCCCCAAATCAGTCTATTCCATCGACACCCCAACGGCCTCCATCGCAGTCCGAGGAACCAAGTTCGATCTGACCGTCGGTGGCGGCCAGACACTGACCTTGCTGTACGAGGGGGCCCTGACCCAGTGCCAGGGCGGGACCTGTGTCGACCTGACCAAGCGCTGCGATATAGCTGCCACAGGCGGCGGCAACGGCAATATTTTCGGATGGACGGATGGCCGGCATGGTGGCCTCGCGGGCAATTTCCCGCTGCCCAACATCCAAAGTGCCTTCGGCAGGGATTTCAGGATTGGCGGCGCCCAGGCGTGCCTCAACCCACCCGCCGCGACAACGAACACCTCCATTGCCAATCCTTCGGCACCATCGAGCCAGAGTCAGTCACAAACGCAAACATCATACTGCTCCACAGCGCCCATCAATGCCCCCAATTGCTAGGCTGTATGGGAACACATCGCCATCCTGGCCCTTTAATCAGCTTACAACCTTGTCCTTTCTAAGCGGCCTCGAGCAAGCCCACGCAAAGTGAACCGAGTGGCGACCACCGAAAGACGGACCCAGTCCAATCAATCCAGGGGAGCGGGTCCACATCGACTGCGCTCCAGGCTTCGCCTGCTCTATCATGGCCAGTCGACCAAGGCCCTGCGCTTTCAGGCCACCATTCTGGTGGTGGACTTGGCGATCATTGCCTTCTTCATCGCCACGCCTTTGCTGCGCGAAAGCGAAACCTTTCTCTGGATCGATTATTCCATCGCCGCATTGCTTGCCCTCGATCTCCTGGCGCGGGGGCTGGCCTCCAATCAGCCGACCCGCTGGCTGCGCCAGCTCCCGGTCATAATCGACATTTTCATTCTGGTGACACTTCTGGCCCCCACCTGGCTGTTCAACCTGGGGTTCCTGCGCATCCTTCGCCTCTGGACGCTTACCCGCACCAGCATGGTCTGGCGCCCATTGGAAAAGCGCGGGCTCAGCGAATACCGCGAAACGGTCCAGGCAGTGATCAACCTCCTCGTCTTCATCTTCGTGGTCACAGGCTTCGTCTACACCGCCTTCGCCAATCGCCAGTCCGGCATCGCCGGCTATGTCGACGCGCTCTATTTCACCGTCACCACCATGACGACCACGGGGTTTGGCGACATCGTCTTGCCTGGCACCTTCGGCAAGCTCACCTCGATCATCGTCATGATCATTGGCATCTCGCTATTTGTGCGGCTGGCCCAGCTTGTCTTCCGCCCAGCCAAGGTGAACTTCCCATGCCCGCAATGTGGCCTGCACAGGCACGAGCCAGACGCTGTCCATTGCAAGGCCTGCGGACACTTGCTGAATATCCCCGACGAGGGCGAGGGCTGAACGACTTAGGATTGGCTGGCCTGCTTGACGACCGGCAACCGAACTCGGAAACAGGCGCCGGGCAAACTGCCTTGCACCAGTTCCAGTGAGCCGTTCATGCGCGCGATGATCTGCCGGCTGATGGCCAGCCCGAGCCCGGCACCGCCTTGGTCACCACCTCCCTCGACGCCGCGCCAGAACTTCTCGAAAATCAGCTTCCGGTCGGATTTGGAAATCCCCGGCCCATTGTCCGCGACATCCACCACGAACTGCCCCGACCGCACCGTCGAGTTGATCTGCACGACCGGGTCATCGGCGTCATTGTATTTGACCGCATTGGATATCAGGTTGATGAACACCTGACACAGGCGGTCGCTATCGCCCTCGACCATAGTGACATGGGCGCGCTCCCCGAACTCCACCCGCATCCCCTTCTGCCGCAACAGCGCATCGCAAACCGCGACGGCCCGGTCCAGCGCATCTTCGGCGTCCACTGGCACATTGCGCCAGCTGCGCTCGCCGCGTTCAAGAGCGCTGAGATCCAGGATTTCGTCCAGCAGCTTGGTCAGGCGCAAGCTCTCTTGATGGATCGTGGTGATGAAGCGTTGCCGCTGACTGTCGTTGAGATCACTCGGCTCCATCAGGATTTCCGAAAACGAGCGAATGGAAGTCATGGGCGTGCGCACTTCGTGGCTCACCTGGCTGAGAAATTCGTCCTTCTGGCTGTCCAACTCGCGCAGCTGCGCATTGGCGTCCTCGAGCTTGCGCGCGGTCAGCCGCAGCTCCGCCGAAGTCTTCTCCAACTCCTGGGAATACTCGATGACCTGTTGCGTTTCGTCGGCCATCTGCATCATTTCTTCCAGCGACACATCGCCACCAGCCACCACCTTGGATAGCATGACATGCGCCGACGCCGATCCGATGGAACCGGCCAGCTCGCGCTCGAGTCGGCCGATAAACTCCGGCGTCGGCTCCAGCAGCGCCGGCTCAACGCCGCGCTCCTCTGCCGCCGCTTCAAACAGCGACGCCGCCCTGCTCTCTCCCAGCACGCGCTCCGCCACGAAATAGAGATCATTGGCCGTCGCAGAGCCGGGTACGAAGCCGCGATGTTCAAACGGCCGGCGCCGGAACACATCGACAAAGGCCGCGGCCTGAATACGCTCCAATGCCGACTGGTTGGACAGCAGTGATCCAAGCACCAGAACAACCGTGTTGAGCAGCAGGCTCCAGAACACGGAATGCACCAGCGGATCCAGGCCATTAAGTCCCAGCATGTTCTCCGGTCGCAGAAACCCGATGCCCCATGGCCCCTGCTGCATGACCGCATAGACCCACGGACTGACCGTTTCGAAGCTGGGCATGAACATGGTCCAGGCCCACACCACGAAACCGACGAAGATACCACTGGCCGCACCGCGCAGCGATGCTTCGCGCCAGTAGAGGCCCGCCAGAATGGCCGGCAGGAATTGGGCGACACCGGCAAAGGAAATCAGGCCGATGGGCGCCAGAGCATCGTCCCCCGTCAGCGAGAAGTAGAGAAATCCGAGCGTCAGGATCACTCCGATGGAAATTCTGCGGCTAAGCAGCAATAGCCGTCGCACGCCCTGACCATCGCCCTGCCCCACATTGGACGAGCGCAGGATGATCGGCATGATGATGTGGTTCGAGACCATGATCGAAAGCGCAATCGAGGCGACGATAATCATTGATGTGGCGGATGAAAAACCGCCGATAAAGGCAAGCAATGCAAGGCCGGATTGTCCCGCCGACAGGGGCAGCGTCAGCACGAACATATCGGGGTTTGAGCCCGGCGGCATCACCGTCATGCCATAGAGCGCGATGGGCAGGGTAAAGACGCACATCAGCAGCAGATAGGCGGGAAAGGCCCAGCCGGCCGTCCGCAGGTGATCCTCGTTGGAATTTTCAACCACCGTGATCTGGAACTGCCGTGGCAGACAAATAATCGCCGCCGCTGACAGCACAGTCATTGCCACCCATCGCGGTCCGAACGGATCGTCCTCGTAAATGGCAATCCCGGCCGCCTCGGCTCCACGAAAAACCGCCTCAAAGCCTCCACCCAGGCCGAAAGTAACGAAAATCCCAACGGCCACCAGCGCAGCGAGTTTGACCACGGCTTCGAAAGCAATAGCGGCGACCACACCATGGTGCTGCTCCTTGGCATCGACATTGCGTGTACCGAAAAGAATCGTGAACAGCGCCATGCCGGCGGCAATGCCAAAGGCCAGCGCCCCGTCATCCACGCCGGCCAGGCTGCCGCGCGCACCCTCCGCAGACGCCGCCACGGCCTGGATCGAAGCGGTAATGGCCTTGAGCTGCAGGGCAATATAGGGGGTGATGCCAATCACGGCGATCAATGTCACCAGCACCGCCAATCGGCTGGACTTGCCATAGCGCGACGACAGCAGATCGGCGATGGAGGTGATCGCTTGCAGGCGCCCGATCCGCACCAGCTTGCGTAACACGAACCACCAGCCGACAAAGACGATGGTCGGACCCAGGTAGATGGTCAGGAATTCCAGTCCCCCGCGCGCTGCATTGCCCACGGCGCCATAAAAGGTCCAACTGGTGCAATAGACCGATATGGACAGTGTATAAACCGCCGGCGAGCGCAGGAACGACGACCGGTTGGCGCGCGTGTGCCGGTCGCCAAAGTATGCGAGCACGAACAGCAGGCCCACATAGGCAACGGCTGTGGCAATGACGAAATCGGCCGAAAGCATCACTCGCTCCCGTCGTGGCTATCGCCCTCGGCATGCGGAAGGTAATGAGTCAGCACCGCCGTCCCCGCCACCATCAGCAGCCATACACCAAACAGGTATAGGACGATCTGCGGCAGGCCAAAATGCAGGATGGGGTGATTGAAGATATAAACCAGCGGCGGCACGATCAGCAGCGCGCTGAACACCGCGAACACCAGCACGCCGCTTTCGAGCTTACGCCGGTCCGTCATCTTCGCCCAGCAACTGACGCACAGCGCCCACCACCTCGGCATTGGAATAGGGCTTGGTCACGAAACCATCGGCGCCCAGTTCTTCAGCAATGCGCCTGTCCTGCTGTTGTCCCTTGGCAGTCAGGATCAACACGGGCAGGTCCTTGGTCTCCACGTCAGAGCGCAACTGCTTGAGCACATCAAAGCCGCTACGCTTGGGTAGCATCACATCGAGCACCAGCACGCGCGGCCGGCTGCGGCGCACCTTTTCAAGCACCGCTTCGCCATCTGTGGCCGAATCGATACTCCATCCCGCCCGACGCAGGATGAAGTCCAGCGACTCCAGAATGCTCGGCTCATCTTCGGCGATCAGAATATCGACGGCCAAATTTCCCCCCAAAATATCCGCAGTCTCCCCACCGCGAATATCGACACTAAATCGCAATCAGCCACGCTCGCCAAGCGCAAAACCCTTTGGCACCAGAGCCGCCCGCAAATCCGAGCGCCCCGGCATCGGCGCCAATGGCTCTTCCTGACGGCTGGCACAGTCCGACCGCGTGCACAGCCGGCACGTCGGCCCCACCTGCACATCGGCACCCGTATCGGCAAGGTTGAGCCCCTGTGCGTAAATCGTCTGGTCGGCATGCAGCACATTACAGGCCAGCATGACCGAAGCCATCACCGGCGGCTCATGGAATGCCGCTGCCCGGCGCTGCACGGTGCGCGCTACGAAAAGATAGCGCGAACCATCCGAAAACCGCACGACCTGCCGCACCGGCATGTCTGGGGTTCGAAAGGCCCCATAGATCGCCCAAAGCGGGCAGGCATGACCCGAATAGGGCAATAGCAGACCCGGCAATGGAAAGTGCTTGGTCAGCCGGCCGGCTGGATCGGAACGCAGAAAGCCGAACGGCACACCCTCCTCGCCGGGCCGGCGCAGCGACACCAGGCGATGCGCCACCTGCTCGTAGCTGGCATTGTAGGTCTGGCGTAGCTGGTCGATGTCATAGGACGCCTCCGCTGCCGCCGCGAGAAATGCCGAATAGGGAAAAACGATCGCGCCTGCCAAATAAGACCCCAGCGCTCTGCGGGCCAGGCGCTGAGCGGTGGGGGAAGCTATGCCAGCCTTTTCAAGTTCGGCCTCGATCACCTCACCCGCCGCGATCTCGCCATAGAGCCGCGCCAACTGGAATTGCCGCGTCGCCAAGGTTGTTGAGCCTTGCAACCACATGGTCGCGCTATCGGGAAAGTAGCGATACTGCCCGGGAAAGTCTGCCAGCCCGCTGGGCGGCGCTCCGCCGATATGGATACCGATGCCAAAGCGGCGCTCCAAGGCATCCGTCAGCGTGCGCACGCCGAACGCGCCATCGCCCTCAAGCTCCTGCCGCAGACGCACTGCGGCAGCCTCAAGCGCCGGAAAATAATTCCCCTGCGCGACCAACAGATCGTCGATCTCGCGGGCCGGCGAAATGCTGCGACGACTGGCACTGGCATTCTCGAAATGGCCGATCAGATTGCGCGCCACCGCTCCGAGGTTTCGCGTCTCTCGGCCAATCGAGCTCACAAAGCGCAGTCGTTCCGCCTCGGCCAGATCAGCGACGTCCTCGAGAATTTCGGCACTCGAGCGCACTGCCGTAACCCCGGACAGAACCTGATGCAGCAATTGCCCCAGCAGCGGGTCCGATCGCAGTCGGTCGGCATAGGCGTCGGCATTGGCAAGTGCGTCCGAATAGGCCCTGTGCAGGCGCGCCATGGCCATCGCGCTGGCCGGATATTGCGCCACCATCTGCCGGCGTTCATCGGGCTGGAATGGCAGAGACTCAATCATCGGGTCGGCATAAGCCTCTTCGAGGTCCTGCAGCAGTTTCTGTTCTGCCTGCCCCGTCAGATCATCGATGCTGATGTTCAGATGCAGCGCAACGCGCTGCAAAAGTGCGCCGCCGACGTCGCGTTTGTTGTTCTCGATCAGGTTCAGATAGCTCGGGGATATCCCCACCAGTCGCGCCAGTGCGGCTTGGGAAATCTTGAGCGATTTCCGCCTGTTGCTGATCCGAAACCCTATCGGTGCGCGCATGCCCGCCCCCTCTAGAACACCTCGACTGTCAACGCGTTGACAGAAATGACGCGAAATTAGATCAACAATTTACAAGTTTTTCCATGAATTACAATGATCTATTGCCGTCGTTTTCAAATGTGTCGAATACTGGGCAGGCGGAAGCGGCTGGCAATGTATCAGTGGCTCCGCGCCATAAGGAGGAGATCTATGACACTTTTGAAGCGCGGGCTTTCCCGCCGCAGGGTTTTGCAGACCGGCATGGCCGGCATTATTGGTACGGGCGTTGCGCCCATGATTTTCACCAAGGGTGCCTGGGCGCAGGAATTCTGCAACAATCCAACCGGCGACACCGTCACCATCGGCCTCAACCTGCCCTTGACCGGCGCTTATGCCGAAGAAGGCGCTGACGAACTGAAGGCTTACGAACTGGCCATTGCGCACCTCAATGGTGAAGGTGACGGCGGCCTGATGAACGTACTGACCCCCTCAGCCCTCACCGGCAACGGCATCTTGGGCAAGAAGGTTGGCTACGTTTCTTCCGACAGCCAGACCAAATCTGACGTGGCTCGTGCTGGTGCAACCCGCATGATCGAACGTGACGGCGCCATCATGATCACGGGCGGTTCGTCCTCGGGCGAAGCTGTCGCCGTGCAGAGCCTCTGCCAGGAAATGGGCGTCATCTTCATGGCGGGCCTGACCCACTCCAACGACACCACCGGGAAGGACAAGCGGCGCTACGGTTTCCGCCATTTCTTCAATGCCTACCAGTCCGGTACGGCACTCGGTCCTGTGCTAAGCAATGCTTATGGCAATGATCGCCGCGCCTATCACCTGACCGCAGACTACACCTGGGGCTGGACCCAGGAAGAGTCCATCAAGAACACCACTGAAGCGCTTGGCTGGGAAACCGTGGAAGCTGTACGCACCCCGCTCGGTGCTGGCGACTTCTCGCAGTTCCTGACCCCGGTGCTGAACTCCGGCGCTGACGTGCTGATCCTGAACCACTATGGCAATGACATGGTGAACTCGCTCACGCAGGCCGTTCAGTTCGGCATGCGCGACCGCCAGGCGAACGGCAAGGATTTCCAGATCGTGGTTCCGCTGTTCTCCGAACTGATGGCCAAGGGCGCCGGCGAGAACATCAAGGGGATCTACGGCACCTCGAACTGGCACTGGAACCTGCAGGACGCCGGCTCCGTCGCCTTCACCAAGTCGTTCGGTGCCGCCTATGGCTCTCCGCCGTCGCAGGCAGCGCACACCTGCTACGTGCAGACCCTGCTCTATGCAGACGCTGTGGAACGCGCCGGCACCTTCTATCCGCCGGAAGTCATCAAGGCGATGGAAGGCCACGAGTTCGACGGCATGGGCAATGGTCGGACGCTTTACCGCGCCGAAGATCACCAGTGCATGAAGTCAGTTCTCGTCGTGCAGGGCAACGATGCGCCGACCAGCGAGTACGACGTGCTCAACGTTGTGCAGGAAGTTGATCGCGAGACCGTCAACTACGATCCTTCGATCTTCGGTGGCGAACTCGGCCCGGCAGAACCTGTCCCAGTCTGCGCTTGATCCAACTGAGGGGCAGGGAGAAATCCCTGCCCCTTTCGGCCCGCCGGCGTGCGGTCACCCGGGCATTCTCGCTTGCTCAAAAGCAAATCGAGATCGTCGGAATGTCCGACCATGGCGACGTGCGATGATCCTGGGGATCGTCGCTCCTAGCG
Source organism: Devosia ureilytica (assembly GCF_024273195.1). Classification (GTDB taxonomy): domain Bacteria; phylum Pseudomonadota; class Alphaproteobacteria; order Rhizobiales; family Devosiaceae; genus Devosia; species Devosia ureilytica. The sequence continues at coordinate 199,100 of NZ_JAMZCU010000001.1, read as the reverse complement.
GAGCAAAAAATGTTCGAAGTCATCTTTCTGCAATTCCTCAATGGGCTCGATAAAGGCGCCGCCTATGCGCTGATCGCCCTTGGGCTCACCCTGGTGTTCGGCACGCTAGGGGTCGTGAACTTTGCCCACGGGGCATTGTTCATGCTGGGCGCATTCTGCGCCGTCATGTTCCGCCAGTTTCTGACCCTTGAAACGGTCACTATCGACCCCACGCAGCTATCTCCATGGGGCGCGCCTCTGGAAATCCGCGAACCCCTGGTCCAGGCATGGTTCGGCGATTTCGGCGCCATCCTCGTCAATTACTCGGTTCCCGCCTCGATCCTGATCACCATTCCCATCATGCTGCTGATCGGCATCGCCCTGGAACGGGGCATCATCAAGCACTTCTACAAGCGCCCCCACGCCGAACAGATCCTCGTGACCTTCGGCCTGGCCATCGTCGCCCAGGAAGTCATCAAGTCCATCTTCGGGCCCAATCCCATCCCCCAGCCCATGCCGACCGATCTGCGCGGCGCCGCAGACATTGGCGCATGGCTCGGCATGCAGGCCAATGTCATCACCTATCCGCTCTGGAGGATGATCTACTTCCTGTTCTCGGCCGTGGTCATCGGTGGCGTCTTTGCCTTCCTGCAGTTCACCACCTTCGGCATGGTCGTACGTGCCGGCATGGCCGACCGTGAAACGGTTGGGCTGCTCGGCATCAACATCGACCGGCGCTTCACCATCATGTTCGGCCTGGCTTCGGTCGTGGCCGGCATGGCAGGCGTCATGTACACGCCGCTCCTGCCACCCAATTACCACCTGGGCATGGATTTCCTGGTCCTCAGCTTCGTGGTGGTCGTGGTTGGCGGTATGGGCTCGCTACCCGGCGCCGTCGCAGCCGGCTTCCTGCTCGGCATCCTGCAGTCTTTTGCCTCGATGACGCAGATCAAGGCCTTCTTCCCCGGTATCGATCAGATCATCATCTATCTCGTTGCCGTGATTATTCTACTCGTTCGTCCCCGTGGCCTGCTTGGTCGCCGCGGCGTCATGGAGAGCTGACATGGCCAATTTCATGTCTCGCAACGACCTCTTTTTGTTCCTCGGCTTCACCATCGTAGTGCTGGCCATGCCGATCTGGCTGGCGCCCTTTGGCGCCGGCTACCCCGATCTGCTGCAACGCTTCATGATCTATGGAATCTTTGCCGTCGGCTTCAACATCTTGTTCGGCCTCACCGGCTATCTCAGCTTCGGCCACGCAGCCTTCTTCGGCGTCGGCTCCTACGCTGCCGTCTGGTCCTTCAAGCTGCTGACGCTGGACGCCATTCCCGCGATGATCTTTGCGGTCGTGATTTCTGGCCTGTTTGCGCTGATCATCGGCTTCCTGTCGCTGCGCCGCTCGGGCATCTACTTCTCCATCCTCACGCTGGCTTTTGCCCAGATGAGCTACAATCTGGCCTATTCCGTGCTGACCCCGATCACCAATGGTGAAACAGGCCTGCAGCTCACCCTCAGCGATGCACGCGTCCTGGACGCGGCAATGGGCCAGACCTTGGTTGGTCAGCCCGTCCCCACACTGCTCGGGCAGCAGTTGAGCGGCTACGCCGGCTTCTACCTCTGCGCCGGCTTCCTGATCCTGTCGTTCTTCATTGCTCAGCGCGTCTCGGGTTCGCCCTTCGGCATGATGCTCAAGTCGATCAAGTCCAACCAGACCCGCATGCAGTTCACCGGCTTTAATACCCGCCCCTATGCCCTCTCCGCCTTCGTGATTTCGGGCATGTATGCAGGGCTGGCGGGCGCCCTGCTCGCCGTCACCGACCCGCTGGCCGGTGCAGAGCGCATGCAGTGGACTGCCTCTGGTGAAGTTGTTCTCATGACCATCCTGGGCGGCGTCGGCACGCTGGTCGGCCCGGTGATTGGCGCCTGGCTGATCAAGTACTTCGAGAACATTCTTTCCGCCCTCAATGATCAGATCCTTGCCAATTTCTGGAGCTTCCTACCCGAAGGCGCCGCCGACCTCATGGTTCAGGTCACCGGCAAATTCGTCGGCGACGGCTGGTTCCTCACGCTTGGCCTGGTCTTTGTTCTGGTCGTGGTGTTCCTGCCGGGCGGCGTCATGGAAGGCGTCCGCCGGATTGCAGCCACCCTCAAACGGTCTGGCACCCCGGACTCCAAATCTCGCCAGACTCAGCCGGCAGAGTAAGGACAACCATCATGGCAAAATCCAACGTTGTCCTGCACGTTGCGGACGTTCACAAGCGCTTCGGGGGGCTTCATGCCCTGGCCGACATCGACCTTCAGGTCGAAGAGGGCCAGACCCATGCGATCATCGGGCCAAATGGCGCCGGCAAGTCGACCCTGCTCAATGTCATTATTGGCAAGCTTGCGCCAAGCAGTGGCCAGGTGGTGTTCGACGGAGCAATCCTGACCGGACGCAAGCCCCACCAGATCAATCAGCTCGGCATCGCCCGCGTCTTCCAGACCCCCGAGATCTTCGCCGATCTCTCGGTGCTGCATAACGTGATGATCCCGGCCTTCGCCAAGCGCGACGGGGCCTTCACGCTCAACATGCTGCGCTCGCTCGACAGCGAGACCGCCATCCGCCAGGAAGCCGAGCACATGCTCGAAGATGTCGGCATGCTCACGCGCAGGGACATGCACGCAGGCAGCCTCAGCCGCGGCGACAAGCGGCGCATGGAGCTCGCCATGTGCCTCATTCAGCATCCACGCCTGCTGCTGCTGGATGAACCCACGGCCGGCATGAGCCGCCACGACACCAATACCACGATCGACCTGCTCAAGAAGATCAAGAGCCGCGGTATGACCAAGGTGATCATCGAGCACGACATGCATGTGGTGTTTTCGCTCGCCGACAAGATCTCCGTACTCGCCCAGGGCCGCATCATTGCAGATGGCACCCCGGACGAGGTTCGCGGCAATCCCAAGGTCCAGGAAGCCTATCTCGGGGGGGCTCATTGATGAGTTCTGTAGCCATGCAAACTGACGCCGTCGCCGGCAGCCACGCTGCCGATATCGAAACTGTTCGCCCGTTCTTCTCTGTGCGCGACATCCACGCCTATTATGGCGAGAGCTATATCGTGCAGGGCGTGTCGCTGGATATTCGTAAGGGTGAAATTCTGGCCCTGCTCGGCCGCAACGGCGCCGGCAAGACCTCGACGCTTCGCACCATTGCCCGAACAGACAATCCTCAGATGCGCCATGGCGAAATTTGGCTCGACGGACATCCCGTCCACCATATGAAGAGCTTCGAGGCGGCCCGCGCCGGTATCCAGCTTGTGCCCGAAGATCGCCGCATCATCCAGGGCCTCACCGTCGAGGAGAACATTTCCCTGGCCAAAGTGGCGCCGGGCAACGGCTGGAGCCTCGATCAGATCTACGAAAGCTTCCCGCGCCTTGCCGAGCGCCGCAAGCAGGATGGCGTGACCCTGTCGGGCGGCGAGCAACAGATGCTGGCCATCGCTCGTGCCTTGGCCCGCGATCTCAAGCTGCTGCTGCTCGACGAGCCCTATGAAGGGTTGGCGCCAGTGATCGTCCATGAAATCGAACGCATTCTCCATTCGATCAAGCCCCTGGGCATCACCACCATCATCGTTGAGCAGAATGCGGTGGCCGCTCTGAAACTGGCCGACCGCGCCGTCATCCTCGACACTGGCGAAGTGGCTTTCTCGGGCACCGCCAAGGAAGTGCTCGACAACACCGAACTCCGCCACGAATACCTGGCGATCTAAATCCTGGTCGCGCTTCGCGACCAGCCACGCATACCCTGGGTCCTTTGGGTTTCAAGGCATTTTGCCGATCTCACCCTCTCCCCCCTGAAGGTCCCAGGGTACTTCTCGCGGTGCTTGAAGAGCAAAATCTCCCCAGTGGGGGGATTTTAGGCGGGAAGGCCACGAGAGCTGCGCTTGAGTGGCACGAAAACTCCCCACCCCCTAAATCTCCACCGCCCTCTCCACCTCCGGCTCGGCCGGCGCAATGGTAATGCCTTCGCCGACCAGCGCATCCCGCACTTCGCGGGCCAGGTCGACTGCCCCGGGCGTATCGCCATGCAGGCAGATGGACCGCGCGGCCGACTTGATCACCGTGCCATCAATGGCCACGACTTCGCCCTCGACCGCCAGCCGAAGGCAGCGCTCGATGACAGCTTCGGGGTCTTTGATGACGGCCCCCTCTTCCGTTCGCGGCACCAGCAACCCGTTTGCGGTATAGGCGCGGTCGGCATAAGCCTCGCGGATCAACGGCAATCCCACGGCCTTGGCCGCCCGTACCTGCTGGCTGTTGTCCAGTGCCAACACGGCCATGCGCGGGTCCATTGCATGAATGCTGCCAAATATTCCGACGGCAAAAGCCAGCTCCTCCGCCGTCTGGTTGGCCAGCGCCCCATGCAGCTTCACATAGGAAAGCGGCACATCCACCTCATCGGCGATGTGGCGCACGAGAAACAGCTGTCCGCGAATTTGTCCCAGCAATTGCTCCAGCGGCATCACCACCCGAAACCGGCCGAACCGCTTGGGGTCGACATAGCCCGGGTGTGCCCCCGCACGCACCCCTCGCGCCTTGCACACCTTGAGGATGCGCCGGATCGTCGCCGCGTCGCCGGCATGTCCGCCACAGGCAATCGAGGCGCTGGAAACGATATGCAACAGGTCGTCGTCGGTTCCCATGCCCTCTCCGAGATCGGCATTGAGATCGATACTGGTCATGAAAGGCTGCTCCGCAACAGGCGGTGCGCATGCTCCACGCTTACCGGCTCGAAGGCAACCGGGTCCCCGGCCCGCATTTGCGCAAATCTGTCGAGGTCCGCCGAAATGACCGTGCCTATACGCGGATAGCCGCCCGTGGGCTGGTGGTCCCGCATCAGCACAATTGGCGTGCCATCGCCCAATATCTGGATATCACCGGGCAGGATCGGATCGGATACCAGCGACAAGATACTGGCGCCCGCAAAAACCCCCGCCTCGTCGGCCAGGCGAACGCCCATGCGATCCATCATCGGCGTCACCCGAAACGTCGCCTCAACGAAGCGTTGCCGGACATCCGCCGCAAAGTTTTCGGCATGCAGCCCCCAGACGAAACGGATCGGCCCCTCTTGCAACGCGATGGGCGAAGGCGATAGCGCAGCCCGCTCTTCGCCTACAAAACCCAACACATCGCCAGCCGCCAGCGCTCGGCCCTCGACCCCGCCTAACCGGGCCCGCGTGCTGGTCGACAGGCTCCCCATGACCATCGGCAGGTCCAGCATTGGCCCAAATCGAAGATAGCCGTAATTGCCCCTTGGTCCCGGCGTCACCGAAAGCCTGTCTCCGGCCGCCAGCGTCGCCCCTCCCGGCCAAACTTGCCCTTCCCCGTTGATCGCAACAGTAAAAGCGCCACCGGCCCAACCGATCCGCAAGCGCCCCTGCTCCACCCGCAAGGCGATACCCGCGCGCGTCAGCTCCACGCCCGCCTCACCGGCCGCCCCAGCCAACGCCCCCGCCAGGCGATGCGCCGCCCGGTCCATTGGCCCCGAGGCACTGATACCATGCGCCAGCAGGCCCTCGCGGCCATGATCCTGGATAGTACAAAGGGGCCCTGCCCGCTCAATGATGATCCGCACGCTCATCGTGCCACCACGAATCGCACGAGATCGCCCGCCTGCAACCGGGTAGGCGGATCGTTTTGGGGCACGAAGTTGCGGAAACTCGTGCTGCCAATGACATTCCAACCAGTCGGCACCTCCGTAGCAGTGATCGCCGTCTGTCCCGCCGCGAACAGCACGCTTCCCACCGGCACGCTCGGGCGAACCTGTGTACGGCGCGGCAAGACCAAGGCTTCAGAATGCAATCCGCAATAGACAAACCCGGGCGCAAATCCAGTAGTCAGCACCCTGAGCGGCGCCGCATTGTGTTGCGCAATAAAGTCGTTCTCGGACAGGCCCAGCGCAGCTGCAACCTCGGCCAGATCCACTCCGTCAAAGACCACTGCGATGTCGTGAACGTGAGGCTCTCGCGCCTCATTGCCCTGCCCTAATCGCAGCGCAATTTCCCCCGCCAGATGTCCCGGCGAAATCTGTAAGGGATCATAGCGCAGCAGCACTGAAACCAGGCTCGGCACGACTTCAAGAACGCCAAAGATAGGTTCGGCGTCCAGCCGTGCAGCAAGCGTCAGGGTCGCCTGGTTGGCTTCGTCATCAAGGCTGGTACCGAACCGCACAAGCAAAGCGCTGTCGCCCAGGGGCATGATGTGAGGCCTGCGCCAGAGGCTGTCATCCATTCCGCTCATGGCAGCCCTAAATCCCTTCACCTTCGGGAACGCAGTCCTTCAGATTGGACCGCGTTCCGTCAAGTCGTCGGTCACCGGCAAAGCCGGCGGAACTGCCGCGATGCGGCACTACATCAATGAAATTCGCGTATTTTCCGGGATCAATTGGGGTCGCGACCCTCCTGTTCAACCACGGCCTCGAACAGGGTGCGGGCCTGCCCCGGACCGATAGCTTCAATGGCTACGGCAGCGATGGCAGCAAACAGCTCCGCGATTTCCTGGGGATCGGTGATTTCGGCGTCGTCGTCTTCGGCGTCGGCGTTGATCAGGGTAAACATGAGGAACGCGTCTCCACTACGGAGCGGGATGCGGACGTAGGTAGAATTCCGCAGAAGCCCGCGACCACAATAGTCTGGCGCCAGACCGGCCCCAGACGAGCCTACGAGATTGAGTGTGCGGCGATTCCGTTACCGCATAAATAACGGAATGTGCTGCGGGGGATCACAACCCCGCTTGTCCGAAAGGACAGGCGCGCTTACTCTTCGCCCGCTTCCAATGCATCGAGATAGGATTCGACCTCGTCCAGCGAGGCCGAAAACGGCTTTGGCACATCGCCATAGACGATCTTGAACGTGGCGTCTTCCCGCACCGCATGACCGCCGGGCTGTCCCAGCACCTTGACCTTGTCGGCGGTCAAGATGGTCAGCCCATACCGGGCCGCCACGCGTTTCATGCGCCGCATGCGCGAAGCGTCAAATTCCTTGCGGCTCATGTCTTTCGCCTCAGTAGAGTGGCGGGCAGGGAGGGATTCGAACCCCCGGAAGGCTTTCACCTTCGCCGGTTTTCAAGACCGGAGCAATCAACCGCTCTGCCACCTGCCCGTAGCCTGTGCCTTTAACCGTGGCGACGCGGCCTGTCCAGAGGCCGCGACACCAAGTTTGCCTGGTCCTACGGTAGCAACACCACCGAACCGGTGGTCTCGCGGTTTTCCAGCGCCCGATGCGCTTCTGCCGCCTCAACCAGCGGATAGGTCCGGCCGATCTCGACCTTGATGGCGCCGGACAGCACCGCGTCGAAGAGCGCCTTGGCGCCTTCAAGCAGGTTTTCGCGCTGGGGAAAGTAATGCGTGCCCGTTGGACGGGTGACATATAGCGAGCCCTTGCGCGCCAGAATGCCAAGGTCCGGTACGCTGACCACACCAGAGGCATTGCCGAAACTGGCGAGCAGGCCACGCGGCCTGAGGCAGTCGAGCGATCCCTCGAACGTCGCCTTGCCTACGCCATCATAGACGACATCGACGCCCCTGCCCTCGGTAAATTCCTTCACCAGCGTAGGGAAGTCCTCGGCCTTATAGTCGATGACATGGTGACAGCCATGGTCGAGAGCCTTTCGGACCTTGTCCGGGCCACCGGCCGTACCGATGACCGTTGCGCCGAGCGAGCGTGCCCACTGCGTGGCAATCAGCCCAGTGCCACCGGCTGCCGCGTGCCAGAGAATGGTTTCGCCGGCTTGCACCGGCCAGGTCTTGAACAGCAGATAATAGGCCGTCAGCCCCTTGAGAAGGATGGCGGCGGCTGTCTGGTCATCGATGCCATCGGGGATCGGCACCAATTTATCCACCGGTGCCAGTCGTTCCTCGGCATAGGCGCCCGGCGTACCCTGATAGCAGACGCGGTCGCCCACCTTGACTGCGGTGACGCCCTCGCCCACCGCCGTCACGACGCCAGCCGCTTCATTGCCGGCCACGAACGGCAGCGGCAGAGGATAAAGTCCCGAGCGCTGATAGGTGTCGATGAAATTAAGCCCGACGGCGGTCTGGCGCACGCTCGCCTGCCCCGGCCCCGGATTGCCTAGCGGCCAGTCCTCTATCGAGAGTGCTTCCGGCCCGCCGACTGCGTTGACGGCAACAACCCGGGTCATTTCGGCGCCTTCGGCTTGCGTGGTGCCGATTTCGGACGAGCCTGCGACCGATTGGCGGCTGTTGTCTTCGGACGCGGCTTGGCCGCGGTGACCGCCGGCGTCGTGGTCGAAGGCGACCCACCGCCGAGTGCCGCCATTGCCGCCGACGACGAGACCGAACCAGTGTCACCAGTAAATGGCGTGAACTCGGTTTTGTGCGCCTTGCCACCCGCCATACGCAGCTTGCGGTTCTTGGCAAACACATTGATCGCTTCGACCAGTACCGAGAAGGCCATGGCCGAATAGATATAGCCCTTGGGAATGTGGACGCCGAAGCCGTCAGCGACCAGCGTCACGCCGATAAGCAGCAGGAAGGCCAGCGCCAGCATTTTGGTTGTCGGGTGATCGGCCACAAATTTGGCAATCGGCCCCGAGGCAAAGAACATTACTGCGACCGCTACCAGAACGGCGGCAATCATCACGGCCACCTGGTCCGCCGGCACCATGCCCACGGCGGTGATGATCGAATCGATGGAGAACACCATGTCGATAACGACAATCTGCACCAGGATTGCCTGCAGGCTCGCCTTGGCAGCATCGGCCAGACCAACCTCATGCGGCTCTTCGATGGCTGCATGCATTTCGTGGGTGGCCTTGTAGATCAGGAAGCCGCCGCCGGCGACGAGAATGATGTCCTTCCACGAGAAACCGTGGCCAAAGGCCTCGAAGACCGGGTCCTGCAATTGCACAATGACGCTGATCAGCAGCAGCAATATGATGCGGAACACCAGCGCCAGACCGATACCCAGCTTACGGGCGAACTCGGCCTGCTCGCGCGGCAGGCGCGACACCAGCACCGAGATGAAAACGATATTGTCGATGCCCAGCACGATCTCCATGACGGTCAAGGTGGCAAAGGCAACCCACACATTTGGATCAGCCAACAGTTCAAGCATCTAACGCTCCATTCGGGGGAATCCACGCGATGCGACAATCTAGGGATGGGATGCCTTGCGGTGAAGGGCGCAAATGCAGTTTTTCGCCACTGCGTCATCAAACCTGGCAACTGAGCTCAGCCTAGGCTGGCATCACGCCCTTGCGCGATGTTAGGTTCCAGTCTCTTTTCGCGCGAGTACAACCATGGAAGCCTTCTCTCCCCTGACCGCCGCGCTTGGCGGCGTCCTGATCGGCCTTGCCTCCGCCGTGCTCTGGCTGGGCAATGGCCGCATCGCCGGTATCTCCGGCATTTTTGGACAATTGCTGCCCCCAGCGCAAACCGTGGTTTGGCGCGTCGTTTTCCTGGTTGCCTTGGTCGCCGCAACGGCTCTCACCGCCTTGGCGTTCCCGCAGATCGGTGTTGGCGGCGTTGAACCGGCTCAACTCGCTGCGCCACCCGCCGCCTGGTCCATCCCCATGCCGGTCTGGTTGATTGCTGCAGGGCTCCTCACCGGTCTCGGCACCAAGATCGGCAATGGCTGCACTTCCGGCCATGGCGTGTGTGGTCTCGCCCGCCTGTCGCTGCGCTCGCTGGTTGCCGTGCTCGTTTTCTTCGGCGTCGCCATTCTCACTGTTACCGTCACGGGGATTGTCTGATGGCTGTTCTGCGCCTGCCCTACCTCGCCACGGCCGTCTTGAGCGGCGCCCTCTTCGGCGCTGGTCTTTACGTGTCCCAGATGGTCGATCCACTCAAGGTTCTGCGCTTCCTTGATTTCACCGCCATTCCTTCAGGCGGTTGGGACCCCAGCCTCGCTTTCGTCATCGTCCCCGCCATTCTGGTCATGTTCATCGCCGTACGCATCGGCAAGGGCCGCGCCACGCCGCTCTTTGACATCACCTTCCACGAGCCGGAATACCGCAAGATTGACCGTCGCCTTGTCGGTGGCGCGGCCTTGTTCGGCCTCGGCTGGGGCATGTCCGGCATTTGTCCCGGCCCCGCAATCTCGCTGATCGCCTTTCAGCCGGACGGGCTCTGGATTTTCCTTGCCGCCATGTTCGCCGGCTCTCTTGCCGGCAGCCTGATCCTCCCAAGCGGCCACCAACGCCGCCTCTCGGATGCCGCCTCGTGAGCCAGGACGCCGACATCATCGTCGTCGGTGGCGGGCTGACGGGCGTCGCTGCTGCTGTTAGCCTTGCCGGCGCCGGCCTCGCCACCATTCACCTGGCGCCCGCTGCACCGCCGGATCGCCGCACCTCGGCGCTGATGATACCCAGCGTCGATTTCCTCTGCGAGACCGGGCTGATCGTCGATCCGGCCGGCATCGGACATGCGCTCACCGCCATCCGCATTATCGACGCGACACCGCGCCTGATCCACGCGCCCGAAACCCTGTTCGACGCGCAGGAAGTGGGTCTTCCTGCCTTTGGCTGGAATTTTTCCAACGCCAAGCTGCTCGAGCGCTTCCAGGCAGCCGCACCCGCCACCGGCCTTGAAACTCGCAACCAGGCCGTTACCGCATGGCGACGCGACGGCGCGCTTGGCGTTGTCACTCTGGGCGATGGCTCGGAACTGCGCGCGCCCCTGATTGTCGGTGCCGACGGCAAGAAATCCCTGGTCCGTGCCGCTGCAGGCATTGCCACGCGCGAACATCAGTTCGCGGAGGCGGCCCTCGTCTGCGATCTTGAACTCGCCCGCCCGATTGGCGGCGCCTCCATTGAGTTCCACTATCCCCACGGTCCCTTCACCTTGGTGCCCGCCGGCGGAAAGCGGGCCAATCTGGTCTGGATCGACGAGGAACCGCTGCTGCGCCAAACGCAGGCAGCAGGCCCCGAGGCCTTGTTGGCGGCCCTGCACCAGCGCTCGCAACGCCTGTTCGGCGCCATTACGCTGGCCTCTCCCAGTTTCGTCTTCCCGCTCTCGTCGCTCACCGTCGCCACGGCTGGCCGGGACGGCGTGGCCCTGGTCGGCGAATCTGCCCACGCTTTCCCGCCCATCGGGGCGCAGGGCCTCAACCTGGGGCTGCGAGACGTCGCTGACCTCCTCGCAGCGGTCAACGCCGCCGACCGGTCCAATCCTTCGTGGGGTGATCTGGCGTCAGTCGACTATGCCCAGCGCCGCGCCGGCGATCTAGCGCGCACAGGCGGCATGGTGGACACCCTGTTCCGCTCGCTGCTCGCGGACATGCTGCCCAGCCAGGCCCTGCGCGCCGGTGGCCTCTGGGCCCTGAAGCTGGTACCGCCCCTCCGCCGCCAGGCCTTTGCCTTGGGCATGGGCGAACGGACCTGAGACAAAACAAAAAGGGCGCAGTTTCCTGCGCCCTTCGTCTCAATTCTTTAATCCAGCTTACTGAGCCGGCGCTTCTTCAGCCGGAGCGTCAGTTGCCGGAGCGTCTGTCGCCGGCGCCGTGGTGCCTTCTCCCGAAAGCTCCTGGCGCAGCTTCTCGGCGCGATCCTGCAACACCTGCTCTAGCGCGTTCTGACCCGATTCCTGCTGCTGCAGCTGCTCAAACGAGAGCGCCGCATCGCTATCATAGGTTGCGGTGAAGCCCGCCAGATCGATCTCGATGGCGAGATCCTGGTTCTGGCGGTTCTTGGCGGTCAGCGTCAGTTTGGCGCCGCGCTTGAGCGAATTCACATACTGCTCGTTGATCACCAGCTGGGTCGAGCACGACTGCGTGTCGCACAGCATGTAGGGCACGCGGACCGGCTTGGCATTGTCGATCTGCCAGGTCAGGCCAAACGGCAGCAGCACCCCGAGCGGAACGGCAGCAACCGCCAGCAGGCGGCTTTCCTGGCCCGGATCGTCGCGCAGCAGGAACGAGCCGAGGAACTGGCCATTGGCCAGCACAACCTGGCGCAGCAGGCATGCCTTCTGACCATCGGGCAGCGGATCACAAACCTTGAGCCAGTTCTGCGATGCCAGGCCATCGACGGCCGCAGCAACTTCATCGGTCGCGGCACCCTCAGCCGGTGCGGCTTCTGTGGTCTCCGCTGCGGGCGCCTCGGTCGCAGTGGCGTCCTGCGCGAATGCCGATAGCGGAGACAGCATAAGAGCAGCCACCGCGATTCCGGCGACGAGGGGTTTCCTGAAAGTCATAGAATATCCTTGCCTTCCTTGGCGGTCCCGGCGGCTCCCGGCCGCCTTGAAATTCGAACTGCCCTTCAAGGGCGCAAATCGGGCAATAACATGACCGATAGCCCTTGCCAAAACATTATGCGCTGGCGTGGTAAGTGGGGCACGCCTAAGCCCCGGTTTCTGCCAGTTTTGCGAGCTTGGACAGGATCGCCGCCGCCCCCTTGAGGCGGTGTTCGGCGCTCGGCCAGTTACGGGCGAACACGAGTTTCTGATCGGGTTTGATCCGCACCTGGTTGGAAAGATCGCTGACCATGCGCACAAGCCCGGCCGGATTGGGGAATACGTTGTTCCTGAGGGTAATGACCGCACCCTTGGGGCCGGCATCGACCTTTTCGACATTGGCCTGCCGGCACAGCGATTTGACCAGGATAACCTTGAGCAGTGCTTCGACCTCTTCGGGTAATGGCCCGAAGCGATCAATCAGTTCCGCCCCAGCGGCATCGATGTCGCGAATGTCCGTCAGGTCGCCCAGCTTGCGATAGAGCTGCATGCGCAATTGCAGGTCCGGCACATAGTGCTCGGGAATCATCACCGGCATGCCCAGCGAAATCTGCGGGCTCCACTCGTTGCGGTCTTCGTATTCCTCTTCGCCGGACTTGAGGTTGGCAACCGCCTCTTCAAGCATGGCCTGGTAGAGTTCGTAGCCCACCTCGCGGATATGACCCGACTGCTCATCGCCCAGGAGATTGCCTGCACCGCGAATGTCGAGGTCGTGGCTGGCCAGCTGAAAGCCGGCGCCCAGACTTTCAAGCGATTGCAGCACGCCCAACCTTCGCTCCGCCGTGTCGGTCAGCTTGCGGTCCGGTGGCACGGTGAAAAGCGCATAGGCCCGCTGCTTGGCCCGACCGATCCGACCGCGGATCTGGTAGAGCTGCGCCAATCCGAAATTATCCGCGCGATGCACGATCAACGTATTGGCATTGGGAATATCGAGCCCGGATTCGACGATGGTCGTGGCCAGCAGCACATCAAACTTGTTGTCGTAAAAGGCATTCATGATGTCATCGAGCTCGCCCGGCGGCATCTGGCCATTGGCAATAACAAACGACACCTCGGGAACCTGCTGGCGCAGGAATTCGGCAATATCGGGTTGGTCCTTGATCTTGGGCACGACATAGAAGCTCTGCCCGCCACGATATTTCTCGCGCAGCAGCGCCTCGCGGATCGAAAGCGGATCGAACGGCGAAATGAAGGTGCGGATGGCGAGCCGGTCCACCGGCGGCGTCGCCAGCAGAGAAAGATCCCGCACCCCCGTCAGCGCCAGTTGCAGCGTGCGCGGAATCGGCGTCGCCGTCAGCGTCAGCACATGCACGTTCGCCTTGAGCTCCTTGAGGCGCTCCTTGTGGCCAACGCCAAAATGCTGCTCTTCATCAATGATCAACAGGCCCAGGTCCTGGAACTTGATGGACTTGCTGAGCAGCGCATGCGTGCCCACCACAATGTCCACCTGCCCGTCGGCCAACCCGTCCTTGGTCGCCTTGAGCTCCCCGGACGGCACCATGCGCGAAGCATGTCGCACCCGAACCGGAAGGCCGTTGAACCGCTCGGAAAAGGTCTTGAAATGTTGCCGGGCGAGCAGCGTTGTCGGCACCACCACCGCCACCTGCTTGCCCGAAAGTGCCACCGCAAAGGCCGCGCGCAGCGCCACTTCGGTCTTGCCGAAGCCCACGTCGCCGCACACCAGCCTGTCCATCACCTTGCCCGAGGTAATGTCGTCGAACACCGCATCGATGGCGTTGAGCTGGTCTTCGGTTTCCTCATAGGGGAAACGGGCAGCAAATTCGTCATAGGCGCCCGAATTGATGTCAACCACATCGGCCTTCACCAGCAGACGCTGCGCCGCCAACTTGATCAGCTGCTCCGCCATTTCGCGGATGCGCTTCTTGAGCTTGCCCTTCTTGGTCTGCCAGGCGACGCCGCCCAGCTTGTCGAGCGTGGCCCCGGCATCGTCAGACCCGTAGCGGGTCAGCAACTCGATGTTCTCGACCGGCAGGTAGAGCTTGGTGTCGCCCGCATATTGCAACTCGACGCATTCATGCGGCGCGCCACCAGCCTCGATCACCTTGAGCCCGATGAACCGGCCGATGCCATGATCGACATGCACCACCAGGTCGCCTGCATTCAGGCTCGCCGCCTCGGTCAGCGCATCAGACGCTTTCTTGCGTCGCTGCGGCCGCAATATGCGTTCGCCCAGGATGTCCTGTTCGGAAAGGACCAGCAGGTCCTTGGTTTCGAACCCGGTTTCCAGCGGCAATACCACCAGCGAAGTCGTTGCGGCGCTTGTGGTCTCGGCATCGCGCCAGTTCTCGGCCAGCCGCGGATTGGTGAGCCCATGGTCCTTGAGCACCTGCGCCATGCGATCGCGCGTCCCGGCGCTCCAGCAGGCGATGATCGCGCGACGACCATTGCGGCGCTCGGCCAGCAGCCGATCCACGACGGCCTGGAACAGGTTGATGTCCGAAGCCGCACGTTCAGCCGCAAAACTCGGCGCTATACGCCCGCCCGCATCATCGCGCTGTGCCGCATTGGGTGAGAGGAACGGCGAGAACTGGACGACGGACGCGCCGGCAAGCGCCGTCGGCGCCACATCCAGATCATAGAGCAGTTCCGGCTTGATCGGCTTATATGGCGCCCCAGCCCCGGCAACCTTCGGCGCCAGTCGCGCAGCCTCACGCGCGTCAAAATAGTCGCGGATCTGATCGGCGCGCTCGGCATAGGCCTCGGCGACCTGGTCATCGAACACGAAAGGCGCGTCGCCCACATAGTCGGCCAGCCGGTCCATGTGATCGTAGAAGAACGGCAGCCAATGCTCCGTGCCTGAATAGCGGGAGCCGCCACTGACAGTGGCATAAAGCGTGTCATCGACCGTATTGCCGCCAAAGGTCGCGGTATAATTCTGCCGGAAGCGCCGGATCGTCTCTTCGTTGAGCACCACTTCGCTCATCGGCGTCAGGTCCACGCGCTTGAGCGTGCCAGTGGTCCGCTGGCTATCTGCGTCAAACGTGCGGATCGACTCGAGCTGGCTGCCGAAAAAATCAAAGCGCAGCGGCGCCTCCGAACCCGCTGGGAACAGGTCCACCAATCCGCCCCGCACCGCAAATTCCCCGCTTTCACGGACCGTCGGCACCCGCAGATAGCCATTATTGGCCGCCCAGGCGATCAGCTTGTTGCTGTCCACAATCCGGCCCACCGCGGCCGAAAAACTCATCGTTTCGACCAGGTCGCGCGGCGGCAACTTCTGGATCAACGCATTGACGGCGGTGAGCACAACGGCGCCCCTGGCCCCGCTGGTCAGCGCTGCCAGCGCATTCATGCGGGCCGCGATAGTCACCGTATTGGGCGACACGCGATCATAGGGAAGGCAATCCCAGGCCGGCAACGTCACAATGGTATGGCCGGGCAGAATCGCCCCCAGCATTTCCGCCATGCGCTGCATGCGCCGCCCGTCGCGCGCCACAAACACCAGGCTTGCCGCGTCGTCAGGAGCGTCCTCGAGGCGCTGTTCGACCAGTCGCGCCAGCACCATGGGCTGCATGCCGTCCGGCACATTGGAAATCGTGCGGGGCGTCGGCGCCACGCCGGACATCTCGTTCATTTCGCGATCCGCGCCTGATGGTCAGCAATCACCAGATCAAGAAAAGCCCGATCGACATGGGTCGGCGGCTCTTCCTGCCGCATCACCCATTTGAGCAGCGGGGGATCTTCCTCATCCATCAAGGCTTCGAGGCGATCCAGTTCTGCGGTGTCGTAAGCCTCGATATTGGCATCGGCAAACGGCCCCAGTATCAGGTCCATTTCCTTGGTGCCCCGATGCCAGGCCCGATAGCGCAACCGCTTGCGACGAATAGAAATGTCTTCACCGGCCGCCATTTCGACACCCATGATTGCAATTTGTTCTCGATTTGGACATGTCTATTACGCGGGTTGATCGGGATTGTCACCACGTCTACGGACGTCGCCCTCCCCTTGTGGAGCGGGTAGCAACGCTGGACCGAACGGTTCCAACACGGCTAGGTGAGGGTGTCTGACTATCGCTATCGCCGAACACCTAACGAGAATCGCCCTTGTCCCGCCCCGAAGCCTTGCAGCCCCTGTTCGCCTCGCTCCACTCCGTAAAAGGTGTGGGAGACAAGCTGGCCGCCTTGCTGACCCGCTATTTCGGTGCACCTGATGGACAGGAAGCCATTGTCCTCGACGTGCTGATGCACATGCCCTCCGGCGTCGTTGATCGGCGTCGCCAGGTGGGTATTGCCGAAGCCTATCTGAACCAGATCGTCACCCTGCGCCTCCATATCGACCGGCACCAGCCGCCGCCGCGTGGCAAACCGCATGTGCCCCATCGGGTCTTCGCCCATGATCAAACCGGCGATATTCAGCTGGTGTTCTTTCGCGCCCAGGGCGGCTGGGTCGAGAAAAGCCTGCCCATCGGTGAAGAGCGATACGTCTCGGGAACAATCGGTTTTTTCAACGGCGAAAAGCAGATCACCCACCCCGACTATGTGGTGGAACCAGACAAATTCTCGACCCTCCCTCTGGTCGAGCCGGTCTATCCCCTGACCAATGGCCTGAGCTCAAGGGCCCTCGCGAAGCTGGTTCACCACGCCATCCAGGTCGTTCCGACCCTGCCCGAGTGGATCACCGCCGACACCATCGCGACCCGCAAGTGGCCGAGCTTTGCCACCGCCATGCGCATGGTGCACACCCCCGAAAACCCCGACGAAGCACAACTCTGGTCCCCCGCCCGCCAACGGCTCGCCTATGACGAATATCTGGCCGGCCAGATCACCCTGCAATTGGTGCGCTCCAGCATGGTTTCGGCCCGGGGCGTGGCGCGCAATTTTACCGGCGCGATCACCGAAAAACTCGCCGCCGCCCTGCCCTTTTCCCTTACCGACGGTCAGACCAAGGCGCTGGAGGAAATCCGCGCCGACCTCTCCGCCCCTGACCGCATGTCCCGGCTGCTGCAGGGCGACGTCGGCTCCGGCAAGACTGTGGTTGCGCTCATGGCCATGGCTGCCATGGCAGAGAGCGGCGCCCAGTCCGCCCTGATGGCCCCCACCGAACTGCTGGCTTCTCAGCATTTCCGCACCATCCAGCCGCTCTGTGAGGCCGTTGGACTCGGCTGCGCCCTGCTCACTGGCAAGATGCCTGCCAGCGAACGCCGCACCGTATTGGCCGGCCTCGCCGACGGCTCGATCGCCATCGCGGTCGGCACCCACGCCCTTTTTCAGTCCGACATCGCTTTCCGGGACCTCGGTCTGACGGTTGTCGATGAGCAGCACCGCTTTGGCGTCCATCAGCGACTTGCTCTTTCCGACAAGGGACGACACACCGACTTGCTGGTGATGACCGCCACCCCGATCCCCCGTACTCTCGTGCTCACGCACTTTGGCGACATGGAAGTCAGCGTGCTGCGCGAAAAGCCGCGCGGTCGCCAGCCCATCGACACTGCCGTTCTGTCTATCGGCGACTATGCCCGCGTCATTTCACGCCTCCAAACGCGCCTGGCTGAAGGGGCGCAGGCCTATTGGGTCTGCCCTTTGGTCGAGGAGAGTGAAACGCTCGAAGTCGTCAGCGCCGAAGACCGCTTCGCTGACCTGCTGAAAATCTTTGGCGATCAGGTGGCGCTGGTCCATGGCCGCATGTCCGCCGCCGCCAAGCAGGCGGTGATGCAGCGCTTCAAGGACAATGAAATCAAGCTATTGGTGGCCACCACTGTCATCGAAGTCGGGGTCGACGTGCCCAACGCCACCATAATGATCATCGAGCACGCCGAGCGCTTCGGCCTCGCCCAATTGCATCAGTTGCGCGGCCGTGTTGGTCGCGGCTCCCAGCGTTCCGCCTGCCTGCTGCTCTACAAGGACCCGCTCAGCGAAACCGCCCAGGCGCGGCTCGAAACCATCAAGGCGACTGAAGACGGCTTTGAAATTGCCGAGCGCGACCTGGAACTCCGCGGCCAGGGCGACCTGCTGGGCACCCGCCAGTCCGGCATGCCCGGCTATCGTCTCGCCGTGCCCGACGTGCACCGCCACCTGCTCGAATTCGCGCACGACGACGCCAAGGCCCTGATGGAGCGCAATCCCACGCTCACCGGCCCAGACGGCGAAGCCGCCCGCACCCTTCTCTATCTCTTCAGGAAAGACCTGGCGATCCCGCTGATCCGGGCAGGATGACTACTCCACCGTCACCGACTTCGCCAAATTCCGCGGCTGGTCGACGTCCGTACCCATGAATACTGCCGTGTGGTACGCCAGCAATTGCACCGGAATGGTCGCAAGGATCGGCGCAACAAACGGATGCACATGCGGCACTTCGATGATGTCAGCCACACCATGGCCTACTGTCTTGGCGCCCTCGGCATCGGTGATGAGGATGATCTTGCCGCCGCGCGCCGCCACTTCCTGCATATTGCTCAACGTCTTGTCGACCAGCTCGTCCGAGGGTGCAACCACGATCACCGGCATGGCCTCGTCCACCAGCGCGATGGGGCCGTGCTTGAGCTCGCCTGCTGCATAACCTTCTGCGTGGATATAGCTGATTTCCTTGAGTTTGAGCGCGCCTTCCATGGCCACCGGGAACATCGGGCCACGGCCGAGATAGAGCACATCCTTGGCCTTGGACAGCCGCTTGGAAAGCTCGATAATTTGGTCCTCGGCGCCCAGCGCCGCTGAAACCGCCGAAGGCAGCGCCGTCAGCGCCCGCACCAGTTCCACTTCTTGCTCGGCACTCAATACGCCGCGCGCCCGCCCGGCCGCAATGGCGAGGCTCGCCAGTGCGGTCAGCTGGGCCGTCAGCGCCTTGGTCGATGCAACCCCGATTTCCGGCCCGCAAAGGATCGGGAAGACGACACCCGATTCGCGGGCAATCGTTGATTCAACCGTATTGACCAGGCTTGCCACATGCTGGCCCTGCCCGGCGCAATAACGCAGCGCCGCCAGCGTATCCGCCGTCTCGCCCGACTGCGAGATGAACAGCGACAGCCCGCCCTTCTCCAGCGGCGGTTCGCGATAGCGGAATTCCGATGCCACATCGAGGTCGACTGGCAGCCGCGCGAAGCGCTCGAACCAGTATTTGGCAATGGCTCCGGCGTAGTAGGCCGTGCCGCAGGCGCTCATGGTCAAGCGCGAAAGATCGGCGAAATCAAACGGCAGCGTCTCGCGGATCGCCACCTTTTCGGCGCCCATGTCCACATAATGGCTCAGCGTGTGCGAGATAGTCTCGGGCTGCTCGTAGATTTCCTTGGCCATGAAATGGCGGTGATTGCCCTTGTCGACCATCAGTGCCGAGGCCTGGCTCACCATCAGCTCGCGCTCGACCAACGCATCCTTGCCATCGCGAATGGTCACACCCGTTGGAGTAATCACGGCCCAGTCGCCGTCTTCGAGATAGGTCAGGCGCGAGGTGAAGGGCGCCAGCGCCATGGCATCTGAGCCCAGATACATTTCGGTCGTGCCATAGCCGACGGCCAGTGGCGCCCCGTGCCGGGCCGCGATCAGCAGGCCGTTTTCACCCTTGAACATGAAAGCAAGGGCAAAGGCGCCCTTGAGCTTCTTGAGCGTCCGCGCCACCGCCAGTTCGGGTTCCGCACCATTATCCAGCTCACGCGTCACCCACAGGGCCACCGATTCTGTGTCGGTCTGGGTCTGCGGTTGGTACCCATCCTGCGCCAGGTCGGCCAGCAACTCGCGGAAATTCTCGATAATGCCGTTGTGGACAATGGCCACGCGCTCGGTGGCATGCGGGTGGGCATTGGTTTCGGTCGGCGCGCCATGCGTCGCCCAGCGGGTGTGGCCAATGCCGATGTGTCCGCCCAACGGCTCCATGCCCAGCTTGCTGGCAAGGTTGCCCAGCTTGCCTTCGGCACGGCGGCGCGCAATGGCTCCACCTTCCAGCGTCGCCACGCCCGCGCTGTCATAGCCGCGATATTCAAGACGCTTCAGCGCATCCACCAGCCGGCCGGCAACGGGCGCATCGCCGACAATCCCAACGATTCCGCACATGCTACTTTCCTTTCGCTGCCTTTTTGGCCAGCGCCCGCTCCTTGAGCTTGGGCGCATAGCCTGGCTTGTTCTCCTGCCGCGCCCGCCCCACGGCGAGGGCATCGGCCGGCACATCTTCGGTGATGACGCTGCCCGACGCCGTATAGGCGCCGTTGCCAATCGTCAGTGGCGCGACCAGCGAGGCATTGGAGCCAATGAACACATTGTCGCCAATGATCGTCTTGTCCTTGTTCACGCCATCATAATTGCAAGTAATGGTACCCGCACCGATATTGGTTTTCGTCCCGATTTCGGCGTCGCCCAGATAGCTCAGATGCCCGGCTTTGGTGCCTGCACCGATCTTGCTCTTTTTCACTTCGACGAAATTGCCCAGGTGCACATCCGGCCCCAGCTCAGCGCCGCCACGGATGCGTGCAAACGGTCCAATGCTCGAGCCTTCACCGATAACGGCGTCCTCGATATCGCAAAACGCACGGATTTCCACATTGTCGCCGATCTTGACGCCTGGCCCGAACACCACATTGGGGAAAATTGTGACGTCCCGGCCAATCTCGGTATCCCAGGAAAACCAGACACTTGAGGGATCACGCAAGGTCACGCCGGCCTTTAGAACGTCCTCCCGGCGCACCTCCTGAAACAGAGCCTCCGCGCGCGCCAATTGGGATCGGTCGTTGACCCCCATCACGTCGTTTTCAGGCGCCACGCCAAAGCCGACCTTCTTGCCTGCCTTGTTGGCGAGGCCGACCAGATCTGTCAGGTAATATTCGCCTTGGGCATTATTGGTATCGATCCGGTCGATCAGGTCGCGGAACACTTCAGCGCGGAAGGCAAGGATACAGGCATTGCACAGCCCGATGGCGCGCTCGTCTTCAGAGGCATCCTTGTGTTCGCGAATGGCCAGCAAGTGCTCGCCATCGGTGATGAACCGGCCATATCCCGTCGGATCCTTGGGCTCGAACCCGAGAATGGCGACATCCAGCCCCGCGTCCAGCCGATCGAGGACGGCGCTGAAATTGCCGCCGCGCAGCAAGGGGTGATCCCCATAGACCACGGCAATGTAACCGTCGTGACCATCGAAAAGATCGCGCGCCTGCGCCGCCGCATGACCTGTGCCACGCGCTACGCTCTGCTCGAAATGCACGACGTCGCCGTCGAGCGCGGTGATCGCCGTGCGAATTGTATCGTGCTTTGGCCCGGTCACTACCGCGATCTTGCTCGATCCCGCCTCGCGCGCCGCGCGCACGACGTGACCGATGATCGGCAGACCCCCGACCGGATGCAGCACCTTGGGCAGCGCGGATTTCATCCGCGTGCCCTCGCCCGCTGCAAGAATGATCGAAAGCAGTTCGGCCATGTCGCTCTCCCCGAGCCGCGCGTTTTCTACTGGCATTTACACAAATTTATGGCAGCCAACGGTTGGCGAACCAATAACAAAGGGACCAATCTGGCCCCGATACATCCGGCGATTCGGATGTTCCTGAGGTTTAGTGGCTTGGCTAGAGCATCCGAACAGTTCCGGCAATCGGACGTTACCCTCTGGGCCATCGTCGCGCTGGCTTGCGCCGCCCTTGCCGTGTTCGGCTCCAATATCTCCATGCTGGTTCCACAAAGCGTTCTGGGTGGGCTGCATCAGCCGCGCGTCGCGGGCTCCTCCATCGAGACTTTGCGCATGCAGGTTTCCGACCTCCGCGAGGAAACCACCCGCCTCAAGCGCGAGAACGAGTTGCTGGTCAGCCGTTTCGCCATGCAAGAGCGCAGTGGCAACGAAATGACCCGGCGCGTCGGCGCCCTCGAGGTCAGCGTGCCGCGCCTTCTCGAAACGCTGCCCCCCGGCGCGCTGGTGGATCGTTCAACTTTCACCGCCTCCATCGGCGCCAATGAAACCCTGACTTTCGATACTGATGGCGGCTCTGTCGCCGTGCGGCAGTCGGCCCTTCCTGATGTTTCGCCCCCCACCGGCATCGACCAACCTCTGCCCGCGCCGGTTGAACCGCAATATGCCATGGCCATGCCCAACGAGGATGCTTATGGCATCGCTGTCGGCGCTGCCGTGCCCTTTGAGGACACGCAGGCGCTCTGGAGCGACCTGACGCTCAAGCTTGGCCCACTCCTGTTCGGCCTGTCGCCGCTGGTGGTCGACGAGGCCAATGGCGACGACAAGCGCATCGTGGTCGGTCCCATCGAGGAATTGGCCGAGGCACGCTCGCTCTGCCAGCGCTTCGAGCGCGTCTCGATTGCCTGCATCCCAATGCCCTATTCCGGCACGCCGCTATCGCTTGGGCAATAGCGGCCAAATTCGGTTGACAGGCGGGCAAGTCCGGCTATGTTCCGCCGCGACGCCGCAGGGCGTCTCATTTCGCAGATCGTTCGGCGTTTCGCAAAAAACCCTGATCGCGTCTCGAGCGCCGGTAGCTCAGTGGTAGAGCATTCGACTTTTAATCGAATGGTCGCGGGTTCGACCCCCGCCCGGCGTACCAATCACCTTGAAATGCCATTCATACATTCGCCGTGTCGGCGCCCCAATATGCGGGCCATTAGACCTTTCCGCAGTTTGCACCCGCCATCATGTCACAGACCTGCATAGACCCCGACCCCTATGCCGAACTCGACAATCGCGCCGATGCGTTTGAATTGTCCGAGGAATTTCGCAAACCCGTCCGGGTCGCGCGATCGCGTCGCAATGGCCTGCCCATGACCCAGACGCGTCTCATTGGCCCGCCCCGCCGCATTCTCATTTGAGAATCAGCGCCAACCCGTACTATCGGCAGGGTCTGGAGCGCTTCGGGCAAAAGTGGCAACGGTTTTGTGGTCGAAAAGCGCGACGACACGTGGCGTGCATCGGGGGAACGATATGTCTCAGGAGACGACCGACCTGCTCAAGGTCCTGGCGGTAACGCTGCTGGTCTTTGCGGCGAGCACGCTGATTATGCTCTATGGCATCCTGCTGCTGTCTCAGTACGGCGCCAATTTGCCCATGGTCGGCTCCCTGCCGCTCAACGCGCCGCCTGAATTGGTCCCGGTGCTTGCCGGCAGCGGTGTGTTCGCGACGCTTGCCGCTGTTCACGTCACCGCCTCGGGCCTCGCCCTGCTGCTCACCAGCAACACCATCGACACGGCCCTGCTGATTGCCGCCAAGGCCGTCACCGTGGTCATCATGGCCCTGCTCGGCTTTGCCGGCGGCCACATGGTCTATCTGCAGTTGACCGAGAATACCGCGCTCAACCTCAACCCGCTGCTACCCGCCCTCGTCGGGCTGATCGGGTTCCTGGTACTCTCGACGCTGCTCAGCGTGCCTGCCATGCGCCGCCTGGGCAATCTGCGCTACGCCGTGGGCATAGGCCTTATCATCCTCGGCCCGCTGCTGCTGGTCTGGCTCTAGCGCAGCCTATTCTTCTCCACATCGGGGAAAAGGTGGCGCGCAGCGCCGGATGAGGGGCCTACCCCGCCAGCGTCACCACCACCGGCCCGCGCGGCGTCGCGACAATGGTGTGCTCATATTGCACCGTGGGTGCCAGCGGCTCGGCTGTCAGTGTCCACACGTCGTCCTCATACATCTGCTCGGCCATGTGCCCGCCCATCGACAGGAACGGCTCAACGGTGAACACCAGCCCATCGCTGATCCGGCGCCGCTCCGAGCGATCCGGCCAGGTGGAAATCTCGCCCGGCTCGTCATGCAGGCTATCACCCACGCCGTGGCTGGCGAGGTTACGGATCAGCGTATAGCCGCCCTTCTTGGCCACCTTGCCAATGGCCGTGCCGATATCGGCGAGCGGCGCGCCAGCCTTGGCCGCATTGATCCCGGCCCACATCGCCTTCTTGCCATCGCGGCAGAGCGCGTCGAGCCGCCGGTCGCCCTTGCCCAGCAGATAGGACGCGCCACAATCGGCAAACACCCCATCCTTAACCGCCGAGACGTCGATATTGACGAGGTCCCCCTCGTTCAACACCCGGTCACCGGGAATTCCATGAGCGATTTCCTCATTGACCGAAATGCAGGTCGCGCCGGGAAACTCATAGGTGACAATGGGCGCCGATAGCGCGCCATGTTCCGCCAGCAAGCGGGCGCCGATTTCGTCGAGCTCCAACGTCGTCATCCCCGGCCGCATGGCCGAAGCCATGGCCTCGCGCGCCATGGCGCAGATGCGTCCGATTGCCTTGAGCTTGTCGAGTTGCTCGTCTGTCGTGATGATCAAGCGTCAGGCCTTGTTGGCAAGGTAATAGCCAAGTAGCCCCTGCGTGGAGGCATCATGCCCCTCGCCGCTCTGCTCACCCTTGACCTTGGGCAGCAACGCCTTGGCCAGCTGCTTGCCCAGTTCCACGCCCCACTGGTCGTAGGAATTAACGTTCCAGATCACGCCCTGCACAAAAACCTTGTGCTCGTACAGCGCCACCAGCGACCCCAGTACTTCGGGCGTCAGCTGCTTATAGAACAGCGTGTTGGATGGGCGATTGCCGGGAAACACCTTATGCGGTGCCAGCGCCTTGATCTGGTCCTTCTCGAGACCCTGGGCCTTGAGCTCGGCGACGACCTCATCCTTGGTCTTGCCCAGCATCAGCGCTTCGGACTGCGCCAGCACATTGGCCACCAGCTTGTCGTGGTGCGGCGGCAGGTCTTCATGCGGCCGCGCCGCAATCAGAAAATCGCAGGGAATGACGTCGGTACCCTGGTGGATGAGCTGATAGAACGCATGCTGCCCATTGGTGCCCGGCTCACCCCAGACGATTGGACCGGTCGACCAGCCAACCTTCTTGCCCGCCAGCGTCACAGACTTGCCGTTCGATTCCATGTCCTGCTGCTGCAGATAGGCGGCAAAGCGGCTCATCCGCTGGTCATAGGGCAGCACGGCATGGGTCGAGAATCCCCAGGCATTGCGATACCAGACGCCGATCAGCGCCATGATCACCGGTAGATTGCGCTCCAGCGGCGTCTCGAGGAAATGCCGGTCCATGGCGTCGGCGCCGGCCAGGAATTTGGCGAAATTGTCGTATCCAACGGCCATGGCAATCGGCAGGCCGATGGCAGACCACACCGAATAGCGACCGCCCACCCAGTCCCAGAACCCGAAGATCCGGTCTTCGCGAATACCGAACTTGGCGCAGGCCGCGATATTGGTCGAAACCGCCGCGAAGTGGTTCGGCACGGCCTCTTCGCCCAACGTATCGGCAATCCACGCTCGCGCCGAATTGGCATTGGTCATGGTTTCATCGGTGGTGAACGTCTTGGAAGCAACGATGAACAGCGTCTTCTTGGGATCAAGGCGCTTCAGCACGTCATGAATATGGGCACCATCGACATTGGACACATAATGGGCGCGCAGGTCGGCGCGCGTATAGGGTTCCAGCGCCAGCGTCACCATGGCTGGCCCGAGGTCCGAGCCGCCAATACCGATGTTGACCACATCGGTGAACCGCTCGCCGCCATGACCGCGGATTTCGCCCGAGCGCACGTCGTTGGTGTAGGCCTCGACGGCCTTGAGCACAGCGCGCACGTCGCCCATGACGTCCTTGCCATCCACCTCGACCGGGCGATCGCCCTGGTAGCGCAGCGCCATATGCATGACGGCGCGGTCTTCGGTGATGTTGATATGCTCGCCCTCGCACATCTGGCTGCGGCGCTCTTCGACGCCGGCTGCGCGCGCCAGGGCGATCAGCGCCTCCATCACCTCTTCGTCGATCCGGTTCTTGGAGTAATCGAGCAGGATATCGGCGCCCGTCGCTGAAAAGCGCTGGAAGCGATTGGGGTCGAGCGCGAACATTTCGCGCATGCTCAGATCGTCCAGCCGCTTGCGCTGCTTTACCAGCGCATTGAGGACATCGCCGCGTTCACCCTTGGCCATAGATTTTTTCCTTACAGCACAGGCAGATCGCCGGCGGCCCATGCCGCGCGCGTCTCTGCCGCAAAATCGTTCATCCGGCCGGCCTCGATAGCCACCCGCGCCCCTGCAGTCAGCTCTTGATAATAGGCAAGGTTGATCTGCGATAGCACCATGGCGCCCAAAATCTCTTCGGTGCGCACCAGATGGTGCAGATAGGCCCGGCTCCAGCGCCGGCAATTCAGGTTCGGCGACGCTTCGTCCAGGGGACGATGGTCTTCCTTATGCCGGGCGTTCTTCAGGTTGATGACGCCAAAGCGCGTATAGGCATGCCCATGCCGGCCAGCACGCGTCGGGTGCACGCAGTCGAACATGTCGATGCCGCGCTCGATCCCGCCCAGAATATCGTCCGGCTTGCCCACGCCCATAAGGTAGCGCGGCCGATCCGTCGGCAGCTCCGGCGTGATTTCCGAAAGCACCCGGAACATCACCTCCTGCGGCTCGCCCACTGCCAATCCACCTACGGCATAGCCATCAAAGCCGATGCTCTTCAGCCCCGCTGCTGAGCGCGCCCGCAATTCCGCATCATCGCCACCCTGGACAATGCCGAACAGCGCCCGGTTGGCCTGGTTGTTGAACGCTGTCTTGGAGCGATCCGCCCAGCGAATGGACAACTCCATCGCCCGTTCCATCTCCTTGCGCTCGGCGGGCAAGGCAATGCACTCGTCAAGCTGCATGATGATGTCGCTGTCGAGCAGCGTCTGGATTTCGATGCTCCGCTCTGGCGTCAGCTCATGGCTCGACCCGTCGATATGCGACTTGAAGGTCACGCCCTTCTCGGTGAGTTTCCTGAGCTTTGCCAGCGACATCACTTGGAAGCCGCCGCTATCGGTCAGGATCGGCCGCTGCCAATCCATGAACTCATGCAGCCCGCCCAACCTGGCTACCCGCTCGGCGCCCGGCCGGAGCATCAGGTGATAGGTATTGCCCAGCAAAATATCAGCGCCCGTCTCGCGCACTTGCTCGGGGTACATTGCCTTGACGGTGCCGACTGTGCCCACCGGCATGAAGGCGGGCGTGTTGATCTCGCCGCGCGGCGTATCGATGCGGCCGCGACGGGCCGCGCCGTCACTGGCTATAAGGGAAAAGTTGACCTGTTTCATGGCGCGGGTTCTAGCCGGTTGTGCAAGCTTGGGAAAGTGGCCAACTCACCCCATCGACCCAACAGCAGCCATGCCCAGATGGAATGCACCCACCACGATTGCAATGGCCACTCCAAGGCCCACCGCCGTGGCCCCTATCCCCACAATCACCCCAGCCCCATCTCGGTTCAGCATCGAGAAGGCAATGATGCACAGCCCCACATTGGGAATAGCATTGATGAAGGGAACCGGCAGCGCCATCACCACGCTGACACCGATGACCAGAATGGCATAGGGCAGATTGGCCGCCGCCCCGGTCAACCAGCGCAGGCGCGGCCTGGAAAACCGGGCAAGAATACCGGCGACCGTGACCACTTGCTCGCTGGCCCGGATCATCAAATCGAGCGGCAGCCTGCGCTTGCCGATAATCCCCGGCAACCGGATCTGCTTGCCCAGCAGCATGGCGACCGCAATGGCGCAGGTGGTCCAGGCAATGGTACCGCCGTAGCCAGGCGGTCCGGGGATCATGTTGAACAGCGACACAACCAGCAACAGCAGCCGATGTGCCCGCGGACCGAGTAGTTCCACCAGCCCCGTCAGCGTCAGGTGCGTCTCGTCACCGTCGGCGGCCCGCCGCAACGACGAGGCAATACGGCGCGTATAGCGTGTGATTGGCGTGACGCGCTGCGTCACACATCGTCCTCGGGATGCGGCGCCCGATGCAGCAGTGAGGAATCCCCATAGGAATAGAAGCGATAGCCATTCGCAATGGCATGGGCATAAGCCGCCTTCATCGTATCCATCCCCGAAAAGGCGCTGACCAGCATGAAAAGAGTTGATTTTGGCAGATGGAAATTGGTCATCAGCACGTCCACCGTACGGAAACGGAAGCCCGGCGTGATGAAGATATCCGTGTCGCCGACAAAGGGCTTCAACTCTCCAGTGGCCCGTGACGCCGTCTCCAGCAGGCGCAGACTGGTCGTGCCAACCGCAATCACCCTGCCCCCGGCGGCGCGGCGCGCATTGATCCGCTCGACCGTCGCCTGGTCGATCTCGCCCCATTCCGAATGCATCACATGGTCGTCGGTGTCGTCGGCCTTCATCGGCAGGAAGGTGCCGGCACCCACATGCAGCGTCACCCGCTCCATGGCGACATCCATGTCGCTGAGGTCCTGCAGCAGTTTCTCAGTGAAATGCAGGCCCGCCGTCGGCGCGGCAACGGCGCCATCCTCGGCGGCATAGACCGTCTGGTAGTCGACCTTGTCGCGCTCTTCCACGGCGCGCTTGGCCCCGATATAGGGCGGCAGCGGCATGGCGCCATGCGACTTGATCGCCTCGTCGAGCGCAGCCCCGCCCAGCTCGAATTCCAAGGTCACTTCGCCGGTCTCGCCCTTGCCGGCAATGCGCGCCACAAGCGGCTCAGCCTCACCATTGCCCAGCTCCAGCCGGTCGAGCAGCGCCAGCTTCTTTGCCGGTCGCGCGAAGGCCCGCCAAGTGTTGGCGTCGACGCGCTTGTGCAAGTTGAACGAGACATTGGCCCGCACCTCGCCACGGACACGCACGCCTTTCAGCTCGGCCGGCAACACCCGCGTATCATTGACCACCAGCACATCGCCCGGGCGAAGCAGGGTCTTGAGATCAGGAATATACTGATCTGCGATGACCTGCCCCGGGCGCACCACCAGCAGGCGCGCGCTGTCGCGCGGCTCCGCCGGGTGCAGGGCAATCAGGGTTTCGGGCAGCTCGAAGTCGAATTCTGTAACGCGCATGGCGGCTCGTTATCACGGGTGATCGCACTCGGGAACGGGGTTCGTCGCATGGGAGTTGCCTAAAGCACGCGGATCATCACCGCTCCGGTCACCAGCAAGGCGGCCCCGGCAATACGCCCGACTGAAATTTCGCGCACTGCCATCCCCATGAAGCCGATCTTGTCGAGGAACAGTCCCCCGATGAGCTGTCCTGTGACTGACAGGGCCATCACGGCAGCCGCGCCCATCAGTGGCGTCAGCGTGATGTTGGAAAACACATAGAAGGCGCCCAGAAGCCCACCAGCCAGGAAGGTCCACGGCGCCGGAGCGCCAAAATTGATCGGCGTATGCGTAAGGTGACTGAAGAGGAACGCCAGCGCCCAAAGCACCACGCCCCCGGCCAGGAACGAAACAGCGGCCGCGGCAACCGGCACCTCCAGCGCCCGCCCAAGGCTGGCATTGATCGGCGCCTGCGCCGCAATGCAAGCCCCGGCGATGACGCCCATCAGCGCCCAGAGAACAGTATCCATTTTCAAAATCAGCAACCTGCGAGGAAAGGCGGACTCACTTCGTCAAGTCCGGGGAGCGCCGACCAGACCGTCTGCGCACCACCTCGTCAACCCCGCTCAGCTCCTCACAGGCCCAGGTCGCTCGACCGGCAGCTGACGGTCCACAGGCCGCCCCCGGCAACGGCAACCACGCCGCCAACCTGTGCCCGCTGCGCTTCATAAACGCGCCCGATGCGGAAGCTCATGGCCTGGTGTTCGCGCCCGTCCTCGTCCTTCCACGACACCGTACCGCCCTCAACATCATCGCCGATGAAGCCGGCGGAGACATATTCACCGTCATGGTCGGGATGGCCGGCGTCGGTCGACAGCCCAAAATCATCGGTCAGCTGCATTTCAACGCTCAGCACCGGCTGCACCAGCGCCGGCCCGGTCACATAGGTGAACGCGATTTCACCCTTCGCATCCTTGCAACTCACCGTATCGAGCGCGGCGACCGGCGCAATCAGTGCCAGCAGGACCAACGCGGCGGCGGCTCCCTTGCCCATGATCGAGCGCATTCACCCCTCCATGCACCTGACCTCAACCCGGCGCGTCGGCGTGCTCAACACGCCCGAATAGCTTTCCGCAGCAGCGTCCCAGCTGACGCGCAGGCTGACGATAATGTCCTCAAAGTTCGGGTCGACGAAATCCACCATCATTTCGTCTCCCTCGGCAAAGGCCTGCCCGACGGCGAACGGCGTGCCCTCGCCGCGCTCCGGCCCGGTCGAATAGCGCTCACCATCGATTTCGGCAAAAGCGCCCAGCACCTGCATCACCACCAGCCGGCCCATGGCGATGTCGATTTCGCCGCCCTCGCCCTCACAAAAAAGGCCCCCGCTTGCCTGGACGGGCGAAGCGAGGGCCATGCTTGCAAGAACGAGCGCGGTTGCGCCGAACTTATTCAGCGATGTCGGCAGCAACCTTGACCGAAACCATCCGGTCCGGGTCGACGACGGGTTCGCCGCGCTTGATCTGATCGACATTCTCCATGCCCTCGATGACCTGTCCCCACACAGTATACTGGCGGTTGAGGAAGGGGGCATCAGCAAAGCAGATGAAGAACTGCGAATTGGCGCTGTTCGGATCCTGGGCGCGGGCCATCGAGGCCGTACCGCGCTTATGCGGCTCGGCGCTGAATTCCTGCTTGATGTTGGGATACTTCGAGCCACCGGTGCCGGCGCGCGACGGGTTGAACTCTGGCAGGTTGGAATTGCCGAACTTGACGTCGCCGGTCTGGGCCATGAAGCCCTCGATCACGCGATGGAACACCACGCCATCATAAGCACCTTCGCGGGCCAGCGTCTTGATGTGGTCCACGTGGCCGGGGGCCAGGTCCGGGCGCATGGCAATGACCACCTTGCCCTTGGATGTTTCGATGACGAGGGTGTTTTCGGGATCTTCATAGGCCATGAGCGGTCTCTTTCAGTTCAGAATGTGGCCGGGATGTAAGGCCAATAGGCCTGCGGTGCAAGGTCGAAGGCACCACCCTTCCTCAACGCAGTAGCGCTTACTTGTACTCGATAGCGGCCGAGACGATCTTGTCCGGGTTCGCCACGGCGCCGTTCATTTCCTGCGGACCCTTTTCGAGAGCATCAATTGCTTCCATGCCCGAAACCACCTTGCCGAACACGGTGTACTGACCATCAAGGAAGCTGGCGTCAGCCGTGGTGATGAAGAACTGCGAGTTGAACGAATTGGGGTCCTGCGACCGCGCCGCGCCCAGTACGCCGCGCTGGAAGCTCTCGGAATTGAACTCGGCCTCGACGTCCGGCATGTCCGAGCCACCCGTACCCGCCATCTGCAGGTTGTAGCTGGCATCGCTGGAATCCCCGTTCTGCACGTCGCCGGTCTGGGCCATGAAGCCGTCGATAACGCGGTGGAACACCACATTGTCGTATTCGCCAGCTTCGGTCAGCGCCACAACGCGCTCGACATGCTTGGGGGCAATCGCGGGCAGCAGCTCGATATCGACCACGCCATCTTCCAGCGTCAGGATCAGGTGGGGGGTGCCGGTTTGGGCGAAAGCCGGCGCGGCAACAAGGGTCGCGCCCAGGACAAGGGCAGCGAAGGAACGGCGATTGAACTTGATCATTTGGACTGAAGAGCCTTGAGAACGATTTGCGGGACGAAGGCGGAGATATCGCCGCCCATTTCAGCGATCTGGCGCACCAATGTGGCCGAGATATGCCGCACCGGCGGGCTGGAGGGCAGGAAAACGGTCTGAAGGTCGGGCGCCATCTGCGCGTTCATGCCCACCATCTGCATTTCATAATTGTAGTCGGTGGTGTCGCGCAGCCCGCGGATGATCAGCCTGGCACCATTGTCGCGTGCCGCCTGCACCATCAGCCCGGAAAAATCGACGATGCGAAACTCCGTATTGGTCCGCGCGCCAATAGCGGGCAGCACCTGATGGAGGATGGCAACGCGATCCTGATGGGTGAACAGCGGGTTTTTCTTCGTGGCGCTGATGCCCACTGCCACCACCAGCGTATCCACCAGCTTGCAGGCCCGCTCGATCACATCGAGATGCCCATTGGTCAGCGGATCGAACGACCCCGGATAGAACCCAACCAAATCACTCATGGCATGCCCCCTTCCCCTTGTAGTTGCAAAGGTTTTGTCACGCACGCCGCACCGAGGCAAGGCCAGGTCATGCGAACGCGCCGGTCAGCCCCTTGGCCTCCGGTTTCAAGACAGACGGATCCCGAGGCGCGTGCGTCTCAGTAAAACAAAGCAAATAGAGACGTCGCCGCCTCGGGATTCCGGTTTTTCCACTCACGGCTCGATCCCCTTTGATCGCTCGTCGCAGGGGCGTATCGCGCCGGGAGCGCGCCGCTGAAGCGAACCCAGGGCGCCGGCTTCTCCCGCAACCATTCGCTGCAGTCCGCCCATAGCGGGAGAGATGGGAGGAGTATGCGGGCGATTTTGAGCCCGGGGATAAAATCGTTGTGCTGCAGACGGAAGCCCCTCTGCTGGGTGTCGCCAGCGCACAGGATGTTCAGTCAGGGTCTCAGTTTGAGGGTGTCAGGCGCGCTTCTGCAGCGCCAGCCACACACCACCAAACATCAGGATCACCCCGGACAAACGCGACACCATACGCACCCGCGCTGCACTCAGAACACCCCGCGCCCGCCCGGCCACCAGCGCATAAATGACATCGGTCGACCCTGCGACCAGCATGAACAGCAGGCCCAGAACCAGAACCTGCGGGAATGTGGGCTGGCTGACATCGACGAATTGCGGCAGGAAGGCCCCGAGGAAAATCAATGACTTGGGATTGGAGAGCATCACGAGGAAGCCTTCAATCGCCATGCCCAGATTGGACTTGCCGCGCTCGGCCTGCACGGCGCCCAGACGTCCGTCGCTGCGCAGCATCTTGTAGCCCAACCAGATGAGATAAGCCGCGCCGATCAGCTTGAGCCAGTCGAAGGCTGCGCCCATGAAGGACACCAGCGCCTGCATGCCCAGCGCCACCACCAGCGTCATCACCAGAAACCCGGCCTGCGTGCCGGCAATGATGGCCAGACCCGCGCCGGTACCGCGCGACAGCGAATTGGCCACGATCACCGTCACCGTCGGACCCGGCACGATGGCCAGGAGGAAACAGGCACCAAGATAGGGAACCAACAGGTTGGGATCGAGCATTGCGGAAACTCCTGATCCCCCGAGCAAGCCACCTTCCGCCGGAAATGACAAGGGGCGCCGAAGCGCCCCCCTTCTATTCTGGTCTATTCGCCACTCGGCTCGGTCGGGCCTCCGCCCTCACCGTCTGCAGCAGGAGGCGTGCCCGGCGCGCCCGAAAGTTCGTCACCGTCCTCGCTTTCCGGCTCGCTGATGCGTTCCACCGACACCACCTTTTCGTCGGCAGCGGTGTCGAAGACGATGACGCCCTGCGAACTGCGTCCCACGATGCGGATCGGCTTGTCGCCGCCCACCGGCAGGCGAATGGTCTGGCCACCGTCGCTGATCAACATGATCTGGTCTTCTTCTTCCACCGGGAAGCTGGCGACCAGATTGCCATTGCGCTTGTTGACCGCCATGGCGACGATGCCCTTACCGCCGCGCCCGGTGATCCGGTATTCGTGGCTCGAGGTCCGTTTGCCATAGCCATTTTCAGAGATGGTCAGGATGAACTGCTCGGTGGCACTCATCAGCGCGTAGCGGTCCTGCGGCAACGCGCCGGCGACCACTTCACCCTCGTCCGAACCGGCCTCTTCCGCCTCGTCCTCGCCCCGCAAGGCGCGGCTCATCTTGAGATAGGCGGCGCGTTCTTCGGCCGTTGCGTCCGAGTGATTGATCACGGCCATGGAAATGACCAAGTCACCTGCCGCCAGCTGGATGCCGCGCACACCCATGGAGTCGCGGCCCTTGAACAGGCGCACGTCGTCCACGCGGAAGCGGATCGCCTGGCCCTGTGCCGTGGTCATCAGCACGTCGTTGTTCACCGTGCAGGTCTCGACGCCGACGATCTCGTCACCTTCGTCGAGCTTCATGGCGATCTTGCCGTTCTGGCGCACTTCGACAAAGTCGGCCAGCGAGTTGCGGCGCACCGTGCCCCGCGTCGTAGCGAACATGATGTCGAGATTGCCCCAGGAGCTTTCGTCCTCCGGCAGCGGCATGATCGAGGTAATCCGCTCGCCCTGTTCAAGCGGCAGGATGTTGATCAGCGCCTTGCCCTTGGCATTGGCCGCCGACAGCGGCAGACGCCAGACCTTGAGCTTGTAGGCTATGCCGCGGCTGGTGAAGAACAGCACCGGCGTATGCGTATTGGCCACGAACAGACGCGCCACGAAATCTTCCTCGCGGGTGGCCATGCCCGAGCGGCCCTTGCCGCCACGGTTCTGCGCCCGATAGGTCGAAAGCGGCACGCGCTTGATATAACCGGCATGGCTGACGGTCACGACCATGTCCTCGCGGGCGATGAGGTCTTCATCGTCGAAATCAGCGGCATGGTCGGAAATTTCGGTGCGGCGCGGCGTGCCGAACTGCTCGCGAATGGCTTCCAGCTCCTCACGGATGATGGTGCTGACGCGCTCGCGGCTCCGCAGGATATCGAGATAGTCTTCGATTTCCGCACCCAGGCCATTGAGTTCATCGCCGATTTCGTCGCGACCCAGCGCCGTGAGACGAGCCAGGCGCAGCTCGAGAATGGCACGGGCCTGCTCTTCAGACAGGTTGAACGTGCCGTCCTCATTGATGCGGTGGCGCGGATCATCGATCAGCTTGATCAGCGGCGCCACATCGGCCGCCGGCCAGCGGCGGGTCATCAACTGCTCGCGCGCCGTCGCCGGATCGGGCGCGACACGGATCAGGGCAATGATTTCATCGATGTTGGCAACGGCAACGGCGAGGCCGACCAGCACATGGGCGCGATCACGGGCCTTGTTGAGCAGGAACCGGGCGCGGCGCGTCACCACTTCCTCACGGAAGGCGATGAAGCAATCCAGGATCTGCTTGAGATTCATCAGCTCCGGCTTACCGCCATTGAGCGCCACGAAGTTGCAACCAAACGAGCTTTGCAGCGGCGTGAAGCGATAGAGCTGGTTCAGCACGACCTCGGGCAGCGCATCGCGCTTGACCTCGATCACCACGCGCATGCCTTCGCGGCTGGATTCGTCGCGCAGATCGGCAATGCCCTCAATGCGCTTGTCGCGCACCAGCTCGGCGATCTTTTCGACCATTGAGGCCTTGTTCACCTGATAGGGAATCTCGGTGATGACAATGGCTTCGCGCTCTTTTCGCACTTCCTCGACGCTGGAGCGCCCGCGCACGATGATCGAGCCGCGGCCCGTTTCATAGGCCTGGCGAATGCCGGCCCGGCCAAGGATGGTGCCACCTGTCGGGAAATCCGGGCCCGGCAGATGCTCCAGCAGCTCGTCGGTGCTGATGGACGGATTGTCGAGCACCGCCAGCGCCGCGTTGATGGTCTCGGCCAGGTTATGCGTGGGGATATTGGTCGCCATGCCCACCGCGATACCGCCGCCGCCGTTGACCAGCATATTGGGGAACCGCGCCGGCAACACCGTCGGCTCGTGTTCCGAGCCGTCATAGTTGTCGCGGAAGTCGACGGTGTCCTTGTCCAGATCATCCAGCAGCGAGTTGGTGATCCGCTGCATGCGCACTTCGGTGTAACGCATGGCAGCCGGCATATCGCCGTCGACCGAGCCGAAGTTGCCCTGGCCCTCGACCAGCATCTGACCCATCGAAAACGACTGCGCCATACGGACCAGGGCCATGTACACAGCGCTGTCGCCATGCGGATGGTACTTACCGATAACGTCGCCAACCACACGCGCCGACTTGCGGTAGGGCTTGTTGTACTCGTAGCCATTCTCGCTCATCGAGAACAGAATGCGCCGGTGCACCGGCTTCAAACCGTCTCGCACATCAGGGAGTGCGCGGCTCACGATCACGCTCATGGCGTAATCGAGATAGCTCTTGCGCATTTCATCGGTGATGTAGATCGGAGAAATGTCGGAGGGCGGGAGGCCGCCGCTCACATTGTCGGGCGTATCTGTCACGGGGTGATTCTACGTTGGTTCTAGTTGGCGAATAGATAGGCGATTCCGCACGCGATTGCCACTTTTGGAGGGCTTTGAGCTGTGGAGAGTGCGGGCGCCGCTCAGTTCTGGATCAGCCGGATCAATGTGCAATCAGGATCGACCAGCGCCCCTACCCGTCCACCCCATGCCTCAAGGCGCGGCGGATGCAGCCGCGGCCAGCCCTTTTGCTGCTCTGGCACGCCCGCGCGCTGGCAGATCTGGTAGAAGCCATCAAGGTCATCGAGCCGCAGGCAAGTGCCGAAAGAACTGCTGGCCGGGTCGAGTTCGGCGAACAGGAAAAACTCCAGCGTCAGCTCGCCCCGCCGCAGGATCAGCCAGACATCGTCGCGCCACTGACGCTCAAACCCCAGCGCGGCATAGAATTCTTTCGTAACCGAGAAGTTGCGGGACGGCAGATTGGGCGTGGCTCGGTCGGTCATGATTGCCTCAAACGGCCGCTGCGGGCGTGCGGTATCTTGCAAAGATATCTTTGCTATTATTCGTCAGCTGGCTGCGTCGAACACCGCACGGGCCTTGTTGATGCTCGGAATGCTCTGGTTGGCCCAGTCGATCAGGTGCCCGAACGGCACGATCAGCGAATGTCCGAGCGTTGTGAGCCGATACTCAACCGAGGGTGGCTTGGTGTCGAACACCTGCCGCGCCACCAGCCCGTCGCGCTGCAGATCGCGCAGCGTCTGGGTCAGCATCTTCTGTGAAATGTCGGGAATTTCGCGATGCAGCTGATTGAAACGCTTCGGCCCCGCCGCAAGGTACATGACGATCAGCATGCTCCACTTGTCGCCGATCTTGTCGAGCACATTGCGCACCGGGCAAGTGCCGGTTTGCTCGAAACTGGCAG
The DNA here is from genome assembly GCF_024273195.1 of Devosia ureilytica. Classification (GTDB taxonomy): domain Bacteria; phylum Pseudomonadota; class Alphaproteobacteria; order Rhizobiales; family Devosiaceae; genus Devosia; species Devosia ureilytica. Next base: position 162,240 of record NZ_JAMZCU010000001.1, on the reverse strand, counting down.
CCTCGTTCCAGCGCTCGACAAATATCGCTGCTGCGTCTTGGCCCGTCTGCATGCACTTACCTCCAGGTAATCAATGGCCGAAAAGGTGCCTCCTTTTCAGCGGTCCGAACGCCCACTAGATAGTAGCTCTCTTTTCGATACCTAGTCTCCAAATTCACCTGAGGCAAGGACTCTATCGATCAACACCCTTTGGAGAGCCTGATGACCAAATTTGCCAATTCAACCCTGCTTGTCACCGGAGCGTCCGGCCAACTCGGTCGCATCGCCGTAGAGGAATTGCTGGCCCGCGGCGCCACCAAAGTCATCGCCGGCACCCGCGATCCGTCCAGGCTGGCCGATTTTGCTGCCCGCGGCGTTGAAGTCCGCAAGCTCGATTTCAACGACGCGGCGACCTTCGAGTCCGGCTTTGCCGGCGTTGAGCGCGTCCTGATCATTTCCACCAGCGAGATCGGCCGCCGCATTGCCCAGCAAACCGCCGCCGTGGCCGCTGCCAAGGCCGCCGGCGTCCGGCACATTGTCTATACATCGGCCCCCGCTGCACGACCGGATGCCGATGCGGGCCTTGGCCCCGAACATTTCTGGACCGAAAGCGCCATCTTCGCCTCGGGCCTGGATTTCACGATCCTCCGCAATCACATGTATGCGGAAAACACCCTGATGGACGCCGCCCCCACCATTGCCTCGGGCCAGCTCTATGGGCTGGTCGGGGATCGCGGCACCAGCTACGTCACCCGCGCCGATACCGCCCGCACCGCAGCAGGCGCCCTGCTCTCGGCGCAAGGACAAACGATCGAGGATGTCACCGGTCCGGCTCCCGTCACCAATGTCGAACGCGCGGCGCTGCTCTCGGAACTTTCCGGCAAGCCGGTGGCGGTCGTTCCCCTGCCCCCCGCCGATCTTGAGGCGGGCATGGTGTCCGCCGGCCTGCCAGACGCGTTCGCCAAGGTGCTGGTTGCCTTCCAGCGCGATGCCGTCGCCGGCTATCATGGCGTTGTCACCGATGTGGTCGAGCGCTACTCAGGCCGGAAGCCCGAAACCCTCGCCGACATGTTCAATGCCAACCGTGCGGCAATCCTGAGCTGAAAGATTGCGGGTCCGAGCGCCGTGCGGACCCGCTATCAATCCCCCCACAGCCAAATTCCGGCAAAGCTGGACGCATTCGACACAAACTCGTAAAAAATCATTGGGTTTGCCGCCGAACGGGGGAGTCGGGTTCTGGTGTCTTCGGGTTCTGTTGTTTCGCGGTTTGTCGACTGGTTCACCACCAAACGCTCCATTGGGTTCGGCTTCGAGTATCTGGGCCTTGCGACCCTGCGCTATCCGCGCGTCATGTCCATTGGGGTGCTGCTCTTTACCGTCATCTGCTTCTGGCAAATCCCGCGCGCCAATGTCGATGGCGACCTGCTCCGCGTTTATGCGCATTCGGGCCATTATTACGACGCCTATGACAAGCTCTCGGACACCTTCGGGACCTTCGAAAACGACATCTATGTGCTAGTCAATTCGCCCGATCTGGTCGATCCCGGCGTACTTGAGGAAATCCGCAGCCTCGCCTTCGACCTCGAGCTGAACGAATATGCCGTGGGCACCATGTCGCCCTTCACGCTGCGCAAGCCCGACGGCAATGGCGGCTCTGTTCCCGCCGTGCCCGAGGGCATGCTGAGGGCCGACGAGGTCGCCATGGCCCTGATGGACCTGCAGCAGAACGACCCGATGATGCGCAACCTGATCACCCCGGACCTGACCGGCGTGGTGCTCATCCTGTTCCCAAACCAGGAACTGGTAAACCGCGACGGCGCCAAGGCGATGATCGAAAGCCTGCGCGAAACCCTCTCCTTTTATGAGGGTGGACCGCTGCAGATCGAACTGACCGGCCCGCCGGTCTGGACTTCCGAAATGCTCAACGCGGCGGTGGACGACCAGATCAAGTTCACCCTCTATGGCTTCGGTCTCGGCGCCTTCATTGCCCTGTTTGCCCTGCGCTCCTTCTGGGGCGCGATCCTGGTTGCCGCCACGCCCTTCGTGGCCGTCGCCTGGTCCATTGGCACCGTGCTGCTGCTCTTTGGCTCCTTCTCCTTCCTCACCATCATCGTCACCACCCTGGTGCTGGTCATGGCCTTTGCCGAGTCGATGTTCTTCATCTTCAACTGGCTGGCCTATTGGCGCGACGGCATGGAGCCCAACAAGGCGGTCGATACGACGCTCAAGCTGGTCGGCCCGGCCACGTCCCTGACCACCCTGACCACGCTGGTTGCATTTGCTTCGCTGTATTTCTCGCCCGGCCAGGGCGTGCAGGAATTCGCGCTGGCAGGTGCCGCCGGTTGCGTCATCATGTTCGTTTGCCTGATGACCGTGATGCCCCTGCTGCTCAAGCTGGCGATCCGGCTCGGCTTCAAGCTGCCCAAGGCGCCCAATTTCGCTCTCAACGCGCCGGTGCCGCTGGCGCTGGGCCTCGCCAACCGTTTCGGGCGCCCGGTCAGCGTCGTCGCCATTCTGGTGACAGTGCTGCTCATCGTGCCCTTCTTCCTCATCCAGCCGCGCTTCTCCTTTGAAGACTATATGGCCAAGGATTCCACCGCGCTCACCGCGGCCGAAAGCATTGATGAAGGCGTTGGTGGCGTGGCTCCGCTCTATGTGCGCGTGCCCCTTGCCGAAATGGATCCAAATGTCGGGGCCGAGGATTTCGAGACCATCCGCAAGGTCCACGAAATCGTTGAGGCCGAGCTGGGCCAGAACAAGGTGATTTCCGCTGCCAGCCTCACCAATTACACCGAGACTGGCTTTACCCGCGAAGAGGTGTTCGACGCCGTCGGCCCCTTCATGCGCAAGCGCTTTGTCACTGATGATGGCGGCCAGGCGCTGGTCACGGGCTTCATGCCGACCATCCTGGAGAGCCAGGCGCTCAAGGACATGGTGGCGCGCATCGAAAACAGCATCGCCGCGGCCGGAATACCCGAGGCCGAAGTCGGCGGCTTCCGCGTCCTCACCACCTTCGCCACCGATGACATTGTCCGCTCGCTGCAGATTTCGCTCGCCGCCAGCGTCTTCCTCAATCTGGGACTGATCGGGCTGGCCTTTGGCTCGCTGCGCATGGCGCTGGTCTCCGCCGTGCCCAACATGTTCCCCATTCTGGGCACCCAGGCCTATCTCTGGATCACCGGTGCCGGACTGCAGCTGACCAGTGTCATGGCGCTGACCATCGCCTTCGGCATTGCCGTCAACGACACCATCCACATGCTCTCGCACTATATGCACGGCCGCCGCGAGGAGCAGCGCGGTCATCTCGATTCGGTGCGCCACACCCTCAACCGCATCGGCGGCGCCATCGTCGCCACTACGGTAATCCTGTGCGCCGGCACCATTATCGTGGCTTTCTCCGAGCTGCCGCAGGTAGCCCTGTTCGGCACGCTCTTCGTGCTCTCGCTGTCGCTGGCCCTGGTGGGGGACCTGTTCATGCTGCCGTCGCTGCTGGTCGCGGGCACCAGGTACCTCGAAAACCTGACCGCGATCCGGGTGCAAACTGCAGATCACGTCGCCACCCCGGACGATCCAACCGGCAACACCGACACCCGCATTGGCTCAGCCCGACCCGAATAGCGGTGCCGCTTGCCGCACCGGCCCGGCAAAAGCTAGTATTCGCGAGTGATTCCGGGCGGATCGATGGTGGCATGATCACTTTCGCGACAACCGGCAAAGTTATCGACCGATCGCAGCTATTCTTGGTCTGCAACCACATGCCGGGGGGCTTGTATTGCTTGTTTGGAGGCATAGCGCCATGACCATCTTCGGACCCCTGACCCGTGCCGTGGCACTGGCAGGTCTCCTGCTTTCTGCGACGGCGGGCCTTGCCCCCGTCAAGGCCGCACCGGCCGATGTCGCGCTGCTCAAGTCCTATATCGGGGAATGGCGCGGCCGCGGTGTGATGATCGGAGCCAATGAGGAAACCGTCGTCTGCCGCCTCTCCCTGAGCGAGGGCAATCAGGACAAGGTCAATTACAACGGCCGCTGCGCCTTGGCCGGCACCAATCTCTCGGTCGCCGGAACGCTGGCCTATGTGGACGCCAGCCGCCGCTTTGAGGCCGCCATGACCTCGAACGCCACCTTCACCGGCATCGCCGTCGGACAGAAGCGCGGTTCAGGCCTGGTGTTTAATTTGCGCGAGCGGGATCAGGACGAAGAGGGCAAGGACCTCAGCATCTCCGCGCAGATTCAACTCAGCGGCGACGCCATCCAGGTGGCCTTTGAGATCGTCTATATCGATTCAGGTGACAGTTTGCGCGCTGAAGTGCCCTTCTCGCGCTAAACGGCTGCCTCGGGTTTTCAAAGGGCGGCGTCCGGCGGATGCCGCCTTTTTGTTGGCCCCGATCCCTTTAGCGAAAACAATGTCTTAAGGACACGCTGCTAGGGTTTACCTATGTATGCGCAGACCTTTTCGAACGGCCCATTTCCGCCAGAACTGCCTCCCGAGGCCGACTCGCTGGCGGCAGGCCGGGCATTCCTCAAGCGGCTGCGCGATTTCACCGGCATGGCCGGCGCGGCGCTGGTGACCAGAGACGGCCGCCCGGTTGAGCGCGACGGCGATCAGCCGCCGTCTGGCTTTGACGTCGAATTGCTCGGCCCCTCGGGCCTGGTCACCGTCACCGACGACGCCGTCGCCCGGTTCATGATGGTCATCCCGATCCCCGGCATCGACCCCCACAAGCCCCATTGGCTGCTGCTCTGGGCGCCCCAGGCGCGGCCAGTTGCCGATGCCAACCTGCTGCTGGCCCGGGTCACCGAACTTGTTGCCCATGCGGCCATGGCGCGGCGGCGAGCTGCCGAGGTCCACCGCCAGCACCTGATTGAACGTGCATCGGCCACCGCGCGCATCGGCATCTGGGCCTGCTCACTTCCCGATGAGACTCTGACCTGGTCCGACGGCGTTTACGACCTGTTTGAACTGCCGCGCGGCTCGCGCATTGATCGCGCCCAGACCCTCAAGATGTACACGCCCGAATCCGCCGAGCGCATGCAGGTGCTTCGCGCCAACGCCATCGCGACCCTGGGCGACTTCAATTTCGACGCCGAGATCATCACCACCACCGGCAAGCGCCGCTGGATGCGCATCACCGCAACCGTGGACGGCAGCAATGGCCGGGCGCGCAAGATTTTCGGCATGAAGCAGAATATCACCGAGGAAAAGCTGCTGGCCGAACAGACCCGGCGCCTCGCCGAAACCGACACGCTCACCGGCCTCGCCAATCGCAGTCTGTTCCAGGCCCGCCTGGATGATCTGCACGGCGTTGGCGGCGGCGCGCCAATTGGCGCCCTGCTGCTGGTGGACCTGGATCGCTTCAAGTCGATCAACGACGAAATGGGCCATGCCCAGGGCGATGCCTGTCTGATTGAGGCCGGGCGGCGTCTCGTCGGCAGTTGCCCGCCCGGCACCCTGGTCGCGCGGATCGGCGGCGACGAATTCGCCATCGTCACTGACCTGCACAATGCTGCGGACAATCAGGCGCTCTGCGCCTCGATCGTGCAAGCCTTTGGCGCGCCCTTCACGCTGGCTGGCGAACCTCGGCCAATCGGCGCATCCGTCGGCATGGCTGTTCGGGGCCGGCACGACGCCGACACCCTTTATCGCAATGCCGACCTGGCGCTCTACCAGGCCAAGTCTGCCGGCCGCGGCACCTGGCGCCAGTTCATCGCTGCCTGATCCCAATAAAAAGGGCGGCTCTTGGCCGCCCTTGTTCCACCCCAATCAGAACGGGATATCGTCATCCATGCCGCCCGGCTCGAAAGCCGGTGCATTGGCCGAAGGACGGCGACCGCCACCACCGCCGGAATTGTCGCGCACGCCACGGAAGCCGCCACTGTCGCCGGCGCCATATCCGCCGCCGTCCCCGGCATTCTCGCCGCGGCCATCGAGCAGCGTCAGGTTGGAATTGAAGCCCTGCAGCACCACCTCTGTCGAGTATTTGTCGGCGCCGGACTGGTCCTGCCACTTCCGGGTCTGCAGCTGGCCTTCGATATAGACCTTGCTGCCTTTCCTCAGGTAGCTCTCAGCCACGCGCGCCAGACCTTCCGAAAAGATCACCACGCGGTGCCATTCGGTCTTTTCGCGGCGTTCGCCGGTGTTCTTGTCTTTCCAGTTTTCCGAGGTGGCGACCGAAAGGTTGACCACCTTGCCGCCGCTGGGCAGGTTCCGCACTTCCGGGTCATTGCCCAGATTGCCCACCAGAATGACCTTGTTCACGCTGCCAGCCATGGCGCATATCCTTCCAATTCAGTCCCGGTCTGTCCGGTCGCGGGACGCTTTCTCTCATGGGTCATTGGCGCTGCCCGGCACGCAGCCTCGACCCGGTCGGCGCACAATAGACCTTTCCGCGCGCCACACACGTGGCATTTGCGGTTCTGCACAGGGTCCACTGTCGCATGTTCTCTTTATGTTCCAATTTCTGCCGGCCCTTGTCAAGCCTGCTGACATGCTGACAGCCATTGTCAGCAGGCATGCTCCATTGCCTCGGTGCTCGGGAGATTGGTGGCAATGGATTACACGCAGGCACTCTGGCTCTACACCTTTCTGGTGTTCGGCATCATTGTCGTGCCGGGCATGGACATGTTCTATGTTCTGGCCAATGCCCTGACCGGCGGCAGGGGACTGGCCGCGCCCGCCCTGAGCGGCATCATGCTCGGTGGTGCCGTGCACACGCTGTTCGGCGCGCTGGCGGTGGGCGTCCTCGCCCAGCTTCCCGTGCAATTGTTTCAGGTCATGGTTCTGGCCGGCGCGCTCTATATGGCCTGGATCGGCTATACCCTCTTGCGCAGCGCCATCGTCGTCGACCACGTCTCCGGCTCGCGCATCCGCTCCGGCTGGGTGGCTTTTCGCCAGGGCACCATCACGTGCCTCCTCAATCCCAAGGCCTATCTTTTCGTCCTGGCGGTCTTCCCCCAATTCATGCGGCCTGAATACGGCCCGGTGTGGTCGCAGGCGCTGATCCTCGGGGTCATCACCGTGCTCATGCAGGGCAGCATCTATGGCGCCCTGGCGCTGGGTGCGAGCCGCACGCGGGACGCACTCGTGGACAATCCGGCCGCCACTATCTGGATCGGCCGTGGCGCCGGTGCCCTCTTCATGGCCGTGGCTCTCTTCACCGCCTGGCATGGTCTCACCATGACGTCAGTGACTTGACCGAATCCCAGGATGTTCTATTTATGTTCGCATGCGGGAATGGTGTTTTGGCAAGCCGCTCAGGACACGATAAGGTGAGACAAATTTCCGCAATTGGTGGACGGACAACTTGCCCGGCCGCTTGTTGCTGCCTATCTCCTTGCCTTTGCCCGCCGGCCCTCCCGCACGGCGCGACACGCAACTGGATCGAAAATGACTGACAAGCCCAGCCTCAACCGCGAGATCATTGTGCGTGGTGCCCGCGAGCACAATCTGAAGGGCATTGACGTCAAGCTGCCGCGCGACAGCCTGATCGTGATGACGGGGCTGTCGGGCTCGGGCAAGTCCTCACTGGCGTTCGACACCATCTATGCCGAGGGCCAGCGCCGCTATGTGGAGTCCCTCTCTGCCTACGCGCGCCAATTCCTCGAAATGATGCAGAAGCCCGATGTCGAGCACATCGAGGGCCTCTCGCCCGCCATTTCCATCGAGCAGAAGACCACCAGCCGCAATCCGCGCTCCACCGTGGGCACCGTCACCGAGATTTATGACTATCTGCGCCTGCTCTATGCGCGCGTCGGTATTCCTTACTCGCCCGCCACCGGCCTCCCCATCGAAAGCCAGACCGTTTCCCAGATGGTCGACCGCACGCTGGAGCTGCCCGAAGGCACCCGCCTCTATCTGCTGGCCCCTATCGCCCGCGGTCGCAAGGGCGAGTTCAAGAAGGAACTGGCCGACCTGATGCGCAAGGGCTTCCAGCGCGTCAAGATCGACGGCGAATATCACGAAATCGAGGACGCCCCAGCGCTCGACAAGAAGTTCAAGCACGACATTGAAGTCGTCGTGGATCGCCTTGTTGTCTCGAAGGATATTTCCGGCCGGCTGGCCGAAAGCTTCGAGACCGCGCTGAAGCTCGCCGAAGGCATCGCCCTGGTCGAATTCGCCGACGAGAAGAACGAGGACGGCACCGCCCGCCAGATCACCTTCTCCGAAAAATTCGCCTGTCCAGTCTCCGGCTTCACCATTGCCGAGATCGAGCCGCGCCTGTTCTCGTTCAACAATCCCTTCGGCGCCTGCCCGGTCTGCGATGGCCTTGGGACCGAACAAAAGATCGACCCCGACCAGATCGTCCCCGATCCAACGCTTTCGCTGCGCGATGGCGCCATCCTGCCCTGGAGCAAGACCAGCGCCCCCTATTATCAGCAGACCTTGCAGGCCGTGGTGAGGCACTTCGGCGCCTCCACCGGCACCGCCTGGAACGAGCTGCCGTTCGACGTCCAGCACGCCGTGCTCTATGGCACGGACAAGACCAAGATCGATTTCGTCTATGACGATGGCCTGCGCCAGTACAAGACGTCCAAGGTCTTTGAGGGCGTCATTGGCAACCTGGAGCGCCGCTACAGGGAAACCGAGAGCGCCGGCATGCGCGAAGAGATCGAGAAATACATGTCCGCCAAGCCTTGCGTGGCTTGCGGCGGCTATCGTCTCAAGCCCGAATCCCTGGCGGTCAAGATCGACGGTCTGCATGTCGGCCAAGTCTCGGAAATGTCGATCCGCAATGCCTCGAAGTGGTTCATCGACCTCTCCGACAAGCTGACGCCGACCCAGAGCCTGATCGGCGAACGCATTTTGAAGGAAATCCGCGAGCGCCTGAAATTCCTCAATGACGTGGGCCTTGAATACCTCTCCATGTCCCGCAATTCCGGCACCCTGTCGGGCGGCGAAAGCCAGCGTATCCGCCTTGCCAGCCAGATCGGCTCGGGCCTGACCGGCGTGCTCTATGTGCTCGACGAGCCCTCCATTGGCCTCCACCAGCGCGACAATTCCCGCCTGCTCGAAACCCTGCGGCGGCTGCGCGACCTGGGCAACACCGTTATCGTCGTCGAGCACGACGAAGACGCCATCCTGACCGCCGATTACGTCCTCGACATCGGCCCCGGCGCCGGCGTCCACGGTGGCAACATTGTTGCCGAAGGCTCCCCCCAGGACATCCTCAACCACCCGGATTCGCTGACCGGCAAATATCTCTCGGGCCGCATGGGCATCCCCATCCCTACCGAGCGCCGCGAGGGCAAGAAGGGCAAGAGCCTTTCGGTCAGGGGCGCCACCGGCAATAATCTCAAGAATGTCTCGGTCGATGTGCCGCTGGGCATGTTCGTCGCCATCACCGGCGTCTCCGGCGGCGGCAAGTCGACGCTGATGATTGATACCATGTACCAGGCCATCGCCCGGCGCCTCAACGGCGCCCGCGTGGTTCCTGCCCCGCATGAATCGCTCACCGGCCTCGAATTCCTCGACAAGGTCATCGACATCGACCAGTCGCCCATCGGCCGCACGCCGCGCTCCAACCCGGCCACCTATACCGGCGCCTTCACGCCCCTGCGCGAGTGGTTTGCGGGCCTTCCCGAAGCCAAGACCCGCGGCTATGGCCCGGGCCGCTTCAGCTTCAACGTCAAGGGCGGCCGCTGCGAGAAATGCGAGGGCGACGGCGTCCTCAAGATCGAGATGCACTTCCTGCCCGACGTTTATGTCACCTGCGATGTCTGCAAGGGCAAGCGCTACAATCGCGAAACGCTGGAAGTCCAGTTCAAGGGCAAGTCGATCTCCGACATCCTCGACATGACCATCGACGAGGGCGTCGACTTCTTCTCGGCCGTCCCGGTCATCCGCGACAAGTTCGCCACGCTCCAGCGCGTCGGCCTTGGCTATGTGAAAATCGGCCAGCCCGCCACGACCCTTTCAGGCGGCGAAGCCCAGCGCGTCAAGCTCTCCAAGGAATTGAGCAAGCGCGCCACCGGCCGCACCCTCTACATGCTGGACGAGCCGACCACTGGCCTCCATTTCCACGACGTCGCCAAGCTGCTTGAGGTGCTGCACGAACTGGTCGAGGGCGGCAATACGGTGGTGGTCATCGAGCACAATCTCGAGGTCATCAAGACCGCCGACTGGATCATCGACCTCGGCCCCGAAGGCGGTGACGGCGGCGGCGAAATCGTGGCCATCGGCACGCCCGAGGACGTCGCCGAAAACCCGCGCTCCCACACCGGCGTTTATCTCAAGGAAGTCATGCACCGCCGCCCGCATTTCGAGACCAAGGCCGCGGAGTAAATTCCGGCGTTTTGTGCAGGCGGCCCCACCCCACCTACATCCCCCTCAAGGGGAGGGATGCGCCGGCGCCGCTGCGTTCGGGGCCGATGCCGATGTTCATCGTCTCCCTCCCCTTGAGGGGGAGGGACCAGGGGGTGGGGTGGAGAAACCCGCTCAATCGCCCTAAATCAACCCCATCCGCGCCAGTTCGGCCGCAATCTCGGCTGAATTGTCATTGCCCCCGGCCTCCATATCCGGCGGCGCGTCTTCGATCCGCAGATAGCGCCAGCCCTGGAACGGCCGCTTGGTATAGGGCACGGTTCGCACGATCTCGGGCGCCATGATGATGTCGCAGTAATTCTTGCCCTCAGGATCGGTATAGGACGCAAGGCGCAGAATGCGTTGCCGGCAGCAGATCGTGCCCGACATCACCCAATAGATGGACCCCTGCCCCTCCATCTCGTCGCCGCGCTTGGGCATCATGCGCGTACGATGCACATGCACGTCCTCGCCATAGTCGGCGCCCCACCAATGCGCGCGCTCTTCGCGATAGCCTTCAAGCTCCTCCACGCTGGAGACACCAACGCAGAGTTTGACCATATGAATCATGCCAGCGTCCCCGGCGCCACGCGGCCCTGGATGACGTCGATCTCGTCATCGTCGACAATCCACGGCTCCTGCAGCGCCAGCCCCAGCCACTGCTGGAACGCCGGCAGCGCATAAATGGCTTCGACATAGCGCCCCGCCACGTCGGAAACCGGCAGGTCATAGGTCCTGAGCCGCGTCGCCAGCGGCGCAAACATGGCGTCGGCGGCCGAGAACGCCCCAAAGAGATATGGCCCACCCGTGCGCGCCAGCAGATCGCCCCACAGCGTCTCCACCCGATGCAAGTCCTTGCGCACCGCGTCGAGATCCACCTTGCCCGGATGGGATGCCCGCAGGTTCATCGGTGCATGATTGCGCAGCCCGCTGAACCCGGCATGCATTTCAGCCGCCGCAGCGCGGGCCATCGCCCGGTCTTTCCGTTCAGCCGGCCAGATCGCCTTGTCGGGAAAGCTGTCCGCCAGATATTCGATAATCGCCAGCGTTTCGGGCAGGACGAGCGCGCCATCGAGCAAGACCGGCACCCTGCCTGTTGGCGATCGGGCCGCGAGATTTTCGCGCCAGCCGGGGCCCGCCAACTGCAGAACCTCGTCCTCGAACGGGATCTCGAAGTGCTGCAAGACCAGCCAGGGCCGCAGCGACCACGTTGAGTAATTGCGATTCCCGATCAAGAGCTTCATCGAATTTCCTCACGACAATCCAGAACTCGGAGCATTCGTCCAGCGTTCCAAAAAAGAAGGGCGCCCAGTGGCCGGGCGCCCTCCGCTTAACCTTCTGCAGTGAATAACTCCAGCGCCTTTCCTAGACGCTAGCAACTACGGAGAAAACCAGCCCCATCGATACGAGGCATACCAGCGCCCAGCTCATAGTCTGCCAGACGGCGGTCTTGGTTTGACTGCGCATAGATCGCTCCTTGTCAGTCGTCCACACCGGCTCCGAGGGCTTGCGCCAAGAGAAAAGTGGTCACCACTTCACCCTGAAATTGCGCGTCCAGACTGGCACCCTTCGACCGGTAATGAATCGTTAGCCGTCTCGCAGATGGGAAGCAAGCGACCAAACTGCAACACTCCACAGCCATGAAATTGTCGGACCGCCGCCTCAGAACAGCCCGAACCACAGCCCGGCAATGCCCAGAAAGGCAAAGAAACCAATCACATCGGTCACCGTGGTCACGAACACGGCCGAGGCGATAGCGGGATCGGCCTTGAGCTTGTCGAGGGTCAGGGGAATAAGAATCCCGAATGTTCCCGCCACGATCATGTTGATCACCATGGCGATGCCGATGACAATTCCGAGCTGCAGGTCGCCATAACGCAGCGCTGTGACAATGCCGATCAGGACGGCAAAGATCACGCCATTGACCACGCCCACGACCATCTCGCGGCGGATCAGCCGACGGACGCGCCGGCCATCCAGCTCACGCATCGAGAGCGCGCGCACGGTCACCGTCATGGTCTGCGCCCCGGCATTGCCACCCATCGAGGCAACAATGGGCATCAGCACCGCCAGCGCCACCATCTGCTCGATGGTCGCGTTGAAAAGCCCGATGACGAAGGACACCATCACGGCGGTAAACAGGTTGATCACCAGCCACGGCACGCGGCTTTTCACCGTGTCCATCGTGCTATCGGACACGTCTTCGTCGCCAACACCGGCCAGCAGCTTGATGTCCTCGTCGGCTTCCTCATGGATCACGTCGACAATGTCGTCGATGGTGAGGACACCCACCAGGCGTCCGCTTTCGTCCACCACGCCGACTTCGACCAGATCGTAGCGCTCGAAGCTGCGCGCCGCCTCTTCCTGGTCCTCGTCGGCCTTCACCAGCACGAAGCTGGTCGTCATGATCTCGTCGATCTTGGTGGCGCGTGGCGTACGTAGGAACTTGTCCAGCGGCAACGTGCCCAGCACCGTATAGCCGGCGTCCACCACATAGAGCTGGTAGAATTCGTCCGGCAGGTCTTTTTCGGCGCGCAGGTAGTCGATCACCTGCCCCACCGTCCAGAACGGTGGAATGGCGATGAATTCGGTCTGCATCCGGCGGCCGGCCGAATCCTCGGGAAAATCGAGACTGCGCTTCAGTGCCAGCCGCTCGAAAGTGGGCAGCGCCGAAAGAATTTCGTCGCGATCTTCCTGTTCGAGGTCTTCGAGCAGATAGACGGCGTCGTCATTGTCCAGCTCGGCCACGCCGCGGGCGATATCGGCATTCGGCAGCGCTTCCATGATGTCGAGGCGAATGCTCTCGTCCACCTCGGTCAGTGCCGAAAAGTCAAATTTATCCGCCAGCGAACGCACCAGCGCCAGCCGCTCCCCGGCATGCAGTTGCTCGAGCACGTCGCCTATGTCGGACGCGTGCAGAGGCTCCATGACCAGGGCAACGTCTTCGGCCCGGTCCGCATCGAGAAAAGCGCGCAATCGCTCGAGCCAGAGCACATTGATCCGGCCTTCCGCGTCGCGGAACACGTCAAAGTCATTCCCGGTCTCAAGGCCGGGCGCCATTTCGGAATCGTCGCTCATCGGGAGCCCTTTTCGTGTCCTGGGAGTTTCAGGGGCACGACAAGCCATAGCCAATCAGGTGGCCATGCGCCAGAGTAGGCCAACGGCTTTTTCTTCAATTGCGGGAGTGGCGTGCAAATGACTGACGCTCAGGATCTCGAACGCGGCCTCGCCCGCCTCGTCCGGCAGATAGCCGACCGCCGGCTACCCGGTGTTGCGCGTGCGGTACATGAAGGGGCTCCGGCGCTGCTGGTCGACGATAGCCCCTTCGCCACCATGCTCGACGCCACGACCGTCGCTCTGGCCTGCCCCGCAGACCAGAAAGTGCTGCTCATGGATATTTCGCCCGATCTCTACTTCGAAACCGAAGCCTTCATTGGGCGCAATCTGGTCCTGCTCCGCCTCGACCGCGTTGACGACGAGGAGCTGTCCCTGCGCCTGCACGACGCCTGGGAATATGTGGCGCCGAACAGGCTGCGGAAATACGTGGACTAGCAGAATTCGCCGTGTCAGGGCGTCTCGATCATGAGACTCCCCGCCCCCGGGCTTGCCCCGGGGCCGATATCCCTCTGTGCATAAGCAGCAATTTGCCCACCAAGGATGGCCCCGGGGCAAGCTCGAGGGCGGCACAGTGACAATCCAACGCGCTCGGCACAAAAGCGCCGCCGGCCTATTCCACCCGCCTCCCGCTCTCGCGGTTGAAGCCATGAAGTGCCTGGATCGGCAGTACGAAGTCTATCCGCTCGGCCTCGCCCACATTGGCCCGGCCCTGCTGCACCAGGATCAGCGCCTGCTCGATCCCCTCGACGCGCACATAGAGATGGCTTTCCCCGCCCACCGGCTCGATCAGTTCCACCGTACCCGAGAGGGCAATGCCATCGCCACCGCCCAGAACCACCTGATCGGGACGGATGCCGACAATGTCGGCTCCTGGCGTGAGTGTCGGCATTGTGGCGCCGGCCACCGCGGCTAGCGTCTCGACCGGCAGCAGGTTCATCGGCGGCGAGCCGATGAAGCCGGCCACGAACAGCGAGGCCGGACGGTCATAAAGCTCAATGGGCTTGCCGACCTGTTCGATACGACCGCCATTCATCACCACCAACCGATCTGCCAGTGTCATGGCCTCGAGCTGGTCATGGGTCACATAGACGCTTGTGGTCTTCAGGCTCCGCTGCAGGCGGCGGATTTCGATGCGCATCTGCCCGCGCAACTTGGCATCGAGGTTGGATAGCGGTTCGTCGAACAGAAACGCCTTGGGCTGGCGCACGATGGCCCGGCCCATAGCGACGCGCTGGCGCTGCCCACCCGAGAGCTGCCGCGGCTTGCGGTCGAGGAAAGGCGCAATTTCCAGAACCCGGGCCGCCTCGGCGACGCGGCGGTCGATTTCCTCGCGCGGCGTGCCGCGGTTCTTGAGGCCATATTCCAGGTTCTGTCGCACGCTCATATGCGGATAAAGCGCGTAGTTCTGGAACACCATGGCGATGTCGCGTTCGGCGGGTTCCTTGTTGTTCACCACATCCGCACCAATGGAAATGGTGCCGTCGGTGATCGTTTCGAGCCCGGCGATCATCCGCAACAGGGTGGACTTGCCACATCCAGAGGGGCCAACCAGCACCACCAGTTCGCCGTCCTCGATGGAGAGATCGACGCTGTGAATTGCCGTGACATTGCCGGGATAGACCTTGCGAACGCCCTTGAGGTCGATGCTTGCCATTGTTCTTATTTCTCCGTTTCGACCAGGCCTTTGACGAACAGGCGCTGCATGAAGATGACGATGAGGACGGGTGGCAGCATGGCCATCACCACGGCGGCCATGATGATGTTCCACTGCGGGTCGGCATCGGCCACGGCGGCCATGCGCTTCACGCCCATCATCAGCGTGTAATATTTGGGATCGGTGGTCACGAGCATCGGCCACAGGTATTGCATCCACCCATAGATGAAGAGGATGACGCAGAGCGCCGCGATATTGGTCCGCGACAGCGGCAGGAGGATATCGCGGAAGAACTTGATTGGCCCGGCGCCATCGACGCGAGCGGCCTCCATCAGTTCATCGGGAATGGTCATGAAGAACTGGCGGAACAGGAATGTCGCCGTCGCCGAGGCGATCAGCGGCAAAGTCAGCCCCACATAGGAATTGAGCATCCCCAGGTTCGCCACCACCGCGAAGGTGGGGATGATGCGCACTTCCACCGGCAGCATCAGGGTGATGAAGATCAGCCAGAACGCCAGCACCCGGCCCGGAAACCGGAAATAGACGATGGCATAGGCCGAGATGATGGAAATGGCGATCTTGCCCACCGTGATGATGATCGCCATCCACAGCGAGTTCCAGGCCATCAGCCAGAAAGGCGCGACGCCGCGCCGGTCCTCGGTCCACACCTGGACCACATTGTTCCAAAGCTCGGCGCCGGGCAGCATCGGCATCATGCCCGAGCTGAGCGCCGTCGGGCCATGGGTGGCGGCAATCACCGCGATATAGACGGGGAACACCACGATGATGACGCCCAGGATGAGCACAAAGTGGGTGAGGAAAGTCAGCCAGGGACGATTTTCGACCATGTGTTCGTCCTCCTAATACTGGACCCGGCGTTCCACGTAGCGGAACTGGATCACGGTGAGCACGATGACGAACAGCATGAGGATCACGGACTGGGCCGAACTCGACCCCAGGTTGAGCCCGATATAGCCATCCGAATAAACCTTGTAGACCAGCGTATTGGTGGCCTGGTTGGGCCCGCCCGCGGTGGTCGCGTCGATCACGCCGAAGGTGTCGAACATGGTGTAGTTAAGATTGACGATCATGAGGAAAAACGTCGTCGGAGAGAGCAGCGGAAACACGATTGTCCAGAACCGCTTGAACGGCCCTGCCCCGTCGATGGCTGCCGCTTCGTTGAGCGATTGCGGCACCGATTGCAGCCCGGCCAGGAAGAACAGGAAATTGTAGGAAATCTGCTTCCAGCTGGCCGCGATGATGATCAGGATCATCGCCTGGCCGCCATTGAGCTGGTGGTTCCAGTCCACGCCGAAAAACTCGAGCACATAGGGCAGGATGCCGGTGGTCGAATTGAAGATGAACCACCACAGAATGCCAGCCACTACCGGGGAAACCGCATAGGGCCACAGCAGCAGCGTGGAATAGGCCGTACCCGAGCGAATCAGCCGGTTGACGGCCGTCGCCAGCACCAGCGCCAGCCCCATGGAAATCACCGTCACGGCCAGCGCGAACAGCGCCGTGCGCCCCATCGAGGCCAGATAGGCCGGGTCCTGGAACAGGCGCCCATAATGCATCAGCCCGACAAAGCTGGTGGACAGCCCGAACGGGTCTTCCCGCTCAAAGGATGATTTGACCGCCTGCCCGGCCGGCCAGATGAAAAAGATCAACGTAATGATCAGCTGCGGCGCTACCAGCAGGTAGGGCAACCCTTGCGAGGGAAAGACTGTGCGTTTGGTGTCCATCAACCCAATCCGGCGGGAGGGCCCGAAGCCACTCCTCAAGAATGCGAATGGGCGGCGGCAAATCGCTTGCCACCGCCCGGTTGTGTATCGGCGCCTTACTGGTTGGCGGCTTCGAAGTCGCGCAGCATCTGATTGCCGCGAGCGACGAGGTCATCCAGAGCCTGCTGGGCCGACTTGTCGCCCGACAGCAGTGCCTGGAATTCCTGGTCGATCACGTCGCGGATCTGGACGTAATTGCCGAAACGCAGGCCCTTGGAGTTTTCGGTCGGTGCATTGAGCGTCATCTGCTTGATGGCGACGTCCGAACCCGGATTGGCTTCGTAATAGCCCTGGCTCTGGCCCAGCTCATAGGCAGCCTGGGTGATCGGCAGATAGCCCGAGAACTGGTGCCAATCGGCCTGCACTTCAGCCGACGAGAGGTAGGTGAAGAAGTCGGCAACGCCCTTGTACTCGGCCTCATCGGCACCCTGCAGGACCCAGAGGGTCGCGCCACCGATGATCGAATTCTGCGGCTCGACTTCTTCGTAGTGCGGCAGCATGCCAAAGCCGACCTCAAAGCCCTCGGCATTGGCCAGAACGCCGGCGCGCGAGGCCGAGGAGTTCATGTAGATGGCGCATTCGCCGGTATAGAACTTGGCCGGAGCATCGGCACCGCCGCCCGGACCGCCATACTGGAACACACCTTCGTCCTGCCAGGTCTTGAGGTTTGCCCAGTGCTTGGCCTGCAGCGGACCATTGACGGTGAACTCGGAACCGAGGCCACCAAAGCCGTTCTCGAGCGTGCCAATCGGCTGGTTGTGCCAGGCCGAGAAGTTTTCCAGCTGCGCCCAGGAAATCCAACCCGTGGTGAAACCGCAATTGGCAGCGCCCGATTCCATGATCTGGCGCGAGAAGGCTTCGAGCTCTTCCCAGGTCTTGGGCGGCATTTCGGGATCAAGGCCAGCGGCTTCGAACACGTCCTTGTTGTAGTACATGATCGGGGTCGAGGAATTGAACGGCATCGAGAGCATGTTGCCCTCGGTGTCGGTGTAATAGCCCACCACGGTCGGCAGATAGGCGGACGGATCGAATTCCGCGCCCATGTCGGCCATCAGCTGATAGACCGGATAGATGGCGCCCTTGGCGGCCATCATGGTGCCGGTGCCCACTTCGAACACCTGCACGATGTCGGGCTGCTCGCCGGCGCGGAAGGCGGCGATGGCAGCAGTCATGGTCTCCGCGTAGGAGCCCTTGTAGACCGGGGTCACGACGTAGTCGGACTGACTGGCATTGTAGCCGGCCACGATTTCTTCGAGCTTGGTGCCCAGCTCGCCACCCATGGCGTGCCACCAGGTCACTTCCGTCGCGGCAAAGGCCACCGAGGTCGAAAGCATCAGCGAAAGGGCGGCAAGGCCCACGCGGTTCAGAGTTTTCATGTTTGTCTCCCAATGGACCGGCGCGCCCTTTCGGGTCACCCGGCTCCAGCCAGACCTGATTGGTGTGAGCGCCAGCCACGGAGAGACGAAACCATCCGAAACAAACCGAAACCTCCGGCGCACAGGCCGCCATCCCGCACCGGGCATCGACCTGCCCGCCCCCTCTATTGAGCCTGCTTGACGTTCAATTGAAGGTTTGGTGACGCTTGGATGACACTTCGAGCCGTCCCACGGGGAAATTGCGCCAGTGGCGCAATTTGGGGGCGAGAAGGCCATGAGAGCTACGCTCGAATGGCGCCAACTCGAATGTTCGCTTGAACATGCGCCCTGGCCTTGCCCCGGACGAACACCGCCGTCATCGTGTCGAAATGAACAGGGCTGTAACGTCGATGGCGTAGAACAGTCTCAAGGGGAAAAGCCGACCATGACCACCACGACACTCGCCTGCCAGTGCGGACAGTTTCATGTCGAGGTTACGGACGACCCCTTCATCACGGCCGAGTGCCACTGCACGTCCTGTCGCACCGCCGCGCAGCGCCTGTCGGTCCTGCCCCCGGCCTATCCGCTGACAGCGCCAAACGGCGGCGTTCCCTATGTGCTTTATCGCAAGGACCGCGTCCGCTTCCCCGACGGCACGGCCAATCTCGCCGAATTTCGTCTCAGTGATTCCGCGCCCACCCGCCGCGTGCTCACCACCTGCTGCAACACCCCGGTCTTTACCGAATTCGAGGCCGCCCACTGGCTGAGCCTCTTCGCCGGCCTCTGGCCCGCGGCCCAGCGCCCCGCCATGCAGATTCGCACCCAGACCGGCGATGTCCCCGAAGGCACAAAACTCGACGATTCCCTCCCCGCCGGCGGCATGGTCACAGCCGGCTTCTACGCCAAGCTCCTCGCCGCCTGGATCGCCATGGGGTTTAGGGTGCCGAAGGTGGAGGTCGGGAAGAAGGTCAGCGCTTAAGGACCCCAAACAACAAAAAAGCCGCCTTGCGGCAGCTTTTTGTTTTCACCCGGAGGGTTTCCAGCAAAAGTGGACCCGGTTTTGCGTTTCGGAAACGCGAGCCAAAAATGCTTAGGGCCATTTCATCGTTCATGGGAACGATGAAATGGCCCTAAGTGACTGGTGCGGTCGAGAAGACTCGAACTTCCACATCTTGCGATACAGCGACCTCAACGCTGCGCGTCTACCAATTCCGCCACGACCGCACGTGTCAGGTAGAACTCCGTTGCCAAGGCCCCGGAGCGAGTGGGGATGTAGCAAAGGTCTTTCATAACCACAAGCGGCTAATTGACCTTTTTAAGCGGCTGTGGAATTCGGGCGGCTGAAACGAGGGCCAGCCACGCACGCGATGCCCACCGCCCCCTGAACAGGGGGAGGTACCGGCGCTAGGCCCTGCGGGCCATAGCGGAGGTAGGAGGGGGTGTTCTCGGATGCGGACAGCGCCCGATCGGCGGCACTCACCCGAAGCGCAGCACCTTTTCGGTCACGACCACCCGCAAATGCCCCTCTTCCACATTCACCTCGCCCTTGGCGATCAGGGTGTGATTGGCATAAATGCGCAGCGGATCGTGTTCGGTCGCATCCAGCTCGATCACCGCGCCGCGTCCCATGCGCAGCATGTGGTGAATGGGCACTGTGGTCGCGCCCAGCTCAACCGTGATATCGACTTCAATATTGTCCAGGGTGTTCATAGATAAGGATGGGTCCCGGCGGGCGCCGCAGCGCCATGGATTCGTGACCACCAAACTCGACCCAAGCTGGTTATGGAAGTGTTAACAATCGTGAACGAAGCGTGCCAAAGCGGCTCAAAACTGCATCGCAGCGACAGCGCCCCCGTCGAGTGGCGCATCTTCGACGCGCCGCTGGCCTATGAGACGGCGCTGGCCATGATGGACGAACGCGTCGCGGCCATTGCTGCTGGCCAGGCGCCCGAAGCCGTGTTTCTGCTCGAACATCCCCCGCTTTATACGTCCGGCACCTCGGCCCGCCCCGAAGACCTGCTCAATCCACGCTTTCCGGTCTATCCCGCCGGCCGGGGCGGACAATACACCTATCATGGCCCCGGCCAGCGCGTGGCCTATGTCATGCTCGACCTGACCCGGCGCGGCCGCGACATTCGCTGCCTGGTGCAGGGCCTCGAGCAATGGGTCATCGATACGCTGGCGGCCCACAATGTTACTGGCGAGCGCCGCGAGGGCCGCGTCGGCGTCTGGGTTCCCCGCCCTGACAAGGGTTTTGCGCGCGAGGACAAGATTGCCGCCATCGGTGTGCGCGTGCGCAAATGGGTCACCTTCCACGGCATTTCGCTCAATGTCGCGCCCGACCTCTCCCATTACGACGGCATCGTGCCCTGCGGCATCACCGATCAGGGCGTCACCTCTTTCGAGGATCTGGGCCTGCTGGTGTCCCTGCCCGAGGTCGATTCGGTGCTGCGCACCCGCTTTGAAGCAATTTTCGGCCCCACCAGCCTTGCCATCCCGGCCCCGTCCGCCCAATTTGCCAAATAGACAAAGGAATCGAGGACCCCATGACCCTGGATGATCTGAAACGGTTGCTGACGCGCCAGACGCTGTTCCGGCTCGATTCGATCCTCTCGACACGCCTCGTGCCGATTTTTTACGCATTGGGGCTGGCCGGCATTCTGCTCTGGGCCATCAGCCATTTCTTTTTCCGCTTCGGCACCGGCTTTGGCGATGGGCTATGGGGACTGCTCGAAATCCTGGTGTTTGGCCTTTTGTCCTTTGTCGGCCTGCGCATCGGCTGCGAAGCGCTGCTGGTCTGGTTCAAGAGCCACGAAACCACTGGCGACACTGTCCAGCGCTCGCGCTATTCGGCCTCGCTGCTCGATGAAGTCCGCGATGCCATCCGCGACCTGGCCGAAGAAGGCGAGGAACGCGACTTCGCCGAGGCCGACGAATACATCACCCCCGCCACTGAGCCTGTGCCATACGCAACGACAGGGCCGACCGAACCGGCCACCCCCGCGCGCCAACCGGCCACCAAGCCCGGGGAAACCCACAAGCCTCGCCGGACTGCCCGGCGCACGCCGCCCAAGACGATGACTTGATTGCTGGACACGCCAATGAAAAGGCCGCTCGATGGAGCGGCCTTCTTCTTTCGGTCGTAGCTGTGCAGGCACATCCAAACACTCAGGGCCGCCCTGGGTCGTGACCCGAGGGCCATTCATCGCGTGCTGGATGCCACACTCGAGGTCCCGAAAGCAGCCCTCGGATCAAGTCCGAGGGCGGGTCGGTGTTCCAGGGGACATTGACGTCAATTGCAGCACATTGAGGTAAAAGGCCCCGCCCCACCCTACTTCTTGCTGACGCTCCAGGCGCCCGGCCCGGCAAACACCAGGTAGAGAAACACGAAGCAGAATAGAATGGCCGCATCGCCGGCATTATTGGTCGGGTACATATTGCCCGGGGCGTGCACCATCCAATAGGCCACAGCCATGGTGCCCGACGCGATGAATGCTGCGGGGCGGGTGAAAAGCCCAATGGCGATCAGAACGCTGGTGACAATCTCGATGACCCCGGCAAACCAGAAGATCGAAAACGCCGGCGGCGCAAATTCGGCGGCGGGAAAGCCGAACAGTTTCTGCGTGCCATGCAGAAAGAACAGCAGGGCAGCAACCACGCGCAGGACAGCGAGGGCCTGCGGTGCATAGGCGGAAAGACGGTTGGACACTATTGAGCTCCAGGATGCGGCGCCACCATGGCGCAAAACGAGGTCGCCACGCCTAGCCTGATTGGTTGGGCTGCATAACCACGCCAATGCCGCACGCACTGTTCACTCCAACAGCCTTCAAGATCGCGTGTTCCCCACCTGCGACAGACCTGCGCCGCCCCCAACGATGGGCAGTCACATTGCGTAACCGTCCAAGTTTCTGTATGACGCGCGCAATCATTCCCACATCGGAACTCACGCTCACATGAGCCAAGCGCCAAAAATTGGCCTCGTCAGCCTCGGCTGCCCCAAAGCCCTCGTCGATAGCGAACGCATCATGACCACTCTGCGCGCGCAGGGGTATTCGTTCAGCCGCGACTATGCCGGTGCCGACGTCGTCCTCGTCAACACCTGCGGTTTTCTTGATAGCGCCAAGCAGGAAAGCCTTGAGGCCATTGGCGAAGCGCTCAATGAAAACGGTCGCGTCATCGTTACCGGTTGCCTCGGCGTCGAAGAGGGTCTCATCCGCCAGACCCATCCCAGCGTTCTCGCCATCACCGGCCCGCATCAGTACGAAAGCGTGGTTTCGGCGGTGCACGAGCATCTGCCGCCCGTGCCCAATCGCTTTGTGGACCTGGTCCCGGAAAGCGGGCTCAAGCTCACGCCGCGCCACTATGCCTATTTGAAGATTTCCGAAGGCTGCAACAACCGTTGCTCCTTCTGCATCATTCCCCAGATTCGCGGCGACCTCGCCTCGCGTCCGGCGGCCGGCATTCTGTCCGAAGCCGAGGGCCTGATCCGCTCCGGCGTCAAGGAACTGCTGGTCATTTCCCAGGACACCAGCGCCTATGGCGTCGATATCAAATATGCCGAGAGCAAGTATCGCGGCCGCGAGGTCAAGGCGAAATTCTACGATCTCGCCAAGGAACTGGGCCAGCTCGGCGCCTGGGTGCGCCTGCACTATGTCTATCCCTATCCCCATGTCGATCAGGTCATGGAACTGATGGCCGAAGGCCTCGTCCTGCCCTATCTCGACATTCCCTTCCAGCACGCCTCGCCCAAGGTGCTCAAGGCCATGCGCCGTCCAGCCCACCAGGACAAGACGCTCAACCGCATCCTCAAATGGCGCGAGCAGGTTCCCGACCTGACCGTCCGCTCGAACTTCATTGTCGGCTTCCCCGGTGAGACCGAGGAAGACTTCGAGATGATGCTCGATTTCATTGAAGAGGCCGAAATCGACCGCGCCGGTTGCTTCAAATACGAGCCCGTCACCGGCGCCCCGGCCAATGAGCTCGAGGGCATCGTGCCCGACGAAGTCATGCAGGATCGCTTCGAGCGCCTGATGGAAGTGGCGCAGAACGTCTCCCACGGCCAGCTCGCCAAAAAGGTCGGCCGCACCATCGACGTTATCGTCGACGACGTCCGCCCCGAGGAAAACCGGGCCATCGCCCGCTCCAAGTGGGACGCCCCGGAAATCGACGGCCAGGTCATCATCAACAAGGCCGACAACATCAAGATCGGCGACATCGTCTCGGTCACCGTCACCGACAATGACGAATACGACCTGTTTGCCGAACCGGCCCAGGGCTGACCGCCCCCAACAACATTTAAACGTGATCGGCGCCCGGGCAACGTCCCGGGCGTTTTGACGTTCGATGCTGCAGCAAGGAGCTGCGCCATGGAACGTTATTTCTTCAATCACCGCGATGCCGAAGGGCATCTGGAAACCGATATCGACGGCATTGTCCTGCCATCCCTCAACACAGCCCTCGAAGAGGCCAGTTTCGCGGCCCGTTCCGCTTTGGCCCTCGCCGACGATCCGACCGGTGGCTGTTTCGAGATCGAGGATGGAGGCCGCAGGCTCCTCGCCCGCCTGCCCTATGCCTTGGCCACGGACCCCGACAGCGACGCCTGAGCCCTACCGCGCAAAGGCGTCGAACGGATTGTCTTGTGTCAGCCGGTTGATCATGGCTTCTTCCACGCCCTCAGCCCGCAGTGCCGGCAGGAGCCAATCCACCAGATGTGTATAGGGCCGCGGCGTGCCGCCACCCGGCTGGGCCGGGTCGTACCACCCAAGGTCATGGCTCAGCAGCAGCTGCTTACCCAGTCCGGCCTCCAGCGCCTTGAGCACCAGCGCCAGCACTTCATCATCCGGGTCGCGCCCCACATGGTCATATTCGATCCACGCCCCGCGCGCCGCCACCGCCTTGTGCAGCTCAAAGTCCGGCTCGGCCTGGGTATGGATGGAAATGAACCGTTTGGCCGATCCGCCCTCGGCTTCGATAATATCAAGCTGATCCATCACCACCCGGCCCCGGATCGTGTGTGACCCGATCACCGCCCCGGTCCGCGCCGAGGCCCGCGCCGCCGCTCGCAAGATCTTGGTTTCCATCGGCGTGATGCCATCGTCGCCCGCGCTCACCTTGATCCAGGCGGCCACAACACCGGTGTCATCGACGCCTTCGGTCAGATGCCCCACCATCCAGGCTTCGAGCGAAGCTTCGCTCGCCTCGGCCACCCAATCGGGTATCCAGGGCTCTCGGTAATTACCGGTCGGCACCACGATGGGCATGCCGGTCGCCTGTGATACCGCCAGGTCGATATCTACCCGCAGCCCCACCCCGCCAGTGGAACATTCCACCAAGGCCGTCACGCCCTGCGCCTTGATGGCCTCGATCTGTGGCGCCATCAACCGCACCACATCGTCCGCATCGGCCTGCGCATAGCCCGGTTGGTCGGGCGTCCTCAGGTCCACGAACACATGCTCATGGGGCAGAATCAGGCCCAGTTCTTCGCGTTCAAATGCACCCAGAGTCGTAATCAGTCGCGCCATGCTGACCTCCCAAACCAGAACTTTTTGCCATACCCCCCTCGTAGTGGGAACCGGGCATGGTCTATAATCGGCCCCATGTGCGACTATTGTGGCCTCGCCGCGTTTTGAAGGTCCACGGTAACGGAGCAGCCTATGACCATCCCGCAAGTGCTCGCCTTTCTGATCATTGCGGGCATGATGGTTGCCTTCATCCTGGGCCGCTGGCGCTATGATCTGGTGGCCGTCTGCGCCCTGCTCGTGGCGCTGCTGGTGGGCGTTGTCCCCGCCGAAAGCGCCTTCACCGGATTTTCCAACGACATCGTCATCATCGTGGGCAGCGCCCTGGTGGTCAGCGCCGCAGTAGCCCGTTCCGGCATCATGGAAGTGGCAATCC
Organism: Devosia ureilytica; assembly: GCF_024273195.1. GTDB lineage: Bacteria > Pseudomonadota > Alphaproteobacteria > Rhizobiales > Devosiaceae > Devosia > Devosia ureilytica. Next base: position 137,160 of record NZ_JAMZCU010000001.1, on the reverse strand, counting down.
GCCGCTATTTGCCACGCATGACTGCCCCGCGCATGCAGTTGATCGTCCTGGTCGTCATCGTCACCATCCTCTCCGCCTTCGTGAAGAATATCGGCGCCTTGGCCATCATGATGCCCATCGCTTTCCAGATGGCGCGCCGCTCCAATGTCTCACCCTCCATGTTCCTGATGCCCATGGCCTTCGGTTCCTTGCTGGGCGGGCTCATGACCCAGATCGGCACCTCGCCCAACATCATCGTCTCCGGCGTGCGCCAGGAACTGACCGGCACCGCCTTCACCATGTTCGATTTCACCGCCGTGGGCGCCATTCTCGCCGCCGTGGGCGTAGTCTTCCTGGCCTTCTTCTATTGGCTGCTGCCCGAGCGCCGCCGCGAGGAGAGCGGCATGGACAAGGCCATCGAGATCAAGAACTACACCACCGAGGCCCATGTCACCGCCGACAGCACCGCCATCGGCAAGACGGTGGGCGAGCTGCAATCAGCCGCCGACGGCGCCGCCATGGTCACCGGCATTGTCAGCGCCTCGGGCCGCCGCCGCACCCCCCTGCCCGATGCCACCCTGCGCGCCGGCGATATCCTGCTCATTGAGGGCGACCCGGAAGCGCTCGACAAAATGGTCAGCCAGACCGGCCTGTCCTTTGCCGAACGCCGCGGCGCCGCCTCGCGCGACAGCGGCAATATCGGGGTCATCGAGGCCATCATCGGGGAAAGCTCCGGCCTTATCGGCGCCAGCGCCCAGGAACTCACCCTGTTCGACCGCACCGGCCTGAACCTCCTCGCCATTTCCCGCCGCGACCAGCGCTTCACCAAGCGCCTGGGCGAAATCCGCTTCCAGAACGGCGACGTGATCCTCCTGCAAGGTCATCTCAAACGCATCCCCGACCTGCTGCGGGAATGGGACATTCTCCCGCTGGTCGAACGCGGCCTGAAGCTGGGCAGCGTGCGCAAGGGCTTGCTCCCCCTCGCCATCCTGCTGGCCGCCATGGCCGCCACCGCGCTTGGCATGGTGCCCGTGGCTCCTGCCTTCTTTGCCGCAGCGGCCATCATGGTGCTGACGGGCGCCCTGCCCCTGCGCGAGGTCTACAACCAGGTCGACGGCCCAATTCTCATCATGCTCGCCTGCCTCATTCCGGTCAGCGAGAGCCTGCAATCGACCGGCGGCACTGACCTCGTCGCCATGTGGCTGACAGCCACCGCTGTTACCTTGCCCGGCTGGGGGGCGCTCGCGCTGATTATGGTCGCCGCCATGGCGGTGACGCCTTTTCTCAACAACGCGGCCACCGTGCTGGTCATGGCGCCCATCGCCGCCGCTTTCGCCACAGGCCTGGGCTACCGCCCCGAGGCGTTCCTTATGGCCGTCGCCATCGGCGCCGGCTGCGATTTTCTGACCCCCATTGGCCACCAGTGCAATACATTGGTCATGGCCCCGGGCGGCTACCGCTTCGGCGACTACTGGCGCCTCGGCCTGCCGCTCTCCATTCTCGTCGTTCTCGTGGGCGTCCCCGCCCTCATGATTGTCTGGCCCTTCTGACCGTAAAATTCGGTCCATGAGTGCTGTTGAATGGCGCGGACCGAACGCTTCTTGCCTTTTCCGTCCACTGTGCCACCCTCTGCTTGCACGCAGACTCAGTGCGAGGAGGAAGCAAAATGGGTTTTGACGGAGTGGGTTGGATTGCGGCCATCTTGATTGGCGGCATTGCGGGCTGGCTTGCCAGCCGGTTCATGAACTCGGGTGGCGGCGTTCTCATGAACGTCATTCTGGGCATTGTCGGCGCCATCCTGGCGAGCCTGGTCTTCGGCTTGCTGGGAATCTCCTTTGGCGGCTGGCTCGGCTACCTCATTGCCGGCTTCATCGGCGCCTGCATCATCATCGCCATTGCTCGCGCAGTGCGAAAATAGAAAATGTGCCGGCCGCCCATCGGGTGGCCGGCACCCCCGAAAGGAATTGGCGCAGAACCCGCCCCCGGCGGAACGTCTTTGCCGCCGGAATTGAGCCGGTAAATTACTCATCCGATAGAGGCATTTAGCCCTTTACGACGCCCGGCGCGCCGTCGCATCACCATGGTCAACTCGACTAGACCAATGGATATTGCGTCATCATGAACAAGCTTCTCCTCTCCGCCGCCGCTGCCCTGGCCCTCGTCGCCACGCCGGCCCTGGCTCAGCCGACCGACCTCCTCAACGCCTCCTACGACATTGCCCGCGAGCTGTTCGACGAAGAGAACGCCGCCTTCATTCCTGCCTACCAAGCCGCCAATGGCGTCGCCGTCACCATCAACCAGTCCCACGCCGGCACCTCCACCCAGGCCCGCGCCATTCTCGAGGGCCTGCCGGCCGACGTCGTGACCTTCAATCAGGTCACCGATATCGAAAAGCTGGTCGAAGGCGGCTTTGTTTCCGCCGACTGGCAGAGCGAATTCGCCAATTCCGCCTCGCCCTTCTATTCCCTGCCCGCTTTCCTCGTCCGCGCCGGCAATCCCAAGGGCATTTCCGATTGGGGCGATCTGGCCCGCGACGACGTCTCGGTGATTTTCCCGAATCCCAAGACTTCGGGCAATGCCCGCTACACCTATCTGGCCGCCCGCGCCTGGGCCAATGAGGAATTTGCCGGCGACGAGGCCAAGGTCGTCGAATACCTCACCAAGGTTTTCCTCAACGTGCCCGTGTTCGAGACTGGCGGCCGTGGCGCCACCACCGCCTTCGCCGAACGCGGCCTTGGCGATGTGCTGATCACCTTTGAAGCCGAAGTGCTCAGCGCCGTCAGCCTGCTCGGCGCCGACAAATATGAATCCGTGGTGCCTTCGGTCAGCCTCCTGGCCGAATTCCCGGTCGCCATCGTCGACAAGGTCGTCGATAGCCGCGGCAGCCGCGATCTGGCCAAGGCCTATCTCGATTTCCTCTATTCCGATGATGGCCAGCGCATCGCCGCCGGTCGCAATCACCGCGTCAACAACGAAACCGTCGCCGCCGAATTTGCCGACCGCTTCCCCGAAGTGCGCCTCGTCAATGTCGACGAAGCCTTCGGCGGCTGGGCCAAGGTCTCCGAAGAACACTTCGCCGAAGGCGGTCTGCTCGACCAGGTTTTCGTGAACCAGTAACTCGAGCCGTCGCAAAGGGCAAATCTCTCCAGTGGAGAGATTTGAGGTGAGAAGGCCATGAGAGCTACGCTCGCATGGACGGACCATCGGCTCCTGCCCTCCCTCCCCTTGATGGGGAGGGTAGCGCAGCTAGGCCAAAGGCCTTAGCAAAGCTGGGGTGGGGTGGTGCCACGAACACGGCCAGCGTGTTTGGCCCCACCCCACCCTCATTGCCTCCCCTCATGGCGGAGGAAGGCCCCAACCCGAGGTCTCGGTGATGCCCAACCAACGCAGCAAACACCTGCTCCCCGGCTTCGGCCTGACCATGGGCGTCTCGCTCTTTTACGTCACCCTCGTTATTCTGCTGCCTATTCTGGCCATGCTGCTCAAGCTGGCCGGCATGGGCCTGCCCGAATTCTGGCGCATCATCTCCTCGCGCCGCGCCATTGCCGCCTACCAGATCACTTTTTCCTCGGCCTTCTACGCCACAATCATCAATGGCGTCGTCGGCCTGCTGCTCGCCTGGGTGCTGACGCGCTATCGCTTCCCGGGGCGCCGCATCCTGGATGCGCTGGTGGATCTCCCCTTCGCCCTGCCAACCGCCGTCGCCGGGCTGGTGCTGGTCACCCTGTTTGCCGATACCGGCTGGTATGGCCAGTTCCTTGAACCGAACGGTCTCAAGATCAATTACACCCAGGCCGGCATCGTCGCTGCCATGGCCTTCACATCCATCCCCTTCGTCGTCCGGGCGGTTCAGCCCGTGCTCGAAGAGGTGGACGAAAGCCTTGAGGCCGCCGCCGAAACACTCGGCGCCAGTCGCTGGCAGATCTTCACCCGCATCATCTGGCCCACCATCCTGCCCGCCTTCATCGGCGGCTGCGTGCTCTCCTTCGCCCGCTCGCTGGGCGAGTTCGGGGCCGTGGTGTTCATCGCCGGCAATATCCCCGGCGTCACAGAAATCGTCTCGCTGCTGATTTTCATCCGCCTCGACGAATACAATTACGAGGCCGCCGCGGCCCTGGCCTTCGTCCTCCTGGCTGTCGCCTTTCTCACCCTCCTCGCCACCAACGCCCTCGCCGCCTGGCAAACGCGATATGTGGAAAGGGCCGCGTGATGAGCGAACGCCTGGTCCGTGTGCTTGACCCCACCCCACCCTCATTCCCTCCCCATCAAGGGGAGGGAGGCGATGAACAGCGGCGCCTCGGCCCTGCGTCTCCCTCCCCCTTGTGGGGAGGGACCAAGGGTGGGGGGCTTCCCTTCCCGCTGGCTGGAAAAGGTACCCGCAAGACGGGGGAGAGGTTCTGCCAATGACAAGGTCCCGCTCCGCAGGCGAAATCATCCTCATCACCCTTGCCGTCACCCTGGCGCTCTTCGTGCTTGTGGTGCCGCTGGTGTTGATCTTCTCCTTTGCCCTGCGTGAAGGCCTGGGCGTCTATTTCGCCAATATCATCGAGCCCAACACACTCCACGCCATCTGGCTGTCGGTGATGACTGCTCTCATCGTCGTGCCGGTCAATATCGTCGTCGGCGCGGCATTGGCGTGGCTCGTCACCCGCTTCCGTTTCCGGGGCCGACAATTGCTGATTTCCATCATTGAGCTGCCCGCCTCGATGAGCCCCATTGTTGCCGGCGTGGTCTATCTCTTCCTCTATGGCGGTCAGGGTCTCCTCGGCCCCTTCCTTCAGGCCAACAGCCTGCAGGTGATGTTCACCCCGCTGGCCATCGTTCTCGTGAGCCTTTTTGTGACCGCCCCCTTTGCCGCGCGCGAACTCATTCCCTTGATGAGCCAGCAGGGCACCGAGGACGAAGAGGCCGCGCTCTCGCTCGGCGCCAATGGCTGGCAGATGTTCTGGTACGTCACCCTGCCCAATATCTCATGGGCCATGGTCTATGGTGCAGTCCTCACCAATGCCCGCGTCATGGGCGAATTCGGGGCCGTCTCTGTCGTCTCCGGCGCCATTCGCGGCCAGACCAACACCCTGCCCCTCCAGATCAACCTCCTCTTCAACGACTTTAACGTCACCGGCGCCTTCGCCGCCGCCTCCACCCTCACTCTGATCGCCGTGGCAACCCTGGTGCTCAAATCGATCCTCGAATCTCGCCGCCACGGCTGAGTGCCAAAACGAACGCGATGCCACTGCCGCCCCCTATCAGGGGGAGGTAGCAAAGCTTGGGTGCGATGCACCCTGGCGGCGCTAGGAGGGGGTAAGGCATCTCCGCGCATGACGAACTAAGCTCTGTGCAGTATGAGTGCCCCCATGCACACCACCCACACAATCCCCTTGGCGCATCGACCGCCTCTGGTTCTCGGCCAGCGCGCCTTGGTCATGGGCATCCTCAACGTCACCCCCGACAGCTTTTCCGATGGCGGGCAGCACGATCACGTCGAAGCCGCCCTCGCTCACGCTCGCCTGATGCTTGCCGAAGGCGCCGACATTCTCGACATCGGCGGGGAAAGCACCCGGCCTGGCGCCGAACCCGTGCCCGTGCAGCTTGAACTGGACCGCGTCATCCCGGTCATCGACGCCATCCGCGCCGCAGGAATCACCGCGCCGATCTCCATCGACACCATGAAGCCGCTCGTCGCCCATCAGGCTATGGAGGCCGGGGCCGATATCATCAACGACGTCAACGGCCTGCAGGGCGCGCCCGAAATGGCCCAGATCGCCGCCGTCATGCAGGCTCCCGTCATCGCCATGCACTGGGACCGCCAATGGACCGCCGAGACCAATCCCATTCCCGCCATGGCGGCCTATTTCCGGCGCAGCATCGCTATTGCCACGGAAGCCGGCATCGACCCGACCCATGTCATTCTTGACCCCGGGTTCGGCTTCACCAAAACCCTGAATCAGAATTACAGCATTCTCCGGCAACTGCCTGAATTGACTCACGCATTTCCCGACAACGCCGTGCTTGTCGGCACCTCGCGAAAGTCCATGATTGGCAAACTGCTCGACAATCAGCCTGCCGAGCGCCTGCCCGGCACCCTTGCCACCACGGTCCAGGGTTATGAACGCGGCGGTCACATTTTCCGCGTCCACGATGTCGCTGCGAACCACGACGCCCTTCGCGTCGCCGAAGCAACCCTCTATAGTCCGCCACAGTCGTAACCACATCACTGCGTTGGCCTCTCCTGCGCATCCCTCCCCCTTGTGGGAGGGAACGAGGGTGGGGGGTGCCGACCCCCAGCGAGACTCCCATGACCCCACCCTTCTCCGGCGACCGCATCATCCTCAATGACCTTGGATTTTACGGCTACCACGGCCTCTTCAACGAGGAAGCCAAGCTCGGCCAGCGATTTTTCATCGACCTGCAATGCGGCGTCGACCTGTCAGCGCCCGGCAATACCGACGAGATCGGTCACACGGTCTCCTATGCCGACATCTACGACGTGGTGAAATTAACCTTCGAGACGAAACGCACCAAGCTCATCGAGGCCCTGGCCCAGAATATTGCCACCGCCCTTTTCGACGCCTTCTCCGATATCGACTGGATCATCGTTCGCATTCGCAAGCCGGAGGCACCCATTGCCATGGTGCGCGGCGAGGCCGCCATCGAGCTCCATCGCGTGCGGCCAGCCTGATGGCGACCGCCTGGCTTTCTCTGGGCGCCAATATCGGCGACCCGGCGGCGCAGCTGGCCCAAGCCATCGCGCGCCTCGATGCCCATGCACAGATCAGCGTCACCGCACAATCCAAGGTCATCCGCACCAAGGCCTGGGGCAAGACCGATCAGCCCGACTTCGCCAATATGGCCGCAACGGTCGAAACCGATCTCCTGCCCATCGACCTGCTTCATGCCTGCCTCGACATCGAGCGCGACATGGGTCGGGTACGTCACGAGGTTTGGGGGCCGCGCCTCATCGACATCGACCTCATCGCCTATGAGCGAGTCGAGATGGACGCGACAAAATTGATCCTGCCGCATCGATTTGCCCATGAACGCGACTTCGTTCTCGAGCCGCTGCGCGAGATTTCGCCCGACACAGCCGACTGGATCGTCACCCGTCGTTCATAAATCGATTAGGACTCGTTCACTCAGGTAAGCCTGGATGCCATCCAGGCTTCCTGGCGGAGCGCCTCGACGACCGAAACGGCAATGTCGAACTCCACCCGCCGCTTCGCCCGACGCTCCAAAGCCTCATCGTCTTCGCCCCACAGACGGATCTGGTGATCCTCGTCGACATGGGCAGCCGCCCACACTTCATTAGGTGTAACCAGTTGATACAAAAGGGCAATCGCGAGCAGCCCCGAGCCGGTTAGCCCGGTGATCGACACCAGCGCCGTCAGGCTCAACAGCCCCTGCCCCTCCAACGCCGCGTCGAGCTTCTCAAGCGTGCTAACTGGCTGTGGCTGATGGATAATTCCAATCGTCGGCTGAAATGCCACATCGAATTTCCGTGCCAGTTTTACCAGCACAGCATCCCAGATTTGTTCCTGTTCGGCGACCAATTCCTGAGGAGAATCAGCGCGGTAGAGCAAAAGATCACTTGCCGCAAACTTGCCGATCTCGGCCCGGAACGCCGGCACCATCTCCGCGCCGCTCTCCACCGCTGAATTGATCAGCCGCACCATCGGCATCGTCGCGGGATTGATGAATTTACCCTGCTCCGCCCATTCCTCAGCCATCTTTTGGGCAAGGCTAAGTACCGGAACAACAACAGGAATTTTCTTCCCGGGCGTCTTGGTTGCACGACCATCCAGGGTAACCGCGAACCCGTCGTCACCCCGTGCCACATCGACCGTCGCGTAAAACCGCTTCGGCAATTCCACCTGGTTCATATGCTGCGCCTGCCCAAAGCCGGCATCAGCATGCTTATGAGCGTCTTCAAGCTGGTCACGCATAGCTCAAGTCTCCAGAACCTGATCGATCGCCGCCGCCAGCGCGTCATAGCTTTCGATCAATATGTCGGCGCCGGCCCCCCGCAGGTCATCGGCGTGATGGTAACCCCATGTAACGCCAATGGTTTTAGTGCCCGCAGCCTTGCCCATTTCCATGTCGAAGCTGGTGTCGCCAATGATCACCGTCTGGCTTGGATCGGCACCGGTCTCGCCCATGGCGCGCAGCATCATTCCCGGATGCGGCTTGGAAGGATTATGATCCGGCGTCTGCAGCGTCGAAAAAAACTTTGCGATTTCATGCATTTGTGTCAGCCGATGCACACCCTGCAATCCCTTGCCCGTCGCAATTCCCATAACCGTTTCGGCCTGGCCGTGCAGCAAGTGTAACGCTTCGCGAGCCCCCGGGAATAACCCTTCGCGCCCCTCGGCGGCCACCAGCGAATCCCGATAGTGGGCGCGATATCGTTCGGCCAATTGATTAGCCGTTTCAATATCTTGCGACCCAAGCAACTGCAGCATTGCCTGCGGCAATGACAGTCCAATGATCCGCCGGACCTGCGCTGGCGTCGGCACGACCAGGTCTGCCTCGGCAAAGGTCGTCGCCATATGTTCGGCAATCAGGGCCTGCGTATCGATCAGCGTCCCGTCCATGTCGAACATGACAAGTCTCACGCCCCGTCCTCCGGGTCGGCGTTCTGCGCATCATAGCGGTCAGGGTCAAACCCCAGCGCATCAAAACTCTGACGCATATGCGGCGGCAAAGGCGCTGAAATATCGATCTTCTTGCCATTGCGCAGCGGCAGTGCAATGCGCCGCGCATGCAGATGCAGACCTTCGCCAAGTCCCGGAGCCGCCTGCCAATTTTCGATGTTGAAGTAGCGCGGATCGTCGATGATCGGCGTGCCGAGCTGCGCCATATGCACGCGCAACTGGTGCGTCCGCCCGGTGACTGGCTTCAGCGTGACCCAGGCAAACCGGCGGCTGGCCGTATCGGTAGTCGAATAATAGGTCGAAGAATGAACGGCACCCTTGGCACCATTGCGCACGACCACCATCTGCTCGCCGTCTTCGGTCACCTGCTTGGCAAGGAAGCAGGAAATCTCGCCCTGCCGCGGAGTGGGGTTGCCAGCCACGATGGCCCAGTAGATTTTCCGGGCCGAACGCGATCGGAAAACCGACCCAAAGTGCTTGGCCGCCGCCGCGGTCTTGGCGACCACCAGACAGCCTGACGTATCACGGTCGAGACGGTGCACCAGGCGCGGCGCCTCTCCAGCCTTGTTGGGAAGGTTTTTCAGCAGGCCATCAAGGTGGCGCGTCGTACCGCTGCCCCCCTGCACGGCGAGCCCGTGCGGCTTGTTGAACACATAGAGATCGTCGTCCTCGTAAAGGATCAGGTCCTTGAGATAGCGCACGTCCTCTTCGTTGACCTTGAACGGCCGCACGGTCTCGGGGTCATCAATCGGCGGAATACGAACAGTCTGGCCCTCGGAAATCCGGGTGCTGGTCTGCACCTTCGCCTTGTCCACCTTCACTTCGCCATTGCGAATGAGCTTCTGCAACCGGGCAAAACCCAGCTGCGGAAAGTGCCGCGCAAACCAGCGATCGAGACGCATGCCGTCGTCGTCCGCTGTGACTTCCCGATGTTGAACGCCGCTCATGCCGCACCGCCTCTACTGATAAGTAGCCCGAGATATAGACCCGCGAGGCAAACCACAACCGACAAGCCTACATAGAGCATGGCCTGCGCCAGAGCGCCGCGTTCGATCAGGAAAATGGTATCCAGCGAGAAGGACGAAAAGGTGGTGAAACCACCAAGCACGCCAACGGCCACAAACAGCCGGATTTCCGGCGCCATGGGTGGCAAGGTGCGCGCGAGAACGCCGATCAGCAGCCCCATCAGCAGCGACCCCAATACGTTCACCGTCAATGTGGCCAGCGGAAAGCTCGCCGACCACATGCGGCCAACCGCCACCGACACTCCGTAGCGCATCATCGCCCCAATGGCCCCACCGGCGCCAACCAGCAACACTGCCTGCATTACCTAACCCTCACTATCGGACTTCTTGGACGCGCGGAGCCGTTCGAAATAATCCATGCGCTTGCGCAGATCACGCTCAAAGCCGCGCTCAACTGGATGATAAAATTCCTGCCGCCCGATTTTTTCCGGGAAATACTCCTGACCCGAAAAGGCCTCCGAGGTGTCATGATCATAGATATAGCCATCGCCGTAGCCCTGCCCCTTCATCATCTTGGTGGGGGCGTTGAGGATGACTTTCGGCGGCATGGGTGAACCGGTGGCCTTCGCCACCGCCGCCGCCGCCTTGTAGGCGGTATAGACGGCGTTCGATTTGGGCGCGAGCGCCAGATAGACCACCACCTGCGCCAGCGACAATTCGCCCTCTGGCGAGCCGAGCATCTGATAGGCGTCCCGCCCGGCAATCGCGAGGGGCAGCGCCTGTGGATCGGCCAGGCCAATGTCTTCCGAAGCCATGCGGATCAGCCGCCGCGCCAAAAACAGCGGATCCTCGCCAGCGTCGAGCATGCGGGCGAAATAATAGAGAGCTGCGTCCGGGTCAGAACCGCGGATAGTCTTGTGCAGCGCCGAGATCAGATTGTAATGCCCGTCCTGCGCCTTGTCGTAGATCGGCGCGCGCCGCTGGACCACAGAGAGCAGGCTGGTCGGGTCCAAAACTTCTTCGGCAGCAACGGATGCCAGGATTTCCTCCACGAGCCCCAGCAGCGCCCGCCCGTCGCCATCAGCCAATCCGAGGAGGGTTGCACGTGCCTCATCCGTCAGAGGAAGAGATGCACCCAAGAGACTCTCGGCGCGTCGCAGAAGGTGTTCCAGATCCTCGGCACCAAGCGATTCAAAGCGCAGCACCTGGCTCCGGGACAGGAGCGCCGCATTCAGCTCGAACGACGGGTTTTCGGTAGTGGCCCCGACCAGCACCACCGTTCCGTCCTCCATCACCGGCAGGAAGCTATCCTGCTGCGCCCGATTGAACCGGTGAATCTCGTCGACGAACAACAGGGTTCGATGGCCAGACAGCCGCTCGAACCGCGCCTTTTCAAAAACCTTCTTGAGGTCGGCCACACCCGAGAAAATTGCTGAGATCTGCTCGAAACGATAGCCGATCTGATCGGCCAACAGGCGGGCAACTGTGGTCTTGCCCGTTCCTGGTGGCCCCCAAAGGATCAGCGAGCCGAGCCGCCCTGAAGCCAGCATGCGCCGCAAGGTACCGCCCTCGCCAAGCAGATGCGTCTGCCCGATAACCTCATCGAGGCTACGCGGCCGCAATTGATCGGCCAGAGGGCGCGCCCTGTCGGTTTGAATGGAGTCTGCGGCAAATAAATCGGACATGAAGGCGTTTTATCCCAACTCGCCCCGATTTCGTAGCGCCCCGCCTAAATCATCCCCGCCAAACCGCATGATTGAAGTGGAAATCGCCCGTGGAGACCCTAGGGCAAAAAAGAACAAAACCCTTGCATCGTCATTGCCCATGGCGCGTTGAGCACAACATAGCCTTGAGAATTCAAATTCTGAACCGAGCAAACCCAAAAATACCAGCACAGGCAAAGACATAACCCAAGACCAGGAAACGTACTGCGCGCTCCACATCGGACTGCGGTCGCCGGTGCGCAAAAGCGCACGGGCCGTCACGAAAATGACGCGTCCGCATTGTTGGCTAACACCCCAAATAAACGTTTGCGCGAGGGGGCACACGGCCCTATATGCAGCGCTCAATTTTCCCCGTCTCTCCAGCCCTGAAAGGCCTGTTGTCCAATGACTGACGAGCCGAAGACCGTTCATGCCAACACCTCGGCATTGATTGCTGCTGAAGCCCCCGATTTTCCCGCCTTCCTGTTTTCGGAAAAGGAATTTCACAAGGCGATCAAGGTCTTCAAAAAGGGCTTTGACGGGCTATTGACCTATGCAGTCAAGTGCAACCCATCGCCCCATATCATTGCCCAGCTTCACGCCGAAGGCCTCAAGGCCTTCGATGTGGCATCAAATGTCGAGATGGAACTTGTCCGCGACTACGCACCGGGCGCAGTCATGCACTACAACAACCCGATCAAGAACAAGCGCGAGATCGAGCGCGCCTACGAGGAGTTCGGTGTTCGCAGTTTCACCATCGATCACCCCCAGCAGCTTGATCAGCTGGCCGCGGTGGTCTCACCCAGCCGCGACGTTGAAGTCACCACCCGTTTCAAAGCTGGCAAGGCGCTGAAATCCTACGATTTCGGCATCAAGTTCGGCGTCATGGAGCAGGGCGCCGCCGAAATCGTCACCGCCGTGGAAAAGATGGGCTACACGCCCAGCCTTTGCTTCCACGTCGGTAGCCAGTGCGAAGACGCCTATGCCTATGAGCGTCACATTGCAGCCGCGGCCCGTATCGTCGAGGAATCGGGCATTGACCTCAAGCGCCTCAACATCGGCGGCGGCTATCCGGCCCCCTACCCGACCAGCGAAGCGCCGCCGATGGACTATTATTTCGAGACCATCGCCCAAGCTGTCAGCGACCATTTCGGCGACAAGAAGAAGCCTGAACTGATCATCGAACCCGGCCGGGCGCTCGTCACCTCCTCGACATCACTGCTGTTGCGCGTCAAGCATCAGCGGGGCGGTCAGTCGGTCTATGTCAATGACGGGGCCTATGGTGCGCTGATGGAAGTGAAGTTCATGCACTTCACCCCTCCGGTGCGCGTCTGGCGCGGCCCGCGCCTCCACGACAACAATGGCGAATTCTCCGAATTCACCATCTGGGGTCCGACCTGCGACAGCTATGACGTTTTGCCCCAGGTGTTCACCCTGCCAGCCGACATCGACGAGGACGATTGGATCGAGTTCGGGCTGATGGGCGCCTATACCCAGGCCTCCCTCACCCCCTTCAACGGCTTCGTCCGCCGCGACCAATACTGGGTCGAGGAAGTCTACACAGGCAAGGACATGCAGCCTGCGGAATAAGAGCTCGAACCTTGGTTGTAGCCGCTCCGGCTGGTGCTGGAGCGGTCAATCTAGGCATGTAGGGCTTTGACGAGGCCAAATCGAATACCGCTCTCGGCGGCGCTCAAAATGGCGTCTTCCACCGAACGATAGGGCCGTCCCAAAAGTGCCTCGCCCTTGCTGCCGTCAAAATGCTTCTCATTGCCCACATCGTTGATGACCTGGCGGACCGATCCGCCAAAGGCGGCCAGAAGTCGAATGATCCAGTCAGGGACGATCTTGCTGGTCACGGGATAATCTGGATAGGCGCGACGCAGCACATCAGCGACTTGCTCGAACCGCATGAAGGGGCCGGTGCAAAGGTAGCGCTGGCCTACACTTTCCGGTTTCTCTAGCGCTGCCAGGTGCATCGCGGCAACATCGCGCACATCACTGATGGCAAAACCGATCCGCGCCATGGCAGGCGTGGTGCCATCCAGCAGCCCGGTAACCAATCCCAGGGATATGGACGTGTCCGCGTCTGTGGCCGGCCCAAGGATGGCGCCGGGATGAATGGTGGTCAGCTCCAGGCCATGCTGCTCCGCAAAAGTCCAGGCAGCACGCTCGGCTCGCGTCTTGCCGATGCAATAGGCCCAGCTTTGCCGCATGCCATCCAAATTGGTAAAATCCGCCTCGGTATAGCGCCGCACCCCGCGCTCATGACCCAGCCCATAGCCCACGGTCGCGATGGAAGACGTCATGACCACCCGTTTGATGCCCGCAGCTGCCGCAAAGGCCAGGACCCGCTCGGTTCCCTCGACGGCGGGCCGCACGACCTCCGCCGGATCCTTGGGTTCCACCGCTACAATGGCAGCCGCAACATGCATCACGGCCGAAATGCCCTGCATGGCGTCGGCCCAACCATGGTCATCCAGAAGGTCCGCCGCAACCAGCTCGAGATTGGCTTCCTCGCCAGGCGCTAGCGCCGCCACGGCGGCCCAGATGCCGGGCACCTTGCCCTGCCCCCGCACAGTACCTCGAACGGCATAGCCGGCCCGCAGAAGTTCACCAATGACGTGCTTGGCCACGAAGCCAGACGCGCCGGTCACGAGAACTCGATCCATGCTCACCCCAAAAGCAAAAAGGCGGCCCCGGAAATCCGCGACCGCCTCAATTCAGTGTGCCAACAGCACGACTTACGCCGCTTCGGCTTCGTCGTCCTGGGTAAAGACCGGACCGGAGTCCTTGCCCTTGGCATCGACATCGCGATCAACGAACTCGATGACGGCCAGCGGAGCGTTGTCGCCGTAGCGGAAGCCGGCCTTCAGGATGCGGATGTAACCGCCCTGGCGTTCGGCATAGCGCGGGCCGAGCACTGCGAAGAGCTTGGCAACCTGGGCTTCATCGCGGATTTGAGCGATGGCCTGGCGGCGCGCATGCAGGTCGCCGCGCTTGCCCAGGGTAATGAGCTTCTCAACGATAGGACGCAGGTCCTTTGCCTTGGGAAGCGTGGTGACGATCTGTTCGTGCTTGATCAGCGCTGCAGACATATTCGCAAACATCGCCTTACGGTGAGAAGCGGTCCGGCTGAACTTGCGGCCTCGAGAAGCGTGGCGCATGGTGGTCTCCTAAAATCTTGGCAGCGCCGGATCAGTAATGATCTTCGTAGCGCTTGGCGAGGTCATCGATATTCTCGGGCGGCCAGTTGTTGACGTCCATTCCGAGATGAAGCCCCATCTGTGCCAGGACTTCCTTGATTTCATTGAGCGACTTGCGGCCGAAATTCGGAGTCCGCAGCATCTCGGCTTCCGTCTTCTGGATGAGGTCGCCGATATAGACGATGTTGTCGTTCTTGAGGCAGTTTGCCGAACGGACCGACAGCTCGAGCTCGTCGACCTTCTTGAGCAGCGCAGGATTGAAGGCGAGTTCCGGGACAGCGTCCTGGGCCTTTTCCTTGGTGGGCTCTTCGAAGTTGACGAAAACCGACAGCTGATCCTGGAGAATGCGAGCGGCATAGGCCACGGCATCTTCCGGCGAAATCGCGCCATTGGTCTCGACCGACAAGGTCAGCTTGTCCTTGTCCAGGCTCTCGCCCGCACGGGTAGCATCAACCTTGTAGCTCACGCGGCGCACCGGCGAGAACAGCGCATCGACCGGGATATAACCGATCGGGGCGTCCTCGGGACGGTTCTTGTCGGCAGGGACGTACCCCTTACCGGTATCGACGGTGAACTCGATATTGATCTCGGCGCCGTCATCGAGGTGGCAGATGACCAGCTCGGGGTTCAGCACTTCAATGTCGCCGGAAACCTTGATGTCGCCAGCAGTGACGGCAGCCGGGCCCTGCTTGGAGAGGGTCAGGCGCTTCGGGCCTTCGCCACCCATCTTCAGGGCGATTTCTTTGACGTTGAGAACGAGATCGGTGATGTCCTCGCGCACACCAGGCAGCGAGGAGAATTCATGCAAAATGCCGTCAATCTGGATCGCGGTCACTGCCGCGCCCTGAAGCGACGACAGCAGCACGCGACGCAGAGCATTGCCCAGGGTAAGCCCGTAACCGCGCTCAAGCGGCTCGGCAACTACCGAGGCCAAGCGCGCGTTGTCGCTGCCCGAAACAATGTCCAGCTTGGTCGGCTTGATCAGTTCCTGCCAGTTCCTCTGGATCGTCACGGTATGTCCTTTCAAATTAGCGGCCATTCAGCCGCTCCGCCGCAAACACAATTGGACCCGCGGCCCGATGGGCCGGGAGATAGCCGATCGTCTTGGTTAGACGCGACGACGCTTGCGCGGGCGGCAACCATTGTGCGGGATCGACGTAACGTCACGGATCGAAGTGACATTGAAGCCGGCAGCCTGCAGAGCACGCAGGGCCGACTCACGGCCTGAACCCGGGCCACGCACTTCAACCTCAAGGGTCTTCATGCCGTGTTCCTGGGCCTTCTTCGCAGCATCTTCAGCAGCGACCTGAGCGGCATAAGGGGTCGACTTGCGCGAACCCTTGAAGCCCATAACGCCTGAGGACGACCAGGAGATGGTGTTGCCCTGCATGTCGGCGATGGTGATCATCGTGTTGTTGAAGGAGGCGTTCACGTGTGCGACGCCGGAGGTGATGTTCTTGCGCTCCTTACGACGGACGCGCGCGACTTCAGCTTTAGCCATTATAGTCCTCTAGGGTATCGGCGCTGCCGTAGTACCAGCAGCTCCACCACGGAAGAAGCGGATCAAGACATTTCGGCCAACTCATATCGAGCCACCCGAAAGACTTGCCCCGCCACTCCCAATTCAAATTTCGTGCCCCGCGGCCGCGGGACCCGTTTACTTCTTCTTGCCAGCGATCGGCTTGGCAGGACCCTTGCGGGTACGCGCATTGGTGTGGGTACGCTGACCACGAACCGGCAGGCCACGACGGTGACGCAGGCCACGGTAGTTGCCCAGGTCCATCAGGCGCTTGATGTTCATCGCCACGTTACGGCGCAGGTCACCTTCCACGACATAGTCGCGGTCGATGGCTTCACGGATCTGGATCACTTCGGCGTCGGTCAACTCGTTGACACGGCGCTCAGCCGGAATACCGACCTTGTCAGTGATATCCTTGGCGAATTTCTCGCCGATCCCGTGAATATACTGCAGCGCGATCACCACGCGCTTATTCGTCGGGATGTTGACGCCAGCAATACGAGCCACGTCTGCTCTCCTTCATTCACACGCGCCGTCGCGGCGGGTGCCTTTAAACAACAAGGGACCGGATTTCGACCCCCAACTAAGGGAGAACCGAATCCAGCCCAATGATCCATGAGACTGGTGCGGTTCTTTAAGGACAAGACAGGGCCGAGTCAACAGCCCATCCAGCCTCTTGTTTACTTGCCCAGGGCGGCCTGGATTGCAGCCGTAACCTCAGTCACGGGTGCCATGCCATCCACAGGCTTCAGAAGACCACGGCCCGAGTAATATTGGACCAGCGGTGCTGTCTGTTCAGAATAGACACCAAGGCGCTTGCGCAGCACTTCCTCGTTGTCGTCGGCGCGTGCGCCCTCCGATTCCTTGGCTCGGTTGATGACCCGCTTGACCAGCTCATCCGCCTCGGCCTTGATTTCGACGACGGCATCAAGGGCAATGCCCTTGTCTTCCAGCATCTGATCCAGCGCCTCAGCCTGGGCGATGGTGCGTGGAAATCCGTCGAGAATGAAGCCTGGCTTGCAGTCATCGGCGTCGAGACGCTCCGAAACAATGCCGTTGACGATCGTGTCGGAAACAAGGTCCCCGCGATCCACAATTGCCTTGGCTTCCAGCCCCAGAGGGGTTTTAGCCGCAATCGCAGCGCGAAGGATGTCGCCGGTCGAGAGCTGGGGAATACCATAGGCATCCACCAAAATCTTTGCCTGCGTCCCCTTCCCCGCACCCGGCGGGCCCAACAGGATCAACCTCATCGACGCTTGCCTCCTCCAAGACGGGATTTCTTCAGCAGCCCTTCATATTGCTGGGCCACCAGATGGCTCTGGATCTGGGTGATTGTATCAAGCGTCACCGTCACCATGATCAGCAGCGACGTGCCACCGATGAACTGGCTGACTGCCAACTGGCTGAACAGCACTTCCGGAATCAGCGCCACCACAGTCAGGTACAAGGCACCCGCCACCGTGATGCGCGTCAGCACATAGTCAATGTGCTGCGCTGTGCGCTCACCCGGACGGATACCGGGAATGAAGCCGCCGGAGCGCTTCAGATTGTCCGCCGTTTCAGTCGGGTTGAACACGATCGCCGTATAGAAAAAGGCGAAGAAGATAATGAAGAAGGCAAACAGCGCCAGATAAAGCGGCTGGCCGCGGCCCAGCAGCGCCGTCACCGTGGTAAGCCAGCCCGGGGCATTCCCCTGGGCAGCAAACGAGGCAATGGTTGCCGGCAGCAGCAGTAGCGAGGACCCGAAGATCACCGGGATCACACCGGAAGTGTTCAGCTTGAGCGGCAGATGCGAGGTATCGCCCTGAAACAGCTTGTTGCCCACCTGGCGCTTTGGATACTGGATCAGCAAGCGGCGCTGAGCGCGTTCAAAGAACACGATGATCGCAATCACGATCAACGCCAGCAGCAGCATGCCCAGGCCTGCAAAGGCCGGGATGGCGCCAGTACGGGCCAACTCGAGTGTCTGCGCCACAGTGGACGGCAGATTGGCGACGATACCGGCAAAGATGATCAGCGAAATACCATTGCCAACACCGCGCGCCGTGATCTGTTCGCCTAGCCACATCAGGAACATGGTGCCACCCACAAGGGTGATCACGGTCGAGATACGGAAGAACCAACCTGGATCGAGCACAACACCCTGGCTGCCTTCCAGACCCACGGCAATGCCATAGGCCTGCACGGCGCAGAACACGACCGCCAGATAGCGGGTGTACTGGTTGATCTTGCGACGGCCGGCTTCACCACCCTCCTTCTTGAGGGCTTCCAGGCGCGGCGACGCTGTCGAGACCACCTGCACCACGATGGAGGCAGTAATGTATGGAATCAGGTTCAGCGCAAAAATCGCCATACGCTCAACGGCGCCACCGGAAAACATGTTGAACATGCCGATGATGCCCTGCTGCGACTGTTCAAAAGTCGCGCGAAAAGCGTCTGGATCAATACCGGGAACCGGAATGAAGGTCCCAAGACGATAAACAAGCAGCGCTCCGAGAGTGAACCAGATGCGCTGCTGAAGGGCCTTGGCCTTCGAAAAGGTAGAGAAACTTAGATTACGTGCCAGCTGTTCGGCTGCGGACGCCATATACCGCTCCTATGGCTACAATGCCAGGTGCGCTCGGAGCGCTGGAGACGCATATATGGGATATGTGCCACCCAGACGCAACAAACCAAAGGAGCGCACCCAGCCGTCAGACCGGATGCGCCCTGCCAAGTGGATTACTTGGCGTGTGGGGTCTTCTTCCAGGTCTCTTTGACCGGGATGAGATCGAGCTTACCACCAGCAGCCTCGATGGCAGCGGTCGCGCCCTTGGTTGCATAATCAACCTTGAAGGTAACCTTCTTGGCCGAAAAGCCTTCCGAACCGATCAGGCGCACGCCGTCCTTGGGACGACGGATCACGCGGGCAGCGATCAGCGCAGCGGCGTCGATCACAGCCTTGGCGTCAAGCTTGCCGCTGTCGATATAGGCCTGGATGCGGTCGAGACGGACTTCATTGAAGTCGCTCGGGTTCCAGGCGTTGAAGCCACGCTTCGGCATACGCATGTGAAGGGGCATCTGACCGCCTTCAAAGCCGTTGATAGCCACACCGGCGCGAGCCGTCTGGCCCTTGCCACCGCGACCACCGGTCTTGCCGACGCCCGAACCAATGCCACGGCCAACACGGACGCGAACCTTATTGGCCCCGGGATTATCGCGAAGTTCGTTCAAACGAGTCATTGATCCGACCTTCCTTTACTCGCCGACAACGCGGACGAGGTGCGGGATCTTGTTGATCATGCCGCGAACTTCGGGCGTATCAACGAGCTCACGCTCTTTGTTCATCTTGTTGAGCCCGAGACCGATAAGGGTCGCGCGCTGGCTCTTTTCACGGCGGATCGGCGAACCAACCTGCTTGACGACGATGGTCTTAGCTTTTGCCATTGTACTTCTCCGGGCCCGCTATCAGGCTTCGACTGCAGTCTCGCCGCGGCGAGCCTGGAGTTCGGAAACCTTGATGCCGCGACGCGAAGCCACCGAACGGGGGCTATCAACGCGCTTGAGCGCGTCGAACGTGGCACGAACCATGTTGTAGGGATTTGCTGTGCCCTGCGACTTGGCGACGATGTCGTTGATGCCCAGCGTCTCGAAAACGGCGCGCATCGGACCACCGGCGATGATGCCGGTACCGGCAACGGCAGCACGCAGGATGACCTTGCCGGCGCCATGGCGACCGGTAACATCGTGGTGCAGCGTACGGGCATCGCGCAGCGGCACCCGGATCATCTGGCGCTTGGCCTGCTCGGTTGCCTTGCGGATGGCTTCGGGAACTTCACGGGCCTTGCCGTGACCGAAACCGACGCGACCCTTCTGGTCACCGACAACGACGAGGGCAGCAAAACCGAAACGACGGCCGCCCTTAACAACCTTGGCCACACGATTGATGTGGACCAGGCGATCGACGAACTCGCTTTCGCGTTCTTGAACGTCTCTGCTCATAATTCTCTTCCTCGCCGTTGTTAGAACTGCAGACCGCCCTCACGGGCAGCGTCTGCAAGGGCCTTAACACGGCCATGATAGATATAGGCGCCACGGTCGAACACGACCTCAGCCACACCGGCCTTCACGCCACGCTCGGCGATCAGCTTGCCGACAGCAACTGCTGCGTCGGCATTGCCGCCATTCTTGACCGAACCGCGCAGGTCCTTTTCGAGGGTCGAAGCGGCAGCCAGCGTACGACCAGTGGTGTCGTCGATGATCTGTGCGTAGATATTCTTGTCCGAGCGGAAAACGCTGAGACGGGGACGACCGAAGGCCCGAGCCTTGAGCGCCTTGCGGACACGTGCCTTGCGGCGTTCCGCACCTTTTGCCGAAATTGCCATCGGTGGCGCTCCTTACTTCTTCTTGCCTTCTTTGCGGAAGACCTGCTCGCCGGCGTACCGCACGCCCTTGCCCTTGTAGGGCTCGGGGGGACGCCAGCTGCGGATCTCGGCCGCAACTTGACCAACCTGCTGCTTGTCGATGCCGGTTACGACGATCTCAGTCGGCACCGGAACGGCAAGGGTGATACCCTCGGGAGCCTCATAGATCACTTCGTGGCTAAAGCCCAGCGACAGCTTGACATCCTTGCCCTGCATGGCAGCGCGGTAACCCACGCCCTGGATGGCCAGCTTCTTTTCGAAACCAGCACTCACCCCGGTGACCATGTTCTGGATCAGCGCGCGGGTGGTGCCCCAGGCGGCACGAGCCTCACGGGTGTCATTGGCGGGGGTGATGGAGATACCATCCGAACCCTGCTCGACATTGACGATATCCATGAGCTGCATGCTCAATTCGCCCTTGGGGCCCTTGGCAGACAGGGCGCGACCATCGATCGCTACCGTGACGCCGCTAACCGGGGCCACCGGTTTCTTGCCAGTACGTGACATAATGCTTCCTTGAGTAATCGTCTTGCCGATCTTCTAAGCCAGGTGGCTTAGAAGACGCGGCAGAGTACCTCGCCACCCACATTGGCAGCCTTGGCTTCGTGGTCGGCCATCACACCCTTGGGGGTGGAGAGGATCGAAACACCCAGGCCATTGGCAACCTGCGGGATATTCTTGACCGATGCGTACACGCGGCGACCAGGACGCGAGACGCGTTCGATCGTGCGGATAACGCCTTCATTGTCCGAATACTTGAGTTCAATCTCGTATTCGGCAGCGCCGTTCTCGAACTTGGTCTCCGAGTAGCCGCGGATGAAACCCTCGGACTGGAGAACATCCAGCACGCGACCACGAAGGGTCGAAGCCGGTGTCGAAACGGAATTCTTGCGACGCTCCTGAGCGTTGCGGATGCGGGTCAGCATATCGCCGATTGGATCGGAAAAGCTCATTTGATGTTCTCCTTACCAGCTCGACTTCACCAGACCCGGGATCAGACCCAGGTTGCCCAGCTGACGCAGGGCAATACGGCTCATCTTGAGCTTGCGATAGTAACCACGCGGACGACCGGACACTTCGCAACGGTTGCGAATGCGGACCTTTGCCGAGTTGCGCGGCATTTCAGCCAGCTGAAGGCTAGCCTTGAAACGCTCCTCGATGGGAGTGTCCTGGTTCTTGATGGTTGCCTTGAGGGCAGCGCGCTTGTCACCAAACTGCTTGTTGAGGGCAACGCGCTTCTTGTTCTTTTCGATGGAGCTGGTCTTTGCCATGTCCTGATCCTTTATCCCTTCCCTATGCCGCTTACGTGCGGAACGGGAAGTTGAAAGCCTTAAGAAGCGCACGCGCCTCATCGTCGCTCTGGGCAGTCGTGCAAATCACGATGTCCATACCCCAGACCTGATCGATCTGATCATAGTTGATCTCTGGGAAAACGATGTGTTCCTTCAGGCCCATGGCATAGTTGCCACGGCCGTCGAAAGCGTTCGGGTTCAGGCCACGGAAGTCGCGGACGCGCGGCAGTGCAATGTTCACCAGGCGATCCAGGAATTCGTACATGCGCGTCTTGCGCAGGGTAACCTTCACGCCCAGCGGCATGTTCTCGCGGACCTTGAAGCCTGCGATCGACTTGCGGGCATGAGTGATGACCGGCTTCTGGCCGGCAATCTTCTGCAGCTCATCAGCAGCCGACTTCACCTTCTTGGTGTCGTTGACAGCCTCGCCGACGCCCATGTTCAGCACGATCTTGTCAAGGCGCGGCAGCTCCATGACATTCTTGTAGGCAAACTGCTCGCGCAGCGCGGCCTTGATCGTGGTGTCGTATTCGGTCCGGAGACGCGGAACGTAAGCGGTCTCAGCCATCGATCTGATCTCCGGTGGTCTTGGCGACGCGGGTCTTCACGCCGTCCTTGATCTGGAATCCGACGCGGCTGGGCTTGCCATCCTTGTCGGCGACAGCCAGGTTCGAAAGATGGATCGGCGCTTCCTTGGAGAAAATGCCGGCATCGCTCGAGGCGGTCTGCTTCTGGTGGCGACGGACAAGGTTGATACCCTGGACAATCGCGCGGGTTTCGGTCGGGATGACGGACAGGACCTGACCGGTCTTGCCCTTGTCCTTGCCGGCCAGGACGACGACTTTGTCGCCCTTCTTAATCTTGGAGGCCATTACAGCACCTCTGGGGCAAGCGAGATGATCTTCATGTGGTTCTTGGCGCGGAGTTCACGCGGAACCGGTCCGAAGATACGGGTGCCGATCGGCTCCTTCTGATTGTTCAGAAGAACGGCGGCGTTCTTGTCGAAACGGATGACGGTGCCATCGGGACGACGGATGTCGGTTGCGGTGCGAACCACCACGGCCTTCATCACCTGGCCCTTTTTAACACGGCCGCGCGGAATAGCGTCCTTGACCGAAACGACAATAATGTCGCCGACCGAGGCGTATTTACGATGCGAACCGCCCAGCACCTTGATGCACATGACTCGCTTGGCGCCGGAGTTATCGGCGACGTCGAGATTGGACTGCATCTGGATCATGACTGGATGCCTTCTAGTTTATCGGCTGCACCGTCATCCGGCGCGCCGACCTGAATTGTTTCTCTTACGCAGACGGCGAAGAAGCTGGGACAAGTGCCCAACGCTTGTTCTTCGAAATCGGCGCTGTTTCCTCGATCCACACGGTCTGACCGACCTTGGCCACGTTGTTCTCATCGTGGGCGTGGTACTTCTTGGAACGACGCACGGTCTTCTTCAGAAGTGGATGGGTGAAACGGCGCTCGACGCGAACCACGATGGTCTTGTCATTAGCGTCTGAGACGACTGTTCCCTGCAAAACGCGCTTTGGCATGGGTGTGAATCCTTACTTAGCTGCGTTCTTTTGGCCGAGGATGGTTTTGATCCGCGCGACATCGCGACGGACTTCCTTCACCCGGGCCGGCTTTTCCAACTGCTGGGTAGCGCGCTGGAAACGCAGGTTGAACTGTTCTTTCTTCAGGTCGACGAGCTGATCTTTCAGTTCGTCTGCGGTCTTGGCCCGCACATCACTGGCTTTCATGCTCGTGTTCCTTAGTCGGCAATACGCGTGACAATACGCGTGGTGATCGGCAACTTCATTGCACCGAGGCGAAGCGCCTCCTTTGCAACGTCTTCGGGTACGCCGTCAATCTCAAAAACGATACGACCCGGCTTAACGCGAGCGGCCCAGTATTCCACCGAACCCTTACCCTTACCCATACGGACTTCGGTAGGCTTCTTGGAGACCGGCACGTCCGGGAAAATCCGGATCCATACGCGGCCCTGGCGCTTCATTTCACGAGTGATCGCACGGCGGGCAGCCTCGATCTGGCGGGCGGTAACACGCTCAGGCTCGGTGGCCTTGAGAGCGTACTGGCCAAAAGCCAGATCGGTACCACCCTTGGCCAGGCCATGGATGCGGCCCTTATGAGCCTTGCGGAATTTGGTTCTCTTCGGTTGCAGCATAATGAACTAACCTTCTTATGCGCGTTCGCGGTCGCGGTCGCCGCGTTCACGACGCGGTTCGCGCTCGCTACGCTGACCGCCTTCGCTACCTTCGGTGGCGCGACGCTCATGAGCCGACGGATCATGCTCAAGGACTTCGCCCTTGAAGACCCAGACCTTGATGCCGATGATGCCATAAGTGGTCTTGGCTTCAGCGGTACCGTAGTCGATATCGGCACGCAGGGTGTGCAGGGGCACGCGACCTTCGCGGTACCATTCGGTACGTGCGATGTCGGCACCGCCGAGACGACCACCAACATTGACGCGGATACCACCGGCGCCCATGCGGATTGCTGTCTGAACGGCACGCTTCATGGCACGACGGAAGGCCACACGGCGTTCCAGCTGCTGGGCAATGCCCTGGGCGACCAGCGTCGCATCGGTTTCCGGCTTGCGCACTTCAACAATGTTGATGTGCACTTCGCTGTCGGTGAACTTCTTCACCTTGGCGCGGATCTTGTCGATGTCAGCACCCTTCTTGCCGATCACGATGCCCGGACGGGCAGTGTGGATCGACACGCGGCACTTGCGGTGCGGGCGCTCGATGACGATCTTGGAAACCGCAGCGGCCTTCAGATCTTCCATCAGCATGGTGCGGATCTTCAGGTCTTCCTGAAGCAGCGAACCATATTCACCCTTGTTGGCGAACCAACGGCTGTCCCAGGTGCGATTGATGCCCAGGCGGAAGCCGATTGGATTGATTTTCTGGCCCATTATGCGGCCTCCTCAACTTGCCGGACGATGATCGTCAGATGCGAGAATGGCTTCTCGACACGTGCCGACTTGCCGCGACCGCGGGCCATGAAACGCTTCATCACCAGCGAATTGCCAACGAAAGCCTCAGCGACGACAAGTGCGTCGGTATCGAGACCGTGGTTGTTCTCGGCATTGGCGATGGCGCTTTCCAGCACCTTCTTGACCTGTCCCGAGATGCGCTTGTGGCTGAACTCGAGATCGGCCAGGGCCTTCTCAACCTTCTTGCCACGGATCAACTGCGCGACGAGGTTCAGCTTCTGAGGGCTGATGCGCAGCATGCGCAGGACAGCCTTGGCCTCGTTGTCTTTGAGAGCGCGCTCAGTCTTTGGCTTGCTCATCTTACTTCCTCTTGGCCTTCTTGTCGGCCGCATGACCGTAGTAGGTACGGGTCGGTGCGAATTCGCCGAACTTGTGGCCGATCATGTCTTCGGTGACGTTGACCGGAACATGCTTCTGACCGTTGTGGACACCAAAGGTGATGCCGACGAACTGCGGAAGAATGGTCGAGCGGCGGCTCCAGATCTTGACCACATCATTGCGGCCGGAAGACTGGGCCTTCTCGGCCTTCTTGAGCATGTAGCCGTCGACGAACGGCCCCTTCCAGATTGAACGGGTCATGACTTACCTGCCCTTCTTCACGTGACGGCTGCGAACGATGAACTTGTCCGTAGCCTTGTTGCTGCGCGTACGCTTGCCCTTGGTCGGCTTGCCCCACGGCGAAACCGGATGACGGCCACCAGAGGTACGGCCTTCACCACCACCATGCGGGTGATCGACTGGGTTCATGGTCACACCGCGGTTGACCGGCTTGCGGCCGAGCCAGCGATTGCGACCGGCCTTGCCGAGCGAGGTGTTGGCATGGTCCTGGTTGGACACGGCACCAACGGTCGCCAGGCACGTGCCATGCACGCGGCGCTGTTCACCCGAATTGAGGCGCAGAATGGCCCAACCCTGGTCACGACCGACATACTGGGCGTAGGCACCAGCCGAACGGGCCACCTGGCCACCCTTGCGGGGCTTGAGCTCGATATTGTGCACGATCGTACCGACCGGCATGCGTTCGAGCGGCATGGTGTTGCCCGGCTTCACGTCGGCGCCGTTCAGCGACGAAATGACCTTGTCGCCAGCACCCAGACGCTGCGGTGCCACGATATAGGCAAGCTCACCGTCTTCGTACTTGATCAGCGCGATCCAGGCCGTACGGTTCGGATCGTACTCGAGACGTTCAACAGTCCCGACTGCGTCGAACTTCACGCGCTTGAAATCGACCATGCGATAGCTGCGCTTGTGACCGCCACCACGGTGGAACGCAGTAATGCGACCACGGTTGTTACGACCACCGGATTTGCTGAGGCCTTCGGTCAAAGCCTTGACCGGGGCACCCTTCCACAGGTCCGAACGGTCGGTCGTCACCAGGGTGCGACGGCCTTCGGAGGTGGGATTGTAAGTTTTTAGAGCCATTTTGCTGTCTCTTGTCCCTTAGAGGCCGGTCGAGATATCGATCGACTGGCCGTCGACGAGAGTCACGATAGCCTTCTTGACGTCATTGCGGACACCAACCTTGCCACGGAAGCGCTTCACCTTGCCCTTGCGGACCAGGGTGTTCACTGCCTTGACCTTGACCGAAAAGAGCTGCTCGACGGCAGTCTTGATATCGGTCTTGCTGGCATCAATCGCCACGTCGAAAACGACCTGGTTGTATTCCGAAGCCATCGTCGACTTTTCAGTCACAACGGGGTTACGGACGATGTCGTATGCGGCAAGCTTGTTCATGCGAACCTCGCTTCGAGCGCTTCCAGCGCTGCCTTGGTCAGGACGAGCTTGTCGCGCTTCAGGATCGAAACAACGTTGATCCCCTGGATCGGCAGCACGTCGATATTCGGGATGTTGCGAGCGGCCAGAGCGAAGTTCTGGTCGACATTTGCACCATCAATGATCAGCGCGTTGGCCCATGCCAGCTTGCCGAACGTGGTCCGCAGGGCTGCCGTCTTGGCTTCCTTCTGGACGACGCTGTCAATAACGATCAGCGAGCCAGCCTGGGCCTTGGCGGAAAGCGCATGCTTGAGAGCCAGTGCGCGCACCTTCTTGGGAAGATCGATAGCATGGCTGCGCGGCGTCGGACCGAATGCACGGCCACCACCACGAAACTGTGGAGCCTTGCGATCGCCGTGACGAGCGCCGCCGCCCTTCTGCTTCTTGAACTTCTTGCCCGTGAGCGCGCCTTCAGACCGGTTCTTCACGTCATGCGTGCCGGACATGGCCTTGAGCTGCTGGTAGCGAACCATGCGGTGCAGGATGTCAGGACGGACTTCGAGGCCGAACACAGCGTCCGTAACCTCGACCTTACCGGCCGACTTACCTTCAAGAGTAGTTACCTGGAGTTCCATTTACTTTGCTTCTCCCGCAGCTGCGGCCTCGAACGAGCCCGGGAAGGCAGCGTTCGCGGGAGCCGGCTTCTTGACGGCGTCCTTGATCATGATCCAAGCGCCCTTGGAGCCTGGAACCGAACCCTGGATCATGATCAGCCCACGCTCCACGTCGGTCTTGACGACCTTGACGTTCTGCGTGGTGATACGACGATCACCCATGTGGCCCGGCATCTTCTTGTTCTTGAAGGTCTTGCCCGGATCCTGGCGACCACCGGTCGAACCGATCGAGCGGTGCGACACGGACACACCGTGCGAAGCGCGCAGACCACCGAAGTTCCAGCGCTTCATACCGCCGGCAAAACCCTTACCGATGGACGTTCCGGTCACGTCGACCAACTGGCCGTCGGCAAAATGGTCGGCCTTGAGCGTTGCGCCAACCTCGATGAGGTTGTCGGCATCCACGCGGAATTCAGTCACGTGACGCTTCGGCTCGACTTTGGCAACGGCGTACTGGCCGCGCTCAGCCTTGGAGACATTCTTCGGCTTTGCCTGTCCAGCACCCAGCTGCAGGGCAACATAACCGTCCTTCTCGACGGTACGCTGGCCAACAACCTGACAGTTCTGCAGGGCCAGCACCGTCACCGGGACGTGATTACCGTCCTCTGTGAAGATGCGGGTCATCCCCAGCTTCTGTGCGATCAATCCAGAACGCATCGGTTTTTACCTTCTCTATTGGCGCTCTGCCGGGTCTTGTTTTCAGAGGACCCATTTAGCGGCAGGCGCGGAAACTCGTTAGCTTAGAGCTTGATTTCGACGTCGACACCGGCGGCGAGATCGAGCTTCATCAGTGCATCGACCGTCTGGGGAGTCGGGTCCACAATGTCCAGAAGACGCTTGTGAGTCCGGATCTCGAACTGCTCGCGCGACTTCTTGTCGATGTGCGGCGAGCGGTTGACGGTGAACTTGTCGATGCGGGTCGGCAGCGGGATCGGCCCGCGAACCTGTGCACCCGTACGCTTGGCCGTCGACACGATCTCACGCGTGGAAGCGTCGAGAACACGGTGGTCAAACGCCTTGAGGCGGATGCGAATATTCTGACCGTTCATCTTGTAAATCCTGACGAAAATGGATCGCGGCGCGCGTTAATCGCGCGCCGCGAATGTCTCAATGAGGCTTACTTCAGGATCTTCGCGACGACGCCGGCGCCGACGGTGCGGCCACCTTCACGGATAGCGAAGCGGAGCTTCTCTTCCATGGCGATCGGAACGATCAGCTGAACATTCATGTTGATGTTGTCGCCCGGCATAACCATTTCCGTGCCTTCCGGCAGGGTCACGATGCCAGTCACGTCCGTGGTGCGGAAGTAGAACTGCGGACGGTAGTTGCCGAAGAACGGAGTGTGACGGCCGCCTTCTTCCTTGGTGAGGATATAGGCCTCAGCAACGAAGTCGGTGTGCGGGGTCACGGAACCGGGCTTGCAGAGAACCTGGCCGCGCTCGACCTGAGTGCGATCGATACCGCGGATCAGTGCGCCAACGTTATCGCCAGCCTGACCGGAGTCGAGCAGCTTGCGGAACATTTCAACACCGGTAACGGTGGTCTTCTGGGTTGCCTTGATGCCGACGATTTCGACTTCTTCGCCAACCTTGACGATACCGCGTTCGACACGGCCGGTGACCACAGTACCGCGACCCGAGATCGAGAACACGTCTTCGATCGGGAGCAGGAAGGGCTGGTCAACCGGACGTTCCGGCTGCGGGATGTAGGCGTCAACGGCAGCCATCAGCTCGAGAACGGCGTCGTGGCCGAGCTTCTGATCCGTACCTTCCAGGGCAGCAAGAGCCGAACCCTTGATGATCGGAATATCGTCGCCGGGGAATTCATACGAGCTCAGGAGCTCGCGGACTTCCAGCTCAACGAGTTCGAGCAGTTCCGGATCGTCGACCATGTCGCACTTGTTCAGGAACACGACCAGAGCCGGCACGCCAACCTGACGGGCGAGCAGGATGTGCTCACGGGTCTGGGGCATCGGGCCGTCGGCAGCGGACACGACCAGGATTGCGCCGTCCATCTGGGCGGCACCGGTGATCATGTTCTTCACATAGTCAGCGTGGCCGGGGCAGTCCACGTGAGCGTAGTGACGGTTGACCGTCTCGTACTCGACGTGTGCAGTGTTGATGGTGATGCCGCGTGCCTTCTCTTCCGGGGCAGCGTCGATCTGCGAATAATCGCGGAACGTTGCGCCACCGGTCTCAGCCAGCACCTTGGTGATCGCTGCGGTCAGCGAGGTCTTGCCATGGTCAACGTGACCGATGGTGCCGATGTTGCAGTGCGGCTTGGTGCGGGAAAACTTTTCCTTCGCCATCGCTTTTCTCCAAATTCGTCAGCGCAATCGCCGACATTCAGTTGAGTTTTTAGTAGCTTGCGCTGTTTTAGGCGTATTTGGCCTGGACTTCGTCGGCAACTGCCTGCGGGACCTGCTCGTAGTGATCGAACACCATCGAGTACTGGGCCCGACCCTGGCTCATTGACCGGAGCGAGTTCACATAGCCGAACATGTTGGCAAGCGGCACAAATGCATTCACGACCTGGATCACACCACGGCTTTCAGTGCCCTGGATCTGCCCACGACGGGAATTCAAATCACCGATGACGTCGCCCATGTACTCATCTGGCGTCGTAACTTCAACCTTCATGATCGGTTCGAGAATTTTCGGACCGGCTTCACGCATCGCTTCACGGAAACCCGCACGCGCTGCGATTTCGAATGCCAGCACCGAGGAGTCCACGTCGTGGTAGGCACCGTCGGTCAGCGTGACCTTGATGTCGACGACGGGGAAGCCGATCAGCGGGCCTGCGCCCATGACCGATTCCAGGCCCTTGGCAACGCCCGGAACGTATTCCCTCGGCACGGCGCCACCAACGATGGCGTTGACGAATTCAAGACCCTTGCCCACTTCGCCCGGCTCGACTTCGAGCTTGATGCGGGCGAACTGGCCCGAACCACCGGATTGCTTCTTATGGGTGTAGTCCTTGATGGTCTTCTTCGTGATGGTTTCACGATAGGCAACCTGAGGCTGACCGATATTGGCTTCGACCTTGAACTCGCGCTTCATGCGATCCACGAGAATGTCGAGGTGCAATTCGCCCATGCCCGAGATGATCGTCTGGCCCGATTCCGGGTCAGTCTTGACGCGGAAAGTCGGATCTTCAGCCGCCAGGCGGTTGAGTGCGAGACCCATCTTTTCCTGGTCGGCCTTCGACTTCGGCTCAACCGAAATATCGATAACCGGATCCGGGAAGATCATGCGCTCAAGGATAACCTGAGCGTTGGCCGGGCAAAGAGTATCACCGGTGGTGGTGTCCTTGAGGCCCACGATGGCCACGATGTCGCCAGCAAAAGCTTCGCTGATCTGTTCGCGGCTGTTCGAGTGCATCTGGAACATGCGGCCAACGCGTTCGCGCTTGCCCTTCACGGTGTTTTCCAGCTGCGCGCCCTGCTCGAGCGTGCCCGAATAGATGCGGCAGAAGGTCAGCGAGCCCATGTGCGGGTCGTTGGCGATCTTGAAAGCCAGCATCGACAGCGGCTCACCGTCGTCAGCATGACGCTCGATGGGCTCTTCGGTCTTGGCGTCGATACCCTTGATGGCGGGCACGTCGGTCGGAGCCGGCAGGAAGTCGATCACGCCGTCCAGCAGGGGCTGAACGCCCTTGTTCTTGAACGCCGAACCCGCAAAGATCAGGAAGAACTTGGTGTCGCAGACGCCACGACGAAGCAGACGACGAATAGTGTCGTTGTTCGGCATTTCGCCTTCGAGGTAGGCTTCCATCGCGGCGTCGTCCATTTCGACGGCAGCCTCGATCATCTCTTCGCGGTACTTCTCGGCCTTTTCCTTGAGGTCAGCCGGGATTTCCACGACGTCCCACTGAGCACCGAGCTCTTCGTTGCGCCAGACCAGAGCATTCATCTCGATCAGGTCGACAACGCCACGGAAGTCGTTCTCAGCGCCGATTGGCAGCTGGACAGGAACGCCCTTGGCACCCAGACGCGTACCGATCATCTCCACGCAGCGGTAGAAGTCGGCACCGATCTTGTCCATCTTGTTGACGAAGATCAGGCGCGGAACGTGATACTTGTCGGCCTGGCGCCAGACGGTTTCGGTCTGGGGCTCAACACCAGCATTGGCGTCGAGCAGGGCAACGGCACCGTCAAGCACGCGCAGCGAACGCTCGACTTCAATGGTGAAGTCCACGTGGCCGGGGGTGTCGATGATGTTGAAGCGATGCATCGTGCCGTTACGATCCTTCCAGAAGGTCGTGGTGGCAGCAGACGTGATGGTGATGCCGCGTTCCTGCTCCTGCTCCATCCAGTCCATGGTCGCAGCGCCGTCGTGGACTTCGCCGATCTTATGGGACTTGCCGGTGTAGTAGAGGATGCGTTCGGTCGTGGTCGTCTTGCCAGCATCGATGTGAGCCATGATGCCGAAGTTACGATAGAGATTGATCGGGTATTCGCGTGCCATGGGGCGCTCCTACTACCAGCGGTAGTGCGAGAAGGCACGGTTGGCGTCAGCCATACGGTGCGTGTCTTCGCGTTTCTTCACGGCCTGGCCGCGACCGTTCATGGCATCCATGAGTTCGCCCGAGAGGCGTTCACGCATGGTGTTCTCGCCGCGCTTGCGGGCGCTGTCGATGAGCCAGCGAATGGCCAGGGCCTGCTGACGATCGGCACGAACTTCAACCGGAACCTGGTACGTAGCACCGCCAACGCGGCGCGAACGCACTTCAACGGCCGGACGGATATTGTCCAGGGCGCCATGGAAAACGGTGATCGGGTCCTGCTTGGTCTTGGTTTCGACGATGTCGAAAGCACCATAGACGATGGACTCGGCAGCCGACTTCTTGCCGTCCTTCATGAGCGAATTCATGAACTTGGTAACGACCAGATCGCCGAACTTGGGATCAGGGATGACTTCACGCTTTTCTGCGCGGTGACGACGTGACATCGCTCTATATCTCCTTACTTCGGACGCTTCGCGCCGTACTTCGAACGGCGTTGCTTGCGATCCTTCACGCTCTGCGTGTCAAGGACACCGCGGAGCACGTGATAACGGACACCCGGCAAGTCGCGCACGCGACCGCCGCGGATGAGCACAACAGAGTGCTCCTGAAGGTTGTGACCTTCGCCCGGGATGTACGAAATCACTTCACGCTGGTTGGTCAGGCGAACCTTGGCCACCTTGCGCAGAGCAGAGTTCGGCTTCTTCGGGGTCGTCGTGTACACACGGGAGCAAACGCCGCGCTTCTGCGGGTTGGCTTCCATGGCGGGAACTTTGTTCCGCTTTGGCTTGCTGGCGCGTGGCTTGCGGATCAGCTGATTAATGGTGGGCATTGCGCTCTTTCCATCGTCCAAAAAACTATACGGTCTACACAGCAAACCAAAGCGGCGCTTGCCCGATCCCTTTGGGGATACGGCAGCGCCTTAATTGCAGCGGACCACCCGCCTTTCGGCAGCAGTCATGCGCACAAGGATTTGCTTCGTCTAACTACCCGACAGTGTGTTTGATTGCCCTGGATTCCCGCACAAGGTGGCAGGGACCCGGTGTGACAACCACGACCGACCGCTTAGGTAGGCGCTGTTTAGAACCGACTCCGCCGCGCGTCAAGGATTCTTTCGTGAATAATCCGAAGGCGAGCCTTGCGTTTGAGGCGGGCATGGCCGCCACGAGGGTTCACCACCAAACTGGACGGTTTTTGGCCGGATCGTTCGGCAACTGACCAAGGGGCCGGACCATATCCTCCACGAGCCCCCCTGCCCTTGTTCTGAACCGCCGGGCGTCCTAGATCAAAGACGCATCTGCGGAGCCCAGAGTGACCGAACCAACCGTGCGCTCTGCGCTCAAACTCGACATTGTGATCATCGGTGCCGGGCAAGCCGGCCTCAGTGCCGCCTATCATCTCAAGAAGCTCGGGCTCGCTCCTGGGCGTGATTTTATCGTGCTCGACCAGGCGCCTCACCCCGGCGGTGCCTGGCAGTATCGTTGGCCATCCCTCACCCTGAGCACCGTCAATCGCGTCCACGATCTGCCCGGTCTCGGTTTCGCTGACTTTGCAGGCACCGACGATTCCGTCAAAGCCTCGGTAGCGGTGCCGCACTACTTTGCCGCCTATGAGGAGCATTTCGACCTTAAGGTGCTGCGACCGGCAAGCGTCAATCTTGTATGCGACCGCGGGGAACGCTTGAGGATCGAGAGCGACCGTGGACTGTTTTCAGCCAGGGGCATCATCAACGCTACAGGAACCTGGGAGAACCCCTATATCCCACACTATCCGGGCGCCGAAACCTTTGCTGGCCGCACCCTGCACACACGTGACTTTCGCATTGCTGACGATTTTGCCGGGCAGCATGTTCTGATTGTCGGCGGCGGCATCTCGGCCATCCAGCTCCTCGACCAGATTTCCCAGGTCACGCGCACAACCTGGGTCACCAGGACTCCGCCCCGCTGGCGCGATGGTCCTTTCGACGAAGAGGCCGGCCGCCGGGCTGTCGCCATGGTCGAAGAGCGCGTGCGTGCCGGCTTGCCGCCGCACGCGGTCGTTTCGGTCACGGGACTGCCGGTGTCTCCGGCCATTGTTGCCATGCGCGAGCGTGGCGTGCTCAACCGCAAGCCAATGTTTTCCCAGATCACGCCCAAGGGTGTTCGTTGGGACGACGGCGCCGAGCTCGACGTCGACGTCATCCTCTGGTGCACCGGCTTTCGCAGCGCGCTTGATCATCTCGCGCCCCTGCAACTGCGCGAAGACAATGGCGGCATCACCATGACTGGTCGGCTCGCCACCCAGGTGGCCAAGGACCCGCGCGTGCATCTGGTGGGATACGGACCTTCAGCCTCGACAGTCGGGGCAAATCGCGCCGGTGCCGCTGCCGCCAGGGAACTGCTCACCTTCCTCGGCTTGGTGCAATAACATCGCCGACCTCAACCTCAGACAGTCCCCCAAAAGAAAAGGGGCCCC
Source organism: Devosia ureilytica (assembly GCF_024273195.1). GTDB lineage: Bacteria > Pseudomonadota > Alphaproteobacteria > Rhizobiales > Devosiaceae > Devosia > Devosia ureilytica. The sequence continues at coordinate 103,085 of NZ_JAMZCU010000001.1, read as the reverse complement.
GAAAGGCCCCTTCCCCAATTCGTAGTCGTCCATGCCTTATTCGGCAGCCGGCGCCGCGATGGCGGCAGTTTCGGCCTGACGACGGCGCTCTTCCAGGATCAGGTCGTCGCGCTTGGTGGCGATCTGCTTGGCCTGGGTGATACCGGCGCCAGTACCGGCCGGGATCAGGCGGCCAACGATGACATTTTCCTTGAGACCTTCGAGCAAGTCGGCCTTGCCCGAAACCGCAGCTTCCGTAAGGACGCGAGTGGTTTCCTGGAACGATGCCGCCGAGATGAAGGAGCGGGTCTGCAGCGACGCCTTGGTGATGCCGAGCAGCACCGGGTTGGCCGTTGCAGGCTTCTTGCCTTCTGCAGTGAGCTGGTCGTTAAGCTCATCGAAGTCGAGCTTGTCGAGCTGCTCGTCCTTGAGCAGGCCAGAGTCACCGGGCTCGACAATCTCGACCTTCTGCAGCATCTGGCGAACGATCACCTCAATGTGCTTGTCATTGATCAGCACGCCCTGCAGGCGGTAGACCTCCTGGATCTCATTGACGAGATAGCGTGCCAGTTCCTCGACGCCCTTGATCGCAAGGATGTCATGCGGAGCCGGATTGCCGTCAAGAATGTACTCGCCCTTTTCGATGGCATCGCCTTCCTGCAGATGGAACGGCTTGCCCTTCGGGATCAGGTACTCGACAGGATCGGCACCCTCTTCGGTCGGCTCGATGATGACACGACGCTTGTTCTTGTAGTCGCGACCGAAGCGGATGGAACCATCGATCTCGGCGATGATGGCGTGATCCTTCGGACGACGGGCTTCGAACAGCTCGGCCACACGCGGCAGACCGCCGGTGATGTCCTTGGTCTTGGCGCTTTCCAGCGGAATACGGGCCAGCACGTCACCCGGCGAGACCTTCTCGCCCGGCTCAATGGCAATAACCGCATCCACCGACAGCAGGTAGCGGGCTTCCCCACCACGATCCACCTTGGCAATTGCACCGCCACGGGAAATCGCGAGGGCCGGCTTGAGGCCTTCCCCACGCTGATTGCCGCGCCAGTCGATAACCACGCGCTTGGTGAAGCCAGTGGCCTCGTCGGTGTTTTCCGCAACCGAAGCACCGTCGACCAGGTCTTCAAACACAACCTCGCCCTCGACTTCAGCGAGGATCGGACGGGTGTAGGGGTCCCATTCGGCCAGACGCTGGCCACGGCGGACCATGTCGCCCTCCTTCACCAGCAGCTTGGAGCCATAGGTCACCTTGTGGGTGGTGCGTTCCTTGCCGTCGGCATCAACGATTGCCAGGGACACGTTACGGGCCATGACGACCAGCTTGCCACCTTCGACCATTGCCAGGTTCGGATTGCGGATCACAATCTTGCCTTCAGCGCCGGACTCGAGGAACGAGCTGTCGACCACCTGTGCGGTACCACCAATGTGGAAGGTACGCATGGTCAGCTGAGTGCCGGGTTCACCGATCGACTGTGCGGCGATAACGCCAACAGCTTCACCCATGTTCACCGGCGTACCGCGAGCAAGGTCACGACCGTAGCAGGCCGCGCAGCAACCCTGGCGCATATCGCAGGTCAGCGGCGAACGGATGCGGATCGACTGGATACGCGCGTCCTCGATAACATCGATATGCTTTTCTTCGAGCAGCGTGCCCTTGGGTGCAATGAGATCGCCCGTCAGAGGATGGAACACGTCATCGGCCGTGGTACGACCCAGAACGCGCTGGCCAATCGAGGCAACAACCTGGCCAGCATCGACGATGGGCTCCATGGTCAAGCCACGCTCTGTGCCGCAATCTTCTGCAACAATGATCGCGTCCTGCGCCACGTCGACCAGACGACGGGTCAGGTAACCCGAGTTCGCGGTCTTCAGAGCGGTGTCGGCCAGACCCTTACGGGCACCGTGGGTGGAGTTGAAATACTCCAGAACGTTCAGGCCTTCCTTGAAGTTAGCGGTAATCGGCGTCTCGATGATCGAGCCATCCGGCTTGGCCATCAGGCCACGCATGCCGGCGAGCTGCTTCATCTGAGCCGGTGAACCACGGGCACCGGAGTGGGACATCATGTAGACCGAGTTGATCGGCTTCTGACGACCGGTTTCCTTGTCGATCTGGACGGTACGGATGGCGTCCATCATCTCTTCGGCAACCTTGTCGCCGCACTTGGCCCAGGCGTCCACGACCTTGTTGTACTTTTCGCCCTGAGTGATCAGGCCGTCATTGTACTGCTGCTCGAATTCCTCGACCAGCTTCCGGGTCTCTTCCACGATGGTGTACTTGCTGGCCGGGATAACCATGTCATCCTTGCCGAACGAGATACCAGCGTCGCAGGCGTTCTTGAAGCCAAGCTGCATGACGCGGTCACAGAAAATGACCGTCTCCTTCTGACCGCAACCGCGATACACGGTGTCGATCATCTTGGAGATCATCTTCTTGGTCATCAGCTGGTTAGCCGTGGAGTACGGCACAGCAGCATGCTTGGGTAGGATCTGACCGATCAGCATACGGCCCGGGGTCGTTTCCACGATCTCGGTGATCTGCTTGCCGTCAGCATCCCACGCCGGCACGCGAGCCTTGATCTTGGTGTGAAGGGTCACGACCTTGGTGTCGATGGCGTGCTCAAGCTCGGCATAGGACGCGAACGCCATGCCTTCGCCTGGCTCATTGTCGTTCATCAGCGAGAGGTAATAGAGACCAAGCACGATGTCCTGGCTCGGCACGATGATCGGCTGACCATTTGCAGGGTGCAGGATGTTATTGGTCGACATCATGAGCACGCGCGCTTCAAGCTGGGCTTCAAGCGACAGCGGCACGTGAACAGCCATCTGGTCGCCGTCAAAGTCGGCGTTGAAGGCCGAGCACACGAGCGGGTGCAGACGAATGGCCTTGCCTTCGATCAGGATCGGCTCGAATGCCTGGATGCCAAGACGGTGCAGCGTCGGAGCGCGGTTCAACAGCACCGGGTGCTCGCGGATAACCTCGTCCAGGATATCCCAGACTTCCGGCTTTTCCTTCTCAACCAGCTTCTTGGCCTGCTTCACCGTCGAGCTGAAGCCCTTGGCTTCAAGGCGCGAGTAGATGAAGGGCTTGAACAGCTCAAGCGCCATTTTCTTGGGCAGGCCGCACTGGTGCAGCTTGAGGTTCGGACCAACAGTAATAACCGAACGACCCGAATAGTCGACGCGCTTGCCGAGCAGGTTCTGGCGGAAGCGGCCCTGCTTGCCCTTGAGCATGTCGGACAGCGACTTCAGCGGACGCTTGTTGGCACCAGTGATGGTGCGGCCACGGCGGCCGTTGTCGAACAGCGCGTCAACAGCTTCCTGCAGCATGCGCTTTTCGTTGCGGATGATGATATCGGGCGCACGCAGCTCGATCAGGCGCTTCAGGCGGTTGTTGCGGTTGATCACACGACGATAGAGGTCGTTGAGATCGGAGGTCGCAAAGCGGCCACCGTCCAGCGGCACGAGCGGGCGCAGCTCGGGCGGAATGACCGGAATAACGGTCATGATCATCCACTCGGGCTTGTTGCCCGACACGATGAACTGCTCGACAATCTTCAAGCGCTTGGCGAGCTTTTTGGGCTTAAGCTCAGTCGTGGACTCAGCAATTTCCACGCGCAGGTCCGCCGCGATCTTTTCCAGATCGAGCGAAAGCAGGATATCGCGAATGGCTTCGGCGCCGATCTTGGCGGTGAAGCTGTCGGCACCGTATTCGTCCTGGGCGTCGAGGAATTGCTCTTCGGTGAGCAGTTCGTTCTGCGTGAACGGGGTCAGGCCGGCGTCGAGAACGACATAGTTCTCGAAGTAAAGGATGCGTTCAATGTCCTTGAGCGTCATGTCAAGCAGCAGCGCGATGCGGCTTGGCAAAGACTTCAGGAACCAGATGTGAGCAACCGGAGCGGCCAGTTCAATATGACCCATGCGCTCGCGACGGACGCGGCTCAGGGTGACTTCCACACCGCACTTTTCGCAGATAACGCCCTTGAACTTCATGCGCTTGTACTTGCCGCACAAGCATTCATAGTCCTTCACGGGGCCAAAGATACGGGCGCAGAAAAGACCATCGCGTTCAGGCTTGAACGTACGATAGTTGATGGTTTCCGGCTTCTTGATCTCGCCGTAGGACCAGCTGAGGATCTTCTCGGGGCTCGCGATCGAGATCTTCATCTGATCGAAAGTCTGCACGGGGACGGCCGGGTTGAACGGGTCCATGACGTGGGAATGATGGTTCATCTATTCTCTCCTCTACCCACCCAGGACCTCGAAAGTGAACGGATCCTGAATGGGTGATGATTGGAAACTGGAAGTGCCGGATTATTCCGCCGCTTCCTGAGGAGGCGCGAGCTCCGCTTCTGCCTGGTTCGGATCGTCCACTTCCCGCATGTCGAGTTCGACATTGAGGCCGAGAGACCGGATTTCCTTGACCAGAACGTTGAAGCTTTCCGGGATACCCGCTTCAAAGGTGTCGTCGCCGCGCACGATGGCCTCGTAGACCTTCGTACGACCTGCCACGTCGTCCGACTTGATGGTGAGCATTTCCTGCAGCGTATAGGCAGCGCCATACGCTTCCAGGGCCCACACTTCCATCTCGCCGAAGCGCTGACCACCGAACTGGGCCTTACCGCCCAGAGGCTGCTGGGTGACCAGCGAGTACGGTCCGATGGAGCGCGCGTGGATCTTGTTGTCCACCAGGTGGTCGAGCTTGAGCATGTAGATGTAGCCAACCGTCACCTGACGGTCGAACTGCTCACCACTACGACCGTCAAAGACGGTCGACTGGCCCGAGGACTTCAGCCCTGCCCGCTCCAGCATGACGACGATGTCAGCTTCCTTGGCGCCGTCGAAAACCGGAGTGGCAATCGGGACGCCCTTGGAGAGGTGTTCGCCAAGGCGGATCATGCCGTCATCATCGAGATCGGTGATGGAGCTGTCGTTGGCAAACAGATCCTGGATTTCAAGACGCAACGGCTTCAGGTCGCCCTTGGCATGATAGGCACGAACCATTTCGTCGATCTTGCGGCCCATGCCGGCACAGGCCCAACCCAGATGGGTTTCAAGGATCTGGCCCACATTCATGCGCGAAGGCACGCCGAGCGGGTTAAGCACGATGTCCACGGAAGTGCCGTCTTCGAGATAGGGCATGTCTTCCACGGGAACGATGCGGGAAACCACACCCTTGTTGCCGTGGCGACCGGCCATCTTGTCGCCGGGCTGGATCTTGCGCTTGGTCGCGATGAACACCTTGACCATCTTCATCACGCCAGGAGGCAGTTCGTCACCGCGCTGGAGCTTGTCCACCTTGTCGATGAAGCGCTGCTCAAGCAGACGACGGCTCTCTTCATACTGGGCATGAAGAGCTTCCATCTCGGTCATGACCTTGTCGTCTTCGACCGCAAACTGCCACCACTTCGAACGCGGCTGCGCTTCAAAGATGGAGTCATTGAGCTTGGTGCCGACCACATAGCCCTTCGGACCTGCCGTTGCAGCCTTGCCGAACAGCATTTCCTTGAGGCGGGCATAGACGTTGCGGTCGAGGATCGACTGCTCGTCATCACGGTCCTTGGCCAGGCGCTCGATTTCCTCGCGCTCGATGGCCATGGCACGCTCGTCCTTGTCGATGCCGTGGCGATTGAACACGCGCACTTCAACGACAGTACCGGCGTCGCCCGGGGGCACGCGCAGCGAGGTATCGCGGACGTCCGAAGCTTTCTCGCCAAAGATGGCGCGGAGGAGCTTTTCTTCCGGGGTCATCGGCGATTCACCCTTGGGGGTGATCTTGCCGACCAGAATGTCGCCCGGCTGCACTTCGGCACCGATGTGAACAATACCGGCTTCGTCGAGGTTCTTCAGCGCTTCTTCCGAAACGTTCGGAATATCGCGGGTGATTTCCTCGGGACCAAGCTTGGTATCGCGGGCCATGACTTCATATTCCTCGATATGGATCGAGGTGAAGACGTCCTGCATGGCGATCTTTTCGCTCAGCAGAATGGAGTCTTCGAAGTTGTAGCCGTTCCAGGGCATGAACGCGACGAGCACGTTGCGACCCAGGGCCAGATCGCCCAGTTCGGTCGACGGGCCGTCAGCGATGATGTCACCAGCGTTGATGTGGTCGCCCACAACAACCAGCGGGCGCTGATTGATACAGGTCGACTGGTTCGAACGCTGGAACTTCATCAGGTTGTAGATGTCCACGCCCGACTTCGACGCATCGGTTTCAGCCGTTGCACGAATAACGATACGGGTCGCATCCACCTGATCCACGACGCCGGTACGCTTGGCCACAATGGCGGCGCCAGAGTCACGGGCCACGACCGGCTCCATGCCCGTACCCACGAAGGGGGCCTCGGCACGCAGCAGCGGCACAGCCTGCTTCTGCATGTTCGAGCCCATCAGAGCGCGGTTAGCGTCGTCGTTTTCCAGGAACGGGATCAGCGAAGCGGCAACCGACACCATCTGCTTGGGCGAAACGTCCATCAGATCGACGTTTTCCTTGGGCGTCAGGCCGTTGTCACCGGCGTGGCGAGCCACAACCAGGTCGTCCTGCAGCTCGAGGGTCGGGGTAAACTGCACGTTCGCCTGGGCGACGTAGTGCTTCGCCTCTTCCATGGCCGACAGGTAGACCACTTCGTCAGTCAGCTTACCGTCGACGATCTTGCGGTACGGCGTCTCGATGAAGCCGTACTTGTTGACGCGGGCGTAGGTGGCCAGATTGTTGATCAGGCCGATGTTCGGGCCTTCGGGTGTTTCAATCGGGCAGATACGGCCATAGTGGGTCGGATGCACGTCGCGCACTTCAAAGCCGGCACGCTCACGGGTGAGACCACCTGGCCCGAGCGCCGAGAGACGACGCTTGTGCGCCACTTCCGAGAGCGGGTTGGTCTGATCCATGAACTGGCTCAGCTGCGACGAACCGAAGAACTCACGCACAGCGGCAGCAGCCGGCTTGGCGTTGATCAGGTCCTGCGGCATCACGGTGTCGATTTCGACCGACGACATGCGTTCCTTGATGGCGCGCTCCATGCGGAGCAGACCAAGCCGATAGGAGTTTTCCATCAGCTCGCCAACCGAGCGAACGCGACGGTTACCGAGGTTGTCGATATCGTCGATTTCGCCGCGGCCATCGCGCAGGTCCACAAGGGTGCGGACGACTTCAACGATGTCTTCCTTGCGCAGCGTGCGCATGGTGTCAGGGGCATCGAGCTCGAGGCGCATGTTCATCTTGACGCGGCCAACGGCCGACAGGTCATAGCGCTCGCTGTCAAAGAACAGCGACTGGAACATGGCTTCGGCGGTCTCAACGGTCGGCGGCTCACCCGGACGCATGACGCGGTAGATGTCGAACAGCGCATCTTCACGCGTCTCGTTCTTGTCCACTGCCAGGGTGTTGCGGAGATAGGCACCGATGCTGATGTGGTCGATGTCGAGGATCGGCAGCGCATCAAAGCCCTTGTCGACCAGGCTCGTCAGCAGCTTCTCGTCCAGCTCGTCGCCGGCTTCTGCATAGATCTCACCGGTCTGGAGGTTGACCAGGTCTTCGGCCAGATACATGCCGTAGAGGTCTTCATCCACGGCCAGCAGGTGCTTGAGGCCATCGTCAGCAAGCTTCTTGGCCTGACGGGCCGAAAGCTTCTTGCCGCCTTCATGCACGACGTCGCCAGTCTTGGCGTCGATCAGGTCATGGCTCGGCTTGGCGGCCTTCCACTTCTCGGGATTGTAAGGAACGCGCCAGCCCTTGGCGGTCTTTTCGTAGTCCAGCTTGTTGTAATAGGTGTCGAGGATTTCCTCGGCATCCATGCCCAGCGCCTTGAGCAGCGAGGTCACCGGAATCTTGCGACGACGGTCGATGCGCGCATAAACGATGTCCTTGGCGTCGAATTCGATATCGAGCCAGGAACCGCGGTAGGGAATGATGCGACCGGCAAACAGCAGCTTGCCCGACGAATGGGTCTTGCCCTTGTCGTGGTCGAAAAACACGCCAGGCGAACGGTGCATCTGCGAGACGATAACACGCTCGGTGCCGTTGACGACAAAGGTGCCATTGGGCGTCATGAAGGGCATGTCGCCCATATAGACGTCCTGCTCCTTGATGTCCTTGACCGAACGGGCGCCGGTTTCTTCGTCCACTTCGAACACGATCAGCCGCAGCGTCACCTTGAGCGGGGCAGCGAACGTCATGTCGCGCGCACGGCACTCATCGATATCATACTTGGGCTGTTCGAACTCGTAGCGCACGAATTCCAGGCTCGCAGTGTTCGAGAAGTCGGTGATCGGGAACACCGAGCGGAACACGGACTGCAACCCTTCTTCCGGCCGGCCGCCCTTGGGCTCTACGACCTGAAGAAACTGATCATAGGAAGCCTTTTGGACTTCGATCAGATTGGGCAATTCCGTGACTTCGCGGATGGAACCGAAGGACTTGCGAACCTTGCGGCGGCCGTTGAAGGTGGTAGCCATGAAAGCTCCTACTTTAAAACGCTTGTCTCGGAGGCAGATATCCAAAGACCCGACTATCAGCCGTCGGCGCTCGGGATATATGCCTGGTTAGTCAAATTCCGGGGTCAGGTCGGATGGCACAAGAATCCAGCTCATAAACCCCGATGAGCCGGTTCACAGACACGTGATCAGCAGCTAAAGCCCCGCACGAGGGACAGCCCACGGCGAGGTCAACAGAGGCTTACAAGTGCCCGCGACATCCAAATTCGTCATATATTTCCGCAAATTGGTGCCTGGACCCATCCAATCGGCCCTGGCGATTCTTCCCGTCGAAAACGGAAAAGCGAAATGGCACATAAAGCGCCATTTCGCAAATTTCAAGTAAGAACTGAAATTACTTCAGTTCGACCTTGGCGCCAGCAGCTTCAAGCTTGGTCTTGATGTCTTCGGCTTCAGCCTTCGACACGCCTTCCTTGACGGCCTTCGGAGCGCCTTCAACCAGCGCCTTGGCTTCGCCGAGGCCGAGACCGGTGATGGCACGGACTTCCTTGATGACGTTGATCTTGTTGTCGCCGAAGGCGGCAAGGATCACGTCGAATTCGGTCTTTTCTTCAGCAGCAGCGGCCGGAGCAGCACCGCCAGCAGCAGCAACAGCAACCGGAGCAGCGGCAGAAACGCCCCACTTCTCTTCGAGAAGCTTGGACAGCTCGGAAGCTTCCAGGACGGTCAGAGCCGAGAGATCATCAACGAGTTTGGCGAGATCAGCCATTTTATACTCTTTTCAGTTTGGGTTCGGGTTCGAATGGTGAGGTAGTTTGGAACGGCCTTACGCCGCTTCGCTCTTTTCCGCGTGAGCGGCCAGAACGCGAGCAATGCCCGCACCTGGCTGCACGAGGATGGAAGCGATGTTCTGTGCCGGCTGCTTGACAAGACCTGCGAGCTTGGCGCGCAGTTCGTCGAGCGACGGCATCGTAGCCAGCGCCTTGACGCCATTGGCGTCCAGAGCAGTCTGACCCATTGCACCACCGAGAATGACGAACTTCTGGTTCTTCTCGGCGAAGGCCGCAGCGATTTTCGGCGCAGCGACAGGATCTTCTGCATAGGCGATGACGGTCGGGCCGGTGAACAGGCCCGAGATGTCCGCGACATCGGTTTCCTTCAGAGCGAGCTTGGCAAGGCGGTTCTTTGCGACCTTGACCTTGCCGCCAGCCTTCTTGACCTGCACGCGCAGGTCAGTGAACGCAGCGACGGTCAGGCCGGTATTGTGCGCGACAACGATCGATCCAGCGCCCGCGAGGGCTTCCTGGAGCGAGGCAATGACTGCACTCTTTTCCGCTCTTTCCAAAGCTAGTCTCCACAAATAAGCCCCAAGGCGAATGCCAAGGGACCATTGCCAATTGCTGCCCCCTGCCCCATGCGGGACAAAGGAACAACGGTTAGTGCCTGCCAACCGAGTGCCCACGAGAGGCAACTGGCTTAGGTTCGAACCACAAAACATTGGCCTTGCGGCCAGAATTGGGTCTCACCCCGTCTATTGCTGGCTCCAAAATCGGAATTAATGGCCTCGCGGCCGACCGGCAGTCTCGGACAGGACTTTACGCAACTCCCAAGGGAGTGGCGAAACCGGGCGGCGAACCGCCCGGAATAGGAATTAGATAGCCGTGTTCGGCTCGACGTGGACGCCCGGGCCCATGGTGGAGCTCACGGATACCTTCTTGACGTAGGTACCCTTGGCGCCTGCAGGCTTGGACTTCACGACGGCGTCGGTGAACGCCTTGATGTTTTCCAGCAGCGCGGCTTCGGTGAACGACACCTTGCCAACACCGGCATGGATGATACCGGCCTTCTCGACGCGGTATTCCACGGCACCGCCCTTGGCAGCACCAACGGCGCCCTTGACGTCCATGGTCACGGTGCCGACCTTGGGGTTCGGCATCAGATTGCGCGGCCCGAGAATCTTACCGAGACGACCAACCAGCGGCATCATGTCCGGGGTGGCAATGCAGCGGTCGAAATCGAGCTTGCCGCCCTGGATGATTTCCAGCAGGTCTTCGGCGCCGACAATGTCAGCACCAGCGGCCTTGGCTTCATCGGCCTTGGCGCCACGGGCGAACACAGCCACGCGAACGGTCTTGCCGGTGCCATTGGGCAGGCTGACAACACCACGGACCATCTGGTCGGCGTGACGCGGGTCAACGCCCAGGTTCATCGCGATCTCGAGGGTTTCGTCGAACTTGGCCGAAGCCTTCGACTTCACCAGCTTGACGGCGTCTTCGAGCGAATAAAGCTTGTTGCGGTCGATGCCTTCACGGGCAGCGGCGACCTTCTTTGCGATCTTTGCCATTTTTCTTAGCCCTCGACCTGAATGCCCATGGAACGCGCGGAACCGGCGATCATGGTCATCGCGGTATCAACGTCGTCCGCGTTGAGATCCTTCATCTTCTTTTCGGCGATATCGCGCAGCTGTGCCTGCGTGATGGTGCCGGCGCTTTCCTTGCCCGGAAGCTTGGAGCCGGACTTGAGGTTCATCGCCTTCTTGATGAAGTAGGTCACCGGCGGCTGCTTCATCTCGAAGGTGAAGCTCTTGTCGGCATAGGCAGTGATGATGGTCGGAATCGGCGAGCCCTTCTCGAGCTCCTGCGTGGCAGCGTTGAACGCCTTGCAGAATTCCATGATGTTCAGGCCGCGCTGACCGAGTGCGGGGCCGATCGGGGGCGACGGAGTGGCAGAGCCAGCCGGCACCTGGAGCTTGATATAGCCCGTAATTTTCTTAGCCATTTTCTATCCTTCTGTGTTGCCCCGAAGAGCAGTTGAAGCCGTGGTGCGGTTTCCTGACGCTGGCTAAGCGCCATCCCCTTCCACGGGTTTTGCCGACTATATGCCGGCAGGTGGTCAGACCTTTTCGACCTGACCGTATTCGAGCTCCACCGGAGTGGGGCGACCGAAAATCGAGACCTCGACCTTGAGGCGCGAACGTTCCTCGTCCACCTCTTCGACGACGCCATTGAAGCTGGCAAAGGGACCGTCCGACACGCGCACGTTCTCGCCCACTTCGAAGCTGACGGAGGGCTTGGGATGATCCACGCCTTCCTGCACCTGCTGCAGGATCGACATGGCCTCGCTCTCCGAGATCGGCATGGGCTTGTTGTCCGCGCCGAGGAAACCGGTAACCTTCGGGGTATTCTTGATGAGATGGAATGCCTCGTCGGTCATATCCATCTTCACCAGGACATAGCCCGGGAAGAACTTGCGTTCGGTATCCACCTTGCGGCCACGACGAATCTCGACGACCTTTTCGGTCGGCACGATCACGTCTTCAAACAGGTGCTCGAGCTTTTTCTGCGCAACCTTGAGACGGATATCTTCCGCCACCTTGCGCTCGAAATTCGAATACGCCTGAACGATGTACCAGCGCTTGGCCATAAGAGGGTCGCCGCTCCCAAATATCTAAAAACGGATCCGAATTAGCGGATCGACAGCATCAAGGACACGAGCCAGGAAATGACCTGGTCCGCAGTGAGGAAGAACAGGCTGGCCAGTATGACCAGAACCAGAACCATGATCGTGGAAATCACGATCTCGTTCCGGCCGGGCCAGGTGACCTTGCTGACTTCCGAGCGAACCTGCTGGAGAAACTGGACTGGGTTCGTGCGGGCCATGGGCAAATCTACTTCGTATCTTGGTGCAAAACCAAAGGCCGCGCAGGAATCCCGCACGGCTAGAGCGGGCTATCTAGAGGCTTTGCCAAAGGATTGCAACAGGGCCGCAACGAGAATCATGCAGGTCGTTTCAACCGCTGAAACGGCCCCCATGTAAAGCATAAGTGCAAAACCCGAGAAATTTGACTTGCGCGCCCATCGGCCATGTCGTTGGATGAAATGTGCCCGGAATGAGGCAGCGCTCTTGGAGGGGGCTATGTCTTTCGATGTCATCGGTTGCCAGTTGATGCATTTTGGACCACACCCGACCATTGCCGGCCGCGTAACCGGCGTTGTCCGGGTGCGCATACGCGAAGGCTTTTATGGCAATGTCACCGAATATGGCCTGGACCTGCCCGTCAAATCCGACTGCGGCAAGGTCCCGCATGAACAGGTGCGCACAGCGCTCCTCACCCACGCCGCTCATCAGCTAAACAAGCTCAAGGCCCGCCACAGCGACAAACGTCCCGTCGCCGCAGAGTAGAAGCGCAACCAAACCGTTACGCATTCTCGGCGAACGGAATGCGCATTCGGGTGAGCCCCTGCTTCTTGCTGGCAAAGTGGTCAACGGCATTGATCCAGCCTTTGGCCAGGCCTTCGCGCAGCCTCATCAGCCGAAATTGCACAGGCTTCTCATGAGCAAAATGATGCTTTTCATCGTTTTCGCTAATATCACTTCGCCCTATGTCAAGCTTGTCCGGTCGGAGACCTCCCAGCTGCTGGCACAAACCGGGCAAAGTTTGCAGTCTCGACAGAGAGGCACCAGGCTCCTGAAACGGGTTGTACAAAACCAGGTCTGTTTGGCCATTGCGGAAAGCCGGATGACCAAGCAAATGCCGGGCAGCGCTGGTCTTCAGAACATAGCCTGCCGAGCCCATCGGCGTTGACCGGAACGGCCGCAGTTCGATTCCGGCAATGGCCGGCGCCACTGGCGGAAAAACCCGAATGGTTGGCCCCGTCGCTTCGAGGCGCACTATGTCGACGTCGTGCCGGTCCAATTCTGCGAGAAATGCCGGCAAAGCCGGTGACAGCTCCGCATCGTCCTCGAGCACCAGCGCGCGGGCGTCACCCGCGTCAATCATCGCCTGCCAGACCCGCTCGTGGCTTTTTGTACAGGCCAATTCCTTGCGTCGCAAAAAATGCGCGCGGTGTGGATTGCAGTAGAGATCCAGTTCCTCAGCACTCAAGTCGGCAGGCGTCGCCGCTTCAATTCGCGTCCCAGAAAGGCCCAGTCCGGCCAGTTGGGTTTCCATGAATTCGCGGCGGTCAGGGCGCGCAGCCAGATTGATGTAATAGATAGGGAGCACAGCCAACCTCGCAGAAATGTCCCGTTTGGTTAGGGCAGACAACAAGGTGAGGCAACAGATTTGCGTTCAGCCTCGCACACCAGGCAACCCTTCCCACGACGGTGCGTTATTGGCCTGCAGGACTTGCCTCCTGCGACCTCCAACGTCAGTCCCCGGCTCCCATGCACTCCCAAACCCCGCCGGGGGCTGGCATGTCATGTGTCGCCGTGACGACCCGCTGAAGTGATTGGTACGGTGGAATCAGTGATCGGAGCACGCTCTACGATCAGATTTGTGCCTGGCAGGGGCTGGGGGACTCGAACCCACGACCCTCGGTTTTGGAGACCGATGCTCTACCAACTGAGCTAAACCCCTTCAGGCGAGGCCGTGTCTAATGGCAAAGCCCGCGCGATGCAAGAGGCTGATTTGGCACGCAGTGGAAAGCCTGGCTGACCATCGCCTCAGCCCTCACGACCTGCCCTGACCGCGGCGGATCGTCGATGGTCAACGGGGCCGGAACTTTTTCCCTTGGAGCGCCAATCGGGGGACCAACTCACCTGCCAGTCGTATTAATTATCTGAAATTTATACGTAATTTCGGCCAGACCTGCGCTGTCTGCGGCCTGGCACTTTGCCACTTTACATATAATAGTACTTTATATAGCGTTCTCTCACCGCTCGAAGCGAATACGCCGGGCGGCCATTGGGAGGATTTCATTGTGAGCATCATAACCAAGCTTGCCCTCGCGGCAGGCCTCGCTACCGCCTTGTCTTCCGGTGCCCTGGCACAGGACATTTCCGGCAAGGTTATCGGCTTTTCGCAGATCGGCTCGGAATCGGGCTGGCGCGCCGCCGAAACGTCCGTGACCCGTCAGCAGGCCGAGGAACGCGGCGTCGATCTCAAGTTCGCTGACGCACAGCAGAAGCAGGAAAACCAGATCAAGGCCATTCGCGGCTTCATCGCCCAGGGCGTTGACGCCATTCTGGTGGCTCCTGTCGTGGCCACTGGCTGGGACGACGTCCTCACCGAAGCCAAGGAAGCCGAGATCCCTGTGATCCTGCTCGACCGCGGCATCGACGCTCCTGAAGACCTGTACCTGACCTCGGTTGCTTCCGATCAGGTACTGGAAGGTCGCGTGGCCGGTGAATGGCTGGTCAGCGAAGTTGCCGGCGAAGACTGCAATGTCGTCGAACTGCAGGGCACCGTGGGCTCCAGCCCTGCCATCAATCGCAAGCAGGGCTTCGAAGAAGGCATCGCCTCCGCCGCCAATGTCACCATCACCCAGAGCCAGACGGGCGATTTCACCCGTTCCAAGGGCAAGGAAGTGATGGAGGCCTTCCTCAAATCGTCCAACGGCGGAGCCGACATCTGCGCGGTCTACGCCCATAACGACGACATGGCCGTTGGCGCCATCCAGGCCATCAAGGATGCCGGCCTCAAGCCAGGCGAGGATATCCTGGTTGTTTCCATCGACGCCGTTCCCGACATCTTCACCGCCATCGCCGCCGGCGAGGCCAATGCCACCGTCGAACTAACCCCGAACATGGCTGGCCCGGCCTTCGACGCCCTGGCTGCCTATTGGGCCGACGGCACCATGCCCGAGAAGTTCATCATCACCGAGTCCAAGCTCTATACGGCCGAGAACGACCCGGCCGGTGAGTACGAGCGCCGCAAGGACCTTGGCTACTAAGCCAAACACTCTAGACTTGTGACAAATGGCAACGAGTCCCCGCCGGCCTGCCGGCGGGGATAAGGCATGACGGCGGCCGCAGGTTGAGCGGCGGGGAGGGGCAATGAGCGATACCGGCTATGCGCTGGAAGCGCGCGGCATCGTCAAGATTTTTGGCAATCACGTAGCGCTCGACGCGGTCGACTTCGGTCTCAGGCCCGGTGAAGTCCACGCCCTGCTGGGGGAAAACGGCGCCGGCAAATCCACCTTGATCAAAATTCTTACCGGCGCCTACCAGCCCGATGGCGGCATGGTGCTGGCTGATGGTGAGCCGGTGCATCTGGACAATCCGCAGCAAGCCCAGACCCACGGCATCGGCACGGTCTATCAAGAGGTCAATCTGCTCCCGAACCGCTCTATCGCGGAGAACCTCTACCTCGGGCACCAGCCGACCCGCTTTGGGCTTGTGGACCGCCGGCGAATGGAAACCGGCGCACGCGGCATTCTCAAGCGCTATGGGCTTGAGATCGACCCATCCAGCGAACTGGGTGCGCATTCAGTCGCCGTGCAACAGATCGTTGCCATTGCCCGGGCGGTGGAACTCTCGGGCAAGGTGCTCATCCTTGACGAACCAACCGCCAGCCTTGACCGCAACGAGGTCGAGCGCCTGTTCGAAATCATCCGAGACCTCAAGGCGCGGGGTCTCGCAGTAGTCTTCATCACCCATTTCCTCGACCAGGTCTTTGCCGTTGCCGACCGGGTGACCATCCTGCGCAATGGCAAGCTGGTGGATACACGCGCGCTTGATGACATGACCCGCACCGATGTTGTGCGGCTGATGCTGGGCAAGGACGTCGCCTTTTCCGGCGCCACAGGCGTCGAGGACGCCCGGCCGATGGGCGAAGTCCTGCTCGATTTCGCCAATTACGGTCGCAAGCGCAGCGTGCATCCCTTCAACCTGACCATCCACAAGGGCGAAGTCATCGGCGTTGCCGGCCTGCTCGGCTCAGGCCGCACGGAAATGGCCCGCATCATGTTTGGTGCCGATTCGGCCGACGAGGGTATCCTGGAGATCGCCGGCAAGAAGACCAGCATCGCCCGTCCCACCGATGCCATTGCCAACGGCTTTGGGTTTTGCCCAGAAGACCGCAAGGCAGAGGGCATTTTCGGCGATTTGTCTGTGCGCGAAAACATCATCATAGCGCTCCAAGGCAAACTGGGTTGGTTCAGCGCCCTCAACCGCGACGAGCAGATGGAAATTGCCGGACGCTTTGGCGAGTCCATGGATATTCGCGCCGCCTCGCTCGACATGCCGATCAAGCTCCTTTCAGGGGGCAATCAGCAAAAAGTCATCCTGTCGCGTTGGCTGGCGACGGACCCGGCATTTCTCATTCTCGACGAGCCCACGCGGGGCATCGATGTCGGCGCCCACGCCGAGATCGTGCGCACCATCAATCGCCTGCGCGACGAGGGCTTGGCCCTGGTGGTCATTTCATCCGAGCTCGACGAAGTCGTTGCCTATTCCTCGCGCATCGTGGTGATGCGCGACCGCGAAATGGTGGCAGAACTGAGCGGCGAAAACATCAACCCCGGCGTGATCGTTCAGGCGATTGCCAATCATCGGGAGGGCCCATCGGCATGATGCGGCGCATTCTCACACCGCTAGCCAATCCGCAGCTGATCGCCCTTGTCGGTGTATTGCTGGTCAACTGGCTGCTGTTCCCCAATTTCTTTCGCATCACCTGGCAGGATGGGCGGCTGTTCGGCAGCCTGATCGACGTTCTCAACCGGGGCGCGCCAGTGGCCATTCTGGCCATTGGCATGGTGGGTGTCATCGCCACCAAAGGCGTCGACCTCTCGGTCGGCGCGGTGATGGCCATGGCGGGCGCGGTGGCCGCGACAATGGTGGTGGCCGGCTATCCAGCACCTGTCGCCGTTGCCGCCGCGCTCGCGGTTGGCCTGGCCTGCGGCCTCTGGAACGGCTTCCTCGTCGCCGTACTGGACATCCAGCCCATCGTCGCCACGCTGGTGCTGATGGTGGCCGGGCGCGGTATCGCCCAGCTCATCACCGAGGGTTTCATCGTCACCTTCACAGATCCGGTGCTGATCTACATCGGCACGGGATCGTTCCTCGGGGTGCCCATGGCGGCGGTGATCGCCATAGCCCTCATGCTTCTCGTGACCCTGCTCGTGCGCAAGACGGCCATCGGCCTCTTTATCGAGGCAGTCGGCGTCAATCGTGCTGCGGCAAGCCTTGCCGGCATTCGCAGCCGCATGCTGCTGATCCTGGTCTATGGTCTTTCGGGGCTCTGTGCGGCCGTGGCCGGCATCATCATCGCGGGCGACATTCGCGGCGCTGACGCCAACAATGCCGGTCTCTGGCTCGAACTCGACGCCATTCTGGCCGTGGTCATTGGCGGCACATCACTGCTCGGGGGCCGGTTCTCGGTGCCGCTGGCCGTGGTGGGGGCCCTGATCATCCAGGCCATGAACACGGGCATCCTGGTCTCGGGCTTCCCGCCCGAATTCAACCTCATCGTCAAGGCGGCACTGATCTTCTTTGTGCTCGTCATTCAGTCCCCACTGGCCAGCCGGATCGTACCAGTGCGCGCCACCGCCCGGGAGGCCCACAAATGAGCCGCAGCATGCGCCCGCTCCTGGCAACGGCCATCATCTTTGTCATCGCCTATGCCTTGGCGGTGATGCAGTTTCCAACCATGTTCTCGACCCGGGTGCTGGGTAATTTCCTCACCGACAATGCCTTTTTGGGCATCACCGCCGTCGGTATGACATTTGTCATCATCTCGGGCGGCATCGACCTTTCGGTGGGGGCGGTCATCGGCTTCACCGGCGTGCTGATCGCGGTTCTGATCAGTTGGGCCGGCTGGCACCCCCTGCCCGCCTTTGCCCTTGCCCTTGCTGTCGCGGCGACATTTGGCGGCGTCATGGGGCTGGCGATCCATTACCTTCAGGTGCCCGCTTTCATTGTGACCCTGGCCGGCATGTTCCTGGCCCGCGGCGGCGCCTCGGTGATCACCCAGGACTCCGTGCCCATCCACCACGACTTCTATGACTGGATTTCCGAACTAATCATCCGCCTGCCCGGCGGCGGACGGCTCAGCTTCATCGGCCTGCTCATGGTGGCTGTGTTCATTTTGGGCGCCTTGCTGGCCCACCGCACCCGCTTCGGCTCCTATGTCTATGCGCTCGGCGGCAACACAGTCTCGGCCTCGCTCATGGGTGTGCCGGTCGCACGCACGACAGTGGGTGTCTATATGCTGTCCTCGGTTCTCGCCGCCTTGGCGGGAATCGTCTTCTCCCTTTATACTTCGGCTGGGTATCCCCTGGCCGCAGTGGGTGTGGAACTCGATGCCATCAGCGCGGTGGTCATTGGCGGAACGCTTCTGACCGGCGGCTATGGCTTCGTGCTTGGCACGTTTATCGGAGTGATGCTGCTGGGCCTGGTACAGACCTACATTATTTTCGACGGGACGTTGTCGAGCTGGTGGACCAAGATCGTCATTGGCGCCCTGCTGTTCCTGTTCATTGTTCTGCAGCGGCTGATCTTTGCAGCCTCGGCACAGGGAGAGAAAGCGTCATAGATGTACGGTTTGCGTTCGGCCGGGGCACGAAGATGCCCCGCCGATAGCGCTGAGAAAGCGCGACCATGATAGAAACTGGCAGCCTCATCCGCTCGCTGTCCGGGCGGCGCGCTGCACGCAATTTCCACACCTTCGTCATTAACGAAATCGGTCATGCCATTGTTACCGGTGCATTTTCCATCGGATCAGTGCTGGCGAGCGATGCGCTGATGATGGAGCAGTACGGCGTCTCCCGCACGGTACTGCGCGAGGCACTGAAAACGCTTGAGGCAAAGGGGCTGGTGGAAGCACGCCCCAAGGTCGGCACCCGCGTCTCGCCACGCAGCCGCTGGAACTTCTTTGATCCCCAAGTGCTGGCCTGGCACTATTACGCAGCGCCCGATCCCGAGCTTTACCAGAGCCTTTTTCGCGTTCGCGGCGCGCTTGAGGCCCCCATGATCGCACTCGCCAGCCGCCACCGGACGGCAGAGCATGTGCGCCTCCTGAAATACTGGTGCCACCAGATGGAGACCGCCGGAGACAGTATCGAGCAATTCGGTCTCGCCTGCCTTGAGGTTCACGGCGTCATCGCCGAAAGCGGGCGTGACCCCCTGCTCCGCTCAACCCTTGGCGTCGTGGAACTGACGCTCGCCCTGGCGCTGACGCGCGACCAGGCCATGCCGAGCGCCAGCTACCGCGACAAGGCCGCCGCTCTGTTCGTGGAATTGACCGCCGCGATCGAGGGCGGCCAGGCCGAGGCCGCTGCGCAGCTCTACGAAGCCTGCCGTCAGCTCGACCAGAGCCAGACGGTCTGACCGGCCTTTATCCTTGCGGGCGAATGCCGAAGCCGCTTAGCCTCGCTTCAACACCAGATTCAGAGGCCCATCATGCAGCTCGACGATCCCAGCCTGTTGCGCCAGAGCGCGCTTGTCGGAGACACCTGGATCGACGCCGAGCCGGCGACCGGCATTGCCGTGACCAACCCGGCCAATGGGGAAACCATTGGCTTTGTGCCCAAGCTCGGCGCCGCCGAAACCCGTGCGGCCCTCGAAGCCGCGCGGATTGCCCAGAAGGGCTGGGCCGCCCGCACCGCCAAGGAGCGATCAAACATTCTCCGGCGCTGGTTCGACCTGATGATCGAAAACCAGACCGATCTGGGACGCATCCTGACGCTCGAACAGGGCAAGCCGCTCAAGGAGGCGATTGGCGAAATCGCCTATGGCGCCAGCTTTATCGAGTGGTTCGCCGAGGAGGCCCGCCGGGTTTATGGCGATCTCATCCCCGGTCATCGGCCAGACGCGCGCATCATGGTGATGAAGCAACCCATCGGCGTCGTTGCGGCGATCACGCCCTGGAACTTTCCAAATGCCATGATCACCCGCAAGGCCGGTCCGGCGCTGGCCGCCGGATGCGCCATGGTGCTCAAACCTGCCTCGCAAACCCCGTTCTCGGCCATTGCGCTGGCCGTTTTGGCGGAACGCGCTGGCGTGCCCGCGGGCCTCTTCAGCGTTGTCACCGGCTCCGCCCGCGAAATCGGCGCAGAAATGACGGCCAGCCCGATTGTGCGCAAACTCACCTTTACCGGTTCCACCGAAGTTGGCGCGGCACTTTACGCTCAAAGCGCCCCAACCATCAAAAAGCTCGGGCTCGAACTGGGCGGCAATGCCCCATTCATCGTCTTTGACGACGCCGACATCGACGCCGCGGTCGATGGTGCGCTGATCGCGAAGTTCCGCAACAATGGTCAGACCTGCGTCTGTGCCAATCGCATCTATGTTCAGGATGGCGTCTATGATGCCTTTTCCGAAAAGCTGGCCAATGCGGTTGGCACGCTCAAGACCGGCAATGGGTTTGACGAGGGCGTGATGCTCGGACCGTTGATCGACAAGGCGGCATTCGACAAGGTCGAGGAGCATGTCGCTGACGCACTGGGCAAGGGCGCAAAAGTGCTTCGTGGCGGCCAGCAGCATGCCCTGGGTGGCACCTTTTACGAACCGACGGTGCTGACCAACGTCACCCCCGACATGGCCGTGGCGAGGGAGGAAACCTTCGGGCCGCTGGCGCCCCTCTTCCGCTTCAAGGACGAGGCCGATGTCATCGCCCAGGCCAATGACACCGAATTCGGTCTCGCCTCCTATTTCTACGCGCGCGACCTCAGCCGGGTCTGGCGGGTTGCCGAGGCCCTGGAATATGGCATGGTCGGGGTCAATACCGGCCTCGTCTCCACCGCCGAAGCGCCATTTGGCGGCATGAAGTCGTCCGGCCTCGGCCGCGAGGGCTCCCGCTACGGCATCGAGGAATTTGTCGAGGTCAAATATGTCTGCCTCGGCGGCATTGCCTGAGCAATTTCAGCTAAGGCGCGATCAGCACCACTGCCCCTGCGGCACGGACCAGTCCGCGGCCAGCTCAGCCACGTGATCGAGCACCGCCACAACCGATCAATTGTAGTTCACCTGCCCCGGCTAACGCCGCCGCGATAGCAAGCGCCGCGGTTGGCCGTTGGACAATCGCGCGGCCACCACCGTTCGCTTGTGGTGCTGCGGCTCAGTCCGCGTCTCGCCCCGCCGGTGCATGGAAAATACCCCGGGCTCCCGCTTCCCCCCCAGCGACCTTGCATCCCGCTCCGGCGCCGTATTGACAGCGCCAAAACGTATGTGCAATCAATTTAAAGCGTTTGCAATTTCCAAAAACAAGAATGCAAACGTTCAAATGGGAGGAGATCGGTCTTGGTGGGAAACCGCGCAAAGACGCTCAAGGAGCTTGCCGAACGGCTGGACGTGTCGATCACGACCGTCTCACGAGCCTTGGCGGGGCATGAGCAGATTGCGCTGAAAACCCGCGAACGGGTCGCAGCAGCGGCGCGGGAGTTGGGCTATATCCCGAACCGGGCCGCCCGCCAGCTCGTATCGGGCCGCAGCAACTTCGTCGGCTTCCTGATGCCGATCCGCGGGCCGAACTTCATCGACTCCTACCTTGGCGAATTTGTAACCGGCCTTGGAGAGGGTCTTGTGTCCCACGGGATGGACCTGTTCCTGGCAACCGTCCAGCAGGGCCAGAACGAGCTCGATGTGCTGCGGCACGTGGTGGAGTCCGGGCGCGCCGACGGCGTGGTCATCCCCCGCGTCGCCGAGGACGACCCCCGCCTGACCTATCTGGCCATGCATGACTTTCCGGCCATCGCCCATGGCCGCCTGCTCAATCCGTCCGTCGCCTACAACTGGCTGGATTCGGACGGCGAGGCCGCCTTCAGCGAAATATTCGACCTGCTCTACGATCAGGGGCATCGCCACATCGGCCTTGTCACCATTTCCGACCGCATGACCTTCCGCCACTATCGCGAGGCCGGCCTCCAGAACGCCATCGCACGGCGCGGCGACCGTTCGGTTCGGCTCTCGGTCGAGGGCTTTCCACGCTTTGATCGGGGTGCCAGCGTTGCGGCGGTCAATCGAATGCTGGCGCTGCCTGACCGGCCTACGGCCATGATCGGGCTCTTTGACGAGATCGCCATGACCATTCTGGAAGAAGCGGCGCGGGCGGGCATTTCGGTGCCTCGCGACCTCTCGGTCGTTGGCTTCGACAACATCATTGCGGGCGCCTACGCGCCACCGGGATTGACCACTTTCGATGCCAATATTCGCTCCAGCGCGCGGGAGATTGCGAACATGCTGGTCGATGTCATTGAAGGACGCGCTGCTACGCCAATCAGCCGGCTGGTGCGACCTCAATTGGTGCTGAGAGCCAGCCATGGCCCTGCACCAAAAGGCCTCTGAGCACAGGAAAAACCAAGGGAGGTATCCTGATGAAAACGACGAAGACACTGCTAGGCGCAGCCGCGCTTGCCTTGATGGCGGCGGTTCCCGCCCAGGCCCAGGTGCTGTTCTGGTCGACCCAGGCGGCGCCTGTTGAAGAAACCCAGAAGATGCGAGAGGACGTGTTGGCTGGTTTCGAAGGAGGAGTCGACTTCCAGCCCCAGGAAGTGGGCCCGTTCATCACCCGACTCGAGGCCGAAATCAGCGCCGGCTCAGGCAATATCGGCGTAGTGGGTGCGTTGCATGGCGACCTCTCGACCTATGCGGACGCATGGGTTGACCTCTCCGATGTCGACCTCTCCGGCGTGGCCGTCAGCGAAGCTTTCCTTGAGTTGGGCAAGCTGGGCACTGACGAGCAGAAATATCTGCCCTGGATGCAGGCCAACTATGTGATGGCCGCCAACAAGCAGGCGCTGGAATATCTGCCCGAGGGCGCCGACATCAACGCGCTGACTTACGACCAGCTGGTTGACTGGGCCCAGGCCATGGCCGAAGACACCGGATCGCCCAAGTTTGGTTTCCCGGCGGGCCCACAGGGCCTCAAGCACCGCTTCTTTCAGGGCTTCCTGATCCCATCCTTCGCCGGCTCAACTGTGACCAAGTTCGCCTCGGATGAGGCCGCTGCTGGTTGGGAAGTCTTCAAGGAACTCTGGCAGTACACTAACCCTGCCTCGACCAACTACGCCTTCATGCAGGAGCCATTGCTGAGCGGCGACGTCTGGGTGGCGTTTGACCACATTGCCCGGCTGGCCGATGCCTTCAACCAGCGCCCCGATGACTTTGTCGCCTTCCCCGCGCCTGCTGGCCCGATGGGACGCGGCTTCATGCCAGTGCTGGCCGGTGTTGCCGTTCCGGCAAGTGCCCCCGATGTCGAGGCCGCAAAGGCGCTGGTGCAATACATGCTGCAGCCTGACACGCAGGTCGCGACGCTTCTGGCCACCAACTTCTACCCGGTGACAGATGCGCCACTGCCCGCCGAACTGCCGGCCTCCGCCCGCGCGCTCGGTCCGGCGATCACGGCAATGACCACGTCTGCCGATGCGCTGCCGGCCCTGTTGCCAGTGGGACTGGGCGACATGGGTGGCCAGTTCAACCAGGTCTATACCGACACCTTTGAGCGCATCGTCCTGGGCAATCAGCCAATAGCCGATGTTCTGGCCCAACAGGCTGACACGCTGCGCAGCGTCATGGAACAGGCCAATGCACCGTGCTGGCTGCCTGACGCACCGTCCGAAGGGCCCTGCCCGGTCGACTAAACTTCTCCGCTCCCAAGCCAACTGCCCGACGCTTCGGCGCCGGGCAGTAACCAGCCACAATCCCGGAGATACGCCATGCCAGCCAGGTTTTTGCCCTATCTGATGCTCCTGCCGGCGACGATCTTCCTGCTGGTGTTTTTCGTGTACCCATTCATCCAGATTGCCATTCTGGCAGTCACGCAGGACGGCGGCTTTTCGCTTCAGCCCATCACCACCATGGCGACGCACTGGAAGTTCAATGCGGCGCTGGGTTGGACGGTGCTGCTGGCCGCCGTGGTCGTGCCGTTGCAACTGGTCATGGCGCTCTCCATGGCAACCATCGTGACCAAGCTCAAAACCGGGCGCAGCACGATCCTTTACATCTTCTCGATACCCCTGGGCCTGTCGGACCTGGCCGCCGGCATCGTCTGGCTCGCCATCTTTGAACAGTCGGGCTTTCTCAACTCCATGCTGGCCGGCCTCGGGGTCATCGAACAGCCGATCCTGTTCCTGGGCTACCAGAACATCTGGGTGATATTCCTCGCCGTCGTGCTGGCCGAGCTTTGGCGCGCCACCGCCATCGTCATGGTCATCCTGGTTTCGGGCATGGGGCTCATTCCCAAGGAATATTACGAGGCCGGCGAAGTGTTTGGCGCCAATGGCTGGCAGCGCTTCTGGCGCATTACCCTGCCCTTGCTGCGACCCAGCCTGCAGTCCGCGCTGATCCTGCGCACTTTGGCGGCATTTGAGGTGTTTGCCGTGGTCACGGCCCTCGGCGGCACGACCCTGCCCGTCCTGATGGGCGAAACCTTCAACTGGCAGTTCGCCATGCAGGACCGCAACGTCGCTTCGGCCTATGCGCTGGTCATCCTGGGCATATCCATCGCCGCAACCCTGTTCTTCCTGCGCGCTCTGCGCGTCCCCAAAGGAGCAACAATATGAGCAATCCGACGGTTGATGTGCCTCGGACAGTATCGGCAGGAGGCGCCGGGCGTTTTCTGATCTGGGCGTCCATTGTGCTGCTCTGCGCCTGGGTGCTCGTTCCGATCTATCTTTTGATGGTCAATGCCCTTTCGTCACCCGCGCAGGTGAGCGGCTTTCCAAAGTCAGGCCTGCCAGGCTTCGATTTTGCGTCCCTGCAGTTTTTTGCCGGTTTTGCCGGCGTCGCCAAGGCCCTGTGGAACTCGATCCTTGTGGCCGTCCTGACCATGGCGCTGTCTATCGGCATTGGCGCCCCTGCAGGCTATGCCCTGTCGCGCTTCGACTTCCCGGGCAAGGAAGTGTTCCGAATGCTGGTCGTCATGACCCGCGCCTTCCCGCTGCCGCTCCTGGCCCTGCCCCTTGCCGTCATGTTCATCCGTACCGGCCTTGACGACACCGCTCTCGGCCTTGCGCTGGTGCATACCGTGCTCGCCATTCCCTTTGCGGTCCTCATTACCTTCTCGCTGTTCTCCGGCATTCCGCTGGAGCTCGAAGAGGCGGCGTGGACGCTGGGCTGCAACCGTTGGCAGGCCTTTCAAAGGGTCGTGCTTCCGCTGGTGCTCCCTGGCATTGCGGCCTCGGCGGTCTTTGCCTTCACAATCTCATGGAATGAGGTTTTCGCGGCGGCCGTGCTGACGATCGAGAACCGTACCTTGCCGGCGTTCCTCATTCAGAACCTCAACGTGTCCCCACTTCACCTCAAGTTCGCCGGCGGAGCCGCGATGGTCATTCCCGCACTCATCTTCATCTTCGCCGTTCGCAAATACCTGTTTGCGATGTGGGGCATCGCCAACAGGTAAGGAGGGTCTCATGGCCGAAATCGTCATCAAGAATGTTGCCAAGCGCTTTGGCTCATTCACCGCGCTGCACTCCATCGACCTGACCATTGCCGACCAGGAATTCATGGTCCTGCTGGGCGCTTCGGGCTGCGGCAAGACGACCCTGCTGCGCATCATCGCCGGGCTGGAGACGCCCAGCCAGGGCGAGGTGTGGATTGGTGGCCGACGGGTGGACCACCTCCCCCCGCGCGAACGCGGCATCGCCATGGTCTTCCAGAATTATGCGGTCTTCCCGCACCTGACCGTGTTCGAGAACATTGCCTTCGGGTTGCGCATGAAGAAGCTGCCGCAGGCCGAGGTCGACGCACGGGTCAATCGCACGGCCGAGCTCATGCATATCGAACAATTGCTCAGGCGCTATTCCGGCCAGCTCTCGGGCGGACAGCGGCAGCGCGTTGCAGTGGCCCGCGCCCTGGCCATGGAGCCCGATGTCATCCTGATGGACGAACCGTTGTCCAATCTCGACGCTCTTCTGCGCCTCGAAATGCGGGCCGAGCTCAAAGGGGTTCTCGCCAATTCCAAGACCACCACCATCTATGTCACCCATGATCAGGTGGAGGCCATGTCCCTTGCTGACCGCATCTCGGTGATGAACGGCGGCAAGATCGTCCAGGCCGCCAGCCCGGTGGAGGTCTATCGCAATCCAGCGGCGCGCTTTGTCGGCAGCTTCATCGGCAATCCTCCGATGAATTTCCTCCCGGCCAATCGGTCAGCGGCGGGTCAATGGTCGGTGGCAGGGCTTGATGTCCCCGGCCCGGCAGCAGGTGACGCGCTCGAATTTGCCATTCGACCTGAGGACCTGACCGTCGCGGCGGAAGGCTTTGCGGCAACGGCGCGCGTGGTTGAGCCGCTTGGCGCTCATACCCTGGTTACCGCCGAGGTCGGCGGGCAAATGTTCCGCGCCGTGTTGGACAGCGATCTCAAGGTCTCGCCAGGCGATGAACTGCGCCTGTCGCCCAAGGCCGACCGCATCCGCTGGTTCAATCGGGAAACGGGCCTGGCGGCCGGCTGAGGGCAGGACCTGATCCATGTCTGGTATGACGCAGACCCACCCGGACGACGACCATGGCACACTCCATTCCTTCACCGGAGCAGGATCGTGATCGCGCGCGACGCCATGCGGGCGACTGCAATCGACATTCTGCGCGAGAATAATCGCGGAGCCTACACGGTCCCCTCCAAGGGCCTCTACCCGTTCCAGTGGAACTGGGACAGTTGCTTCACCGCGCTCGGGCAGTCCCACTACGACCCTGATCGCGCCTGGACCGAGCTGGAAACCCTCATGGACAGCCAGTGGGCGGACGGCATGGTCCCCCATATGGTGTTTCATGAACCGGCGCCCGGTTACTTCCCCGGCCCCGAGGTGTGGGACACCAGACGCCAGGCGACGCCCACATCCGGCATTACCCAACTCCCTGTCGCTGGCTTTGCAGTGCATGCGCTCTGGAAGCGATCAAAAGACCTGACCGATCGCGATGATCGGGCCCGGACCCTGATCGCAAAACTGGATCGCTGGCACGGCTGGTTCTACCGGACGCGCGACCCCCAGCGCACTGGCCTCGTCGCCGTCATTCACCCTTGGGAGTCGCGCGATAACACAATCGATTGGGATGAAGGCTTTGAGCGCGTGCCGACCGATGGTGTCCTGCCCTACAGCCGCAATGACACCAAGCACGCCGACCCCGAAACACGCCCCACCAAGGCGCAATATGACCGCTACCTGTGGCTGGTGCAGCATTTCCGGTCGATGAACTGGGAGTCCACGCGCACCCACGACGCCTCGCCATTCCAGATCGTCGATCCGGGGTTCAACGCAATCCTGATCCGTTCCGCGCTGGAAACGGCTGCACTGGCGAAGGTGCTCGGCGAGC
Source organism: Devosia ureilytica (assembly GCF_024273195.1). Classification (GTDB taxonomy): domain Bacteria; phylum Pseudomonadota; class Alphaproteobacteria; order Rhizobiales; family Devosiaceae; genus Devosia; species Devosia ureilytica. Next base: position 75,695 of record NZ_JAMZCU010000001.1, on the reverse strand, counting down.
AGGCCATCGCATCGCGCAATGCAGAATGGGCCGCGTTGGGGCTGCGCGCCCTTGAGACTCTTTGGGACGACGAGGCTGGACAATATCAGCCCTATGATCGGGTCGGGCAAAAGCTGCTCCACAGCCCTTCCATCGGCGGGCTTATTCCGCTTTTTGCCCCCATTCCTCAAGTCCGGGTCGCCGAATTGGTGAAAACGCTCCAGGCCATTAGCCCGTATGTGCGCTTCCTGGTGCCCAGCCATGATCCGCGCGATCCCCGGTTCGACATCAGGCGCTACTGGCGTGGGCCGGTCTGGCTCGTCTGCAACTACCTGATTGCCGATGGCCTGCGCCAGGCGGGCGAAGCCGACCTGGCCAACCGCATCATCAAGGACAGCCTGGGGCTGATCGAAGCGGGTGGGTTCTCGGAATATTACGACCCGGTTACCGGGGCACCCCTGGGTGGCGGGCGCTTCAGTTGGACGGCTGCCATGGTGCTGGAGTTAACATCGGCCGCGCCATGAAGACATTTCTCGATCACGCCCGATCCAAAAATACCCTGTCGGCCTTCGGCGACAGCATGACCGCCGGCGCGTCCATATCCGAAAGCGCCAGGTGGGCCAATCTGTTCGCGGGCAAGGCGGGACTTGCCCTGCGCAACAAGGGTATTAGCGGCACGCTCATGCAAGGCTCGCCCGACGCCAGCGGCATGCCGCGAGCCGAAAATGGCGTCACTCGCTACCAGCGCGACCTGCTCGGCAAAGACCGGAGCGACCTGGTCGCAATTCTCTACGGTTGCAATGATGCCCGCTATGTCGCGGCGCCTGCGACCATCAATCGCAACGGACTGGTGCGCGACTACACGATGGTCATAGAGGGACTGCTGGCTGGGGGCTTCGACCCATCGGACATCTGCATCGGAAGCCCGTTCTATGTCACCGACGAAGGCTTTGGCGTTGGTGGCGCGGAGTTCTCTGGCCAATCTCGCGCTGAATATGACCGCCATGTCGACAGCATTCGCGCCATCGCCACCCGTTTCAAGACGTTTTATGCGCCGGTGAATGAAGCCACCGCAGCGCAAGGCGGGGCGTTGATCCTGCCCGACAAAATTCACCCGAGCGCAAAAGGACATGCAGTCATCGCTGCCGCCTTTGCGTCCGCCCAGATTATTTGAACGAGCGCCGGAGACCAACATGAACGCGCAGGACACATCCAAAATCCGCGACCTGGCGATAGAGGTCCTCAAGGAAAATGACCGCGGGCACTACACCGTGCCCACCAAGGGGCTCTATCCATTTCAATGGAACTGGGATTCTTGCTTCACCGCCCTGGGCCAGGCTCACTTCGACGAGAGCCGGGCCTGGACAGAAATCGAAACCCTGTTCGAGCATCAGTGGCCCGATGGCATGGTGCCGCATATCGTCTTCCATCTGCTCGACGATGGCTATTTTCCCGGCGCCGATGTGTGGGACACCAAGCGCCCCACGCCGACCTCGGGGATTACCCAGCCCCCCATTGCCGGCTTCGCGCTCCGCCAACTTTATGAGCGCACCACGGACCGCGCCATGGCGGACCGGCGCGCGCGCGCGCTGCTGCCAAAAATCGAGAAATGGTCGGCCTGGTTCTATGCCAATCGCGATCCGCATGGTGAGGGTTTGGTTGCAATCCTCCACCCATGGGAAGCAGGCCGCGACAATTCCATCGACTGGGACGAGGCTTTCGAGCGCGTTCCGACAGACGGCATCGCGCCCTACAAACGGCGCGACACCCAGCATGCCGACCCGGCGCACCGCCCGACCAAGGAGCAGTATGACCGCTACCTTTGGCTTGTGGAACATTTCCGCGGGCTGGGCTGGGACAATACCAAGCTGCACGACGCCTCGCCGTTCCAGATCGTGGACCCAGGCTTCAACGCCATACTGATCCGCGGATGCGAGGATCTGGCATCGGTTGCCGAAGCCCTTGGCGACATGGACACGGCCAGGCGCAACCGTGACCGGGCGGCCAAGGGCCTTGCCGCACTCGAAGCACTCTGGAGCGACAGGCATGGACAATATCTGTGCCTCGACCGCGTCTCGGGCAAGCTGGTCGACAGCGCCTCAATCGGCGGATTGATCCCCGTTTTCGCGGCCATTCCAGCAGAGCGTGCCGAGGCGATTGGCACCATCATCCAGCGGCAGGCCGAAAAGCTGAAATATGTCGTAGCCAGCCACGATCCGAACGATGACCGGTTTGACGCCAAGCGCTACTGGCGCGGCCCGGTCTGGCTGGTGTGCAATTTCCTGATCGTCAACGGGTTCCTCAAGGCCGGCCGGCAAGAGGAAGCAGACCTCATAACGCGCTCCAGCCTGGAGCTGATCGAACAATCGGGCTTTGCCGAATATTACGACCCCTATACTGGCGAACCCTGCGGCGGGGGACGGTTCACCTGGACAGCGGCAATGGTGCTCGAGTTTCTATCGTCATCGAACCGGGGCCAGAAGTGAACCGAGCCCTTGTACTGACTGGCGTCCGGCAGCTGGCTTTTGAGGATTTACCGCACTCCGATCTGATGTCCGATCAGGTGCGCCTCAAAACGCTCTATTCCGGTGTCAGTGCAGGTACCGAGCTCAGTCAATATCGGGCCACATCACCCTATATGGCCCGCCACTGGGATGCAGAACGCCGCGTGTTCCGCGAAGGCGACCCCAGTTGGTCGTTCCCGGTTCGCAACCTCGGCTATGAGGAAGTGGGAGAAATCGTCGAAATCGGCACCGCGGTCACAGGTCTTGCCGTCGGCGACCGCGTCTTTGGCACATGGGGACACCGCACTGCCCACGTGATGAGTGAACGCGACATTGGCGAACGCATCATGCCATCGGGCGCCGACCCGCGCTTCGGGATATTCTCCCATATCGGAGCAGTCGCCGTTAACGGCGTGCACGACGCCAAAATTCGCCTCGGTGATCTTGTTGTGGTCTTCGGCCTGGGCGTTCCCGGGCAGATCGTGGTGCAAGCCGCCAGAGCCTCCGGCGCGACGGTGATTGGCGTGGACCCGGTGCCACTCCGCCGCGCCATGGCCCAGCGCATGGGGGCCAGCAAGACCCTGGACCCCAACACCGATGAAGTCGCCGATGCGGTCAAGGATTTGAATGGCGGTGCCGGCGCCGATATTTGCATCGAGGTTTCCGGTTTCCCGCCTGCCCTCGCCGAAGCCATGCGAACGGTTTGCTATGCGGGCCGGGTGGTTGCCATGGGGTTCTTTCAGGGGGAAACGCGTGGCCTGCAACTGGGCGACGAGTTCCACCACAACCGGATCGAACTGATCTCGAGCCAGATTTCAGGGGTCGCGCCCGAAGCCAGCCACCGCTGGAGCAAGCCTCGGCTGTGGAAGACCGCCGTTCGCTTGCAGCATGAGGGCCGGCTCGACCTGCTGCCGCTCATCACCGACACCGTACCGTTTGAGGATGCGCCAGCGCTCTTTGATCGCCTCGACAAGGGCGACACCGATGTCCTTCAGTCGGTTCTGGAATTTGGAGACCAGTCGTGACGCTGCGTGTGGGCCTTCTTGGCACTGGAGGGATCGGCGCCCGCCACGCTGATGCAGTGCTTGCAGTTCCCGAACTGGAGCTGGTCGCCTGTTGCGGCCGGGATGCGGCACGCACTGGGACGTTCACAGCGCCCCGTAAGGCTGTCTCCTATACGGATCTGTTGCTGATGCTCGCCCGCGAAAGGCTCGACCTTCTGATCGTCGCCCTGCCGCCGTTCGCCCATGACGGACAAGTTGAGCAAGCTGCGCGCGCTGGTGTTCACCTGCTGGTCGAAAAGCCGATCGCACTCGCCCAGGCAAAGGCTGATGCCATGGTGGTGGCCACCGCCGATGTCGTCGCCGCTTGCGGCTTCATGTACCGCTTCGGCAGTGCGGTCGAACGCTGGGACCAGTTGCGCGATGGCGGCGCGACAGGCCGCATCGCGCATTTCTCCGGCTCCTTTCACTGCAATGCCCTCCATGCACAATGGTGGCGCGACAGGGCGCTCTCCGGCGGGCAAATGGTGGAGCAGCTGATCCATATCGTCGATCTCGCCCGGCACAATCTGGGGATGCCGCGCTCGGTCTTTGCCAGCGCCGGCCGATTTGGTCATGCCGATGTGCCCGGCTATACGAGCGAGGACATCAGCGCCCTGATCCTGACCTATGACAACGGCGCCATTGCGGTTCTTCACGCATCCAATCTGGCCGTGCCGGGCCGGTGGACCAAGCAGTGGCAGATCATTGGTGAGGCCATGGTGGGTCAGTTTTCCGACTGGAACAGGGCCGAATTCACATCCACTGCAACGGATGGAACGACTGAACATATCAGCGCCGACACTGACCCATTTGTTGCCCAGTTGCAGGATGTAGGCGCGGCAATCCGCATGGGCCGGAAGCCCCGCGTCCCCCTCAAGGACGGCGCAGACACGCTTCGCATCGTGCTGGCGGCACAACGTTCCGCGGACGAAAAGCGGGAGATTTTTCTGTGATCCTCGATCCCTCAGGTCCGAGCATCGCTCTCGGCGGCATTTTGCTCGACAAGCTCGCGCCCCTGATCGATGGCGTGATGCCCGAATTTGAGCTTGAGGCCGCCAACTCGGAGGGAGCCGTCTGGGCGCTGGAAGATGGCAGCCGCTTCACACTCCGCTTGTCCCAGGATCGATTGACGCTTGGCCTCTCGGCGTTTGACGGCGAAAAACGGCTTTCCGCCATTGGTCTTCGTATCGGTCAAGTCTTCAATGTCCGGCAATATCTGCGAAACGGCTATATGAGCTGGGACGGCAGCTATTTTGTGCAGCCCGATACAGCGCGAGAGGTGGTCGCATCCGATCCGGCCATAGCCAGCGGTTACGCCATGACGGCCTTGCTGCCCCATGACGGCGCGGGCGCCGTTGTTCTGGGATTTCTGCGGCATGACCGCTTTCAGTCGCGGTTCACGTTCGACTTCGCCTCGGGTCCGCTGTCCATTAATGTGGAAACACTCATCGACCGGAAGCCGCTTCAGGGCGAAATCCGCGCCGAGCCCCTGGCACTGTTCCACGGCGACGCGGTCGAGCCCGCTTTGCGACAATGGGCCGAAACGGTTGCCGCCAACGCCCCAATTCCACCACGCATTCCTGAGCGCAGGATCACCGGCTGGAGCTCCTGGTACAATCTTTATGCGTCGCTCGACGAACCCGTCCTTCTCGACCACCTCGACGCCGCGGCGCGCTTTCGGGACGCTTACCGGGTCCCCTTCGACATCTTCCAGATTGACGACGGGTTTACCCCGGAAATGGGCGACTGGCTGGACTTCCGGCCGCAGTTCCCCCAGGGCATTGCCCCCGTGATGCGCGCCGCCGTCGCGAAGGGATTTACTCCGGGCCTGTGGATCGCCCCCTTCATGGTGGGCAATCGCTCAAGGCTGTTCTCCGAGCATCCAGATTGGGTGGTTCGCAGCCGCGCGGACGGAATGCCGCTGGCGCCCATGACCTTTTATGGCGAGTTCCGCTGGCACAAGCGCAGCGAAGAATACTACGTGCTCGATATCACCCATCCCGGGGCTGAGGCCTATATGCGCAAGGTTTTCCGCACCTGGGCAAAGGACTGGGGTTGCGGCTACTTCAAGGCCGACTTTCTCCACCTGGGCTCGACCTATGGTCCCGACGAGGCCATCTGGCATCAAGCCGATCTCACGCGCATCGAAATCTGGATGAGGATGATCCGCCTGATCCGCGAAGAGATCGGCGATGCCCTGTTGCTGTGCTGCGGTTCGCCCCTCTGGGCGCCGGTCGGCTACACCGATGCCATGCGGATCGGCAGAGACGTCGGCGTATCCTGGACGGGTCACTATTCGGCCCAATCACTGCTGCGGGACCAGACCGCCCGCAATTTTGGCAATGGCTTGCTCTGGCAGTCTGACCCGGACTGCATCCTGCTCCGCGAGCGGTTTCATCATCTGGACGACAATCAAATCCGCTCACTCGCCCATTTTGCCGGGCTAACCGGTGGCGTTGTCATGACCAGCGATCACCTCGACGAGGTATCGGAGGAACGCAAGCAGCTGCTGGCCGAAAGTCTCGGCGGTGGCAGGCCATTCCAATGCTCTTTTCCCGAACTGGGCAGGAGCGACCTGCACTATGAGATTGGCACCTATCCCAATGGCAAGCCCATGGCCGTCGCGACGGCGGACCCCGTGCTGGTGCAACGCGCCCCCACCCCCAGCGGCGCTACGGTCGTCAACGTCTTCAACACCGGGGACTTGCCCGCGACGCGGTTGATGCCTGAGGGGCATGGCGAAGGACCATCCGCGCAGACCGATGCCGGGCGCGACCAATTCCTGAACCTGGCGCCTTATCAGTCGCTGCAGATCGTTTTGGACGACTAGACGACCGCCAAAGCGCCGCTGTTTGGCTTCACCTGGCAAGTTCGGCAAGCGAAAGCCCGGCGAACGCAGCCAGTTGCGCGATCCCAGGTTCTGCAACGCTGGCCACACGCGCCGCCGCTGACACGACTGCCGGGTCGTTGGCCCGTGACGGATCGAGGCGCGCCGGGTTGAGAGCGCATTGGTTCGCCCAGGCGGCGATATCGGATTGAGCTCCGTATTGGCGCGCGGCCAAGGTGCCGCGAACCTGCATCTCGGCCCAATTGGTTGGATTGTCGGGAAGTGTATTGGGTGGGCACAGCCGATTGCGCTCCCGGTCATCGTCGCGCGTTGCCTCGACAAACCCGGCCAACGCCGCGCAAAAGCACGGAAAACCTGCCCGGATCGTCTGCAGCCGGATCATGTCGGGCTGCCAGATCGGGACGAGAGGCGGGTACCTCAGGCCGGACGCGGCGCAATGGACGACAACCGCGCGAGGCGCCAGGCGGATCGCGCCCTGTTCGAAAACGATCTGATCGCGGCTGACCAGCCTGATATGTCCGAGCCGAACCACGCGTTCCACCGCTTCCAGCAGATCAAGCTCCCATCGGCCCAAAGTTGGCGCCTTGGCCATGGTCGGAGTGACCTTTCGATCAATCCGCATCAGGACATCGGCCGCCTCGAGGCGCAGGAACATGTCCTCGACAGAGCTGGCCTCGGCCGCCGAACTCAACACATTCGCCGCAAGCCCGAACGCGACGACCGGGTCCGGCTGCACCACGGCTCGATTGAGCATCCACGGATCGCGCGGACGAACCCAAATGATCCTATCCGGCAGCACGCCATTTCCCAGCAGCCAGATGATTGCATCGGACGCGGTCTTGCCCGAACCCACGATAACGTATTGGTCCGGGGCTTCGGTCAGCCCCGCCAGGTCATTGACCGGCACGACCCAGGCATCATCGCCGACTGCAAACGGCGGAGGGCTCGTCCGCGGAATTGATGGCGAGAGGTAAGTGGCATCGACCACCCGTCGTCGAACATTGATCTGCACAGTCTCGCCCGAGATCAACGACGTCACCTGTTGAACGCCGCCCTCCGAGGCGTGATGACTGCTGCCCATGAAGGTTACACGACCAGAGCCGATGAAGCGCCGATGGAGAATATCGTCGTAGTAAGCCCGAATTTCTTCGGGACGGGCACGGACCTGAAGGCCCGCTTCGGGTCCGCTGTCCTGAACCTTGCCGGTCCCAAGCATGGTGGACGCAACGCCATAGAACACCGACGCCTGATGCAATTGCACAAAGGGATAGGCGTCCTGCCAATGCCCGCCGGCCGCGCTGCGCCGATCCACCAGGGTGACGTGTACGTCGGCGTGGTCAATGAGCGCATCGGTGAAGGCCATGCCCATCGCCCCGGCGCCAATGACCAGATAGTCGGTATCGATCGTTCGCGTCACCACCGGACTCCTTCATGGCCCGTGACAATCCAGGCCAGCTTCCACCTCAAATCACGCCCGCGCTATATTTTGGGCAGCGCGTTCTCCACCTGGCCGAATTCGAACGGCGCTGACATGGCGCCCAGGAAGGGCATCGCCTGCGTCCCGGCCTCATGTGATCGGCCCCTGCGCCAGGAACCGGGCGGAATGCCGACAATCTTCTTGAAGGCACGGTTGAACGCTGCTTCCGACTCGTAGCCAATTTCCGCACCGACCTGCGCCACGCTGATCCCGGGCGTCTCCAGCCGGCGCGCTGCCAGCTGCATGCGCCAGTGGGCAAGGTATTGCATGGGGGTGACACCGGCGAAGTGCACGAAACGGTCAGCAAAAACGGATCGTGAGAGGCCCACTTCACGCGCGAGGCGCTCGATGGTCCACTCTTCCGCCGGTCGGCCGTGGATCAGCTTGAGGGCGTGACCGACCTGGGGATGCCGCAGACCCGATAGCCAGCCTCGCGAATCCATGGGCAGGCCATCGATGTGCTGGCGGATAACCTCGATAAAGAGCAGTTCCGCCAGCTTTGCCAGAACCGTCTCGCCGCCGGCATTGTGCCCATCGGTTTCCGAAACCGCGTGCAGCACCAGGTGCGACAGCCACCTCTGCCGCGCCGCGGCCCGCCCGTGAAGCACGCGGGGAAGCGACTTGATGAACGGATTATAGGGTCGAACATCGCAGCCAAGATAACCGCACACGAAGTGGCAGGATTCAGCGCCTGAGCCTTGATTGACCACATAAGGCAACTGATGATCGATGGGGTGCACATACATGGCAAGATCGGGTTCGGCCCGCATGCCAATGGTGGAGCACAGCACATGCGCGTCATCCATGGGAAACGCGACGACGTCTCCGGCTTGCAGGTGGATCGGATCTTCACTGCCATCAGTCAGTTCAACCCAGCATGATCCTTCCAGCAGCGTGTGGAAGTAGAACACATACTGGGAACTGGGCATCACGCGGGCGGCGATGATCGAGGCCTTCGGCGCTTCCGCCACCCACTCAGAGCGAAAGGTGCTGTCAAAGAAGATGGCTCCCGTCAGACGGACTGTGGCAAGCACGTCCGAAAGCACGTCCATGTCTCACCTCCTGTTGCCGATAGGACAGCCATGAACACGGTTCCGCTGAACGCGCGACCTCGTCCCCGGAAGCAGTCGCCAGGCCAAGTCAGTCGCACAGAGTCCGCCCGCACATTCTGCACGTCAATACGGTTTCGAGTGTTCGGACGATTGAGCAATAAAACCGGACGAAGTGGCATGTGAAGTGCCCGCCCCCGAGCCTAACGTCGCCGCCGCATCGGCCATGCAGGGAGCGACGTCATGAACGAGGAAACCATCACCAGCTTTGCGGCAAGTCTGCGCGGTCCCGTTATCCGAAAGGGCGACGCCGAATATGAAGAGGCTCGCAAGCTCTATAACGGCATGATTGACAAGCAGCCAAAGCTGATCGCCCGCTGCGCCGACGTTGCCGATGTGATCACGGCCGTCAATTTCGGGCGGGACAATGGGCTGGACATCGCCATCAGGGCTGGAGGCCACAATGGTCCGGGCCTGGGCAGCGTCGATGACGGTCTGATGATCGACCTTTCGATGATGAAGGGCGTGCATGTTGATCCTTCCACCTCGACAGTCCGGGTCGAGCCCGGCTGCACCTCGGGAGACGTCGACCACGCAACCCACGCCTTCGGCCTTGCCGTACCGTTCGGCATCGTCTCAACTACGGGGGTGGGCGGCCTGACCCTGGGCGGCGGCACCGGCTACTTGACCCGGCAGCACGGCCTGACCATCGACAATCTCATCGCCGCCGATGTCGTGATGGCCGACGGCACATTCAAAACAGCCAGCCAGACTGAAAACCCCGACCTGTTATGGGCACTGCGAGGCGGAGGCGGCAATTTCGGCGTCGTTACCAGCTTTGTGTTTCGCGCCCATCCGGTAAAGACCGTATTCGCCGGCCCGATATTCTGGGATGCCGCCCGGCATGGCGCAGAAGTCATGCGCGCCTATCGCGACTTCCTGCCCACTGCGCCAGAAGCGCTGGGCAGTTTCGTGGGGCTCAAGACGGTCCCATCCATGGACCCATTCCCCCGCGAACACTGGGGCAAGCGGGCCTGCGCGGTCATCTCGTGTTTCAACGGCCCGGAAGCCGCCGGCAAGGCTGCGATGGCCAGTCTCATCGACGATCTTCCCGAGCCTTTTTTCAACTGGATGTCAGTGATGCCCTTCCCCGCCATACAAGGGCTATTCGATCCCTTCTTCCCCAAGGGCCTGCAATGGTACTGGAAAGGCGATTTCGTCAACGAGCTCACCGACGAGGCCATTGAGGCCCATATCGCCCATGCGGCGGCGGCCCCAAGCGAATTGTCGCTCATGCATCTCTATCCCATCGATGGGGCGGTGCACCGCGTCGGCCGGGACGAAACGCCCTGGTCTGCCCGCAACGCCAAATGGTCGATGGTCATCGCCGCCATCGACTCCAATCCGCAAATGGCAGGCCAGCTGACACGCTGGGGCCGGGACTATTGGGACGCTGTTCACCGGTTCAACCCGGGCGGCGCCTATGTCAACTTCATGATGGACGACGAGGGCGACGAAAGGGTCCGCGCCAGCTATGGCGACAATTACCCACAACTGGTGGCCATGAAGAACAAGTTCGACCCATCCAACCTGTTCCACATCAACCAGAACATCCATCCCTCCGCATAGGAGCCCGCTCGGCGGGGATGAACTCGTCTCCGCCCCCACCTGACCGCAGCATCGCCTGCATGCCAAAAAAGCCCGGCGAAGGGTCTGCCTTCAAGGCAGGGCTTGGCGATGCCCACGGAGCGACCAACGGAAATATCGGGAAACTGGAGCGGGTAGCGGGAATCGAACCCGCGTATTCAGCTTGGAAGGCTGCTGCTCTACCATTGAGCTATACCCGCCCGATGGGGCGAAGCCACCGGCACCGATTAGCGCGAACCGCACCCGGCTGGCAAGTGTGCGGCGGCTCCGCTTTCCACAAAATGCATGCCGAACCAAATTCTTGCTGGAGAGAGGCGCTAGGGTGTTGACACTATTGCGACAGCCCACCATAAACCGCCCGACGAAGCGCGCGAGCACTTCGGTTCCTGCCCGGAAAAATGTGGAGGGGTGGGAGAGTGGTTAAATCCATCAGACTGTAAATCTGACGCCTCAGGCTACACTGGTTCGAATCCAGTCCCCTCCACCAATCCCCGAACGACATCCAGCAAAAGAACGGCCCGACGAGGTCGCAAGAATATCTTGCGTGGCGCCAACGGTTTGTCGTTGTGCGCAGCCAGATGGGCGCAATTTTAGGCAATTGGCCGGGCATTTATTAAGCCGGAAACCGGCCAATAGGGGCACCCCCAATTCTGGAGTGACTCATGGTCCGCGCCCCACTCGTGCTTGTTGCCCTCGCCGGCCTCGCTTTGCCCACTTTCGCCCAGGAAGTCATCGAACCGATCGACGACTGTGCGCCCGAAACGATTTCCCAGCTTTTAGGCTTGGAAGATAACCCCGACTGCGTCCTCCCCGAGGACGAGACCGTCGGTGAGGGCGAGGAAATCGTTGACGAAGAAACGTCGACCAAGAACCCGGTTTCCATTGCCGCCAAGCTGCCAGGCAGCAATCGCGAGGCGGCCTTGGCCCACGCTTCCGAAATGAGCGGCGGCAAGGCCGGTGGCAACGGCGGTAGCGGCGACGACAGCGACGAATCCAGCGCCAGCAGTGGAAATGGCAACGGAAACGGCAAGGGCAACGGCAAGTCCTGACCCTTAAGCCCTTGATTGCCTCTCGACCTTGCACGGCCGCCCTGAAAGTTCGGGGCGGCCAATTGTTTTTTCACGACCGCTTCACTTGCCGCCCGCGATTTGCGACCAACGAGTTTCCGCCCAAATCAAAAAAGCGATACCCACACCAGGCCAATCCATCCTCGAGGCCCTGGTGCGCACTGGGCAGGACAATCCCTGCCGCCTGAGAAGGGGGACCTCTTGCCACCACCGCCAGAAGACAGGTCTGACTAGAACAGCCGTCCCTCGTCCTTGAGGTGGTACCACACAAACAGCATGCGTTGCCCGAGGCGGCGGAATGGCGTGATCAGCGGCCCATAATGCGGCAGTGGCGATGAGAAGATTGGCAGACCCGAAGGGTCCGTCTTGCCGGCAATCATGGCGGCCATGCGACGCCCTGCCTGGGCCGAATACATCACGCCATTGCCGCCATAGCCCATGGCATAATAGATCGCCTCGGACGGATCTGGCTTGGTGATGCGGGGCATCATGTCATGGCTCATGTCCACCCAACCCCACCAGCTGTAGTCAAATCGCACATCGGCCAGGTGCGGGAATTTGCGCGCCATGCCGGCCCTCAGGCCCTCTTCGTGCACCGAATTGGTGGCATCCGCACCGGTAATCGAGCTCCGGCTGCCGATCTGCAGGCGGTTGTCGGGCAAAAGACGGTAATAGTGCCTGAGGATGCGACTGTCAGTCAGCGGAATGCGGGTCTGGAACTTTGCCGCGGCGATCTCCGCCGCGGTCAGCACACGCGTCACTACCGAGTTGGAGAGAATTGGCATGAGCCGATGGCTGAGCGCGCGGTTGAGGCCGCTTGGCGTATAGGCAGCCGTGGCCACGGCAACGCGGCGGGCACGAACCACGCCATTGGGCGTCTGCAGATAGTGAATGCCATTCCTGGTGGTCCAGCCGCTGACCGGGCTGGAAGTATGCACTTTGGCGCCGAGGCTTCGAGCCAGTCTGAGATAGCCGAAGGCCAGCTTGGCGGCATGAATGCCAGTGCCATAGGGTTCATAGAGCGCACCCTTGGCCTCCTGATCGCCCACGAACTGGTCATGCACTTCGGCGCGGCTGAGGACACGGGACTTGTAGCCAAACGTACTATTGTTCAGCTCAGACTGCTTTTCGATCCCGGCCATGTATTCGGCTTTGTGCGAGATGAAGAGATGACCACCGGGCTGGGCATCGCAATCAATGTCCTTGATCAGGTCATTGAACAGCTCGAAACCCTCCAGGACTTCGGCATGCATGGCCTTCGCCGTGTCCATACCCCAACGCTGAATCCACTCGCTGCGTTTGAGACGCCCGGCTGAAAGCTGCGCCTGTCCGCCGTTGCGCGTGCTGCACCCCCAGGCGACGCGATTGGCCTCCAGCACGGTCGCCTTGATGCCATGCTCCTTTGCCAGGTGGATGGCCGTGGAGAGCCCCGTATAGCCCGAACCGATAATGGCCACATCGACATCCATGTCCCCTGTCACCGGGCCATCGTCTTCGGGCGTCGGACCGGCCGTGCCGATCCAGTAGGTCGGCGCATAATCCCGGTTTTCGCCCACGCGGCCGCGATCCACCAGGGGATCATATTGGGGGTCATAGGGCTGGAAGGCGTTGGGGGCGTGGAGGTTCATTTGCGTGTGCTTTGGTTCTGGTGAAATCAGTTCTGCGCCGGCAGCAAGGGCCGCTGCTTGCGAAATGCCTGCTTGCGCGTGATCAGGCCGTCCTTGTGGGTGAAGATGTCGGCGCCCTCGGCTTCAATCCGCTGGCCGTCAGACTGCGTGCCGGTAAACAGCCACTCGGACACGGCCCGGTCGTCGGCAATGAAGTGCCCCTTCTGGGCCCAATTGGCATCAGGCATGGCAGCCCAAACGCCGGAAAAGGCGGCGGCAATGGCCTCTGGCGCGTCAAAGCGCCTGCCATGGGCATCGGAGCCGGCCACTGCATCGAAAACGCAGTCGGGTGAAATGTAGGCCATGACACCATCGACATCATGGCGGTTAAAAGCGTCGAACAGTGCTGCAAGGTCTTGGGTCGATAGGATTTTTGACAAAATAATACACCCTTAGCCAAACACACCTGCTTGGCTCATCTGTTGATTTCACTATGGTTTGATTGGCGCGAAGCGGGCAGAACCAGCCCCGCGCAAATCATGGAGCCAGTCAGGCGGCCCGAAGTTCGGGCAAAGGTGCCTCGAGGCTTTCGGCAAAGTGGCAGGCCACGGAATGACCCGATTCAACCTCGCGCAGGGCGGGAGCCTCCTGCCGGCAGCGTTCCTGAGCAAAGGGACAGCGCGCCGCAAAGCGACAGCCCTTGGGTGGGTTGATCGGGCTGGGCGGCTCGCCCTTGATCAGTGCGGTGCGCTCACGACCGCGCTGGCTGGCATCGGGCTTGAGCGCCGCTGCCATCAGCGACCAGGTGTAGGGGTGGCGCGGATTGGAGAAGATCTGCCTGGCAGACCCCTTCTCGGCAAACTGACCGAGATACATGACGCCCACATCGGTGCACAGGTGCTGCACCACGGCCAGGTCATGCGAGATGAAGACGTAGGAGAGCTTTTTCTCATCCTGCAAACGCAGCAGGAGATTGATCACCTGCGCCTGAATGGCCACGTCAAGCGCCGAGACAGGCTCGTCGCAAACCAGCAATTCGGGTTGGGTGGCAAGCGCACGGGCAATGCAAAGGCGCTGACGCTGCCCGCCGGAAAACTGATGCGGGAAAAGCCGGGCCGCAGATGGATGGAGCCCGACTGCAACGAGCGACTCTTCCACCACTTCGTGCCGGAGTCTGGGATCGATATAGCTCATCAGGTCGAGCGGTTCGCGAATGGCGTCCCCTGCCCTTTTGCGCGGATTGAGCGATGAGAACGGGTCCTGAAACACCATCTGGAAGCGCATGCGCGTTTGGCGCAGCTTTTCGCCTTCCAGCTCCGAAATGACATCGCGGCCCAGCGACACCTTGCCCGATGTTATGGGGGCGAGCCGCATGATGCCCAACGCTGCGGTGGACTTGCCGGAGCCGGACTCACCGACAATGCCGAAAGTCTTGCCCTGTTCGAGTTCGAAGCTGATGCCGTCGACTGCGTGAACGACGCGGGGCGAGCCATCCTTGTTGCGGCCCGCAGGAAAGTGAACTTTGAGGTCTTCAACCTGAAGTAGCGAACTCATGCGGCTTGCTCCTGGGTAACTTTCCAGCAGAGCACCGTCTGGCTGGCGCCGAGATGAACATCGGGGGGTGGCGCTGCATGACAATGCGCGTCGGCCATCGGGCAACGGGGCGAGAAGCGGCATCCCGCTTCGAACTGTCCGAGCGGCGGCACCATGCCGCGCACTTCGGCCAGCGTGTGCCCTGGTGTCAGGGCGGCAGAGCCGAGGCGCAGACGCGGCGTGCAGGACATCAGCCCACGCGTATAGGGGTGGCTGGGATTGTCCAGGATGGTGGCGACAGGGCCGGCTTCGGCGCGCTTGCCCGCATAGAGCACGGCCACATCGTCGGCCATCTCGGCGACGGCGCCCAGATCGTGGGTAATCAGGATGATGGACGTGCCCATCTCCTTTTGCAGGGTTTCAAGCAGGCTGAAAATCTGCGCTTGCACGGTAACGTCGAGCGCCGTGGTCGGCTCGTCGCAGATCAGGAGGCGCGGTCTGCATGCCAAGGCCATGGCGATCATGACGCGCTGGCGCATGCCGCCGGACAGCTGGTGCGGATAGTTGTCGACCCGCTCTTCCGGCGCCGGGATCTGCACGGCGCGCAGCATTTCAATGGCGCGGGTCCGGGCGTCGGCGGCATTGAGATGTTCATGCAGGCGCAAGGCCTCCCCGATCTGATCGCCCACGGTAAAGACCGGATTGAGCGAGGTCATGGGCTCCTGGAACACCATGGACATGACGCTGCCACGCAATTTGCGCAGGGCATCGGGGCCCATGGACAAAAGGGACTTGCCGTCGAGCTTGATGTCGCCCGATTTAACCCGAAAGCCCTGGGGCAGAAGTCCCATTATTGCCAGGGCCGTCATCGACTTGCCGCAGCCGGATTCCCCGACCAGGCCGAGGGTCCGTCCGGCGTCGACCGAAAAAGTCACCCCGTCAAGCACGGGCAGGATGCGCTTGCCATTGTCGACTTCGACAACGAGATCGGTCACCTCAAGCAGTGGAGCGGTGCTCATCAGCGTTTCCTCATACGGGGATTGAGTGCGTCATTGATGCCGTCACCGATCAGGCTGATGGCCAGGACGGTGAGGAAGATGGCGATGCCGGGAATGGAAACCGTCCACCAGGCTTCGAGCAGGTAATTGCGGTTCTGCCCGATCATCACGCCCCAACTCATCATGTTGGGATCGCCCAGACCAAGAAAGCTCAGGCCGGATTCAAACAGGATCGAGCCGCCGGTGGTCAGAGCCGACGCCACGATGATGGGCGGCAGAGCGCCCGGCAGGATGGTATTGAAAATCAGGTAGAAATCGCGGGCGCCGGCGGTGCGGGTGGCGCGGACATATTCAAGGTCGCGGATGCGCAGGAATTCGGCCCGGGTCAAACGCGCCGCCTGTGGCCAGCCGACGATGCCGATGGCCAGCGTGATGGTGAGCAGCGAGGCCTCAAAGATGCTGACGATGACCATGGCCAGCAGCAGCGCCGGAAGCACCTGGAAGAATTCGGTGAACTTCATCAGGGCCCGGTCGATCCAGCCTCCGAAGTAACCGGCCATGCAGCCAATCAGCACCCCGATACCAATCGTCATGGCCGCAGCCACGCAGCCGACAATAAGCGTGGGACGTCCGCCAATCAGAACGCCCGCAAGAATGTCGCGGCCAAGGAAATCGGTGCCGAACAGGGCGCCGGGCGTTCCCGGGGGAGCAAAGGGCACATTGACGATGGCATAGGGGTCGATGCCGTAAAGGCCGGGCCCAATCAGGCACATCACCACAATGATGGCCATCATCGAAAGACCCAACGCGGCCGTGCCATTGCGCAGGAAGAGAAGCAGCGCTTCGACTTGCGGGTTTTGTGGTTTGCTGGCCAGAACAACGGCCGGTTCGGCAACAGACGGGGACTTGTCCATGGATACGACGCTCATGCGCGTTTGCTCCTGATGCGAGGATCGACCAGGCGGTAAGCGAGATCGGTCAGGGCATTGGCGACCATGACCAGGATGGAGGTCATCAGGAGGATGCCCAATATTGTCGGATAGTCGCGGCGAAGGATGGATTCGAAGGCGAGACGCCCAAGGCCGGGCCAATTGAACACCGTCTCGACCAGTGTCGCCCCGGCAAAGAGCTGCCCGAACTGCAAGCCGACCATGGTGACGACAGGAATGAGGCCGTTGCGCAGGCCGTGCTTGTAGACGACCTTGCCCTCCGGCAGGCCCTTGGCGCGGGCGGTGCGGATGTAGTCCTGCGACAGCACATCGATCATGCTGGTGCGCGACAGGCGGCTATAGGAGGCGATGTAGATACTGGCCAGGGTCACCGCCGGGAGCACCAGATGATGCGCCACGTCGACATAGTACATGAAGCCCTTGGGCGCCCGCATCTGCACCATTCCCGAGGTCGGGAAGATCGGCCAGATGGCGCTGAACAGCAGCAGCAGCATCAACCCGGTCCAGAAGACCGGCGCCGCATAGCCGATCAGGGATACGACTGTAACGAAGCTGCTCAGCAGGCCATGCGGCTTGCGGGCCGAGAGCACACCGACAAGGGTGCCCAGGACCACGGCAAGTGTCAGGGCACTGAGGGCAAGCAGCACCGTCGCCGGCAGACGCTGCATGATCAGCTGCAGCACAGGCGAATTGTGGTAGTACGAATAGCCCAAATCGCCGACAGCGACCTTGCTGACGTAGATAAGGAGCTGTTCCAGAACGGATTTGTCGAGGCCATAGGCGGCCCGCATCTGGGCAATAACCTCTTCCGAGGCACCGCCCATTTCGCCCACGATGACCGATACGGGGTCACCGGGAGCGAGCTGGATGAGTAGGAAATTCAGAACAACGACCGCCAAGGCCAGGCCCACGGACTGGGCCAGAAACACAAGAGGCTGTTTTAAGTTGGTCATGATGGCGCTCTCCGACATTGGCGGTCGCTATTTCCTTATTGCCAGTAGACTTCGCTCAAGGGCGAGTAGACGCCCCAGATGCTGCTCGGCACGCCTCCGAGCTCGCTCTTGTGCGCCGTGCTCACCGGCACCACGTTGAGGAAGTAGATCGGAACGTCCGACACAACGATCTGCTGGAACTCGGCATAGAGCGCCTTGCGCTTTTCGAGGTCGTTTTCCTTGGCCGCCTCGAGAAGCAGCTCATCGACACGCGGATTGCTGTATTGCTGGGTGTTGGACCAGATCACGCCCGGACGGATGTTCGATGTCAGGTAGGTGCGATTGACGCCGATGACCGGATCGCCCCAGTTGTAGACCTGGTCGAGGGTCAAGTCGTAGTCGTAGGTGCTGACGCGCTGGGCCCAGGTGGGGAAATCCGGCGTGGCGCGCAATTCGATGGTGATGCCGACCTGCTTGAGCTGCGAACGCAGATATTCAGCGATATTGCGGCCCATTTCTTCGTTGCCCTGGGTCAGGTCGACCGAGAGGGTGAAGCGCGAGCCATCGGCGCCGGGCACCATGCCCGCCTCGTCGAGCAGGCTGGCGGCCTTTTCGAGGTCAACGTCGAACTTCTCCACATCGTCGGTTGCCAGCGGCGAGGTGGGAACGATGGGGCCGAAATCGGGGCTGGCAAAGCCCTGAAGCAGGGTGTTGGTGATGAAATCGCGGTCGATGGCATAGGCGATGGCCTGGCGCACCAGCACATTGTCCAGCGGCGGTTTCTTTGTATTGAAAGCCAGCCAGTTGATGGCGCCGATGGCCTCGCCGGTTTCCCGGTCGATCGTGACGCCGTCCATTTCGCTCAGGCGCTTGGTGTCGCGCGGCGAGGAAAGTCCCGGGATCATGTCGACATCACCCCGCTCGAAGGCAAGCATGAGCGTGTTGGGATCCGCGAAAGACTGGATGTAGATCTCGTCGAGATAAGGCAGGCCCTCGATGAAGAAGTCGGGGTTCTTGTCGAGGCGCAGATATTCGCCCTGCACATATTCACCGAACTTGAACGGACCCGAGCCGATCGGAGCCATGTTGGCCGGATTGGTTTGGATATCCCCTTCGCCATAGACGTGCTTGGGAATGATCGGCATCAGTGCCGGCGACATGGCCAGCAGCAGTGCCGGATGAGGATGCTCAAGATGGATCACCACTGTGGTCGCATCTGGCGTGTCCACCGAGCTCACCGGCGCCAGCATTGTCTGGAACGGATGATTGGCTTTGATGGTCTCGATAGAGAACTTGACGTCTTCCGAGGTCAGCGGCACGCCATCGTGGAACTTGGCATTGTCGACCAGATTGAGAGTGACGGTCAGACCGTCTTCCGAAACGTCCCAGCTCTTGGCCAGATAGGGTTCCGGGGTCCAGTCCTCGGTATACTGGAGCGGGCTGGCAAACAGCTGCGTGCTGGGCAGAGCCGTCGCCACGCCCGATTGGATGGCGCCATTGAAGTGGCGCGCCACGCCAATGCTGGCCACGACCAGAGAGCCACCATCGTCCGGGCCGGCATAGGCAGGCAAAGGCGCAATCGCAGTCGTCAGGCCGAGGGCCAAAGTCAAGGCAGCAAGTATCCTCATAGGGGCAAGCTCCGGGCTTTTTGGGTTTGGGGGAAGAGGAAGAACAGAGACGTCATCCGAGGAACTCGGACAGTCCGCGCAGACCAGAGCTGAGCGCCATGGCGATCAGCATGATCAGGGCGATGGGTTTGTAGGCGGAGCTGGGCGCCCGCTTGAACGCGATATGCCCCAGGCTGTTGCCCGAAAGCATGATGGGGGTTGCGATCAGCGCGAGCACGATCACCCGCATATCCAGCAACCCGCCCAGCGCCAGTCCCGGCAGGGACATGAGCGAGGTGACGAAGAAGAACACCATCATCGAGGCGCGGGCGACCGCTGCCGGTGTGGCGCTGGAGAGGTAATATGCGACCACTGGGGGACCCGGCATAGCTGCCAGGCCGCTGAACAGACCCGCCACTACTCCAGTCGGCGCGGCCAGCCTGAGATTGGGCGAACTTTCCGGATGTGCCTTGCGCAGCAGGAATAGCACGCCCAGCCCAACAATGGCGGCGATGGCCAGCCGAATGGTCGCCGCGTCGAGAAACAACAGCCCGAAAAGCCCAATCGGCGTTCCGATCAGGGCGCCCGCCGAGAGCCGGAGCAATCCCGGCCTGTCCAACACGCTGCGCAACACCAGGATGTCTCGCACGCCCACTATGGCCTGCACCAGAATGGCGACGGCGATGGCGCTTGCTGGTGCAATCACCAGTGAAATCAGCGGCACGGCTGCCAAGGCAAAGCCGAAGCCCGAAAAGCCCCGCAAGATCGCCGCAAGCAGAACAGCGGCGCAGAAGGCCAGAAGCTGTAGCGGTGTCAGTCCAAGAATATCGATCACAGGTCGGGGCTTTCATGGGTCACCTCAGTCCATCGCAAAGGCGATTGTCTTCTTGCGGGTGAAGTGTTCGAGCATGGCTTCAAGCGAAGCCTCCTTGCCCAATCCAGAGCGACCAAAGCCGCCATAGGAGAGATTGGGTTGAATGGTCAGGTTCTGATTGACCTGGACGTAACCGGCATCGAGCTTGCTGGTGACCTTGAAGGCCGTGGCAATGTCGCGGGTCCACACCGTCGCAGCCAGGCCGTAGCGCGTGCCATTGGCCGCAGCGATCACATCGTCGAGGTTGGTCCAGGGCTGAATGATGGTAACCGGCCCGAAGATTTCCTCGGTCACGCACTCATGATCTTCCGGCAGGCCGGTAATCAGCGTGGGCTGCATGAAGAGATCGGCGTTGAGAGACGCATCTCCGGGCAACGTGCCGCAGCGATGCACCACCGCACCCGGGGTTGCTTCGGCAAGGGCCACGAAGTGGCGGATGCGCTCGGCCTGGGCCCGCGAAATGATGGTGCCGATGTCCGTCGTTTCGTCGAGCGGATCACCGATCCGAAGTGTTTCGAGCTGCGCCTTGAGGCCAGAGAGGAAGGCCTCATAGAGGTCGGCATGCACATAGATGCGGCTCGACGCCGTGCAGCTTTGGCCTTGGCGGGTAAACCGCATGCCGCTGATGGCGCCGCCAATCACCTTGTCCAGATCGGCATCCGCACAAATGATCATCGGGCTCTTGCCGCCCAGTTCCAGGCTGACGGGAATGATGCGGCTGGCGGCAGTCTTGTAGATGATCTCGCCCACTTCCTCCGAACCGGTGAAGGTGATCTTGGCAACATCGGCATGTGAGGTGAGCGGTGCGCCGCAATTGGGTCCATCCCCGCAGATGACGTTGACGACACCGTCGGGCAAAACGCTGTCGAGAATGACACCTGCGGCGATGGTTGCGAACGGCGCCTCTTCGGCAGCCTTGACCACGACAGTATTGCCCGCCACCAGCGCCGGGCCGATCTTGAGCATCATCAGGACCAGCGGCACATTCCAGGGCAGGATGGCGGCCACGACGCCAAGCGGTTCGCGCACTGTGGTGGCGAAGACTTTGGGGTGGAAGGGGATGGTTTCGCCCTTCAATTCACTGGCAAGACCACCATAAAATTCGAGCAGGTCGGCGGCCACGGCCAGTTCGCCGCGGCATTCCGTGCGCAGGGCCTTGCCGGTTTCCATCGCCAGAAGCACCGAAAGCGTTTCCGCCTGCGCCGCCAGTTTGCGCCCGGCCTCGGCGACCAGCTTGCCACGCTGGCGCGCCGGCATGGCGGCCCAAGCGGGTTGCGCACCCTTGGCCGAGGCTACAGCCTCATCGACATCGTTGCGGTTGCTGGCCGCGGCCACGCCCAATTCGTTCAACGTGGCCGGGTTGAGAACGACAATGCCCTCTTCGCTGTCATCTGCCTTGACGAGGTCGCCATTGATCAGATTTCGGCGATCCAGCGCGGCAAGCCATTGCGGTACGGTCTGTCGCACGGCGTCCACGGCTGTCAGGCTTGTAGCGTTGGGGAGGAGAGGCTTGTTCATGATTTGAGGCTCGGATTTTTGTGTGTCGATGGACAGGTCCAGAAGTCGCTATTCGAAGGAGCCAGCAGCTCAGGCGGCCACAAGCGATTGAAGCGCAAGGCGAATTTTTGGATCAGGAAGGCCAATACCGACGAGAACCGTGTCCTCGACGCGATCATTTGCGGGGACAATGCGATAGCGACCGGCTGTGTAATGAACCAGGAATGGTTCATCGGCATCGCTGAAGCGCACCCAGCCCTTGAGCCGCAGCAGAGCCGAGGGCAATTCGGACAGGGCCGCCTCGAACTGGGCTCGGTCGAGCGCCGCGGGCGCCGGGGTCAGCCAGCGCGCAAATTGCTGGTCGTGATGCGGATTGGCGTGATCGTGGTGGTGCTCCGGATGATCACAATGATCATGACCGCAGTCATGGTGATCATGGGCATGCACATCAATTGATGGTCGCTCCGTGACCATGATGCCGCCGATCAGTTCGTCCGGCAGTACCGACTCTATGGTCTGCACCAATCGAGCATCGGGACGAATGCGCTGGACGGCCAAGATCGCGCTGGCGAGCTGGCTTTCCGAGGCGAGGTCAGCCTTGTTGACCACGACCAGATCGGCGTGTGCCAGCTGGCGCTCCAGCGTGTCGGACAGCATTTCATCGCGGAGCTGACGCACAAAGTTGGCTGCATCGACCAGCGTGACAACGAGTTCCAGGCTCAGCCGCTTGTCGATGATGGCCAGTTCGGCAATCCGCCACGGGTCCCCTACCCCGCTCCCCTCGATGATGACGGCTTCGGGGCTCGACTGCATTGCGGCATCAAGCGCGGGGCCGACACCGTCTGACATGGAGCAGCAGATGCAGCCATTATCGAGCTTCTTGGTCAGCCCGTCCTCGCTCTCGATCAATGCCGCATCGACATTGACCGAGCCAAAGTCATTGACGAGAACGGCATATCGCCGCCCGCCGGTCTTGAGGATGCGGTTGAGCAAGGTCGTCTTGCCCGCCCCGAGAAATCCGCCGATGACCATGACCGGCACCGTTTCAGCAACTGTCATTTGTGGCTCCGCTGCGAAGTGAACGACCCGGCGCATGCCTGCGGCAGCGCCGGGTAGGCAGGATCAGGAATGCAGCGACTTGGCGCTCTGGCGTGGCACACCCGCGATCACCGTGCCCCACACCGGCACGTCCTTGAGCTCGACCGGAGCAACTTCGAGCGGATCGGCTTCGAGCACCGCGAAGTCGGCGAATTTGCCGATCTCGATGCTGCCCACGAGATGGTCGACATTGAGCTGATAGGCCGCGCCCATGGTGATGGCGTAAAGCGCCTGCTCGACGCTGATTTTCTCGGCTTCGCCCAGTACGCGACCCGTGGCCGTGAGGCGATTGACGGCACACCAGGCCGTGAAAAGCGGCGCCAGCGGCGTCACCGGCACGTCGGAGTGGATGGCGAGGGGCACGCCATAACGCAGCGCCGTGCCGCAAGCGTCCATGCGGTTGGCCCGCTCTGGCCCCATGGTCAGCGCATAGTGCTGATCACCCCAGTAATAAAGGTGGTTGGCGAACAGGTTGACGCAGAGGCCAAGTGTCTTCATGCGCCGGAATTGCTCGTCATTGGCCATCTGGCAATGTTGCAGCGTGTGGCGGTGGTCGGGACGCGGCGCCTGCTTCAGCGCCTCCTCGAAGGCATCAATGGCCAATTCCGAAGCCTGATCGCCGTTGACGTGGATATGCACCTGCGCGCCGGACTTGTGATAGGCGATGATGGATTGGGTGAGCTGTTCGGGCGGGGCATTCCAGATGCCGTTCGGCGCGCCGTTAAAATAACCCGGCCATTTCAGACGCCCGGTAAAGCCCTGGATGGAGCCATCGGTCATGATCTTGACCAGGTGCGGATACCATTTGGCATTGCCCATGGTCCGCAGCTTTTCCGCGCGGGCTATCCCTTCCTCCAGGCCATGCGCCGCCGCCCACATCGCCGATACAATGCGCAGATGGAATTCGTCACGTGCCGTTGCCGCGTCGAGCTGGGTGATCATCTGATCGGTCAGCGGATTACCCAGGTCCACCGCTGTGGTGACGCCGGCATTGTTCGCGGAACCGACAAAGCGCTCGAGTGCATGCGGACCCTGCGGCGCCATCATGTCCTGATTGATCGCCTTGCGCGCCATGAACATTGCAGCCATTTCCTGCAGCTCGCCCGTTGGCTCGCCATCGAGGCCTTTCATCACGCCTTCGACATTGGTTTCGCGGGTGATGCCGGCCAGCGCCATCAGGGGTGAATTGACGTTGATCAGGTGGCCCGAGGCATGCTGGATCATGATTGGACGGGTTGCGGAGACCGCATCGAGATCGGCGGCAACCATGCGCTGGTTGTTGTAATAGATGGGGTCATAGCCCCAACACACCAGTGGTTCGCCGGGGTCGGTCATTTCGGCCTCGATGGCCTTGAGGGCCTCGATCACCGCCGCGACCGTCTTGTAACCACCCACGGTCTTGCCATCGGGATTGGTGCGCTCGAAAAAGCCCAGATAGTCATTGTCCCAGGCTGCGCCTTCCATGGCGTGGGAATGGGCCTCGACAAAGCCCGGCATCAGGACTTTATTTTTGAAGGTTTCGTCGAGCGCGTAGTCACCCCAGCCGGCGACGTCCTCCAGTGTCCCGACGCCGAGGATGCGCCCCTCGCGCACCGCCACATGGGTGGCGAGCGGCACATTGACGTTCATGGTGCGAATGGCTTTGGCGACAAAAACTGTAATCGGCGCGGGCATGGAACAACCTTTTTGGCTTTGGTTGTTCGCAGCTTTGCTCAGGCCGGCCCGCCGCCATAGGACCAGCGTCCCGATTCAGATGGGGCCAGCATCGCCTCGCAAATTGGCCACCGCCTGTGCCACAGCCTTTATCCCCGGTTCGATCAACCTGACATCGATTGAGGAAATGCCCAATCGCACATAGCGCCCCGCATTCTGCGCGCTGACAAAAGGGTCGCCGCTTTCAATCATTACGCCTTCATCTTCACACAGGCGCACCATGTCACGACCGTCCACATCCTTGGGGCACTTGAGCCAGACACAGGCGCCTTGCGTGGAATCAGGCCGTTCAAACCCGGGGAGGTAGTCGTCGATGCAGCGTTCCAGTTCCGAGCGCCGTTCGGCCAGCGTGGCCCGCAGCGTCTTGGCGAGGCCACGGTAATGCCCATCCGCGAGGAAAATCGCTGCTGTTCGCTGGTTGTTGAGCGGCGCGCTGCGATGCATCAGGCGGCGCAACGCCTTGGCCTCGGCAATCACCGGCGCTGGCGCCACGAGATACCCCAGGCGTACACCGGGTGCCAGAACCTTGGATAGAGTGCCAAGATAGAGAACCCGCCCATCAGTATCCATGGACTTGAGGGCCGGAACATTGGGACCGTTGATGGTCTCGCCCTCATAGTCATCTTCGACGATTATCGTGTCGTTCCGGCGTGCAAAATCGAGTAATTCCTGCCGGCGCGCCGCCGACATGGTGACCGTGGTCGGGCACTGGCAGGTCGGCGTGACCATGGCGAGCGTCAAGCCGCGCGGCGCCTTGGAAACAATAGCCCCCTCAGTGTCAACCGGAAGGGTACGCAGTGCCGCGCCGGCATTGAGAAAAATGTTCTTGGCGTCAGGATAGCCCGGGTCTTCAACGCCCACTTCCAGGCCGGGACGCAGCAGGAGCTGGGCGATAAGATAGATGCCATGCTGGGCACCCAGGGTGATCATCACTTCTTCGGGCCGCGCGAAAATTCCCCGCGCGGGCAAGAGTTGCCGGCAAATCTGCTCGACAAACATGGGATCGTCTTCGACAGCACGGTCAGCCGCCCAGTAATCGATGGCGGCGCGTCCGAGGGCATCGCGCGAACAGGCCCGCCACACGCCAATCGGAAACAGCGTTGGGTCGACCTGACCATAGATGAACGGATAGCGGTAGCTCTGCCAATTGGCCGGCTTGCGTATATGACGCAGCGTCGAAGGCGAAATGACAAACTTTCGGTCCCAGTTGATGGCACTGGCCTGCGGCTTGGGCTCAAGGGCGCTGGCCGCCCGGCGTTCACCCACAAAGAACCCGGTCCGCTCTCTGGCGACCAGATACCCCTTCACCGCCAGGTCGTCATAGACCGCCGTAACCGTATTGCGTGCAATGCCCAATTGCTGGGCCAGCACGCGAGAAGGTGGCAACTTCTGACCGGCATTGAGCCGCCGATCATCTATTGCCGCGACCAGGGCATGTCGAAGCTGGACCTGAAGAGGACCAGCCGAGGCGTCGAGTGATAGGGGAAGAAGGGCCATAGAACGGAACGAGCCGCGAATAATGCAAACAATATAGGCACAACCTACATATGGACAACAATTAAGCAATCCCTCTCGGGGTCGTCCGTCAGCTTATCCAAGCCTTGGCTCGCTCGAGCTTGGAAGGGTACCAGCGTCAGCAGCACCCCTTCTCCAAGTGACAGGACAAAGGCCCATCCTTGCGAAAACCACACAAACCCGATACCGCTCGCGCTATGAGCTTCAATAAGTTTCCGCCCAAACCAAAATACGATCCCGATACCGGACCGGTCTATCTCTATGGCCTGCATACGGTGCGCGCTGCGCTGGACAATCCCGGCCGCCTGAAAAAGGCGCTGCTGGCGACGCCCAATGCGCTCAATCGCCTCAGGGAAACCGGCGAGATCGGCAAGGTCAAGGTGACCGAGTCCACCCCCAAGGAGCTCGACCGCCTGCTGGGCGGCGATGCCGTGCACCAGGGCGTGGCGCTGGAAGTCGATCCGGTCAGCAAGTTTGGCCTCGATGACATCGCCCAGCTCAATCTGGTCGTGGTCCTGGATCAATTGACCGATCCGCACAATGTCGGCGCAATCCTGCGCACCGCCTGTGCCTTCGGCGCCGATGCCGTGATCACCACCGCCCGCCACTCGCCGCGCGAAACTGGCGTCATGGCCAAGGCTGCCTCCGGCGCGCTGGATCTGGTGCCCATGATCGAGGTGCGCAATCTCGGCAATACGCTCGAAAACCTCAAGCAGCGCGGCATGTTAGTGCTGGGCTTTGATTCAGAGGCTGAAGCGCCCCTGCGCCCCCGCACGGATTCCCGACCCATGGCCGTGGTGCTCGGCGCCGAGGGCAAGGGCCTGCGGCAGCGCACCCGCGAATTGTGCGACGAGATGGTGCGACTCGACATGCCCGGCCCGATCAAGTCGCTCAACGTCTCCAATGCCGCCGCCATAGCGCTGTTTGCGGCCACGGCAGGACGGGTCGCGTGAGCACGTTCGAACCCTTTGCCATGGCCCTTCGCCTGTCCGGCGTCACCCTGGCGCAGCAGGAGCTCGACACCGCTCTCAAGCAATTGAGCGTGCGCTATGAGCCGGAAGACGCTGACAACAGCTTCTACGCCCAGATCGACGTGGCTGTAGACAACCCCGTGCGCGCCATTCTCGACCTGGCCGAACGTTCCGGCCCGACCATTGCTGCCATGCTCGACGACCGTCGCATCGGCAAGGCCGTACTCGACATCGCTTTCGACTACCCCGTGGAAGGCGAAGCCATGTCCGCCCGCCTGCCCGCTCATGCCGCCGCGGCCATTGCTGTCCATGGCGTGGATATCGAATTTTCAGTCTATCTCACGGACGTCGAGGACGACGAAGAAGAATGAGCGACGCATTGCGCAATTGGGCCGGGAACATCGCCTTTGGAGCTTCCTCCCTGGCGCGGCCCAAAAGCATTGAAGAGCTGCAGGACATCGTCAGCCAGGCCGACAAGGTGCGGACCCTTGGGTCCGGGCATTCGTTCAATCGCATTGCCGATACTGGCGGCACCATCATTTCGCTCTCCCAGCTCGAGCGCACCATCCGCATCGATGCGGTCGCCAACACCGTCACAGTGGACGGTGGCGCCACCTATGCCGATGTCGCACCCAAGTTGCACCAGGCCGGCTACGCCCTGCGCAATGTGGCCTCGCTGCCCAATATCACCATTGCCGGCGCGGTGGTGACGGCGACCCATGGCTCGGGCGATGCCAACCAGAACCTGGCCGCAGCGGTCGCTGCGATCAAAATTGTCGGACCGACAGGCGAAATCACCGCCATGCGGCGCGGCGAACCGGACTTTGACGGCGCCGTCGTCAATCTGGGCGCCCTGGGCATCCTTTCCGAATTGACGCTGGACCTGGTCCCTGCGTTCGACGTCCGGCAGAATGTTTACCTCGACCTGCCCGTCCTTACCCTTGTGGACAATTTTCACGAGCTGATGGGCCGGGCCTATAGCGTCAGCGTGTTCACCCGTTGGCAGGGCACGCATGCTGATATGGTCTGGGTCAAATCGCTTGATGGGGCGGGCACTCCTGCCGATGAGATCCTGGGCGCCCGCGCTGCCACGGGCCCCTCTCACCCCATTCCGGGCATGGATGGCTCGGTCTGCACCGGCCAGATGGGCCTCGTCGGGCCGTGGCACGAACGGCTATTCCATTTTGCCATTGGCAACACCGCTTCGGCAGGTGCCGAACTACAGTCGGAACTTTTCGTCGCCCGCGCTGACGCCCCCGCAGCCATTGCTGCGCTGCATGCCGCACAAGATCAGTTTTCGCCGGCTCTGTTTATCTCCGAAATCCGCTCGGTCGCTGCCGATCAACTCTGGCTCAGCTCCGCCTATCAACAGGATACCATTGGTTTCCACTTCACCTGGAAGCCGGAGTGGGAAACCACGATTGCTGCCGTTAAGGCCGTAGAAGCCGCCTTGGCGCCATTTGCTCCGCGCGCACACTGGGCGAAGGTGTTTACGCTCCCCGCCGCTGATGTGCGGTCCCGCTATCCGCGCCTCGCTGATTTCCGGGCTTTGGCAAACCGCGTCGACCCCAATGGCAAGTTCCGCAACGACTTCGTCACCGCCCTGCTCTTTGATTGATCGCTGGAGCGCTTCAAGCAAAAGTGGCCACGGCTTTGCGGTTCAGAAGCGCAAAAAACAAGGAATTATAGCAGCCTAGCGTTTCAACGAGACGATGAAATGCTCTAGAAGCCATCCACCTCGGCGGTAATGACGCTGCGCCCGAAGATGCCCTGCGCCTTGGGCACGAGACGCACCACCGAATAGCCACGCGCCTCGAGTTCATCGAGAAACCCCGGCAGCATGTCCACGGTACGCTGGTGAATATCATGGAAGAGGACGATGCCGCTGCCCCGCGCGTCCAGGCGCTCCAGCGTCCTTTCCGTCACCACCGCGACACTGTCCGAATAATAGTCCTTGCTGTCGATATCGACGTCCAGCACCACCATGTCGCCTTGCAGCAGCGTGGTGCGCAGATAGCCTGTTTGCGACAGATAGGGAAAGCGGAAGAATGGCGAGAGGTCGTGGCCACCCAGAGCCTCGGCCACCGCCGCCTCACCGCGCGCGATCTCATTGAGCGCAGCCTGACGGGATAATTTGCCCAGGTCGGTGTGGTCATAAGTATGGCTGCCGACCGTATGGCCACGCAGCGCCACCTGCCGCGCCAGCACGGGATTGGCCTTGGCGGCCGAGCCGAGCATCAGGAACGTTGCCTTGACCCCGTGGCGGTCGAGCGCATCGAGAATAACCGGCGTCTTGCCGGCGCGCGGGCCATCATCAAACGTCAGGATGACTTCGCCGGGGCGCAGGGCAATGTCGGCCGTCGAGGCCACTTCCAGAGTACGCCCGGCCAGTTGACTTGCCGAAAAGATGTGGGTGGGCATTGGCTGGGAATGCCGTGCGGCGGCCGTTTGCATGACGTTGCCGGTGACCATCTGATCTGCCAGCGTCGCGCCCGCGCTCACATCGGTGTGGCGGATTGGCTTGGCGCAACCACCAAGGGCGGCGGCAACCAGGCCCGCGACAACAAGCACATGCAACAACCGCAAGTGAGCACCCACACAAACAAATTAACTGGGCTCACTTTTTGTCGATTATGGTTAATATTCCCCTCGCAATTCCTTAAGAACTACTTACCAGCCAAAGACTTGGCCTTGCGTCCCAGAGTATCGAGAGCACTGAGGAACGCTGACCGATCTGCTGGGCGAAAGCCGGGATTGTAGCCCTGGATCTCGCCCGTTTCGCGCAAGTGCTGCTTGAGATCGCGCATCGCCAGCGCCATGCCGATGGAGGCTGTGGTGAAGGGTTTTCCGGTAAACCCCAGCACATGGCACCCCTTGTCGATTGCCCGGCTTGCCAGGGGAATATCGGCCGTCAGGACCACGTCATTGCTCTGTGCATGGTCAACGATCCAGTCGTCTGCGGCGTCCGCCCCTGCCGGCACCACCACGACCCGGACCATCGGATCGCGCGATGGCCGGATGCCGCCATTGCTGACAAAGCAGATGACCAGCCCAAGCCGTTCCGCAACTTTTCGCGCCTCCTCCTTGACGGGGCAGGCATCGGCATCGACGAAAATGGTTGGATCAGGCATCGGAATGGTCGCGTCTGCCCCTCAGTACACCACCACGCTGCGGATGCTTTCGCCCGAATGCATCATCTCGAAGCCCGTGTTGATGTCTTCGAGGCGCAGCGTATGGGTGATCATCGGATCGATCTGGATTTTGCCATCGAGATACCAGTCGACGATTTTCGGCACATCAGTGCGTCCCTTGGCGCCGCCGAAGGCCGTGCCCATCCACGTGCGGCCGGTAACCAGCTGGAATGGGCGGGTGGAAATCTCCTGCCCTGCCCCGGCCACACCGATCACCACTGACTTGCCCCAGCCTCGGTGGCTCGCCTCCAGCGCCTGTCGCATCACCTTGGTATTTCCGGTGCAATCGAAGGTATAGTCGGCACCGCCGATCAGGTCGCCGCGCCGCTTTGTGAGGTTGACCAGAAAGGGGACAATGTCCTCGCCGATCTCGGTGGGATTGACGAAATGGGTCATGCCGAAGCGCTCACCCCATTCCTTCTTGGCATTGTTGAGATCAACGCCAATGATCATGTCCGCACCGGCCAGCTTCAAGCCCTGAATGACATTGAGACCAATTCCGCCCAGGCCAAAGACCACGGCGGTGGCGCCGATCTCGACCTTGGCCGTGTTGATCACCGCGCCGATGCCCGTGGTCACGCCGCAGCCGACGTAGCAAACCTTGTCGAAGGCGGCCGCCGGGTCGATTTTCGCCACGGCGATTTCCGGCAGCACTGTGTAGTTCGAAAAAGTCGAGCAGCCCATATAGTGGAAAATCGGCTTGCCTTCGAACGAGAAGCGCGAGGTGCCGTCCGGCATCAGTCCCTGCCCCTGCGTTGCGCGGATAGCCGTACACAGATTGGTCTTGCCGGAGCGGCACGAATAGCATTCGCGACATTCGGGCGTGTAGAGCGGGATGACATGGTCGCCCTTTTTGAGCGAGGTCACGCCAGGTCCCACATCCACCACCACGCCCGCGCCTTCATGGCCCAGAATGGCCGGGAACAGGCCCTCGGGGTCGGCGCCGGAAAGCGTGAAGTCATCCGTATGGCAGATGCCCGTGGCCTTGATCTCGATCAGTACTTCGCCCGCCTTGGGGCCCTCGAGATCAACCTCGACGATCTCCAATGGCTTGCCAGCAGCAAAGGCAACGGCGGCGCGGGTTTTCATACGGAATCTCCTGGTCGTGTTTGGCGGCAAACTCGCACGCGGGAGACCGGTTCGGCAACCTAGGAGCCGCCACCCAGGCTGAGCAGCACATTGACCGCAGAGGCAAGAATGATGGTGTTGTAGAGGTGCGAAAACACCAGATGCACCGTCACCAGCCGCCGCATCGCATGGCTTTGCACGGTGGTATCCGAGGTTGCCACGGACGTTCCCACGGTGAAGGAAAAATAGATGAAGTCAAAGCCGTCGGGGTCCTGTTCACCTCGAAATCCCAATCCGCCCACGACGCTTCCATCGTCGGTCGATTCTCTGGCCTCGTAATACTCATAGGCATAGTGCAGTGCGCCCATGGTCTGCACCGTAAACCAGCCCAGCAGTACCGACGCCATGCTGGCGGCCACCTCCCATGGATCGGGCTTCTCACCGCTATTGAGCGCCAGGAACAGCGACACCACCGAGGCGACCACCACCACCAGCACGATGAGGAAGATGCCGCCAACCGGCGTATCCTCCTCCTTGGCGTGCTGGCGCAGATAGTCTGCCGTAAGGTGCGGCAGCTTGAGAAAACTCAGGGCAAGAAAACCCACGAAAAGGGCATTGCTGGCCAGGCTGACCGCATAGACGGGGATCAGCCACAGCGTCACTGCCAGCGTCGCCACGCCAAGCGCCAGCCCCAGGTAGAACGGCGCGTGGCGCGGCATGGCGCGCGCCACCACAACATTGGGCTTGCGCGGGGCCGCCTTTGCCGGAGACTTGGTCTGCCTTGAACGTTTCGTCGCCATACACTGGTTTCCCTCGGGACCGCCATGATAGTGGCCTCGAGGAAAACTCGGCTAGCCTGAAATGGCTCCCGGCCCGGGCTCAGCACCCGGAGGCACCTTGCCCATGATGATCATGCCCAGGACCTCGTCCTTGGTCACATCCGAGGTCTTGGCCTGGCCGACGACCTGGCCATTCTTCATCACCACCACCCGGTCCGCGAGATCGAAGACATCGTGGATATCGTGGCTGATAAGGAAAATACCGATCCCGTCGGCTTTGAGCTGCTTGATCAATTCCCCCACCTGCGTCGTCTCCTGCGGCCCGAGGGCGGCAGTCGGCTCGTCCATGATCAGGATGCGGGCGTTGAACAGGATGGCGCGGGCAATCGCGACTGACTGGCGCTGACCACCCGACAGGGCCTTCACCGGCTCCTTGAAGCGACGGAAGTTGGGATTAAGCCGTCCCATCACCTCGCGCGCCTTGGATTCCATGGCCGCATCGTCAAGCGTGCCCAGCGAGGTCACCATCTCGCGCCCGAGGAACAGGTTGGCTGCAGCATCGACATTGTCGGCAACCGCCAGCTGCTGATAGATCGTCTCGATCCCGTAGGCTTTGGCATCGCGCGGATTGTTGATCGTCGCGGCCTCGCCATTGATGCGGATATCTCCGGCATCACGCTTATAGGCACCCGAGAGAATCTTGATCAGCGTCGACTTGCCCGCGCCATTGTGGCCGAGCAGCCCAACCACTTCACCACGATGCAGATTGATCGAGGCATGGTCGACGGCGCGGATGCCGCCGAACGAGATGGAGATGTCGGTCATTTCGACCAGAGGCGTACTGGTATCCAGCATGAACGCAACTCCTAATGCTTGTTCCGGCGGTAGAGCGTGTCGAGCCACACCGCGAAAACCAGAACGATACCAACCACAATGGACTGGAGTGGGCTGTCGATGCCCATGAGCACCATGCCCGATTGCAATGACTGCATGACCAGCGCGCCCAGAAGGGCTCCGGCTATCGAGCCGACACCGCCAGCCAAGGACGTGCCGCCGATGACGGCCGCCGCAATGACATAGAGCTCGTCAAGCGTGCCCAGGGCATTGGTTGCCGCATTGAGGCGCGCGGTCGAAATGGCCGCTGCAATGGCGCAAAGCGCGCCCATCAGCATGAAAATCTTGACCGTCACCCAGCGCGTATTTATGCCCGCTAGTTCGGCCGCCTCGGGATTGCCGCCCATGGCATAGACATAGCGACCAAAGCGGGTGCGGGTGGCAAGGAACGTCATGACGACGCCAACGCCCACCGCAATCAGCACCGGAATAGCGATGCCGTGCGAGATAAACAGCCCGCCCTCGGGCACCGCAATGCCATTGGCATTGGCAAAATTCTCGGCAATGCGGACGGGCCACGGGTAGGCATTGGCCACCCAGACCGCGGCAATGGCCGCGCCGCAGCCGATGATCGCCAGCGAGACTTCGGCCCACACCGGGCGCTGCGGAAAGTTGAAACGCTGACGCTGACGCCGGCCAAAATAAAGCCCGATGACGATGGCCGCGCAGGCAAGGCCGCCGACGACCCAGCTCCAGAAGTTGCCAATGGCACCCGTGGGTCCGCCGCCCATCAACTGGAACGTGGAATCCATCGGCGCGACGGTGCGTCCGGCCGTCACCCACCAGGCGGCGCCGCGCCACACCAGATAACCGCCGAGCGTGACGATGAAGGCCGGCACGCGCAGGTAGGCGATAATCGCGCCCTGAAGGCCACCAATCCCCACGCCAATGACCAGACCGCTGGCCAGCGAGAGCACCCAGATCAGCGGATGACCAAGGCCCAGACCGAGCTGCACCGGCAGGATCTGCGTCTGCATGACGCCCATCACCATGCCGACAACGCCCAGGATGGACCCGACGGACAAATCGATATTGCGGGTGACGATCACCAGCACCATGCCCGTGACCATCACGGCGACAGACGCCGTCTGCACCGACAGATTCCAAAGGTTTCGCGGGGTCAGGAAAAGACCGCCCGAGAAGAAATTGAAGCCGATCCAGATGATGGCCAGGGCCCCGACCATACCCAGAAGACGGGTATCGATCTCGGTTGCCATCAGAAATCGTTGAAGCGGATTTTGCACCATCTGGCTTGGATGCGTGGTGCTGGACATGGCGCGCTGTTCGGCCATCAAGTTCCCCCTAGGAAGCGGCGCTCCGGCGGGCCGAGGCGCAATCCGGTTACGGAAGTGCCGCAGCGCGAACGCCGCGGCACCTCTTCACCAGTCTATGTCAGGACGACCTCAGTTACACGCAGCAACCGAGCCAGCCGCAACGCCCTGGCAGACCACGTCCTTGGAGACCCAACCGGCGTCGATGACGACGTTGAGGTTATCCTTGGTCACGGCAACAGGAGCGATAAAGAAGGCGTTCATTTCAACGCCCTTTGGTCCACCAGCAAACGGAACCACGCCGGTCACCGCGTCAAGAGCGGTGCCACCAGCCAGCTCGAGGGCCACTTCAGCAGCCTTCTTGCCAAGCTCGCGTGCATCCTTCCAAACCGAAACGGTCTGGGTGCCGAGCGCGATACGGTTGAGGGCGGCGTGATCGCCATCCTGCCCCGACACCGGCACCGCACCAGCAAGACCCTGGGCGGCGAGCGCAGCAATGGCGCCACCAGCAGTGCCGTCATTGGAAGCAACGACAGCGTCGACTTCGTTGTTGTTGGCGGTCAGGAACTGTTCCATGTTCGCCTGGGCGACTTCGGGGTTCCAGTTTTCCGTATAGGCTTCGCCGACATTCTTGATGGTCCCGGCATCGATGCCTGCCTGGAGAACTTCCATCTGGCCTTCAAACAGGAAGTCGGCGTTGGGATCGGCCGAATTGCCCTTGATGAAGACATAGTTGCCTTCGGGCTGCACTGCGGCAACACCGGCAGCCTGCAGGCGGCCAACTTCCTTGTTGTCGAAGGTCAGGTAGAAGGCATCGGGATTCTCGATCAGGCGGTCATAGCCAACCACCGGGATACCCTCGGCAACTGCGGCGGCAACGGCCGGGCCGACAGCTTCGCTATCCTGCGCCAGAACGATGATGGCATCGGCACCCTGGCTGATCAGGCTTTCGATATCGGTGAGCTGCTTGGAGGCAGACGACTGCGCGTCAGCCGAAATGTACTGCGCACCGGCAGCCTCGAGTACTGCCTTGATGGCGGCTTCGTCGGTTTTCCAGCGTTCTTCCTGGAAGTTGTTCCAGGAAACGCCGACCACGACCTGATCCTGTGCAATCGCCGTTCCGCAAAGAACTGTCGACGCAAGCAGGACTGCTGCGAATTTGTTCATGTTGTCCTCCCAATGGGCAGCACGCTGCCCGCAATGCAAGTTGGCGGCATAACCCCAACCAGGCGCCGCCTCCCTGCGCCTTTGAGCATTATTTTTATTGCTCGAAAAAACCACTCGCATGTCGCCGAGCGTCGTGTCAACGTCAATTTCGAGCCTCGAAGATATTCATCGGTTGCGGTACAGCCGATTGAGTGGTGATTTGGTCATCGGGGTCGGGGAGATGATTGCTTGACGCGTAACGTCAGCGACAGTGATAGCGTTCGGCGGCTAAATCGCGGGTTGATCCTGGCTGCTCTGCGGTCAGGTGGACCGCAGTCACGCACCGCGCTGGCTGGCGTCACCGGCCTGAGCCACGCCAGTATCACCGCCATCATGCAGGATCTCCTCACCCAGCGCGTTGTGGAAGAACTCACAAGTTCCGGCCGCCCTGACGGCCGCATGCGGGGGCGCCCCGCCACCCTTGTCGGATTCAGACGGGCGGCCGCCTATGTCGCGCTCTTCGAGCTGGACGTAAACCGGCTGCGCGCCTCGCTGGTCGACTATTCCGGCGTCCTGGTGGACCGCATCGAGACCAGCGTCACGCCCACAACCTTCCAGGAGACGACGCCCACGGCGTTTTTCAACGACCACCTCGACAACCTACGCCGGCGCACGCCCAAGGCCACCCAGGCGCTCCGCCGCATTGCTATTTCCGTCCAGGGGATTCTCGACCGCGAGGGCTGCGGGGTGAAATGGTCACCGATTGCCCATCTCGCGGGCGCATCCTTTGTCACCGACCTTGCGCAGCAGTCGGGCCTGCAGGTTACGCTGCACAAGCGCGGCCGCCTGTTGGCCGAGGGCACCCGTTGGCTCGATCCCAATCTGCACGATGCCAGCGTTGCCACCGTGTTCATCGGTTCGACCGTGGCGATGGGGCTGAGCTTGCGTGGCCAGATCACCGGGCGCGGCGAAGGTGGCGCCACCGAATTCGGCCACATGAATCACGCGCCCAATGGAGCGCTGTGCCGTTGCGGCATGCGCGGCTGCATTGAGGCCTATGCGGCGGATTATGGGGTTCTGCGCACCAGCTACTCCGTGCCCGAGACAACGCACCCTGCCCCCGCCGTTCCCGCACAACAATACGAATCCCTTGTGCAGCGCGCCGAAGCGGGCGACCGGGCGGCCACGCACGGCTTCAACCTGGCCGGCCGCGCCATCGGCTTCGGTTTGAGCCGGATGCTGGCGATGTTTGATCCTTCCCATATCCTTCTGGTCGGCCCGGGCGCCCGGGCGCTCCCACTGATGCGCGGCGAGATCGAGGCGGCACTGGCCACCTCCCTGGTATGCAGCATCAACGGCATCCCACTTATTTCTGCGCACCTCGATGAAAAAGAGCCGATCTTTCGAGGTCTGCTCATGAAGACACTGTCATCGGTCGATGAAACCGATATCGCCGCCCTGGCATCCAATGTTTCCATATAAAGGCAGCCACAAGTGGCCCTCGTGCCACCGATTCTATACTTGTGACGTCACGAAGGCCGTTTCGGGAAACTGAAACCCACAGCGATACTACGGGGGCAACCGAACGTGAGTAAACTTGTTGTACCCGTGGTGCTGGCCGGAGGTCAGGGCACCCGCCTCTGGCCCATGTCCCGGTCTGCTCGCCCCAAGCAGTTCCTGCCGCTCACGGGAACAACCAGCCTGTTCCAGAAAACGCTGCAACGTGTAGGCGATGCAACCCGCTACACCGCGCCGATTGTCATCACCAACTCGGACTATCGCTTCATCGTCGCTGAACAGGCCGCAGAAATCGATCTGCCGCTCGCCTGCATCATGCTTGAGCCAGTTGCGCGCAACACTGCCGTCGCGATTGCTGCGGCAGCGACCCAGGCACAGTCGCTTTTTGGCCCAGACGCTGTCCTGCACGTCCTCCCGTCAGACCACGACGTTGACACCTCAAGCGGATATTGGGCGGCGGTCGACCAGGCCGCCGAAGCTGCGCTCAGCGGCCAATTGGTGACCTTCGGCATCCAACCCACTTTGCCGGAAACCGGCTTCGGCTACATCAAAAGCGACGCCCGCATTGGCGAAGGCGCCCGGCCCGTCGAGCGCTTTGTCGAGAAACCGAACATCGAGCGCGCAGCAGGAATGCTCGCAGAGGGCGGCTATTTCTGGAACTCCGGCATGTTCATGCTGGGGGCATCGACCTTTCTGACAGAATGCGAGGCGCTCTCGCCTGACACGTGGCGAGCTGCGCACAATGCGGTGCTCAACTCCCGCGTCGATCTGGACTTCGTGCGACTGGACGAAACCGCTTTTGCCACCGCGCCTAATATCTCGGTCGACTACGCCATCTTTGAAAAAACGGCCAAGGCCGCGGTGGTCGCCGTCGATTTCGCCTGGTCAGACCTGGGTAGCTGGGACGCCGTTTGGAAAAGCGCAGACCACGACATTTCAGGCAATGTGGCCCGAGGCCCGGTGACCCTCGGCAACATCTCCAATTCTCTGGTGATCTCCGACCACGCCCATGTCGCCGTGGACGGCGTTGATGACCTGGCGATCATTGCCACCAATGACGCGGTATATGTCGGCAAACTGTCCGCCGCCCAGAAAGTGGGCGACATGGTCAAGCGGCTGCGCGCCGACCCGCAAACCGCCAGCCTCACAGAAGTCCACCGGACCGCGTATCGTCCTTGGGGTGGCTATACCTCGGTGCTCAGTGGCGACCGTTTTCAGGTCAAGCGCCTCTTTGTGAAGCCGGGCAAGAAGCTCAGCCTGCAAAAGCACCACCATCGCGCCGAGCATTGGATCGTCGTTCGCGGGACCGCTGAAGTCACCGTCGACGGGTCCATTTCCGTCCTGTCCGAAAACGAATCGATTTATTTGCCGCTTGGCTGCGTGCACCGCCTGGCCAATCCCGGAAAGATCGAACTCGAACTGATCGAGGTCCAGACCGGATCCTACCTGGGCGAAGACGACATCATTCGCATAGAAGACGAATTCGGTCGCGCCTGAGTGGCGTCAACCAATATGTTCAAACTTGAAGGGCGCCCAGTGGCGCCCCTCATTGCGATTTTGACCTAGAGTTTCAGGAAGCCATGCAACTGGTCGGCCAGTGCAAGGGGTTCAGCCTCGGCACCGTGCAGCACCAGCTCCGGGTTCGTCGGCGGTTCGAACGGCGAGTCAATGCCGGTGAAGTTCTTGATCTCACCAGCCCGCGCCCGCTTGTAAAGCCCCTTGGGGTCACGCGCTTCGCACACCTCGATGGGCGTATCGACATAGATTTCGGTAAAGTCGATATCCCCGGCAATCTCGCGGGCCAGGCGACGCTCCTTCTCGAACGGCGAGATGAACGAGACCAGAACGATCAACCCCGCATCCGCCATCAATCGGGCAACTTCAGCGACACGACGAATGTTCTCGACGCGCGCCGCCTCGGTGAAACCAAGGTCCTTGTTGAGCCCATGGCGCACGTTGTCGCCGTCCAGAATGTAGGCGTGCTTACCCTCTGCGGTGAGGCGCTTTTCCAGAATATTGGCCACTGACGATTTACCCGAGCCGGACAGGCCGGTGAACCACAGGATGCGGGGCGTCTGCCCCTTCATCTGCGCCCGAACGGTCCGGTTCACGTCAAAGGACTGATAGGTCAGGTTTTGCGCCCGCCGCAGCCCGAAATCGATGGTCCCTGCCCCAAGCGTCGCATTGGAAATGCGATCCACGAGGATAAACCCGCCCGTGAGGGCGTTGACCGCATAGGGGTCGAACGCGATGGGCTTGTCCGTCGCCAGGGTCACCGTCGCAACCTCATTGAGGTCTATCTTGGTAGCAGCTGTCTGTTCCAGCGTATTCACATTGGTGCGGAACTTGAGATCGGTGATCGTCGCCGGCACCGTCTGCGCGCCGATCTTGAGCAGATAGGAACGTCCCGGATAGGCCGGTTCCTCGTTCATCCAGACAATCCTGGCCTGTACCTGGGTGGAATAATCCGGTGTCTCACCCGGATGGGTCAGCACGTCGCCCCGGGAAATATCCACTTCCCGGTCCAACACCAGCGTCACCGCCTGCCCGGCAATGGCACGATCCAGATCGCCATCCATCGTCACGATGCGGCTGATGACCGCCGGCTTGCGCGAGGAAGCAATCAGCACCTCGTCGCCCACCTTCACCGCACCAGATGCAACCGTACCCGAGAACCCCCGAAAATCGAGGTTGGGCCGGTTAACCCATTGTACCGGAAAGCGGAATTTCTGGACCGTACGGTCCTCGGCAACATCGACGGTCTCAAGATATGGCACCAGCGCATCGCCGTCATACCAAGGGGTGTTCTCGCTCGGGCGCAGGATATTGTCGCCGCGCAGGGCCGAAACCGGCACCGCTGCCAAGGTCTTGAAACCCAGCGGCGCGGCAAATGCACGATAGTCTGCAACGATCCGGTCGAACACCTCCTGATCGTAGTCAACCAGGTCGATTTTGTTCACCACCAAAACCACATGCTTCACCCCGATCAGCGACAGAATGAAGCTGTGGCGGCGCGTCTGGGTGAGCACGCCCTTGCGGGCATCTATGAGCACCAGCGCCAATTCGGCGTTGGACGCACCAGTCGCCATATTGCGGGTATATTGCTCATGGCCCGGCGTGTCCGCCACGATGAACTTGCGCTTGTCCGTCGAGAAAAAACGATAGGCAACGTCGATGGTTATGCCCTGTTCGCGCTCAGCCACCAGGCCATCCACCAGCAGCGAGAAGTCGATGCCTTCATCGCCCACAGTGCGGTTGTGGCTTTCCTTCTTGAGGCTCGCCAACTGGTCGTCAAGGATAAGCTGGCTGTCATAAAGCAGCCGTCCGATCAGCGTCGATTTCCCGTCGTCAACGCTCCCGCAGGTGAGAAAGCGCAGCAGCGATTTTTCCGTCTGCTGGGCAAGCCAGAGATCGAGATCGTTATTGGCAGTGGCAGGAACCGCGGACATGCTCAGAAATACCCTTCCTGCTTCTTCTTTTCCATCGATCCGACGCTGTCGCTATCGATCAGCCGGCCTTCGCGCTCCGATGTGCGGCTGGCTTGCATTTCCATGATGATCGAAGGCAGATCGGCGGCATCGGAGCGGATGGCACCCGTCAGCGGATAGCAGCCGAGAGTGCGGAATCGCACCACTTCCTCGCGGGGCGTCTCGCCCGGATTGAGCGGCAGGCGCTCGTCGTCCACCATGATCAATGTGCCGGAACGTTCAACCACCGGCCGGGGCCGCGCGAAATACAGCGGAACAATCGGGATCTGCTCGGAATAGATGTAGGTCCACACGTCAAGCTCGGTCCAGTTGGAGATCGGGAACACCCGCATGCTCTCACCCGGATTAAGCCGCGTGTTGAACGTCCGCCAAAGTTCCGGCCTTTGGTTCTTGGGATCCCAGGCATGGCTGGCATTGCGGTGTGAAAATACCCGCTCCTTGGCGCGCGACTTTTCTTCGTCGCGCCGCGCACCGCCAATGGCAGCATCATACTGGCCGGCGGTCAGAGCCTGGCGCAGGGCTGCGGTCTTCATAATATCGGTGTAGCGCGACGAGCCATGGTCAAATGGATTGATCCCGTCCCGCACGCCATCCTGATTTGTATGGGTGATCAGATCAAACCCATATTCCTCGGCGGTCTTGTCACGGAACGCTATCATTTCGGCAAACTTGAACGTCGTATCGACATGCAGCAGCGGAAACGGAATTTTGCTTGGATAAAAGGCCTTGCGCGCCAGATGCAGCAGCACGCTCGAATCCTTGCCGATGGAATACATCATCACCGGCCGTTCGAAGCTGGCGGCAACTTCGCGCAAGATCTCAATGCTTTCGGCCTCGAGGGCCTGCAAATGCGTCAGTCGGTTCAGGTCCAAGAGTCCATCTCGATTTTAGTGTCAGAAAGTCAGTGCGGCGACACTGCTTCGTACCTCCCCCCGCCCCACACCATCAAGACAGAAACTGCCGGAAATGCGGGAGTTACAAGGCCTTGAGGCAAATTTGTGCACCAACCCGGCAGCGCAGACGAAAGCCCACCCAGACCACGCGATGCGCCGCACAGCACGACGCGCAGAGCCTGCGATCCGCAGAAAAAAAGTTCACTCGCCTGGAAGCGCCGCTAGTTGGCCTGTCAACATGTTTTGGCAGTTGTGCGCAACGCACACTTGGTGATAAACGGCACCCCGACGCCGGTATAGCTCAGTTGGTAGAGCACCTGATTTGTAATCAGGGGGTCGCGGGTTCGAACCCTGCTGCCGGCACCACGAACCTCCCAATACTCCAATTCTTCACGATGGTTCGCAACCTGCCTTGCGGATTATGGCGAATTACACCTGCGACGCCGCAAACACCGATTTTGCCGTCCGTTCCCAATAAGTAGCCGCAAGAAAAGTACTTCAACCGAGCATCTTGACCGAAACATCAGTCGATCAGTACATTTCCGTATAAAATAGAAGATCAAAACTCCAGCAAGCCCCAAGCTGTGACTTCGTCTGCACAAGCGTCCTGACGTGATATTTCTATATGCCAAGACATCTGCAATCAAAGATGGATGGCACATAAGAACCTTCACATCGCAAGCAGCACACAGACGCCACACTGCGTTCAGTGTCACGGGGTAAGTAATGGCCAGAATTCTGATCATCGGGAAATACTACTACCCGTTCTGCGGTGGTATCGAGGAAAATACGAGACAAATTGCTGAGTACGTCGCCCGGTTTCACGACGTTACTGTCCTGGCGTTCAACCATGAACAGGGGCACTCTGAGAGGAAAATAGGCGGCGTAACAGTCCGTCGACGTCACGCCCATTTCCACTACAAGGGCCAGCCGATCAGCATGAACCTATTCTCTGGGATAGATCTGAACGCATACGATCTCATCCAGGTGCACTCTCCAAATCCGTTTGCGACCACGCTACTGCTGTTCCTGCGGCTGTTCGCCCGCAAGGCACCGATCATCGTGACCCATCACATGGACATAATTGGGCGCCGTCTGGCGCGCGCCGTAAGTCTGCCGTTCATCCGCCACTTGATCAGGGCGGCCAGGGTGACAATCGTCTCGTCACAAAAGAACCTCCACAGCTCCAACGATCTTCCGGCTGATGCAGCCTATGAAATAGTCCCCTTGGCCGTGGCGGAAGAGAACTATGAGGTCTCGCCCGCACTACGCGAAGAGGTTTTGGTGTGGCGGCAGTCACTGTGTGGCGATGCCCCTCTGGTTGGCTTCGTCGGCCGTCATGTCCGCTACAAAGGTCTCACTGTGCTGATGAAAGCGCTGGCAGAACTGCCTGGCGTTCACGCCCTTATTGGCGGCGACGGTCCATGTCGCCAATCAACAGAGAGCCTGGCACGGCAGCTGGGCATCTCGGATCGGGTTCATTTCCTGGGCCATGTCGATCATCGGGAAAAAATCCGGCTCCTGGCGGCGCTGGACGTTTTTGTATTCCCGTCGACCGAAATCACCGAAGCCTTCGGAATTTCGCAGATGGAAGCCATGCTTTGCGGTGCCCCGGTCGTGGCCAGCAACCTCCCAACTGGTGTGACCGATGTGGCAATCGACGGGCACACGGCTCTATTGGCACCACCAAATGATTCGATCTCGTTGGCCGAAAAAATCCGGAAACTCATTGAGGACCGATCATTGGCCGCGAGGTTAGCGGAGGCCGGGCGGATGCATGTTCTCAGCAACATGGGTTACGTTGCGACCTCAGGCAAAGCGCTGGCGATCTTTGAGGCAGCGATGCAGTCCGCCACGGCCAGACCGGACGCGACCCAATCGTGACGTCGGCGCTCATCGTGAGCCATAGCGGCGAGAGTGGCGGCGCAGAACTCTTCCTCGTTGACCTGATTTCCGCCGGCCCAAGGGATTGGCAGGCCGGTTTTCTGAGTGGCGGTGCAGCGGTGGAGGCGTTGTCCCGACGTGGCCGGCCGCCCATCGTGCTGGAGGCTGGCAGCAGGATGCTTTCCGTACGCCGCGGCGCGTCGCTCGGGGGACTGATAGCCGCAACTGGTGATGTGATGGTGGCCGCGTGGCGGCTGAGCAAGCACGCGCGAGGATTTGACGTGCTCTGCGCGAACTCTCAAAAAGCCCTCTTTGTGTGCGCCCTCGCCGCAATATTGGCGCGTCGCCCCCTGATCTGGCTTCTGCACGACATCATAACCGACGCGGCATTCAGTTCGATCAATAGACGAGCAGCTCTGATCTTCGCGCGACTGTTCGCCCGACGCATTGCCGTAAACTCGCAGGAAACCCGCAAAGCGCTGGTCGCTGCCGGCGGACAAAAGGAAAAGGTTCGCCTGATCTATAATGGCTTCGATGTTTCATCGCCCCCAGATCTGAGCCCGATCGAGATTGGCGCCCGGCTTGAAGCGTTGGGGCTCGATCCCTCAAGGCCGGTGATTGGCGTCTTCGCAAGGCTATGT
Organism: Devosia ureilytica; assembly: GCF_024273195.1. GTDB lineage: Bacteria > Pseudomonadota > Alphaproteobacteria > Rhizobiales > Devosiaceae > Devosia > Devosia ureilytica. The sequence goes on along the minus strand of NZ_JAMZCU010000001.1, from coordinate 32,013 downwards.
GAGTGGAAGGGCCAGCACGTGCTCCTTCATGCACTTGAGGAGCTGCCGCGCGTCCAGGCCATTGTCGTCGGTGCCCCGCTGTTTGGAGAGGAGCGCTACGAGGCCAATATCCACGCCATTGCGGAGCAACTTGGACTGCAGGAACGCGTCCGATTTCTTGGATTCCGCGACGATGTGCCCGCACTAATGTCCATGTGTGACATCGTCGTCCATACATCTATCGCAGCGGAACCATTTGGCCGCGTTGTGGTCGAGGGCATGCTGGCCGGGCGGCCCGTGGTTGCGACCGCGAGTGGCGGCGTGACCGAGATTATCCGTGACGGAGAGACCGGGCTGCTCGTGCCGCCTGGCGATGCCCCTGCCCTTGCCGCAGCGATCACCCGCCTGATGAATGACCCAGATATGGCTCAGCGCCTGCAAGCTGCGGGGCGGGCCGACACAGCCGCACGCTTCTCCCAAGGGGCAACCCAAGAGGCTTTTGCAGCGCTCCTGGCCGAACTGGTTTGAGTTTCTGAGTTGGATCATGCGCATTCTCATCAACATGCCGAGTCAATTTGGGGGCCATCAATCGGGCGTTGCCCGGGTTGCCTTTAGCCTCCTGGCGCGCCTCCTTGAACAGACGCCGCACCACTACATTTTGCGTTCGCCCTGGACACAGTCGCAACTTCCCGAGAGCCTGCGGAACATCCGCCTCGACGTGATGGAAACGCCACGCCCGCGCTTCGTATTCCTCGATGTGCTCTGGCAAGCAGTGATGATGCCGCTTCTGTGCCGGAGGCTCGGCATCGACACCGTCCTCAACATGGACCCCTTTGGCAGTCCAACGGGCGGAAGCAGGCGCCTTGCAATTGTTCACGACCTCTATTTCAAGACAATTCCGCACCAGATCGGCCGGCGCGCCGCGCTCACCAGTGACTTTATCTTTCGCCTGATGATTGGCGGATCTAACAAGCTGATCTGCGTCTCTGAAGCCACCCGAAACGATCTTTGCCGGTTCTATCCATCGGCCAAGGCGAAAAGCCTGACCATTCACTCGGACAGCACTTTGTCTGCCATCGCCGTCGATCTCGCCGAAGCGCCTCTGGTGGAGGGCCCATATGTCCTCGCCGTGGGAAATGCGACGCCCAACAAGAATTTTGCAACGCTGGCACGAGCGTTTGCCGAGATAGCTCCCACACAGCCGGCGCTGAGGATCGTGCATGTCGGCAAGGACGAAGCCGAAGTCATGCTCAACGTCTTGCCAGAAGCCCTCCGCGGCAAGGTCATCCGCATGTCGGACATCAGTGACCAACAGATCGCGACACTATACAGGCATGCTGCCTGCCTTTGCATACCTTCGATCTATGAGGGTTTCTGCCTGCCGGTGCTCGAGGCGCAGGAGTTCGGTTGTCCGGTCCTCTGTGCGGATATCTCCGCGACGCCCGAAATTGCCGGGGATGGCGCCTTGAGGTTCAACCCTACGGACATTGGCTCATTGGCTTCTGCATTGCACCGCCTGTTTGACGAAGCTGGGCTCGCTGACGATCTCACTCAAAAGGGCTATAAAAACCGCAAGAAGTTCTCCTGGGGCAAGGCCGCAACTGCATATGCAGCTTTGCTCCATCAAGAATAGCAAGTGCTACGATGATGGCCGAGGCACCGTCTAAACGCTGCGCTCTGCCAACACTCTCTCTAGCTGTATAATTTGATCTTGGTTCCATCGCGCCGCGGCAAGGTGGCCGGCCCGTCCAAGCCGGCGCCGGTCGAATTGGCTTGCGGACAGTTCGAGAACGGCATTGGCGAAGCCGGCATCATCGTCATCCTCCAGCACCCAGACCCCCTGCCGATAGGCCTCAGGCAGGCCGCGTGCACCAGTTTGGGTGCTGATTGCAGGGGCGCCCGCGGCCATTGCCTCCAGCAGCTTAATCGCGAGTCCAGTCCCCACTAGCATTGGATTGATGGCTATTGGAGCCTGCCTGAGGACGTCGAGAATACTGTTGAACGGGCCCAGTTTTCTGAGCCCCAAGTGATCCTCCACATGGTCGCAAATGCCACCGGCCAGAGCCAGCCGGAAGCTCGGGGACTGCTCGCGGACCAGGGGGTATATGCGCGTGAGGAAATGATTGACCGCATCAACATTGGCGTCGTTTCCCGAGCCCAAAAACACCACCTCTGGCGAAGCGTATCCTTCCATCGCGTGCATATCGACCAGATGCCCGACAGTAACGACCTCTGGCTGCCCCTGGCCCAAACTTTGAGCAAAACTTCGGGCCTCTTCCTCCTGGATAGCCAGGACAACGTCCGCCCGCCTAAAGCCGATAACCTGCTGAGCGTTCGGAATCGAGTACCAGTAACCCAACGGGTTGACCGCATTCTTGAAGGCCTTGTGCCTGTCGACGAATGTGTCATGAGCATCGAGTATTTTCATCACTTTGTCTGGAAAAGCAGTGAAGCACTTGGAATGCAGTACGTATTCGACGATTACTGCGTCGAACCGATGCCGATCCTGTAGTGTGCGCAATTCGCCCGGCCACTCGGGGCAGTAGAACTCATCAAGGTGATTGTAGTTGCCGGCGTCGGCGCCGAGCATTCTCTGGACTTTTCGTTTCAACCGAAACGCTGCCGGTACATATCCCCGATCAACCTTGCCCTTCAGTGACAGAAAGTGGTCGCGTCCGAATGCCTGCTCATGGGAAGCGTAATCAATTTCCGCGCGTGACCAAGTCGGCAGATAGACAAACCAAATTTCGTGCCCGAGGGATTTAACGGCGCGCGCAAGGTTGAGTATTCGGCTACGCGCACCCTCATTGGTTGGAAACACCGGGAATGAGGAGAGTATGGCGATCTTCACGACACGCCCCCCGCATCACGGAACCCAATGTCGCTACGCTGTCTCATGAACACCGAGATCAAAATTGCCTGACGCCAATCGCATGACCTCCGCCTTGTGAGCCGCAACCAACTGCCGGAGCATGGGCAACTTATCGACGAAATGGACCACTGCTGTTTCCAGCGCCTCATCGTCATCAAATACCGACGGAGACAGCAGCAGATCGCCTGGTAGACCAAAGTGCCGGATCAGGCCCCCAAACTTGTCCTGATACGTGAGACAAAGCGTCGGCACCGACATGCCGAGCGCCGCAATCGCGAGATGCATCCGGCCGGTGATCATGCCATCCACCTGCCCTGCCAAAGCCTTGATATCAGCAGCGCGGTGCTTTCCCTCCAAATAATAGACATGCACGCCGGCATCGTGGCTGAGGCTTTCATGGATTGGGCGCAGACACGCTGCATCTCCCAGCGCATTGCGATAGTCATGCGGCAGTAGCAGGAAGGCCACGTCTCGACCGCGTGATGCGCCCTGAATGGCTTCAACACAGCGCCGGATGATCTGGTCCATCTGTTCGACGGACGCGTCTTTGATCAGCATCGGATGCACGTTAAAACCAATGATGACGCGACCCTGCGCGCGCTGCTTGTCTATCCAGGCTTTCACCTGGACATCGACAAGTCCCGGGCGGAGCATGAACGCGGCATCAGCGACGAGATTTGCCTTGGCCGAAGTGAACTGCTGGAAACGCTGCAGTGAAATCTCGTCCCGCAAATTGAACCGCACCTCTGGACTTACACGGTTGTAAAATGCCGCAAGCTCCGGGACGGGATACTCGTTAAAACTGAACCCCAGAAAACTCGTTCGGACGCCGCATCGAGCCGCAACATCGGCCGTTACGAGCATGTCGGCAACGCCCGCAGGATCGTAGTATCCGTCCATAATGTCGGCCCCCAGCAGGATCAGTTCATCTGCCCGGGTCTCACTCAATATTCTCTGCAGGCTGCCGACGAAGGAGTCACGCTCGGGGATAATCACCGGATGGAAACCGCAGCTTTTCACGACTCCTTCCGCCAGCCCCGGTCGGCAGAACATGCTCGTTGATACCGATGCTGAGCGCTCGGCGAAGTGCTGGACCGCCGCGCTGATCATGGCATCGTCACCCAGTGCTCCGGAAATCGTCCACGGATCGCTGGGAAATATGAGCAGATATTGCGAGGGTGTTGAAGGCTCGCGACGGACACAGGCCTTTCGAGCGCTGGTCCACTCTTTGAGAAATTGCTTCCGACGGGCGGACGCGCGGGCGGAGCGCGCAAATTCGGTCAGGGCGGCTGGCAATATCGCTTTCAATAGGCGCTTCAAACCGCGATTCCTTCAGGGATTGCGTGAGGAGACAAGCAGAACATCGACTGCGGAAATCAGCCGCGCGCGATCCATAATCGCCAGACAAGTCAGCCAAATTAAAGTGTAGATTGCGCCAATAAAAATACCTTTCCAGAAATCATGCAGACCTAATGGATCAAAGTATGGTCGCGCAAGAGACACTAGAGTAAAACAAACAATTCCATTGATGATTGCTGGTCCCAAAACTCGCAGAATACGTGAAAATTTAAGGCCAAGTTCTCGGAAAACGAGATAAAAGGAGACAGGCGCAGCGATCAATTGGCCGATGACAAAGAGCGTGACCATGTCAGAGACGTTCTCTGACGGCACCAGCAGCAGCAATATCAGCGGCGATACCGACTTCGCCAACACAGCAAGCAGCGTGATATCAGGCCTGCCGCGCGCCGAAAGAAAAGCACCATTCATGTATTGAACGCATTGTACCGAACCGAGCAGTAATAACGGTGCTGCAACATTGTTTACTCCCTCCCAGCGTTCGCCAAAAAGAACACTACAAATCTCCGGCGCGATGGATGCGATCAGGATGAAAACCGGCGAGATGTAGGTCGCAGCGGAGGAAACTGTCTTAAGATAGACTTCAGCGATCCGGCTGCGGTCCGTCGCAATCGATGACAGGACAGTCAGCGAGACATCGTATAGTGCACCCTGCACCATTTGCATCATTGTTACGTAGAACCGAGATCCAACGGCGTAGATTCCGTACACTGTAAGTCCAAGCTGGCTAATGATCATCAGATCGACAAATCTATTGCCGATGAAATCCAGCAGTCTTTGACCAAGGATCGAAGATCCAAACCGGAACATTTGAAAAAATGCCGGTAAATCTATAGACGTTCCCGGTATCCATTGTGGTTTTCGCCAGAGCCAGATGAAGCTGATGGCGGCGACGACATAGGCCTGAACGACAAAACTCCAGACCCCAAATCCGTTTGCCGCGCAGGCGACAGCCAGGAGGCCACCCAGGATATGCGTGATGAACGTCCGTATGGCGAGAAAACGGAACCTCATATTGCGCTTGTAAACCGCCTCCTGAAACACCGTCGGCACGGTGATCAGCATGGTTGCCGAAATGACGACGATGTAGAGGGAAAAGCCGGGCACTCCGAGCCAGGCACTGATCTGCCCTGACATGAGAACGACAATGGCAAAGAGCACCAGAATGGCGCTGATCGACACATAGAACGGAAGATTGAGGTCGGCCGCCTGCAAGCGCCGCCGCTGCATGATGGCATCGCCGAACCCCAACTCGGCAAACATCGGGACCAGTAGCAAAATGAGCAGTGCGCTCGAGGCGATGCCAAATTCCTCGGGGCTCAAGAGCCGTGCGAGGAATACGGACAGCAAAAACGTCGCAATCTTGCCGCCCCAGCTCTGGACAATCGACCAGAACACACCGTGCCGCACCAAGTTCAGCAGTCCGCCGCGGGAGGTGTCCGGGTCAGTGTGCATCAATGCGCCTGACTGCCCGAACGTTTGCGGTCAAGTACATCGTCATAGAGCCGAAGGTAATTCTCGCCCACGTGCCGAGAGCTGGACCGCTCAATAATACCGCCGAATTCAGCCTCCGTCGGCAGTTCCGCACGGGACTTTCCAAGCACGCCGCGAATGCGGTCCGCCAGTTGCGACGCACTTCCCGGCTTGAACAGCCACTCCTGGTCGCCGATCAGCTCGGGAATGCCACCCGAGGCGGCGCCGATCACCGGAACGCCCATCTGATAGGCCTCGTAGATCGCACGCGGAGAAGGTTCCGCCCAATATGAAGGGCAAATCAGCACGTCGATCTGCTCGAAAAAATTCTTGGGCGTTGCCCAGCCAATGAATTCAATCGGGAGATCGCCGGCCTGTGCCGTGAACCGCTCAACCGAGTCATCCATCGCCTTGCCCGCGATAAGGCACCGCCAGTTGCCGGGTCCAATCATTTTGAACGCGTCGATCATGGTGCCGACGCCCTTCTCAGTGTTGATCCGTCCGATGTAACCGAAGGTCATCGGGCGTCCGCTGCGATCCATTCTGCGGCGCTCAACCGGGTCGCCGCCCGGTACGGTCGACGAATAGAAAATCACGCGACGCAACTGTTCCGGGATGTGCTGAAAGAGCCCATGGGACACATGGATGCTGAGAATATCAGTCCCCACACTCGCCACCGCATCGACATACCGTTGCGTGAATTTTTTGGAAAAATTGACGAGCCGGCAGCCCAGATGAATGTGATCGCAAGGGGCGCCGTTTCTGAACATGGCGGCGTTGCCACACATGAGGTCGTAATCACAGAGCGTGTGGACGACCGGGATGCCGCGCCGATGCGCAGCGCGCCACACCAGCGTCGTCACATCAACAAGCGAATGCGAGTTGAGGATGTCGGGCCTGAACTCGTCCAGGACCTTCTCAAACTGCCGCTCGATTTCAAAATTCCACTGCTGCTTGAGCTTTTGCATGCGCCGCTGCTGCGCGTTGTGCTGCGGCCAATCCTCAAGCCAGAAATCATTGTGGTGATCCAACCGGTAGACGCTGACGCCGTTGCGCTCAACCCTGGGTTCCGCTTGGCGCTCAATGGAGGCCGAGCCCACGGTGTGCCCCATGGCAACCTGCTCCTCTGCGAGATGCTCCACCGAACGCTCGCATCCGCCCACGATGTGGGGTGGATAGAGGCTGCTTAAGTGAAGTATTCTCATCCGCGACAAGGCCCCATGTCACTTTAGTCGCCAACCGTTCCTGATTGATGCGGTCATTCGACAGAATTTCCTATTCCATCACAAATTATGTCATTGATGAATACGGTATTGGCCGAAAACTGAAAGACGGCGAAAGTACATAAAATGACCAAACGCAGGTCTACTGGTACTCGTGCATCGCAAGAGCCTGCCATCACGGACGCAGCAGATGGACTACCGGGCTTCATTCAGGCGATACGCCGCTATCCAGCTTCGATGCTGCGCTTTGACAGGACAATTCTCACGCTTCTCGTTTTTGGGGTCGGGTTCTTTGTTCAGTGTAATGTCCTGACCAGCTCCCTGGGCCTTCGATTTCTGCGGATCTCCGATCTGATTGTACTTATTGGCCTGCCGATTATCGGATTGGCCTATTTGCGGTTCGTTTCGGTCGGGATCCTCGTCATGCACGTCGTGCCAATGGCCCTGTTGTTCCTCGCGACCTACCTATTCGGGTTTGCGCGAGGTGAAGGTGAGTTCTACACGACCGGTTTCACCTACCTCTATGCCATGTTCTTCCTGTTCTTCGCCTATCTGCTCTTCAAGGAGGACAAGCTTGAAGTATTCTGTCGAGGCATACTGGCCGGATTTATAGCCACCAGCCTCTTCCTGCTTCTCGATGTGCTCGTGCCGCAGCGCTTGGCAACGTTCGGCCTGAGCATGCCGTTTGACGCAGAGGCGGCACTGGCCGCGGCTGCAAGGGGCGAGTTCGTCGCGCTTTTGCCGCGGATCGCCAAGCCCGGGGGCCTTTGGTCAGCCGGCAACGAGGCCGGGCCGGCCTTGGCACTGGCTGCCGCCGCGGCCGCCTTCCTGGCGGAGCGTCACAAGCGCTTCGCTGTTTTCGCCGCCTTCGCGGCACTCTATCTGCTGACCTTCACCCAAACGCTCAATCGTTCTGGTCTTGTGGCCGTGGCCGGGGTCGGTGCCTTGCTCTATATTCGCCTGATCTCCCGCAACCTGCTGCAACGGTCCATCGCCCTGCTGCTGACCGGAATTCTGGCGCTTGCGCTGCTGGTGCCCTATGGCCTTTTCGAGGGGCTTGAATTCGTGCTGGGGCCACGGTTCAGCGCGGATGCCAACTTCAGCGACAATCTTCATGATCGTTGGGTGAGCCTTGTCGGCGGCCTGGACTTGGCACTGAACTATCCAGCCGGGATCGGCTTCACCGAGAGATATTTTCAGCTCAGCAGTATCACCGGGGGCATATCCACGCCGCACAATGGCTTTCTATCCAGCGCCTACAGTGCGGGCCTCGGCTATGCTCTTGTCGCTCTTTGGTCAGTCGCCTACGTTTTGACCCGATCCCGCAAGTCCAGCTTTTTTATGTACACGGCGCTGGTAGTCCTGCTGGCCTATCTCTTCGAGGAACTCTCCTTCAACCCTGCGTTCATGGCCTCCGTCAGCCTGCTCATTGCCTACGCTGTGATCGATCTGGAATTCCGGGTGTCCCGCGGGAAAATATTCCGCCGGACCGCATACTCCAGCGTGGCCCTGGACCAGGGCCAGCCCTCACGCTGACGTCCGGCCGACCAAGTTATCCACGTCTGGTCAAGCCCGCGTACCTTGCTGGTAGCAACCAGAGGACACGCCATGAGCGACCAATTCGACACCTTTCAGAACGGCCTGACCGCACCGGCCACCCGGGCAACAGCCATCACGCCTCACGACGCCAACGACCTGGCCTTTGTGACCCGAGCAATCTACGTCGGTGGCGCGGGCGATCTGTCCGTCATCATGCGGGCTGGGGACACTGTAACGTTCTCCGATGTTCCGGCGGGAACACTGCTCCCCATCCGAGTTTCGCGCGTGTTGGCGGCGACATCGGCGACCGATGTGGTGGGGCTTGCCTGATGAGCGCCATCCATCTCGGAATTGGGTGCGGCGCACACCGCAAGGCGGGTAGAGCCGTGCTGCCCGTCGTGACGGGGCTCGAGGCCTATTGGGATTGGACAGGTGGCGATCCACTCCAGTCGAAGTTTGGAAATCACCTGCTCCAACAAGGGGCCGGCTCGTCGGTCTCGATTGTCGATGTGGAGGATGGTCCGGTAGCCAGGGCCATTGTGCTGGACGGCGCGACGGATTTTCTGGTGGTTCCTGCTGCCTCTGTCGGTCGATTGAACCTTGGCGGCACCGGCTACAGTGCCTGCACGGTCTTTGCCTGGGTTGAGCGCGATGACAGCGACGCCGGCTTTGTTGCTGGCTGCTGGCAGGAGGATGCAGGCGATCCCCGCCGCCAATACGGGCTCTTCACCGACCTGGCGGAATACGGCGGCGACGAACAGGTCTGCGGTCACGTTTCACAGACCGGAGATGTGACCCCCGGCTATCCCTTCAGCCGCGACTATTCGGCCAATACGCGCGCCATCGATAACAGCCGGTGGCAATTCGTGGCCTTCACCTATGATGGAGCGCTGGTTCGTTCCTATCTGGGCCCGGTCTTTGACGCGCGCCCGAGCTACACGGACGGGCTCGCCAACACCTATAGCAAGAACCCGTATTCCTTTGCGTCCGGCCTCAACGCTGCCGCCTGCGACTTCACCGTCGGTGCAGTCAAACTGACGGGCGGCATGGACAATTTCTTTTCCGGCAAGATCGGCGCCCTGGGCATTTACCACCGCGCCCTCTCGCTTGCTGAGCTGACGTCGCTGTTCCGCTTCTTCAAGCCCGATGCCGATCCCGTCTACGAGTGGAGCTTTGATGTCAGCGGCAATTCGCGCGTCAACGGCTGGCACTCTGCCACCGTTGACCTGGTCCTGACCGACGACATCAGCACCAATCACTTTGGCGTGGCGTCGGTAGGCGCCCACACCTACATGAGCCGCGGCAGCGCGGGTGAATTGGGACCGCTGGTCGGGTGGTCGGGAGACCTTGATGGTGTCTCGCTGGATGATATTTCGACCATTCAGTTCCTGCTGAACTCGGGCGTCACGGACTCGCTGCTGCGTCTCGTCATCAAGAGCGAAGGCCTGTGGTACGCCTCCGATCAGACCTTTGACCTGGCGGTCGCTGGCATCGGCGGCTCGGATTGGTCCAACGCCGTCGAGCAGGTCTTCGCCTTCGGGCGCGAGGCGAACAAATGGCGCGACCTGACTTTCACGCCGGGCGCAGCCCTTTCCCTCTCGGGGTCAGCACGCGTGACACCCTTGCCGGCCGGAACCCTGCAGGCCGTAGGCTTCTACTCCCCCGAGCGGCCATCTGCTGCGGTTCGGATAGACAATCTCAAGGTCTTCGCCTAGCCATCTAAGCATAGAGCCAGATGCGGCCCTCCCTTGAGCGCCGCATCTGCTTGTGGGTCTTCACTCGCGACAGGTCATGGCAATGCTCAAGTTCGGTCGCCACGCTCCACCCCATCCGCAACGACAGATCATTGTCGAAGTGGATAGGCCCAGCTTTGTCTATGCCATCGGGGACATCCATGGCTGCCTTCATCAATTGCTGGCACTCGAACAGGTCATCGCCGCCGATATTGCCGAACACGGACAGTCCGCCTTGGTGGTGTGCCTCGGCGACATGATCGACCGTGGCCCGCATTCGGCCCATGTCCTTGAACACCTGTCGACGTCGGCCCCATTCGAGCGCCTGCTGCTGACCGGAAACCACGAGGAAATGTTCCTCGATTTCCTGGAGGCGCCGCACCGGCAACACCCGTGGCTTCGCAATGGCGGCTGGGAAACCCTTCGATCCTATGGGCTGGACGAGGACAATCTGTTTGAAGCGGGACCACAGGTGGCCAGCCAGCGACTGGTCGCCGGCATCGGCCAAGACCACCTGGCCATGCTGCGAAACCTGCCGGTCTGCTACGCACTGCCGGGACTGACGCTGGTTCACGCAGGACTGGTCGAAGGCCTGCCCCTCAACCAGCAAAGCGCCAGAGACATGGTCTGGCTGCGCATGCCAGAGCCTGCCTATGGCGGTCCGCAGCCTTTCGGCCTCGTCGTCCATGGCCACACACCCGCCTCGCAACCAATCGTGGAGCCCTTCCGCATCTGCGTCGATACCGGCGCCTTTGCGACAGGGCTGCTCACCGCGGCCCGGATAGATCGACTTGGCGCCGTCACCCTCTTTTCTTCAAGAGACTAAAAAGGCGCAGAAGACATCTGAACTTTGCTTGCCGGAACGTGAATTGCCGCTCAATATCTTGTCCGCAGCCGTCACTTCCAGGAACTTCACATGGACGCCGAGATCGATCTTCGCACGATTTTCAGCTTCATCCGGCGTCAGGCGCGCCTGATTCTTGCGGTATTCCTTGCGGTCATTGGCCTCGCCTCCATCTATATCTTCACGCTGACGCCAATCTACACCGCAACCACACTGGTGATGTTTGATCCGCAGGACGGAGACCTGCTGCATGATCGAACTCAAAATGGCTTGGGTTCCCTGGCCGATCCGCGCGTGGAGGGCGAAGTGCTGCTCGCCCGATCTGACAATGTCCTGCTCAGCGTCATCGAACGCGAAAACCTGCTGGACGATCCAGAACTCCACCCGCAATTGGGTTTCAGCGCGCGCGTTCTGTCATTGCTTGGTCTGCAAAAGCCGGCCTTGCCGTCCGCGGAACAAGCCTTGCAGCAGGCTCTGAGTGCCCTTGGCCATATGGTGAAGGTGCAGCGGCAGCGCTCGACCTATCTGATCAACATTTCGGCCAGCTCGGTCAGTCCCGACAATGCCGAACGCATATCCAACGCGCTGGCCAGGGCCTATATCGACACCCAGCTCTCGGCCAAGGTTCAGAGCATCAGTGACGCGCGCGACGTGCTCGTCGAGCAATTGGGTGCCGCCCGGCAGGGTGTGATCGCGTCCGAAGGTTCCTTTGATCGCTATATCGAGGCCAATCTGGGATCGATCATCGAGCAGACCAGTAGCCCCGAGCTCAGCACTCTTCAGGTCCAGATGCGCCAGTTGGGCACCTTGCGACAGGCCCATGCCGCCGAAGTCGCGACGCTGCAAAGCCTGCTCGCCGGTCAGGATTATTCCGCCTTGGCATCCCGGCTTGCCGACCAGGACTTGGCGGAGCTTGAAGAAGAGCGCCAGGGGCTCCTCGCGCGGTTGCAGGATGAAGCCGCAATCGCCTCCGATATCGACCTTCGCCAGGACCTGGCTGGCGTTGAAGCGCGATTGGTCGAACGAGCCAATCTCGGCATTTCCAGCATTCAGGCTGAATTGCAGCAGACGCAGGTGGCCGAGAACAGTCTGCGCCAAAACCTGCGTACGGCGATAGTGTCGAGCGGCCTGCCGCCGAAAACCCTCACCGAACTCTATGATCTGCAGCAGCAGACCGAGCTGTCACGCCAGCAATATGACCAATTGCTGCTGCGCTCGCAGCAGTTGCAGGCGCAGGCGACGCTGCAACTGCCGGACAGCCGGGTCGTCTCCCCTGCGCTGCGCCCAAGCGAACCGAGCGCCCCCAATTCCAGGCTTATGCTTATGACAGCGGCACTCGCCGGTATCGCGCTTGGCGTTGCTCTGGCCTTTCTCTACGAGTTTTTCATCGGCGGCGTGACGTCCGACGAACAACTGGCCGCCCTGGCGCGCGCGCGTTCCGCAGTGGTTGTGCCACGCGCCAAGGTGCAGCCCAATCAGTTGAGCGTCGCTGATCTGGTCGTGGACGCGCCATTGTCCGCCTTCGCTGAAGCCGTGCGCCGCATTCGCACCGATATTGACCGGGGCCTCAGGCTGCAAAAAGAGCGCCCCAGCGATCTCGCACCCGTCATCATGGTGGCCTCGACCGTGCCGGGCGAAGGCAAGACCACGCTGTCGCTCTCAATCGCCCGTTCCTACGCGCTGGCCGGCCAGAGCACCCTGCTGATAGACTGCGATCTACGCCGCCCTTCGCTTCACCGCGAACTGGGCGCCCAGCCGTCGGACAACCTGGTGAGCCTGCTGCAATCACGCGGGCCCAACGAGGTTCTCGACGACGCCATTCTCAAGGATGATCTGTCCGATCTCTACACTTTGGTGGGGTCGACAGGGAGCCGATCAGCAACCGACCAACTCATAACCAGCCCGAATTTTGGTCGCCTGCTGTCGGCGTCACGCCGAACCTTTGACGTTATCATCCTCGATACGCCACCGCTCAGCCCGGTGGTGGACGGCATCTACCTGGCCAAATTGGCCGACGCGGTGGTCATGGTCGTTCAATGGGCCTCTACGGCACAGCAGGAGGTGCGCAAGTCGCTCCTGTCCATTGAGGGCGAAAACGAGCGGGAGCAGGTCATCGTGCCCGTGCTCAACCAGCAGGAAGTCACCAGCAGCCCATACCATCGCCGCTACGCGTCCTATTATCAGGAAAAGACCGTGTGATTGGTCAACATGGGGTCCGCACGGTCGGATTGATCCGGCCTAACTCACCTTGAGAACTCACTCACCCGTACCGGTGACAATTTCGCGCCAAAGCGTCAGGACCAAAATCCGGCAATCGAGCCAGAGGCTCCAGTTCTGGATGTAGGCGAGGTCGTGATCGACGCGCGCGGTGGCGGCCCGGCCGTTCCTGATGCAGCCGCGCAGCCCGTTTGCCTGCGCCCAACCCGTGATACCGGGCAGTACGGCGTATCGCAGGCGATAGTATGGAACGATCTCATCAAAAGGCCGGCCAAGTGCCAGCATGCCCGGCACATGCGGTCTGGGACCAACCAACGACATCTCGCCGCGCAGAACATTGAGCAGTTGCGGAAGCTCATCAATGCTCGTTCTGCGCAGGAACCGGCCGAAGGCCGTCACGCGGCGATCTCCCGGGAGCGTATGGGAAAGCCCGGAGGGATCACAAATCTGGCTTTCCATGGTCCTGAATTTCAGTATCCCAAACAGCTTCCCCCCAAGACCTTCGCGCTGCTGAACAAAAAACACCGGGCCGGGGCTGCTGAACTTTATGAGTGCAGCAACGACCAAGAGAAGCGGGAGCAGAAGGGCCAGCGCACCGAAAGAGCCGGCCACATCGAAAACGCGCTTAACGGCAATGGCGCGCCGATGGCCATGAAACGCTCCAATTGAAGCTGGGCGCCCTTCTCCCCAGTAAAGCGAGAGCCCGCTGTGCCAGCTAACTGAACTCCAACCTGGCTCGGCGCAATCCGTGGCCCGACCTGTAGAGTTCGGAAAGCCAGCGGAGCCAATCTGACTTTCCCCGCCGCCAAAGTCGAGCAGTTCACTCATGCCATGCCCGCCCCAGGAACAGCAGTAATTGTTACCTATAATAATTTACCAAATCCAGGAGGATGGCAATACATCTGCGCACCAAGTTATTTTTGAATTGTACAGCAACGCGCTCCACAAACCGGCTCCTGAACTTGCATCCGAATTAAACTGATACGGCAGCGGCGCATCAATCACGTTGCAAACCAAACCCTGCTGGCGAAGTGTCCCCCCACCGTGATAGGCAAGCGGCCGACCAGTCATCTGCAAGGACCCTGTCGCATGGGCAAAATCTGCGTCGTAACAAACGAGACCCAGGCCGCAGAGGCCGCGGCGGTGCGATTGCGCGCCCGCTATGGCGACTCGAGTTTGGAGGACGCAGATTTCGTAGTGGCCCTGGGTGGCGACGGGTTGATGCTGCAGACCCTCCACAGGGTCATGGGAACCGAAACGCCTGTGTACGGCATGAATTTCGGCTCGGTCGGCTTCATGATGAACACCTATAGCGAAGATGGTCTGCTTGATCGGCTTGAGGCCAGTCAGCGCACCCGCATCTACCCCCTCGCCATGGAAGTCCTGGACGCTTCCGGCCACGAGAGGACGGCCCTCGCGATCAACGAAGTGTCGCTGTTCCGCTCAACCTACCAGGCGGCCAAGCTGCAAATCTTGGTCGATGACGAGGTCAGACTGGACGAATTGATTTGCGACGGCGCGCTTCTGGCCACGCCAGCAGGCTCTACGGCGTACAACCTGTCGGCTCATGGGCCCATATTGCCCATCGAGGCCCCGCTTCTGGCCCTCACGCCTATTTCGCCGTTCCGGCCGCGGCGTTGGCGCGGAGCGATCCTTTCCAATCGTGCCGCAGTCAAGTTTATTACCCGCGAGGCCAACAAGCGGCCAGTGAGCGCGGTTGCCGACAATGTCGAGTTCCACAACGTGCTCGAAGTCACCGTCCGCGAGGACCGCTCGCACGGCGTAACCCTATTGTTCGATCCGGGCACCAGCCTCGAAGAACGCGTGCTGAGCGAACAGTTCCGCTTTTAAGCCGCGGGCAATTGCAGTGGCATCGCCACCTGAGGCGCGGGCAATGCAATGCCCGACTGGGTCGTTTTCGCAAACATTGCCACCACGCCGCGCGCTGCTTTGCGAGCAAGGGCGATGTTCTGGTCATTAAGGTAGCAGAAGACCTCTTCCAACTCGGGCGGAATGTCGCCGTCATATTCGCTGATCAGCTCCTCTGTCAGCGCCGTGATGACATAGTGGCGGGCGGCGGGGTCGTCAGCCAGGTCGACTGAACGGGCCAGCATGACCAGACGCACCAGCAAGCCACCAATCGCCGGAGAAAGTCCGCAGCGGCTAAAGAGGGCGGCAAGCGCAACGCGGCTGCCACCTTCAAGCAGCGTATAAACCTTGTCGCTGCCGGTATTGGCGAGACCGGCGATGCAGGCGGCAAAGAACATAACTTTGCCCGTGACCACAGAGTGCAGCAGCAACCGGGCGCTGACCTGATCGGCACCCATCAGGCTGTCGACGAATTGCGCCCTGCCCGCCACCGGTTCCGTCTCACCAATAATGGCCACCGCAGTGTCGGTGCCGTCCCGGAGCAATCGCCCAAGGCGATCAGCAGCCAGAGCCCCCTTGACCAGGCGGCAGCCGCCCAGGCTATCGGCAACGGCGCGCACAAGCTGCATCCGCGCCGTCCCTGGCAGATCCCGGCGCGCGAGCAAGGCGCCCCGGATCGTGGCGTCATCGCCATGGGTCCGGCTGAGCTGTTCCAGCATGGCAATTTCAAAGTCGACGTCCCTCCGTTTCAGGAGGCGCAGGATCAGCCCGCGTTCACCCTTGCCAAGCAACGCCGACACCAACCGCGGGCTTAGCGATTGGCGCTGCGCAATGGCGGTCAGGGCCGTGATGTCCCCACGGGCGACAATTGGATAGAGGTCGGCATAGACCAATACGGGCGAATATTGCAGCACCGCCCGGGCAATCACGGCACTGTCCTGCAACAGAGCCAGCATGACCGAGCGAGGAGCCTGCGGCGAATGCAGCAGGCCATAGGCCAGCGCTGCGCGCACCTTGACCGAACTGTCATCGAGAAAACCGATCAGCGCCGCATAAAGCGCCGCATGTTCATCGGCGGGGCCTTGATGATCGAGATAGGCCAGAGCGGCCAGATGGGCGGCGTAGCCCCGTTCGTCACTGTCACTGGACAGCGATAGCTCCGCAAACGCCTCATACCCAATCATAACGCACTCCGCACCGATGCAGAGAGGTTAGCTGGCAATATTTAAGGAACGGTTCACCATAAATCCGGGCTAGGCGACATCGGAAACCACGCCAGCAATCAGGCTCCTGCGACCATGCGCCAAGCCGCAACGATCAGGCTTCCTGCGATCAGCAGCAGCCACCATGACGCCAGTGCCAGGCCAATGATGACCAGACCTCCAGGTGGCTGCGCAGCTGTCTTCGGCAATTGGGTCATTGATTGTAGAGCTGCGTGAAGAAGGCGGCGCCGGGCTGCGCTGCCTCGTCAGCGTCCTCGAACTCGGTGCGGAACAAGCCGGTGAAGGACATGTTCTCCGGCGAAAAGCGGGAGGGCAATGGAGGCTCTGCCGGTCGCGCCGCCTGCACATTGCCCTCACCGGTCAATTGCTGCGCCGCAAAGCCCGAATTGCCGCCGCCTTCATGCTTGGCCACCAGCACCTCATAGACCTGCCGGATGGTGCGCGCCTGGCCCTCGCGATTGTAAAAAATCGACCGATTGGCAGCCGCCTGGCGGGGAAATAGACCGACAGCCACCTGGTCGGGATTGTCCAGGCCGGCCTTGAACATTTTCTCGGCGCCCTGCGCCCCCAAAAAATGTGCGATGTAAAGTTCGCCGGCGCTGGGCATGCGCCCGAAGGCATTGCGCAGATATTCGCCATTGGAACGGGTGAATGCCGCAGCCAGATCCGAAGCAATTTCGGGATTCTCGCGCAGCTTGAGAATTTGCGCCTTCCTGGACGGGTCGGCGACCACATAGTCGCCGCCCGGGGTGCGCGAGATCTGGTCCGCATACGACTGATAGCCCAGTCGGGGTCCCTCTTCCTTCATCACCTGCAGCCAGGTGCTTTCAAGAAACTGGAACAACCCGACTGCTGACGAGGTGCTGGCGCGCGCTTCGGGATTAAGGCTGCTTTCCCGCATGGCCGTCTGCAGCAGATAGCTGAAATCCACACCGCTGCGATTGCCCGCTGCCGTCAGGGCATTGGCCAGCGTCTGCGGAATTGAAATCGGCTGCACGCCCATCGGGGGTCTTCAAAAAGGGAATCACTTCAGGCGATCTTAGCATCACCCGACGTTAACGCCCTGTTAACCACGATCGGGCCGCTGTCAGCGCGACCCTCCCCAATGGCTGACGACATCGTCGAGCGCCGGGCGCGGTCGGTCCTCGGGCGTAATGGTCGGCGTGCCCACATGGACAAAGCCCACGAACCGCTCCCCCGGCTGAGCCCCAAGAATGGCAGCCGCCTCATCATCGAATGTGAACCAGCGTGTGATCCATGTGGCCGCATACCCCATGGCAAATGCCGCGTGCACAAGGTTGAACGCCACATTGCCGGCGGACAGCAGCTGCTCAAATTCGGGCACCTTGGGGTGGTCCTGGGGCGCTGAAATGACGCCCACTGTCAGTGGCATGGGCAGGAAGCGCCGCCGTTCGACCTCAAGGCTCTCTGCATCGAGCGCCGGATTGTTTCGCGCCGCCAGGTCTGCCAGAGCCTGCCCCGCATTGATCCGGTCATCCCCCGCGATGACCACCAGGCGCCAAGGCGTCAACTTGCCATGGTCGGGCACGCGGGTGGCAATGGTGAGCATGGTCGCCAGCTCATCGGGATTCGGGCCCGGCTCTTGCAGAAAGGCCGGCCCCACGGACCGCCTGGTCAACAAGTAGTCGCGCAGGACCGCATTTGCAGGCATGGGGATCTCCATCGTCTATTGTCCCGCAGGCATAAACGCAGCCGGACCACGCAGTCGATGTAAAAATCCCGTGGCTGGGCAACCAGCGGTTTAAAAATCGCACCGACTGTGACACAGCTTTTCCCCAATCCGGGTCTAGCGATGGCTAGAATCGACTTGGACCAAGGCGCCGCAAGCTGGAGAGCACATGCGTTCGGCAAGACTATTGGCAATTCTGGTTGTGCTGTTGGCCGCCATGGGCGCACCCACGACAGTGATACCAGTCGTGGCCCAGGAAGCAGTGGAAATTCCACCCCTGCCCCGTCCGCGCCCCGACCGGGACGCGCAGCCGGGAGTGTTGCCCGCCGGCCAGACCACGGCCGCCGATGCCATTGCGTCCGTTTCCAGCGTACCGCAGCCCGTGACCCTGACCGCTCGCATCACGCCCGACGGTGCGCCGATACCCGACGGCCTCGTCTGGCGCATCTTTGAAAATGTGCCGGGCGACGACGGCGAAATGGCGCTGATGGCCAAGGCCGATAGCGGCACGGCCGAGCTTGAGCTGCCCCCGGGCGAATATCTGGTCCATGTCGCCTATGGCCAGGCGCAGCTGAGCGAACCGCTGACGGTCGCGCCAGGCACCAATGCTCACGAGGTTATTCTTGATGCGGGGGCTCTGCGGCTCAATTCAGCGGTCACGGGCGATATCCCTATTTCTCCCGCGCTACTGCATTTCGACATTTTCACCGCCGGCGACGAAGGCGAAAGGGCGCTGATTGCCGATAACCTGCCGCCCAATGAAATCGTCACCCTCAATGCCGGGACCTATCATATCGTCTCGCGCTTCGGCGCCATCAATGCCGTGGTGCGCGCCGACCTCCGGGTGGAGCCGGGTCAGCTGACCGACGCAACGCTCTACCACCATGCCGCCGAAATATCGTTCAAACTGGTGTCCGAGGAAGCCGGCGAGGCCATTGCCGACGTCGAATGGACAGTCAAGACGGCCGATGGCGCAACCGTCTTCAGCGAGCGCGGCGCCTTTCCATCCACCGTTCTGTCCGAGGGCGAATACCTCGTTCTTGCCAAGCTCGGAGATCAGGTCTTCAACCGAGAAGTCCAGGTGCAGCCCGGTAGCCCCCGCGAAATAGAAGTGCTCACAGCCGTCTATTGACCGCTCCACCTGGGCCCAGGCGCAATTGCACGACGCCATGTCTCAATTGCGCAACATCATTGAGGTCGTTATTTCTTCTACTTGATTGGCCACGGGCGGTCGCCCAAATGCCAAGCAGGAAACGGGAGAAAGCCATGTCGATGTATCCAGCCACGAGAGGCCGCGTTGCGGTGCTCGCCTCAGCCTGCCTGCTCAGTGTCGCGTTGCCTGCCGGCGCCGGTCTCGCCAAGGAGAAGGTCAAAGCCGGGCAGACTGCCCCTGCGGCCCATGAGATGGACTACTCCGTGTCCATCCCCACGATCGACGCCGTTGGCTCCAACGTGTCTGACGCGGTGCTGACCGACATTCTGGGCGGCAACGTCGTCGACAATGCCGGGGCGCTTGCCGGACTTGATGCGACCAGCATCACGGTCCCCGAAATCATCATCAATGTGACCTCCCAAACCGATGGTGAAAAGCGCGAGGCTGCGCTGACCTTCACCGACCTCCTGCTTGAAGATGTGATCGATGGCCAGGCCAAGGGCATCAGCCTTGGGGGCATGAGTCTGGTGGCCGAGGATGTGACGCTTGAGGTTGGGGCCATGTCGGCAGCCAATTTCGACATTGCTGGCGTCCTCGGAATTTATGGCCTGGTCGATGCCGCTGGCCAAACCGAAATGCAGACCATCTACACCGACCTCATCTCCGAAGGGGGCACGCTCAAGACCGACGAAGTCTCCTGCACCGTCGGCGGGGTCACCGGCGCCGAGTTCAAGGCCCGCCCGCTCAAGACCTCCTTTGCCGAGATGATGTCGGTCGCCCAGTCCATGGAAGACAATCCCGATGATCCCGATCCCGCACTCGTGGGCCGGTTTCTCAAGATGTATGCCGACATCCTCACCGCCTTCGAGACCTCAGAGGTCAGCTTTGACGGCATGAATTGCGACGGTGTCGATGATGATGGCAAGGCGATGACGTTCGGCATTGCCGGCATGAGCATGGGCGGGATGTCCCCGGGCATCTACCCATCGATCAGCATGGATGGCTTTGACATCACGGTCGAGAACGACGGCTCCATGTCGCTGGACAACCTGACGATCAAGCCCATGGACCTCTCCACCACGATTGCAACACTGGAGGGCGCGCCTGACCTGGTCGATGAGGCCTGGTTCGAGCAGAATGCCCGCGCACTGATCCCCGCCATGGAAGGCATAACCTTCAGCGGCTTTGCGATGGACATTCCCAACCCGGACAAGCCCACCGCCCGCATCCAGGCCAAGGTTGGTGCCTTCGATCTGTCTCTTGCGAACTACCTCAATGGCATTCCCACCGCGCTCGACATTTCTGCCTCAAAGATCGAGGCCGAAGTCCCCGCCGACACCGGCGATGAAAGCCTTGAGCAGCTGCGCGCCCTTGGCATTACCAACGTCGATGCCGGTTTCCGGGTCGCGGCCACCTGGGATGAAGCCAGTGACTCCATCGCCATCGAGGAAGTTTCGCTGTCTGGCGTCGACCTGGCCACAGTGCTCCTCGCCGGCACAGTGACCAATGCGACCGCCGAACTCTTCGCCCTCGACGAGAATGCCGCAATGGCCGCAGGCATGGGCCTGGCAATCCGCGATCTTGATCTTACGGTCACAGACAGCGGTCTGTCCGACATCATCCTGGCCGTGGTGGCCGCAGAGCAAGGCGCTGACCCTGCGACCCTGCGCCCGGTCTTTGCCGGCCTCGCTCAGGGCACCGTCATCGGCATGATGGCTGGCGCTGCCGATGCCGCCAAGCTGGGCGATGCGATCAACAGCTTCATCTCCGGCACGGCCAAGACATTGATGATCGGCATCGATGCTAAAACCGAGCCGGGTCTGAGCATGATGGACTTTATGCAAGCAGAAGAGGACCCGACCTCGCTGCTGGGCAAGGTCAACATCAGCGCCGAGGCGAAATAAGAATTGAGGGCCGCCCCTGGGGCGGCCCTTTTCATTCAGGCTTTGTGGCCAACCTCACGCGCTGCCGTCTCGAGGCCCCAAATGAGAAGCGCGCCAGCATTTTCCGCAGTTTGCGCCTCAACATAGCACCGCAGTTCCGGCGCATTGCCGGAGGCGCGGAAATGCACCATGTCACCGGATCGGGTCCAGAACTGCAGCCCATCGATGGCCGCCGTCCGCGTAATCCCGTGTGGCTCGAACACGGTCGCGGCGTATTCCGCGTCTGCCGCCAAGCGCTCCAGGAATGCCGCGCTGCGTTCGCCGGGCACATCCTGCAAGCGATCTGCAAGAGCATGTTGCAGGGGGATGTCCGCACAGACCTGTGATACCGTCTTGTGCTGGGTCGCCGCATCGCCCAGCAAGCAAAGTACCGGCAATATGGCATCCCGCGTGGCCAATGCCGGCAAAGGCCTGTCCTGGACAACCACCCCTTTGCCCACGAAGGTGCCGCCATTGGCTTCAAAGCCAACAACGGCGCCATCGGCGGTATCCATAGCCGCGACAACAAAGGGCGAGCCGACACGGGTTCTTACCACTGTCTCGAAATAGCCAGTCAACTCGATGGCGGAATTGGACGTCACCGGCGTAACGACAACCTGCGCGCCCAAATAACGTGCTGCAAGCAGTCCAAGCACGTCGCCCCGCACAAACGCGCCCCGATTGTCCATCAGGAGGGGTCGATCACCGTCGCCATCTGCCGAGACGATCGCATCAAGCCGATGCTCGCCTATCCAGCCCGAAAGCGGCGCAAACACCGGGTCGGAAAAGGCCTCGGTGTCGACGGGTACGAACCCATCAATCCGGCCCAGCCGCACCACCTCTGCGCCGCAATGTTCCAGAATGGTCGCGAGCAGGTCGCGCGCCACGGTCGAGTGCTCGAAAACGCCGACTCGCATTCCCGCAAGGGCGCCTTTACCGAGCAGCGACGCAAACCTGTCGAGATAGCGGGCAGTGGCGGCCTCGCTGTCATCGCGGAGGGTGACTGCATGGTCCTCCACGTGCGCACCATCAAGGGCCGCCACGATACCCTGCTCGTCAGCCTTGCTGATTTCGCCGGTTGGCAAATAGAATTTTAGACCGTTCCGGTCAGCGGGGATGTGACTGCCCGTGACCATGATGGCAGCGCCGCCCTGAGCCTGGGCATGCAGAGCCAGCGCCGGCGTCGGGATCAGCCCGCAATCAACCGGCTCAAGCCCGGCCGCGGCAATAGCCACGGCGCAATCACCCAGGATTGCCGCGCTCGACGGGCGAAAATCCCGTCCCAGAAAAACCCGGCGAACCGGAGCGTTTGCGATCTGGGCGAGATGGCGCAGAAACGCCGCGGTATACTGACGGGCCGCTTGCCCCTCCAGTTCCACCGCCAGGCCGCGTAAGCCGCTGGTCCCGAACTTGAGGCTGTTTCCAAGAGCCATTTCGCTGCTCGCCTGTCTTATGTCATCGTGGAACCACAAGGTGGCCCGGCTCAATTGGGTCTAGTCCTCGCCCGGTGGCCGCGAGCGCATGCGCTTGACCGCCGACCTGACCGACTTGCCCTCCAGCCGGCGCTTCTTGGATGCAAGGGTCGGTCGTGTCGCCACCCGCGGCTTTGGCACAAAGGCGCCCTCCCGCAGCAATGCCACCAGTCGCGACAAGGCCTCAGCCCGGTTCAGGGGCTGATCGCGATGCGAGTTGGAGGTGATGACAATGACCCCCTCCTTGGTGATGCGGCTGCCCGCCAGCGCGGCGACGCGCCGTTTCATCGGCTCGGGAATATTGGGGGAATTGACAAGATCGAAGCGCAGCTGCACCGCGCTTGCGACCTTGTTGACGTTTTGGCCGCCCGGCCCGGAAGACCGAACGAATGTTTCGTCGAGTTCTGCCGGATCAATCGAGACGGTTCTGGTGATCGTGATGGGATCGGCCATGCCGCCCTCCCCGCTCAGCGCTTCCAGCGGCCGGTGAAATAGACTTCCTCGTCGTGGATGACGCGGCCTTTTTCGGTGGTCCGAAATTTGCCCGGCACCCCTTCAACAGCCTCGATCCAGTTCTTCTTGAGCATGCCGGCAAAGACCTTTTCGCCGACATCCTTGAAGTCATCCGGGCCGAGGACCTTGTCCTCGCCCAGATGATAGAGCGCCTTCATTTCGCGGTTTGACGGACGCTGTGGCATCAGGCGGCCTTTTCAGCGCTGTCCTTGAGGTCCGGCGGGGTCGCCTCGGCCATCAGGGATACCAGAGCATCCATGAATGGCTCGACCTTCTGGCCCTCGGTCCCGAGGCGGCGGATGGACACATTGCCCTCTTCGGCTTCGCGCTTGCCCACAACGAACATCAACGGCACCTTGCCGACGGAGTGCTCGCGCACCTTGTAGTTGATCTTCTCGTTGCGCGTGTCGATCTCGGCGCGAATGCCCGCATCCCGAAGCTGGCGCACCAGCTTCTCTGCATACTCATCCGCCTCCGAAACGATGGTGGCCACCACGACCTGCGTCGGAGCCAGCCACATCGGCATCTTGCCGGCATGGTTCTCGATCAGGATGCCGATGAAGCGCTCGAGGGAACCCAGGATCGCCCGATGCAGCATGACCGCATATTGGCGCGAACCGTCCTCGGCCACATAGGTGGCGCCAAGACGCTCGGGCAGGACATAGTCGAGCTGCAGCGTGCCCACCTGCCAGGATCGGCCGATAGCGTCCTTGAGGTGGAATTCGAGCTTGGGCGCATAGAAGGCGCCCTCGCCCTCGGCGATCTCGAAGTCATAGCCGGTGGCGCGCAGGGCATCGCCCAGCGCCTTCTCGGCCGCATCCCAGCGCTCGATCGTGCCGCCGAACTTTTCGGGGCGCGTCGCGAGCTTGATGACAACATTGTCGAAGCCCAGGTGGCCATAGACCGAGTAGAGCAAGTGGACAAAATGCTCGGTCTCGCTCTGGATCTGGTCTTCGCGGCAGAAGATATGCGCGTCGTCCTGCGTCATCTGCCGAACGCGCATCAGGCCGTGCAAGGCGCCGTGCGCCTCGTTGCGGTGGCAGCAGCCGAATTCGGCCATGCGTAACGGCAGGTCACGATAGGATTTGATCCCCTGATTGAAAATCTGGACGTGCGCCGGGCAATTCATCGGCTTGAGGGCCAGATACTCGGCCTCCTCCGTCAGAACTGGACCATCCTCGTCCGTATTGGGGATCGCATCGGGCACCACGAACATGTTTTCGCGATATTTGCCCCAGTGGCCGGACTGTTCCCAGAACTTGGCGTGCATGAGCTGAGGCGTCTTGACCTCGACATAGCCCGACTTGTTCAGGCGCCGGCGGATATAGGCTTCCATCTGGTTGTAGATGACATAGCCGCGCGGATGCCAGAACACCGAGCCCTGCGCTTCTTCTTGCAGGTGGAACAGGTCCAGGTCGCGGCCGATCTTGCGGTGGTCGCGCTTTTCCGCCTCTTCCATCATCAGCAGATAAGCGTCGAGCTCATCCTTGGTGGCAAAGGCAGTGCCATAGATGCGCGAAAGCACGGGGCGATTGCTGTCGCCACGCCAATAGGCACCAGCCACCTTGGTCAGCTTGAACGCCTGGCCGACATCCTTGACCGAGCGCATGTGCGGACCACGGCAAAGATCCTTCCACTGGCCCTGGGCATACATCTTGATCGATTGATCGGCCGGAATGGCATCGACCAGCTCGACCTTGAAGGCTTCGCCCTTGGTTTCGAACCAGCTCTTGGCCTCATCGCGCGACCACACTTCCTTGGTGAAGGCGGCGCCGCGCTCGATGATTTCGGCCATCTTCTTTTCGATGACGCGCAGCTCGTCTTCCGTGAACGGGCCGGCTTCACGATAGAAATCGTAGTAGAAGCCGTTCTCGATCACCGGGCCAATCGTCACCTGCGTCTGGGGCCAAAGCTCCTGCACGGCTTCAGCAAGCACGTGAGCAGCATCGTGCCGGATCAGCTCAAGCACGTCTTTCGAGCCACCATCGCGCGTCACGAACTCGATGGCGCCATCGGCATCGAGTGCATCGCTGAGGTCCGAGAGCACGCCGTTCCACTTCATCGCGACCGTCTTCTTGGCCAGCGACTTGGAGATCCCTTCAACGATCTCGGTGCCGGTAGTGCCGCGCGAATAGTCGCGAGCAGCACCATCGGGGAACGTCACCTTGATCGACATTTCAGGTCTCCATAAAATTGTTTGTCTGCCGCGCGTTCCACAACGCGCGAGGCCGCTGCCTTAGCATGAATGAACATAAATTCCAGCCACAAGTGGCTTTGGGACGGGCACCTCAAGCATGCTCATGCTTTTCACCCTTCCATCGACCATAGCGCCAGGGCAGATACCACCGCCCCCTTTCGGGCAGGCTGTCCGGCACCGGATCGTATCCATGGGTGCCGCCAGGACGGCAGCGGTAAACGCGCGCCAACCCCATCCACCCGCCTGGCCAGAACCCGAATTTCCATATCGAGTCCCGGGTGAACTCCGAGCAGGTCGGCAAGTGCCGACAATTGCGCCCCATGAACATCGAGAGCGTGTAGCGGTAGAGTGTGATGAGCAGCACCGCCGCGGCCTTGAACGGCAGGTCAATGACTCGCCACATGAAGTCGATGAATCGATCCATCACGCAGAGGCCGCAACCGCTTGAGAAGACTCAAGCTTTTCAAGAGCCAGCGCCACGGCGTCAAAGACCAGCAGTGTGGACATGTGGCGCGCGGGATACTCCCGCACCGGCTCCAGATATTTGAGATCATCCCATTTGCCGGATGGCGGCACGCCTTCGTCCTTGAGCATATCGTGCATGGCCTGCCGGACCGCCATGAACTCGCCGACCGGCGTCCCGACGATCTCACGGGCCACCACCGCAGCCGATGTCTGACCCAGGGCACAGGCGGAGACCTCGTGCCCATAATCGACAATAACGCCATCCCGCACCCGGATATCGACCTCGATCACTGAGCCGCAAACCCGGCTGACCTTGCGGGCACTCGCATCGGGTGCCGCCAGCCGCGCTGGCTGCCGGGCGTTTCCCGCCAGATCGAGGATCTTTTCAGAATAGAGATCGCTCAGCTCCATTTTTCCGACAATTCTGTTTCTTGTTCCGGTCTCGTTCCGCTTCTATATAGGGTGTCTCCATCCGGCTGTCAGGACTTTGTGCTCCTGTCGAAATCTGACGCGCCATTCGTCGCGTAATGAGCAACGGTCGCAACGCAAGGAGTCGGACCTCATGGATGTACGCGTCAAGTCAGCAACCACTACGTCTGTCCCCAGCATCCCAGCGGCTCGCCCCAGTCGTGAAGAGGCGGAAGCGGCCGTGCGGACGTTGATCGCCTGGGCCGGAGACGATCCGAGCCGTGAAGGCCTTCTCGATACCCCCGCCCGCGTCACCAAGGCCTATGGCGAGCTTTTTGCCGGCTACGGACAGGACGCCAGCGAGGTTCTTTCCAAGACTTTCAAGGAAGTGGGCGGATATGACGATCTGGTTCTGGTCCGGGACATCCCCTTCCACGCCCATTGCGAGCACCACATGGTGCCCTTTTACGGCAAAGCCCATATTGCCTATCTGCCGCATGACGGCGTTGTCGGGCTTTCCAAGCTCGCGCGCCTGGTCGAGGTCTATGCCCGACGCCTGCAAACGCAGGAGACCATGACGGCGCAGATCATCGACGCTATCAACGAAAACCTCGGCCCACGCGGCGCGGCCGTCATGCTCGAAGCCGAACACATGTGCATGACCATGCGCGGCGTGAAGGCCCATGACGTCAAGACCGTCACCCACCGCTTTACCGGCGTCTTTGCCGAGGACCGGCAGGAGCAGGACCGATTCTTCGCCATGGTGGGGCATCGCTAGGTCCCACGCACTGGTGCTCAACCCCAAGCCGCGCTAAAGCCTGCCCATCGACACGGGCAGAAGGCGCGCAGCATGACCATCTCGTTCACGGACGCCAAATCGCTGAACCACGATCAGCTGGAGGAAGGCACGGCCTTTGCGCCGCGCTTTGACGCGCATGGTCTGATCACCGTGGTGACGCTGGAGGATGGCAGCAACGACGTCCTCATGGTGGCCCACAT
This sequence comes from Devosia ureilytica, assembly GCF_024273195.1. Classification (GTDB taxonomy): domain Bacteria; phylum Pseudomonadota; class Alphaproteobacteria; order Rhizobiales; family Devosiaceae; genus Devosia; species Devosia ureilytica. Next base: position 4,866 of record NZ_JAMZCU010000001.1, on the reverse strand, counting down.
GAACGCTGAAACCCTGTCGCTGACGCTCGAAAGCGGCATCGCGCACTATTGGTCGCGCTCCCGCAAGGCGATCTGGAAGAAGGGCGAAACGTCGGGCGAAATGCAGGAAGTGATCGAACTGCGCACCGATTGCGACCAGGATTGCCTGGTCATGGTGGTCCGCCAGACCGGCCGCGGGGCCGCTTGCCACACCGGGCGCAAGAGCTGCTTCTACCGCAAGGTCATCATGACCGACGGAACGGCGTCACTAGAGGACACCGGCCTGCCCCGCCTGTTTGACCCAGAGGCTGTCTACGGCGGCTAGATCTTTCGCTCAAATAACCCGACGAGCAGGAACCCGGCGGCGAAGCCGCCCAAATGCGCCTGCCAGGCAATGCTCAGCGACGTCCCCGTCAGCAGCGGCACCAACGGCACCAGGGCGTTCAGCAGCAGCCAGATCAGCGTGAACCAGCGCGAACGCGGATTGACGAACACTTCCCTCACGCTCGCCAATCGCCGGCCCAGCACCATTTGCTCGCCCGTTTCCGGATGCCGGCCGATCAACACGGGCTGGAACATGAAGCGGATGGCCGCCCCGGTGAGGCCCGCCACCCCACCGGAAGCGCCAATGAGATAGACCTGGCTATAGAGCGTCGTGACGGCAAACAGCGCCGCCCCACCGGCTGCCGAGAGCAGGAACAGCGCCAGCATCGGCCCTGCCCCATAGCGCCGCACCACCGGCGTCGCAAAAATGACCAGCCATGCCAAGTTGATCAGCAGATGGTCCCAGCCGGCATGCAGGAAGGCGTGCGAGAACGGCGTCCACAACAGTGGCACGGCAATGCCCGGATCGATACCCGCCAGCACGATCCGGTAAGGCTGGAACGCAAACCAGAATAACAGCTGGATCTGCCCATCCGGGTTAAGAACCACGGTTGACGCAAGATGAACAGCCGCCAGGACGCCTGCCAGAATGGTAATGGCGCCAGGCAGCAGGAAGATCGGCTCGCGCCCTGCAGGCGCAGGCATTGCGGGCTTCTGGCCTTCTTCATTCATGGGCAATGTCCTGAAACGGAGGGGCGCTGCGGGCTTGGATCGGCTTTTCCACATTTCGCCACAGACGTTAACCTTAACTATTCTTTAAGCGCGCCTTTGGGGCCGCATTTTGCCATTGTCTGGGGGCGCGGCGAACCTCTTCACAAGGACGCCCAATCGACTCCAGATGTGGACCAGAACGATGCAGATGCCGAGCACGAAAACACTCTATACATACTGGAACACGATTCGCGGCTCGCGCAGCGCTCCCGACCGCCGCGACATCGACCCGACGCGCATTCGCGAAGCCCTTGCCAACACCTTCATTCTTGAGACAGACGGCGCGGACAAGTTTTCGTTCCGCCTCGCCGGATCGCACCTCTGCACCAGCTATTGCCGCGAACTCAAGGGGCGCTCCTTTTCGGCGCTCTGGCATGATCGCGATGGCGACGCCATGGACACCCTGCTGCGCGCCGTGACCGAAGATCACGCGGTTGCGCTGGTAACCTTCCAGGGCACCACGGCTCTCCAGACCAAGGTCTCTTTCGAGACCATCCTCATGCCACTGCGCCACAATGGCTCCACCCATACGCGGATCCTGGGCGCCATGACGGCCCTTGATGAGCCCTATTGGCTGGGTGTGCAGCCCGTGCTTGAGCAGCGCATCACCGGTCTCCGCCTGATCTGGCCTGACGAGATTTCCGCCGAGGAAACCGCGCGTGAAGTGCTGGCCAGCGTCGTCAATGACGTTGATTTTGCGCACTCGAGCACCCCATCGGGCCTGCCCACCACCGTTTTTGGGCGCACAGCACGCCGCTATGCCCACCTTGCGGTGATCGATGGCGGTCGGAACTAACACGCTTCTGGCGAAAGCAGAGGCAGTTCCGAAGCGAAGGAACACGACAGAACCGATATTTAAAGCACTTTGGCGTTTCAACAAAACGGCGAAGTGCTTTGACCTTTTCGTTGGCATTTAGACCTTATCGGGGCGGCCTGCATCATCAAGCGTTAACCAAGACCCGCTAACGTTGCTGTGGATTTCCCCAGTGCGTGGAACAGGTTGCCGCATGCTGATTGACGACATTTCTGCGCAGAACAATGCCAAGGGCCTGCATCCCGGTGCAGGTGACCGGCGCTTTCAACGCGTCAATGTGTCGATTCTAGGCCGCTACATGCTGGCCGACCGGCGTGAGTTCCCCTGCCAGGTGCTGTCCATGTCGCCCGGCGATGCAGTGGTCATCGCCCCGGTCCCCGGCATCGTTGGCGAACGCATCATCGCCTATCTCGATCACCTGGGCCGTATCGAGGGCACCATCCTCTCCCAGGTCGATGGCGGGTTTGCCATGGACATTGCCGCCTCGCCGCGCAAGCGCGACAAGATGGCGGCGCAGCTGACCTGGCTGGCCAACAAGGACTTGCTCGATCTGCCCGAAGATCGCCGCCACGAACGCGTGGTGCCCGATATCCGGCATTCCACGGTCGTGCTCGATGACGGCCGTCGCTACAATTGCAAGATCATCGACATCTCGCTCTCCGGCGCTGCCGTGGAACTCGATGTCCGCCCGGCCATGGGCACGCCGATTACCCTGGGCCGCATGCGCGCCCGCGTCGTTCGCCATTTCCAGAATGGTGTGGCCGTCGAATTCGCCGCTGCCCAGGAAATGCTGACGGTCGTCCAGCAGAACCTGCGGATGAACTGAAGCGCCCCTGGCGCCTTCCGCACAGATCCGATTCACTTGGTAAATCAATCCCTGCAACTATCGATAAAACACGCATAAAAACTGCGTGGTAGTTTTCGGATCGGGGCAATTGGCCGTCTCTAGTGTGGTCTCCATCAGGGAGACTACACCATGTCATTCAACAAGAAGGCGCTGCTTGCAGGGATCATTTCCGCCCTCCTCGCTCTGGCCCCAGCGGCCCCCGCCGCCGCACTCGACTTCACCAATGTCGCCTTTGTGCAGACCGCAGTCGGCACCACTTCCATTCCCGTTGGTCATCTCGAGTTCTGCAACAGCCATCCGGGCGAGTGCAACCCCAATGATCGCGTCGTCCCGGCCACGCAGCTGACCGACACCAACTGGCAGCAGCTGGTTTCCATCAACGGCTACTACAATCAGAACGTCGTGCCGGTCACCGATCAGGACCTCTACAAGGTCGCCGAGTTCTGGACTTATCCGAATGGCTATGGCGATTGCGAAGATTTTGCCCTGGCCAAGCGCCGCGACCTGATCAATTCGGGCTGGCATCCATCCACGCTGATGATTGCCGTCGTCAAGGAAGCCAATGGCAATGGCCACGCCGTGCTGCTGGCTCGCACCGACCGCGGCGATCTCGTGCTCGACAATCAGGATGGCAGCATCCGTTTGTGGAACGAGACCCCCTACACGTTCATCAAGCGCCAGTCGCAGGCCAATGCCGGACAGTGGGTCGATATGATCGACGACCGCGTCCTGGTCGTTGCTGCCGCCAACTGATCCGTTTCCAGGCCCCGCCCCAAGCCTATCCCTGATAGGGGCCTGATGAGGAAAGCCGGCTCGCGCAAGCGAAGCCGGCTTTTCTGCGTCCTGCTGCGCGTCGGAGCGTCAGTAGCGCAGTGCGATATAAACGCTGAGGAACAACAGGCCCGTGATGAAGGCCCAGCCAAACGAGACCAGCGCCGACAGCAGCACCGAGGTCATCGAAATCGTGCCGTTATCCTCATGGCTCCAGCCGAATTGGAGCAGGATATAGGGACCGCACACAAAGCTCATCGCCAGGTTCCCCATGGAGGCGAGATAGGACCCGCCATCCATGCGCAGCACGGCCTGCTGCCGGGTGATCCACTGGTAGAGATGCGTCCCCGCCCCCGCCACGCACAGCCCTACCCCCATGATGAATGCTGCTAGCAGAAGTTCTCTGGTCATGCCTCGCCGTCCCCGTGCTTCAGCCTGTGCCGAACGATAGTTTACCTTTTGTTAATCATATTGATCCCCCTAATGGCTGTCACCCCGTAGAGAGAATCCTGGTTAATTTCCGCATGTCGGCTCCCCGAACGCCAACGCAGCCGGCCCACCACGGACGGGACCAGATCGCCTACAATCTGGCGGGGATCGCTGTTCTGGTGCTTTTGGCGGCCGTCGGGGTGGCCTATGCCATCGACCAGGCCGGTCGAAATGCCCAACCGGTCCAACCGCAACTCACCGACGCCAATCGAGTCACGCAGACGGTTGCGGGCCAGGAACTGGCCATTCCGGCGTCCTGGTTTCGCTTTGGCGAGGATATGAAGCCCGGCTTTGCCAGCCAGGTTGACCTGACCCTGCGGCTTTCTCTCGATCCGCAACAGGCGCCATTTGCGGTCGAGGCAACGCTATTGCCGCGCAGCGGCGCGCGGGCCAGCAGCGCCTTGCTCGACGCTGTCTACCTGCATCAGTTCGCCGATGAGACTGTGGGTGGCATTCCGGGTCTGGTGGGGAAGCCGCTGCTGGCCAGTGAGGGCTATGCCGGAGAAACGGTCTGGTATGACCCGCTTTCGCCGGCACCCTTTGTGGCAAAATGTGCGGCGGCGCCCGAACCGACCCGGCCTGACCGGTGCCTACGCACCATTCATCTCAGCAATGGCCTGGCGGCGGTTCTGAGTTTTGACATCCAAGCCCTGCGCGCGTGGAAAAACTTCGACGCGGAACTGGGCCTTTGGCTGGGCCAGATCGGGGCCCTCTAGGGCTCAGGGCAATAGAGCGCTTCTAGCAAAAGTGGCGCCGTTGGGCCCACAAGCGCGATAAAACAAGGGCCTGGAGCACTTCACCGTTTCAACGAAACGGCGAAATGCACTAGGGTCTGGACTCAATTGACCCACCACGAGAGCGCGGCTGCAAT